>NZ_DATEXC010000048.1:0-61875 GCF_035257265.1 Glutamicibacter sp.
TATGATACTCTATGATGATGGGACACTAGAACTTCTTAGAGGTCCACTATCAGTAATAAGAAGTGGTTCTAATGTCCTTTTAGGAGTATACAGAACTAATAATACAGTAGGCAATCAAGCAGGTATGGAGTTCTTTC
This sequence comes from Glutamicibacter sp., assembly GCF_035257265.1. Taxonomy (GTDB): domain Bacteria; phylum Actinomycetota; class Actinomycetes; order Actinomycetales; family Micrococcaceae; genus Glutamicibacter. The sequence continues at coordinate 138 of NZ_DATEXC010000048.1, forward strand.
TACAAGATTCAGGAAGTGCTAAACAACAATACGGTTCTCTCATGTCTGAAATTGTTGTCAACACTAACGGTTCAGAGAAAGGAAAGACAGTTATCTCAAACATGGATTCAGGAACATTGAGAGCAACACAGACATTTTGGAATGATGGATATATTGATTTATTCAGAGCAAGCAGCACCAACTTCATAGAATGGGGTCATGGGTTCAAAGCACTTGATACTGGCAGCAATGAAACATACTATGGATACAATGTAATGGAATTGATTGATTCTACCAATGGTAGTGAAGATGGACAATTCGACTGGGATGTGATTAGAGCAGGAACTTTGCAGAGGGTCATGAAACTTGAAGCAGATGGAACCCTGAGACTAGGTTTGGATACAAACAACATGAGATATGTAGGAAGTTACATATCTACAAGAGCAGATCATGTCAACGTCATAAATACCGGTGCTGAAACTACAATAATAAATTTCACAGTAAAGGGTGGTATTATGGATGTAGATTCACACGTCATTGTAAAAGCACATGGTTATCTTACTCAAAACTCTGCAACCGCTACAAACTATGCACTCAGAATCAAAGTTGGTGGAACAACAGTATATCAGGATAACTTTGGTGGAAGTCATGCACAGTCAGCAACAGTAAAACCTTGGTATATGGAACTAAGATTCTATAGAAGTAATCAATCATCAACTACAGGAAGGATGGTGGGATTCCTTGCAATGCAAGATACTTCTGCTCCTACTACTGGACAGGGTTCTATTACTGATGATGAAACTCTAGTTAATGCTAACATACGAGCACAGGGTATCTCTTGGACATTTGCTAATGATACAGCAATTCTTGTAAGCATAGACATGGATCAGACACAGGCAGCATCAGAGTTTCAATTAGATGGTTATACTGCCGAATTTGCACCATAAGGGGGTGAATTGAAATAGCATTCACAAAAAATCAAATGTTGACATTCCTTGCAGCAAAGAGAGATGAACAGGTTCATGATGTTACAACTCCTTCAAAATCATCAATAAAGTATTATACTATAGGATGCATGCATCTTCTATTGGAAAATGACATTATCACAGTTGCACAGGTTGCAGCAGAATTTCCAGAGTTGGGTTAATTAAATGGCAACAGAAGAACCACCAAAGGTAGAGAAAACAGAGCAGGAAAAACTAATTGATGAACTGCAAGCAAAGATAACATTACAGGATAAAGAGATTCATCATTTTAGAATGTTATTGGTAAATATTATTGAATTCCTTGACGGAGAAGAAAACAAATTCAGCAATCTCAGAAACAATTCAAAACAACTGATTGCAGACTCTCCTATGAACAAACAAGCAAGAGGACCAATAGTGCAGCAGAATACTTAGTTGGTTATCTTTTCCTTAGAGTTTGACTTGCTTATGTGCAACAATTAGTAGAACCCCAGATTTTAGACGGTTCATACACACAAGGAAACGATATCTATGTTCCATGTCTGATAGCAGACGGAGATTACTTTAACGAAAATGGTATTGGTTTTCCATCATCATTATTAGAGCAATGGCATGAAACAGATGCATGGGTTGGTAGAGTCCACAATGCTCATCCATCAGGGAATCATCCATTAGCATATGAGGACCCACCTGCTGATGACCTTGCAGAGTCAGCACAGATTGATTACTATCTGAAGAAGAGTGCAGATTGGGCATTTGGAACTTATGTTAAAACACAACTCAAAACTCTAGCAAATGGTTCAAAGAGACTAATCGGGATAATGAGGATTGCAGATGAGGGAGCAAAACGTGCATGGAAGGAAGGCAAGTTTCCACAATTTGTATCATCATCTGTTTTCGTATTACAGAGAGACAAGAAGGGATTCATAACAGATGCATATCCCCTTGGTGTATCGTCTGTCAAGACTCCGGCATACCCACCACATATTGCAGGTGTTTCAAAACAATGCACAGGTGGAACAGAATGCATATCACAATTAGTCGAATCATCCAAAAAGCGTGATCACAATTGTGAATATTGTAGATACACTGTTCTGTCAAATTTCTCTCATAAGTATAGTTCTCATAGTTTCGGAAAAGTTCAAGAATCTTCAATGGTAGACGATAAACCTAATTCTCCACCTGAAGGTGAAGTTAAGGATGCTGTTACGGGACAGGTAGAAACTCTGTCTGCTGATGGCAAAACCAAACTCCCAAAAGGAGAAGAACAGGAAATAGACTGGAAAACGAAGTTTGAATCCTTAAACAAGGAACATTCTGAATTAAAATCAAAACATAAAATCACTGAGGAAACCAACAGCGACAACAATAAGAAAATAGAGAAACTGATGAGAAGAAATGTAGAAACAGCAGTTCGTGCAAAGGTTGACAAAGTTCCTATGTTTGTTTTTGATAACAAGGAAGAGAACAAAGAGGAAGCAATAAAGAAATTTGTGTCAAGATTTGGCAAACTGACTGAAGAAGAAATTCTACAAGACATTGACGACACATATCATCTTGCTCCAAAGATGATGGAAATATCACAAAAGGGAAAACGAGTTGGTGAATCAGGACTTATAACAAATGATGGTAAATTGACTTTAAATAAAGACGAACCAACAAACGAGTTCAGCATCTTTGATGCAACGGGGGTGTTCGGTGAATAATGCCGGCATCACAACACGTTCCCGGAGATCCTGAACTTATAGATGGTGTCTTACCTGTCTCAACACAGGAAGATGCAACAACCGCAGCAATTGCAGGTGGAGACGTTTGCAATATGGCAGAAGCATCAGATGCATGGTTAACTTGCTCAACATCAGGAGTAGGACCATTCCGAGTTGCTACCCCATATGGTAAAGCAGTCAACCTAGTAAAAGTAGAACTCTGGTTGAATCCGGTCTATGTTTATGTAAAGGCAGGAGCAACGATACCACCAAACAATGATGTAATCAGGTCAGCAGCAACAGCAGGACGAGTTGATGCCTTTGTGGATGGAACTTCAGCAGTCAATCTGCGTGTAGGTGCATACAAAGCAAAAGGCAACGTTACTCCAATCCAAGGTGACGGAGTTACCGCAACAACGTCTGCTAGTGCAGGAGATTTGATTCTCATTAGGACATATTCGAGATAGGAGTGATATAGCATGAGTCAAAGATTAGTCCCGTTACCTCCGAAATACACAGGAATGGAATCCTTATCAGAAACATACAAAGAAGATCCAAATTCAGTAGTATACATAAATCCAGTGTCAAAATTAATCACAAGAGGAGAAGAAAGAATGTCCGTTGGATACAAACCAACGTATGATGAACCAATTGTAAATTTCGAGACATATGGCAAACAACACGCATTAGTAGAATCAGGAAAACAAGGTGATTTCAAAGGTCTGGGTGGATTCACAAAAGAATGGTATCCAAAAGCAATGGAAGTAATTTCTGCATGGAAATCAGGTGGAAAACAAGGACTTTCAAAACTTGCAGAATCAGGTATGCTAACAGGTGCAGACTTTGCAACTGTAAAATCAGCATTGCTTGCTCTGAAAACGACTGAGACACCAATACGCAATCACATCATACTAGAACTTGTAACAAGAATGCAATCAGATAGACTTGACTTGAGAATAGATGACTTTGCAGGATTCGATGCAATCAACGAAGATATGGGAGTATGGACCATTCCACTGTCAGGAAAGGGTGGATTTACGAGTCAAACTTTCAGTCAAAAGAAATACGGATGGCATCTGCAATGGTCTGAAGATTTCACCATGCAATACTATGACGTAGATGTAATGGGATATCATGTCAGAGCATTGAGAGGTCAAATGGAAAAAGTAATGAATCAAAAATGTGCTGCTCTCTTTAACGCACTATCTGCAACTGCTCAAGGTTCATGGTCTGCATTTTCAGGTGGTCTGTCCACAAGAAATGCAAAGATTGATGTCAAGAACATTGCAACAGTAGTTGACAACACGCTAAGAGGAACTCCACAAGCAATACTTTCAAACAGAGCAGTATATGATGTCTATCAATCAAACACAACTGTCCAACCCGGTGGACTTGGTGCATTTGCCAATGTAAGATATACATTCGGTAATGGTATCATCACTGGAACTGGTGGATTTGAGTCTATCAGATGGGGAGTAGATGACCTGATAACGACTGACCGCTACACTGTGTTTGACCCAATAGGAATCGTATTCGTAGAAGGTCCACAAAGAACTGCACAATATGAGGACAGCAGAACCGGAATCAGAGGAACAATCTTCAAGAGATGGTTCACTGCAAAAATCATAGACACAGCAGTTTTCAACACTGGAAGCACAATTCTCTAAAAAGGTTTTTTAACACCTTTACTTTCTTTTATTTTTAATGGCGTATCGCTACGTTCCAGAGAAGGACGAACCTGAATATTCTGAAAGAATCAAAGACATTATCAAAGCACATGAAGATGTATCAATGGAATGGATACCAAATGAAAAAGATACAGAGACTCTAAAAGAAATAGCATATCTGAAATTCTCAAAGAAAAGTCCACAGACTGCAAAGCAAGAACTCTTATCAGTATACAGAGAGAAAGATGAATTTTCTAATGATGAATGGATGTTATGGAAGGTCAAATATTCTTGTCTTGATAAAGATGATAGACCGTTTGAAGCAGAAGTGTGGTTAGGCAAACGTCCAAGACTTGATACAGAACCTATCAAAGATGCAGAAGGCAACACAATAAACAAAACAATCAGAAGATGGAATATGGTCTACACTCAACCTTGGGATCCAAAGAAACTTGCAGAAATCATGAAAGAATACAAAAGCGGTTCAACAAAGTTTTATCTATCATCAATATCTGATGACTACTGGCAAAACTTTGGTGGAACATCTGTCATGATAAAAGACAGAAATCTATTCACCAAAGAATCGTATGATGCTCTAATGTCATATGATGAGGGATTAAAGACTAAGAATATACAGAAAGAAGCAATCAAAAAGATGACTTCTTAACCTATTAGTGTTTTTTTATAACGTTTTCTAATCGAATCTGTGGTAGAATTCACAGGTGACTTAGTTGCAGAAATAGTAATAGGGACAGGACTTATCACAGTAGCACTTGTCATCTGGAATGCATCAAGACGTATAACAACAATGGAAGTTACTCTAACAGGTCTAGCAAAAGAAATGCTAGAAATGAAAAACCAGATAAAAACTGAACATGAAGTAGATATCAAAAGAGTGGAACTTGAAGTCTCTAATGCAAAATCAGAAAGGGTGAAACAAATAGGTGATGCAAAACTCGATTTAAAAGATGACTTTACAGCAATGCAGAAACAGACTGATTCTGTAAGAGCAGATGTTAAAGATGCCAATACCCGTGTGACTGTTGTTTCTACAAAGGTTGATGCACATGATAAGGAACAGCAAAAACTTCATGATAGGATTAACGAAAATCTAAGGTTTCTAACTAACTGGAATCAACGAATTGAGGATAGAGTCAAAGAAGCAGAAAATAAAGCAGTAGCATTGGTAGACTCTGCAAAGAGAGATTTGATATCCATGTTTCATGAACGTGGAAGTAAATAAAAGAAATGAAGATACCGGTTAAAGATTTAGTCCTTGTATTCATTGCCAACGTTATAGGTGCAACTGTCTGGTTTATCGTTGGTGGTTATTTCTATTCCGATTTACATGTGATTGATTTATCACTATCTATTACAGGGTGGGGAAATTTATTAACTCATTATGCATTGCCAATAGGAATCTTTGTAACATTTTTCTTCTACATTGAATTATTCCTTTATAAGCGATTAATGGCATATAGATATCAATGAATAGCATCACACCTCCAAGGGTTGATGTTAGATTTGCTCTAATTCCAGTACTGATTCTTTCGTCGCTTATGATAGGATATCTTGTTTTCTATCCACAAGAAACACCGACATCTACAAACGCAACTACGACTACGACTACAACCACAACCACTCAACAGGAACAAGAAACTCAATTAGATAATCAAGAGTTTTCTGGACATATATCAGGAGTTATAAGTGGTCCTGAAGTTGTCAACATTACAGTCGAGAATAATACTAATTCAACTAAATGATTCTTTTCTTCATATTAGGAATGAATTAGACTATACAATGAGTATTCCACATCAAAATCTTCTCATAATAGCAATAGTGCTGATTATAGTAGGAGCAGTTTTGTATTACTGGGTTGATATTCCAGTTGGACCAACGACTGTCGGAACAATAATTATTGTTCTGGGAGTAATTGCTTTGGTAGTCTGGTTTATCTTAGTGCTGATAGCAGCAATAAAAAACGCTTAGTTCACTTTGGTTTCATCTGAAGCACTTGCTTCAATGAATAATCAAAGTGTGGTTAGGTTAGTTGCGGTTTCATCCACAACGCTTTTAGTTGCTGTGATGTTTTTTCCAAATTTCGCACTAGCACAAGAAGAACAAACAGTTACCGGAACTTATATGGCATTGGCATTAGCAGTCATATCGTTAATGAGTAACGTCTTTAACTTCTACATGGCAGAGAAGGCAAAACGTATTGGTCTAAATCCAAACTCAACTGATGAGAAAATCATGAATGCATTCTTAACATTTGGTGAAAAATTCAAGAACTCAGAAGAGAAGGTTTCAAACCTAACAGAATTCGTATACAGTGCATTACCAAAAGAAGCACAAGAAATAGTAGATAAACCTGCAATCCAAATTAGAAATGTAACAAAGGATGTAGTTGAAGCAGATGCAAAAGTTCAAAAGTTCCGAGAGTTATATGATGCTGTGGCAACAAAGGTGAATAAGTAAAATGGCAAACAAAGAAAAACCAAAGACGATGGATGATGTAGCAATGTCATTTGTAGATGAACCCGGAAAACCGGCAGCAACAGAGGAAACAAAAAAGACCAAAGAACAATCAATTCTCGGTGACAATCCAGAAGTTTTAGAAGATAATGGAAAACGAGTCATGGCAAGGAACAAAGAAACAAAAGAAACAATGTTCTTTGATTCTGATGGAAACGAAGTTGGTATTGATGTCATTGACAGACTTGATACAGGATATCCATTATCACCTGAATACAATGCAAATGGTGCAAAGAAAAAGGGAGAATTAAAGGTGCGATTCACAAAAGAGCAATTCAATGAAGAAAAGCGTGTGACGGAAACTGTAGAGTGTCCATATGAAGAATGTGAACTCATATCAGAACGACAGGACTATGAAGATGGTGATGCTCACACAATATCAATACCAAAGAAACATCATTCTCTGGTCAAATTAGTGAGGGGTCAAATTGGGTAAAAAGAAAACAGCAAAACCAAAAGGTAAGAGCAAAGGTAAAAACTACTAGATTGTAGTTACCTTATACACTCTCATAAAGAACGTAACAAGAGCAGAGTGAATATCCGTCCTCTCTGGTTCGGGAACATTTCTTGAACCGACCAGATACAAATGTTTTATTTTTTGAGTTGGCATTCCTGTTCTATTATTTTGACTTACAACACGTTCAATGTATTTTCTAATCTTGTATCGTCCACGTCCTGCATGCTGACCTGTTTTGTATATCTTACCTGATTTCTCTGATATCTTGGCATCCATCAATATATCATAACAGGAATACTTGTCTATAATATCAGGATGAGTAATATCTGTAAAATTCTCTTCAAACTTTACTGTGTATTGTTTTCTTGTTGCATTATTAGGTTCATATCCAAAATCAATATCTGCTTGTGCAATACCACATGTAACATCATTCCACACTGTTTTGAAGAATGTCTCTGCTAGAACTTCAGGGTCCTCATCTAAATCTGAAAGCGGAACTGTGCTAGTGACACCATATGTTGACATTAATAATCAGTCCTTGGTGACTTGTATGGCAGTGCATCAGGATTTAGGTTTTTAGTTCTATATGTATATGCGGTTGATGTGAAAGATGCATCAGTTGGTTGATTTGGTGTGACCATCTTCATATTTTCCATAATGGCAACACACATTGACTTTGCTCTATTGAAGAATTCCTGACTCTTATTATCAGGGTCCTGCCACCAAGACTTTATCCAACTTCCACAGAAATATTCAACTGCACGGTCACACTGGTCTGCTACAGATTCACTACCGGTCCAATCATTCTTACCTGTGAATAACACAAGCATCTGATATCCGTAATCAAGTCCTGCTTGAATCTCCGTATCATCAACATCTGAATTATCTGAAACACCTGAGAGTGCTCTTGCTAAAGACACAGTTCCAAATGGCGAAGGCATACTCTAAAGAAACCCTATATTCAGAAAATAACTAACTTGATTCTCAATACCATACACGCAAGAATCTATCATATAATATGGCATATGAAGTTTCAACTACCTTAGACTGGACTCGTCAAATCCAAACAAGTGAAGAGACAACTAAAGGAACTCCGGTTCAAAATTCTACATATAAAAACATCGGAATTGCTTCAAAGTTAACAGACAACATTCCAATGAGACATGAAGAAGTTACCTTATTAGGGACTGAAGATATCTATGACGACCAAAAACTAGAAGAGCATAACATGATTACTGTATCATGGTTATTAATCGATACAAGATTTTTGAGGTATTTTACTGAAGCAGCAGGTGGTGGTGCAGGTTCTATTGATAAGACCAACACAGTTCTCAGAAGTCAGAAAATTAACAACGTTGCCAATACCAAAATTTACTATGGTGCACTTCCAGACAGATGCACAATCAACTTAGACAAACGTGTATCATGTGTTGGTGTCATGAAATGTATGTCATCAACTGACTGGTTAACTCAAGCAGCAACAGATACCGCTATTGGTGCTTCAACTGTTTATGCACCTGCTTTAACTACGACTCCTTGGACTCACTTAACTTCAGGAACATCAGATCCATTCACATACAATGCGGTTGCACGAGACATCGAGAAAGGAACAATCGAACTCTCAAGAAACGCACTTGAAGTCATGCCTTTAGGTTCAGCACTTCCAAGAACACTGAGACCCGGTGGTAGACGTATAGCATTCAATTTCGACACATGGGTAAAAGATTCTGCACTAATCGGTGATGTAAAGAACATGACTGCAAGAACAATCACAATGCAATTATTCACAACTCCTGTCATCATTACTCTGAACAACTGTAAATTCAACTCCTACACGACTGATTCTGACTCAGGAGCAATGGATATCTACAAAGAGACACTGGTTGGAGTTGCAAAGTCGATATCAGTTACAGCATTGACAGTGGCATCCTAAACAAACCCACTCTTTTTATACTACATTTTTTAATTCCCTCTTAGTTAGTGTTTTATGGCAGCAGAAATAAAAGAGAAACTTAAAGAACATAGAAAAACAATTGCAGAGACCCAATCCAAGGCAAACATAGAAGAAGAGTTAGGACCCGGTGTTGAAATAGAACCAGTAGAACCTGAAAAAGTAGACCTTGAAAGTTTTCCAACTCTAGATTTTGCTGATGCACGTTCAATCAAAACAATTGTAGAACAGATAAAGAATCTTCCAAAACTAGAAGATGTTAATGAGCAATTAAAGAAGATTGACACATACGAGCAATATGCAAAGAAAGTATGGATAATGAAAAGAGCAGAAGATGAATCGTTTGATATCCCTGTCAGAATTGTAGAAAAAGTAGAGAAGAGACAGATAGGTGATGCTGTGCAAGAGAGATTAATATGGAAACGTGACAAAGAGGGAAAGATAGTATCAAAACCAAAAACATTCCATTATGCATCACTGCCAATGCAGGACCGTGATGAATTAATGTTCTTAGAGTCTGCGATGCAGGATGCACATTTTGCTGTGATAGAAGAAGGTGTCAGAATCAACCGTATGACAAACGACCCAACCACAACAGAACAGATGTTTCAAAAATACGCACAGGACAAAGTATGGCAATCAAAGAAGGTGAGATGGGAAAAATCAATTCAGGATTATTATTCAGCAGTATTCAAGGCATACTTTGGTGCATCTGATGATGATATCCGTTCAATAGGATTTGATGATGTCATAAACTATTCAGATATAGCATTGTATAAAGGGGGAGTAAAGTCCCCAAAATAAGACGGGTCCTTAGAGATTGGATTAAAGGCAAGACTATCATCGGTGCTTCTGTAAGGACCCGTTGGTATATCAAATTAGCAAGACTCTATATGTTCTACCATAAGGTTCCTTGGGAATTGGGTTATCCATTCTATGAAGAAATAGATGCAATAATGCCAGTGATAGACAAAACTGTTGCACAGATAAGAGAAGAAGAGAATAAGAAATCAGGTCCGAATCTAAATGCAAGTGCTGATTGGGAGAATATCAGAAGAGGTAATATCAAAAGAGACTCACTTGGTAGTGGCAGTTCATATTAATATAATCCGAGAATCTTATGCAACATAATGTTCGCACTATCAATGAAGATTACAGGTATGGATGAGAACATTAAACTTTTTAATAATATTTCTTTAGGATTACAGAATCATCAAATCGGTGAAATAATAAACTGGGTATGTGCACAAGTTGCAGCAGAAGCACAGAGCAAAGCACCTGTGGTCACAGGGACACTCAGGGACTCTATTACTCACTGGATGAATAATGAGTTGTCAGGTGAAGTTGGTGCAATGGTAGATTATGCTGCTGCTGTTGAGTTTGGATACACAAATAGAGCAGGAAAGAAAGTTCCGGGACGAAAATATTTTACCCCTGCTGCAATTCATGGACAGAAAATGTTACTTGATGAACTTCTAAAATATACAGTTGCACTTACAAAAGGAGGTCAACCAAAACCACCACATGCAGAACATGGTTCAAAGGGTGGTGCAAGAGCACACAAGTTTCTGTATAAGGTCCAGACCGGTGCAGGGACCCGTTATGTTTATGGAAAGAAAACTCAGACAAAAACATCTTTCAGACAACTGCTAAGACCCAGTGGAAGAAAACAAAAATATGGATTCCCAACAAGACGACCCGGTGCAAAACGATGACTTGGTTGGTTGGTTATTAGATAATCATCGACACAAATAATTTCATAATTGTCATCACCAAGTATCACTGTTAGATACGATGCTCAGAATGCTGAATCTGTAGTTGCTGCTAATACAAAAATAGTAAAATCACTTGATGCAATGAGGACAGGAGCAGGACAACTAACATCCTCAGTAAAACAGATGGAAACAGGATTCAGAGCAGATGCACTTGGTGGATTTACAACTTCTGTCACAAATGCTGATGCAAAGATTACAGGATTTCGTGCAAAATTATCACAGATAGGTTCTACATTCTCTCAGAATGCAACTTCATTCGGTGTTGCAACCGCTTCAATTTGGGGAGTCTACAATGCTTATGACTCATTAGAGAAGGTCCAAATCAGAGCACATGCTGCTGCTCAAAGAGTATCAACTTTAGAGACAACAATTGCAACATTGACTGAAAGACGTAGACAAGCAGTAGACAAAGGAAATCTTTCAGCAGAGCAAATGGCAATACTTGATGACAGGATTACCAATGCTCATAATAAATTATCAGTTGCTCAAGAACGAAATGCAGACTTACAGCAAGATGTCAACGAAGCATGGGCAGCATTTGCATCGCAGGTTGGTCCACAGGTTGTTGCAGCAGGATCATCAGTCGTTCAACTTGTAACAAATCTCAGGGGAAGTTTTGGTAATATCATTCCATCAATCAAAGGTTTTGTAACTTCTATTGGATCCACTGTTCTTGGAATGGGACAGACAACAGGTGCTTCTCTTTTGTTAAGACCTGCACTTGGTGGAATTGGACCGGCAGCAGAAGTGGGTGCGGTTGGTATCAGAGCACTATCAGGTGCTATGAAAGGTCTCTTAATAGGAACAGGTATTGGTGCACTTGTTGTTGGTATAGGATTCATCATTGAAGCATTGATGAATCTTAATCAAGCATCAGCAGATACAGCAACAGAGACTACAGATGCTTTTGGAGAAGCAGCAAAGGGTCCACAGTTATACACAACTTCAGTTCAGTCACATCTTGATGCAGCAGATGAGATAATCAAAAAACATGCAGAGACTACTAAAACTACACTAGGAACGATGAATGCTGATTATATAAAATCAGTGAAGGACCAACTAGAATTTGATAAACAACTTGCAGAAGTAAGTGTGAGAAAAGTAAAGGGATTTGCAGATGAAGCAACTGCAAAAAGAAAGACACTGGAAGCAGATAAAGAACATTTGAACGTTGTGCAACTTGTTCTAAAATATGGACTTGATTTTGATAAACAACTTGCTGATGCAATATCAAAAGAAAAAACATATCAAGGATCACTCAATGCAACAAATCAAGGATTAGAATTAATCAAATCAAAACTTCTTGCTGTTAATCCTGCATATCAAGAAGCAGTAGCAAAACAGCAATCAGCAGCACAAGCAGCAGATTTACTACAGAACCATTTAGGAGAACTTATTCCCGCATGGACCAAAACAGCAGAAGGAGCAAAGTCATATGTAGATAGTGTAATAGAGCAAAACAAGGCAACAATACTTGCAACAGGTAGTCTTGAATCAGCAAAAGGACCACTGGAAGAACATATCAAGGCAAATTTTGGTGCATCAGGTGCATTAAATCTACGCTCAGTAGCAGAAGCAGAACTGGATAAAAAACTAAAAGAACTGTTCCCAGATGAGGAAAAGGTAACAAAAGTAGAGAAAGATAGAGTAAAAACACTTGAGGAAGAAGCACAAGCACAAGCAGAAATAATTCTGAAGAGCACAATACAAAGGGAACAGATAAGTAAGATTGCTGAAGCAACACAGAAAGAAAATGCTGCATTAACACAGGTATTTGGTGCAAGAGCGGTAAAGACTGCTGCTGACCTTCAGGGAACAGAAGCAGGAAAACAACTCATAGACATAGCAACACAAACTGTTAATGCATATCAAACGGAAGAATTACAACTTGTCACTCTAGCAGCAAAATATGGTATTCATAATGATTTACTTTTAGATGCAATAACAACAGAAGGAGACCAGACTGATGCTCTGAAAGACCTCATAATTCAACAATTGGATTGGAGTGCAGCAATCACAGATGGAACTGTTAAAATGAAAGCAATGAAAGATGGATGGGTTGCAGGAGTTCAGGAACTTGCTGATTTCACTACAAATCTTGTTAAAAATAAAGCACAGTTAGAAATCACACATCAGGGATATCTTGACCTTGCCAAAGATTTGAAGATAGAGTTACCAAAAGGAATCACTCTTACAAATGAGAATCTAAGAGCATTAATAGAAGCAGAAGGTGATGCAGGAAAAGAGGGACAAATTATGGGACAACTTATGGATGAAGCATTCGGTAATACACGAGATTCATTACAAGAATTAATTGATGCTGCTACCAAAGGTGGTAAAGACTGGAAGAGTGCATGGAAAGATGTCAAAGACTTAATTCCAAAATCAGTTAGAGATGAATTCAAAGAATTCCTTCAGGACCAAGCAGAACTTCAAAAAACAGTTGATCGCAATACAACAGTCCTAGAAGGATATAGCAGAATATGGAGTGACCTTAGTGCTAATGAAAGAAAGGATATAACAAAACAATTAGCAGAGGATATTGGAAAACTTGGAGATGAACTCGATGATGTTTCTGATGCTGATGTAGATACAACACTGATTCAACCTTTACTGAAACTGAAAGAAGGTGGTCTAACAGCAGCAGAACTTGATGTCTGGAAAGGATTCTTTGATTTATTTGCAACACTCAAAGCAGAAGGTGGTGGAATAGATGAAAATGATGTCAAGATATTGCAAGACTATGTTAATACCCATACAGGTATGGGAGAACTTGCAAATAAGACAGAGGACACAACAACTGCATTTGAAGATTTAGATCCTGCCGTGCAGAAAATTGTGTTAAACAATGTTTTGGCAAGAACAATAAATCAAGTCACAATTGACCTTAACTTGCAGGGTAGAGCAGTCAGAGGACTTACAACTGACTTTGGAAATCTTGTGGATATAATGAAACAGATGATAGCATTAAGACCCGGTGGTGGTAAAAACAACGGATTCACAAATGTCAGTGGAGATATTCCATTTGACCCAACATTCCAGAGAACACCTGAATCAGAAGGAGATGGTCAAACAAAAAATGTTCCAAAGACAGTAACAGTTGTTTTCAAAGCAGATATCAAACAATATCTAACAGCAGTAGATACAGTAGTCAAACGTGCACAGTTTGTCGATGCACTAAGACCTATTGTGGACTTTTTGGGAGATCATCGTCAGTTCATGAAAGCAGCAAGTGATGTAGGCAAAGTAGTTCAAGGAATTGATAAGATGAGACCAATTGTTGATTTTCTAGGAGACCACAGACAATTTATGAAAGCAGGTTCAGATGTTGTTAAAGTGGTCCAAGCAATTGATAAACTCAGACCAATTGTAGATTTCCTAGGGGACCACCGGCAGTTTATGCGTGCAGCATCAGATGTGGAAAAGAAAGTAAAACAGATTGATGGAATGGTTGCAACTGTAACGATAAAAGCAAAACGTGTTGGTGACTTTTCTGCTCAGCATGGTATGCATGCAACTCTATCAGAAGATGCATTCATCTATGCTCACAAAAACGAGAGAGTGGATATATCACCACCCGGAGACACACGTGGTGGAACTACAAATCAATATGCAACTCATAATACAACAGTAGCAGGTGCAAAAACAGTGCATCTTGAAATGCCAATCTATTTGTTCCCCGGTGCATCAATGCTATCCAAATTGATTAAGGAAATTCCTCTTGAAGATACCGGAATGTATGCATCAGCATGAGTTCCGAACTAATGGCAGCAGCAGAGGAATACATGGATCCTGTCAAATACAAATTAATATTAAAAACTCCTGATGAATCTGAGACCACATATGAATTTGATTCCTTTGATACTGACAATGCACCGTTTGTTCTGCAAACAATAGATGTTAATCCTAGCAGTGCAAGCACAGGAGATTTTGCTTTTACAATAGATGACTCAAAAGACAAGGTAATCCGAGACACAATTGAATGTGGTCATGTTGCTATAATTCAAGCAGCAAAGAAACAGGAAAACTACAAAAACATTATGTGGGGAATAATTGATGATATCACAGAAGATTATCCTATTGCAAACAAACTCCTGTATTCATTTCGTGGTCTGGGATATGGAGTTGTTCTAAACTACACAATACTTAATTTTTTGAAAAGTGCTAACAAAGACGACATTGTTGGTAACACCGTTCTGAATGACCCTGCTTTCCGTATAGATAATCTTGCATTAGAAGCATTCACATCAACTGATATCCTACCTCTAGGAAACTCCCCCACTTTACAGGACCGGGGGGGATATTTACTTGATAGTCTTGCCAACACGATTAGAGTGACAATGCCTACTGTTAATGCACCACTGACAACAGCAGCAACTATCTTGGAGAATTTTGCAGCATCAAGTGGAACTGTTTTCCATGTAGATGCTGATAAAAAGGTGTATCTGAGACCACCATACAAGGTCCACTCCGGCATAATAATCAGACAGTGGGAAGTCTATGAAGGAACAAATCAACCTATCACAGAGAGACTCAATGACCCTGCTGAAACCACAGCATATTATTTCGGTGGATGGTCTGGAAGAAAATTCATGAAAGTAGACCAAGGATTTTTCAATCAAGTATTTCTTACGATAAACACTGACCAGATTATATCATCAGCATCAGGAACCGATACTCCAAATTTTACAAGTCTAGCGAAAAAAGATGTTGGACAACAATTCATACCCGGATCCACAAAACTTTTCAATGTTGCTCTCCTATTATCAAAAGCAGGCATAGGTAGGTCATCAGTAGATGATGCCTACGACCTCACAGGGGTTCAGGGTCTCATATGTGAAGATACCGGTGATAATCATCCATCTTCAAAAATAATTGCAACTTTTAATATTCCATATGACCAGATTACAGAAGCACCGGTCCCGATTTACAATATTGCACTAAGTTATAGAATGCCAACAATTGACCAGAACAAAAAACACTGGATTCTATTATTCAAACGTGGAGAAAATGAGGATAACACAATAAGATGGCATCATGACTCTGATTTTACAACTGCATCGACTGATGCACTACCAAGATATTCAGGAACAAAGAAACCGTTCACAGACCAACCAACTCCATACAATGAGAATTTTGAAAAAGGATGGGGTGTAAATTCAAAAGGTCCTGTTCACAGATTCTCATTCTTTGCTACAAACAAGACAACAATCAGTGCAGCAGATCCAATGTCTATCAAGTTGTTCACTCCAAACAGACCTGTTGAAATCAGAGTCAATGCACCTTGGATACATGATATCTCAACAGGATTCAAGTATGCTAACACCTTGTTGCAATACGGTGCAAAACTAAAAAGGATATATGAGAAGAAGCAACTCTCAATTCCAAATAAATTGTTTTATCCATTGCAACTTGCCAACATAGTATATCCACCCGCAGGAATAAATCAGAATTCAAATCTTGTTGCAGAGATTAACAGTGTTCATTATTCTGCAAATTCATTTGATGCAGAGAATCCATATGGTTCATACTTTGTGGAATTGACCTGTGTTGGATACATGAATCACTTCCAGAGTAAATTCGGAGAGTCAATAATTTGTCAATCCTAGATTACTTTAGAAAGAAATTGAATAGACCAAGACGTGTAGGTAGTCTAACACTAGAAGATGTATATGTTAAAGGTGTTGAAACAGGTGTGCTATGGGATTATAGAAAAGATTCAATCCCAGTCTGGAATTATATTAAAACTCTACAACAATTACGTGATGAAATTCTTTATTCCAAAAAGAGATATCCTGAAGTTCACAGACATCTCAAACTCATAAAAAGCAGAATGATTGCAGACTATGAATCAAAGATTAACAGGATATGGAATGACCAGAGGACCGGAACATATTTTGAAAAGGGAGACAAGTTTGAACCATATCAAATCGTAAGCAATCATAATCTTCCAATGTGGGATGGATTGACAGCATTCAATGAGTTTATCGCAGGTGAATCTTCTGACTTCTTTTTCTTTATGGGAGCAGGTATTGGAACAACCAAACCAACATTTGCAGACCCCGGACTTGAGGATGAAAAAGTCAGGACCGATATGAGGACATCAGGTGATATCAATGCTGATGGAATTGTCCTCAAAAGCACAGCAGCATTTCCAACATCAGTCCCAACAGAAGCATCAGGATTCTCAGAGTTTGGAGCATTTGATTCCGACAATGAACTAAGTTCTAGAATGGAATACCGTGTAACAATAACTCCTGCACTAGCACATGTTCAAAATGTCACATTCATGCAAGCATCTCATACTATAGTATTACAAGCGGTGTTAAATGTAGAATGAGTTACACATGGTTGACTGTCAGAGGTGGAAGTGCTAATCCTTCCAGTCTGAAATTCCAAGCACTGATGAACAAACAGAACATTGCAGAAAACGAATTATTCAAACCAGACCAGTTCACTCCAAAATCAATTTCTGCTAATACTGAAGATACGGTCCTAGTTCAAGACCCATTCTTCTTTACAAAACTAAAACCAAAGACGATACACTACAAAGCACCATTTGAACCAGACGGTAAATATCTAAGACTATGGATGAGATTCAATCATCTTGGAAAAACACTGAAAGACGAAGCATTCATGTTTGGTGGAAGCGGTGAAGTAGTAAATAATATCTACATATATGGCAGTCCAAAACTTTGTGAAGGTCCTGATGATGGTGTCAAAGGTGGTAGAGTAGTCACACAACTAAATTCTGACCCCGATGTTTTAGATTATTATTCATGCTCGAATCCTGATGAGCAGAATGTTGGAATAATGGACATCAGTGATTTTGG
The DNA here is from genome assembly GCF_035257265.1 of Glutamicibacter sp. Taxonomy (GTDB): domain Bacteria; phylum Actinomycetota; class Actinomycetes; order Actinomycetales; family Micrococcaceae; genus Glutamicibacter. The sequence goes on from NZ_DATEXC010000048.1 coordinate 18,006, forward strand.
ATTAAAAGGATATTCAATGTATGTTGATTTTATGTTAGAAGGAGCACCTGTTGCAGATAATGGACAGGATCCTACAATATGGTTTCATGTTGATGATGTAAATGGAGATTTTGGAACATGTCTTAGAATTGGGACCACAAGAGAACTGATTGTTGATACTAAAGTTAGTGGAACACATCATTGCAAAGCAGCAACAACTACCCCAATTCAATCAAACGTTTGGTATCGGGCATGTGTAAATTATCTTCTCAGTGGTGCTGTGACATCAATGAGAATAAATAATATTCCTCAAACACTTGTGAATTCTACCAATCAATCATTTCCAGATTCACATGAAAATTCTGTATTTGTAGGAGTAGGACAGGACCTCACAGGGAGATTTGTTGGTAGAATTGCTGATATCAGATGGTATCGTGACCTAGTTTTCTGGACTCAACACATGGATAACATATGGAATAATCACCGCAGCATATGTGCTACTCCCATAACCAGTTTCACTGTAGATGGTAATTGGATTGATTGCGGTAATGATTCTAGTTTATGGTCACAATCACTAACGAAATTCTCATGGTCTATGTGGATATTTCCTACATTTACAATAGGTGATATGTCTAGAGATATTCTCCGTCATGGTGGTGGCGGTGGTGCTAGATTCAGATGTGATTGCGAAATAACAACCGGTGATGTAAGATTCTACATCAGAAACAATGCTGATACTACTGATGCTACTGCAAGAGTAGCAGGATTGGTGCAAAATAAATGGCAACATCTTATTGGCAGTTATGATAACAGTTTAGGTTCAGCAAATGTAAGAGTATATCTTGATGGTAATATTGGTGCAACAACAGCAAATGATACAGAGTCAAAAAATCTTAGTGCTATACTAACATTAGGTGGATCTGCATCATCAAATGATTTTCTGGGTTATATGAAAGATTTCAGATGGTGGACCACAAGAGCAAAGAATACAACAGAAGCATTGAATGTCTATTATAATACAGGTGCATACACATTTGCACCTGATTACTGGTTAAAGATGATGGAAGGAAGCGGTAATCCCGTAGATACTATTACAAGAACGAAAGTTGGAACACTGACCGGTGGTGCAGATTGGACAATGGGTCCAAGTCCCAGACCAACTCAATTTGGTTCTCTTGCTGTAGCAGGATATTCAAGATTCAATGATACAATTGATACAGGTGGATATGATAGCACTGGATATGATAGCACAGGATTTGATACAGTATGAGTTTTAATCTAGGAACACAGTTTGAAGATGACGAAGATTATAGTCCTGCTCGTTGTAATGCAAAAGGCATTCTCAGAGATACAGGATCCAACATAATAGCAATAGCAAGTTCAAGACAGATAGGGTTAGCAATACCCACTGATACAAGTGGTGGACTGATAAAAAATGTCACATACTATGTAGACTATGATTCAAACTTTAACAGAATAAATTTTGAACCAATATTTCACACACATACTCATGATGGTAGTGGTGATAATGAGGGTGGTGGAAGATTCCTTGACATATTACTTGAAAACGCTAACGAAGCAGGACAGATTGAATCATTCAATCCATATAATCTAAGTATGTGGTGGGATGCTAAATCACTTGGTGCAAGTGGAGTTCTTGATATAGACCAATCATTTGTCACTACTAGATTTAAGACGGGAACCACAACAGGAAGTCATGCACATGGAACAATAGGGGGAATTGTTTTTGAATGGGGAGACCTGCTGAATTTTCAGTGGGGTGGATTCTGTAATCTTAATGCTAACATATTGACAAGAGTAGGAATCAATGTTGATACAGTAACTCAGACCCCTGATACAACAATTAGAAAGATGGGTATGGAAGGTTGTGATGGTCATGGAACAAACTGGGTTGTGATTAATGGTAACGGAACCAGTGGAAGTGAATTTGTTACAGCAACAACAGCACCCCTTACCGGTGATGGGACCGATGTGGAACAATACGCATTATTACACGAACCTGCAACAGCAGTCTACTTCATGGCAAACAGAATATTGAATGCTACATCAACTACAAATGTTGCATCTGATGGAACAACAGCACACTCACGAACAATACGTGCAGGTATAAAACTTCCCACGGGAACAACTGAAAAAATATTGCATGTAAAATACTTCAAACTTATCGGAAATACATCAGGTGACTTTATGGGTGCATGGGACTTTTGACCTATGACAGCGAAAATATATCATAAATCAGTCAGATACAGACTTCACAGAATAGAGATTAATAATTACAGACCTAGCACACCGGGAATAAATTTGACAACTGACAACTATGACCCTGAGAATAATGAGATAACGATGCACTATTCGTGCACAGATGATCCAACACTTCCACCAAATCAACGCAGAACAATAGACGATATTGAAGAGGAGATATCAAGAATGTCATCACGTATAGTAACAGAAAGTAAAATCAAATATCCAAATCCTTTCTATCTGGAAGTTCGTTCTATCTTGGATTTACCCGCATATGATGGTCAGTATGATAAACTGAGAAGTAAGGCAAAAGATGTTACGAGCAGGACAATAGAAAAATCTGCTTTCAAAGACATCAACCGCTATTATGAAAAGATGGGAATGAAGGGTCTGAGAAATCTGAATGTAGAAATGGGATTAGTGACGTATTAAATGGCATTAGGATCCACCGATATTAAACTACATCTAACCGGTGGGTCATCAAATAGTAATCCCGCTTTATCATTAGGGGGTAACGTATCAAGTGTAGTTATAACATCAGGTGTGATGAACAACCTCTTCCGTAGAATAACGGAATCAGAAGCATCAAGCGGGGTCACAATTTTCAGATGTGTTGCAGTCAAGAACCATAATGCAACTGACATCATGCGTAATGTCGTGTTTTACATGGTGCAAGATACAAAATCTAATGATGACTTGGCACTTTATTCAAAAGCACAAGCAGGAAAGAATACTGTTGAAACTGCTATTGTTGATGAATTCACAGCACCGACAGGTTCTAATATTAATTTTATAGGTTCGCTGTCAAGAAGTGGTGGAATTGCACTTGGCAATCTATCACCAAATGATTACATCAATCTATGGTTGCGTTATAGTGTTAATCCCGGTGCAGTGCAATTTCCAGATGACCAACTTAAAGTAAGATTTGAAGTCAATCCACCTGAGACATCAGAGATACCGGTTCCGACACCATCACCAGACCCAGATTCAACAGGGACTAACTTTCAGATGGTAGTATTGGGTGACTGTTCATGTGGTTCTAGTTTTGATACTAACTGGTCCAAGATAAAGGCAAGGAGTCCTGAATGGATTGTTTTCAATGGGGACCTTGCTTACAAGAGTGGTAGCACTTGTTTTATAGATAAAATTGGTTCAACATGGCGTGCTAAATCATCAATTTCATTTGGCAATCATGATGTAGATGAGGATGAAAGTCAACCATCAACTAAGAATGCATTGCTAACAGCATGGGGATATTCAAAGACATACAACAAAAAGATTTTCAATAATGTTGGAATGATAATGATGGAATCAGGAGAGAATCAATCAGTATCGGATTCTGTAGGTTCAGCACAATATAATTTCGTAAGAGATACACTAAAAGATTGGGACCAGAATCATCCTGAAATAGAATGGATTTTTGTCTTTAATCATTATCCTTTCTATGGACCGTCATCAAACCATAGCAATAATGGTGGTGGACGTGATAGATATGATCCACTGTTTGATACATATGGCGTAGATGCAGTATTCACGTCCCATAATCATAATCTCTGGACCACAAAATTATTGAAGTATAACTCAGGGTCTCCCAGTAATCCAACCACTGCTGGAACAGATCCCAATTATTCTTACTCAAAGAGTGCATCAAATCATGGAAAACTTTACTTTGGGTCAGGAGCAGGTGGTAAATCACACTATGGTATAGATTCCACTCCTTCTTATGTAGTATATAGCAACGATAGCGATTACGGATACGTATTCTTGGATTTCACAAATAGTGGAAAGAAGATAACTTTCAGAGTTTATACAAGTTCAGATGCATTGAAAAAGACGTTAACACTTACCCATACTGCGTGATAGTAAATGGCAAATCAACTCGATAAATTCGGAATAAAAATGATATACTCTACTAAGGTAGGTGCTAGAGAATGGTATATTCGAGATACAGTTGCAGATGTAATGAATGATTCTCGCACAGATGGGGACCTTCATGATGACCTTGCTGATGGTGGAAGTAATACAGATGGATTTACTGTAAAAGATAATGGTCAGGTCCGTTTGAAGGTAGTCCCAGAATCTACCATGAGAGACTACAGCAAACCGGGTCTGGACCAATCAACAGCAAAGGGTCAGGGATTCATGTCATCATCAAAAGAATGGGATATGAAAGGACTTGAGATGACTGCAAGAATCAAATGCACAGATTTTGATACTGACGATTCTCGGTTCATTATGAAAGGTCCAACTGGATCACACAAATCAAACACAGATGATTGTTCAGGTTCATCATATGGTGTTAGATTCTTTTTAGCACCATCAGGAAGTGATTCTGGAACTACAGAATGGTTCAAAGAACAATGGCATGTTCATTATCAAACAAGAGATAACAGTCAAAAGTCCACTGGTCTTGGCAGTATTCATAACAAATGGGTTGGATGCAAATACATCATATATCTTGTAAAAGATTCCAGTGGAGCATTCAATCATGTAAAAATGGAAGCATGGATGAATTCAAATAATGATGGTATAACTTGGAAAAAAGTTAATGAGACCACAGATACGGGTGGATGGAATGACGGTAACGGTGCTTTAGATTGTGGTGCAGATAGAGCAGATGAAATAATGACATGGGATGCACCGTCTATGATATGGAGATGGGATGGACCAACTATACTATTCAAAGACTTATCAATGAGAGAAATTGACCCATCAAAACTTGCATCTGATGTTGATTCAGGTGAGAATCAGGAAACACCATCAACAGGAACTATAAGCAGAGATTATGTGTTCAGATGGAATCTCATATCATTTCCTATAGACGAATGTTCTCTTGGACAGGATGTAACAACATTCACAAAAGTATATGATGTTACTGATGATGGAACTGAATCTAATCTACATAAAGAAAGGTATAGAGTAGGTGTTCTAGTTAATAGTAATAGTTCTAAGTTAGTAGGAAAGAAACCAAGAAGAATCACATTAAGACTATCTGCTGGGGGAAGTCCACCCGCAGGTGATATTACCTGTGTCATACGTGATGGAAATACTGATGAGGTTGTATCAACATTTACTTGGACCGGTGGAACACTCAATGCAACTGCACTAACAGGAACAAAGACAAATTATGTATTCCAAAATCTGACATCTAATTATGTGCTCAAAACAGGAGATAGAATCAATGTGGAATATAGCGGTAATACTGTGGATGTAATAAATGAAGTCAATGTATTTCGGAGCACAGATGACCCCTTTGACGGTGCTAATACATGTGCAGTCAAATTTGATGCAGGGGGAATTCCACCAACTACATACTCATCTCCTGATATATTCAGAGATTATGCATGGATAATAGAAGAAGCAGCAGGTGCAGGAACCTAAACTTTTGGTTTAACACGGTGTATCCTGCATAACCATCTATAGCATTCAGAACACACTCTCTTTGGTTTCACTGTTTTATACTCAAACGTTACCAATTTTTTAAAATTACGTTCACAACTCCAACATTGACCCACGTTAAGATATTCAATGTTCACATTATATATGTTTAGCATATCTAAATAAAACGGAGTTATGGTTTAGATTATCAATCCAAACTTTTATTTATGATGTGTTTGGTTACTGGGTCTTGTGTGGGCGTATAAATCTGTTGGAGGATTTACCTTGCTTGCTGCACTATTTTTATTCCTAGTCAGTGGTATTGGTAACACGAATGTGAATGTAACGTATGCAGACAAGAAAATGGAATGTGGAGATATGAACTGGAACGATAAAGGTCATGATGACAATAGTCCATCATCAAGCAAATTCAAAGATGCAGCATATGAAAAATCCTTGTGTGAATTGGCAAAGGGAATAGACCATGAAAAATATTCAAATCATGATGCAGTGAATTGGCATAAGTTCAAAGTGAGTCCGGCATATCTTAATGCAACCGACGAACAACAAGATTGTCTGAAAAAATCTCAAAAAGAAGGTAATGGGATGGACGGTCTTGGTGGATATGAAATCCTCTACTGTGCTGTGGATGAGGATTAATCCACTTTATTTTTTTATATTTTTTCCAATAGCACGTTTCTCAATGCAATTGAGTTTTCTTTTGGTTCAAACATAAAGTCTAGTGTCAGTTTTGAATTGTAGTTCTTTGCCATTATGTATATTCTACCATGTGCTGAATTGTTGAGTCTTATCCAGAAGTAAGAATTCTTTTCCAATAGTGCTTTGTCAAAGAAGTATTTCTCTGCATTGCTGTCAACTACATCTGCTTGTTTCTTTCCGTTAATGCTCATTGTCAGTCTTATCTTATTTGACCCCTCATCCTGACATGTGAATTCTGCTTTATTCCATTCATAGTCCTTGATTCCTTTGTCAAGACTTCCATTGCCTATTGAATCATGAATGTTATGACAGGTTTCTCGTTTGATATCCCATCCACTATGGTCAATTCCAACTCCTTCTCCACCTGCTCTATTTTCACAAGCAGAACCTTCCTGATGTCTGCTTCTTAACTTGAGTGAAATATTTGCAACTCCACCGCTACCTGCAACTAAGTGTGCAACTCCGTCACCATCAATATGAAGTTCTGGACTACCTGATGCTGCTGTATACAATCCCTTTCCATCAGGACCGACATTACCTTCTGATGATTTGACTATTCTTTTCTTACCATTATTCCAACCCCCATTGACGTTTGAATCGTAAAGAACGCCAGTTGGAGTGGGAGTTGGAGGTGGTAACTGACCATCCTTAGTGACCGTGATAAGGCATGAATCAGTGGAAATATTAGACTTGTCATCTTCTACAATTAATCTGAATATGTATCCTCTTGCTTTTTCACCTGCTGCTAGATTTGGAGTGTGGAAATGTAGCATCAATGGGTCTGCGGGATCCTTTGTTATGTGAGATTCTACTTCAGGGTCATACTGCCATTCCACATCAACTATCTTTCCATCATCTTTTGCACTTCCATCAATCTCAACCATCACACCTTCTCCTACAGTTGCATCCTCTCCTGCATCAATGACCGGTGCTTTGTCTGGTCCCGGTCCCGGTGGTGTTGAATCACCTTGAACTGTATACTTGCCTACCATTGATTTCATTTCGTCTGGTTGCTGTATCAGAATATCAACTGTGTGTCCCGGAATTTTTTTGAATAATTTTGTTAGAGTCTTTGACTTGAAGTCTGCTAATTGTTTTCCAGTTTCTTCAACATATACTTGAACTTTCTTACTTGCCATTTACTAATTCACCCATTTGTCCTTGACTTGATCCGAGTTGCTAATAAACCATGCAGAAACTTGTCTCTGTGCAGGGTCATCAATCTTCAAATCCATGATTGTAATTCCATTGGTTCCTGTGATACATTTGATACAGGTATTTCCATTCCATTTATCACCACTGAAAGTATACATTGAAGAACCTGTATCATGAGTTCCTGTTCCATAGACTCCATAAACTATGGGTCCTATCATGAATCTTTGATAATTGTGGTTATGTCCTTGCAATACATTCTCAACTCCATTTGCTAGGAACAATGGATTGTAGCATGCATATTGACCATTACCTGAATGCTTTGAAGGTGCAGTTACAAATGGTTGGTGCACTATTGGAATGTTATACCATGCATCACTAGAATCTAATTGGTCCTTTGTCTTTGCAAATTGTGCTGATGAGCAATCAAATGGTGCATCATTGTCTGCATCTATCAGATAGAATGATACTTTATCTTTGTAATTGAATTGCCCAAAGGTATCTGACATTCCCATGAATTGTTTTGTCTGAGTCCCAGAATCATGATTTCCTACTACAACTACAACGCAATCAAAGTCTGCTGCCTTTATCTCATCCAAAACATTGCTTCCAGAACTATATGCATAATCTCCTGCAACTACAAAGCAGTTAGCATTGTATTTCTCTGCAAGAGCAATCTGGTCTGTCAGTCCTGAATTGTCATCAATATCAGCAACTACAGCAAGTCTTACAATTTCAGAATTGTTCACATTCTTATCCGGTTGGTCTGGTTGCTCTGGGGGTTTAATCGGACATCCCTCATCAACAAGTCCATCACCATCATTGTCTATTCCATCACCACAAATCTCAATTGGTTTAGGTGGTGGATTAGATGTCCCATTGACAACTGTTCCATTGATAACAATTGGAACCCAACTGCTGTCATTAAATAATGATATCGAAAATTCGTCTAATTCACTTGTGTTTGCTTTAGCAGAAACAGAAAACTTGTCTATTGTTGTCCAATTATTACTTGTCACATTGTCAACCTTTTGTTCTGCTCCGTCCCAATCACCTGTGACATTCAACGCTGTGATTGATTTGCTAATCTTTTCTTTTGCTTCCTGACTTGTTATGCCAAATGAAAGAACAGGCATTGTCAAAATCAGGAGCACTAAGGGGATTAAAATTAAAACTTGTTTACCCACGGATGGACTTAAATACTAACGTATAAAAATATATTGCATGCCTAGTGCAAAACTCAGGAAAATGGGAGTCACTAAAAAGGAATATGATGATTGCATCCGTAGAGTTGGGGGAGATAAAGCATATCCTATATGCAATGAAAATCTGAAACGCAAACACTCAAAGAAAAAATAGGGTTAATACCGTATTACAGTTTCCAGAAAACTAGCACGGTTTATTCTTGGTTTATGTCTTAACCATTCACCGCAATCAGGACAAAATTTTAACTCGATTGGTTTCCATCCATTACCCCCACTTCCACACTTTTCACAATAAGAAAATCTATCATACATTCTATAGGTCATCATGTAATCAGACTTACTGCTAGTCATATTTATCTGAACCAATCATTTGTCAGAGACTTGTCCTTTGCCTAGAACCTGATGCGTTCCGGGTCTCGGAATATCCCTTGGATCCTCTACGTCTGGGACCTCTTTTGAATTATCAACTGCATCTTTTCTTCTTTCCATTAACTGAACAGCAGTTGTTGCCATTGCAACAATATCCTTCATTTCATAATTGTATTCATGATAATGATTTATCAAACAGTCAAGGGAATCAATGAACATCCCAATCATCTTATCATCAATATTGACTATGACCAATATAATGACTTTAACTCCTTTTGTGTTTCTTTGATGAGTATCTTGTTATGTAATATCTTTTCTTTATACATTGCAATCTCGTATTTGTATTTTTCAATCCTATCAAGCATATGCTGCTTTGATTCAAATGGCATACAAAAAGATAATGGAAGTTTTGGTGGACCGTTAATCTTAACCTTCATTATTGTGATTCACTTTTATTGTTTTGATATGATGAGTTGGTATGTATAATTCGTCAACCATTTTGTGATTTTTCTCAAAACAAAACCATATCTCACTGCAATTTTTTAGAATTCTTATTGTGTCATAATTGGTCCTGTCCATTCCTGCATGTGCATCTATTACTGACCCATCATCTAAATGAATAAAAATATTTTCAATCTTTTTTAATGTATCATTATCAGGACCAAAGTAAATTACTTTGTCCTTAATGTCTTTATTCTGGGAGGGTGTCGTCTCTGATTGACTCAAGTTCATCTCTCAAATATAAAAAATAGTCATACTGTTTCTGGTCATCCGTGTCAAGTGGACCGCTTATCATCATATTCTCAAACACAGCAATTCTGCAATTAACACCTTGCAAAAAATATGACATGGCATGACTGTCAACATCAACATGTGCACGTCCAACGTTAGGACCTTTACCCCTTGCTGACTTGACTTTTTCAATATATCCTAGTTCACCTTTCTTTGGTTTTTTTCTCTCTATATTTTCAGTAGGTGGACCGGGGGGATTTGCCGGTGCATCTACATCTGCATTAGGGTTTGGTTGCGGTTCTATGTCTGTATCTACCGGTGGATTATCGCTAGTTGGACTCATTGTTGTGCATCAATACTCCCATAAGTTATCCTTAGTTGATGCACTTTAAAATCACCATCCTTCATATCTGTCTCAAAATTTACTATCTTACAATCACGAAAAACTGTTTGTTTGGCATCATTGTCAAAGCAAGTAATTTTGTCAAATGGTTGCAGTGTTGTCAACTGATGTATCTTGATATTGTCGTCATTTTCTTTGACGTATAGCATTGCTTCACTGTTTGGAAGCAAACTATACATTGTAACTTTAACTGTTAACTCGTTCACTTTCTTGCTCTCCTTCTCCTTCTCCTAAAATTTTAACCACTCTGTTTAATGGGTCTACCTGAACATAATAAAGATTTCCGTCATGTTGCACATAATCCGTCCACATTTCAAGAAGGGTTCTAAGTTTTCCATTATCGAATTTCAGACGTTCTTTTTCTGCATCCATGTCTGCTGCAATAACGAATGGTCCTGCGGGCATTTCCTCTTTTAGTTTTTGAACCTCACTGACTGACTTTTCACCAAGATAAACTTCACTTGTATGAAAACCTATTTGATTAACCTGCAATTGATTCTTGCCTAAAATTTTATCCATTGTTTCCTGACTGACTTCAATGCTGACAATACCGTCTTTGGTTTTGTGAATATGGGGGGTGTTTTCATCCCCATCCCCCTTATTCTGTGTGCTCTTCCTGCTCACTGTTCTCTTCTTTTGCACTACCGTCACCCTTTGTGGTATCAACTGCTGTTGCTGATGGTGGAGTATATGGTTTCTTATTACACATTAAGAAATGATCTCCTTCTGCATCTGTATGTGTGTAGACTATTTCCCAGTTGTCTCCTTCTTCCTGATTGTTGATTGTTTCTGATACATCATTTATTTTTCCTGCTTTTACCATTACTGTTCTGAATAATGTGAACGGTCTCTTACCTGCTGTATATCCACCTGCACCACCTTTCTTTTGTTTGCTTAATTTTCTGCTTCCATCATTGAACTGAATAATCTTGTATTCAAAATCGTCTATCAGTAATCTGTATCCTTCAGTGAATTTCTTTAGAACCTCAATGTTCTTTGCATCTTTCTTTAAGAATTCTTCCAGTCCTACTGATATCTTTTTTGCTGTTTCTGGTTCTTCCTTCTCAAACCTGTTAATATCTGTGCAATTCCATATAGTCTTGAAAATTACTCCTTCTTTGTTCTGTGCGTTAACCCAGAGTTCCTGTGCTGATTGTGCTCCTGCTAAACTCAAATTATATTTCACCTCCTAATTTTTCTTTTTTCAAAATACTTTCGATTTCTTTTTTGTTCTTTGATAATGCCAAGATGATTCCTGCATTAATAATCATCTTCAGTGACATGTCCTCATCATTTGCTTTCCTTCTAGTTTTCTGCATTAAAGATTTCCATGTCCTAAATGTGCAGTCAGTATCTTGGTCTCTCAATACAAATTTCTGTTCTGACATCAATAAAAGAAAAAAAGAAATCTTATTTAAAGATTGCTCGTCTACTCTTCATTATGGATTCCTTTTGTTGTAGTAATCATTTTTGTTAACCCATACTCTTGTCCCTGCAATTCTTGCTGCATCCTGCTTTCTGTAATTATCCATCCATTCTCGGTCCAACTCTGCAACTCCATATGGACCTTTGACACTGCACATCCTGTGCTCACTCCCATCCATATTGAGAATGCAAATACGAGATGTTGTCTTATCCATGTAGACTTTATCACCATGAGAGAACTTTGTCTCCCGTCCACAGGTATTGCAGTGGACCTTGCATCCTGTTACAAAGCATGTAGGACATATCTTATTCTTATAGAAATTGTCTAGTCTGTCCTGTAATTTTAAAGTGTTCTCATAGTGCTCTGCTGTCTTTTTAACTGATGCTGATAGTTTTCGTTTCTCAAGTTCTAACTCACGTCTTAACTCAGTGTATGTCTCAGGTTCAAAATCAGGGGAATCAGACCCCGCATGTGAAAGACTCATTTCTCTTTAAACAAACTCTTGATAAACTCTTTTCTACATTGAGGACAGTATGGTAATCTCAATGAGTATTTTGCACCACATTTTTTGCATCTTGTCAATCCTTCAATATATCTAACGTTAGGGTCTATTGGATGGTCCTTATCCCTTCTTTCTTTGAGTGCTGCAATCAACTTTTCCTTCTGTGGACAATCATGAATCTTGCCATTGTGGGTCTCACGCCATGTCTTGTTAACTGGGTCATAATCATCCAGTGTTGTTTTGCAACCTTCACACTCTATCATCCCACTTCAGTAATCCTTGGTGCAAACCCACACTCTTTGCATACAACTGTTATCTTGTATTCCACATGCTCACGGTTCTCATCAAGATACTTGTATCCTATTTTGATTTTCTCAGGTTCTAAACTTTCACCACATGAAGGACAACTAAAAATAATATCTGTCACTTCACACTCAACTCTGCATATGCAGCATCCAACTGGTCCAATGCTTTTGATAACTCTCGTATCTCTGCTATATCTTTTGACTTTCTCATTGCTTGAAGTATTAGATTCTTAGATTCAAGCAGGTGTTCTTTTATCTGATTGACATTCATTTCATTCAATCACCTAGTTTCTGTATCATAACCTCATCATCTATCTTGAACTGATAATTGCTTCCACCTGTAAAATTAAATTCAAAGTGATGAATCTTTCCATCTATCCTATAATCGAATTCTAGTTTCAATCTATTGAATACATCTCCTGTTCAATGCCTTCAACGTCTTGCCATTCCTTCTGCTCATCAGGTTGTCCATCTTCCACAGGATTATCATCACAGCAATCATCCTGCAAGTCTCCTCTTATCTTCTCCTCTTCTAAGTCCTTTACCATATGTGGTAAGAATGAAACAGGACTGCCGGGAAGATTTGGAAATAGTTGCAGACATAATGTATCACGGTATGAATCATCTTTCATTGCTGTAAGGACCATTTCTTTCTGCAATCGTATTGACATGTAGTGTCCTTTCTCTGGATGTTTCTTGTAGTATTCTGCTAATGCTAGGTCTGCATTCTCATCTTTGTTCCTCTGTCGTTTAGGTCCATGCCATTCACCATCAATATCTACATAATATTTGAACTTAATTTTCTCTCTTGTATCAGGATTGATAAACCATGTAAAACCGCAAACATCCCATTCATGATAAACTCCCTGTGGTCTACGCAACCATTCATTTTCTGAGTTTGAATCCTGATGATGCACTGCATAATCTCTTACAACTGGATTAAATTTCATTTCAAGCAGGAGACGTTTTACAAAGTCTCCCATCTTTTTATGTGTCATGCCTTCTCCTTTCCCCCTCATCCACACTTTGTTCACCATTCTCAAAGAGTTCAAAAAGTCTTGTTATTAAAGGTCTAGGGTCAGATAATGGAATGCTTTTGGGTTCAAAATAGTAATCATCAAGTATATCAAACAATTTTGAAAACATCTCTTGATTATTCACTTTTCACACCAATAGTATGTAGGATTTAAATCACAGTTACCGTATTTTGGGTCAACTGTCTTTGCTGTTTGCAGTTTTGCATACTGCTGTTCTGCAAATTCATAGATAACAATTCCAGTGATCACAAGTAATGCGGTTATTGCTACTCCTATGAGAATCTTATTCATATGCTAATCTTCCCCATTGCCTTTGCACGTTTTACTATCTTATGCCATGCCCACTGATAGTTACATATTTCATTAGGACATGTGACGTATACCCACTGCTTCTCTAGATGACCCTTGACTGCGATTCCACCTTCATGATCATACATGCTTATATCTTCTTCCCGTAGCAGTGTGCTGCAAAATCCACACTTCATATCAAGATTCAACACTTCAATGAACTCTTCATACTTGTCATAGTTTTCAGGTATCATTAGTATCCCTCTCCCTTGTCGTATGAACACCATTCACGATATCCTGAACCATTGTTCTTGCCTTCAAAGTGTGTGTATCTGTCTATGACTTTATCATACTCTGTAGTAACGAATGACATGGGATCATTATCTATTTTATTGTCATCCATGAACGCTTGCAAATGTTTTCTAAGTTCTCTTACAAGTGGAAATAAATCCATGCCAGTTTGTATGTGAATTTGCACTATGTAATCGGTATATTTCCCATGTGGTTTTCTATGTTTTAATAATTCCGGATTCTCTTTTCGTATCATTTCATACAAACCTTTTGCAACGGTTTCTGGTTTGTCACCCTGTTCTACGTCTATTACGTGGACCTTCATTATTCTATATCACCATCTGCTCTTGCATCATCTACGTGACCCTGAATATGCCAATTGATTTCCAAGTCTGGAATACCTTTCTTACATATAGGACACAATTCCATTAACCTTCCATCCCCTTGATATATTTCTTGAAGTAGTCAGAGTTACACGAATCAAGACTTGCCCATTTACAGAACTCCTGATAGAACATTACTGCATTATTGCAGATGTCACCGCTTGTCGTTGTTGTCCCGTTTGCTTTATCCGGGTCAAGATACAAATCATAATAACAACTTGAAACTGTCTGATCCATTAAATCAGACATTATACTAGCACTTCTCTCATCAAGTGTCGTGGTTACGGTATCAGCAGAAATCTTGTCTTTATTAAGTTGATTTGTAAAATTAAGATTACTGAAATACATACCGGTTGCAAATGAACTAACAACAATAAGTGATATGATGACGTTTGTCTCCCAATTCTTTTTTAATTCCTTTGTGTTGAAAATCTTGTTATCGTTTTTATTTTTGGTTCTCATTCTGATTCTGGAATCCCCCAATGATCTTTTGCAAACTTTTCTAGAAACGGTCTCATCTCTTTTGCAGGATTCATGTTTGACATGTTGTCATCAACCTCTCTCATCATCACATCAAACTTATCTCTGTCAACTGTCAATGTCCTCAATGCTTCATAGTATGCTAACTTTAATTTCGATACAACACTGTAACATGCAAGCATACCAAGCGGTCCCATTGCAAAATGCCTTGCAAGTATTGGTTCAAGTTCCTGAGTCAACAGAGTTTCAATAGCAATGTATTTAGTCTTATTGACATTTTTTATAATGTCATCAATACCTGTCATTTTTTAACTCCGTCTTGATGGACCGTGTTATAATGGTCTATGAATAACTCTATAGGTTCCATTACTCCCTTCCTATATACCGTATAGACTTTTGCTATCTCGTTACTCAAACGATAACAGGAATCACATCTTGGCATAAAATCAATTTCCATTTTCTTCTTCTGCTCTTCACCTATGTTTCTATGTCCAAATGCTTCACCTGTTATACAAAATTGGAAGGAGTGGATCTCCTGCAACCATTGTCTTAACTCCACATCACTTGCCGGTCCTTCCAACACTCTCTTACTCCACACAGGACACAATTCAGTAAATGTCTGATATGTCATTTTGTGTCTCTCACCACTAGAATGAATTCACCATTTGGTGCAAGTTCATGTTCAAACCATTTAAGATTGTGTTTTGCTGCTAACCTCTGAAAGTATTCCAGATGTATATTCCAGTTTGCTTCAGTCTTGTTATCTTGCCATGCTCCGTATAGTTGAACTGATAGTTTTACCTCATCAGGTGTTACAAAAATTCCTGTTGGAACTCGTCTGACTATATTTCCTAAATTTTTTTCTGACTTACTCATCGGAATCATTCTCCATGAAGTGTTTTCTTTCTCTCTCATGCTCAACCATCACTGCATCTGATTCTGCATCTGTGTTGTGAATCCTCTGTGGTTTCGTTTCTTCCCATTCAATATCCCAACTCATTTTCTTTTCCCATTCCATTTTGATACAAGTCTTTCAAGTCCCTGTTTGCTAAGTCTCCAAGAAGGAATGATTTCAAGTTGTTTTGCTTCGTCTTTGCCTATGTCACATGCGATATTTCTTCCACCATCTTCATTCTCTGTGAAATGTCCATGCACTACTTTCATGATAACAGATCCGATTTTGCTTGTATTTATGTGTGGCATGATATGTCCCATATGCTTGCAAACAGGACACTTCACCCTGAGTTTTTCACATGTGGAAACTCTACATCTTGGCAACCAAACAACAACTGTCTTATCTGTTGACTGTTTCATACTAGACTATCTGCTCCACTATCTGCTGTTGGTTGTGTTTCTGGTTGTTCATTCACAACTCCACTTGGTGTTATTGATTCGATTACCTTTTCTGCTTTTGATAGGAATTTATCAAAGTCATCTGGTTCTGCAACATATTGGACCAGTGCTATTTTATCTTCACTCAGATGAACCAATACTACCATTCCCACCATCTCAAGACCATTGCTAAAAAATAAATTTCCTTCAGTCTCAAATTTGGTAATAGCATATGGTGCAGTATGATTATTCACAATGTATTTGTCTGCTCCTGATTCATAGGTGTCACCATTATTGAACAGGTCTGCTGATAATGATTCAAGTGTGGTTGTATCCATTTCATCATTACCAAAGAATAAAAAGTCTGTTGGATCTCCTACTTGAAAATTCATTTGAACTGTGTTACCTGCATATGTGAGTCTTGCATTGAGGTCTGAGAACCTATTCATTTTTTCTGATTTCCAATTGTTTGGATATTGTGCTGTAAAATCGTCGGTTGTCAATGTCTTGGCATATACAGGTCCTATTACAACAGTAGCAACCAATACTGCTAATATAATAAATAAAATCTGTTTCATTGATTTCCTCTACCCTCAACTGTTTCGTATGGTTTTTCAATAACTTCCACTTTTGCCTTTGAATTCGTATCTACTTTGAACTTCTCAAGTATTGATAACAAATGATAAATCTTGGCATTCATAGTGATTTGCTTTCCTTCTATCACTTTCCTTCTGTCAAGTTTGTTTATCAACCTGATAGTTTCTGGTCTCAGTTTATAGTTTTTGCTATAACTCCGATAAACCTTCTTACCTTTCGGTATCTTAGATGATTTTATCATCCCAATAAGTTACCAAACGGTAACTTAAAAGGTTTTCAGTTACCGATTTTTTTCAGATGTGTCCTTGCAACGTCCTTCATAACTTGTGAATTTCTCATGAGTCGTCTCAGGGTTGCAGGTTCTTCTATATGAGAGACATATTTTGTGATCTCAAAGACATCCTTTGTGTCGAGTGCAGGTTTATATGATACGCTTTCGATAGATTCGTTTGACCTTTCGCACGGGTCTACTTCTTTTTTTTGTTGATTCTCCTTAATGCATTGCATTACATATTGTGAGAAGGAAATTCCCATTGTTGATGCGATTTCCCTTGCTCTTTTGACGATTTCCCTCTCATCCAGTGAGTATGAGAAGGAATCTGTTACACTTGTCATTCCTTTATAAAGAAGTTATTTATTTAATAACATTTCTAAAATATACTATGACATAAGAAGTAAATATTGTTAATAAATAAATAAATAAATAAATAACGTTATTTTAGGTCTTATGCAATCGTAGAAGTTCCAGTGGAAACAGAGGGGGGTTTAAGAAGAGGGAGGGGGTCAAATAGGCATGCGGTCCTGAACTCCACATCGAGTGCTCACTGAAGCACAGGATGCTGCTCATCAACAAAGATGACATGTCCACACTGAAAACATGCACCTTGGTCAAAGAGCAAAGGTTCACCGCATCGTTTGCAATGATAATCAATGCACTCAGCACACACAAAAGAGACTAGAAGATACTTCTATAAAAATACAATGGGGGAGATTCTTGAAAATTTTATGAGATTTCTCAATACACTACAGCACACGGTAGTCCCACGCTCCCCCTTGAGTGACACTCATTTCTGGACACCATGCATGATAAGAAGATGAACAATGAATCGTAGTTGTCATGTCACACCTGTGGTTAGACATATTCTATTTTATCTTTTTCTCTTGTCCCACATCTCAATATGAGATTGCAGTGAGGACACCACATTTCACCTGTCTTGATAATATTGTAAATCTCTTTTTCATTTATTGAAGTCATCTTATTTTTACAGTCGGGACAATCAAAAGAAAACGCAACTATCTTCTTACCTCTTAACCCAGAACTCATTTTATCTCAATCTATTCTCTCTATATTTACCGCAGTAATGGCATGCTTCCTCTTCATGATTACATGTATATCCTTCTGGTTGAACAAAATCACATGTGTTAAAAAATTTACACTTTTTCATTATGTTCTTTCCTTGCTTTGATTCTTTCTTCAACTTCTTTTAAACTCTCTAGGTTTTTCTTGAGTTTTTCTTGAAATTCAGCATCCTGTGATGCTGATATTTTCCTTTGTTCTGTAAGATGTTCAACACAGAATCCCTGATAATTGTCAGGGTCAGGACACATTTCTCTATAACAATTTCTTTTAGAACAATACATCTTATTCACCTGCATATCTCCCTCTGGTCCTTGGTCTGCGATAACGCTTCTTTCCTACTGCTGTCATTTCACTTTACTTCCTTGAGGTGGATGGACACAACATACCGAACACAAATCACATTTGCAGTTTTTATGAATTGGGACCGGTCCTATTTTCATACAGCAATTACAAAAGAATTTCATAGTTCCGGGTCCGGGTTATCTATGTCCGTATGATAATTGTTATCGAAATCTTCTGCATCTTCATAAATATATTCTAGCAATTCGTTTATTGTATGACTCTTTAGATGGTCCAATAGTTGTTGTCTGTCCATTGAATATACATGCACAGACTCAAAATTAGAATCACCAATCATTGCCATGCCAACACAAACAGGACATTTGAATCTGAGATTCATTTGATTAATCCTTGTTCCTTTGCTCTTTTCCTTCTTGCTTCACGCAATTGTCTGAGTAAATTATCAATCATATCAAGTTCACGTTCTAATTTTGCTTTGCGTTCTTCCAACCATTCATCAGGTTCCATTTCATATTCAATCATTTCCCTGATTCATCCTCTGGAATCTGTGACCTGTTTAACTCAGGACATGGAAATACTATGGTGATATCGGTATCATTGATATGTTTGATTTTTTCTCTAAAGAAATCATTGATATCACTGAAGCATTCTGTTTGCTGTCCATATGCTGAATGATTGAGATTCCATTCTCTTGCTCTTTGTAATAACTGATCCATTGTTCTCTCAATATCTATCTTATCACAATATCGTTGGAAATGTCTGAGACATAATCCCAAATCACTTTCGTTATCATCCCCATAAACAATCAACGGTATTACAACAAGTCCAATTATTATAATTGCTATAATAGAATAGAGTTTCCACATATTCATATTTTTTCCAAATCCTCTTGCATTAATTTTATAATAATTCCTGCAATGTCACCCAAGGCATCTTCTAATTCTTTAATTTCATGCAGGTTGCATTGTCTCAAATATTCTTCCCATTTAGCAGGGTCATCGAATATGTTTGGTGGTCTCATTTCCTTTTCCCACACTTCCTGCATTGTTCATAGTCCCAAGTTATTCTGTAAGTAAATTCATTTTTCCTGAATACAGGACTTTTCATTGCATAGGTTCTCAATCCCATTATGATCCAAACATGATGTCTATGAAATGGGTTAATCATTTACAATGGACCTCTCTTAGTTTTACACCTAGATGTTCATCACAAACCCATTCACTATACCACACAGTAGCATCTTTATCACAACGATTACATTTCATTTCTTTAGACTCTCCAAGTAATCCTGTTTTTTCTTGATTGCATCATTGAGACGTTGAGTCTCTTGGTCCAAATACTTTTCTGCTCTCTCTACAAACTGCTTACGCACTTCAATAGTATTATCAAACATTGTAATCATTTCTAAATTTCCTGCTCCTGTATCTTCTTGTTCAACTTTCTTTTTCCTTCTCACGTTATAATCTTACACTCAATCTTAACATCACACGGTTCACATATCATGAATGCACCTGATGACCACATCTTATGTCCACGTCCACACTTTACCCTTTTAAGGAACCTGTTATCAGAATATGCATTGTTCTGTGAATCAATGTAATAGAATCTCTCTGCTTGCTTATCCATCAAAACTCTAGTAGGTTTAATCATTTGTTGCTTAACACACTCCAATTGACCTGATCATCCAATTTTTCCATCCTGAGTGTCAGATTCAACATCTTTGAGAGTTTTCTTCTTTTGATATATATTGAATGAGCATTTCCATCAGGAGTAATGATTGCTATTTCAAAATCAGTTTTGAGTTTTCTGGTAGTCATTATATCACTCCACATGAGATTGCTTCCTCGTTTTGTATCAAATTCAACCCTGAATTGTCTTTCAATCATATGGCATACCTCTAATCATTCCCTCTAACCATTCAATATCTTCAAATGTTTCATGAGTATAGTGATCGTATGAATTTGGATTCTTTATCATAAATCTACAGAGTTGACCAATTGCTTCAAGACATTCATCAGTCAGTGACTCCTTTAGTTGTGCACTCAACTTTTCTTGTTCTTTAATCAATCTATTTCTTCAACCTCAACTCCAAACCTCTGAACAATATGCATCTTGTCATTGTCCTTAATCAATTCCTCAAGATACATCTTTGTATCAGGTTCATCAGGACCGTTTGCATATCCTTCTATCTTGAATTTGATGTTCATTTCAATTCTTCCCTGCTGACAATTACAACCTTTACCTCATCATCTCTGAGTCCTGAAAAGAAGTGCATCTTCCAATAAAGTGTGTCTCCCCCTTTCAAATCCAGATAATCCATGATTCCCTGTGGAATAGTGACTCTGTGACTCATGTTACTTGTCTTTCCTATCTTACTTCTTAACGCCATTAAAAGTAACTTTAAATGCCAGTGATATATAAAACATGCTGTGAATACATGGAAAACTACCAATATTGCAAATTCAGGGACATGTGATAAAGAGACGTGTTTAGACTGTGGACATGAACGTAAATGGCATTGGGAAGCAATGGACCATTCCTTTATCTGTGTTACAAAGACACTTTCAAACGAAATATGTAAATGCAGGAACTTTCGTTAATAGTCAGGGATAGCATGCCCTGCGGTCTACGCAGTTGCTACTCTTGTGCAACCGGGGGTCTTGATTCAAGGTGCTCTCGGAATGCATACTTGTTTGAAAACATCCATTCCCCGTAGAAATACGGGGGTGTTTAAAATTAGTCCCCCCATTAGTAAAACGTGCTTAACTATTTCCAAAATCTGATAAAGCGGGGTAAAAGGTTGACGAGAAGATTTTATTACTTTGTTACTGTATAAGAAATCGTTCACTCGTAAAAGACATAATAACCATAAAAACTAATTTACACTTACAATGAAAAACAAACTAGCAAAACAAAAGGTCCTTACAAGGGACCTAATCAAATACTCAGAGCAAATGAGCATAGACCCAATCCCACGAATCACATTCAACCCAAAGGAATGGGACTTGCTTGTGAAGAATAAACGCAAGACAAAGAGAAATAGATGGTTAGGTTGCTCATCACGCAAAGACAATGTGATTCTAGTGAACCTAGAATTCAATGGACCGGTCCATAGCAAAGTCTACAAGGGAACTAAGAATAATCGCTATTATGAAATAATCAAAGTCCCTTGGGGATTAGGACAAGCAAGACAAACACTGGTCCATGAACTTGTGCATATCAAATGGAAGATGAGTCATGGGTATGCATTTGCCAAGAGGATTGATGAAATACTTAGAGGAAAACGCTTCTAAGTAAAAAACTACCGGGTGTTTTAAATGCACGGGGGGTAAAAAAACCCCGGTGTTTTAATTGCACGGGGGGGTCTACGAGCATGCCTTTCCCAAATTCGGAATTTTTTGCCGGCAAACCGACAACTTTTTAGGTAACTTTTACGTAACTACTGGGGTCAAGGATGGGAGCAATTGGTTGTTTCTTGTCGAATATTTACCAATCGTGATGGTGGGTGTTCCCACTCTTGGCAAACTCTGTTACCAGAAAGAGTTTAGCACAAACCCACCATCACAAACCATTCAATTTATCAAGACTTTCTGACTATATTCACTACATAGCAAAGATTTATTTACTTTATTATATCATCAATAATCGAAATCCTAAATGTCAATGAAGATTGGCAGGACCCTAGGACTGATGTGTGGTCACTCGACTCCAAAGGAATATTTTGACGTTGAACCAAGCAAATCCCATCTCGATTCTATGAATCTCAATGTTGGTTGCATAGAAATGTTAGATTCTCTAGAACTCTATTGTAAGCAGTGCAACGATTGCTTCAAGGCAAAGCGAGTCAACATATTCGTTGTAGAGAGAGAACCACGGTTAATCCCATAGGTCTAAACTAATACAGTTCAGTAGTCCGTAAATATTATGTTGACGTATTTTGATCACTTCTCAACGCCTAACACACACAGGTAGAGGTGCATGCTGGCATGTGCACGCCCACACACACGCAAGCACACAAACGCATGCACACTCATCTGCACTACTGAAGGAGCGTGCAAGTCCGTGCCCGCTGGCGTGAGACAACCTCTGCTGAGGATCAGTGTGCTGAATTCTTTGCTGAGGCATTCTCTGCTGATGCCTCTCTGCTGAGCAGTCTGAGAAAAACCAAAAAAACGTTACCAACTTGGGTATTGTTACCAATTAGGGACCAAACTATATAATGTTACTAATTTGAGTATACTTATATTTGGTAACATTATTTTTAATTTACCTTAATTAGTAACACTATTATTCTAATATTTAGATTTTCTAATTTCTAGAATTTTACTTAGACAAAAAACAGTAAAAAACAAAGAAATAAAGATTCTTTTATATACTGTGCTCCCGTAATTCTTTTGAATTAAAATGTAATTTTAAAAATCTGTTATCTGCTTGATTAGGTTGGTTATGTCCAATCAAGAGCGGTTAAAAATCATAATCCGCTTAACTGTAAGCGTAAAAACTGAAAAATAGAAATTCGATTCTGTTTATCTGAAAAGCATTTAATGCGAGTCGATGCGAGACATTGACCACTTAAGCAGAATTCATAAAAGTAGATTTTTCAGGTGATAAAAAGATAATGACAAGATTTTAAAATTAATTAGTCGTAAGCATTAACTGAAGAGATTTTAATTAAATCGAAACTTGAATAATTTTTTTGTTCAAGTCTTAATGTTCGACAAGAACAATATAGCGATGTTAGATCAAACATCATTAAAAAATGATCCATTAAATAAACTGGAATATTTAGAATACAGTTTTTTAATCGGAAAAACGACAAAGAGACAATTTTTAAACAATGTCTCAAGAACGATAAGGAGATTGGTATAACTTGAATAAATTTATACCATTGAACAAACAAGAACGGGAATTTAGTTTTATTATAAATTCCATAATGAAACAAGGAGATAATGAATAATGCAACAAGAACAATTAAGACAAATTGAAGATCGGATCGTGAATACTCTAAGTTATTCTGTTTTTTATGATAACTTAGAAAAAACTGAATACTTTGTTAATTCAGAAAATAAAGAATCATTGATATTGACTTTTAGTTTTGTGACTACATCAATGATTAACGACATAAATACAGAATTAGGATCGGATATTCATGCATTCTTTCCCTTGGATAATGCAATTAAGGTTTATGTCCATCTTGAAAAGGTGCAACTAGATTGAATCAAGAAATCGAAAAAACCAAAGATGTATCACTTTGGATAAATGGATCCGTAGAAATAGAAATCGAAAAAATAGATATTGATTGGTATCAATGTCAATTATTCGATCATGTAGCAAATCGGTGTTTTGTGTGGCATAAACAACAGATTGAATCTATGATATTGTCAGGATTTAATCAGGTGATTGATTAATGAATAATTTTTATTTGTTAATCTTTCTTACTGCATTCTTTGCATCAATGACAATACTTACAACAATCCAAATCGTAAAGGGTCAAAATCTAGAATCGTTAGATTTAGAATGTAGAACAAATTATCATGCATACTGCTTTGGTGATAAATGGCAAAAAATAGTCGAAGAGTCCCAAGAAGAGACCGGACAACAATTAACGGATCCACATATGCAAAAAGAAAAATCAGATATCTATGAGGATCAAAGTTTTATGTGTAAGCATAAAAATCATATTGGAAATAGCACCGATCACGAAATTGTTTGTATAATTATTGATGATGATGATTATATGAATAAACAAAACTTAGACAATATCATGAATCAATTCAAAAACGATTTAGATACATTTAGCATTGATGATATTATGGGAGAGATGAAATAATGACAAGTAATAAAATTGATGAATGCATAAAATACGCTAGAGAATTTGAAATAATTCCCAAGGATTTTATTATTTCAAATAATGCATATAGCATATTAGTAAAAAGATTTCCTAATTTGGATATCGAAGAGACCGGAGATATAATAAAAGAAGTTTTTGGATTTCTTGCAGGTTATAGAATGGGGTTGAGTGAAAAATGACAAAGAACAATAACGACATAAAAAGCGTTTATGATCCAAAACTACAATATAATAAAAGGTTAGAGTCAGCAAAAAAAATGTTTGATAAAATGGACAAAGATACCGTTTTTGCAGATAAGAAATCGACATTTTTTGCAGTTAAAGCATCAAAAGATAATGGATATTATAGCATAAAACAAAATAATGATAATTGGTTATGCAATTGTTTTGATTATGTCCATTATATCGAGTTAAACCCTAAACATGAATGTAAACACATAATTTTTATCAAGTTGTTAGTTGACAAAAAACAAAAAATTCCATTAAAGGATTTAACCCCTTTACTAGATAAGGAGATAAACGAAAAATGACAGATAAATATTATGTGTCAATGACCGATAAATTTATGAGCGGTTGGGGAATGGCAAAAGACAAAGTAAACAAGTTAGTTATAGAATGCTCAAATTATGATGAAGCGTTAATCGTTGAGCAGAATGCAAGAAATAGATCAGAGATGAAAAACGTTAACATATGCATGAATAAACCATATTATAATCAAAATCAATATTATGTAAGTTGGCATAATAAACAAGATTATTCTAGTTGGTTTGAAAAGGGATATTTCAAAAGGGATGATCGATAATGCAAGAACAAATTATTAAGGCAATACCTAGGGCGGTCACGGTTAAGAATGCAAGATTATTCTTTGATAATAAACGTCAAGCATTTAGATTAATTCACTATAATGATGAAATCTTAACCGTTAAAGTAATTGAACCCATAACCGGATCCGGTCAAACAGATTTAGAAATAATAAACGTTTTTCCGGTAAGTGAATCTAGCAAATCAGCAATTTATCAAGCATTAAGTTATTTAGGAATTAAAGAATACTTAAGTGATATATGCGATAAATTGGACATTGATGATCGTAAATTATCATATGACTTTTGGGGTTTTGATGCATTCCATAAATCAATGCATTATGATCCTAATCGTAGATCAACTTTTGAACGGGGACCATATGAAAAAAGAAATAAAAGCGATTGGTTAAGCATTCAAGAAGATTTAATAAATCAAGATTTTCCTGAACCTAGGGCAAATATGAAATATTACTTAATTGATGGATGGAACGGGAATGATACCGAATTTAGGAAAGTGATAAAATCATCAACTTATGAAGCGGTAGATCATGAAGTAATAAAAATAATGCATTCATACGGATTTAGGAAATTTGAACCCTTGGGATCGGATCCTGATGGATATATTCGATATAATAAATACGGTGATACTCAATTATCAATAACAATCGAAGAATTAGAATTTAAAAATGATGATGATAAACAAGATACCTTAAAACATTACAATACAATTTGGAACGGGACTTATAGCGTAGAATTTAAAGAAAAATATCTTGAAAATATGCAACCTCATCATAATGAAGTTGTCAATATGGGAGATAAGCAATTTAATGCAACCGTATATTTAATGAAACAATCAGATATTTCTAAATGTCCTCAATATATCTTAACACCAGAACATTATCGAAATAATGGATCCTGCAAGTGTGATGATCCAAATGATCCAAATATGAAGGAATGGGGTTATACTTGGGATCCTAAATCAAAAAGATGGATCGGATCGGAGGATGAATAAATAAAATTGGTATATTGTGACTTAAAGAAAATATACAAAAAACCCTATATTCACGCTATAAAATTAGTTCACGAAATAGATCAATATCCTGATATCTCATATTTACAACAAAGTTATGATGATGTTAAGGATCCAATTGAGAGACAAAAATATTTGGATCAGGATAAGCAAAGATTGAATGATGCAAATAACGGTTATTGGTGGATGATTGGCGTTTATGCTCAAACAGAAATTTTAGTTCCTATTGATGGGACTAATTCCTGCCAATTGATACCGTTAAAATCTGGTGGATTGTGGGGTATTGAGTCAGATAGCGGATCCGATTATATCCAAGATATAGAAAAGCAGGAAATAGATCAATTAAAAGACTTATGCAAAAAACTACATGTTAGAATACCAAAAGACATAATGATTATAGGAGCAGATTAAATAAAAATGGAATTAGAAAAATTAAAACTAGAATTCTATGAGGATAAGGAAAAAATGACAAGGGATCAATTATATGATTTAATAAATCAGTTATGGACGTCAGAAGATAAATTATATAATTTATTGGATGAATTAAGAGACCAACATGATCGGGAAATAGATAAACGGAATTATAGGGATGATTTAGATTGATAAATGAACAATACTTAGAAAAATTCTGTATTGATAAAATAAACAAAATAGGAAAAAAATTAAGGGTTAATCCTCAAGATGCATTATTAAATGGTCAATTTGATATATTAAATCAAGTTTTATCAATAATAGCAAAAGAACAATCTTGGGAAAATAAACAGGAAATTTGTGATAATGGACATAAGGCAATAAATAAAGATGAAAATAGATCGTTTAAGGTTCTTGAGTATGATCCAAGGTTTGATAATGGGAGTTAAAGAAATTGATTAAAATAAAATTAAACAAAAATGATATTAATGCAATATCTAATTTTTTCGGGGAATGGATCATCGATAATGAAAGTTATGATTTCGATGAAGATATAGAACTAAAAAAAGCATTAATCAAATTAGGGGTTTTAGATTCAGATGATTAATTATTTATTACCAATAGATCAACCCTTGGAAGAGAGAAAAAATAAACCTTATCCAATTTATAAAAAAACAAAAAATACAGAACAACAAACAGAAATAATTAACGACAATAATAATAAGGATCCTAAAAAAATAAAAATTGATTGGAATAAAATTATCGGTTATGAAAAAATTAAAAAAACAATCACCAAGGCATTAATGAATAAAAACGATAAAAAAATTCATGTTTTAGTTGTCGGTGCAGCAGGAACATCTAAAACAATATTTTTAAAAGTTATCGAAGAGAATTTAAAAAATCAAGGTTATAATGTTCATTATCTTGATGCAACTACTTTGACCTCAAGCGGTGTAATTGAATATATGTTTAATCATGATATTGATTATTTGCTGCTTGATGAATTAGATAAGTTGTTAAAAGAACATCAGGCAACTTTTTTAAATCTCTTAGAATCTGGAATATTACAAGAAACAAAATTTAAAAGAATTAGAAAAAAAGACATGTCTAGCACTATAGCAATATGTACAGGCAACTATATTGATAAAATTATGGAACCGTTAAAAACTAGATTTTTAGTGTTGAATATTCCGAAATATACAAAACAAGAATTTTATGAGATATCCCAAAAACTCTTAATGTCTCAATATGGAAAAAATAAAGAAATTGCCTATTATATCACGGATCAAATATGGAAAATATTCACAGAAAAAAGACAAGAGGATCCAAATATGCGTCAAGCGGTGCAAGTTGCATGTTTATCAGAAAATAATAAAGAATCTGTGGATCCAATATTACAGACACTAGAACAATATTCATTAAAATTCGAGTGATAATAAAATGGATGAAAATAATTTTCCTGATGAATCTTATGTTTATTTTAATTGTAAAGAATGCAATGCTTTATTTTCTACGACTCATTATTTCGCAGATATTGAAAATTTTATTTGTGATGATTGTTTAGATAAGGAATAAATTAAAAATGGTTAAATTCGATATTGATTTGAATTTATGGATCCAAGTGATTAACAGAAAAAATAAAACTTATTCTATAGATCAAATAGAGAAATTTATAGCAATTGCATTAAATAACGAATTAGCAAAAAAACATAATTTAGATTATAATTATACACTTAGATATAGAATAAACTAATTAATCTTAAAGTAAATCTTGTCATTATCTTTTATCACAATTATTATTTATTTCTAATTAATCCTTTTATTCATGTTTGATTATTGCATAATTATACATATTGAAAAGTAAAGGATCCAATAATATCAATATACAGAAGAGAAGATTAAAGTTAATATCATTATTAGGATCAGGTTTATCCTTATATGAAATAGCAAATAAATTAAATTGTTCTATTGATACAATATACAAAGATAAGGAATATATCAGTAAAGAAGGATTAAACCAGTTAAGGGATTTAGGCAATACAGAATTATGTTTCTACTTCTCGACTATAATAAATGACTTGAATAATGTTAAATTATTTTTATGGAGTATTTTAAAAACGGATAAGGGTAAGAACGGGACACAAAGTGATATAACAACAAAAGATAAGATTTATGCATCAAAAACAATAATCGATTTAGACAATTCATTAAGGGAAACTTACAAGGATTCAATTGCATCAATCTTAATTGATGATTATAAGAAGAGATTAGAACACTTAGAATCTATATTATCACTAGAGAATACTAACGATATAACAGAAGATAATAAACCTATTAATTATATGACTTTAAACTTACCAAAACTAAAAGAACAAAACAACAAAGTAGAACCTTAATAGTAATATCGATAATGGAATGTAATACGATTAAGGTATAATGTAGTATTGTAAGTATTGATTAATAATATTATTAATGCATTGATTGATTAGTTAACATCA
Organism: Glutamicibacter sp.; assembly: GCF_035257265.1. GTDB lineage: Bacteria > Actinomycetota > Actinomycetes > Actinomycetales > Micrococcaceae > Glutamicibacter. Next base: position 47,096 of record NZ_DATEXC010000048.1, read on the forward strand.
TAAAGGTTAATTGATGTTTATATGTGGTATAAGGGTATTGATAGATAAGATTGTTTGAGCAGCAACTTTTTACTTTTTGAATTCCAAATATTTTTTTTGTTTCCAATTTTAATATCAAAAAAAATATTATTTCTTTCTTTTGTTACTAATCAAAGAACTAATCTTTAAATAAATTCTCCGGTGTTTTTGTTACCAATACCAAGTAATGGTAAAATGCAGCACCACTCTGTATATGGACAGGTATTTTTACTGAGGTTTCTTTGTGTTACTACTTAGAGAGATATGTATGTATAAGAGTTAGTAGCCCATCTTCCCTACTTGGTGAGTCTGGATGTAGGATTTGTTTCAAAGACATTGGAAGATGGTGGTATTTTAGGAAGAGGTAGTATTTAGGTATTAAGATAGTATGGTATCAGGGGTAGTATGGTGATAGAGTCCCTTACTACCCCTAGCACTAAAGGTATCCTATCTTAACCTAAACTCTCTATAATACTACCACAGAAGGGACATTTGTTTTTACTGTAATCAAGGTTAAACCTTTTACATGATTTACAAAAGTAGTATCTTGTTTTCAATTCATTTAGCACACTCCAAGTGATACACACCTATCTTCTTCTCTTTACCATTCTTATCATAAATGAATCTAACAGTATATGCTTGCATTGATTTGATTTCTTTTTTACACTTCTTGCATCTACTCATCTATGATTCTATACGCTCCTTTGAAATCACAATTAAAACATTTGAGTAAATCGAATTTGCTTCCTTGAATAATTACCTGTAGTGTATCACATTCACAATTAGGACATTTCATTTCTTAATCTGATATCCTGCATGGTCCCATGCCCATAAATGATCTTTCATGTTCTTCTCCCATACACATGTCCATCCACATTGCACACAGGTTAACTTCCTTCTATTCAATTCTTTATCCATTTTCTTTTCTTAGCACTTATAAACAATAGGGATAACTGAGAATAGAATATGGTTAGAGTAAGACCAAAGAAAGGTAAGAAGTTGAGAAAGGGTTTTGGATGGTTGCCTGATGTTCCAGATGCAAGAGACTATACATTCAAACCAAAGTTCGTTAAACCTGTCAGTAGCGTAGACCTGAGAGATAAATGTCCACCTGTAGAAGATCAGGGTAATCTCGGATCCTGCACTGCAAACGCTTTGATATCTGCTTTAGAATTCTTAGAACTAAAACACGGAGAACCCTTAGTAGACTATTCAAGATTATTTCTGTATTATAATGAAAGAGTATATATCAATACTGTCAACGAAGATAGTGGAGCAATCATCAGAGACGGAATCAAGTCCCTTAACAGAAAGGGAGTATGTCCTGAGTCTATGTGGCAATATCAAATTGGGAAATTTGCTGACAAACCGACCAAAGAATGCTACAACGAAGCAAGGTTGCACAAGACAATTTCATATCAAAGAATAAACACATTTGCTCAGATGAGAGCATGTCTTGCTGAAGGTCATCCGTTCACGTTTGGATTTGCTGTCTATGAATCATTCTGGGATGCAAATGAATCTGGTGTAGTTCCTATGCCTAACTTTGACACTGAAAGTGTCATAGGGGGACATGCAGTTCTCTGCGTTGGTTACGACAATGCAACTCAAAGATTTCTGTGTATGAATTCTTGGGGGACTAACTGGGGAAATCAAGGATTCTTTACAATGCCATACGAATACATGAAGAATAAAAACCTAGCAGACGACTTCTGGGTTATAAGATTCTGACCGGAGTATCCTTGTGACTTTTGACATAACACACAAAGCATATAGCAACAATATTTGGTCTGTGACCGCATAACCATAGAGACTGCCATTCCCTTTTACAATCACCGCATATCCCTTTGTATATAGACTTGGGAAATGAATCTGCTTTAGTCTTAACACTGAACTGTTTCATTCACTCACTGGACCTCACAATCTTCTTTGGTTCTACTTTCTCATATCCTAATGCTCTGAGAACATATGTGATTTGTTCAATTGTTCTTTCAAATGGTGGATCGCAATTGAACTGTGTTATCCTCAGACCATCTTCATATACCATGACAAACCTGTCATAAACAGCATATTCTTTTTTCATTTCTTTTCATCCTCTTTCCAATAATGTTTCTTGCAGTAAGAGCATTCACATATCAGCATTCCCATGAAAATCATTTACTTATCTCCAATCCTCTTGAAACTTTCTCGTATATGCTTTCTCCAATTTCTTATATCTCCACTGTTCCTTTATGGTCATAAAGAATGCCCAAGGCATTATCACAACAAGAAGTATCAAAGCAATAATCGAAATACCAATTTCACCTAGAATGCTTTTTACAGTCATTTCTTTGCTTCCGATTCCTTATCTATAGTCTCAAACTGATATGTCTTACCCATATGTATAACCAAGTCCTTGAATTGAACATCTGTCAGGTATATACGATATGATAGCAGAGTCTCTCTTTCTGTTATCTGAATATAATACATCTTCTCATTCTGATTATAACCTGTCCTTATCTTCATTCGTTTAAGGTCTCCTTCAGCAGCAATATCGTATTTTATTTCCATCCGAGTTGAATCACCTCTAGTGATTGCTTCTTCTGCTGGAAGATACTTCTTCTCCTTTCTCCATAACATCTTTAGTTGTATTAAAAATCTGGATTAACTTAAACTTGTATGCCGATAGCAGCAACGGATATTAAATATAGATATTCAGGTGGGTCCAGTAATTCAGACCCAAATGCATGTTTAGGTGGGGTCATGTCTACAACTACAGAAATAACCACAAATACGAGTCATAACGCCTTTGATATAGTGAGCGGTGCAGAATCGCTTGCGGGTGACACAGAATATCGTGGATTTTACTGCCTCAATAATCATGGATCACTTACTGCTGAGAATACTCATCTCTACATTTCCAGTAATACATCATCATCAAGCACATCACTTGAGATTGCACTTGCCGGTGAAGGATTAAATGCAACCATAGAAACGATTGCTAATGAAAATACTGCACCTTCGGGAGAAACATTCAGTTCACCATCAACCTACGCAGCAGGTCTCGATATGGGTAATATACCCAACGGACAGAGATTTGGATTCTGGTTGAAGAGAATTGTAACAGCAGGAGCAGGAGCAATGACAGATGATACTTGCACAATTAACATTGACTGTGACACAGCAGCGTGATATGAAGTGTGGAATTTTTTCTCACTCAGGACCCTTCCCTCATAATCATATATGAGAAAGACAATATCGTAATCTATTTCAATACGTGGTCCGATGAGTCATGGTTAATCTACGGTGAATGTAATTTCTGCGGTGCTTGTATACAGGGAGCAGTCAGTCCAGACTTACGCAAACGTTATGAAAGATTAGACATCCCAGTGAGACCGGAGATATCAACAAAGACTAAAGAATGTGTTCTTAGGGGTGAATATCTTTAGCAACCAAACTCTATTTCAGAAGAGGAACTCATTATGCCTATGGTGGGACTCTACCTTCTGATGAACAATCCAGTCTTACCAAAGATGCCAATGACTACGGAGATGCCGGAACTGTCAACAGAACATTAAGCACATTCATAAGCAAAGTAGCACAAACATCACTGGCAAACACAACTACAAACGATACCAACCCTCATAATTACTACTGTTCAAAGTTTGTTTCTAATCAGTTAAACCAGACATCAGTTGCAGCAAATACATGGACCTATGAATTTGGTGCAAGTGAGTCTAATGCTAATTCTAATTTTCCAGTTTCAGGAACAAGTCAACCTGTCCGTATCTGCTGTTATGTCTGGAAACCTAGCAATGGGACAAAGTATGGCAATATCCTAGACGGAAATTCTGCATCAGATTTTGAGGAAGCAGGAACGAGTCAAGGTATTATTAACGGAACCTTTTCTGGTTCAGCAGTATCATCACTCACCGCAGGAGATGCGGTAATCGTCTTTGAGGTTTGGTTTGTCCAGACTCAAGCAATGGCAACAGCATATACAAATACATTTTTCTACGATGGGACAACGGAAGGAAGTTCATCAAACGTTGCATCATTCATCTCAACCCCAGAAAACCTTTCATTTCTTTCTGATATCACATCAAACAGAATTCTCAAATGGGATATTAAAGGAAGAATAGAATCAAGTCGAATCCTCAAATGGAACATCAAAGAAAGGATTCAATCTAATCGAATTCTAAAGTGGAATATTAATGAGCGTATTGCATCAAACAGGATATTAAAGTGGGATATAGCAGCATCCCTTACAAGAATAGAAACATCCCGTATATTGAAATGGAATATCGTAGAGAGAATACAGTCTAATCGTATCTTAAAATGGAATATTCAAGAACGCATACAGTCATCCCGCATCCTGAAGTGGAATATACAAGAGAGAATCCAATCTTCTCGTATCTTAAAGTGGGATATTAAAGAAAGAATACAATCATCAAGAATTCTCAAGTGGAACATCAATGAAAGAATAGCATCATCACGTATACTCAAATGGGATATCAAAGAGAGAATCCAGTCCAATCGTATCCTAAAGTGGGATATTCAATCATCATTAGAACGAATAACCACATCTCGTATTCTAAAGTGGAATATTACAGGTAGAGTTCAATCAAACCGTATACTGAAATGGAATATTCAAGAAAGGATTGCATCATCTAGGATACTCAAATGGAATATTCAAGAGAGAATCCAGTCATCACGTATTTTAAAATGGAATATAATTGAACGGATTCAATCAAATAGAATTCTAAAATGGAATATTATTGAAAGAATCCAATCTAATAGAATTCTGAAATGGAACATCAAGGAAAGGATTCAGTCTAATCGCATATTAAAATGGAACATCAATGAAAGAATCCAGTCATCACGCATTCTCAAATGGAACATTAAAGAAAGAATCCAGTCATCAAGAATACTCAAATGGGATATTCAAGCATCACTTACAAGAATAGAAACATCTAGAATTCTAAAATGGAACATCACAGGAAGAGTCCAGTCATCACGTATACTCAAATGGAATATCCTAAGTGAAGCAGTCCCAAAGGCAATCATAAAAGACGTAAGAGAAAAGTTTGCAACAAGATTCAGAAAGATTCCACCATTCGGATTCATGAGAGATTTGTATAATAGGAACTGGGGTGATAATTTAGAGTAATGTCATTCACTGCAAAACCAAGAGATTTTGCAAAACAGGTTGAAGATAAAGTATCTGAGATAGTAGATGTTCATCCATCAAAGGAAGTTCCTGATGCTGTCTATAAACGCATTAGTAGAGCGTAATAATCGTTAAATACTTTTATCGGTTAAAAATATCAAATGTCAGAGCATAAAAAAGAAGTAGCAAAACAAAATAAAATTGAAGAAGATATAGAAACTAAAGAAAAAGAAGAGGAGAAGAAAGAAGCAGAAGCAAAGAAAGCAGAAAAAGAAAAAGTAGCAGAAGAAATAAAGAAACTTGAAGAAGAAAAGAAATCAAAGGTAGCAAAAATAGAACAAGATAAACAAAAAGTCATTGCAGAGATAGACGAAAAAGAAGCAAAGATAACAGAGAAGCAAAGAGAGAAAGAAGGAAAAGAAACAAAACTATCATTAAATAAAGAATCAGAAGGATTCGGTAGCGAGGAACATATTGCTGATGTCAAGAAAAGACAAGAAGATCATGGAGAAGTCTCATTCGATGAGGAACAATTACTGAAACAAGCACCAACAGTATAGGTTTAATACCCCAACTTTTTTATCCTATGTTTTCTTTATCTAATTAATGCAGACAATGAGTCTTATCTTAATAGGATTGATGTTGACGTTGATGCTAGGTATTGTAGCAACATCTGTTCCAACGATGCTATATGCAGACAGTCCATTCAAAGACAACCCATCAGATGATGATAATGGGTCAGGAAATGATCCTAATGGACATGCACCGGGACAAACAAACAATCCAAATCCAAGTAAGTAGGTAATCTTCCCTCTTTTTTGTTTCTTATTTACTCAATTAAATCAGTTTAATCAATGCAGAAATTAGTATCAGCATCAATAATCGCAGTTATCGCAGCATCAATGATGCTCGCAGTATCATTGACTCCGATGACAGTAGAAGCAAAGAAACCAGTAGAGAAATGTAACAATGTAAAGATTCGTGTAAATGTTACAGGTGTAGAAGCAGGTCAGAAAGTAACAGCATCAGCAACTCTTGGAAATAAGACTGTGACTAAAACTCAAACAGTAGACGAGAACGAAACGAGTATCACTGTTCCCCTGAACTTCAAGAAACTGAATCCATGTCCAAAAGTAGGAGATGAATTTAGCGGTGATGTCAACGGAACTACATTCAATGGTGAAATAAAGTCACTGAAGAAACCAAACAAAGTTAACGTTTCTCTATCCTAATTTTTTTTCAATGATTATTTTATTAGTTGGTTATCACTCGTAGTTATTGATGACTGACAAAAAGAATCCTTGGGAAGATGATTCTGCGTTTAAGAACCTTTCTCGAAAAGAGGGACTGATGCTCAGTAAATTATCATGGCATTGTGCTAGCATGGAATGTGAAGCGTGTGATGGTAGAATCAGATATCATGTAAGGAGATTCAAGTATACAGAATGGGATGCTAGAACGGGTAAGACTGAGGACAAGTTTGAAGAGTTTGAATGGGATACCTCATTTCAATCTGTCCAACTGGAAGGTGGTGTTATCCAGAGCAGGGAAAACACACCTGAAGGGTCCAGATGCGAGTGTTTCTGTCACAGGACCAAGAAGATTTCAGGGGACCATCCAGTTGAGAGAAGGTCAATCGGAAAAATGGTAATAGAACCATATGTCCAGAGAGAAGGCAAAAAAGTTTCAGAGATGCTATCAGCAGAAGAAAAAGAGAAATTGAAGTGAGGACTGATCTACCAAAGTGTGTTTGTGGAAAACCTACAGAAATCTTGTATACAAAGGATGGGTATCGTTGTATGTGTAAGTGTCATGAGAAGGAAGGTTGCTGATAATTGGTAGGCAGGACATCAGAGAAACGTGAACTTAAATCTCTAGGGAAAGACTTCAAGCGGGTAGACGAACTTCTTCTCAAAAGACACCGCAAAGTTTTAGACAGAAAGTTAAACATGTTCACTGATACTATTGGTAATGTTGTCTACACTGACCCTCATCTATTCTATCAAAGTTTTGGATATCTGACTCATCCATTTACAAAACAAAAGGTTGAACACCTTGCACCTTACCAATACGAGTCATGGCGTGACATTATAGACTACAAATACAACATTTTCATCAAATCTAACAAGATTGGTCTGTCCACATTAGCATTAATGGCATTGTTTCAGAACTGTATGCTCAAAGACGGTGCAGGAAATGAGAAACTGGTCATAGCACAGACCTCTAAAATGGCAAAAGAGCATCTGTATACACTCCGTCAACTAATTTTGAGTTCTGAAACGTTCAAGAATACCATGATTATGAGACCCGGAAGGTATCTGCTAAGGGACGAAGCAACAAAAGTCACTGAATTGTTCATCCATAACCCATACAGACCTGAGAAACCTACAAGAGTTATCGCTTTAGGTGCTAGTGCTGCATCATCTGTATCATGGAAGAATGTTGATTTCATCCTAGTATCTGATATTACCAAGGCAAACATTGACTATACTGAGGTCATTGACGGTGCTTTCACACGTCTTGCAATGACTAGGGGTAAGTTTGTGATAGAGACCATCCCCCGTGGTCCTAGGGGGAAGGTCTACTCCCTATGGCAAGACTGTCTAGCAGGTAAAAACGACTTTAAACCACACAAATACCCAGTTGAAATGGCAATTCAAGCAGGTTTAATCTCTCAGGAGTTCATAGATGAGGAAAAAAGGAGACTTGGACCGTATTTCAACGAATATTATGGTGCAGAATTCATTTCAGTCGGTGGAAATGTCTTTTCAGAACAACAAATTGCTGATGCATTGGAAGCAGCAAGTGTTTTGAACCAGAAACCGCTCAATCAATCAGCAATATGGTCATTTCCAAAGTCAATGGGCATTGACCCTGCATTCGGAAGCGATTCAATGTTTGCTATTGTGGTCACTCAGATGAGAAATGGTATTATTGAAGTCATCTATGCAGAGGAATTCACTGGAATGGACCATGAAAAGATGTGCAATCTCTGTATTAACATCATGCACCGTTACAATATCACGAAATGCTATGTAGATATGCAGATGCAGTCTGTTTCTGATAAACTGAAACTGATGCAAAACGACTCTACTGATGAAAAAAACACAAAAAATGTTCCTTTTGACCAATTAAGACTCTCAGAATACAAAATAAATCCAATTTCATTCGGAAAATATGGAATGCAGATGATTCAACACGCTCAACGCATATTTTCAGAGAAATATATCGCAATTGATGAAAATCGGTTTGCAAATCTGGTTGCACAACTCAAAACTGCAACTCTGGTCAACCCCAGTGGTGAGAGACCGGAGTTAGACAAAGACACATACGGAACAATGGACCTCTTTGATGCATTCAGGTTGTCATTAGTCAATTATGGATTCAAAGCAGTGGAAGAATCATGAAAATCAATGTAATATCACCTACAAACAATCACAAAACACTCTGTCCACTGTGTATCATAAGACAGGAAGAATATTTTATGCATAAAGATGAACATGGCAACCTATACTGCAAAAACTGTGGATATATCGTTCCTCTACATCTAGATCCAATCACCGATTCAATATTAGAAGCAGGAAATCAGGTTGATACATCAATTCCATATGGAAAGACAGTCAAGTTCACAAAAAAGAGAACAGTGACTACTACAAATGATACATTTTCAAATCCTCTTGATGCATGGCAATCATAAATGTGATCACGGAACGCTTAATAACAAACTTTATTAATATCAAATCCTGTGGGCATAGAGACCGTCAAAAAGGCAGTTGACATTAACGAAAGCGAAACACAGGAACAGTTTTTATCAAGAGTTTCTGAAATTAATGGTCACATAGTCAGGATTTACAATGAATTAGAACACAGTGATAAATCATTACAGGAAATCGAAACGAGTCTGAAGGACCAGATAAACAGACTCGCTGAATATTATGAAGAATTGTATAGGAGAGGTTCATTTGTTGATGAAAAGACTCAGAGAAAGAAGAGTCTGAATGAAGTTTGCAGGACAATCTTAGGAGAGATGAGCAAGAGGGATTTTTCAACATGGACCAAAGACAGGGTTTGGCATTCATTAGATAACAAGTATAAACGTGCTTGGAGAAAACCAATCGTTGACGAGGATGGTAAACTGGTGTCCACCAGTTTACTAGAGATAGACAACGAAGTAGAGACACTTTTTGATGAACAGATGAATCATATCCGGTCATTTAACGGATTTGACTATAACGAATTACCAAAATCTTTAAGATTGATGGTTGCAGAGCACTTTTACAAAGCATACAGACGACATGAACGAGAATGGCAAAAACATGGCATAACTGTAGTCAAACATGAAGATGGACTCAATATTCCAGACCCATTTGAGGGAATTATCAGGATTGAAGAAGGTGAACCGTATGAAGGTGAACTCTATGATTCGATAGTATCTCATAAAAAGACAGTAAGTGCATTTGCCAAGAAGATTAAGACTGGAATCAAGGACAAAGACGGAAATCGTATAATAACCTTGGAGCAGGAACATGAATACGCAATGGGAGTGAGGTCATTAGATGGATATTTCTTACCAAGTAAAAATTACAAGTGGAAGAGGGACCTTGTAAGATGGGCAGGTCTCCTATTGAAGAAATTTGAACTAAAATCCAAATCGGGTGCAGAAAAATTCTCAAGAGAACCTGTGAGCAGGAATTTCTATGATTTCAAGACAATGTTCAAAGAAGATCCAGAACGGGGAATCACAAGAGAAGAGATTGCAAAAATGCAAAGACGTGTATGCATATTCTTCTTACAATTCATCAAACATCATCCCGGTCTGTTGGCATTAGCAGATATTTTTGTTAATGTTTCAGAAGAAAAACGAGCAGCACATTCAATAAAGATGAATGCAAAATTAAGTGATAGAGCATAGATGAGCACTCATTACGGACTTGATGATTTAGGATCAGTAGCACCTAAAATACTAGAAAAATTAGATAAATCTCCCACATGGATAAAAAAGGTATACAAGGTAAGGGTCTCAAAAGGTGGAAGGGATTCTCTTTATCCATATATCCGATTTCCACTTGAACTTGCAGACAAATACTCTTTGAATCAGGAATGTATTGTTGAAGTTATTGATAGACAAGATTTAGGTGGAATTTTAATAAAAAAATCTAGTTGATTATCAAATCCATATACAATTAGTTATCTACATACATGGGTCAATTAGCAGAATTTCTACACGGTGCATCTAATGATTATCATCTTATATCAAGAGGACAATCAGTAGAACAAGAAGAGAAAGCACATGCAGTATCAAGAAGATTTGCAGAGAATTTTCAATTAAAGTCTAAATACGCTTACTGGAATGTAAATTCTAATAACGTATCTGACAAGTATAGGAACTATCTAGCAGAGTCAGCAAAGGGTATATCGAATTTAGCATATGATACTGAATTTGTATCAAAGGAAATTTTAGCAACTAAATTCAAACCCATATACGGTCCAGAGTTTAAGAAATTGCTCTGGGATGCATACATTAATGATTACATTCTAGGTGAAGCAACAAACATTCGCTCTTGGTCAGCATTTGCTAACCAGACTCAGATATCATTGATGCCAATGTCAAACAAGGTCTATGAATCAGAAGAAGATTTGACAAAGGACCTTGATTCAACAGGATACAATGAAAATGAGAGAAATAAAATAGTCAAATTCATAGAAACTGTCACAAGAAACATTGGTCTTGAATGGTATCAACAAGATTTAGCAAGACAAGCAATGGTAGGTGGAGTTGGTGCATTATTCCTTGAAACTTTCATAGAAGATACAAAGATAAATGATATAGACATTCCAAAAGGAACTCCTGCACTGATTAAACCTCTTCACTGGTCATTTCTGGACCAAGTAAAGGTTGACACTGCAACATGGGGATTTGAATCAGTAAGATACACTGATTTTGAGAATTCATATTCTAATGATGGACCGGTATACATTCCTGCAAGAAATCTGCTCTATGTTACACGAAATGACAATCATGTAACTCCAAATAATCTGTATTATGGAATATCAGACTATCATTCTATTCTAAAGTTATCCAATATCATAAGACAAGCAGAGGAAATTGATTTTCCAGAAATAGTAACATCATTCTGGTGTCAACCCGGTATCCTGAAATTCAAAAACATGAATACGAATGAGATGGATAAATTCATGGCATCAATTGGACCCGGACTGATAAGAGGATTCAATTCACAGGTAGATTTTGAATCAGTCAACATCAAGCATGATGGATGGTTCCTCATAACGCTACTTCAAACAGTCATATCTCATATGCTGATGAAAATGAGAATACCTGAATTCATGTTCTCATTTGGTGGTAAATCTACTTCAAGAAGTGATGTGGAAATCCAGATGAACGCTTATGATAAACTCGTATTATCAAGTGATAGATGGTGGATGGGACATCATCTCAGCACACAACTGTATGATTATCTATTATCACTAGCAACAAAGGAACCTGACCCAACAAGACAGAAGTTCAGAGTGGTCCAGAACTACATGCCTTGGTCCTTTGAGGATATACTTGCCAAGGCAAACTCACTTGAGTTGCTTGTAAGACGATACTTCATTACATTGCAGGAAGGTAGACAATTCCTTGGAATGAAACCATATAACAAGGAGATTTCCAAGAGGGTCAATCCAATCGGACAACTAACTGATATTCCACCAATAGATAAAATCAAATTTGAACAGCAACAGGAATTGCAGAAGCAAAAGATGGACCAACAGCAAAAGACAATGGACCAATTCGCTAGCAAGAATCCACTTCCAGAAGGTCAGAAAGGATTCCAACCCCCAACTGAAAGATCGAATGCTTCAACAATAGGAACATCCGGTGCAGGACGTGGCAACACGAAATGAGTTGGAAAGATACTAACATTACAAATCCCGGCACTTCAATCAAGTATGGTGCTGACGATATGGAGATGGTCAGCAGACTCTTCAACGGTGTTACTACCGGTGTTGCTGCTGTCACAATCAAATCCACTAACAAGTGGGGTTTCTGGGATGCAATTCTATACTTTAGAAATCAAGCAGATACAAAGAATATCACAATACGTGGACCAACTAATAGTCCTTCAACTGATATTGATTTAACACTTCCACCATCAACTGCAAACGATACTCTAGCATCAATAGGACTAGCACAGACATTTGCACAGAAGCAGACATTCACAAGCGGTGCTGTATTTACGCAGATGTCATCACCTGCAAATCCCGGTTCTTCAAAACATCACCTCTTTGTTGCAAGCAACGGACATCTTATGAAAAGAGATAATGCAGGTTTAGAGACTGATTACAATGCATTAGTTGCCGGATTTGTTGACATGAAAGATGCAACAATTGCAGCAAGAGACTTAATTCGTGTGTTTAAAGTCAGCACAACATACTACGCAGTTAACACAACCGGAGCAGTGATATCATCAGGAACAAATCCTGCAACAGTGATTCAAGCAGCATTGGACATAAGTCCACCCATTGAGGTATTCATTAATGCAGAAGGTTCAACAGGATGGGATTTCCAAGCAGGATTCACAGGACTTGATTGCAAATCATACAATACAATCCATCTTTCAGGAACATCAAATCTCAATGTTCCATCAGGATATACCGGTGCTATGTTCAAAATAGCAGGTGTGAGGACTAATATCACAATATATTCTGATGGTGGATATGTAAATGAAGTAGCAACTGTATCTAGAAACTGGATTGCTGTTCAGATAGGTGCGGGAGATTCTAGTGATAATATTGATAATATCAACATAAGAGGACTTGTCACATTCACATCCGGTGATGTAGTCAAGATAAATCAAGGTTCAACGGGAACGATAGAATCAATATTGTTAGACGGTCTATCAACTGATGATACTAGACGATTTATCACATGGAATGTAAGTGATGCAACAAAAGTCAAAGATGTTACAGTTCAGAATTGTAGACCACTGCTAGATGGTGGCAGTGTAACAGATTGCTTTAAGGATGTAAAGGGAACAAGAACTCTATTCATTGCAAACACACTGTATGGCGTTCAAGGTTCATGTAATGAAACGAACATTGCATCCGGTGCAGTTAACACAATGATATTTGGTGGAAATCACACAGGTGTAACAGGAGCATTCACTGACTTAGGAACTGATACTTACATCAGTGATGTAACTCATACGGAATTCAAATTAAGAGGAACTCCTGTAAGTGCTACAATTTCAGCAGACCAGAACAACTGGTCCCCAACCGGATGGAATGAAAAACAAAATACAATTAGAGTAACAGCATCAGGTGCAGCAAGAACAATAACAGGTCTAGTTCCCGGTGCAAATCCAAAGAATAGAATTGTAAGACTGCTGAACGTAGGAACATTTGATGTAGTATTATCATCTGAGAATGCATCTTCAACTGCTGCTAACAGATTCAAATTCCAGACAAACATCACCATGATGGCAAATCAGTCAACAACTCTATTCTACGATTCAACTGATTCTCGTTGGAGAGCACTGTCTGATGCAATGGCAGGACATGCAATGACCACTATGGCAAACACATTCCTAGAACCCATAACAATAAAGAAAGATGCATCAGACCTACTTTTCCTATACAGACCTAACAGCACAACAAACATCAATCAAGACCTTGATTTTGATTTTAATGATTCTGTAGGAACTCAGGTAACATACTGTGACCTCAGAGCAACAGTCCTTGATGGGACTGATGGAAGCGAAGATGGAAGATTCCAAATAAACATAGTCAATGCAGGGACAAAAGTCAGAACTCATCTATTCGAGAACACCGGTGAACTTGCAATGCTCAATAACACTTCAACTGTTGGAGCAAATACAATACTAACTTTTCAAGCATTAGACAGTGGTGCTGCTGTTCAAAATTATGCACAAATTAGATCAGAAATTTTAGATAATACAGCAGCATCCGAAGATGGGAAACTTTTATTCTATCTGACAAGAGCAGGTGCAACCACAGCAGTGATGGAGTTACAAGATTCAATAATTCTCAGAGCAGCAGCAGGACAGGATGAGATTATCGAGATGTATAACCCAATCAACACAGTAGGTGAATCAGCAGGAATGAATTGGGGATTAAAGGATTCTGCTAATGCTGACCATGTATATGGTAACATATATTGTGCAATAGTTACAAACACCGCAGGTGCTACAGATTCACGTTGGAGTTTCTGGTTAAAGAAAGCAGGAACAGGACGTAATGTTTTCAAAATTGACCAAAATGGTGCTATTGAGATGTTCAATGGTGCTAATTCTGTAGGAACAAATACTGAACTATCTTTTCAAGCATTAAGTTCAACAAATAATACAAGAACATATGCAAGAATCAGAAGTGAGATAATAACAAATACAAATGCTGCTGAAGATGGAAAACTTGAATTTCTCTGCATAGATGGTGGAACTCTTACAGAGAATATGATACTCTATGATGATGGGACACTAGAACTTCTTAGAGGTCCACTATCAGTAATAAGAAGTGGTTCTAATGTCCTTTTAGGAGTATACAGAACTAATAATACAGTAGGCAATCAAGCAGGTATGGAGTTCTTTCTACA
>NZ_DATEXC010000049.1:0-4443 GCF_035257265.1 Glutamicibacter sp.
TGTTGTGGTTGGTTTGAGGCCCTGGACACTGTGGTGTTCGGGGCCTCACCTGTTTAACCCTCCGTTTGGTGGTGGGGTTGCCGGCTGCTTGGCTGGCTAGCTGCCGGCTTGGTTAGTTGGTGGGGTTGCCGGCTGGGTGGTGGGTGGTGTGGGGTTCTGCCTGGAAGGGTGGGACCCTTTTCCTGTTTAACGACACTGATCCACGGGAACGTCCAATGACCGGCTAGGCTTCGTTATGGGGCTTATTGGCCAATATATGGAACTTTGTTCTTAGCTAACCATCGCATCACATGACGAGGTCGTTTCAATGTCGGATTCTCAGCTCGAATTTCTCAATCTCCTACGCGAAGCGCTGCCAATGCCAGCCCAAATCGAAGATCGCAGAGAAGTGCTGTTGGAGAACTCAAGGGATTTTGGGCAGCTTGTCGGTGAGTCAATCTTGCCGTTGGCTGTCGTGTACCCGCAAACGGTAGCTGACGTTCAAACTATTATGCGATTGGCTAATGAACACGGCATGCCGGTGATCTCTCGGGGTGCTGGTACTGGAGTTTCCGGCGCAGCCCATGTAACAGGCCAGTGTATTGTATTGAATCTAATGCAGTTGAATCGAATAATCGAGATCAGGCCGGAAGATGAAATTGCCGTCGTAGAACCCGGTGTTATCAACTATGACCTCAACCAGGCTGTAGAGGAATACGGGTTGATGTATGCGCCCGATCCCGCCAGCTACAAGATGTCAACCGTGGGTGGGAACATTGCAACTAATGCCGGCGGACTACGTTGCGCGAAGTACGGCGTGACTCGAGAATCGGTCCTCGGTCTTGACATTGTTCTCGCCGATGGCAGATTAATTCGTGTCGGGAAGAATACCTTCAAGGGAGTTGCCGGATACGATCTGACTTCCTTATTTACTGGATCCGAGGGGACCCTAGGAATCGTGGTTCGTGCGGTGCTCCGTCTTCGTTATCAACCTGTTGATGAACGAGATATATCAATAGTCTTCCCTAGCCTTGAAGAAGCAGTAATTGGTGTTCAAAGCATTGCTCGGGCTCGGGTGCAACCAGCAATCTTAGAACTGCTTGATTTGCCGACCATCCGGATTCTTGATGAGCAGTACCAAACTGACTATGCAACCCGTGGGGGTGCGATGCTCTTGGTTCGACTGGATGGATACGGTGCAGAAAAAGAAGAAACCGTAATCCGCAAAACGTTCTCAGACGGACAAACAACGCTCAGTTCCTCAGGCGCCGAGGAAGCAACTCAACTGATCGAAATGCGTCGTACCAGTCGTGGGGACACGAAGGACGACGCTTATCGGATGGGAGAAGATGTTGCGGTTCCCAAGAGTCTGATGGCTAAGTACGTGCAAGAGCTCCGGCAAATTGCAACGGATCATGATGTCGATGTACGGGTTATCGCTCATGCGGGTGACGGTAATTTACATCCGACATTTTCTGTGGAACCGGACGCGGGTGAAAAACCATTGATCCGTTTATCGAAAGCTTTAGAAGAGTCAATACGGGTCGCGATTGATATGGGTGGAACGATTACGGGTGAGCATGGCGTTGGACTTATCAAACGTGAATGGTTGACTTGGGAACAGAGTGAGGATGTCATTCGAATACAGCATGACATAAAGTCCCTGCTTGATGAGAAGAATATTCTGAATCCTGGCAAGGCGATCTAACTGCAATAAGTTGGAGCCTCAGCCGATTCTTTGGTGTTCACCTACAGATTTAGTTGGAGCCCGAGCGCGGGTGTAGGGTTTAAACGTTGGTGAACAACGGGATATAGCGCAGCTTGGTAGCGCGCGTCGTTCGGGACGACGAGGTCGCAGGTTCAAATCCTGTTATCCCGACCAAGCTAAATACTCCCGGAAACATATCGTTTCCGGGAGTTGACGCTTTAATCCTTGTTTTGTATTAGTGGCATGTGCGTATCTGGCACATGTGGTGCCGAACGTCGTTCGTTGGCGACAGGCCACTCCTAGGAACGCCGTCGCGGGATAACAATCCTGACCACTTGCTACCCATCGATTGGTTTTGTTCCAGGGAACGGGCTGGTTGCCGATGAACGCAGTCCTAGAGAATGAGATTTTTAGGGTTACACGAACGTGCAGGGCAAAGTTCCGAAACACCATATAGGCACCGTCAAATTCAATGGGATAGCTACGCACCCTGTAAACGCAGACCATCAGGTTGCTGAATTACACAGTCCCGTCCGAGCTGGTAAGTAGCATAGCTTGTTCTCGGCTTCTCGCTGGAAGTGGAAGGCTGAGCCGGTCTGGCGGGAATCTCGACCGGTGAAACAAGTACTCGTCAAGTCCCGGCGCGAGCGATGCGCTTGCAAAACCATAAACATGTTCGTGGTTATGGGCACTGCCAGTAGCTGGCAACCGACTTTGCCCGTTATCGACTCTACAGTTGAGAACTCACGCTGGCTCAGCGGGGAATGCACCGTTCCCCTGCAGCATCCGTCATGGGCAGAACTCGATAGAGGATCTTTGGGTACGTGAATTTAAATCGCAGTACTAGGTGCAAATATCGTTTACGCGATAGACATTTCTGGCGGTTGAGAGACGCTGACTACCGTATTTTGGTATTGAAAGCATTCGAATCCGTAATAGAGCTGCAGATCACTCGAGGATGCGGGCTCAAAAGATGCCTTAACTGCTTTTCTTATGTATAGTTATATCTCGTGCTAAGGCATTCCATTGGAGGAGATAGCAATATCTTCGTTGAGGGAAACCAAGTCACATTGGGATATGGTGTAATTGGCAACACAACGGTTTCTGGTTCCGTCATTCTAGGTTCGAGTCCTGGTATCCCAGCGCTTCACCGGAGGGATTCGGTGAGTTAAAGAGAAATCTTTAGCGTACGGCCCCATCGTATAGCGGCCTAGTACTCCGCCCTCTCACGGCGGCAACACGGGTTCGAATCCCGTTGGGGTCACATATTCAAAACGCGGAACTACGGTTCCGCGTTTTTGCTTTAACTAAGTACCGGGAACCTGCTTTGCCACCTCTCCAATAGGCCTGCGGACTGAGCCTGACCCGAAATCCATTCCGGCCGTCAGATATTTTGTTTACAAGTTGCGTTGCTGCCCAGCCCAGAACCCATTCCTTAATAGCAAATCCCCAAGAGGCGCTCCACCAGACGCTTGTCGGCCGGAAATCAAACTTTTGAGTCTGTTGAGGAATCATCGGAGCTGGTAACTCGGATCCCTGTCGGCTTCTGTCAAGACCCGCCAGGATGGCAGGATCTTTCAAATTGGTCCTCTACCTCGCAACCAACCAAAAAGATCAGTTGTCTTTCGGTGACGCATCTCTGGAGTTGCCTCAGACAATACTGCTTGACGTGATTCCGAGGAAACAGCGGTTCTCTATTTTTCGGCCGAGGCACTGGCGCCGGCCATTCCAGCTCTACGGTCCAAATAAGTGCACTCACTGTTACCGCGAACTACTTGCGTCATCGGGCGACACAGGCTGGAATTGCTCTACACGGGTTATACCGGAGCCGGAAGCTCGTGAATCCGCCAGCGAAAAGAACCGCGGAATGCATATGAGCGAGCCAAAGAATCCACGCTGTAAGCCAGCGCTCTTCGCGCAGCGCGAGAAGTTCGGTAGTTCATTCAGCAAGTTACCGCTGCCCCCATTGGTGTGTGCGGAACGGAGACTTCTGTAGGTTGGAGTTGTGGCAACTGCGGTTAGTGAAGTAACGGCGTGGGCGCTGGAAAATATGACCACGGCAATTTGTAGCCCAGAGCACTACATGGTGGGTGGTCAGTGGGTACCCTAAGGAGTTAACCGCAAGCAGAAGTAAGAGGACTCGAATTTGGCCGACCAAGCTACGGTCGGATGTCAGCGCTTGGCCTTCCCTATATAGGGAACAGGACTCTCTGGCGGTAAAGCATTGGCTGTTCGCTGCTTTTTCTCCTCTAGTAAAGAGGAAATGCCCGAATTCAACACAACTATGACCAACCCATAGTTCTAGTCACCAGTCACCGGCACCGAAATTACGAGCTCATGCCGCCGATAGCGCCCCGCCGCTACAAGGACTGTCGCTATCAAAGACCCAGCGCAACTGGCTATGGACTGTGTGTACTGCTGTTACCTGGATTTCTCATCGCAGAAAAGCGATTTATTGATGCAGTAGTAGGGGAGTGTGCGGTTGTCGAAAGCTGCTCAGAATACGTGTGTGCACGGTCACTGCGGAAAAGAGGCCACCGATTTGAAACATCCCCCGAAACCGTGTATAGTTTTTATCTGTCGCCGAAACAAGGCCGGAACAAAAACCGGTACAAAATTCGGTGATAATCCCCAGAAAATCAAGAGTTTTACACAGGTCACTGTGGATAAATGAAGATCAATGGGAACTGAGAATACCGTTTCAAATCACATTGAATTGATTTGACTTTCAGGAATTCAAAGTTATAGAATATGAA
>NZ_DATEXC010000050.1:0-271858 GCF_035257265.1 Glutamicibacter sp.
CTTCGCTTGCGAAGCCCCCACCGCCATTAGAAAAAGAACTATTTAGTGCTGGCAGAATCTCTGCGCGGAGCCTTGTCCCAAAGCACTTCTTCGGTGGTTACCGGTTTCTCAATGAGTCCGAAATGCGACATTGCGTCCAAACCTGACTGCGATTCAGCAATATTAAAATCAACGCTCGCCGGGACGAAGGTAGTTGGTGCCTTGTCGATGTCGATCTGGTTCACCTCGGCGTTCGTCTTGCGGACAGCTTCAAGATTTTCCGGATCCTGATAGAAACTCACCGCGTCACGCATCGCGTCCACGAACTTCTCGGCAGTCTCTGTATTGGTTCCTAGCCACTGACCGGTGGCAACCCATAAGGTGCCCGGTTGATTGCCCTGGAACTCACGAATCGGATTTGCGAGCGACGTGAAGCCGGCATCGATCATTTGCTGGTAGAACGTTCCGGACGGGAGTACTGCGTCAACCGTGTGCTGTTCCAAGGCTGCCTGCATGCCGGCGTAAGGAACGCTGACCTCACTGAACTCACCTTCGTTGATCCCTGCGGCCTCTAGCGCCTGAAATAGCGGGATATCGCTTCCGGTTTTGATCCCAACCACCCCGACGGTTTTACCTCTGAGGTCTTCCAGTGAGCTAATTTCAGAGTCTTTGGCAACCATGACCCCTGAATTATCAATATCCGCATCGACAAGGCCATTGCCGGCAACAGCCTTGATCGGGACGCCCTGAGCAGCCGAAGTTGCCACGTTCGTCCAAGCGCCCGTGGCGATATCGACTTCTCCGGAGATAGTTTGTGCAATCTGAGACGCAGGATCTGCTCCAGTGACGATTTCCACGTCCAGCCCTTGATCCCCAAAGAAACCTTCAGACTGGGCAAGATAGGCGGTTTCAAACTGAATATTTGCCACCGAGACACGTAATTTGATTGGCCCATCTGCGGCAGCGGACTGTTCCGCAGAACCACATGCGCTCAACCCCATGAGGGCAAGTGCGGAAACGAGTGCAAGCGTAGTTCCACGGCGGAATCGAGGCGAGTAACTTCTAGATGACATGATGCTCCTTGCAGCTGAAACTGGTGGCCCGGTAATTTGCTTGTTAGTTCTTTGCTTCAGGCCTCACCGAGCTAGCTAGCTCGGTGAGGCCTGATTGGTTAACTGAAGCTGGTGATCACACTGCGCGCCACGGCTCCACCATTTTTCATGGTTGCGAACCCCTCATTAATCTGGTCGATGTGCAGCTCCCGAGCCACCAATCCATCAAGCTCAAGACGCCCTGCCAGATAATGCTCTACATAGCGGGGGATGTCCCGCTCCGGGTTCGATGAGCCCATATAGATTCCATGCAGCGTGCGTTGTGGTTGGATGATGTCGGTCATGGCGTCCAACGCGAGTTCCGCACCCGGTTTATGCAGGCCAACCAGGTAAGCATCGCCGGCCACCCGCGTCATGCGGATTGCCTGCAGACTAGCTGGTGCTAGTCCGATCATTTCAAAAGCATGGTCCACCCCGCCCGCAGTAAGCTCAATGACCGCACGGACAGCATCCTCGGTGCCACCATTGATGGTGTGGGTGGCTCCGAAACTACGCGCAAGATCCAGCTTTTCATCCGCCAGATCCACCGCGATGATGATCGCTGCGCCGGCGATCCGAGCAGCATTAATCGCGTTCAGGCCAATACCTCCTGCGCCGATGACTGCCACCGCTTCTCCGGCACGCACTTTCGCGGTATTAAATACCGCACCCGCTCCGGTCAACGTAGAACATGCCATGACCGCAGCTTGGGGGGAAAGGGAAGTTCTTTGGGATTTTCACTACCTGATGGCTATGCACCAGGGCATAACTGGCAAAACCTCCGGTGCCGAACATTTGGGTAACCGGCGCTGAATCGCTGGTAATCCTCGGTTTGTCGTGCGCTGCCCGCAGGGTGTGGTTACGTTGTTCGCAGCGGTAGACCTCACCGGCGAGGCATGCCGTGCAGCTGTCGCAATATTGGATCAAGGTGGCCACCACATGGTCGCCAACTTCTAATCCGGCAGTCTGCACACCGACCTCAGTGATGATTCCAGAGATCTCGTGTCCCATCAACAATGGTGCAGGGATCCCCAGATCGATACTGGAAAGATGCGCATCTGACTGGCACAAGCCCACCGCGCGCACCTCTATCAGGACCTCGGCTCCTTGCGGATCATCGATCTGAATTTCTTCGATACTAAATGTTCCGTCGAAGCCTCGGGCCAGCGCTGCACGAGCAATTGTTGGCATCTTTAATCCTTACGCAGTCGCACAAGAATGCGGGCACGGGCTTCGGCAAAGCGTGGATCTGCCTTGGTGGCCAACTGGTCGCGGGTGTCTCCAAAGTCGGTGATGATTTCATCAACGACAGTCGCAGGCTTCTCCGCAATCACCACAACCTTGTCGGCAAGATACAAGGCTTCGTCAATGTCGTGGGTGACCAGCAAGATCGTGACCCCAAGTTTGTGCTGCAGGTCTAGGACCAGATCTTCTAGGTCGAAACGCGTCTGCGCATCAACGGAGGCGAATGGCTCGTCCATTAGCAGTACCTTGGCGTTGTAGGCCAAGGCGCGGGCAATAGCTACGCGCTGTTGCATGCCACCTGACATTTCCCAAGGGAACTTATCTCCCTGTCCTGCCAACCCGACTGCTGCAAGGTTTTCATCAGCAAGGTTGTTTCGTTCGGTCTTGCCCATACCTTTTCCCTGTAGCGGGAAGGCAACATTTTCACGGGTTGTCATCCATGGCATCAACGAACGGGAATAATCCTGGAAGACCACCGCTAGATCTGGGTGTGGGCCGGAGATCTGAGTACCGGAAACTTCAATGGTGCCGGCCTTCGGACGCAAGAGGCCGGAGAGGCAACGCAACAGGGTTGTTTTGCCGACTCCAGACGGCCCGACAATCGAGATGAACTGTCCAAATTCGACATCTAGATCAAGATTCTCAATGATCTTGTTTTCTTGGGCACCCTCGCCATAGCTCATGGACATGCCGCGAACCTTCATGAGCAGGGGTGCGGTTTGTGTTGCTTCGGTGGTCGGTGTCTGGGTGGTCATGTTAGCTCCTTGTGGGAAAGAATTATCTTCGGGGATCATGGCTGGCTACTGCGCGCCGGAGGCGTGATACCAACGCAGCACTCGCTTTTCCACGAAGACGAAAAGGATAGAAATGAGGTAACCAATAACGCCAACAAGCAGTGCGCCGGCCCAAGTTTCTGGGACCTTGAAGGTTGCCGATGAATTCAAGATGAAGAAGCCAAGACCTTCAATGGATGCGAACATTTCCGAGACCACCATGACAGTGATGCCGATAGGTAGCGCGACGCGGACACCAGCCATAATTTGCGGTAACGCTGCAGGTAATACGACGCGGCGAAAGTGCAACATCCGCGGAATGCGGTAGACCTTGGAGAATTTCCGGATGGTGGGTTCCACGCCGAGCACGCCATCGATGGTGTTAAGCAGAATTGGCCACATGCAGGCGAAGGCAATGGTGCCCATTTTGGGGCCCTGTCCCATGCCAAAAACACCGATAATCATTGGCACCAAGGCAGCCTGTGGAACCGAGCGGAAGAAGTGGATGATCGGATCGAAGATACGCCGCAGCCAGTGGAGTTCACCAAACAGCAGTCCTCCGCCAATGCCCAGAACCGCCGCGATGGCAAGTCCCACGAAGAGGTTTGTCAGAGAGTACAACGCGCCGCCGAGAATCACTCCATTGCCTAGATCTCGAACCAAGGATTCGAGGATTTCCTGTAATGAAGGGATGAAGAAATTTGTTGAGTTAGCCGAGGCGAACCACCAGATCACTACGACCACAACGATGAGCCACGTGGACGTCATTAACTTCTTGCCCGAGCCGTTTGATAGCTTACGGGCTGGAGGTTGAGTAAGCGCCGGGGCCGGAGCCTTGAGCGTCGAATTAGTCATCGTTCTGCCTCTTCCATTTCAGTAGACGGTTTTCGCCCAGTTGCAGCAGCGCAGCGATGCCCCAACCCACCAAGCCAGCGAAGAACAAATAGGCGAAGGCCATGTCCCAGCGCTGAGCCTGCTGCATCAAGGTGATTTGACGTCCGATGCCTGGCGCCTGGCTAATAACTTCAACGCCTACCGCGACAAGGATCGCTATGGACGCGGAAATCCGGACACCCGTGGCGATGAATGGCATCGCCGAGGGCAGCAATACTCGACGGAAACGCAGCATGACTGGAATCCGGAAGACCGCGACAGTATCTGCAACTGCCGCTTCTTGGCGGCGCGCACCGTAAATCGTTTGCACCAGTACCGGCCACAAGCAGGAAAGTCCCACGACCACGATTTCCATGATCGAGTTGCTGCCTAGAAGCATGATCACCACTGGCATCAGAGCGAGCACCGGAAAGGAGCGTCCAAAATCAATGAGGATATTGCTGGAGCGATCGAGGAAGCGGACCGAACCGATGGTCAGTCCCAGAATCACGCCAATGACGGATGCGAGTACCCAGCCGGTGAGGGCTGCGAGGAGCGTTTTGCCCAGGGCTTCCCAAAATAGCGGGCTGATGATGGTTTCCCCGATCCCGGAGAAAATTTGGGTTACCCCGGGGAGCATTGAAGGCATGGTTCCCGAGGCGATGACCAGCTGCCAGATTCCAAACAGGACGCCGATGGCCACGATGCGCTGGACCGTGAGTAGGCCTGGAGAGATCGTTGACTCTTTCATTGTTTTCCTTAGAAAGATATGGGAGTGGGTGGCGTAAGGGGATTACCCTTGCGCCACCCAAGTTCGGTAATTACTTGCTGTCTGCGGATTCGCGGCTTGGAGCCTGATCCCAGAGCACATCATCAACGCTGACGGGGTTGGCTACGAGACCAAAGTGGACCATTGCGTCGATGCCGGACTGCGCTTCGGCCTTGTTGAAGGTGACATCTGCAGGAACGAATTCCTTAGGCGCCTTCGCCACGTCGATCTGATTCACCTTTGCATGCGTTTCCTGAACGGTCTTCAGGTTCGCCTCGTCTTCGTAGAAGGCAACTGCCTCCTTCATCGCACTAAGGAATTTGTTAGCGGTCTCAGCGTTTGCATCCAGCCAATCCTTCTTTGCGGTCCAGACGGTCACCGGCATATTGCCCTGGTATTCGCGAACTGGGTTGGAGATCGACTTGTATCCCGAATCGAGCATCTGGTGGTAGAAGGAGTCTGCTGGAACTACCGCATCCACGGTGCCCTGTTCCAGTGCGGCTTCCATGCCTGCGTAAGGGATTGCTACTTCCTTGGCTTCGTCGAGTTTCACCCCGGCGCCCTCCAGAGCCTGAAGAACTGGGATGTCACCGCCGGATTTTACGCCAACGACGCCAATGGTTTTGCCTTTCAAATCAGCTAGAGAGCTGATATCAGAATCCTTGGCAACTAAGACGCCGGAGTTATCGGACTTGTCATCGACCATGCCGTTGCCTCCGATGACCTGAATCGGGACACCCTGGGAGTAGGACGTCGCGACGTTGATCCATGAACCAATGGAAACATCTACGTCCCCGGAAACCACCTGAGCTAGCAGGGCTGCGGGATCGGCGCCGTTGACGATTTCAACATCGAGCCCCTGTTCTTCGAAGAATCCCTGAGAATCTGCAACATATGCGGTTTCGAATTGGATGGGTGCGACGGCAACACGGAGCTTGGTCGGGCCATCCGCGGTGGCTTCTTCGCTACTACCGCAGGCGGATAATGCGCCCACTGCGAGTGCCGAGACTGCCAGCGCAGAGAAGGCCTTGCGAGTGATGAATCGATTCTTGACCATGGGAAAGTCTCCTTGGAAAT
This sequence comes from Glutamicibacter sp., assembly GCF_035257265.1. Classification (GTDB taxonomy): domain Bacteria; phylum Actinomycetota; class Actinomycetes; order Actinomycetales; family Micrococcaceae; genus Glutamicibacter. The sequence continues at coordinate 5,808 of NZ_DATEXC010000050.1, forward strand.
GGCCGGCCAATAATTGGCCTGCGAGTGAATCCCGGTGTGCCCTGCATCCGGAACAGTGAAAACAAACATCGAACCAAAATCTATTTCTTGTTTCACAATATATCTTCTAGTAGATTATGTGGCAAGGCTCACAAGCAAATTGAATGCGAAGAACTTTTGGCTTCGCGCAGGGAATTAGGAGAACTCAGATGTCAGCTATCGAAACCACCATCGCCCCCATGGCAGACCTATTACGCGAAAAGCTCTCCTCGGCTCCGCTTCCGCTGTTCATCAACGGTGAATCCATCTCGGGCGGCGGCGAGCATTTGGAAGTGACGGACCCTTCCACCAGCAAGTTGCTGGCCATGACCAACGCGGCCACGGTAGAGGATGTGAACAACGCCGTAAGCGCAGCTCGTCAGGCATTCACCTCGGGCCCCTGGGCTGAATTCACCCCGGCCCAACGTCAGCGAGCACTGCATCGTTTCGCGGATGCGCTTGAAGAGAATCTTGAAGAATTAGCGACCCTTGAATCTTTGAATTGCGGCAAGCCATATAACGTGGCTCGTTTCGGCGAACTTCCTATGGGCATTGAGATCCTGCGTTACCACGCGGGTTGGGCGACGAAGCTCAACGGAGAGACGCGGGAGGTCTCTTTGCCGGGAACTTGGCATGCCTACACACTGCGCCAACCACTGGGTGTCGCGGGACTCATCGTTCCGTGGAATGTGCCTTTCACCATCGCGATGTCGAAGATTGCCCCGGCTCTGGCCGCCGGCTGCACGGTGGTCCTCAAGCCGGCAGAACTAACCCCGCTGACCGCGGTCAGATTGGCTCAGATTGCCTTCGAATCGGGAATCCCAGCCGGCGTTCTCAACGTAGTTCAGGGGCTCGGACCGGTCGCCGGACAGGCGCTTGCCGATCACCCTGATGTGGACAAGGTGTCATTCACTGGCTCAACCGCAGTCGGTAAGCGGCTGCTTGCTTCGGCTTCCGGAAACCTCAAACGATTGAGTTTAGAGCTGGGCGGAAAGTCTCCGGTGGTCATCTATCCCGATGCGGACCTCGCCAAGGCCATTCCAGGAGCCGCGATGAGTATTTTCGCGAATTCGGGACAGGTCTGCGCCGCTGGTTCACGTCTCTACGTTCACGAAGATGTGGCAGACAAGGTTATCGAGGGCATAGCAGTATTTGCGAAGAGCATGAAGATTGGCTCCGGGCTAGAATCTGCAACGCAGCTGGGCCCACTAGTTTCCGAAATGCAGCGCGAACGAGTCTTAGGCTATATTGCTGCGGGAATTGCCGATGGTGCTGAGCTGGTGACCGGTGGTGAGAAGGCAGAGGGAGAGGGTTTCTTCGTGCAGCCAACGGTTCTGAAGAATGTGCGGCCTGAAATGACAGTGGCCAAGGAAGAGATCTTTGGCCCGGTGCTATCGGTGAGTACTTTTAGTGATGAAGACTCGCTGGCGGACGTTCTACGTCGTGCAAACGACAACGATTATGGTCTGAACTCAATCATCTTCAGTCAGGATATTTCTAAGGCATTGATGTTCGCTAAGAAAATTCAGGCCGGAAACGTGCGAGTGAATACCGGATCCGGTATGGACGCGAACATGCCATTCGGCGGATTTAAGCATTCCGGTTGGGGGCATGAAAACGGACGAGAAGGAATCGAAGCCTATACCTCGTTAAAGTCGGTCACCGTCAAAATCGACTAACACTAGCAATTTCCGCCAGTGGTGCCCGGGCTGGCCAACAGCAGCAGCCGGGTACTGCCCGAGACCTCGCAGCGCGGGTGCCGCCGGCGAGCCAGCTACGATGAATCTATGGAAGAGCAAGAACCGATCAGGCTAAGCGGAGATTTAGCGCAAAAAGTCGTCGATACTATTGCCCCGACCATCAATCGTCACGTGAACATCATGAATTCCCATGGCACGATCATTGCCTCCAGCGACCAATCCCGGGTCGGCTCGCACCATGAGGGAAGCCTGGAAGCGATTCGAAGCAACCGTATCGTCGACGTTGAGCAGATGGATGCTGCCGCCGGAACTCAGCCCGGAGTAAATGCGCCTTTAGTGATCAATGACCAATTGTGTGGAGTAGTTGGCGTTACCGGTGCACCCCGTGAAGTACGGCCACTGGCAAACTTGATTGCCTTGACGGTGCAATTGCTCTTTGCGCAAGAACGCGAGCATGGACGAAGCAGCCGGCGTGAAACCGAAGCTCGCGACGTCATTTCTGCATTACTCGCTGGCAGCGCCGATGCGGATCTTATCGACAGACGCTTGGCCGCCCATGGTTTGCGAGCCCCCTGGATCTTGGAACTGTGGATCCCGCAAGAACCGCGTCCGGATTTAAGTCAGCAGCAAGCTATCGACGGGCAGCGAACCTCCTGGATCTACCTTTCCGGGGGATACTGGCGGCTGCGTACAAGCCAGGCGACCATCGATGAAACGTGTATCGCACATGGCGATAAATACCTGGAATCAGCGAAAAGTGCGAAAGCGAGCCAGCTTCTCAATGAAGCCGAAATGTTGCGCATACTAAGCCGGCGCCCGCACTTAATACCTCGTCGAGAATCGCGCCGCATCTGGAATCCGGAAGTGGCAGTGGCCATTGCACGTACTCCGGAGCGCAACCTCGAAACCCTGGCAGATCTAGCCATCAGCGTGAACTCCGAACAGGCTCGAACACTGTTGGTGATTGCCTCGGCGAATAGCATGCTCGAGGCGGCTGAGTATCTGCATATCCATCGAAACACACTCGTGCAGCGCATCGACAGGGTGGGTCAGTTGACCGGAATTGATATCCGGCACTCTGCGCAATTCTTGCGCCTGCAGCATTCTCTCTACGCCTCGATTGCCTTAGGGCAGCTGCACGTTTTCTAAGGTCAATACGAACTAACTTCTGGTCACGAGCTCTTAACTCATCAGGATGTACTCCGTCCTGTGCTGCTTTTCGTGCGCCTATGGGTATGGTGCTCACTGTCCTTGCGATTGGTGCCGGCGCCATGGTGGTTTCCCCTGCGAATGACTCCTACTTCTGGGTGGTCTCGCAGTTGATCCGCATTCCGGTGATCACCGCATACAAGACGCTAAGTGTTGCTACCCGCTATTCAGGGCACCGCAGGTTTTATCACCGTGTGGATTCTTGGGGCGATCCTGCTCTAAGGCGCACCAATACTTTTCAAGAGACGAGGACCTCACCGGTGCTCGTCTCTTGACTCTTTTAAGCGAGAAGATTTCCTGCTGTCAAGCATGCGGCCTAAGGGGAGTTAACGAGCAGTTATATGAGTCGTTTTATGTCGAATTTTCGACCTCAGATCGGTCAGCTAAGCAGCAATATGACGCCATAAGAAGTCTGGTGACAGCCGGTGTAAGCAGATGACTAACGCACCTGACGGACCGGTGATTACGCAGTAGCGTCTAAGCCATCAACCACCCGAGAATAGGAAGCTTGCTCATGTCAGTAGCCACCGCAGCACTTGCACGTACCCCATTTACCGGCAATGCCACACCTGAAGAGCTGACGCGTTGGCGTGCGGTCGCAACAGAGGTTGCACAGGGCCTGGCAGTAGATGCTCTGGAACGGGACCGTAAAAACGAGCAGCCACATGCCGAGGCGCGGCTCTTGCGATCCTCAGGTTTGCTTGACCTGTTGGTGCCAGCAGAATTTGGCGGCGCAGGGGGACACTTTGAGACTGCCTTCGAAGCGGTACGCATTCTGGCGACTGCCGACGGATCGATTGCACAGCTGCTTGCCTATCACTACTTCAACCAGACCGGTATCGCGTTCTACGCACCAGCTGAACAGCAGGGCGCTTGGTGGGAACGTACCGTGGCTCAGGGGTGGTTGTGGGGCGATTCGGTCAATCCTGTTGACCCGACCCTGTTGCTCACCGTTGACGCCGATGGATACCGGCTTAATGGTGCCAAGCGTTTTTCCACCGGTTCGGGAGTGGGTGAAGTAATTATCGTCAACGCTCTGGTTCAGGGAGGCGAAAACGATGGGAAGGTTTTGGCCTTCGTTTTGCCTACCGGCCGCGAGGGATTAGAACTCGTTGATGACTGGGATTACTTGGGACAGCGGCTCAGCGCTTCGAATTCGGTACGTTATAGCAACGTGCGAGTTGATACCACTGAGATCCTTGGTGAAGTGACCGAAGAGCCGGTCTCCACCTTACTCATTCCTGGATTGCAGCTTGCCTTTGCAAACTTCTATTTGGGAATTGCCCAAGGGGCGTTGGAACGCGGCAAGCAGCTCCTATTGGGACGCAAAAACGCGTGGTTCCTTTCCTCCGCACCGACCTATTCACGAGACGTGATCTTCCAGCGGACCTTGGGTGAGCTCAAGGCGCGGACGGCAGCGGTTGCAGCGCTCGTTGAAAAACTCGGCCGCGCCTATGACCTGCTGATAGCCAAGGCTGGAGAAGTCACCGCCGAAGAACGCGCCGAATTAGCAGTAGCGATTGCCGAAGCGAAGATCGTTTCCACCGAAACCGGAGTAGAGGTGGCGAATCGAATCTTCGAGGTTACCGGAACCTCATCAGCTAGTAATGACGTTGGGCTAGATCTGTACTGGCGCAACGTACGCACACATTCCCTGCATGATCCGGTGGACTACAAGAAGATCGAAGTGGGTCAGTATTTCTTGCACGGTGAAGCGCAGCCAATTTCGCTGTACACCTAAGCCACCACCGGCAGATCAAGCACAGTACACAGCAGATTTTTGGAGAATTTATGAGCACCCTGACCGCAACCCGCAACCGTCTGAAGCAACTACGCGAACGTTTCAACCCAATCTTTGAGAAGATCGCAGCTGGAGCGGCGGAACGTGATCGTTCCGGTGAACTGCCACGAGCCGAAATTGCCGAACTTGCTGCCGCAGGTTTTGGTGCGGTGCGCATCGCAGAAAGTGATGGGGGATCGGGAGCTACGCTGCCCGAACTTTTTGAACTTTTTGTGGACTTGGCTGCTGCCGATACAAATATTGCTCAGGCATTGCGTTCCCACTTCGCCTTCGTGGAGGACCGGCTAATTTCTCCTCCCGGGCCAGGCCGTGACAAATGGCTGGCGCGATTTGCGGCCGGCGAGTTAGTCGGAAACTCATGGACCGAAATCGGAACCGTCAAGGTAGGGGATGTCATCACCAAGGTGACACCCGATGGTCACGGCGGCTTCAAGATTAATGGCACCAAATACTATTCCACCGGTTCAATCTTTGCCGACTGGCTTGACACCTATGCCGAACGCACCGATACCGGCAAGCGCGTGATCGCTGCGGTGCATGCTCATCAGCCCGGTGTCGCTTTGGCTGAGGATTGGGACGGGTTTGGCCAGCGCACCACCGGCACCGGAACATCAACTTTTACCGACGCGAGCGTGGAGGAAGAGAATCTGATCGACTTTGACACGCGCTTTAAATATCAGACTGCCTTCTACCAGCAGGTATTGCTTGCTGTGCTTGCCGGTTCCGCCAAGGCTGCGGAGCGTGAGTTCGCCTTGGAGCTAAAGAACCGCAAGCGTACTTTCAGCCACGCGGCCGCAAATGTGGCCAGCGAAGATCCGCAACTCCTGCAGGTTATCGGGGAAGTGTCGGCGGCAGCGTTTGCCGCTACCGCCACGGTGGAACGTGTTTCCAATGCTTTGCAGGGTGCTTATGACAGTGCGCTTCAGCTGCAGACTGGAGTCATTTCAGCCGAAGAAGATGAAGCAGCAAATGACTATGCTGAACTTACCTCCGCACAAGCCCAGGTGGCGTTGACCCCATTGGTGCTCACAGCCATCACGCATGCCTTTGACGCACTCGCTGCCTCGGCGACGAGCGCCTCGAAGAACCTGGATCGGCATTGGCGCAATGCGCGTACCGCAGGCAACCATAATCCTTGGGTATTCAAGGCCCGCTTGATCGGTGACCTCGCGGTCAACGGTACGGAACTGCCACGCGTGTGGGCGATTGGCGCTTCGAAGTAAACAGCTAAACCATGAATGCTCCCGACACTGACAAGGTATCGGGGGCATTCTTGGTTTAAAAGTTCAGATTTTTTGGGTTCAGGATCTGTTGGATCCGAAGGGGAAAGCCTCTGCCTCTGGCTATGAATTTATTGAAGTACTCCACGAGATTAAGTGGAAATGAGAGCAGTGGCGTGACGCTGGCTAGACTGTGGTGGTGATCAACTACACCCTGCGTCAACTGCAGTACTTCGTCGCTGTTGCAGAGACGGGTTCCATCTCTGCAGCGGCTGTTGCGAGCCATATTTCGCAGGCAGCGATGTCCCAAGCCATGGATGAACTTGAGCGGGTAGTTGGTTCCCAACTGCTTGTGCGGCGCCGGGCACGCGGGGTGGTCTTGACGGCGGTAGGCACCGATTTCCTCCACGACGCCAGACAACTGGTGCGCCATGCTGAAGAAGTGCAAGATCAAATTGTTGAGCGCCAAACAAAACTCTCCGGACCGCTGGTCATAGGGTGCTATTCCTCTTTGGCTGCGTTCTGGATTCCGGTGATCTGCGAACGTTTTACCAACATGAATCCTGATTTGCAGGTGACCCTGGTTGAAGGCGATGGCGCAGAGCTTCAAGAACGAATGCTCCAAGGGCATCTCGACGCGGTGTTGACTCATACGCGGCACTTAGTGCCCCACGTTGAGTTTCGCCGGGTGATGTCTGGGCGTCCCTACGTGCTGGTCGGCGGCAATCACCGGTTGGCTCAGCGCAAAAGCGTCCGGCTCTCAGAATTAGCCGAGGATGACTTCGTCTCCTTGGACATCCCCACGGTGCGTGACAATCAACTGGTCAATTTGCGAATGTCCGGACTGGATCCGAAGGTGCGTTGGAGCTCGCAGAGTTTTGAAGCGGTACGCGGGTTGGTGGCGCGGGGACTTGGCTACACGGTTCTGGTGCAACGTCCTCCGGTAGATCTTAGCTATGACGGCCTGCCGCTGGCGGCGCTGGAAATTGAAGGGCAGGTCGGTGAAAGTGACATTTGTGTCGCCTATACGGCGTCGGCCCGACCGAGTTTGAGGTTGCGTGCGTTCCTTGATTTCTGTGAGGAAATTGGCGCAGAAAAGGAAAACAGGGTTGGTTAGCGCCCGACGGCTCCAACCAACCCTGAATTCTGCGTCGTATTACGAGATCTCTTCAGCCTCGAGGTCTGCCTCGCGGCCTTCCTTGACTCCTCGCATGGCTAGTCCGGCAACAATAAATGTTGCGGCCCATACCCCGCCAGCGATCCAGAGGGTTCCTCCGCCAAGCAGGACCAGCCCTGCGACAATCATCGGAGTAAACCCGGCACCCACCGTGGAAGAGAGCTGGTACACCAGCGACGCACCGGTATAACGGATACGGGTGGGGAACAGCTCCGCGGTAAAGGCGCCAAATGGCCCGAAGATTGTGGCTTGAATAATGCCGTTAGCGATGAACAGTGCGATAGCGAAGAGCCATAGTTCTCCCATTTGCAGCATCCACATAATCGGCAGAGCCATGATTGCTCCGGCGGCGATACCGGCCATCATCACCGGTCGGCGTCCCAGCTTGTCGGAATAGCGGGCTGCAAACCAGATACCCACTACGGTCAGTGCCGCGCCGATTGCTTTGATGTTCAGTACCGCGGTGCGGTCCATGCCCACTTCTTCGACTACATATGAAATAGCCCAGACGGTCATGAGTCCCTGAACGGTGTACGAGCTCATGCCCACCAGCGTTCCGCGAATGACCGAACGTGGATATTTGGTGATGACTTCCATGAACGGAGTCTTGCGCTCCTCGGCCTTGTCTTCCAATGCCAGGAAAAGTGGGGATTCGGCGACCTTGAGACGAATAATCAGACCGATGCCAACCAGCGCAATACTGATCAGGAACGGGATGCGCCAACCCCAGGAGAGGAACTGGTCCTCAGGCATGAGGGTGACAGCTGATACGGCGAGGGTTGCCAGCACCGCACCAGCCGGGCCGCCCATATTGGCGAAGCTCGCGGCAAATCCGCGGCGTTCCTTGGGCGCGTGTTCCAATGCCATCAACATGGCGCCACCCCATTCGCCGCCCACGGCCAAACCCTGGATAATGCGCAGTGCGATGAGGGCGATTGGTGCAATCATGCCCACTTGAGCAGTTGGTGGCAGCAAACCGATCAATGTCGAAGCGCCGCCCATCATTGCCATCGAAGTAATCAGGACACCCTTGCGGCCAATCTTGTCGCCGAAGTGGCCAAAGACTATTCCGCCCAGCGGGCGGGCGAGGTAACCTACCGCAAGCGTGGCGAAGGAAGCGAAAAGCGCTACGGACGGTGTGAGTCCGACGAAGAACACCTTGTTGAAGACCAAGGAAGCGGCGGTGGCGTAGAGGATAAAGTCATAGAACTCGATCGCGCTGCCGATGAAGCTTGACGCAAGAATGCGACGCATCTGCGGGGAGTTCAGGGATGGAACCTTCAATTCCTCACCTGCTGCATTTTGCTGGGTGTTGATGGTGTTGCTCATCGGGTTGCCGCCATTTCACTAAAAGTCCGGCTGAATGAAATCGTATCGAGATCGTTGGGAACCAAGTAATTTCCGGAGAACTTGTCCGCATGTCCCAGCCATACCGATAGCGGGGTTGTGCCGGGTACCAGGTGGTGCAAGGCGAGGGTGCGTGCCCCAGCTTGCTCGGCGAGATCAATGGCTTGTTCGGCGGAGGTGTGTGCACGCCGGTGGTGGTCCATGGAGGCCTGTGCCTCCAAGGTACCAATGGATCCGTAAGCGCGTTGCACCCAGTCGAAATCGATAGCCTCATGCAGTAACAAATCGGTGTCCTTGGCGAGCGTGACCAGGTTCTGGCACGGAGAGGTGTCTCCAGAAATCGTGACAGAGCCTTCTGCGGTATCGAAGCGGAACGCGAAAGCCGGCGCGATCGGTGGATGTTTGACCAGCGTCGCGGTGACCGTGACCAGCTCATCGGTGTAGATGACAAAGGGTTCGAACTGCTCAGGGGTCGGATTATCGTTGGGGTGATAACCGGTATTTTCAGGAATTTGAATGTCCTGGGCGCTGAAGTGATCCAGTGGTGAAGGGCGCAGCGCATTGATGACTCGATCGTTAATGTCTGTGGCGTAGGCCTGCATTAGATGGTCAAACATTGACGCGGTACCGGGCGTTGGATTCTGCGGGTACAAGGCCGCCGGTGGCACGGTAGCTCGCGGTGAGACCGGTGGAAGTGCGCCGCGCTCGCCGGGGCCAAGGATGACTATCGGCTCTTTATCGGCCGGCAGGGTGAACAGCCCGAAAATCGCCAGCGAGGCGAGGTCGATGGTGTGATCCGAATGCAGGTGGGTGAGGAAGATGCCACGCAGATTGGCCGGGCTGAACCCTGCCTTCATGAGCTGGTTGCCTACCCCGGTTCCGGCATCTACGAGATAGACGCTGTCGCCGACAACGACTGCCGTGGCAATGCCTGCGCGCTTGCCTGCGTTTTCGCCGGTCCACCAACGCGGTCCACCGGCTGTGCCGAGCGTAACGACGTGGGGATTCAAATTTGTGGAGGTCATGGTCTGCGACCTTTCGTTGTTCCAGTACCTTCCTCTATTGTTATGCGCTGCATCACATTCGTAAAACTGTTTTTATCTACAAACTACACCGGTTTCTCTTATGAATGGGGCGGTATGCTTCAAAGCGACGCTAAACTGCACACAGTCGAAGAATCAGCGGCGCCCATGGTGTACTAAGGGCGGAAGCCACACCCGAAGGAGGGGCATGTCAGAGCACGAACGAAGCCGACTATCGCGCTGGGTCTTGCCTAAGGGCCAGGAGCCTGACCCGCGATTTACTCTGGCGAATGAGCGCACCTTCCTCGCCTGGATTCGCACTTCACTGGCATTTCTTGCAGGCGGTACTGCCTTGGAAGCCTTTGCTGCAGAAGCGTTCCCCTCGCCGGTGCGTACCTGGCTTGCGGTTCTCATTATTGGTGTGGGAATGCTTATTGCCGCTGGCGCCGCGGTGCGCTGGGTTCGCGTAGAACGCAGCATGCGTACGGGTAAACCGCTGCCAATTCCGGCGATTGTGCCACTGCTGGGCTTCGGCGCAGTGGTCGCTTCACTAGCCGCGGTGGCGATGATTATTAGTTCTCGAATCTCATGAACGAACCGATCGAGATCACCGATCCGGGGTTGCAGCCAGAGCGAACGGTATTTGCCTGGACCCGGACACTGGTCTCATTTCTTGTAGTGAGTGCCGTGTTTTTGCGCTGGCTTCCGCACTATGGCTACGGGATTATCTTGATGATCAGCATCTCGGGTGTCATGGCATTTGGGATCTTTTCCTCGCAGCGTGCCCGGTACCGGCGCATGGCTCTCGGAATTAAGAATGAACGTATTAGCGCGGACATCGTGGCGATACTGATGACCACCATAGCCCTGTTTCTTCTGGGTGCCTTTGGGCTGTTTTTAGTGCTTAGCCGACACTGACCACTGTCTTAACGATTGAACGTCCTGCCTCGCGGGAAGTGTTAGCGATTTCACTGGCCGCAGAGGGGACGGTGAGTAATCTCGAGTTTTAGACTTAGTTGAAATAACCCAACTAATTTCGAGGGGACTCCTAGCGGATGAATCCAGATTCTCAGCCCAAAAGCCCGTTTAACTTTATCCAGGTTTTGATTGCCGCAGTAGGCACCGCTTACCTGAACGTGATTGCCTTTTTCATCGGAAGCTCCGCAGGAGCCGACATGGTGATTGATGAGATCACCGGCGAACACGTGGGCTTTGCGCAGGTACTGGCCTTCACCATGATTCCCATCATTTTCTTTGGTCTCATCGTATTCCTCCTTGGCCGTGGCAGGGCGGGAATTTGCAAGGTGGCACAGTGGATCGGCGTAGCTATCGCCGTTCTTTCGATCGTGTTCCCCGTCTTGGTTGCCGGGAACATTGCCGCAGTGATCACGCTAAGCGTCATCCACTTGATCACCGCTGCCGGCTGGTTCTTTGCCGTGCACTACGGCAACAAGGCCCTGCACACCAAGTAATCACGTTGCTCGGTAAAAAGAGTTTCAGTTAACCGTCGTGGCCGCCTGAACAGGCGGCCACGAGTTTAACTAGTGCTTAGACAGTCTGCGAGCTAGTCGCCTTTTCTTCGCCGGAACAAATCGAAGACCACGCGCAGGATAAATACCGAGGCCACCGCCACCAGAGTGTACCCAAAGAGCTGAAACAAGCTCATCGATGTGGTCACCATCGGGCCGCCGCCGTTGACCAGCAGGATTGTGGCCATAATGCCGGTCACCCCGGCAAGGAATGTGAGGATCGCTTCGTGGACCAGGGACACGAGTAACGTTCGGTCCTGCGGGTGCGCCAAGAGTCGCATATTGATACTGAGCCGGCCAGACTCCAGATCTGAGGTGAGTGTATCGATTCTTCGCGGCAGCCGGCGCAGCATTGGCAGCAAGGTGAGCACCTCGTTGTTCAATGCTTCGGTGATTGATGACGGGCGCAGGCTCGAACGCAGCCGAGTTTCTCCGTACTCTTTCGCCTCAGTGAGTAGATCGAAGCCAGGTGCCAGCAATCGCAGGGTGCCCTCCAGCACCGCGACTGCGCGGAAAGCCAAGGTGAGTTCCGCAGGAACTGCCAGCCGATGCTTAGCCAATAAGCCGACCATCAACGTGAAAACTTCGGCCTTCAGCTCGGCTCCAGGACCCATATGCCGAGACATGAAATGGCTCAACTCGCGTCGTAGCGACAACTCGTCAAAATCTTCCGGGATCGGAACCATGCCGAGTAAGGCATCTGCGATGGCGCGGGAATCGCCGCGGTAAAAAGCCAAGAGCACTTCGGAGATCAGCTCGCGTAGCTCGGCATCAAGACGCCCTACGGAGCCAAAATCCAGGAGGGTGGCACTGCCGTCTGGCCGCAGCACGATATTTCCTGGATGCAGGTCTGCGTGGAACACCCCATCATCCATGATCTGGTGCATGAGCGACCTGAATAATGCGCTGGCTTGCGCCTTGCGTACGGTATCTGAGTAGCGTTCCAAGATTCCTGGCTCGCTGAGTGTATGCCCGGCCACCATTTCCATGACCAGAACCCTTTTGCTGCTCCAGCGCGGGTAATGCTCTGGAATGCCAACTCGTTCGGTTTGCGGGTATTGCAGGGCAGTGGTGCGCAAGGCCAGGATATTCATTGCTTCGAGTTCATAATCCAACTCGTCACGCAATGAATCGGCAAACCCCTGGGCAACCTTGTAAAGACCCAAAGACCTGCCCCATTCGGTGGAGTGCTCCAGTGTCTGCGCCATCCGCAACGCGATGTCTAAATCACGTTCGACCAGGGGCTGGACTCCGGGACGCTGAACCTTAACCGCAACTACCTCGCCACCATGCAGACGTGCGGTGTGCACTTGGCCAATTGACGCAGCGGCCAGAGGCTCCGGATCAAAATGCGCGAAGGCTTCTTCAAGTTCCATCCCGAGCTCTGCGGTAATGACCTCGCGGATGTTTTCCCACGGTTCGGGAGCCACGTTTTGTTGCAGCTTAGAGAGCTCGTCTATGTATTCGGTGGGAAGTAGCTCTGGGCGGGTCGAGAGGACCTGCCCGAATTTTACGAAGGTCACCCCGGATTCTTGCAGAGCCATCCGCAAGGACCGGCCGGCGGCGGTCCGCTCGTCGGCAGCCTGCGCAGTGTCTGCACGGTTTGGCCGGCGTGCGGGAAGGAGCCCATGCGACAAGGCTATTCGAGTCACTTCGCTATAGCGTCGGGTACGGGCTAAGCGATTTTTGGTTGAAGTAACCCATTTATCGGGACGCACAATCGTTCCGGTGGGGATCACCAGCTCCGCAATCATGAGGAAAAGCGAAGCAACGAGCAAGACGATACCAATTTGGACCGGAATCAGCTGCCACGAAGCATTGGGATCCTGCCAGATGAAGCGGGACTCGAAAGCTACTTCAGCTCCGAGGCCAAGCACACCAGCGACGATGATTCGACCTAAACCCACCGCGACGCCAAGCAGTCTGCGGACAAACATTGCCAGCACCACGATAAAAATGACAGCGACGAGCGAAGCAAGCAGGACCCGGCCTGCGATCTCGGCAAATTCCATGCGCACTAACTCCTGAGGCTTTTTGCTAACTACCCTTCTTGTCCAAACTCTAATTGATCCGGAGCGTCAGTTTGCGGTGAAAGGAGATCTGTACCGGGCACGGACTATATTTCTAGCGGTATCAAACCAATCAGAGGTTCCTAGCTGCGGTTGATCAGGCATTCCGAGATATAAAAATTAGGGAATCAAAATTACGGTCGTCAAGGTAGGGTTTCTGAGGGTACTGCAGTAAAGAAGGAGAGAACTTGTACACAAGGGTATTTTTCGCGTTGATGCTATCCAACGCTAGCCTGCGCATTGCAACGATGATGCTGGTGACCCTTGTACCTCTTTATGCCTTCGATTTAGGGCTTTCTCCGGTTCAAGTGGGGCTGACCTCCACACTCTATTTTGCGACTGCTGCACTGACCAGACCCGTTTCTGGCTGGCTGGTCGACTCGCGCGGCCGCTGGGTCATTATGCTGCTGGGCGTGGCGCTATTTACCGCTGCCACCGGTCTCTATCTGCTTTCGTTGCCGGTATGGCTCTTCCTTGCTTTACGCGCGGTGCAAGGTGCTGGATTCAGCCTGAACGGTACTGCGGTCTCAACCTTGGCCACCGACATCATTCCGGAAAAGAAGCTTGCCGAGGGACTCGGCATTCTCAGTCTTGAACAGACGGTGGTGACAATCTTCGCGCCGTGGCTAGCTCTGACGCTGCGAATCCACGCCGGATATGAAGTGGCCTTTGCGGTGGCGTTGGGTTGCTGCGTTCTAAACTTCCTGGTGCGCATGGCTTTGGCTAAGGAAGCCCAAGTTATTGACGCGCGGCGCCGCGCGAAGGCTGCCACGATTCCTGGACGAAATCGATCGGGTTTCCACCTGAAAAATCTGGTGGAAAAAGACTCGTGGCGTCCGGCCACCGTGATGCTGTGCTTTATGTTTGGGACTACTAGCGTGAATACTTTCTTGGCGGCCTATGCCTTGAGCCAGGGGATGGAGAATATTGGCCTGTTCTTCGTGATGAGCGGGCTCATGCTGGCAGTTTCCAGGCTTCTGATCGGAACCATGCGCAAGGTGCTCTCGCTGACTGGCATCGTGGTGGGCGGAGTCGTGCTGAACGTCGGTGCGATGCTCTGCATCTATTTTGCGGACAAACTCGGGTTGCTGCTGTTGGCAGGCGCTTTGTTTGGATTCAGTACCGGAGTGGTGAGCCCGTCAATGAACTCAATATCGGTGCTCAGCGCTCGCCCCGAAGCGCGGGGCCGGGCAAGCGCAACCTACTTTTTCGCACTCGACGTCAGTACCGCGCTCGGTGCGTGGATTTTGGGAACTATCGCAGCACTGTGGACCCTGCGTGAAGCGTTCCTCACGTCAGCGGTGGTCGTGGCCCTGTCACTAGTGCTCATCATGTGGTTGTACCGCACGGGCCGGATGCCTCGAAAAAATTCTGTCTGAGCGCTTTGGCAGAGGCATCCGGTCTGTCCGCTACCGGGGTGCGTGGACCGTAGCCCGGGCCTGCCGCAGCAACGGTTCATCCACCATCTGGCCCTCGAACGAGAAAACGCCAGGGTTTTTCTCTGCCGCAGCGAGAATCCGCTTGGCCCGCTCGATTTCCTTTTCGGTAGGCAGGAAGGCTTCACGGATGACTGGCATCTGAGTGGGGTGAATTGACGCCTTGGCGCTAAAACCTGAGGCCTTCGCATCACGGGCCTCTTCCAGTAACCCGGTGGTGTCAGGAATATCAAGATACACCGAATCGATGGCTGCCTTGCCGGCCGCGACCGAATGCAGCAGCGTCTGGGATCTTGCGAAGCTTGCCACCTCACGGTACTTTCCTTGGAAAGTGCGCGACGAGGTTCCGCCGAGCGATGCGATCAGATCTTCGGCACCCCACATCAGCGCGATGACGTTTGCTGCCGCAGCAATCTCGGCAATGTTGGTGATCCCTTTGGCAGTTTCGCAAAGGGCGAGCACTTGATAACCGGAAAGCTGTGCCGGATCCGCGGCGGACTCACATTTAGGGAGCATCACCGTGCGGTACTTTGTTTGCTGCAAGGCCACCATGTCGGAAACAAAAAACTCGGAGTCCACCGGATTGACCCGTACGATGGTGCGTTCGGGATCCAAAGTGCTGGATAACAATGCGGTTCGGGCCAGCTCCTTGTTCTCAGCAGCCACCGCGTCTTCCAAATCGATAATGACGGCATCGGATCTCTCAGCAGCTTTTCCGTAGCGTTCGGGACGGTCCGCCGGACAAAAGAGGATCGCAGGGCCAAAGGGGAAATTAGCCATGAGTGCCACCGTCGCTAGTTTCCAACGAGGCCAGGTGCGCAGCCTTGCTCCACATGAGGCAGGTTCGGGTGGCGGTAGCCACGACCACCCCATTCTGGTTGCGTCCGGTATGTTTCATCGAGACGATGCCTTGTCCGGGCCGTGACTTCGACTCACGCACCTGTGTGATTTCGGTTTGCGTATAGAGCGTATCGCCATGGAACATTGGGTGCGGAAAATTGACATCATTGAGACCCAGCTGTCCGATGATAGTGCCTTCGGTAAGCTGCGGCACGGACTGTCCAATCATGGTGCTCAAGGTCAGTAAGGAATTGACCAGTGGCTTTCCGAACGGTTGGGTAGCAGTCCAAGCCGCATCCAAATGCAGTCCCTGATTGTTCATGGTCATCGTGGTGAACTGAACATTGTCCGCCTCAGTCAGAGTACGTCCGGGCTTATGAACATAGATGGCGTCTACCTTCAGCTCGTCCAGATAAAGTCCGCGTTGTTCAATGAGTTCTGGGCCTTGGTCACTCATGCGTTCTGCTCCTGATTTATGGTTGTTTCGCGTTCAAGCTCTGCTGGTTCCACGGTAGCGACCACCTGCTTGGCTTTCACCAGATCCCCGACGGTCAGGCCACTCATGCGTACGGTGCCATCGGCCGGTGAAAGCAGCTGATGTTCCATCTTCATCGCTTCGATACTCAGGAGCAGCTGACCGGCACTGACCTGCTCGCCGTCTCTGACCTGCACCGAGATCACGGTGCCGGGCATGGGGGATTCAACGTGAGGTGAGAAAGTTCCGGACTCTTTAGCCAGGGTGACTAATTTTGCTTCGAGGATTTCCTGTCGGGTAAGTCGACGAACCGAGCCGCTCCAGCCTTCTTCGCTGAGCCATAGTGTGCCGTCAGCGGCGAATGCATGGTGGGAGGAGACTCGTACGCCATTGATTGACAACCCATTGTCGCCCAACGACTGCACAACATATTCTTCTCCGGATATATTTACGGTGCTCTGTCCTGCGGTGTGCTGCACGGAAAGTTGCAGCTGTTCACCGTTCACCTCAAAGTACTGTTGCGTGGCTAACGCAGAACCTAGACGCCATCTATCACCTTGGCCCCACGGGGAACCGGATGTTGGTCTGCGCCGGCCTTCGAGGTGAGCGGCTAGGGCCAGTTCCCGCGCGCTTGGCGTGCGGAAGGTGAACTCCTGCATTTTCCGCTCGATGAGATTTGTGTCTAAACGCCCCGCGGCCACGTCAACGTCCGCCAGTAGCAGGCGCAGATATTCGGCGTTAGTCAGCACGCCTAGCACCACGGTTTGCGACAGGGCACGGTCCAAACGGCCAAGCGCAGCACTGCGGTCTTCATCCCAGGCAATGAGCTTGGCGAGCATTGGATCGTAATGGGCGCTGACTTCCAAGCCATCGCGCAGTGAACTATCCACTCGCACATGCTCACCGGTTGGCTCGATGACCTGGAGCACCGTGCCGATTGCGGGGAGGAACCCAGCCGAAGGGTCTTCGGCGTAAAGACGTGCTTCGATTGCATGGCCCTGCAAAGAGACCTGGTGCTGTTCAAAGTCCAAGGGTTGGCCGGCAGCAATGCGAACCTGCCAATCCACTAGATCTAACTTCTGGCCATCCACACGGACTACCTGTTCGGTAACCGGGTGCTCGACCTGGAGCCGGGTGTTCATTTCCATGAAGAAAAATTCTTCAGGGTTCTCATCACTAACCAAGAACTCCACGGTTCCGGCCCCGACGTAATCTACCGAGGCCGCCGCGGCGACAGCAGCCGCTCCGATGCGTTCGCGGATCTGCGCCCCATGTTCGAGATTTTCCAGCAATGGTGCTGGAGCTTCCTCGATGACCTTCTGGTGGCGCCGCTGCAAGGAGCATTCGCGTTCGCCCAGATGTACGGTGTGACCGAACTGATCAGCTAGCACCTGCACCTCTATATGCCGTGGGTTGCGCACCAGACGTTCTAAGAACAAGGTGTCATCTCCAAAGGCACTACGTGCGGTACGCCGGGCACTAGCTAAGGCTTCGGGAAGCTGCTCCGGTGTTTCTACGGCGAACATTCCCTTGCCGCCGCCTCCTGCCGAGGGCTTGATGAGCAACGGAAAACCGACTTGTCCGGCCGCGGCCAACAGCTGTTCATCGCTCAGCCCAGGCTCGGCAATGCCGGGCACCACGGGCACCTGGTGAGCGACAACGTGGTTCTTGGAACGGATCTTATCGCCCATGAGATTAATCGATTTCACCGAAGGGCCAATGAATTTGACCCCGGCCTCTTCCAAGGCTCGGGCAAAGTCCACGTTTTCGGAGAGGAAACCATATCCGGGGTGGACCGCTTGGGCTCCGGTGTCCTTGCATGCTTTGAGTATCGCGTCGATGTTCAGGTAGCTTTGATTGGCTGGACCGGGTCCAATTCGTACTGCTGTATCCGCTTCGCTTACGTGCAGTGCCCCGGCATCAGCGTCCGAATACACGGCGACCGAGCAGATGCCCAGGGTTCGTAGACTACGGATGATGCGCACGGCGATTTCGCCGCGGTTGGCGACGAGCACCGTGTCAAAAAGTTCAGTGTTCATGGTTGTCTCCTCGCATTACATCCGGAATAGACCGAAGGAAGTCTCCGGTAATGGCTGGCGGGCGCATACTTCAAGAGCAAGTCCTAGTACACGGCGGGTATCGGCTGGGTCGATGACGCCGTCGTCCCAAAGTCTTGCGGTGGAGTAATAGGGGTTTCCTTGATTTTCGTATTGTTCTCGGATGGGGGCTTTGAAAGATTCCTCTTCTTCCGCGCTCCAAGTGCCGCCCGAGGCTTCGATGCCGTCGCGTTTCACCGTAGAAAGCACCGAAGAAGCCTGGTTGCCACCCATGACGGAGATGCGAGCACCTGGCCACATCCATAAGAAGCGCGGGCTGTAAGCGCGTCCGCACATCGAATAGTTACCGGCACCGAAGGAACCACCGATGACCACGGTTAGCTTAGGGACGCGTGCGGTGGCTACCGCGGTGACCATCTTCGCACCGTGCTTGGCGATGCCGTCTGCTTCGTAGTCACGGCCCACCATGAAACCGGCGAGGTTCTGCAGGAAGAGCAGCGGGATGCCACGCTGGTCGCATAGCTCGATGAAGTGCGCGCCTTTCATCGCTGACTCGGAGAACAGCACGCCGTTATTGGCGATGACGCCTACCTGGTGCCCGTGGATATGTGCGAAACCGGTCACCAGCGTGGTTCCGTAGTCAGCCTTGAATTCGTGGAATTCACTGCCGTCAACTAACCGTGTGATGACTTCCCGGACATCGTAGGGCGCATTGACGTCTACCGGCACAATGCCTGGAAGTTCACTGGCTGGGTAGAGCGGTTCGGCAACTTGTTGGGCGATGTGCCAGGCCGGGGTGGGGTTATCAGGGAGGGTTGAAATGATGTCACGGATGATCATCAGCGCGTGTTCATCGTTTTCGGCTAGGTGATCCACCACTCCGGAGGTTTTGGCGTGCAGATCTCCGCCACCGAGTTCCTCCGCAGTGACTATTTCACCGATAGCTGCTTTCACCAGCGGTGGGCCGCCTAAGAAGATAGTTCCTTGATTGCGGACGATAACCGTTTCATCGCTCATTGCCGGAACGTAAGCGCCGCCGGCGGTGCAGGAGCCCAAGACTGCGGCGAGCTGAGGGATCTTTTTAGCTGATAGGTTCGCTTGGTTGAAGAAGATTCGCCCGAAGTGGTCGCGGTCTGGGAAGACCTCATCCTGCATTGGCAAAAATGCTCCGCCCGAGTCGACGAGGTAAACGCAGGGCAGAGAATTTTCTAGTGCAATTTCTTGCGCGCGCAAATGCTTTTTGACAGTCATCGGGAAGTAGGTTCCGCCCTTGACCGTCGCATCATTGGCAATGACCAGAACGTGGCGTCCGTGAACCATGCCAATTCCGGCGATTACCCCAGCGCCGGGGCTGGCCCCGCCATACATGCCCTCTGCCGCAAGCGGGGCGATTTCCAGGAAAGGCGAGCCCTCATCGAGCAGCTGATTCACGCGGTCGCGCGGCAGAAGCTTGCCGCGGTCCAGATGCCGTTGACGCGACTTTTCGGATCCACCACGCGCGGCGGTCTCTAGCCGCTGATGCAGTTCTTCAGTCAGCGCGGTGTATTGCTTCGCGTTTTGCTGGTATTTTTCCGAGGAAGTATCGAGCTGTGAGGGCAGGGTCTTCACTGGTGCTCCTTAGTTGACGGTCTGCGTGGCAGGTTGCGCGGTGGGCTCGCTAGGCAGCTTTTGTGCGCTCGGCAGCGGGGTGTTCGAAGGTTTGAACGTTTCGGGGACGGCCAGAATTCTATAGGCCATGGCAACAAAATTTAGTTGCACTTGATCCAGAGAAAGCCGGCCGTGGGGGCGGTACCAATGGGCTACGCCGGTACCCATTTCCATGACCGCGAGCCTGGCCATGGTGAGATCAGCGGTGTTAAATTCGCCGGTCTTCTCACCTTCGCTCAGTACGGTGGTGAAGAGGGCTTCATACTCGTCGCGTAGTTGTTGCATTTCGTCGCGGGCCACCGGGGTCAGAGCCCGCATTTCGTATTCGGCTACCCGTGCGGTCTGTGGGTTAGTCGCGGTGAAAGCGACGTGGAAGGCGATGAGCTGGGCGAGCTGAAGTGTTGGCGTTTGGGCGGTGCTCAGTGCCTCACGTCCGCCGTTGATCATGGCTTTGAGGCAATCGCTGATGATGCGGACCAAGAGATCGTGTTTGCTGCCAACGTAGTGGTAGAGGGTTGCCGAATTGATGCCAGCTGCGGTTCCAAGTTCACGGATTCCGGTGGCTGCGAAGCCTTGTTGGGCAAAGCGTGCGACTGCAGCGCGCTGCACCTGATCAATGTCCATCGGTCAGTGCCACTTCCTCAAAACTTGCGTCTATCAATCGATTGATTGATTTTCATTACAGTCGTAAATGTGATCTGTGTCAATGCTTGGGCTTCAATGAGCCGAGATTAACTGTTTTCTTCGGTAGACTCCCACGGGAGAGTCAATTAGGAGTCCTTCCATATAATTCTGCGGATCTGGGGTGTTTGTTGAGCGTCGAACAGGTTTCGCCTATTAACCGCCGAGCACGCGCGGCAGTGGCCGCGCTCTTTCTCACCAACGGGGCACTTTTCGCCAATATGGCGCCGCGACTTCCCGAGCTGAAAAGCGAATTTGAGCTGGGGGAGGCAAGCTACGGCTTCTTGGTCACCGCATGGCCTATCGGCGCACTGATTGCCGGGCTTGCCGCAGGCAGGCTCATTCGACGTTTCGGCTCTGCGCTCGTGGCGGTCGTGGGAACAATGATTACCGGGTTGGCATTGCTCGGGGCAGGAAACGCACCCAGCTTGTCCCTGCTCGCCGGAGCATTCCTACTCGGCGGAGCCATGGATGCCATTACCGATGTGGCACAGAATTCGCATGGACTGCTAGTCCAACGGCGTTATGGCCGTTCGATTCTGAACTCATTTCACGCCTTCTGGTCCGTGGGTGCCGTCTTAGGCGGTCTCATGGCGGCCGGAGCCATGGCACTGAAAATCTCGTTGAGTGTGCACTTTGGAATTTCATTCCTCGTCTTTGCCGCGGTGGCGCTGATTGCGCTGAGGTTTTGCCTGACGGAGGTGTCTGCAATGAGCGGCGCCGAAGAAGTCGCCGTGCCGGACAATGCGCCTGGCAGCTCTGCTCCCGTGACCCAGCGGCAAAATCACACAGTGTGGATCATGACGGCTTTGGTGCTGATTTCAACGGCCGGAGTCATGGTTGAGGACGCTGGAAATTCGTGGGCGGCACTGTATCTCGCCGACTCACTGGGAACTCCGGCGGCTTTTGCCGCGCTCGGTTACATTTCTCTGGTGGGTGCACAATTTGTGGGTCGCATCCTCGGCGATGGAATGGTTAACCGGCTGGGCCAGCGGCTCGTTGCGCAAATTGGCGCGCTATGTGTAGTGCTCGGCATGGGCCTTGCGCTGGCTTTTCCCTCGGTACCAGGAGGCATTCTCGGCTTTGCTGCTGCTGGATTTGGCGTGGCGACCTTGGTGCCCGCCCCCATGGAGCACGCAGACAGGCTGCCGGGGCTGCAGCCCGGAACCGGGCTGAGCGTGGTGTCGTGGTTGATGCGTCTAGGTTTCCTTGGATCGCCGCCCTTGGTTGGTCTCATCGCGGAGAACTGGGGGCTGCGTACCGGGCTGCTTTTGGTGCCACTGGTCGGGGTGATCGTTTTGGTATGTTCACCAGTGCTGCGGACGAAAGAGCTGCGCCAGCCGATGTAGTCCTAATCCACAGTTCCCAGCCCCCGGCGAAGGCCCTGTCTAGCTGTCGTTCTGCGAGCAGAGTGCACCGCGATTGGCTCGCGGTCAACTGTATTGCCTCAGAAATCCGCGGCTTAGCAGAACAAGTGAAGGCAGGGTCCCGTGTGCGGGATCCTGCCTTCACTTGGATGAGAATTCGTTACATGTTTACATGAAACCGGTTGGCACCAGCAAGGCCCAAGCCAGTGCGGGTGCGACCAGCACTACGGCGCCTGCGTACATCATCAGCTGGCGGTAGATGCGCTGACGGTGAATTTCCTTCACGTTGGCAACAACCAGGGCGCCAGCGGTGGAGAAGGGCGAGACATCCACGACGGTTGCCGCGATGGCGATGGCAGCGACCGTGCCGGTGGCACTGAGCGAACTGACAGATAGCAGCGGTCCGGCGAGCGGGATGAAAGCGGCCAACAGGGCGGTGGAGGAGGCGAAAGCCGAACCAACGCCAATGACGTAGCACAGCACCAGGGCGATCAGTATCGGTGCGCCCAAAGCCAGGGCCTTGTGAGCCAGGGTGTCGATGACGCCAACGTGCGTGAGCAGTGAGACATAGGTGATCATGCCGGCTACGAGCAGGACCGTTGACCAAGAGATCCCGGCGACAAATTTATGCTGATCCTTGATGTTCAGCAGCGCCAGCAGCAGGCCGGCGCTCAGGGCGACGAAGCCGATCGGCAATCCGAAGCCCAGCGCGCATACGAGCATCGCTCCAATCAACAGCAACGTGTAGATTTGCTGGCCACGTGGGCGAGTGCTGCGGGTATCGTCAAGGTCGGTGTGTGCCACGCCGTCACCTTCGCGTATCTTGCCGAGCAAGGCGAACACCGCAACGGTTAATACCGAGAGAATCAAGTTGATCACGAAGCTGGCGACAAAGAGTGCGATAGGAGAGATGGGGAACCCATTTTCCAGCGCAATATCGTGCACCAAAACCCCGGAAACGGACAGCGGCGAAAAGCCGCCGGCATGAGCGCCGTTGATGATGAAGGCGCCCATGAGCAGCGGGTTGATCCGCGACTCGTAGGCGAAGCCGATGGCGGCCGGGGCCAGCAACGCGACCGCTGCGGGGGAGAAGGTGCCCAGCGAGGTCAGCGCAGCGGCGACGAGGAAGAACACCCACGGCAGCAGCATTGTCTTGCCACGCACCAGCAGCACGCAGTTGCGCACGATGATGTCGATGGTCCCGTTGTGCTGGGCCATGCTGAAGAAGTAGGTGACGCCGATGATGGTCAGCACGATGCTTGCAGGGAAATCAGCGAGGATTTCCTTGTCGCTCATGCCGAGCATGAAGTAGCCGATGCCAAAGGCAGCCACCAGACCCATCACGCCGATATTTACCGGCCACTTGGTGGCGACGATGAACATCAGCACCAGAACTACCAGCGGGATGATCTGTTCCGGAGTCATCGTGGTTGCCGGGTCCGAACTGGTGGATGAACTCAAGAGGCCAGGACCGACCAGGGCGGCCAGCAGACCGAGGAAGGCGATCGTGGCAATGATAATCACCGTGGTGCGGCGGCTGCGCCGCGGCTTCACGGTATGAAAGCTGATCTCGTCGTTATCCGTCGATGGACGAGACTCAGAGGCTGTTTTTGTCATGGTTCGTCTCCTCAGTAACTAGCACTTGCAAGCGAGTCTTCGGCGGCGTTGCCGAGGGTCTCGGGGAGGTGGATGATAGAACTGGCGATGCTGCGGGCGGTGCGGTCGACGCCGATGGTCATTGATCCGTCGCGTTCTTCGCTCCAGGTTTCGATGACTCCCGCAGGGGTGCGCAGGCGCAGCACGGAACTGTGGATCCCTGAGGTGATGCTGTGCAGCACCGTTCCCGGGGTCCGAGTGCCCAGGGTCAGCGCGATGCTGCCGGTGATCGCCAAGGCGGGGTGGGGCTTGCCCATGGAGAGCATCATGACGTTCACGTCGCATTCCCGGCCATCCGCCGCGGCGGCAATGGCCACCTTGGGAATGGCTCGTGCAGCTTGCTCGGTAGTAGCCGCTAGGCCCATCCGCACGGCTGCTTCGCGGCGGATCTTTTCCAAGGTGCCCAGCTGCATTTCGACAGTGCTGGTCCAGGAGTCAAACTGCCCGGCATCCAGACCGAGGTCTTCGGCACGGATCACAACGACAGGTGCTCCCGCATCCACCATGGAAACGGTCCAGCTTCTACCGTCCACGGTCAGCGAATCCGCGGTGTTGCCGGTGGGCAGCAGGCTTCCGGTGGTCATTCCCGCTGGATCCCGGAAACCAAGTCCGACCTTGAAACCGGCAGATGCAACGCCAGGCATCTGAGCCCGCGGAACGATGGGCAATGCGCCCCCGGGGGTGTCTACCCGCTGAATGATGATCTGATTGGTGTTCGTGTTGCGCGTGGTGATTTCGGTGATGTCTCCGTGAGGAGCCACCCAGCCATTCTCGATGGCGTAAAGCCCGACAACCGCGGAGCAGTTTCCGCAGTTGCTGCCCCAGTCCACGGTGGCCTCTTCGATGCCAACCTGGGCGAAGGTGAACTCCACATCGATATCCGGATCAGCGGATCGGTGCAGGATCACGGCTTTGCTGGTTGTCGAGGTTGCCCCGCCGACACCGTCAATCTGCCGTTTATCCGGGCTGCCGAATAGCCGCGGTAGCAGCTCGTCTAGGCTTATTGTAGTCAAGTCCAAGTGATCGGATTCAAAGACCCAGCACTTGCTGGTGCCTCCGCGCATCCATTCGGCTTGTATGTTCATCTTCATTCCTAGATCTCGTTGTGCCGCGTGCAAAATCCCGGTCACTTGGTCCGAATTTTTGATGATCCGGCTTCCAAAAAACAATAATCCAGATCACAAATGAAGACCATGTACTGCTCGTGGAGGGGGTATGTAGTTTCACTTAATTTGCCTAGAATCCGCGTCCATGACGTTGCAATTGCGCGTTTGGGCGAATGCGTGGCAGGTGAATATCGAGTCTCGCGACCAGAGGTTTTAGAGAATGAACCAAAAGCACAATTCATTGAAGTGCTGCTTATGCCTACGCCGGGTTTCGACGGAAAAAAATTTGTCACAGTGGGAGACAGTGGGCTTGTCTCGCCGCCTTGCGCGTGTCGAAGTCCGTGGCTGAAGCCATAGCGATTTTTCGATAGAGCATACAAATCAGGTCGATAGGAGACTTGTTTGGGGCAGCTACATGGCCAAGAAGAGGAGCTCGCGAGCTCTGAAATAAAGAAAACTGAGCGATTGTGTGAGGACCGAATGGGTCAACGAGATTTGTTCTCTGAACGCCATGCGCCTGTCGACAGGCACCGTTTTCCGAGATTGCCACCGCCGGTTCTGCACGCATCGAGTACTCCTGCTGGCAGTGGATCCTAGGCGGTACGAGAATATTTAAGGACCTGAACGCCCGCAAGCATGTTTTGGGTTGGAACGATGACGCTGGTTCGGTTGGCCCCGGAGACTAGGTGTCGGTTGTCCAGCATCGCAGATAGCCTTGGTTGGCTTTGTTCCACGTTCGGATTGAGCAGGCCTCGAAAGTGCGGGGGCTGTATGAAGGTGCAAGAAGGAACCAGATCCGAGCCTGCAGCATTCCGGAGCCGGAGTGATGCTCGGAGTTTTGGCTGGCCGCGATGCTGGCATTGCCCCTTCGACTCGCGCATAGCCCGCGTTAAATGAAATTCGTCCGTTCGCCCAATAATCTTTAGCTGACTAGGAGGTATCGGGAAAATTGCACTATAGAACCAGCTGCAGAATTCGGTAACGTCATGTGGCATGTGGCATGTGGCTACAAATTCCACATTTCCAGCCTAGGGCGCGCAGCCAGCTACCGAGCAGGGCAGGGCTTAACTAGATTCGGAATTATGTCCGGCCCGTGAGGGTGGAGGGATCCTTCAGAAGTAGAACACGTGAACGCCATGGCGGTGGATCACGATGCGGCTGTACGATGTGTGATCCTCGCTCTTCGTCAAAGGCATCGCATATTCTCCGCAGCGCAGTTCCATCGCGCACCGCCGAAAGCCCCGCGACCACAAGGCAGCCGGCGTCTGCTTAGTAGTACACCGCCAGGGGACCGTTCGGTCCGTCGATCACCTGCACCGGGGTCTCGAAAACTTCGCTAAGGATCTCGTCGTTCATAATGCGTTCCGGGGTTCCGAACTGGACGACCTTGCCGTGCTTCATCGCGCAAATGTAGTCGGAGTAGTGACCGGCGAAGTTAATATCGTGCAACACGATCACGATGGTCCGGTTGAGTTCCTGTGCCGCACGCTTGAGGTGCCGCATCATCAGCACCGAGTGCTTCATGTCCAGGTTGTTCAGAGGCTCATCGAGCAGTACCGTCTCGGTATCCTGAGCCAGCACCATAGCGACGTAAGCGCGCTGACGCTGGCCGCCGGAAAGCTGGTCCAGGTAGCGGCCTTCGAGTTCTGCCAGATCCAGGAAGTCGATAGACCGCGAGATGATCTCTTCATCCGTGGTCGTCAAGCGTCCCTTGGAATGCGGGAAGCGGCCAAAGGCTACGAGCTGGCGTACCGTGAGCCGGGTGACGAAGTGGTTTTCCTGGCGCAGGATCGAAACGATCTTGGCAAGGTCCTTCGATGCGGTAGAGGTGACGTCATAGCCGGCGACTTCGATGGTGCCTGAATCGATCCCCAGCAGGCGGCCGACCATGGTGAGCATGGTGGACTTGCCGGCACCGTTGGGGCCCACCAGTGCGGTGATACCGCCGGTAGGGATTTCGAGAGTGACCGGCCCTATGGTCACCTCCGAGCTGTATTTTTTGTGTACTTCTTTGAGGGTAATCACAGCCGGCCCTTTCGCAGGATGAAGATCAAGAAGGTTATGCCGCCCACGGCTTCAATGATGATGCTCACCGCGCCTTGGGCATAGAAGATGTTTTTCATGACGAAGTACGCACCGGAGAGCACCACAAAACCGGTGAGGAACGCGACGGGGAAGACAAAACGGTGGTCGTAGGTATCTGCTAGCTGATAGGCAAGGGTTGCCACCAGGAAGCCGAGGAAGGTCATCGGACCAACCAGGGCGGTGGATACGGCCATCAAGATGGATACGAAAAACAAGGTGCGCATTACCTCGGTGCGGTGATTGATACCAAGGTTCACGGTGGTATCGCGGCCCAAGGCCACGATATTCATTTTCCGGGAGTTTGAAATCAGGAAGAACCCGGCAATGAGGATCAGCGGGATGGCTACCGGCATGTAGCTCATATCCGCGTTGTTCATGGAGCCAAACAGCTTCGCGGTGAGAATATCGAATTCGCTGGGGCTCAGCATGCGCTGCATAAACGTAGATATCGAGCCGAGGCCCGCACCTAGAATGATGCCGACGAGCAGCATGATCTGGATATTGCCCAGTTTTCCGGACAATAACCAGCCATAGAGCAGGCAGGCGAGAACTACCATGATGGCCACCTGCAAGGTGAACTTCCAGATCCCCTGCAACGCCACGACGCCAGCGGCGCCCATGAAGAATACCGAGGCGGTTTGCACCGCGATATACAGGGATTCGAAGCCCATAATCGACGGGGTGATGATGCGGTTATTTGTCACCGTCTGAAAGGACACCGTCGCGACCGCCTGACAGAACGCGACGATAGCCATGGTCAAAATGCTGCTACCGCGCATCTGGGCGATCAGCCAGAATCCGTCCGAGCCAACCGGCATCGGGTTATCCCAGGCCAGCAACCCGAAGGCGAAGCTAAGCGCGAGGGCCAACATAATGGAGAAGACTACCCAGTAGCGGGTGCGGGTCTTCCTGGTGGGTAATGCTCCCGAGGCGCGATTGAACAGCGACTTCCCGGGAAGCTTAGGTGTGGTGCGTGGGGGTGCCATGAGATTAGCCAAGTTTGCGCTGCCTTAGGAGCAGGGTAATGAAGACTGCCGCGCCGAGTACGCCTAGGATCAACGAAACCGGAACCTCAAAAGGCATGATGATGGTTCGGCCAATCAGGTCACAGACGGTGGTGATAGCAATGCCCAACAGGCATACCCACGGCAGGTTACTACGCAGGTCATCACCGCGGAACATTGAGACGATGTTGGGCACGATTAGTCCTAGGAACGGCAGGTTTCCGATGACCACGGTGACCACGCCGGTCGCGATAGCGATCAAGCCGGTACCCAACAGCATCACCTGACGGTAGTTCAACCCCACGTTGGTGGCGATCTCTTCGCCTAGACCGGCCACGGTGAAGCGGTCCGCCACGATGAAGATCGCGATGGCCACGATTGCCACAATCCACAACACCTCGTACTGCCCACGAATCACCGAGGTGAAGGAACCGGCAAACCAGATGCCCAAGGACTGGAGCATGTCGGTCTGCAACGCGATAAAGGAAGAGAAGGCGCCCACCACGGCGCCAAGCATAATTCCCACAATCGGCACGGTCAGCGAAGCCTTCAGTGAGACGCGCTGCAAGAAGAGGAAGAACACCATGGTGCCGATGAACGCGAAGATAATCGCCACGGTCATCTTCGCCAGCAGCGAGGCTTCTGGGTTGATGATCAGCACGGTCAGCAAGCCCAGACCGGCCCACTCGGTGGTTCCGGTGGTGGTGGGTTCTACGAAGCGGTTCTGGGTGAGCAGCTGCATCACCAGCCCGCTCATTGCCATCGCAGCCCCGGCGAGGACTAGGGCGATGGTGCGCGGAATGCGGGTTATGGCGAACATCGCTGTTCCGTCATCGGTGCCGAAGATGTCATAAACACCGGTGAACAGGGAAAAACCCAAGAGCACTAGGACGCCGAGAATTCCAAGCAGTAGCTTGGGCTCCAGGAGCCTGCCTTTGGGTTTGACCGCGGGGGTCGTAGTCGTCATGATGCCGCCATATATGTGGTGTGTGGTGGATACGGCTACGTGGCGCAGCCGGTGATCGGCTGCGCCACGTAGACGCTAGTTAGCGCGGGAATTACTTGGATTCCAGCGCATCTGCAAAGTCATTGAAGAACTCGGTGTAGGTCTGGATGCCTTCGTTGGTGTAGGTATCGGCCGGCATCACAATGATGTTGCCTTCCTTTGAAGCGGTGACGTTAGCCAGCGCTTCGGACTTCTTGAGCAGATCTGCGGCTGGAGTATAGCCTGATTCGTCTGCTGCGACTGCGCCGTCACGGTCAAGCACCAGCATCCAGTCTGGGTTCGAGCCTGCGATAGCTTCCACAGAGATGTCATCACCCTCGTGGTCGGTGGAGGCGTCGTCGACAACCAGTGCTGGGGTCAGTCCAAGAATGTCGAAGGCTGGGCCGACACTGCGTCCGCTGCCCGGTGCCGAGTAGTTGATCTCGCCGCCCGAGGTGATCAAGCCCATGACCTTGTCGTCCTTGTTGTAGGCAGCCTTGGCGCGCGCTACCGACTTGTCGAAGTCATCGTTCAGTGCCTTGGCTTCTGCCTGCTTGCCGAAGATTTCTCCGAGCACCGTGGTCTGGCGCTTGAGCTCTTGGTCGAAAGGCTCGCCTTCGCGTGGGTCAAGATTCACGATAGTGGCCTCGGGAGCCAGCTTGGAAATCTTCTCTGCGTGCTGGGTGAAGCGCTGACCGTTGATGATCAGATCTGGAGCTACCTCAACGATTGCTTCGAGGTTCGGCTCGCGGTGGCTGCCAAGATCAACGACCTTTTCATCCTTCGCATAGCTGATGGTGTCTGGCATCAGTGCGACCGCGCCGGCGGTGAGCTTGATGTCCCAGGCTTCCAGAGTTTCAAAGGTGCGGTTGTCGGTAGCGACTACCGACTTCGCGGGGGTGTTGATGGTGTGTTCGCCGTTGTTGTCGGTGAACGTCACTGAAGAGCTGGAAGCTGGGGCAGACTCGGCCGGAGCCGCGGTGTTTGAACCGCAAGCGGTCAAGGTCAGTGCTGCTACGCCAAGCAGAGCTGCGGCGCGAAGTTTCATGGAGGCCATGTCGTCCTTCGTGGAGAAGCGGCCTCGAATGGCCGCGCAAGTGGATGAGCTAGTAATTAGCCTAGCCTAAGCTGACCTAAATCCAATAAGCCAAAGTGGTGTTACCTAGTTCACTAATTGTCAGGTAAGGGTGCGGAAAGCACGTTTCGCCGGCATATTTCCGCGTTTAGTTAGGCGAGGCAAGCTATTTCCAGGGGCTATATAGTGAACTGAAGCGTTGTCCAATTATTTTGTACGTCCCGGCAGCGCCTGGCCGGTGAGCGTCATTTAAGGTCACGAATTCTCTGGAGCACATTTTCGACTGCCTGCCTTGGCGGTACACTGCGTCAATGAACGATTCTCTGGACGCGGCCAGTTGGCCGGTACGCACCGCGCGACTGAATTTGCGTCGACTCGAAGCCGAAGACGCTCAGGCAACCTGGGAATACCAGAAGCTGCCCGAGGTGGAGCGTTGGATCACCTCCGGTGCGCAAACTTTTGACGAATATCTTGGTCAATTCATGCTCGCCAAACGGTACGCGCATGACATGGCAGTTGAGCTGAACCAAGCAAATGGGGAATCACGACTGATTGGGACAGTGATGCTCAAGGTGCAAGATGGCTGGGGGCAAACCGAAATTGCCGACGAGGCGCGAGCAGTTGAAGCCGAAATAGGCTGGAGCTTTGATCCCAGCTACGGCGGTCAAGGGTATGCCAGCGAAGCGGTGCGTTCCGTAGTGGATCTATGCTTTGGGCCGTTGGGCCTACGACGAGTCGTCGCCGAATGCTTTGCGGCTAATGAACCATCGTGGCGTTTGATGGAACGCATCGGTATGCGGCGTGAGGGTTATTCGGTGCGTAGTGGTTTGCACCGCGACGGGCAATGGCTAGACGGAATGACTTACGCGGTTCTCGCCGATGAATGGCCCGCCAAAGAGTGAAGCCCCTAACGCGGATCGCGTCAGGGGCAACTTGTCATCACTCGCACCTTCAAGAGGTACTTACGACTCTAGGTACTCACTCTGAGAATAAGCTGGGTTTCGCCTTGGAGTTGGCTACAGCTTAGCCTCGGTGAGGTTTCAGGCGTGCACGGTGCGTGCGGCCTGAGATAGCGGCCAGCCGGTAATCTTTTTGGGCCTCGGAGTGGCGTAGGTGCGCACCTTCGAGGTGCTCAGCCCCATGCGCACCAGTGACTCGGCAATGGTCACCGCGGCGCGAACTCCGTCGACAATTGGCACGCCGGTTGCTTCACTGACTCTTGCCTCCAGCTCTGCCATGCCTCCGCACCCAAGGCAGATGACCTCGGCCTTATCGTTTTCTACCGCTTGGCGTGACTGCTCAACAATTGCGGCGACGGCGCGCTCTGGATCCGATTCAAGTTCCAGGACCCCCAACCCGCTGGCGCGCACCGAGGCGAGCCGATCGGTCAGCCCCGCAAGCTTCAGACGGTCTTCAATCAGGGGAACCGTGCGGTCCAAGGTGGTCACCACCGAATACTTGTGGCCCAGGAATTGCGCGGTGGATGCGGCGGCCTCGGTGATATCAACGACCGGAACGTCAAGCAGTTCTTGGAGGCCCTCGCGGCCGTGCTCGCCGTAGCCGGCTTGGATCACCGCGTCGTACTCGCCGGGATAATTGAGGACCTTATCCATGACCGCAATGGCCGCAAGGTAGCTTTCGAAGTTTCCCTCGCAGGAGTCGGCCCCAAAATCCGGGGTTAATTCGATGATTTCGGTTCCTGGCGAGGCGACCTTGCGGGCCGATTCGCCGATTGCGTGAGTCATCGAAGCGGTGGTGTTGACGTTGACAACAAGAATGCGCATTGGGATTCCTTCTTCTTAGTGCTTCGGGGTGACCGCGATAGCTTCGCCATCAATGTCTGCGAGATCCAAACGGTGCTTTGCCAGAATCAGGTAGACGATGGCGCCGGCGCCGGAGCCCAAGAACCAGGCGAACGGCCCCACTACGTGCAGTGCGGGAACGAAGGCCAGCAGCAATGCGATGACCGAGCTAATAACCAGGGCGGCCACCGCACGGTAATTAACCCCGCGAGTGAAGTAGTAGGTGCCTTCGGGATTGCTGCGGTAGAGGTCAACCACGTTGATCCGAGCACGGCGAACGATCCAGTAATCGGCCATGATGATGCCAAAGAGTGGGCCAAGCAAGGCCCCGAGGCCGCCGAGGAAGTAGTTGATGATTTCCGGTGAGTTGTACAAGTTCCACGGAAGAATTACCAACCCGATAGCGCCGGAAATCAAGGCGGCGGTGCGGAAGTTCAGTTTTTTGGGGAATAGGTTGGTCAGCGCGTAGGTCGGAGCGACGAAGTTCGCCATCAGGTTCACGGCAATGGTGAGAACGAGCAGCGCTCCGGAGGCGAGGACTAGCAACAGCGTATTGGGGATCGCTTCCACCACATCTGACGGTGAGCTGATGACCGCACCGTTGATGGAGAACTGGGTTCCAGTCAGCACGACGACAATTGCACCGAAAAACAGCATGTTCAACGGAATGCCGAAGAAGTTTCCGCGCACGATGGCTTTCTTTGACGAAGCTCCCCGGGTGAAATCGCAGAAGTTCAGCACAAACGTTCCGTAGATAGAGACCCAGAGGGCGGCGGCACCAAAGATACCCACCCACATGTCGAGACCGGAACGGGTATCTCCGGTGGTCATCGAGACGTTGAAGCCGGATTCGAAAAGCATCCAAATGGCCAGGGCCAAGAATGTCACCAGAATGACCGGACCGGCAAAGGCCTCATACTTGCGAATCATTTCCATGCCGTAGCTGACGATCACGAGTTGGACTGCCCACAGGGTGACGAAACAAATCCAGCCGAGGGTGTTGAGTCCTAGGAAGCTGGTTTCCTGCAGGCTGGCCATGCCCGGCGCTAAGGCGATGACCATGACGCTGAGTACCTGTGAAGCAAGGAAGGTTTGAATGCCGAACCAGGCAATGGCCACCGCCCCACGGAGCAGGGCCGGGATCTGTGCGCCGTTGATACCAAAAGCGATGCGGCTCATAACGGGGAAGGGCACGCCGGTCTTTTCACCCATGAACCCGGACAGATTTAATAGCGCGAAAAGCAGGACTGCGCCGATGCCAAGCGCCGCCAGGATCTGCCATCCGCTCATACCTAGTGCGAACAGGCCGATAGCGAATGCGTAGTTGCCCAGCGAGTGCACATCGTTGGCCCAGAGGGTGAAGATGCTGTAGGAATTCCAGGTGCGCCCCTTGCGGGTGGTGGGCGCCAGGTCTTCGTTGTACAGCGAAGCGCTGAGCTCATGCGGGTTTGCAGGGTCAATTCCTTGAGTATGCGTTTGGGTGAAGATCGTCGGCGCGGAGGTGGCCTCCGGTAATTGGTGCGCCATGGTGGTGTCCTATTCTTAGGAGCGCGCTGAAGGTCGAGGCTGTTTCGGTGACCAAGAATGGGTCACTAGGGAATGAGCTATCGACAGCGCGCATGAATGAAACGTGCCTGTATTTGCCTTACGGGGTAACTGTGTTCGTGTCCCAGGATGGGGAGAATCTGACGCGTTACGGGTAAATAGGCTGGCCGAAGTTCACGTAGAACTCGGCCGGTGTGCCCACCACGGGCTGGGCTTCGTGCTGCAGGCGCCATGCTGGCTTGTCTGCGTGCTTCCCAATGAGTTGTTGGCTCATGGCTGCTCCTGAGTTAGTGAAATACACTCCGAGATGTGTGCCACATCAATGATTCAATAACTGTATGCGGTACATCACATTACCGCAATAGAGAATCTGAATTTCGTTGTGCGGAAATCTACTGAAATCGAGGTGACTAGCGTTTTGAAGCAAAAGACCAAAAAACACTTTGTCGTTACCGATGCATGGCCTGACGCCGCGGGCCTGGCACAACTGTGCCAGGCCCGCGGTGTTGCTGCTCAGAGAAAAATCAGCTGCGCTTGCGAAGCTCGAATTCAGGGATAGAATCCGCTGCTGGCCCGCCGCCAAACTTGGGCGATGGCTCTTCGCCTGCGGCCAGTCGGCTAACCTCGGCGGCGGCAAACTCTTCTTCCTTGCCAAGCATCCGTGCGGTGTCTTCGTTGGTGATTTCACCAGCGAACGCGCGCTTCATGACCTCGCGGTCAAACTGGCCTTCCCACTTGGCCACGACAAAGGTCGCTACACAGTTTCCGAGCAGGTTGACTACAACGCGCATGGAATCCATGATGCGGTCCGCGCCCAGCAATAGTGCCACGCCGGCCACTGGGAAGATGCCCAGTGCCGCGGCGGTGGCCGACAAGGCCAAAAACGAGGAGCCGGGTACGCCGGCCATGCCCTTGGATGTCAGCAATAAGACGCCCAGTGCTGCAAGCTGCTGACCGAGGCTCAAGTCGTGTCCGAAAGCCTGGGCTAGGAAAAGCAATGAGATAGACAGGTAAATTGCCGCGCCATCGAGGTTGAACGAATACCCGGTGGGTACCACCAGGCCCGTGGTGGCTCGTGAGCAACCGGCATTGGTAAGCTTCGTCATGATGCGTGGCATCACCGATTCCGTGGATGCCGTGCCCAGAGCCAGCAGGAATTCCTCGCGGGTATACCGGATGAACTGCCATAGTGGCACTCGGGCGAAAGCCCAGGCGATGATGAACAAAACTCCGATGAACAATAGTGCTGCTACGTAACAGGCAATGATCAGCTTCGCGTAGGTGCCCAAGGTGGCGATGCCGTACTGGCCGATGATGAATCCCATGGCGCCAAAGGCGCCCAGCGGGGCAACCTTCATTACCCAGCTCATGATCTTGAAGATCAGCTCGAGGACATTTTCAAACACGGCTATCAGTGGCATGCAGCGTTCCTTGCCAACTACCACAATGGCTGCGCCAAAGAAGACTGAGAAGAACAGCACCTGCAGCAGATTGTTCTCGGCGAACGCGCCAATGACGCTGACTGGAATGATTCCAAGGATGAAGTCGGCTGCGCCCTTGGCCTCGCCGGTTTTCTCCTTGAGCGATGAGTCATCCAACGTGGATGGGTCGATGTTCAGTCCTGCGCCGGGCTGGAAGATGTTCGCGATGATAAGTCCGAAGACTAGCGCGAAAAGTGTTGCGCTAGTGAAGTAGAGCAAAGCTTTGATGCCGACTCGACCCACTGCTTTCACATCGCCCACGGCGGCAATGCCGGTGACGATGACCAGGAAGATCAGCGGTGCGATGATCATCTTGATCAGCATGATGAAGCCGTCACCCAGTGGTCTGAGTTCTGAACCGATCTTTGGCCAGAAGTGACCAATGAGGACGCCTGCCACGACCGCAAATCCGAGTTGCACGAACAGTGACTTGTAGAAGCGCTTCTTGGGTTTTGGCTTTGCGTTGGCAAAGTCATTGGGGGATGAGATTTTCACGGCTGCTCCAGAGGGTAATTTCTCGCGAGGTATATGCCCGTCGAATGACTGCACCAACTGTAAGGCGGATCACATGATTTCCGCAAGGAAAAAACTACTTTTCGCAATGCGAGAAGCATTCATCTCGCATTGCGGAAGTTAAACGTTCCCCTTAGGTCGTGAACCCGTTTGTGTCGAACCTTAACACTTCCGTGAGTGTTTGTGGCGCAAACCTTCGAGAGGGAAGGGTTCACGAGCAATGCTTGCTCGATAGGGGTTGACAGTGACTCAAATTCAGATCTACAGTTTTCATAAAGCAAGACAAAGATTCCATGAAGTGGAATCTTTGAAAAAAGGTTTCGAAGGGAAATCCAGTGTCTTACACTCTGAACTGCTCGATTCTGCTCACCGAATTAGTTATCAACCAGCGTGCCGACGCAGCCAAACAAGCGGGCTTCGACAGCGTTGAATTTTGGTGGCCGTTTGCTGTTGCAGTGCCAACAGACAAACAGGTTGATGAGTTTGTCGGCTCAATCAAGAACGCCGGAGTGCAGCTAGACGGATTGAACTTCTTCGCCGGCGATATGCCAGCCGGGGACCGCGGCCTCGTTTCGTGGGTGGGGCGCGGCGCAGAATTCCGCGACAACGTAGATGTTGTCACCGCCATCGGGGAAGCTACAGGCTGCAGATCCTTCAACGCGCTCTACGGCAATCGCCACAAGGATTCTTCGGCACAGGCCCAGGACGAGCTAGCCATTGAGAATCTGTTGATCGCCACCGCAGGGGTGGCACGCATTGGCGGAAACGTATTGATTGAGCCGGTCTCAGGAACCGAAGCCTATCCGCTGAAAACCGCGGACGACGCGCTAGCGGTGGTACGTCAGGTCAAGCAGGCGGGTGGCGAAAATATTGGCCTGCTCGCCGACTTCTACCACCTGGCAGTTAACGGCGATGACGTAGCGGCAGTGATTGAAAAGCATGCCAAGGTCTTCGCTCATATCCAAATAGCCGATGCACCAGGGCGCGGCGCACCGGGAACCGGTGATCTGCCGCTGCTGGATTGGATTACTCGATCCAGAGAGCTTGGCTACGCCGGTCTCGTTGCTTTGGAATACAAGCAGAGTGCCGATACAGCCTTTGACTGGCTGCGCACCGCAGAAGTCGAAGCTTCCTAACCTATTTTCTGCGCCATGAGCGCGGACCGCCAACAAACTTTGGAGTATCAAATGTCGCAGAACGTTGCCTTTATCGGTTTGGGAATCATGGGATTGCCCATGGCAAAGAACTTGATTGCCGCCGGTTTTAACGTCACCGGATTCAACCGCAGTGATAAGGCCACCAAGGAGCTTATCGCCGCCGGCGGGCACGGGGCTGAATCTATTGCGCAGGCCGTGGCGGATGCGGACGTCGTCATCACGATGGTGCCCGATTCCCCGGATGTCGAAGCGGTGACCACCGGTGCCGAGGGATTGTTTGCACACGCCAAGGCCGGCGCAATCTGGGTTGATAATTCCTCGATCCGACCAGACGTCGCAGTGAGCCTGGCTAAGCAGGCCCGCGAGGCCGGGCTTCGTCCACTGGACGCCCCGGTATCCGGTGGCGAGCAAGGTGCGATTGACGGTGCGCTATCCATCATGGTCGGTGGCGAACCAGCTGACTTCGCCGATGCGCAGCCGGTACTCGAAGCCGTGGGAAAAACCATTGTCTTGGTAGGCCCCTCGGGGTCAGGGCAGACGGTCAAGGCGGCTAACCAGCTAATCGTCGCGGCAAATATTCAGGCATTGAGCGAAGCGGTAGTCTTCCTCGAGGCTTATGGAGTGGACACCGACTCGGCGTTGAAGGTCCTCGGCGGCGGTCTTGCCGGCTCAAAGGTTCTGGACCAGAAGGGCCAAAAGCTCCTGGATCGAGAATTTACTCCAGGCTTCCGGCTTGCCTTGCACCACAAGGACATGGGCATCGTGACTTCCGCGGCACGCGAGGCCGGGGTGGTGCTGCCCCTAGGAGCACTTGTAGCCCAGCTAGTCGGTTCCACCGTAGCCAGTGGCGACGGAGCGCTGGATCATTCCGGACTCTTCCGCGGCGTACAACGCCTATCGGGCCAGAGCGAGTAATACCCTTACTTACCCTCTGTTCCCCAATACTTCCTGTGGCGGGTTCTACGCCTGCCTTCGGCAGCCGTTCCATTCTTGGGCGATTTTTCGCCTCGGATGGTTCCCTTCGTTCCAGTTCGGGTCCGGCTTCCGGTGCTCGGGGCGGTGTGTGATGACAATTCAATTTGTCGACCCGCCACAGGTCTACCTCAATTTTCTTCTCTTATACCGCTCCGTTCGGGGCCGAACCATCGATATGGATGTGTGATTTAAATGCCTATGATGCGCGCAGTAGATGCCATCGTGCTGATCCTGGAAAAGGAAGATGCTACCGAAGCGTTCGGCTTGCCCGGCGCAGCAATTAACCCGCTGTACTCGGCCATGCGGCAGCACGGCGGAATCCGCCACACCCTGCACCGCCACGTCGAAGGCGCCAGCCACGCGGCAGACGGATACTCGCGGGCCAGTGGCAAGATCGGATTGTGCCTTGGTACTTCCGGACCGGCAGGCACCGACATGATCACCGGGCTGTATGCAGCCATCGCGGATTCGATCCCGATGCTGTGCATCACCGGTCAAGCGCCAACCAATGTTTTGCATAAGGAAGATTTCCAGGCGGTGGATATCGAATCGATCGCCAAGCCGGTCACCAAGTACGCCACCACGGTGCTCGAACCGGGCTTGGTTCCAGGTACTTTTGCCAAGGCCTTCCAGATCATGCGTTCAGGCCGACCGGGCCCGGCGCTGATTGACCTGCCAATTAACGTGCAGCTGGCGGAGATTGATTTTGATATCGACGCCTATGAGCCCTTGGCACCGACCAAACCGCACGCCACCCGAGGTCAAGCAGAGAAAATCGTGAATTTGCTGCTGAGCGGCAAGCGTCCCATCATCATTGCCGGCGGTGGCGTCATCAACGCGAATGCCAGCGACAAGCTGGTACTGCTAGCCGAAGAGCTGAACATTCCAGTCTCCCCGACCCTCATGGGTTGGGGCACTATTCCCGATGACCACCGGCTGCAGTCGGGCATGGTGGGAATTCAGACGCACACTAAATACGGTAATGAGACCTTCTTGGCGTCGGATGTGGTTCTGGGCATTGGCAACCGTTGGGCCAATCGTCATACCGGCGGTTTGGACACTTACCGTGCCGGACGCAAGTTCATCCACGTAGATATCGAACCAACTCAGATAGGCCGGGTGTTCTCCCCAGATTTGGGAATCACCTCGGACGCGTCGGCAGCACTGGACCTGCTCTTGGAAATTGTCCGCGAGCGCAAGAGTGCTGGCGACATCCCGGACTATTCCGACTGGGCAAGTCAGTGCACCGCCCGTAAGTCAACAAATCACCGCAAGACGAACTTCGAGAACATCCCCATCAAACCCCAGCGGGTGTACCAGGAAATGAACGCGGCTTTCGGCCAGGACACCACCTATGTGTCCACCATCGGGCTCAGCCAGATTGCAGGTGCACAAATGCTGCACGTTTACGGTCCACGCAAGTGGATCAACGCCGGTCAGGCAGGCCCGTTGGGGTGGACCGGACCAGCAGCTTTGGGTGTGGTGCGGGGTAAGCCAGGTGAAAAGGTGGTCGCCTTATCTGGAGACTACGACTTCCAATTCATGATCGAGGAGTTAGCAGTCGGCGCGCAGTTCAAACTGCCCTATGTGCACGTGGTAGTCAACAACTCCTACCTTGGTTTGATTCGCCAGTCGCAGCGGCCCTTCGAGATGGATTATCACGTGTCCTTGGGCTTCGATAACATCAACTCCCCGGAGACCAACGGATACGGTGTGGACCACGTCAAGGTCGCCGAAGGACTGGGGTGCAAGGCGGTACGCGTCATTGACCCGGCGAAACTCGCCGAAGGCTTTGCCGAGGCCAACCGGCTGGCTGATGAGCATCAGGTTCCGGTAGTGGTGGAGGTGATCCTGGAAAAGGTCACGAACATTTCCATGGGCGCGCAATTAGATGCGGTCAATGAATTTGAAGATCTTGCCTTGGAAGTTGGGGATGCACCTACCGCGTTGGTCCCCATGACTTCTGGCGCCAAGGCAAATGCCTAATCTCAGTCGTCGCTGTCATTGGCATCTGCAGTAAAAGCGAGTGCGGTTATTTCCAAGATAGGAGATCATGGAAATAACCGCACCGTGCAGTACTTGTTTTTATCTATTGCTTTAAACGTAACGAGTAGGGAACGACTCATGAGCATCAACGAAGCTGTTGAACGTGGCACCACAGGAAGCACTGAAGTGGAATTTGATCTAGTCATCCGCGGTGAACGCGTCCTGACCACCTCGGGAATTGCAGCCCGCGAAATCGGTGTCCGCGACGGAAAAATCGCCGCCATCGAAGAACTGGGCAAGAACCTGCAAGGCGCACGAACCATTGACGTCAGTGAAGACGAGGTGCTGCTGCCCGGATTGGTCGACACCCATGTACACGTCAACGAGCCAGGGCGTACCGAATGGGAAGGCTTCGAATCTGCTACCAAGGCAGCCGCCGCCGGTGGCGTCACCACGATTGTGGACATGCCGCTAAACTCCATCCCCCCGACGGTGAACCTGGAAGCTCTGAACATCAAGCGCGAGGCTGCCAGCACCAAGGCCTACGTTAACGTGGGCTTCTGGGGTGGAGCGATTCCGGGCAACAAAGAAGACCTGAAAGACCTGCACGAGGCCGGGGTTTTCGGTTTCAAGTGTTTCTTGCTTCACTCAGGTGTTGATGAATTCCCTTCGCTGAGCGTTGACGAGATGGAAGAGGACATGGAGGTGCTCAAGTCCTTCGACTCCTTGATGATTGTGCACGCCGAAGACTCAGACATCATTGACCATGCCCCGGAAGCCAGCGGCGGCAAATACTCTGGCTTCCTAGACTCGCGGCCACGCGATGCAGAGAACACCGCCATAGCCCAGGTTATTGAACGCGCACGGAAGACCGGGGTACGTGCCCACGTCCTGCACTTGTCCAGCTCTGATGCGTTGGAGATGATCAGGGAAGCCAAGGCGGAGGGTGTGAAACTTACCGTTGAAACCTGCCCGCATTACCTGACGCTGCTAGCCGAAGATATCCCTGATGGTGCAACCGCCTTCAAATGCTGCCCACCGATCCGCGAGTCATCTAACCGCGAACTACTATGGCAGGGACTGCAAGATGGTGTCATTGACTGCATCGTTTCAGACCACTCACCGTCAACCATTGACCTCAAGGACGTAGAAAACGGTGACTTCGGCGTGGCATGGGGTGGCGTTGCCTCATTGCAGCTGGGTCTGCCGCTGATCTGGACCGAAGCCAAGAAGCGTGGTATCGCGCTGGAACAGGTGATCGAGTGGATGTCGGCTAAGCCATCGGCGCTCGCCGGGTTGGCAAATAAGGGTGCTATCAAGCTGGGCAATGATGCAGATTTTGCGCTCTTTGCTCCGGAAGCAACCTTCGAAGTAGATGTGAAGAAGCTTCATCACAAGAACCCAATCTCCCCGTACCAGGGCAAAACCTTGGCTGGCGTAGTGCGTTCGGCACTCGTCGCCGGTGCAGACGTGGATTTCAAGATTCCCAAGGGGAAGCTGATTCGCCGCGACGAGGCATAAACAGCATAAAGTCGAAATTTTACGGCTGGTGTGTGAAGCAAGCTCCTGAGCTTGCTTCACGCACCAGCCGTTCGCATATTAAAACCAACGGTTCTGGTCTTGAGGCCGCGACCGTGGAAAGAGATTTTGACATGTCATAAGTTTCTAACTGGCTCTAAATTATCGAGGTTCTCGGAGAATACAGAATCCCGTAGTTCCATGATCGAGTTACCCGCACAGCGAATAATGGGTAGCATGGTGCTCATCAACACGGGAAAAGAACCTTTGGTTGCCAAGAAGATCAGGGCTGACATGATGAACTCCCGATAACAAACCGAGAAGAAATACAGATTGTCACTTCATCCCAACCAGCACCCGGCATTCGCCCGTTTTAGCAAATGGGCTGATTCGTCCTCCCGGCTATTACTGGTTAAAGCCGCTTCTGGAACCGGACGTAGATGGTTCGCTCGGTCATGGATTGCGAATCGACATGGCGAAGTGCACGATTGGACTCGCAAGGACTTCAACGAAGCCAAGCAGATCTCTTCCCTTGTTCAGCGTCTAGATAGAGACCCGGAATTGCATCTCGCAATCATCTTGAAACCTACGCATCTGATCTGGAGCATGCCGTGGCCCAATCTGATTCTTATTGCTCAGCAACAAGACTTATTACTTGACCCGGCTGAAATTGTTGAAGTCGGACCAGCCGCCGCAGAATTATCCCTCGGCAGAAGTCTAGAAATTTTTGAACAATGTGGTGGATGGCTCGCTGCCGCTAAATTGCTCGCTCAGGACGCTGAAGCGACACAGCCAGCACTGCAGGCAATAAGAAGCGGACTGGCAATGTGGCTCAAAGCAACAGATCCCAACGGAGAGCTTTCCGAAGCAGTTTGTCTGAGTGTATTTGATGAAGACATTATCGAAGCGTTTTTCGGGGAAATATCGGTGCACTCTCGCGGGGTAAAACAGTTAGCCGATGCTGGGCTGCTTCGCCCCAATGGCGACGAAGCATGGATGATGCCCGCAATGTTCCGGCAGGCACTGACCGAAAGAGTGTCGCTCTCCGGACCTGAGCGTATGAAAATCTTGGAAAATGCGCTGATCAGAGCTTCTGTGGGGATCTATGGGATCCGAGAAACGGCGGCAACGTTAGCGGAACATCGAAAATGGGAGATGCTGCTTCGGCTACTCATAGATAACTGGATCGAGCTGTTTCTCGAGAATCCAACAGAACTGGTTGGACTAGTGAAACAAATCCCGCCATTCATCACAGCTCAAGAGCGTTTTTTATGGCTTGCGGTTCGCTTGCTCATCACAGCTGTTGAAGGGGGTACCGAAACTAAGCTACCC
The DNA here is from genome assembly GCF_035257265.1 of Glutamicibacter sp. Taxonomy (GTDB): domain Bacteria; phylum Actinomycetota; class Actinomycetes; order Actinomycetales; family Micrococcaceae; genus Glutamicibacter. The sequence continues at coordinate 47,623 of NZ_DATEXC010000050.1, forward strand.
GGCTTCACCCCGGACTATTCAACGGATCAAGTGGCTCATAAACTTCTCGAAGACACGGTATATCTTTACCGAAAACCCAGCAATCGGGCACTGACCGTCGGCATTCTGGAAGTCGTGTATCTCCGGAGCCGGGGAATGTATGTGGAGGCTGGGGCCGCTGCGATTCGAATGCACGACGTACTACGTCGGTCGGTCAATTCGGATAAGACCAATCCAATCTTGGCGGCGATGGCGCAACTCCAAGTCGGTATCACATTGTTGATTGCAGGGGACCAGGTAGCTGCACGGCAGGCGCTCGAAATGTCTCTTGTGGCTGCCAGAGCGTTGGATCAACCCTTCCTGCTAGCTGATTCTGCGGGAAAAATTGCGTTGCTCAATGTATTAGAAGGCGACTTTGCTGCCGCAAAAATATTTCTAATCCAACACGATCGAGCCATCATTAGAACCACGTGGGGCCGCCCGACGATTGCTAGAGCAGCTGCGCTATCAAGAAGTTATCTGGCTTTGACCGAACTTGATCTCCATACCTCGCGCCAAGTACTACAGGACATACCAGAGATGCCAGACGCTGACGAATTCTGGGCAGTGCATGCATATCTTCTGGCAATGCATAAGACGCAAGAAAACCTGCCTGAAGCAGCTAGCCGACTAATCTCAACAATTAGACAACAGCGCCACAATGCAGCTGAAGCAGCATTTAGCCGCAAATTATTAGACGACGCCGCATATGTTGCTTCCATGCTCGAGCGCACATACCTTCCTCAAGCAATTGACCCAAACACAGTCGACCCTATTTTGGTCGCACTGAGGTATTTGCGAGATGGTCAACCGGACTCGGCATTAGCTGTCTTGCAAATGCCCAAGTCGATGACGGACATACGAAGCAGGGGAAATCTCGGCGCCTATTTAAAGCTCATCGCGCAGAATGCCAACCTTCCGGTCTCCAAGCTGAAAGAACAAATATCACGCATGCATCACGACTCCGGATCTCTATCTGAGTTAGCGATGCTGATGCTTATTCCTGGCTGGGGAGAGATCTCAGAGATCATCAAGTTGGACCAATCTTCGAAGGTGATCTTGGAAGATGTAAAAGAAGATTCTGGGCCCCCGCCGCGCAAGCGTCCTTCGTTGACTCCGAGAGAGCGCGAAATCCTGGCACAGCTCCGCTCGGGAATGTCGCGTCGTGAGATCGCTGAAGAAACGTTCAGGTCAGAAAATACAGTTAAAGCCCAAATGCGTAGCCTGTATCGAAAGCTTGAGTCTAATGATTTGGAACAGATGCTTGAACAAGCTCGAATCTGGGGATTGTAGTCGGATCTACAGTGGCCTTTGGACCTGAAAGGGTTAAATTTCGGGTTAATTAGCGAGATTGACCGATTGTAGGGTCCTCTGGCATTCATCGCATCGGGGCAAAAATATTCGCGGAGGTCTCGTTTAGGTCTCAGTGAGTCCCGTTTTGATGGCGAGCATATTATCTGGAAAACCCGCTTGTTTGTTGTAGATCGTGCAATGAAATGACGATTTCTGAACTAAATGTCGTTTTCGGCGGTGAAGATAGACCTTGATTTTTGTTTTTTACGGGTAATGCTCCTCACTTTCACGCCGCTTTAATTCCGATTTGACGGAAATTTGCTGTTGATATCGTTCCGGCTTGGAGAGAAATTTTTGCCGGTGCCTTTCCGTCCGCGTCATTGACAATTGGTTGACTCAACCAAACGAGGAGCTGCGACTACTGCAGGGGTACTTGGCCATACCATTGGGGAATAAATGAATAGGTTTTTTGGGGGTGCGCGCGCAAGTGACCTAAACGCACTAACAAAGTTCACGACAGCTCTTAGAACTGCTCTGGCTTTTGTGGTGGCAGTTTCACTTGCATTTGGCGCACTCATGGTCGGTGCAATTGCACCTGCTCATGCTGTCGACGGTATTCAAATCACCGTCGAAGAGTCCACCGAAAATTATGGTGGAACGCCAGTTCTTAACGAAGAACGAGTACTGGATATGAGAATCCAGTACGGTGTCGAAGTTGGTGCCGGCAAAGAAGTAGTTCTGGAACTCGATGGACCAATAAGTTTCGATTCCATTCCGGCTGGGAACCTTGCCGTTGAATCCGTGACGGTGGATCCGGCAAACCCCAACAAGGTGACGATTAAGTTCAAGGATCCTTGGCCATCGGATGTTAACCAGGGCGTTTTAGCTTTCAAGGTCAAAGTCAACAAGGTAGACGCCAGTAGTCAAGAGACTATCTCATGGTCGGTTGACGGCGAAGAAACTACGCGCGACATCATTATCCGTAATAACGGTGACCAATTCGCCAACGTGAAGAATGGCACCAGTAAGGGTCTTGCTCAAAACCGAACTCTCAACTCCTACGTCAAGGTCGTTGACGGAAAAGTGCAGGTTTCAGCAGATGTGCTGAATAAGCCGATCAACTACACCTTGGGTGTCGATTCGGCGGAAGACCGCAATGGGCTAAACATCTCTGATCAGCTTCCGGCTGGTCTGCATTACATTGCAAACTCCTTCAAGGTTACCCAGACCATCTGGGATGTGAACGGCATGAACGTTCAGCGTGATGTAGCAGGTCCTGATTTTGACCCAATCATCGCTGGCAACAGTTTCTCAGGCACCATTGATCTTGCCGGTCCTTCGCAGGCGAAGATCACCTATCAAGCTGCAGTTACCACTGAAGCCGATCGGCTGAAGCTGCAGGAAGAACTACAGGCTGCTTACGATGTTGCCAATGGCAAAGAACAAGAAAACTACAGCATCGCGCTGAAGAACACCGCAACCTTTGGTGAAGAAACGAGAGACGTCACGTTTAACGTGGATGGTCCACGTATCACCGGCAATGTAGGGATCGACCTCGGTAAGGCGTTCTCCAAGACCTCGACGTTCGGAAACGAGGTTGCTGCTGTCGACGTTGACGCAGAGGGGAACATTGTTTCTGCGAAGGATGTCGTCTACTCATTGAATGCTGATCTCACTGTGTGGGATGGAAAGATTGATAAGCGCAAGTTGACCTCAAACGTGGTCCTGCGCGATGCATTGCCGGAATGGGGAAAATGGCAGAGCGAGGAAGCTGACTTCATCACCGCTAAAGGCCTTACGCTGACGGAGGCGACCGAAGCACCTGCAGGTAGTACCGAATCTGCTAAGGCAACTGCCTTCAAAGATGCAAAGTACGTGGGACAGTACTTCGTAGATGGCCAGACCGTATATGTCAATATCGGTATGGATAACACGCTGGTAACTGCCGTCAAACTCAAAGCTCAAATAGTTTCTGTGACTGGCATGGCAAAGGTTGATACCGGTAACCCGAATGTGACCCGATACCGGGCCACCAATCGCGGAACCATGACGCATGCCTATGACACCGGCTACAACCTGAATCATCAGTTGGAGACCGCAGTTGAAAACGAAGAAGGATTCAAAAACGAATCGTACTTCAACAAGGCGACCGCCGCTGATCACACGGCTGCACCTGGTGACGAGGTCATCGTGGACTACAAGTTCACCGTGGGTGCAGGCAAAAAGATTGACATCACTAAGAGCTACATCGTTGATTATGTAGATCCAACGATGTTCAACATTTCGGATCTGGATGCTATCAAGGCCGGTCTTACCGGTACCTATGATTGGTGGCAGAAGATGGGTCCAGAGATGTTCGATGTGTCCTTGGACGAGTCGAGCAACCTGATCATCAAGCTCACCGCTGCTGGTATCGATTTTGTTAATACCATTGGAAGTGACAAGCAGTTCGAACTGAATGTGCCGCTGACTACGAAACCACTGATCGGTAAGGAAACCTTCCAGATCACCAACAAGGCAACCTTGTTCGGGGAAGATGGTAAGGCAGACTACTGGGACGAAGTTTATACAGAAACCACCTCCTACGGTGACGAAGCCGAAGTTCGCAAGGCAATCCGAGATACGCCTAACCAGGCGTGGACCAACAACTTGCGTGCCGAGACCGATGCCGAGGGTAACCTCGTACAAGACCTGTTTGTATACAACGTGAAGTTGGTACCTCACGGCGAATACACCGGTGTGCCGATTATCCCGGTTGTCGATAATCTTCCTTCGGGAATCGAGTTTGTCGGCTTCGTTGCCGACGCAAACGTTGATGACGGGCTAAACCCAAGCACTTCGGTGCAGGATCTATCCGGTAACGTTCAGGCTCGTTTTGATGCACCAAGTGATAGCGCTCCACAGGGCTCTGTAGTCATGTATCAGAAGGATGGAACCGTACTGGATGCATCCAAGGGTGCTCCGAATGTAAATATTCTCGTGCGGATCACAGAATTCTCGAGCGATGAATCGATCGTTAACTCGATTGGCAACGTTGATGCTTCGATCACCCCAACCGACGGTTACCCGCTGAGCATTCGCAAGATTGATGCCGTAAATTCGGATAACATCATCACCGACCTCGACGCTAAATTCCAAGTCCTTGACCAGGAAAACAACGTTGTTGTTGACGATGTCTTCGTATCCGATGGCCAGCTACGTGTCCACGACGCCGACGGAAACATCAAGGCAGTCAAGGTCAAGGAGACCGGTACCTACATCATCAAGGAAGTAGAGGCGCCGGAAGGTTACGAACTTTCCGAAGACGAAATCGTTGCAGTCGTTGACGAAAACGGTTCTTCTAACGCTGTCACTTTCTTCAATGATCCGGTTATTGAACTTCCAAAGACCTATGCCGTGGGTGACTACGTATGGGTTGATGCGAATGATGATGGCGTACAAGGTGACACTGAAGTTCTTGAAGGTGTAAAGGTCACCTTGCTCGACGGTAACGGTGAGGAAGTTTCCTCGACGACTACCGATGAGAACGGCCGCTACATCTTTGATGAGCTGCCTGCTGGTGAGTACCAGGTCAAGTTCGAGCTGACTCCGGAACAAGCTGAGAAGTACGATTTCACTGCCCAGAATAAGGGTGAAGATGATGGCGTAGATTCAGATGCTGATCCAACTACCGGTCTGACTGAAAAGTTCACCTTGAATGACGAAAATGCTTCGTTGACCAAGGAATACCAAGATCAGGAGTTCAAGGCTACTGAGGGTATCGACCCAACCTGGGATGCCGGTGTTGTTCTGAAGCCAGTGCCAAAGGTCTCCGTAGGTGACTACGTATGGGTTGATGAGAACAACGACGGACTACAGGATGAGGATGAAAAGGGCATCAAGGATGTTGTTCTGACTCTTGTTGGTCCAGATGGCAAACCTGTAGTGGATGTCAATGGTAATCCTGTTGAACCGACTACTACCGATGAGAACGGTTTCTACGAGTTCAAGGATCTTCCTGTACTCGAAGAAGGCAAGTCCTACACGGTGAGCATCGACCGAGAAGCATCTAAGGAACCGTTGGCTCCTTACGTGCCAACGATTGAGACCGACGATAGCCGTGAGAATGACTCGTCGACTTGGGAAGCCAAGTCGCAGGGTCTGACTGAAGATGGGGAGCATGATCCAACCTTGGACTTCGGTTTTGTACTGAAGCCTGAGCCGGTCAAGACTTACGCCATTGGCGACTTTGTCTGGGTTGATAAGAACGATGATGGCCTGCAAGGCGATTCTGAAGTTCTTAGTGGCGTCAAGGTAATTCTGCTTGACGGTAATGGTGAGGAAGTTTCCTCAACAACTACCGATAACAATGGCCGTTACATCTTTGATGAGCTGCTAGCCGGCGATTACCAGGTCAAGTTCGAGTTGACTGCCGAGCAGGCTGAGAAGTATGAATTTACTTCTCAGGATGCTGGGGAAGACGATGCGAATGACTCGGATGCTGATCCGAAGTCTGGCCTGACTATCAAGTTCACTTTGGATGACGAGAATTCTTCGTTGACCAAGGATTACGCCGATCAGGAGTTCAAGGCTACTGAAGGTATCGACCCAACGTGGGATGCCGGTGTGGTTCTGAAGCCAGAACCAGAGCCGACTGAACCGACTGTTGAACCAACGGAGCCAACAGAGCCAACAGAACCGACTGAACCTACGGTTGAGCCGACTGAGCCGACTGTCGAACCAACGGAACCTACGGAACCTACGGAGCCTACGGAGCCTACGGAGCCGACTGAACCTACGGTTGAGCCGACGGAGCCGACTGAACCTACGGTTGAGCCGACGGAACCAACGGAGCCGACTGAGCCGACTGTCGAACCAACGGAGCCGACTGAACCTACGGTTGAGCCTACGGAGCCGACTGAGGAACCTTCGGTTTCCCTGGGCGACTACGTATGGGTCGATAAGAACCGTGACGGAATTCAGAATAAGGACGAAGACCCAATTGAGGGTGTCGTGCTGAAACTGATCGGCCCGGACGGCAAGGAAGTTGTTGACATCAACGGCAACCCAGTCGGTCCGGTAACCACTGACGAGAATGGCTACTACAACTTCAAGGACCTTCCGGTCTTGAAGGATGGAGAGTCTTACACGGTGGTCATTGATCGGGATAAATCCGCTGATGCTCTGGATGGCTACCTGCCAACCAAGGAAAATGGTACCGACCGGGATAAGGACTCTTCGACTTGGGAAGCTAAGTCTGAAGGCCTGACCGAAGATGGGGATCACGACGGGACCCTCGACTTCGGCTTCTATCTAGACGAAGATCCTGAACCGACTCCAACGGAACCAACCGAGGATCCTTCGGATGATCCAACTGAGCCGGCTCCGAGTGAGTCGACTCCTACGGACCCAACGGAAGCGCCTTCGAAAGATCCAATCGAGTCGCCAGATACGAGCGAGGATCCTTCGCAGGATGCAGCTCCTACCGAGAAGTCTGATCAGCCTTCGGCTTCCGAATCTGTGGATGGTTCTGAGGAACCAAAGCAGACGCAGAAGCCAAAGAATGATGACAATCTGGCTGACACTGGTTTCAAGACCATGTCACTGCTAGTTCTTGGTCTGCTCCTGGCAGCAGCCGGTGTAGTTTTGGCTCGCCGTACTCGCGGCCGCCACAGCTAGTGCGCTGTTGAGGTAACAAAAAGGTAGTGCCCGGATCCCTTTAAAGGGATCCGGGCACTACCTGGTTAATTGATCAATCCTGCGCCTGAATGATGTGTCGGGAAGCCGGAAATAATTCTTGGCCATGTCTTCCTTTTTCAACTTCGACGTAGTTGAGAACACTTCGAGTTGAACCTCATCTCTAGCAATTTATTAGCATCAGGGATATGCCGACTGTCGAAAGGTTCTCTAGTACTATTTTTGGAATTTGAGTCGGTAAACGCCTTGGGTGCATCGCAGCTGCATGGACCCAGAATTTACCAGAACCTAGTCAAGGCGGGCTAGCGGCTGCACTGTATCGCTGACCATTGCTGAACTCCATGATTCGTTCGCCTCGTGCACTCCAGGTCAAATCACGCGTAGAAACCCTCAGGTCGCTTCTTCACGAAGAAGTGACCTGAGGGTTTATGAGTAGAACTATATGGCCTAGCGGCGGATTGAGCCGCCATCAACTACCAAGGTTTGTCCGGTCACAAAGCCTGCGCCTTCGGAGAGGAAGAAGCGGGTCGGTCCCACATAGTCGTCGGTGATGGAGGCGCGCTTGATTGCACGCGAAGCAATATTTGCTTCCTCACCGCCGGCAAGGTCGGTAGCCAGCGGGGTCATCACCAGGCCGGGAGCAATCACGTTGACGGTGATATTCCGTGCGCCCAACTCGGCGGCCAGGCTCCGAGAAAAACCGATGATTCCTGCCTTTGACGCGGCATAAGCCGCGGCTCCGGCGGGAGCCTTGAAAACTGTGCCCGAGGAATACAGCACGATACGACCGCCGTCCTCTACCAAATCAGCGGTTCCCTGAATAAAGTTCAACGTGCCGTGCAGGTTAAGTAACAACGCACGTTCCCAGTCGGCCTTGGGCATATCCATAAACGGACCGAATACCCCGATACCGGCGCAGTGCACGATCGAGTGGACGCTATCTCGCCCCTGAGCCTTGAGCGACTCGCGGACGACGTCTGGCGCATTACCGGCCACATCCCCGGCAACATAGGTGATCCGATCTAGTGGATCCTTGGGTAGTGAGCGGGACACCGAGATGACATCCCAATCGACACGTAGATCTGCGGCCAGCGCCGCCCCGATACCTGAAGAACCTCCGGAAAGGATCAGCGCAGGTGCTTTAGTTTCTGCCATTAGTTTGCGCTACCTTCGATAACCGAGGTCAGGAAATCATCGATGAGATCCCATGCTTCCTCTGGGTGAGTGATATTCGGGCAATGCTTTCGATTCAATACCTCACGACGGGCGTTACCCATCGACTCAGCTAGATTTTTGGACCAGCCTTCTTGGAGCAAGGTGTCCTTGGAGCACTCGACCAGCAATGCTGGGGTGTTTACTTCCTTCAGCTGGGCCGGGAAGGTATCCGCCGGACGCTCGACCTTGAGTGCCTCCGGTAGCTGGGTATGCGGGGCCCGCATGGTGATGAAGTGCCCCGGCGTAATCGCCCACTTGTAGCGGGCCGCCAGGTGATCTGCTTTGTCATCGACCGGGTCGCATAACAGGTCTACCAGCTGCTCGAGGGATTCGCGGGTGCCGTCGAACGCGCCGAGCTTGGTCATATCAGGCGCTTTCCAGGGTCCCCCTGAACCATTGAAGGTACTTACCGAGGCGATGCGGTGGCGGTATTGCTCGTCAGCCAAGGCACGTAGTCCAATAGAGCCGCCGAATGAGTTTCCGACAAAATGCACCGGCTCGGTGATGCCGAGGTGATCCAGCAGCGAGAAAATGTGCCGAATGCGAAAGGCAAACGGGGAGACATCCGCGCGAACGGACTTGGCACTGCCACCGTACCCAAGCAGATCCGGAGCGATCACGCGGTATTTCTTCGCGGCTTCGGGCAATATCTTTCCCCACGTCACATCCGACGCTCCGCCGTAAGCGCCGTCGTGCATGAACACAATGACCGGAGCATTCTGCGGTCCGCCGGAGAGATAGCGGGTTTCCAGGTCGGAGACGAGGTCCAAGTTCTCGGTGATTTCTGTAGTTTCGGTAAGCAAAATAACCTCCGTTGAAGCAGTTTCTTAATCTGATGGTTTAGCGAAGTTCGTAATCGTCGGCGTTCAGCGCGAGCGTGCCCTCATAATATTCGCGCGCCGGCAACGGCCACATGATGGTGGAGCGTCCTTCGGCGTTCATGTACCAGCTGTGGGTTTTGGACCAGCCCCAGGTGCGCTTGGCGCTTTCGGAGACTACTCGCTGGTCGTAGGCTTCGAATACGTCGTTTTTCAAATTCAGTGAACTTTTTCCGGTTACTGCCAACGTCTTGATGGCGTCGACAATATAGTTGGCTTGGCATTCGAGGAAAAAGACCAGATTGCCGTGGATAACGGTGTTGGTATTCGGCCCGTACATGCAGAAGAAGTTCGGATAGCCCGGCAGCGCAGTGCCCATGTAGGCGCTGGCGTCGATGCCCCAGGTTTCGTGCAGATCCTTCCCGTCGATTCCGCTAACGCTCATGGGAACCAGGAAGTCCGAGGCCTTAAATCCGGTACCCAGCAAGATAATGTCCGCGTCGATATGTTCTTCACCCAGCCAGACGCCGGTTTCATCAACGCGGTTCACTCCTTGGCTGACCAATCGGACGTTGTCGCGTTTGAGGGTCTTCACCCAGGTTCCGTCATCGCAGATGATGCGCTTGGCTGCCGGAGGGTAGTTCGGGATGATTGCCTTGCGTAGCTCTTCGTCATCCCCGGCCTGTTCCTCCAAATAGGAGGTCAGGTCAGCGCGCAGCCGTTCGTTGGCGGCGGAAACGGCGAACTCGGTGGGCGGGTAGTCCGGATCCACCGTGGCTGCCGCTAAGTTGCCCACCACCCGTGGCAAGAACAGCGAATACCGGTAGAAAGCGCGGTACTGGTTCAGATTGAGCAGTATCCAGCGTTCGTTTTCTTCGATATTCTGGCGCAGCACCGGGGTCTTGCGCAGCCACGGAGCACTGCGCTGGAAGATCGTCATCTGTTCGGCGGCCTTCGCGACGGCCGGGGCGAACTGCAAGGCGCTCGCGCCGGTGCCTATCACCACGACCTTTTTGCCGGTGAAATCCAGCTCATGGTCCCAGCGGGCCGAGTGCACTACCGGTCCGTCGAAGCTGTCCAAGCCCGGCAGATTCGGGACGGATGGGCGATTGAGCTGGCCTACCGCGCTGACCACGAGATTTGATTCAAATTTTTCTTCGCCGCCGTCCGCCTGGCGGGTAGTGAGCTGCCAGGTGCTGCTCTTCTCATTCCAGACGGTAGCGGTAACTTCCTTGCCGAAGACCATGTGTTCCAACAGGCCGTTGTCGGCGGCGAACTTGTGCAGGTATTCATGGATTTTATCTTGGCGTCCAAAGTGAGTTTCCCAGTCATGCTGGGTAAACGAATAGGTGTAAATGTGGCTGCGTACGTCGGTGCGGCAATCAGGGTAGGTATTTTCCCACCAGGTGCCGCCCACGTCGTGGCTCTTTTCAATGATCTTGAATGGGACGCCGGCCTGTTTCAGGCGCAACCCGGCCAACAGTCCGGAAAAGCCTGCCCCGATTACGATGGCGGTCAGCTTGGTGCCAGGCTGAAGTTCGTTCAGTGTCCATTCCGGCTGGCGTGGATCTGTGTCATTGGGGACAAAGGAAACCTCAGAGAGCGCATAGGCATCATCATTGTCCGCGCTCAGCAGCCATTTGGTCATGGCCAGTCGCATCTGATCGGTGGGTTCCGCGGCCCAGTTTGCTTGAGTATCCAGGTACGGGGCCAGGCGCTCGATGCAATAGTTGATGGCTTCGGTCTCGATCTCTGGGCTCAGCCCACTGACCGGAAGCGCGGGAATGCTTGGGCGCCATTCATCGCGCAGCACGCTGGCGTCTGCGGTGATGTGGGCGGTGAGCATGATCAGCGCCGGGGATTGAAACCCGTTGTGATGCGCGCGCAGATCTTCTTCGAGTAGCTGCGCGTAGTGTCGTTCCAGCGTGGTGTTCATGTCGTCTCCGTAGTGCAATGAAGTTAAAAGATACAAAATTCGGTGGCTAGCGCGGCCAGCAGTCCAAACCGTCCAGGAATGGCCGGATGACGCGGACCACCTCGGCTGGGTTGTCGAATGCGACTAGGTGCCCGCCGTCGGCTACAACCAGTTCGGCGCCAGAAATTTGCGCGGCGAGTGCCTCGATCACTGGGCGGGCGGTGCTTCGATCGTCGGCACCGGCCACCACCAGCGTGGGTGGGGGAGTCTCCAGCTGGAACTCACCGACCTGTGTCATAGCTTCGAAGTAGTCGGCAATGGTGTCACCGCCAGCTTGCAGCCATTGCTCGCGGGCCTGGCTCACCAGAGGCGACCTCGTATTGGCGGATTCATCGCCAAACCAGCGGTGCATGGTCGCTTCAAGAGCCTGAGCCAGCCCCTGTGGCGCACGCACCTCGGCTGCGCGGGCGCGGGTGCCCTGGGCGGCGGTTTCGTCGAAGGCCCCGCGGGTCGCCATCAGGATTTGGGCGTCCACCATTTGAGGGAAACTGCCCGATACCGCTTGGGCGACCATCCCGCCGAGGGAGATGCCCAGGACCACGCTATGTTCCACCCCTTCGGCTGCCCACATGGCCGCGACGTCCTTGGCTATCAAAGCCAGGCTTACCGGCGAATGACCCTGGGTGCTTTGCCCGTGGCCCCGGAAATCCGGGGCAAGGATGCTGTACTGTGCTCCGAGGGATGCGGCCAGCGGCTCGTACCAGGAGCCGTCCAAGGCGAGGGAATGCAAGGCGGTGAGTACTCTTTCGCCGGTGCCATATCGACGGTATGCAACGGTCGAGCCATCGGATCCGCGCAGTTTGTTCAGTGTCTTAGGAGGCATTTTTACTCTCTTCACGAAGTCGCTGCTCGGCCATCTCAACCTCGTCGCGCAGACGGTCCGACATCTCGTGGAAGTATTCCTTAAACAAGGCAGACTCTCGGCGCATCTCCTGGCTGCGTGGGCGTTCAAGTTCAATTTTCATGTCCGCCACGATACGGCCAGGCCGGCTGGCCATGAGCACCACGCGGTCGCTCATCAGGATAGCTTCCTCCAGATCGTGTGTCACAAAGATGACCGTGGGACGTTCGGCCTCCCAAAGCTTGGTGAACTCTTCTTGCTGAATGGCGCGTGTCTGCGCATCCAACGCGGCGAAGGGCTCGTCCATCAGCAGCACCTTGGGATTCTGCACCAACGTGCGCGCAATGGCTACGCGCTGTCGCATTCCTTGGGAAAGGTGCAGCACATCGGACTCGGCGAATTCGTGCAGGCGAACCTTGTGCAGCCACTCTTCGGCGCGTTCGCGGCGCTGCTGCGGCGGTACCCCGCGGACCTCCATGCCGAGCTCGACATTGGAGCGGACCCGGCGCCAAGGGAGCAAAGCATCTCGGGCGAAGAGGAAGGCCGCCTCGTTGCTACCCGGGCTAACTGGGGAACCGTCGATCAGCACCTGGCCGGCGCGCGGCGAGACCAGGTTGCCGAGCATTCCCAGTGCGGTGGTTTTACCGCACCCGGAGGGTCCGACAAGGCTGACGAATTCCGACGGTTGAATGTCGAGGTTGAAGTCGTTCAGTACCCGTACCGGGCGGTCTCCATGCAGGAAGCTGTGGTTTACGCCTTGGAACTGCACCGAAACACCTCGGGCTCCCTGGGGCTTGGTCGGCTTAGTGAGTGAACCGGTCATTGGCGACTCACTGTCGCGCACCGAGCTGACTGGTGGATTAGGCATGTTCGCTCCAATCGAATATTTCAGGCTAGGACCCCCGGATGCTGGCCAAGGGATGCTGGATCGGCACGCCATTTGAACCGGTTGCCGGTGCTAGTGAGTGCTGGAAGGTCATGGATGCGCACAACGGCTCATGTGCCGTGCGTCACCCTGTGGTTAATGAATCGTCTTTCACTTCAGGGGCTGAGGTCAAGGAAAAGAGGGCCTATGCGCGGCTATCGCCACGATAGTCACTGGAAACTTGAAACGTGGTCTGAGTCACAGCAAGCTTTTCCAGAAGCAATGTATTAGGTTTTCTGCCGTTCCGACACCGGGCACTGTGCCCATGATCGGCGTGCACCATTCAGGAGGACACTCAATGTCGAACACCCCAACTACCGCCGCCAGCAAAAAGGCCGGAACCGTCTCTTACGATTTCACCGACCAAGTTGTCATCGTCACCGGAGCCTCGGGCGGCATCGGTGGAGCGCTTGCTCTGAAATACGCGCAGGCCGGCGCCGATGTGGTCATCCACGGACGAAAAGCCGAGTCGCTGCAAGAGCGGGCCGAGGCCATTGAGGCTACCGGGCGCAGGGCGGTCGTTGTCACCGGCAACATCAAGGAGCCCGAAACTGCCCAGCGGATTGTGCAGGCCGCGCTGGAGAATTTTGGCCGGATTGACGTGCTGATCAATAACGCCGGCGGCAACTTCTCCAGCCGCCTCGAAGATCTCTCGGCGAACGCCTGGAATGCGACCATTGGGACCAATCTGAACGGGCCATTCCACATGGCCTGCGCGGTGCTTCCGGTATTCGAAGCCCAGGGCGGCGGGGTAATCGTCAACGTCGGTTCGGGGTCGGCGAATTATGCCCACCCGATGCGGGGGGCCTACGCCGCAGCCAAGGCAGCCTTGGCCTCGTTGACCAAGACCATGTCCTGGGAATGGGCGGACCGTGGAATCCGGGTGAATTGTGTTGAACCGGGAGCGACCTTGACCCCGTCCTCGCGATTTGCGCAGGGGGACACCGAGAAGAAGTTCGGAGAGTTCTTGGCCTTGGGGAGGGTAGGTCTGCCCGAAGAAGTGGCAGATGCCTGCATTTATCTATCCTCTGACGCGGCAAGTTTCATTACCGGCACCGTGCTTCAGGTGACCGGCGGACCGCATACTTCTTCGCCACTGGATGGCAAGCTCGTGCGGCAAACCAGCAACGCTTAGACGACTCGGCAGAATTAACCGGTAGGAACGGAATCACCATGGAACCCCAGGCACAATCGAATGGCATGACCGCGACAATTCAAAAACCTCTGGCCTATGACGACAGCACAATTCTCGTCGAAAGGCGCCGGACCAAGCAGAAGAACAACTCGCTCGTTTGGGGGCTGCGGGTAGGAGTTCTGGGAATTTTTGTTGCAGTGTGGCAATTTGTCACCTCGACGGGACTTATGGATTCCACCTTGGTCTCCACCCCCTTGGATGTTGCTACCGCGTTCATTGTCCAGCTGACCGACAGTACGTTCTGGGTAGATGTGCTCGCCACCTTCTCGGGGGCACTGGTTGGTTTGATCACCGGCGCAATACTCGGAATTCTCTCGGGCGTGCTCTTTGCCCACGTACCGGTTTTGCACACTGCGGCGCAGCCGCTGCTGACTCTTATCAACAGCCTTCCACGTCCGGCGTTGGCCCCGATCTTTATCCTGTGGTTTGGGCTCGGATTCGGACCCAAGGCCTTGGTAGCTTTCAGCGTGGTCTACTTCGTGTTGCTGACCAGCACCTTGGGTGCCTTGGTGGGTATCGATCACGACATCAAGCAGTTGACCACATCATTGGGTATGAGTGCGCGTCAGCGTTTCTTCAAAATCGAGTTCCCGTCGGCCTTGCCGGCGATTGTCGGCGGATTGCGCCTGGGCGCAGTCTACTCGGTGCTCGGCGCGGTCGTCTCTGAAATGGTCGGCTCCTATACCGGCCTTGGTCAACGGCTCGTGGTGGTCACCAATAATTTCCATGTTGACCAGACCTTCGCGATCCTGCTGGCGATGGGCCTGTTGTCCATGCTCATGGATCTGTCGATCTCGGTGATGGAAAAGAACGTGTCCAAGCGCAGTCGCTAAACACTATTCACTATGTATGGCCCGCAGCCCGGCAAGCGATTCAGCTTTCCGGGCTGCGGCGTTGAATTAACGGAAGCGCCCGGCTGGCAATCTTCTCACCCGCAGCATCCTGTTCCGGCCAGAGAAATCGAGCCTCTGGTGCTCTGCCGGTCCGATGACAGGGAAATCCTGGTGGTGGGTGCGGCGCGGAGGTCAAGGTGAAACCCCTGGCTGTGCTGACTCCCATGGTTGCAGCGCGAGCCCGATGGGATTCGGACCAACGTCGTAGCCTCGGGAATATTCCTCACTGCGTGGGTGGCTCCTGCCGGCGCTGCGCAGGAAACCTTCCGGTGTGGACCGGTGTTGGCTCGTGAACCCATGTGACAATTGAACTAAACGAATGTGATCGCGGTAACGTCATCTGACGGCCGGGTTAGATCGCGCTCAACGAGGAGACACATTCTTGAGATTTGCACAATTACGATATCTGGAAGCAGCGCTGCGGACAGGCTCATTCCGCCAAGCGGCGAAGGAGCTGGATATCTCCCAGCCCACGATCACCAACCAGGTCCAGCGGCTCGAAGAGGACTTGGGCGTCATTCTCGTAACCCGCGGGGCCAAGGGCGTTCGTCCGACGTATGCGGCTGAAAGAATTCTGCCTCACGTGGAAGCCGCTGTGTTGGCCGAGCGTATGCTGCGCGAGGAAGCTAGTGCTATCGGCGGACTTAAATTAGGTACCGTCCGGCTGGGCACGGTGCCCTCGGGTTCTCAGACGATCCTGCCACGCACCGTCAAACGCCTGCTGACAGAATTTCCCAACGTGCGTTTCGACGTAGATGAGGGACCTTCGAAATTAGTGGTTCAAGGAGTGCTGGCAGGAAATCTTGATGTGGGGCTCGTGACCCGGCTTCCCGGCATTGAACTGACCGCCGGGGAAGACGCGCTGTTGCATCACATAGATCTGCTATCCGGCAGGTTGGTGCTGGCGGTGCACGAAGATCATCCGTTGGCGCTCAAAGACGATTTTAATCCTCAGGATCTGGAAGGCCAACCATTGATCTTCCCGGCCGAATCAAGCATCCTCCGTGTGGCTTTTGAGCGCTTGCTCGAGGGCGTCGAAGCCAAGATCGTCTACACCACACCTAATGCCGAGGCAACGCGGGCCATGACACGCGCCGGGGTGGGCGTCTCGATTGCCAATACCTTGCTCGACTCCACGCAGAGCGGTGGCGGGATCTCCTTGATACCGCTGCCTTACCCCTGGGCTTCGGCGAAGCTGTCCGCGGTAGTGCGCAAGGATGAGTCCCGTTCTTCGGCGGTGCAGGCGTTTCTGCGTTTGCTGCGCGAGACGGCAAAGTCAGCAGATTTTTAACTCTTCTGGCGGCGCCTTTGGCGCGTTGCCAGCTGGCATCTGCGGACAGCCCGGTACCTGCTCGGGGTATCTCCCGGGCTGTCCCTGCCCTCGGCTGGGTACCGCCGCGGGCTGCCCGCCACCCGAAGCGTCCCCCGGAGGGAAGCTGCTAAAAGGTACTTGACTTGTAAATCTATGATTTGCACCGGCGGCGAAAAGGGTGTCGATAGCGCAGTCATATCACCGTGCCAGCGTATTTCGGCTTCACACGCTAGCGAACCCCAGAGAGACTTGGAACACACTTAGCGCACGAATCGGCGCTCAGCTCCAATGTCCAGTGAGGTAGTTAGTTGTCAGTCGAAACAGCAAAGACGAGTAACGCACGCAGCGTCGAGGAGTTCATCGCCCAGGCGAAGACCCGGGAATCCGCGATGTTCACCGAAGCCGAGGGCAAATCTGTGCTCGACGCCTTCGGAATTGACACTCCGCGGGGCATAGAAATTTCACTCGGTCAGCAAGCACCGGCGAACCTGCGTGAACCGTTGGTGGTGAAGGCGATCTGCCCGACCCTGGTTCACAAGTCCGACGCCGGCGGCGTCCGCGTGGGAGTAGCGCACAGTGAAATCGATGCGGTCGGCGCCGCCATGAGCCAGTCGCTCGCGGCTCACGGCCACGAGCTTGCCGGGCTGCTCGTTGAGGAGATGATTCCCGCCGGCCACGAAATAATCGTCGGTGCGGTTCGTGTTCCAGATTTGGGCTGGAGCGTGATGGTCGGCTTGGGCGGCGTCATGGTTGAGGTCTTCGAAGATGTTGCCTTTGGCCTGGCCCCGCTGAGCGAATCCCAAATCCACGGCATGCTCAGTGAACTGCGCGGGATGAAAATCCTCAACGGCGCCCGTGGTGGCGTCAAGGCAGATGTCAACGCCTTGGTTGAACTTATTTCGCGGCTGTCCGGGCCCACCGGGTTGCTGGCCACGCTGCCAGCCGAGGTACGCGAAATCGATCTGAACCCGGTCATCGTCTCGGAGAACCGAGCGGTCGCCGTCGACGCCAGGTTTGTGGTGGGGGAGGCCGAGCAGGCCCCGGCGCGTTCCGGTGCAGTGGATGCCGCGGCTCCCACCGATTTTTCCGCGCTGTTCGCCCCCCGGCGCGTTGCCGTCGTCGGGGCCAGCAGCAAGCGCCCCAATATGGCAAACCGGTTCATCCGCAATATGACGGCCAACGGGTTCACCGGCACCATCATCCCGGTCAACCCCGGCGCGGACACCATCGAGGGTCTGCCCGCCATCGCCTCCTTGGCCGAACTCGGCGAACCGGTCGACTATGCCTACGTGGCCATGCCCGGAACACGGGTTGCCCAGGCTTTGTCCGCCGGGGCAGGCAAGGTGCGTTTCGCCCAGGTGATCTCCTCAGGTTATGGCGAGGTCGCCGAGGGCAAGGAGCTGGAAGCCGAGCTGGTGGACACCGTGCGCACGGCGGGAATCCGGCTGATCGGACCGAATTGCCTGGGCACCCACGCGTCCGCCGGCCGTCTCTCATTTCTTCCCGAAGCGCCGCTCACCCCCGGGAGCACCGCGGTGGTCTCCCAGTCCGGCGGGTTAAGCGTGGACATCTTGCGGGTGGGAGCGATGCGCGGCATTGATTTCCATTCGGTGGTCAGCATCGGCAACAGTGCCGACGTCAACGCCGCAGAACTTGTCGCCTCCCACCTTGAGAATGATCAGGTTCAGGTGATCGGCCTCTACCTCGAATCGATTGCAGTGGCCCGCGAGGTGATGGAGGTGCTCAACGCCGCCACACACCGCAAGCCGGTGGTACTGCTGGCCGGCGGACGCACCGCCGAAGGTTCGCGGGCCGCCACCAGCCATACCGGTGCGCTGGCGGGCAACCACCGGCTCTGGCCGGCTATCGCCCGCCAGGGGGGAATCACCCTGGTGGATTCGCTCACCGACTTCTCCACCGCCTTGCATGCGCTATCCACCTTGGACATGTCGGTCAAGCTCACCGGATCCGAGGCCGTGCTGTTCGGTAACGGCGGCGGGGCCTCGGTGCTGGGCGCAGACGCACTGGACCGCCAGGGGGTGCGCACCTCCGCGCTTCCAGAAGAAGTTATTGACCAGCTTGAATCCATGGATTTACCGCCGGGCAATGGCTTCCACAACCCGATCGACGTGCCGGCCGGAACACTGGCAGTCAAAAATGGCCAGGTTGCCGCGGACATCCTCGGTGCGGTCCTGGCCGGCAGCAATCCGTCGCTGCTCATAACCCACCTGAACGTGGGAATTATCCAACGCAACCTCGGGGCCACCCATGGGGACGTGAGCGGAAACATCATCGAGTCCATTGCCGCCGCCCGCGATGCAGCGAACGGGCAAACCCACCAGCTGCTGGTGCTCAAAAGCGACGGCAGCACACAAACCGAAGAGCTCATCGACGGTTATGCGCATCGTGCCCGCACCGCCGGCATCCCGGTTTTCCCCACCTTTGAAGACGCAGCCCTTGCTGCGCGAGCAGTACTTGAACAAAGCCGATAAAAGCCTTCGGCCCCGCGAAGCACCACGAAGGATCAAAAACATGACACAGCAAGCAACTAAGCCCGAGGAAGAAAATCTCACTCGCGAGCAGGAGCATGAAAACCGCCGGCTGGCCGCCTTGGCCATGGGCGGAAGCAGGAAGCTCGAAGCCCGGCGGGCCAAGGGCGAACTCAACGCCCGCGAACGCATCGCCTTGCTTCTGGACCCGGGCACCTTCCGCGAATCAGGGTTGTTTGTCACCTCCTCGGTCCCCGGGGACCGGGACAAGACGCCCGCCGATGGAAAGATCACCGGCAGCGGAGAGATTGATAACCGCCGCGCCAGCGTCATAGCCTATGACTTCACCGTCAAGGGGTCCTCCTCGTCGCCCACCAGCAACAAGAAGATGTCCCATTTTAAGGAATTGGTAGTCAAAACCGGTCAGCCGTTGATTTACCTGTCCGAATCCACCGGGGTGCGCATGCCGGATGCGATGGGCGGCTCCGGCATGGGCAGCGCCAACGGGAAGACCCGTTTCCTGCGCCAGCGTGAAAGCCCATGGGTTTCGGCCGCTTTTGGCTACTGCTTTGGTTCGGCTGCCTGGCACACCATGGCCTCGGACTTCGCGGTCTTCCGCAAGGGGGCGGTGCTCGCGGTCTCCAGCCCCAACCTGGTTGCGCGCGCCACCGGGCAAGAGGTTGACCCGCAAGAGCTCGGTGGCTGGAAAATGCACTCGGAAGTCACCGGATTTGCCGACGCGGTGGCCTCCAGCGATGAAGAAGCCGTCGAGCTGATCCGCCGCTTCCTGTCCTACCTGCCCTCGCACAATGGGGAAACCGCGCCGCTGGCGCCGGTCCCCACCGGTTCGGGGGACCGCGCGGATGAGATCCGCGGCATCGTTCCCGAAGAACGCACCAAAACCTATGATGTGCGCAAGGTGATCGAACTGGTCGTTGATACCGGCTCGATGTTCCCGATCAAGGCCCGCTACGGCAAATCCCTGGTGACCACCTTGGCCCGCATCGGCGGGCAATCGGTGGGCATCATCGCGAACAACCCGCAGTTCAAGGGCGGCGCGCTGGACGGGGCGGCCTGCGACAAGGCAACGAGCTTCCTGGTGATGTGCGATTCGTACAACATCCCGATCATCCACCTGGTGGATCAGCCAGGTTTCCTCATCGGTTTGGAAGCCGAACGCAGCAAGGTAGCGGGCAAGATCATTAATTGGATGAATGCCCTGTCACTGGTGACAGTTCCGAAGATCGCGGTGACCATGCGCAAGAATTACGGCCAGGCGCTGATCAACATGGGTGGCGGCGGCACCGCAGATTCCACCGCAGGCTGGTGGTCTTCGGAAGTCAGCTTCATGGATCCGACCTCCGCAGTTTCGGTGGTTCACGGCATCGACAAGGAAAGCGATCCCGAACTCTACGAGCTGCGCCTGGCGGAAATGAACAAGGGCACCACTGCCTATGACACCGCCCAGGTCTTCGGATTCGAGCAGGTCATCGATCCTGCCGAGACCCGCGACTACATCCTCGGTGCGCTGAACGACCATTACCGTGCCCGGAGCAACGGTGTCGGAGAGCACCTGCTGCGCACCTGGCCAACGAGTTTCTAAGGAGCAGAACCATGAGTGCTTTTCCCGAAAGTTTGCTGATTGCCAATCGCGGCGAAATCGCCCGGCGCATCATCCGCACCGCCAACCAGCTTGGCGTCCGCACCATCGCCCTTTACCACAAGGTTGACGCATCCCTTCCCTACGTGGCCGAGGCCAGCGAAGCGGTCGAGCTGACCGGTGAGATTCCGGTCCAGGCGTACCTGGATGCTGAACAGATCGTGAAGATCGCCCAGACAACCGGCGCGGCCTCGGTGCACCCAGGTTACGGTTTCCTAGCCGAAAACGCAGGATTTGCCCGGGCCGTGGCCAAAGCCGGGCTGACCTGGGTCGGGCCCTCAGCCGAAATCATCGAGGTGATGGGTGACAAGGTTGAATCCCGGCGTGCGGTGGCCAAGGCCGGAGTGCCGATCAGCGGGGATGCGGGAGCCGCCTTGGAAACCGGTGACGAGGCGGTGGCCGAAGCCGAACGTGTCGGCTACCCGGTCATGGTCAAGGCCTCCGCCGGCGGTGGCGGGATCGGCATGGCCGTAGCCCACACCCCGGAGGAGCTGCGGGTGGCCTTCGAAAACACAAAATCGATGGCCGGCCGCAGCTTCGGCTCGGACCGTGTTTTTGTTGAACGCTTTGTCGCCTCGGCCCGCCACGTGGAAATTCAGGTCCTCGGCCTGGACGACGGAACCATCATCGCTTTCGGCGAACGTGACTGCTCCACGCAGCGCCGGCACCAGAAATTGATTGAGGAATCCCCGGCACCGCACCTGAACCCAGCGGTTCGTGAACAGCTGCGTGAAGCCGCGATCGCGGCAGCCGGATCGGTGGGCTACCGTAACGCGGGAACCGTGGAATTCCTGCTGGACACCGTCAGCGGTGACTTTGTGTTCCTTGAAATGAATACCCGTATTCAGGTGGAGCACCCGATCACCGAGATGACCCACGGTGTTGATCTGATCGAGCAGCAGCTGAGCATTGCCGCAACGGGCCGCCCTACCAGCGGCTTTGCCCCGCAGCAGCAGGGCCACGCATTTGAATTGCGGATCTGCGCGGAAGACCCGAAAAAATTCTTCCCACGACCCGGCCCCATCGAGGGATGGAACGAGCCAACGGGTCCGGGCATCCGCGTGGATTCCGGATATCAGGCAGACACCGAGGTCACCCAGCACTTCGACTCACTGGTAGCCAAGGTCTGTGCATGGGGGGAGAACCGTGAGGAAGCCCTGGCGCGTGTCCGGCAAGCCCTGGAGAACTTTGCCATCCAAGGATTGGTGACCAACCAGCCCTTCCTGAAATCCATCTTGGAAACCGAAGAATTCATTGCCGGGAACTACGATACCGGGCTGGTTGAAACAATCCAGCAGCGTCTCAAAGCCCAAGCAAAACTCGAAAAACTCGCACAAAGGAGCGCCTGATCATGGCAGAGACAATCAATTCAGACATGGGTGCAAACGTCTGGAAGATTTTGGTCAAAGAAGGGGAGCAGGTCGAAGAGGACCAGGTGTTCTTGATCCTCGAAGCCATGAAGATGGAGATTCCCGTGATGGCAGAGGAAGCCGGTACCGTGCTGCGCGTCCATGTGGCCGAAGGTGATGTGGTGGCCAGCGGGCAAGCACTGCTCGACTTCGAGGAGGAGTAAGCCATGGCTCTTCCAAGCACGCTGAAAGCCTGGTCGGTCACCGAGCTGGGCGAACCCGCATCGGTCCTTGAACTGCGTGATGTCGACGCGCCGACACCCGGTGCCGGCCAAATCGCGGTCCGTGTCCTTGCCTCGGCCGCAAATTTTCCCGACGTGCTCATGTGCCGCGGCATTTACCAGGTGAAGCCAGAGCTACCCTTTACCCCTGGGCGGGAAGTCTGTGCCGAGGTGGTGGCCATCGGCCCCGAGGTGACTCGCGCCGCGGTGGGTGATCGGGTCCTGGGTTTGACTACCTTGCCCTATGGAGGGTTCGCCCAGTATGCGCTGATGGATCAGTCCAAGGTGCATCAGGCTCCTTCCTCCTTGGACAACGCCCAAGCCTCCTGCCTCTTTATCGGCTACCAGACCGGATGGTTTGCCTTGCACCGGCTGGCACGCATCGCACCGGGAGAGACCCTGCTGGTCCATGCAGCTGCCGGAGGTGTGGGCTCCGCCGCCATCCAATTAGGCAAAGCAGCCGGTGCCAGGGTCATCGGTGTGGTCGGCGGTCAAGCCAAGGCAGAATATGCGCGGACGCTCGGTGCCGACCTGGTGATCGACCGCCGGAGCGAAGACTTTGTGCAGATTGTGAAGGAGGCCACCGGGGGCCGCGGCGCGGACGTCATTTATGACCCGGTAGGCGGAGAAACCTATGAGCGGTCCACCAAATGCATTGCCTTCGAAGGACGGATTATCGTGGTCGGATTTGCCGGCGGCGAAATCCAGAGCGCGAAACTCAACCATGCACTGGTGAAGAATTACTCGATTATGGGGATCCACTGGGGCCTGTATAACGACCGTAAACCAGAGCTGGTGGATCAATGCCATGCCGAATTGCTCAAGTTGGCGGATGCGGGTCTGATCAGCCCATTCGTTTCTGAACGTTTCACCCTGGACGGAGTTCCCCAGGCCTTGCAACGGCTGGCTGATGGACAGACAGTGGGCCGGGTAGTCATGGAGTCCGCCTAAAGCTCAATGCACGTATTCACCGCAGGCATCACATTACAGGAGTAGAAATGTTTGACTCAGGAAACCCAAGGCCGGCTGCAGGCGGGCTGCAGATGCTCAACGGCGCGGTATCTCGCCGCTCGTTATTGAAATTTGTCGGGCTTGGAGCTGCGGCTGTGGGCTCGGCGTCATTGCTGACCGCGTGCGGTGGGTCCGCAGGTGGTGACCTGACAAAGTTTGGTGTGGCAGCGTTCCCCGGTGACTCATTCTTCATCGACACGGCGAACCTGGCCAACAAGGATTATGCCAACCACGGACTTGATGTTCCAAAGCATCTGACCCCGCAAAGTGGTGTGCAGTCCTACCAGCTGCTGGTGGCAGGGGCCATTGATGGATTGGCATCCGATACCGGCCTGCTGATGGCAACACATGCCAATAGCTCCGAAGGTAAACGACCGGTACTCATCGGTTTCCGCACCCCCGAGACCTCCTATGGAATTGTCGCCGGCGAAGGATTCTCGGCTCCGCCGGCTTCGGCAAGCTTCGAGGAAAAAATGGCCTCGCTGAAAGGCAAGAAGGTCGGGGTGACAAGTGTTGGTTCCGGTAGCGACCTGCAACTGAAACTTGCGTTGGAATTAGCCGCTATGAAGTACTCGGATGTCACCGCGCTGGCGGTGGGAACGACGGCAAACGCCATCCCGAATCTGAAGCAGAAGCGCGTGGATGCCTATGTGACGGTGCAGTGGACCTCCACGCGCTATGTTGCCAAGGAATCAGGAGGTTCGGTGCTGCTGGACTTCGCCGAACAAGACGTCCCAGGGAAGTTGCGTGAACAAGCCGTACTGGCGGTTGCGGTGCGCGAAGAGATGGCGCAGCAGCAGCCGGAACTGGTTAAGCAGTGGCTGGAATGCCAGTGGGATGCCCATCAGTGGATCCTGAACAAACCACATGAGGCCGCGGCATTGCTGAATAAGAGTTCCCTGGCGAATTCAGCCCCGGATATCGCCCGCGATTATATTGAGCACTACGCCCAGTCCATCGCCCCGAACCTCCAGGAGCTATTCAAGGCCAAGAAGGAGACCGTGGCCCAGATGGCAGCGGTTGCGCAGAGTTTCGGAAGCATCAAGAAGGGGCAGATCAGCTATGAGACGCTCGTTCCCGAATTTGCGAGGGCGTGAGCGTGATGGGTGAAAATTCAACAACTATTCTCTCACCGACCGGACTGGATCTGGAGAAACTGCGCCGTTGGCTGGATACCGAGTGTCCGGGTTTGGTCACGGGCCCGCTCAGTGCCTCGCTGATCCAAGGAGGACGGTCAAATCTGACCTATGACCTCAGCGATGGCGTGAATAACTGGATTATCCGCCGTCCGCCGCTGGGCGAAATCATGGCTACCGCTCATGATATGCGCCGCGAATACACGATCGCGGCGGCCCTGGAGTCCACGGACGTTCCGGTGGCCAGGATGATCGCCTACTGCAGTGAAAAGGACGTGGTGGGCGCGGAATACTACGTGATGGAACGCGTGGCCGGCGTGCCTTACCGCTATGCCGCGGAGATCAGCACGCTGGGTGCTCAACGCACCGCGGATATCGGTACCGAACTGATTCGCACCTTGGCGAAGCTGCACCGTGTCGACCCTGGCGCGGTGGGACTGGAAAACTTCGGCCGGCCCGAAGGATTCCTTTCCCGCCAGGTCAGCAGGTGGAAGAAGCAACTGGATGCTTCCTTCACCCGGGAGCTTCCCGGAGCCGAGGAGCTGTACAGCAAACTGGTGCAGCTGGTTCCCGCCGAATCAGCCACAGGCATTGTGCATGGTGATTTCCGCCTGGACAACGTGTTGATGGGGCCAGATGATCTGCCGGCGGCGGTCATTGACTGGGAAATGGCTACCTTGGGGGACCCATTGCTGGATCTGGCCTTGATGCTCACCTACCAGCGCCGGGCACGCATCATCTCAACCTGGGATTCTGCCGCCCCGGACAAAAAGGATGTCACCTTGGCCGATGGCTACCCTTCGGAAGAAGAGATCATGGCCATCTACGAACGGGAGAGCGGCCGGTCACTGGACGGGTTCGGCTTCCATCTGGGGCTGGCCTGCTTCAAATTGGCAGGCATCGCCGAAGGCGTGCGTTACCGGCACCTGAACGGGCAAATGGTCGGCGAAGGATTTGAAGATAGCGGAAACACCGTGCCATTGCTACTGGAGCTTGGTCTTGAATCATTGAAGGAGTACAAGTAATGGAATTCGCACATGACCAGCGCACCGAAGCGCTGATGGTGGAGCTCACCGACTTTATGGAATCCCACGTGTACCCCGCAGAACTTGGGTACGCCGAAGAGCTAGCTGGCATGGAAAATACCCATGCGTTCACGGATTCTCCCACGATGAAGCGGCTACAGGCCGAAGCCAGACGCCGCGGCCTGTGGAACCTCTTCCTGCCGGGAGAAGAGGGAGCCGGGCTTACTAACTTGCAGTATGCGCCATTGGCCGAAATTACAGGCCGCAGCAAGTTCTTGGCGCCTGCGGCGTTGAACTGTTCCGCTCCGGATACCGGAAATATGGAACTGCTTTCAATGTTCGGCACCGAACAGCAGAAGAACCAGTGGCTTGGCCCCCTGCTGGAAGGTGAAATCCGTTCGGCTTTTGCGATGACCGAACCGGATGTGGCCTCTTCGGATGCCACGAACGTGGAGACGCGTATTGAACGCGACGGCGACGACTACGTTATCAACGGGCGCAAGTGGTTTATTTCTGGTGCGATGAACCCCAATTGCAAGTTGTTCATCGTCATGGGAAAAACCGATCCGTCCGCTCACCGCCACCGCCAGCAGAGCCAGATCCTGGTTCCGCGCGACACCCCTGGGGTGACCGTGGTGCGTGCCATGGAAGTTCTGGGCTACAGCGATAACCACTCAGGTGGGCATGCGGAGGTGCTTTTCGACAACGTCCGCGTTCCGGTGGGCAACCTCATCGGCGGCGAGGGCGAAGGGTTCGCGATCGCCCAGGCCCGTCTGGGCCCTGGCCGTATACACCACTGCATGCGGGCCATCGGCATGGCCGAACGCGCCATCGATATGATGTGCGAGCGGGCCGATGCACGAGTCGCCTTTGGCAAGCAGCTCAGCGAACAGGGGGTGATCCGTGACTGGATTGCCGAGTCCCGGGTCCGCATTGAACAGCTGCGTCTGATGGTGCTCAAGACCGCATGGTTGATGGACACCGTGGGAAATAAGGGTGCTCATACCGAAATCCAGGCGATCAAGATCGCCACACCAGCAGCGGTGGAGTGGATCATCGATAAGGCGATCCAGGTCCATGGGGCCGGCGGGCTGTCCCAGGACTTCATCCTTGCCGAATCCGCGGCTTACGTGCGTACCCTGCGCTTCGCCGACGGGCCTGATGAGGTGCACAAGAACGCCTTGGCTCGAAATGAGCTCAAGGCCCAGCGGGCACGTCGCGAAGCTTTGACGCAACGCAGTGCGCAGCCGGTGAGCTAAGCTCTTTTCGGCTGAAAGATCCTCCGCCAGCTTGCTGGCGGAGGATCTTTCGCACGCCACGCACTTTCAGGACTCCGTGCATGGCCTCAAATGAGCGGCGCGATACCTGGTTCCCGAAGGGGTGCAAGAGTGATCTATCGCGACGATAGGTCGTGTGATGTTGCTTACAGCTATTCAAAAGGAGCAAGCTCTAGTCATGCCTACTAATGTTGCCTCGAACCAGACCGATGAATCGGCGGCCGCCCAGCCCAATCGAAGCCGCCCTGGCGTTCGGTCGCTACGCGTGGCCCGCAAGGAATTGCTCGCCGAAGGCGTGGTTCGCTTGCGTCTCGAAGATCCTCACGGGGCGCGTGTTCCGGACTGGGGCCCCGGCGCACACATCGAGTTGGTGCTGCCGGTATCAGAGGGGGAATCGCTCTCCCGGCACTACTCGCTGTGCGGGGACCGCTGGGAGCCGAATGCCTACGAAGTAGCGGTGCTCAACGAACCTAATTCCCGTGGAGGTTCACGCTACATCCATGAGGTGCTCGCCGAAGGGGATCTGATTACCGTTGGCACCCCACGTAATAATTTTCTACTTTCCCAAGCCGAACGGTTTGAGTTCATTGCCGGAGGAATTGGGATCACGCCAATCATGGCAATGATTGCCGCAGCTGAAAAATTGGGGATCGACTGGCATTTGCATTACGGCGGACGTAACCGTGATTCCATGGCCTTCCTTGAAGAGCTTGAAGCCTTTGCAGACAAAGTCACCATTTGGCCGCAGGATGAAATGGGCCACCTGAACTTGAGCTTCTTGGAAACCATGCCGCAGGGCGGGCGGGTGTACTGCTGCGGACCGGAGCCGCTGCTCAACGCGGTCAAGGGCGCCGCTGCGAACTGGCCGGACTGGGCGGTACGGTTTGAACGTTTCGTGGCCGCAACCTTGGAAGCCCCGGTGCGCACCGAGCCATTTGAACTTGAGCTTGAGGTGTCCAGGAAAACGGTCACAGTGAAGCCGGATGAGACGGTGCTCGCCGCCCTTTCGGATGCTGGCATTCCGGTGCTTGCCTCGTGCATGGAAGGGGTCTGCGGAACCTGTGAGGTGGGCGTGCTGCGCGGCACGCCAGAACACCGGGACTCGTTGCTCAACGACGGCGAACGGGCAAAAAACGACCGAATGTTTGTCTGCGTTTCGCGTGCGGTCTCCGACCGTCTCGTATTGGATCTTTAAGGTAAGGGAAAACCATGTCGACTATTTCAAATTGCCCGGCGCACCACACCAGCGCTCCGAAACTTGAGGACGATCCGTTCTCCTTTGAGAACCTTGAAGATCCGTTGCCTTTCCAGCAGCGGCTGCGTGAAGCCGGCCCCGTCGCCTACCTGCCGCAATACGGGGTGTACGCCATTGGACGCTTTGCGGAACTCACGAGCACGCTGGAGAACTGGCAGGAAATGATTTCCGGCTCCGGTGTGGGCATGCACGAACCTTGGCGCGCCCGCGGCCTGCTGCAGATGGATCCGCCAGAACATGATGCCCCGCGCGAGGTGCTGCAAGAGATACTCTCCTCGCGAGCCTTGCGGGCGCTGCGCGAATCCTGCCTGGAGCGTGCGGATTCGGTGATTTCTCCGCTGCTCGAAGGCGTAGCCGGCGGGGGCCAGGTGGAACTTGACGCGTACCATGATATTGCCTCGGTGATGCCGGTGAACTTCTTCCCTGATGCCTCGGGCATTTCCGAAGAAGGGCGCGAAAACCTGGTTCCCTATGCGGACCATATCTTCAACGCGGGAGGACCGCGCAACGAGTTGTATAAAAAAGGCGAGTGCCGGGCCGAAGAACTGGGCCAGTGGGCTAATGATAAATGCCAACGTGATGCGTTGAAGCCCGAGGGGTTCGGGGCAGATATCTGGGCCGCCGCCGACCGCGGGGATATCACCCACGAATTCGCTCCATTGCTGACCCGTTCCCTGCTCAGTGCGGGAGTGGACACCACGGTGTATGGAATTACCGGATTGCTTTATGCACTAGCTACCAACCCCGACCAGTGGGCTGCCTTGAAAGAGAATCCGGGCTTGGCCCGCGTTGCCTTTGATGAGTCGCTGCGTTGGATTGCCCCGGTGCAGTACCTGTTCCGCAAGGCGGGGACCGATGTGCGTATCGGCTCCCATGTGATTCCCGAGGGAACCCGCGTGCTGCTCAGCTACGGGGCAGCGAACCGGGATCCGCGCCGCTGGGAGAACCCGGACAAATTTGATCTGAGCCGTGATCCGTCAGGGCACCTGGCCTTCGGCATGGGAATCCACCAATGCGTGGGCCAGCACGCAGCGCGCCTTCAGGCAGCCTGCCTGCTGGAGAAGTTGATAGAACGCGTGGAACGCATTGAGCTGTCCGGAGAAGTTGAGTACAACCACAACAACGCCTTGCGCGGGTGGGGTGCGGTGCCGCTGCGTTTGACCCTTAGCTAAAGAGTTCTGCCACCGAAGCGTTCCTCGCTGGATTTTCCAGTGAGGAACGCTTCGGTGCTGCCGGGGCCGGTAACCAGCTGGCACACGGCAAAGCCGGTCGGCTCATCTCCACACGGGAATGAGCCGACCGGCCAGGTTTCGTGAAAGTACTTTGGTGGTCCGTTAACGCGCGACCTCGAAGAGGCCGGCAGCGCCCATTCCGCCACCGACACACATTGAAATCACCACGAACTGCTCATCACGTCGTTGGCCTTCCAAAAGCGCACTGCCCAACGCGCGCGAACCGGTCATTCCGTAGGGATGGCCCAGGGCAATGGCTCCGCCATTCACATTCATTTTCTCCGGATCGATGCCAAGGAAGTCCCTGCAATAGACCGCCTGCGCGCCGAATGCCTCATTGAGTTCCCAAATTCCGATATCTTCGATTCTCAGGCCGTGCAGACGCAGCAATTTGGGGATTGCGGTGACCGGACCGATACCCATTTCATCTGGTTCGCAGCCGGTCACCGTCATGCCCTTGTAAAAACCCAGCGGGGTTAAACCTAATGACGCGGCATATCCGCTGTCCATCAGAACCTGAGCCGAAGCGCCGTCGGAGAGTTGCGAGGCGTTGCCCGCGGTCACCGTGGGCTGCGCGGTGAACTCGCCGGGTTTTAGCACCGTGCGAAGTCCGGCTAATGATTCTTCAGTCGTTCCCGGACGTATTCCCTCATCATGGCTCAGCAGCTGCACGAACTCGCTGACTTCACCGGTTTCCTTGTTGGTTTTCAGCGTGGTGACCTGGATCGGAGCGATCTCTTGAGCGAATATTCCGTGCTCTTGCGCATGGAGCGCACGCTGCTGGGAGGCCGCCCCCATCTGGTCTTGGCGTTCGCGGCTGACCCCGTAGCGTTCAGCGACGAGCTCTGCAGTGCGGAGCATCGGCAGGTAGGTCCCCGGACGGTGCTTTTCAATCCACGGATCCTGGCGCCGGTAGTTGTTCAGATGTTCGTTCTGAACCAGTGAAATGGACTCCACCCCGCCGCCGATGACTACTTGCATGCCATCAACGAGGATTTGCTTAGCCGCGGTGGCCACTGCCATAAGTCCAGAGGAGCACTGCCGGTCCATGCTCTGTCCCGGCACGCTGGTAGGCAGCCCGGCGCGCAACGCACCCTGCCGGCCAATATTTGATCCGGTAGTGCCTTGCTGCACGGCGCACCCGAGGATTACGTCTTCCACCGTCTCCGGGGCTATGCCAGCTCGCTCAATTGCCGCGGAAATGGCATGGCCAGCCAGCTCTTGTGCAGAGGTGTTGTTGAAGGCACCGCGATAGGCCTTTCCTATCGGGGTGCGAGCTGTCGAAACAATCGCTGCTTGACGCATACTGATTCCTTTGGCTGGGGAAAGAAGTGAAAATGTTGAGTTTGCTCGTCTTGTAATCTTCCGCGAGCCCTTGTGTATCAGCTTGTCAGAGCGCAGTACCGTGCCGCTATGGGGATCTTCCTAGACTTTTGAGCACACGGCCCTAGGGGTGTGTGCACCGCTGACCGCGGGTCCTGCCTCTTTTGCCGGGACTGCCAGCTATGTGACCTGCACCGCACGCCGGTCCGGGTTGGGAGATAGACTGCTGGCATGGATATTCATGGTGAAATACGGGCATGCCTGGATGCCGCCATGGATCATGTCGGGACCGGCACGGGAACAACATTTCTCATTCACGGCGAAGGCGGCATCGGCAAAACGCGGTTGCTGCGCTCACTGATTGCGCGCGCAGACCACGCCGGATGGCGAACCATGTACGCAGCTGCTCACGATTACGACCAGGACATCGCCTATGCGACCTTGCGCAACGTGGCAGCGACAGTTGAAAACTCAGAATTACCCGCAGACGTCCGCGGGATCAGTGAACAACTGCAGCTTGCGCTGGACGACCTGGCCATGACCAGCACCGACGAGGTGACTTCCACGCAATTGCGCAGTCCGCCCCTGACGCTTTTCACACGTTTGGTGCGTTCTTTGAGTTTTGCGGCACCGGTGCTGTTAGTCATTGACGATGCGCACCTTTCAGACGAAGACAGTCTGGTGGCGTTGACGCTGGCAGCACGGCATCTTGTGGGACGCAAGCTCATGCTGGTCTTCGCCTCCCGCACCTCCCCGTGGAGTACCGGCCAGGCCTTGCACGCCACCATAGGCCATTTGGTCAGCGAGCATGAAGGCACGGTGCTGGAGCTTCACCCTGCCGCGGGCGAAAGCTTAGCGGCCCTGGCCGCCACGATTCTTGGAGCCCAGCCGGAAGCCCGGTTGTGCGGGTATCTTGCCGAACGCACCCGGGGCAACGCATTGCTGGTGCAGGAGACACTTCGAGCGTTACAAGGTGCCGGAGCGGTACGCATTGAGCAGTCCACGGCGTATCTGGTTGATGACTCTCCTCCCATGTTTTCACGTCGGGAGGCGTTATTACGCAGAGTTTTTTCCAGCACCGATACCGAATTAGAGGTCGCCCGGCACATTGCTGTCTGTGGCCGCGTGGACCTGGACTACTTGCCGCTGCTGGCACAGCTCACCGGGTTTTCCTCGCGCCGGGTGGCCAGTTCCTTTGATGCGTTGGTGGGAACCGGTGCGCTCAGCGAGACCACCGGAGGATGGTACGAATTCAGCCACCCGCTCATTGGCGAACTGCTCTATGAGGGGATCGGGCCGGCGAATCGGCGCACCATCCACGCCGCCATTGCACAGCACACCTCGGTGGGCGCACCCCGGCTGCGCATGACGCAACTGGAACGGGACCGGCATCTGGTTGAGGGCGCGGCACGTGGCGATGCCACCGCGATCAGCACCGCCTTGCGCACCGCGGACCAGGTGCTTCGGACCTCGCCACTGTCAGCCGCGCGTTGGTATGAGCGTTCTCTGGCGTTGATTCCCCCGGGAAGCCAGCAGATCGGTGAAGCGCTCAGCCGCCAGTCCATTGCCTACTGGAAAGGGTCTCGGCCCACCCAAGCCATCATTGCCGGGCAGCGGGCACTAGATGTTCTGCAGCCGGGGCGGAGCCTGGACCGCACGGTGGCGACCATGGTGAATTGTTTTAATTCGATGGGGAAACTGCGGCAGGCCGATGATTTACTTGTCCAGCAGTTACCGCATGTGCTGAACCCGGCAGCCTATCTGGCGCAGCGGGCCGCAATGCTTGCCCGGCTCGGGGAGAATGAACAAGCCCGGTCACTGATGGCCCAAGCGTGGGAGCAGGTTTCAAGTTGCCCACCTGCGGATCAAGTGATCGCTTACACCTATCTGGGGCAGGCCGAATGCAGCGTTGGAACGTTTGACAAGCTTGGAACTGCGGTTAGTTCTTTGGAAGAACTAGGACACAACGATTTGGAATTACCCAGCGGGGCTAGGACCAGCGCCTTTGAATCGGCGGCCCATAACGCCGCGCTAGCATCAGACACCGCGAACAGCATCCGCTTGTTGAAGCTTTCCCAGAAGCCTTCCTTGTTGGCGGGATTCGAAGATATTGGTGGACAGGCGGGGTTGGCCCGCTGTCTCGCCCTGTTTCAGCAGGGCCAGTGGACCCAGGCAATGCACACCATTGCCCAGGAAGCGGTGCACCTGGAATTCTCTGGACTTCGCAGCAACCTGGCCCGTCTGCGGACGGTGGAAGTCCAGATCCTGCTGGGCCGAGCTGAATTTGCCCGGGCGCAAGAAGTGCTCGAACGCAATAAATCTCACGTTGTGGGAACGAGCGAGTTTGCCCTCTGGCAGAGTGCGGCAGCCGGACTTGACGTGGCGATGGCACGCACACAGCAAGCGATCCCAGTGCTGGAACAGCAGCTGGAGCATGCGCAGAAGCATGGTTGGAATGAGGTGATCTCGTTGGCCAGCGCAAGTCTGATCGAAGCCTATCTGGCCAGTTCCATGAAAGGCCAAGCCCGGAAACTAGCTGAAGAATTATCCGCACATGCACAGCACACCAAGATGCCACGAGATCTAGGCTTGGCAAGCGTGTCCGGTGCGCTATGCCGGCTGGAGCTTGATGAAGCAGAAATATTGGTGAACAGGGCCAAGACACAGGGTGATGAATTCCTGGCGGCGCAAGGGCAGTACGCGCTGGCTTTGGCAGGGCGTGAGGTGCAGGAAAACTTGAGCTCGGCGTGGAAGAAGTTCAACAACATGGAAGCGGCCTTATGGCTCAAACGCGTTGAAGCAGCCGCCCGGGATCACGGAATTCTCATAGCGCGAACCAGCAGCCGCCGCGCGGAGATTGGGACGCTGACCGCGGTGGAACGCCAGCTGGTCACCATGCTGGCCGAGGGGCTGAGCAATAAGCAGTTGGCGGAAATACTCAGCTACAGCAACAAAACCATTGAGGCTTATCTGACCAAGCTCTACCGCAAGAGCGGGTACCCGTCGCGCGTTGAACTGATCGTGGCTTATGAGCGCGGCGATCTTCAAATGTCCTAGTCAGCGAAGCCGTGGCCCGTTGGAAGCAGGGAGAACCGCCACGGGCCACGGACAATCGCTCAAGGATCTATTTGTTCTCGCCGGGGTAGTAAAGACGTGAAACTACCTCGGCCACACAACCTGGTTTTTTCATCTCGCCGCCTAACTCTTGTTCGACGGTAATCTGAACTACCGACTGCGCCCAGTGCTCGGCACGATCCAGGGACAACAGCTTCACCCGGCCGCGCACCCGCGAATTAACCAGCACCGGTGCTGGGTAGCGGACCTTGTTTGACCCGTAATTCACACCCATTGCCACCCCGTTGACCTCATAGGCTTCGAATTTGAACCCCGAAACCAAGGACAACGTCAAGTAGCCATGCACCAAGGTCGCACCGTAGGGACCAGCAGCGGCCCTTGCGGGGTCGGTATGGATCCATTGATGGTCATTAGTCACCTCAGCGAAGGAGTTAATGTCGTCCTGGGTGATGGTCCGCCAATCGGTCACACCTAGTTCTTGGCCGACAGCTTGCTCAAACTCGTCGATGCTTTCAAAGATTTTCATGCCTTCGGGCCACCGGCCACATAGAGCACCTGACCGGAGACGAAACCAGCCTCATCATTGGCGAAAAATGAGACGGCGTTGGAAATGTCCGTTGGCTTCCCCGAACGGCGTACCGGAATCTCTGCCGCGCGTGCCGCGGTAAAGTCCTCAAAGCTCATCCCCATACGCTCGGCGGTTGCCACCGTCATCTCCGTTTCAATGAATCCGGGGGCAATCGCGTTGGCGGTGACACCGAAGGGGCCAAGCTCCAATGCCAAGGTCTTGGTGAAACCCTGTAAGCCGGCCTTAGCCGCCGAGTAATTAGCCTGGCCGCGGTTTCCCAGGGCCGAAGTGCTGGAGAGGTTGATGATTCGACCCCATTTGGCTTCCACCATGTACTTCTGCGTTGCCCGGGACATCAAAAATGAGCCACGTAAGTGGACATTCATGACGAGATCCCAATCGCTGACCTGCATTTTGAAGAGCAGATTGTCTCGAATAATTCCTGCGTTATTTACCAGCACGGTAGGGGCGCCCAACTGCGCTGCAACCTCTTCCACCGCCGTAGAGACCGATTTTTCATCAGACACGTCCGCCTTGATGCCCAACACCTTGTGTCCCTGATCGCTGAGTTCTGCGGTGATGTTTTTAATGCCTTTTTCATCCAGGTCGATGATAGCGACGTTCATCCCATCGGCGGCCAGCCGGCGAGCCACTTCAGCTCCGATGCCACGTCCTGCGCCGGTAATAATTGCCGTACGTTCTGCATCAATCATGATCAGACCTTCCTTCTGCCTGCCGGCAGGATTAGTGTGTAAAAAGTGTTTTTAGCGGTAGGTAACCCAAGTGCTCGGTAGATGCCCGTGATCGTTGAAACTGACCAAGGTGGTTCCGGACGAACCTGAAACGATCTTGCTGACTCCCGAATTGACCGTGACGCGGTTCAAAGCGAGCCACTGGTCAAAGCCGCCCTTGATAAGTTGCGCCGCGGTCCACGCGATCGCCCCTGAGCTGGAGACCACGACGGCGCTCTGCCCGGATCCTAAACTCGTCAGGGCAGTCGTTAAGGCGGTCCCAACACGTGTGGTGAAATCCGTGAAAGTTTCCGCATAGTCTTCATCGTGTGCTCCCGAAGCCCAGCGTGTTGAAGACTTTTCGAGGATCCGCTGGAAAGCCCGGCTGTCGGTCTTAGCTTGTGGATCCTGCTCGGGATACGCCTCAATGAGGTTGGTAGCACTGAACTCATCCCACCCGGTATCGGTAGTCACCGGCAGATCCCACCCGGCAGCACCGATAATCTCCTGCAGGGTTTGCTGTTGGCGAACCATATTCCCGGTCAGCACCCGTGAGGGGCTGATACCCAGAGCGCGCAGCTGAACGCCGAGTGCTCGTGACTGCTGGTGACCGCGCTCAGAAAGCAGGTCATAGTTCTGGGAACCGAAGGATGCTTGTCCGTGACGGACTAAATATAGGACGCTCACATTCAGGACGCTATCGGCAAAACTGGCCAATGAGTACCCTTAGCGGGGCTGTGGACCGAACTAGGGGGAATACCCTACGCCTTGGGTGGATCACTGCGCGGGCGCCGAGCGATAGATTGGTGCGCAAAGTTCCTTCTTGCTAAGGAAAACGCCATCATGCTGAGGAGCCCTGATGAATAGCCCAACCGAACCCGACGTGTTACTGACCGAAACCATAGGCGACGTGCTTGTCTTGAGCATTAACTCGATCGCCACCCGCAATTCAGTGGGACCAGAATTTTTTCGCCAGGCTGCCCTAAGCATCAAAGCTGCCGGAGCCAGCAAGAGCATTGGCGCCATTGTGCTCACCGGCGCTGGCGGGTTCTTTTCTTCCGGCGGTAATTTGAAGCAGTTGGAGCTGATCGGCCAGGCCACTGCGATGGTTCGAAGGTCCCGGCTTGAATTGCTGCATGAGCTGATTCGCGAAATTAAGTCATGCCCCAAACCCGTGATCATGGCGGTGGAAGGTGGCGCCGCCGGCGCGGGGATGTCCTTAGCGCTCGCCGGTGATCTACTGGTATCAAGCAACACCGCGTTTTTCAGCGCCGCCTATATCAAGGCGGGGCTGAGTCCAGATGGTGGCCTGACAGCTTCTCTCGCCCAGTGCCTGCCACGTCAGTTGTTTACCGAACTATGTCTGCTGGGGCAACGCATCGAGGCAAAACGCCTGTATGGACTGGGGGTGGTGAACGTACTTACCGAACCGGGGGATGCGCAGCGGGCCGCTGTGGCACTGGGGAAACAGCTGGCTCTCGGTCCCCAGCGAGCGACCGCGAGGATTCTGGAGTTGTGCCAAAGCGCTATCGCGAACAGCTTTGAACAGCAGCTGGAAGCCGAGGCCCACGCGATGGTCGCAAGCTTGGTGGATACCGAGTCATCGGAAGGGGTCGCGGCGGTGAGGGAGCGCCGCCGGCCTGACTTTAGAAGTTTGCGGCGCTAACGCCGACGTATCACCGTGATCGGTACTTCAACCGGCGCAATCGATGCAAGCTCATGAAATTAGGTCATCGTTGGAAGTGCAAAGTCTCCGCAAATCATGGTTCAGCGCTGGATTTCCGCTAGTTAACAAGCGAAATCGCTTGGTCCCATGATTTGCCGGGGAACGTATAATCTAATAAACCCAACGTGTCAAGGCTCACATCTTTGGGTATGTTCTTAGCTGCGATTGGAGGGACTGGGGCGATTCGCTGCGGGTGCCCTCGTTGCTAATGTGGTGTGCGTTACATGATCTGGCTCATTTTGTTCTCGGTATTGATCTGAATTTTCGCGTTACCGTCAGGACCTTTAAGAAGACGTGCAACTTACGAAGCGACGATGAACCAAGAACAGTGAAGAGGTGTATCCCTTGTCAGTACCTGCGATGCTAACCGGTAACACGAAAGTGGCCAAGACGCCCACAAACAGCAAGAGCTGGGGTCTGGTAGTACTGCTGCTGATCTTCTTCACCATGAACTTCGCAGATAAAGCTGCCGTGGGACTTGCCAGCGAACAGATTCGCGAGAGCATGAATTTGAACGCGGCACAGTATGGCATGCTGTCCAGCGCATTCTTTTGGCTCTTCGCCGTTGGCGCGGTGGTACTAACAGCAGTACTTAAACGAATTTCTTATAACTGGGCGGCGGGCATCTTGATGCTCACCTGGATCATGAGCATGCTGCCGATTACGGTACCGACGACTTTTGGTGTTCTGTTGACAAGCCGCATCCTCTTGGGATTCTTCGAAAGCCCGGCGCACGCCTTGGTCCAGTCGATCTTGCATGAACGTTTTCCGCCGGAGAAGCGTGCTCTTGCCGGCGCTATCGTTAACTCCGGTTCATCCGTTGGCCCCTTGCTTGCCGCCCCGGCGCTTACCTGGGTTATTTTGACTTGGGACTGGCACGCCTCATTCATCCTCTTGTCGGCTATCAGCATTCTCTGGCTCATTGTCTGGATGGCTTATGCCGACAAACTGCCGTTCTTCAAGCCAAAAACCATGGCGCACGCAAAACAAGACGTTTATGACAGCAACGCCGATATCAACGTTCCATTCAGTCGCCTGCTGATGTCCCGCAGCTTCTGGGGGCTGGCCGCCTTGTCCTTCTCCGGTTATCTCATTAGCTCGTTGAAGGTAACGTGGCTTCCCGCGTTCCTCCACGAGGGACTTGGATACAGCAGCGAAACGGTGGGCTTGCTTGTCCCGATTCCTTACGCGGTGGCAATTATCATCCTCATCTCGGCGGGTGTAATTTCTGGACGTCTGTTGAAGAGAGGCTATTCTTCCCGGGTGGCAAGGTCCTTTTTGACCGCAGGCTTCTTGCTGTTCTCCGGAGTGTGCATGATGCTCTTTGCCGAGCTTCCCCCCGGACCGCTCCAGCTAGTGATGGTGGTGGCCGCTTTCTCGATCAACTCGGTGGCATTTACCGTCGGGTTTGCGGGAGCTTCGGATTTCTTGCCAGCGCGTCAACGCACAGCTTTCTTCGGTTGCATCATTGC
The DNA here is from genome assembly GCF_035257265.1 of Glutamicibacter sp. Taxonomy (GTDB): domain Bacteria; phylum Actinomycetota; class Actinomycetes; order Actinomycetales; family Micrococcaceae; genus Glutamicibacter. The sequence continues at coordinate 85,394 of NZ_DATEXC010000050.1, forward strand.
CGTGTATAGCCTGGCTGGAATGATCGCGCCCCTAGGACTGGGAATTATTGTTGAGCTGGCCTCCACCCCTACGGAGGGGTACGCCAACGGCTTCTTCATAGTGGGCATCTTGATTTGCATCTTTGGTGTTATCGGCGGTCTGCTTCTGGACCCCGCCAGAGAACGCGAACGGCTGCTATTGCTCACCAAAAAATTTGAGGCAGAAAACGCACTGCGCGGTTAAATACCTTCGTTCAACGCTCCCAGAGCATTGCGCATACTCCCTAGCGCCAAGGCACTCAACCGTCGGCGCACCCTTCCCGACAGGAACGATGATTCATGACAGATTTTCTTGATTACCCGGATTACCTTTTACTGGATGCAGAGCTCAGTGATACTGATCTAGCACTCAGAGATCGTGTGCGTTCTTTCGGATTGCAGCGCATTGAACCGATCATCAATGATTATTGGGAACGAGCAGATTTCCCCCATGAACTCATTCCCGGGTTGCGTGATCTTGGAATCGTTGGCACCTTCATCCAGGGCTATGGCTGTCCCGGATTCACCCGTCATGCTGCGGGAATTGTCGCTCGTGAAATGGGACGTATTGATGGGTCAGTCAATACATTCTTGGGGGTGCACTCAAATTTGTGCATGGGATCCATCTACATGCTCGGTAATGAAGAGCAACGCCAACGGTGGCTGCCAGCTATGGCGCGTCTAGAAAAAACTGGAGCTTTCGCACTGACCGAACCAAACCACGGCTCGGATTCAGTCTCACTGGAAACATCTGCTCGTCGAGAGGGAGACGTTTGGGTTCTCAATGGCCACAAACGCTGGATCGGCAACGGGCATGAAGCCGACGTGATAGTGCTTTACGCACGCGACGAAGCAGATGGAAACGTCAAGGCATTCATCGTGGAACGAGCAGAAGACGGTCAGTACCCTGACGGTTACCGTCCCACGCCCATAGCCGGAAAGATCGCCAAGCGAGCTATCTTGCAAGCCGATATTCTCATTGAAAATCTCCGCGTACCTGCAGAGAACCAGCTGGAGCACTGCGAATCCTTCGCCGGAGTGAACCGCGTGTTAAAGGCGACCCGAGGCGGAGCTTCGTGGGAAGCAGTAGGGCACGGCATGGCGGCCTTTGAAATGGCTACACGTTATGCCCTGCAGCGTGAGCAGTTCGGTGCGCCAATTGCCAGCTATCAGTTGGTTCAGGAAAAACTCTCCACCATGCTCTCGGAGCTAACGAGCATGCAGTTGATGTGTACTCGCATGGCGCAACTGCAGGAACGCGACGAATTAACCGCCGCAATGGCTTCAATGATCAAGATGACCACCTCACGCAAGGCACTGATGATGTGCCGCGAAGCCCGTGACATGATGGCAGGCAATGGATTGCTCTTGGAAAACCATGTGGCACGGCATCTGACGGATATGGAAGTGGTGTCCACCTATGAAGGCACCGATTCGATGCAGGCACTCATTGTTGGACGAGATATTACCGGAATTTCGGCTTTCACCCGGAAACAGTCAAACAAATAATTACTGTTCAGACGCTTCCGTTCGGTGTCCGAGCCAGTGACAGGCCCGTAGCGGGAACCCGGACTTCCGGATTCACGTTATGAGCCACGACTCGTTGCCTTGGCTGCGTGAGAGGTTTACTAGCATGTCAACGAATCAGCCGAATGCGGCATGAGAAGAAACGGGCAGAAGAACTGGCCAAGGGTGCGTTAGCTGGTGGGATATCAGCGGTACGGCAGTGTCGAAGAGCCGGATCTTCCTCATAATATTTGGGAGCTGGATCGGATCCGCATGAAGCAACTTCTCCCGCAACGGAAGTTGCTGCTCAAAACTCGCAAAGGGGCCAAGATCCGCTAGAAGCCTGCGACTGCTCACCAGCATGTGGTGCTCCATCCTGCGGCGAGGAAGACAGCACGATGAGGGTCTATTGCCCGGAGGTTTTCATCCGACGCAACGCAGACGCCGTTGAATTATCGGAAATTGGCAATGGGGGCTTCGAGAGAAGATTTGTCATCTCTCGAAGCCCCCATTGTGCGGCACTAGATGGTTCGCTTCACTTAGCTCTTGACCGCCAGCACCGGACAGTCAGCCTCAATCAAGATGCGCTGAGCGATGCTTCCCATCAGTAGTTTGCCCACTCGTGAGCGTTTACGCAGCCCCAAGACGATCATCGAAACTTCGTGTTCCTGTTCGGCTTGAAGCACGGCGTCGGCGGCGTCGTGAACCGTTGCCGGGTGCGCCAGGATGCGCACCGGCACCCCGAAATCCATGAGCGTGTTCACGTCGATTCCCAGCTGCTCCTCGGTAACTGGCTCCTTTTCGAGGTTGACCACGAGCAGGGAGTCGTGGGACTTATGGGCCTCGGCTAAACCCCGCCGTATTGCCGCGCGACCCGAGTCCGTGTTGCTATAACAAGCCAAGATAGCCATGTGTTTCTCCTTTTCGAAAACGTGGTGCTACAGCCATGAAGTTAACAGTCCCTGTGGAAGATCAATCGGCAGCAGGGAAGGCAGGGCCAGCATGAGGGCAAAGAACACCAGGGTGTAGATAATCGTTGTCTTCAATTTCGCTCTGGCAACCATAAGCAAGAACGCGGGGATGAAGATAGAAATTGCCGCGAGGTATCCAATGAGTCCGGCGAGCAGGAGGAATCCTCCCATCCAAGCGAATGTGCGGAAGGCGAACGAGGCATCCTGCGTCCACCGGGCACCCCAGCCAAATTTGCCGGTTTGAGCAATTGCCGGTTGAGGCGGCTGAATCGAACCGCTCGAAAGCCGGCCAGAGGAGACAACCGATTCACTCGCCGCGGCGGAACCCGATGAACGAAGTGCTGTTGTTCCCGTGGAATGCACGGCAGCTTCACTTGGAGCCGTGGCGTAGAGCGAAGCTTCCACTGAAACCTGCTGCCTTGAAGCGAGCACGCGCTTGCGTGAACGCAGCTCTTGAAGCACCAGGACCAGGGCCATGATGACTCCGAGCCAGCCGATGAGTTGCGGAACGAGCCGTGCATCGGGGGAGTAGCTTGCCGAGAGCACCAGCGAACCGGAGAAAATCACCAGCAGTACAGCGGAGGTCACCAGCGACCAAATCGAGTTCTTCAACGGGGCTTCGGCATCTGGAGCAGCATCTACCAGCTGGTCGTCATCCGCGCTGAGCTTGCGGCGAGCACGGAACCACTTGAAGACATTCCAGAGAATTGGAAGGACGAGGATTGCAATGAACACCATGGTGCCCGGACGCAGCATCCAATCGAAGCCTTCGTAGAGGCTATCGGTCAGGAAGTAGTAGCGCTCCAGCGGGATGGCAAGCACAAAGCCGATGAGGAATGGTGCCCGCGGGAAGCCGGTTGACTTCAACAACCAGCCAGCAACGCCGAGCAGCAGCATGATCCACAGGTCGCCGATCTGGCCGCTCTCCTGGAAGGAGCCAAGCAGCATGATGACTACTAGGCCGGCGGCCAAGATGGCAAACGGTACTTTGGTCAGCGAGGACAGCGGGCGTACGGTCAGGAAGCACAATAGCGCGCCGAGCACCGAAGCGATCGCGAAGGACCAGATGATCAGATACATCAGATCAAGATGCTCGTTGATGATGCTTGGACCGGGCTGGATGCCGTAGGTCAGCAGCATGCCCAGCAGCATTGCCGAGGGAACGCCGCCCGGGATTCCGAACAAGAAGGTCGGAATCAGATCGCCGGCCTCCACCGAGTTGTTGGCGCTTTCCGGGCCGACGATGCCGCGCGGGTCGCCCTTGCCGAACTGGGTCTTGTCTTTGGCGGTTGCTACCGCCTGGCCATAGGCCAGCCAGGTGCCCGCTGTGGCGCCGACGCCCGGAAGGATTCCAGCCCAGATGCCGATGAGTCCACCGCGTAGAACCTGGCTCCAGTGAGTCAGCCATTCGCGGATGCCCGAACCCCAGCCGCCCTCGACCTTAACCTGCGTGGTGTCTCCGCGACGCTGGCTTGCCCGCGAAGCGATTTCTGCCAGGCCGAAGACGCCGAGCGCCACCGCAACCAGCGAGAGCCCGTCGCCCAGGAAGAGCGAACCGAAGGTGAAGCGTTCCTCGGCAGTGGTTGGCGAGGTGCCAATCATGCCGACCATAAGTCCAAGGGCACCTGCGGTCAGGCCCTTGATGACATTTCCGCGGGAAAGCACGGCGGCCAACGCGACTCCGAGCACCGTGAGCATGAACAGCTCCGGGCTGGCGAAGGAGAGGACCAGCGGACGAGCCAACGGGATGGCCAGGGTCAGTCCGACGGCGCCAATGATGCCGCCTGCCATGGAGGAGAGGAACGCCAGGCTCAACGCCCGTTTGGCTTGTCCCTTTTTCGCCATGGAATAGCCGTCAAGCATTGTCACCGAGGCTGAAGCGGATCCCGGGGCTCCGAGTAGCACCGCGGAAACGGTATCCGAGGTGTGCACTACCGCGAGCGCACCGATGAGCATCGCCAGCGCGGGGGCTGGGTCCATGCCGAAGGTAATCGGCAGCAAGATGGCCACGGAGGCAGTGCCGCCCAGGCCGGGAATAAGTCCCATGACTAAGCCGGCCAGAACCCCAACGAGCAGCATCAGCAGCAAGCTCGGGTCCGTCAGCGAAACCAATGCGGACATTGCAGAATCTAACATTGTTCGCTCCTTAGTGTATTTCTACTCCGTAGGAGTCCTTGAGCAGGCTGGTGACGTAGCTCTTGGTCTCCTCACTGACGGTGTAAGCTTCCTTGACGCGCTCGGCAAGCTTGTCATCGGCAACGATGGGGTAGCCGCCGAGGATATCCTCGGCGCGGTCGTTGAATTCTTCGTTTTCGGAGAGCTTATGCGCCGACTCGCGCAGCAGGTCAAGTGCTTGAACCGGCACCTCAGCCGGGGCCCAAAGTCCCTTCTGGTAGGTGTAGGTCAAGCCGAGCAGGGTCCGGTAGGCCTCAAGCTTTGGACCTGCCGGCGCCTCGCCATGGATATCCTCGTAGGCTTCAACGACGGTTGGCACCTTCGGGAAGTTTGGATCGCGGACGATTTCACCCTGCTCATTGAGCTGGCCGAAGGACATCAGCACCTTTGCCGAGCCGTCTTCGGCGATGGGGCGAACGGCCGATTCATAGGAGGAGGTGGTGGTGTAATCGATATCGACTTCCCCGCGCTGCAAGGCCAGGTTGACCGGACCGCGGCCCTCGAAGCCAAAGGTCGAGGTCACATCGGCTTCCAGCAGGTCAAAGGCGACCAGAGTGGTCAGATCCAACCCGGTGGCGGCGATTCCGCCGAAGACCAGTGGCTTGTCTCTATCGACCAGGTCGCGCACGTCGTTGATTCCTGCCTCGGTGCGTCCGTAGATCACTCCGCCGGTGCCGTTGACCATAATTGGCTCCAGCTTGTCGAAGGAGTAGCGCACCACGTCGCGGCCCAAAACCCAGGGCACTACCGTGGTGGCGGTGCTGACCAGAAGCTCGGTTCCGTTCTCATCGGCGGAGGTCGCAAACCGGTTGCTGCCGGTGATTCCTTCGCCACCTGATTCGTTGGTCGGGGCGAAGCCTGGAGTGCCGGGGATCTGGTGGATCAATTCCTGGCCGATGAAGCGTGCCCAGGTATCGGTGCCGCCGCCTTCCGCCAGGGGGATGACCAGTTCCAGGGTTTCTCCGGCATAGTCGCCGTCCGTGGTGGTTGCTGGTGGGTTCAGCAGTCCTCCGGCAATGAGCGTCGTGCCAAGACCAAGGGCTGCGAACACACCCACCGAAGCGAGCACCGTGCGCCGCTTATGCGGTGCGGGGTCAGGCAGGTGGGTCTCCTCGAAGTCCGGAACCAGCGGTTCATCGATTTCCACCAGTTCGGAGGTCAGGTGCATCTGCGCCGGGCCGTCTGCTGGGTCCGTGACCGGGTCGAAGCTCAAGGTTGCCTCGGCGAGAAGACGCGCAGTGCGCGTGGTTCCGACGACCTCGGACCCGCCGATACTCCGGTACCAGGTTTCGATGGCTCCGGCAGGTGTCTGCAGACGAAGTTTTTCCTCCGCCGCGCCGCTCAATAGCGAAGCGATGATAGAACCCGGGGTTCTGGCGGCCAGAGTGAGTCCCACGCTGCCGGTGATGGCCAGCGCCGGGTGCGGTGCACCCATTGAAAGCATCATGACCTTGAAGTCGCATTCCGAGCCGGCCTCCGGGGCGGCTACGATGGCGAGTTTGGGAATCGCCCGCTGTGCGGAGACGATGTCTTCGGCCAGACCCATGGCCACGGCTCCGGCTCGGCGGATCCTGTCCAAGCGCGCTAGTTCGGTGGTTGACTCGGTGGTCCAGAGAGAAAAATCCACTTCGCCAAGCGCGGCGTCCTGCGCACTGATGATGACCACCGGTGCGCCAGCGTCGACCAGGGTAGCTTCGAGATTCTCGAATTGGCCGCCGGCAACCGTTGGCACCTGGAGTACGGTGCGGGCTTCTCCGCTGGGCAGCAGTTTGCCTGTGGTGCCGCCTGCAGGATCCACGAATCCGATTTCCACCGGTTCTCCGGGGAAAGGCACGCCAGGAATGAAAGTATCCGCGGTTCGGTGAGCCGGCGACTGCGGAACGGCAAGCCGCTCGTGCAGGATTTGGCCGGTGTTGGTATTGCGGATTCTTACGGAGACTTCGCCATTGGAGGCGCTGACCCAACCGCGGTCGAGCGCATAGGGTGCGATGACTGCAGAGCAGTTACCGCAGTTGCTGCCCCAATCCACCACAGCCTGGTCGATGCCAACCTGTGCGAAGGTGTACTCGACATCGATGCCGGGTTCGGTGCTTGGGGTCAGGATGACGGCTTTGCTCGTCGTTGAGCTTCCGCCGCCGATGCCATCAATCTGGCGCGGATCGGGAGACCCGAAGAGGCGAAGCAAAACCTCGTCAACGGTAAAGCCGGCGACTTCGAGTTCGCTTCGTTCAAACACCCAGCACTTGCTGGTACCCCCACGCATCCACGTAGCCTTAACTAATCGTTTAATTGGATTCACCTAATCTATCGAGATCATCGCGCCAAGCACCATTTGTGATGTGCCGCACGTCCGTTATGTACTGATGATCCGTTAAAGATGAATGCATTAGTAGTTACAAAAATTGCATTAGATTGAAGCATCGCTGAATTCGTAGACTACGCAGGGGCTGCTGAGGGGCGTGTTCGTCTTATGGGTGCGATTCGGATGCCGAAGTGCTTGAAAGTTTAGATGTAAATCCAGTAAATGTTGTGGTTCTGGAGTATATTTAAGTATTGCTACAAGGAGGCGGCATGCTCGACGTAAAGAGATTACAAATATTGCTCGCAGTAGTCGAAGGTGGTTCCGTCACCTCGGCTGCGGATGAACTTTTCTATACTCCGTCGGGAGTTTCCCAGCAGCTGCGCAAGCTCGAAGAGGAGGTTGGGCAGCCCCTGCTTCAGCGCCACGCGCGAGGCATGACGCCTACGGACGCGGGTCATGTTCTTGCCTCCCATGCCAGGCGCATCTTGCAGCACATGGATGCCGCGATTTCAGACTTGGATCAGCTGGCAGGGCTTAAAAGCGGAAGCTTGAGCCTGGGGACTTTTCCCACCCTCGGCAGTTCGTTCATGCCATTGGTGATTAGCCGCTTCCGCAAGCTGTATCCCTCGGTAAATCTTGATGTGCGAAGTACCAGATTGCAAGAGCTCATATCGCTGCTCTCCAAGGGGGAAATCTCCTTGGGGTTGCTCTGGGAATATGAGTGGCACAAATTGAACCGTGCGGACTTTGAGCTGACGACGCTGTTCACGGAGCCGACGGTACTTGTGGTTGGCGTTGAACATCCGTTTGCGCAGTTCGATGAGATTGATATGGGCGATACGGCTCATGAACAGTGGATCGTGCGCGCGAACGAGCATCCGGTGGCCGAACTTCTGGAGCGAACATGTAACACTGCAGGGTTTTCTCCGAAGATTTCATTTCAAGCAAATGACTATCAAGAGGCTCAGGCAATGGTCTCCGTGGGTTTGGGTATTGCCTTGGCGCCGAAATCCGCGGTGATGAATAATCATCCCGGCGTAAAGATCCTGTCACTGGGTCAAGCTGCCGCTCCGCGCAGCGTGGTTCTGGCCCAGCGCCGGGATCGAGTCCGGGCGCCGGCGGAGAATGCGTTCCAGTCGCTGCTGGTAGAAATGAGTCAAACCTGGATTCGGTAGGAGCACCGAGGGTTAGGCTTGCTCCGGGTACCGGACAGTGGCGTTTTCATCAAGGACGGCGCCGGCGCTGAGCTGGGCTTCTGCGGTTTTACCCGGACCCATAATATGCAGCATGTGAATCTTGCGGGCCAGCAAGTGGTCGGCGATAATTCTCCGGTGGCAGCGCCACCACACGGCTTCGGAGCACATGGCCACCGTGTTGGCTGCGGCACCCAGATGACTGAGTTCGTCCAGCGCCACCACAAAATCCGGGGAGAGCGCATGGTCGGCATAGTTGTGGAAACTCCGGTTTTCCCACCATGCATTGACCTCGAAGGGGATGGTTTTGCTTACTGTGCGTCGCCCCTGAAGCGGTTCGAGGCGCCGCAGATCGATGCGCTCAGCCGCGAGAGACGTGGCTAAAGCGTCAAAGTTGAAGTGCGGGAACTTCGCGGACCCGGCGAGTTTTCTGACATCGATAACCTGTTCAATCGCATTCTCCTGCAGCAGTTCCACGAACTCTTCGAGTGTTCGATTTGAATGTCCAATGGTGAAGATCTGCGTGGCTTCCACGTGGCTCACTGGTCTTTGAGCAGTCTCAGCGCGCCGCCCTTATGTGCCGCGACGTGGTCAGTCTTGTCGCTCTTGATTTCATATTGCGGGTCTTCTTCAGAGGCGCGGTGGGTATGGCCTTTGTAGTCGAAGTCGGCAGTGTGCACCTTGATGATCTTGCCCGATACCCTGCCTGCCTCGGAATTCCACGAGACGTGATCACCTTTCGAAAATGCTTGCGTCATGCTGGCTCCTTTCGCTTTTCTCCATTCAAGCATCTGTGTCTTGTGCTGTCATCAAGCGGCTTGCCAGTTTCCCGGCCAGTCGAAGGGCTAGTCGAAATTAAAAATCCTTGACCTGTGACCGGTGTCTGTTTTAGGCTTCAAGGTATTCTGATATACCAGTCGGATATTAACAATATTAGGGTGGTATCGACCGGCATCTTGGTACTCGCTATCGAGTATCTGCGCCTGCATTGCCATGACAGCACTGCAAGTCGATTCAGCATCAGCGCCTCATCCGGCCCGAAGGGGACCACATTGATGTCCAGCGAAACAGTCACCAGCTATCTTGAGCGGCTCGCTTCCAAAGCGCCGACTCCGGGAGGCGGTGCGGCCGCGGCCATGCAGGTGGCGCAGGGTGCGGCCTTGGTGTCCATGGCGGCCGAATTTACCGCCGGCCCACGTTTTCGCGACGTGGAGGCGGAAGCCCGGCAAATCGCTAAGCGTGCGCGCATTCTGATGCGCTCTGCACTGTATGCCGCGCAGGAAGACGAACGCTGCTTCGGACAGCTGAGTAGCGCTTATCGAATGCCAAAAGATCAAATGGGGCAACGTTCGGCTGCGATTCAAGAAGCAACCATGGTAGCCAGTGAACCTTTGGTCAGTACCGTCGAAATCTCGGCTGTTGTCGTGACGCTCGCTCAGCGTTTATTAGCTATTGGCAATCCGTCGGTGCTCAGTGACGTGGCGGCCGCGGCGGAAGCGGCCCGCGCAGCAACGCGTACAGCGGTCACAACCCTGGAAATGAATATCGCTGCACTCAACGCACAGAAGCATCGCGACCGGCTGATCGGCACCGTCAACCAAGCAGTGGCAACCATCGCCGCAGCGGAACTGCTCAGCGATCAGGTTCGCGCGGCGGTCACCGTATGAGCGCGCGCATATTGTTCGGTGGACCGGTAGCCGGAAAAGTTCGTCAGCGCCTCGGTGACCTCGTCACGCAGTTAGCCACTGAGCACATCACGCCCAAAGTTGCTGTCATCGTAGCTACGGATAATGAAGCCACCAATTGGTATGTCGGATCGATCGCGCGGACTGCGGCAAAGCTCGCAGTGGCCTGTGAAGTGTTTGATCTCGGCGAAGCTACCGAAGGGGAAATTGCCGAAACAATCAAGACACTGAATGCCGATGAGCTAATTCATGGCATCATCTTGCAAACCCCGCTTCCGCAGGGAATTGACGTCTCTTCACTGGTCAAACTGATAGACCCGGCCAAAGATATTGACGGAGCTAACCCAGTTAGTCTCGGCCGGCTGAGTGTTGGACAAGCTGCCTTCGCTCCAGCCACCGCGCGGTCGGTGATGGAAATCCTTGAGCACTACCGGATCGCGCTGTCCGGAAAGCATGTGGCGGTGATAGGCCGCTCCACGGTGGTTGGCAAACCGCTGGCGCAACTACTGTTGCAACGTGACGCGACGGTCACCATCTGTCATTCGCGCACCGTTAACTTAGCCGAACATACCCGACGGGCCGAGGTGTGTGTGGTGGCTGCTGGTCAGCCACACCTGCTCACGGCCAACGAGGTGGCAGCGCACTCGGTGGTGATAGACGTTGGAACTCACGTGAGTGAATCCGGTGAGCTCACCGGGGATGTGCAAACCGACTCGGTGCAGCCCCTGGTCTCGGCATTGAGCCCGGTGCCTGGGGGAGTGGGCACGGTGACCACTGCTTTGCTGCTTTTGCACACGGTTCAAGCGGCCGCCAATTTCCTTGAGCGTCGTCGCCGAGAGGAGTGCCAGATGAGCGCAGGCCGGTAGTTGTCAGACCGCCAACGTGACGTGTTTGCTGGGCAATCCAGCTCGCAGGCGCGGAGGAGGAACGCGGTAACTGCAAGTAACTGGTGGACCCATAACTGACACCACGCGCGGGCCAGGATCCTTGGTGGAATCGCTGGCCGTCACTGCGTCGGATGTTTGCCGCCGCATCATCGCGAGGAAGGTCGATGGTGCGGCGGTGCAGTGCCTGCAGCGTGATCATCACGGCTTGAACCGGTAGCCAAATGAAACAGCAACGTGTGTCCCGTAATTGCATGTCGGAACTCATAACTAACTAGCTTAAAAACCTACCTGATTCTCGTCAGCGATGACTCTTGATTGAAGACTTCACCGGCATCCGGCACCCGCGCTTCGTATACGTTCACTGAGAATGCTGGGGTTGTCATGACCTACGCGGTTGAGTCGTGCTGTCGGTTGATGAACTCGGCCATTCCGGGAACCGTGAAAGCTACCATGCCGTGCTCCGGGGCATAGATTAGGCCTTTGATAATAAGTCCCGCACGTGCTGGCCCTAGACTTTGAGGGGTCGAAATGAGCCGGTTGGCAACAGTTTTGGTGCTACATGCTTGCTCTCTATCTTGAGCCATGAAAGTAAATGTCGAGGAAAATCGGGTCGACTAGTGAGCAAGCCTCCTTGCGCAACGGCCCACGCAATTTGAGGGCAGATTCAACTTTCTGTTATTTCCCAGGCGGATATTTGAGGACGGGCGGGTACCGCGGATATAACGGTGGCAGGACCCTGAGGGTCCTGCCGTGACCTCTTTTGCTGAGATTACCGCTTTAGCAGTTTCTGTACATCGTCAAGAATCTGGTTTGCGCCGACGACACCGATGCCAACCATCCAGGTTTCGTCAGAGACTTCGTGAACATCATTATTCTTTACTGGGTCTAAGGAAGCCCACAGTCCGGTGACCTTTTCCATGGTGGTTGCCTTAGGGTCACCATCTGGGTTGGTAAAGAAGACCAAATCCCCATCAATCTGCTCATACTGTTCCGGGCTAAGTTCCTTCATGGAGTATTCGTTCCAGCCTTCGGTACCCAGATCAAAGCCGGCGCTGCTGAGAATAGAGCCGGAGAAAGACTCTGGGCCGTAGAGGCGGAAGTTATCCGGGCGGAAACGGACGATTGACGCGGTGGTGCCATTTGCGTTGACCTCTTCGCCGACTTGCGCCGCCCGTTCGTCGAGCGCAGAGATCAGTTCTTCCATTTTCGCGCTTTCGCCAACAGCGGCGGCCGTGACACGGGCCTGCTCTTGCCAGTTGGTTCCCGAATCGACGGAGAACACGGTTGGAGCAACTGCAGAGAGCTCTTTGTAGATGGCTTCATGGCGTACCTTTGCGCCAATGATTAGGTCTGGCTTCAGGTTGGCGATCTCATCTACGGAGGGCTCCATGGTCAGTCCGACACTGGTGGTTTTGCCTTCGGGCAACTGAAGATACGCGGGGAAGCCCTGGGAGGCACCCGACTCGGTGGCGCCGACCGGAATTATGTCGAGGGCAGTCAATGCGTCCAGATGCGGTGAGTCAATCACGACGATGCGTTCTGGCTTTCCTTTGATCTCCGTGGTGCCCATGGCATGCTCCACCGAGTATGTTGCCGACTCGGGGCTGGAGGACTCTGCCACGGTTCCTGTTGCCGAGCTGGCGCAGCCGGTCAAAGCTGCGATGCTGGCAGCGGTGAGGGCGGCGAGCGTAGCGAAGCTGCGATTTCTTTTAGCAATCACGAGTGTTCCCCTATTATTGGAATGTAAGCAAGCCAACCCTAATACATGAAATGCTTAACTGGTGAAAAATAATTCTGCGCCGTCATATTCGCGCAAGAACGGCGCAGCGCACGCGGGCCAAAGCGACAGGCTCCGCCTATCCTTGCCAGCGGCGTATCTCGGCTCCGCTGTCGCGTTGGCATTAATTCTGTTGCTCAGCCTCTGCTTGGGAGCCAAGCCGCTTTCAGTCGCTGAGTTGCTGCAAGTGGTGCAGGGCACCGCAAGTGCCGGTGATCAACAGATAGTTTTCAGTCTGCGTCTGGAACGCAGTATTAACGGTTTATTGGTTGGGGCGGCGTTGGGTGCCAGTGGTGCCATGATGCAAAGCGTCATTCGCAACCCGATTGCCGATCCCGGCATTTTGGGTATCAATGCTGGAGCTGCGTTGGGAATGGCGGTAGGGATCCTCGTGCTGGGTTCTGCGGGAGCGATGGCCAGTATCGCATTTTCACTCGGGGGAGCCGGTGCGGCGGCGCTGTTCCTCTTTGCCTGTGCTTCGCTCCCCAGCTTTCGGGATTCAGCCGTGCGCATCACCTTGTGCGGGGTGGCGTTTTCCGCGATCCTGGCAGGCATCACCCAGACACTGATTCTTTCGGACGAAGATCTATTGGACCAGTTTCGGTTCTGGCAGGTCGGGTCGTTGGCTGCCAGGCCACTTGAGGTAGCCATGTGGGTGGCGCCTCTGATTTTCCTGGGCTTGCTGCTGTCGTGGCTCATTGGTCAGCGATTAAACGTCCTTGACCTGGGTGATGAGAGCTCCAACGCGTTGGGAGCAGGAGCCGCTAAAACCCGTTTGGGTGCTCTGCTGATTGTGGCGTTACTTTGCGGACCGGCTACGGCATTGGCCGGTCCTGTCGCTTTCGTCGGGTTCGTGGTCCCGCATCTCGTACGCCTAGTCTTAGGTCATGATACAAAACAGGTAATTCGCTTTTCCGCAGTCTTGACTCCCATTCTGGTCATTGCTTGCGACATCGTTGGACGGCTTATCGGCCATGGAGCCGAGGTGCAAGTTGGCATTATGACCGCCATCATCGGCTCGCTGGTACTCATGATTCTGATCATTCGACCCAGCATGAGGAAGATGTCATGACAGCGATCCGAACTAACACAAGTGTCAGATGGCTACCGGGCATGGTGACGCTGGCATTGCTGCTGGTGGCAGGATCGGCTTTTTTCGGAGAATACCGGGTAAGTTTGGCAGACTTCGGGAATACGATGCTGGGAAGTCCTCCGGCTCCCATGACTGAATTCTTCGTCATGCAACGACGGATCCCCAGAGCGCTGGTGGCTTTGATGGCTGGCATGCTTCTTGCTGCCAGTGGCAGCTTGCTGCAACAGCTGTTGCGTAATCCTCTGGCAAGTCCGGACATTATCGGTATCACCAACGGCGCATCTCTGGGGGGCTGCGTCGTCATTTTGCTGTTGGGTGGCTCGCTTATCGATGCCTCGATTGGTGCGTTACTTGGCGCATTCGCCGCTGCCTCGATCCTGCTGGTGGCTGTCCGGGTGTTCCGGCTCAATGGAACCCGGCTAATCCTGCTCGGTGTCGGATTGGCCGCGTTATCGACGGCCCTGGTCAACTACATGCTCACGCAGGTATTCGTTCCCTCTGCCCAAATCGCACAGACGTGGTTGGTGGGAACATTGCAAGGCAGAGGTTGGTCCGAACTGCCTTGGCTGGTGCTAGGGGTCGCGTTGCTAGTATTAGTCCAGTTATGTTTCGACCGCGAATTGCGCATGCTGGCGATGGGGGATGACCTTGCTGCGGCACTGGGAGTGAATGTCGCAAGAATTCGAGCAGTGCTGTTTGCCGCGGCCGCAGTTTTGGCGGCGCTAGCTGTCCTCTGCACAGGCCCTATCGGCTTCGTTGCCTTGGTCGCCCCGCATATCAGCCACTCGCTGACCGGCTCGCGCAACCTGTTGGTCTGTGCGCTGACCGGGGGAATCCTGCTCATGCTCAGCGACTTGGTCGCCCAGTATGCGTTGCCGGTGGCATTGCCGGTTGGAGTGGTCACGATCATTTTTGGTGGAGGGTTTTTCCTCGGGTTGTTGTTCCGTCAAGGCAGGGTCCGTGGCTGAGATGGAGGAACGCCGGCGAACCAGGATGCGCGCCCAGCATCGTCATGAAAAGCGGTGGACACAGCTCTGGGTGACTTCGGTGATACGGCTGAACGTTCAATTCATGCGAGTCGAATTCAACTATGGGCAAGCGAACTTTGATTCCCACGGATTTGACGACGTTCTCGTGTTGTCCTTCCCCAATGAATTCGTGCACCCGTCTTCCATGCCAGATGAACTGACTTCGGAAACCTTCGAGCTGCGAGAATATACTGTTCTATTTGTGGATAGACAACGGCGTACAGTGACCGTGGACTTTTTGCTGCATGAAGCGGGAATCGCAACGCAGTGGGCACGGCAAGCAGCACCCGGGCAGTTTCTCTGGTGCATTCCTCCGCGGATGTGCAAGAGTTTTGCCGAAGCTGCACGCACCTACATATTTTCTGATCCCAGTGCCCTGCCTGCAGTTCGGCGCTTCCACGAAGAAGCGGGGGATACTCCTGGTCAAACGGTCCTTGTAGGTCTCACCACTTCGTTAGAGCCGCCGGTTTTCACAGGGCCGCGAGAGGTCTCGGTATTCGAACGCCCCCTTCACGCAACTCAGCTGATCGCGGCCACTGATATTGCCCAGTCTTGCTCGATGGAATCGGCGTTCATCTGGATTTCAGGCGAAGCGCAATGGGTCGGACGAATGCGCCGCGTGCTCGTTAAAGACTTTGGGGTGGGCAAGGAAAATATCCAATTTACTGGGTACTGGCGGGCCGACTAGCAAACAGGAGACGCAGATGTCAGATTTTCCCGTTTGCGGCGGTGCGCCTCAACTGCCCATGAGGCTATCCTGCATTTTTTGAGCCCTCTTTTCACATGCCGAAATTGGCGGTACTTAACACAGCCGGCATTAATGCTGTCTCAGAGTGCAGTGCTCCGGCAGGCTCAGGGCAGATTAATACTTTTATAAGCTGTTTAGATCCACAACGTTGAAAGGCCCCGGATGTTGCGCCAGCACTCAATCACCCTTCGTCCATTCCAAAATGCGGACTCCGAATTCTTTGCCAGCCTGGCCTCGGATGAACGTGTTACGCGCTTCATTGGCTTTGGCCAGGCATGGGACCAGCAAACTATCTCAGCCTGCGTTCAGGAATCCCTTCAGCATGAACCGCTCGACACCGTGGGAGCCTCCCGATGGTTCCTAGCGGCTGAAGCAAATGAAGCTGTCGGCGTCGTATTTTCCACGCGACAAGAAACTCGTGTGGAGATCGGTTACTGGGTATCGCCAGATCAATGGGGGCGAGGAGTTGGCGGAGCCATGCTCGATAGTGCCCTGATCACCATTCCCAAAATCTACGGAATCACTAAATTCAGTGCCCGCGTCGCTCCGGCTAACACGGTCTCAGCCACGTTGCTCACGCGCCGCGGTTTTGAGCTACAAAGTCTTGATGCGCAGCTCGCGCACTACGTACTGGACTAAGCATCTGCGCCGGGCCGAATGCAGCCTAGGTTCCTACCAGTGCGCGGCGCGAGCTGAAACTGGATTCGACTCTCAACTCGACTGGCCGGACTTGGAGTGACCGTCAATGCCCAGAACTGCATACATGCTATGCAGGATTTAGCTATGAGCTTTTCAGTAAGGCGATTTTCAGTTCCGTCAGCTCCCTTGGTGGTTGCTGAACCGGGCGGCGAAGTTTTTTGAGTTCCGCAGGCCGTCTTTGCCTTAGAAGTGGGTGCATGCCTCAACTGCTTCGGTTGAGCTAACCGGGTACGTGCCGCGTCATGTCGATAACTTTCTATACTGCTACCATGACTCTTTATCCTGAGCCGACCGCAGGGCTTGGCTCCTGGTCCCGTGAAACGGATACTGCATTGGCGCGGGCAACCGCGCTGCCTAGTACCGCCACCTCCTCGTTTGTAATTCTGAGCGAGGCATACACCATTGAGGTCTCTACAGAGTGGGAGCCGCATTCCCACCAGGCCCATGAACTTTTATGGACCAAGAACGGGACGTTGACGGCTCAAATCGAAGGGCAGATTTTTACAGTCTCCGAGGGGCATGGTCTATGGATTCCGACCGGAGCGCTGCACGGGGGACGGTTGACTGCGCATGTAAAACTTTTCAGTGCTTTCTTTGCCCCCGAACGAACCACCACCCCATTCAAAGCTCCTACGGTGATAGTCATGGAGCCGTTGCTTGAGTCTCTGCTGATCCATCTATCCAATCGGGATCTGGGCCAAGAAGCCAGAGCGCGCGCGGAGGCCGTGGTTTTCGACGTGCTCAAACCCTCCGCTCACCAGCTAGCGCTGCGGCTGCCCGAGGACCCTAGAATTAATGGCATCGCCAACCGGTTAATAACCAACCCGGCGGATAATCGGTCGCTTGAACTATGGGCCGTAGATTCTGGAATCAGTGCACGGACTATCACCCGTGTCTTCCGCGAATCGACCGGTCTATCCTTTGCCCAGTGGCGCCAAGCGGTCAAAATTCACCGCGCCCTGGAGCTGCTGACCAATGGCGAGGGAGTTCAGGACGTCTCAGACCTGTTAGGTTATGCGCAGCCAAGTACTTTTATAGATGCTTTTCGACGCACCATGGGCTCCACGCCTGGGGCCTTCACGTCGGCAAAGCTGAATATTTGACAGAAAAACCTGATTGACTGTCAGAAGTCATCGATTGCTGACACTAATTAGTTAACTTAGACTTACCTAAGTGAAAATACTTACCAAAGCCAGACGTATTCAGTCTGCCCATCGCCCATGCTAGGCGTAGCAACCGCAGCAGCCCCCGCTGGAGCTGGAAACATGCACGCCCAGGAGGTTGTGCTGCGCTATGGGAAAAATACTGTGGTCGACGGCGCCTCCATCCGGATATCCCCGGGTGAAGTCACCGCGCTTATTGGGCCAAATGGTAGCGGAAAATCCACACTGCTACGTTCCATGGCAAGGTTGCACGAGCGTGCCGCGGGAGTCATCACGCTCACCGGTACCCACGGGGAGCCCCGCGAAATTAGCACACTCAACGGACGAGCGTTTGCTCATGAAGTCACGCTCTTCGCCCAGTCCCACGCCACCCCTGAAGGGTTGGTCGTGGCTGATATCGTCGCCTTCGGCCGCCACCCGCATCGGCGCGGATTCGCCGGGCTATCCGAGACGGATCAGGCCGCGATTGCCTGGGCCATGAAGCTGACCGGGACCACCGCGATGTCACGTAAGGCTGCTGGGGAACTGTCCGGTGGAGAACTGCAGCGTGTCTGGCTGGCCGTATGCTTGGCGCAGCAAACCAACGTGGTGCTTCTCGACGAGCCCACCAATCACCTGGATCTGAGATATCAGGTTGAGACCCTGGACCTGGTCCATGATCTTGCCCGTGAGAATAGGCTAGCCGTCGGCATCGTCCTGCATGACCTGAACCAAGCCGCCGCGCTGGCCGATCGGCTGGTGCTGATGAAGCACGGCAAGGTGCACACCGCTGGAACCCCCGCCGAGGTCCTCACCGCGGAGAACCTCTCGGATGTCTATGAGATCACCGTGAAGGTCCACGCAGATAAGCAGAGCGGATTGCTGCGTATCGAACCGGTCAGCCGCCACCGGCAGAGCTGACCGCCTCTTCCTACCACCGAATCATTCAATTACAAGGGAAAACCTATGCCTGCACTCGCCCGTCATGCCGTCACTTCAGTGGCCGCTTTAGTATTGCTGCTCACAGCCACCGCCTGTGGTATTACCGACACCACCAGTTCCGGCACCGAACAGAGCCCCGCCGCCGCATCCGCAAGTTGCGCGGATGACACCACCGTCACAAGCACAGACCCGGTGTCGATGACCGATGACCTGGGCCGCACACTGGAATTGGACAAGCCAGCCGAGCGCGTAGTCGTGCTCGAATGGCAGGAAATTGAAGATGCACTGAGCTTGTGCGTCACCCCGGTGGGTGTCGCTTCCCCGGATGGTTATAGCACCTACGTCACTGCAGAGGAGCTGCCTGAGGGCGTTGCCTCGGTGGGTGAACGCGGCGAGCCGGATCTGGATTCAATCTACGCACTGGACCCCGACTTGATCATCGTGGACGCCTTCAGTGAAGAAGACCCAGTGCTGTCGCAGCTTGATAAGGGAGACGTTCCCGTATTGGCGGTTAAGGGCAACGATTCTGCGGATCCCATCGGCAACATGAAGAATGTCTTCTCACAGGTCGCCGAAGCCACCGGACGCACCGAGCGCGCGACCGCAGTACTCAACGAATTCGACGCCCATTTGGCGCAGAAAAAGCAGGAAGTCTCCGATGTGAAGCTGGAAACCACCGACTTCCTCTTCTTCGACGGTTGGGTTGACGGCTCCAACCTGACGATCCGTCCCTACACCGACGGGGCTCTGTTCACAGAGCTCGGCAAGGAACTGGGCCTGAGCCCAGCGTGGAACGATGACATCAACAAGTCCTTCGGATCCGGCGGCGTGAATAAAGAATACGGGCTGGCCCAGACCGACATAGAGGGCCTAGCGGGCGTTGGCGACGTAAACCTGTTTTACTCCAACGACGCCGGCACCGGATGGACCGCCGAACTGGAATCCAGCGAGATCTGGAACAACCTGACCGCAGTCAAGGAAGGCCGGACCTTCCAGTTCCCCAACATCTGGGGTGCCGGCGGGCCGAAGTCCACCAGTCAAGCAGTGGATGCCTTCACCGATGCACTGACCTCCGCCTCGGAAGCCAAGTAGCGTACAGCTGAAATGAAAACCGCTGAAAAATCAGCAGAGCGACAGATCGTGGCCAGCGGTGCCGGCACCCAAATGACCGGCACGGATCATTCCCCCGCGCCGGTCACCGGTACCCGTGTCGCCGCTGGCCTGGGTCTGTTAGCCGCCTTAGCGGCAGCGGTACTGCTGGTGGGTGCTTGGCATCTCACTCAGGGGACCTCCGGTATTGGTCTGGGTGAACTGCTTCGCGCGTTCACCGGAGATGACACCCGTATCGGAGGAGTGGGCGCCGCCGAGATCTTCACCGGCTCCCGGCTACCGCGCCTCTGTGCGGGTGCCGCCGTCGGTCTGGCTTTAGGGGTAGCCGGTTCGCTGCTCCAATCGGTCACCCGCAACCCGCTGGCCTCTCCGGACACGTTGGCCGTCACCTCCGGTGCATACTTCGCGTTGAGCGTGGCTGCTGCCCTGGGAATAAGCATGTCAACGCTGGCTTCCAGCACTCTCGCATTCGCTGGCGGGCTGCTCGCGGCCGGTATCGTGCTGGCAATCTCCGGGCGCAGCTCGGGAACCGCCACCACCCGGTTGATCCTCGCCGGCTCAGCCATCGCAATGGCGCTGGAAGCAGGCAGCGGAATCATTTTGCTGCTGTTCAAGGAAAATACGACAGGACTGTATGCCTGGGGTTCAGGGTCGCTGGCCCAATTAAATCTCGATGCATTCTTGCGCAGTCTCCCGGTGATCTTGGTGGTGCTGGCCATCTGTCTCCTGCTCTCTCGCCGCTTGGATGTCCTGTCCTTGGGGGATGAAAACGCGGCGGTGCTCGGCATCCCGGTACGCTCAACCCGCACCGTGGCCGTCCTGTGTGCTGTGGTGCTCACCGGTGTCTCCGTTTCGCTGGCCGGTCCGATTGCTTTTGTAGGGCTTGGCGCCCCGGTGCTCGCCCGACTGCTGTCGCGTCGACTGACGGTGTTGCGCCGTCAACTTTTCTTGCTGCCGGCCACCGGTCTGATTGGTGCGCTGCTGATCCTGCTGGCCGATGTTTCCCTTCGTGCCTTGCTCGGTGCTCAAGGTGCGGCTTCCATTCCTACCGGAGTTCCCACCGCGATCCTCGGCGGGGTGCTGATCATCATCTTGGCAATCCGGTTGCCCGAAGCATCCAGCTCCCGCAACCCGTTACAGGTAGCAAGCAAATTGCGCAGCAACCGCCGGTTCATTCTCACCATGGCGCTGGGACTTAGTTTGCTGGTGGGAGCCGTGATTCTGGGCCTTCTGGCCGGGAGCATGTTCCTTAAGCTGGGAGATCTCGCCTTGTGGTTCCAGGATGATGCGCCCAAGCTCATCGCCCGCGCCTTCTCCGAACGCGCACCACGGACCACCGCGGCGCTGGGTGCCGGAGCCGCCTTAGGTCTGGCTGGCTGCCTGGTGCAGGGCACCGTGCGCAATCCATTGGCCGAGCCCGGGATCTTGGGCATCACCGCGGGGGCAGGGTTGGGTGCGGCTATAGTGGTCACCGCCTTTGGCGGTTCCCGCTCGCTACTGGTGATTTTTGCGGTGATTGCCGGTCTGGCGACCTTCGCTGCCATCACCGCGCTAGCTTGGCGCCGA
Organism: Glutamicibacter sp.; assembly: GCF_035257265.1. Taxonomy (GTDB): domain Bacteria; phylum Actinomycetota; class Actinomycetes; order Actinomycetales; family Micrococcaceae; genus Glutamicibacter. Next base: position 106,236 of record NZ_DATEXC010000050.1, read on the forward strand.
GGATTCTCCCCTGAGCGTTTTGTGCTGATCGGCATCGGTGCAGGCTATACGCTCTCTGCGGTCACCACCTACCTGCTGCTGAGCATCAATTCGTGGGAGACTCCGCGCATCTACACCTGGCTGTCTGGCTCAACTTATGGACGCCAGTTCGCAGACGTGTTCCCTGTTCTGACGGTGCTGGCATTAGCCCTTCCGGTCGTGCTGCTCATGGGACGCAAGCTGGATCTGCTGGCCATCGACGAAGACCTGCCACGGGTGCTGGGCATCAAGACCATTCGCACCCGATTAGCCGCATTGTCCATTGCCGCACTGCTCGCGGCGCTCAGCGTCGTGGCCGTTGGTGTAGTTGGCTTTGTCGGACTCATCGCCCCTCATCTGGCCCGGTCGTTGGTGGGTTCCCGCCATCACAAGGTGATCCCGGTGTCCATAGTTTTCGGAGCATTGCTAGTTTGTCTCGCCGATACCTTGGGCCGTACCGTCATCGCGCCAGCACAGATTCCCGCCGGTCTGATCGTGTCGTTACTCGGCGCGCCGTACTTCATTTGGCTGCTGTACCGATCACGCAGCTAGTTGTTAATCGAGGATCTTAACCGGCTCCGCACCCCACCAAATTGGAAGGAACCATGGCGCAACGCTCTGCCCAGTACACGAGAATCCAGGACTTCGACCCGGAACACCACCCGGCGCAACTGCGGCATCTGAGCTCCGTGCCAGGTCCGTGGGAAAGCCGCGTGGCAACGGTTAACGCTCGGCTGCTCACGATACAGTCGTCAGACGCCACAGTAACCGGCGCCGCATTGCTTACCGCTCGTTCGGCGGCTGCATATGTGAAGATCTCTGGGATTCTTGCCCGCGACGCAGCAACATATGAAGAGCTCGTCCGTGCGGTGCTGGACTACGCCAAAGAAAAGGATCTGGCCTGCGTGAAATGGGAAGGCTGGACGGAAGAACCGTGGCTAGCCGATCTGGCTGAACAAATGGGTTTCCAATCATTGCCAGCTCCGCGCGGAACCGCAGATGGTTCGGCCTCGATTCCACGATTCGGCTATGTGCACTGGTTACATCCAGCCTGCTATCTGCCCACCGCGCACTACGAGCAAAGCGAGAACTTCACCTGCGCGGCGGTTGCCGCGCTGGCCGCGCACGGGGAAACCACCAGCATTGCAACGATGGATCGACTGCGTTCCGTCGAGTTGCTGCTGTGGCGTCAAGCGACTAATTTCATGGCTTGCGAACCCGTGGGGCTCGGGCTGGCCATCGCTGAGCGCTGGCCAGCAAGCCGCGTCCAAGTGTCTTTGGATACCGACAAGCCAGTAATTGTTGACTACTACCCTGAGGCCGAACGCAGCTGGAGGGGCATTTTGCAGGCTGAATCGCGCCGTCGTGCCGAAGCGACCGGACTGCCGGTGACTTCTAAGCGCATGGAAATCTCGCAGATTCACGAGGCCGTAAGTCAGAGCGCCCGGGTCTTACTGCTGGTGTCATTGCGGCAGATGCTCGGATACGACGTCCCGCACTGGATACTTTGCCATGGGACGGCGGGATCCACAGAGAAGCCGGTGATCATCATTGATGATTCGTGGATTGATGCTCCTAGCGGAGAGAGCTGGGTAGACGTAACGTGCCTTCCCATTCCTCTCCAGGAGTTAGATTCCATGTCTTGCCTTGAGGCCGATGGCTATCGGGCGGCACTCATTTTGACCGATTGCTTCTCTGAATAACTGACCGTTGAGAGCTCTGAAATATCCATAAATTTGCGATCGTTATTGCCTGGTAGAAGTTATTTGTCGATCAGGACTCGATTGCCGCCTAAGGGCAGATGTCCCACAGGCTGCGGGACATCTGCGGCACTGATCCTAAGCTGCTGCGACTGATCTTGCCAGGTCCAGAAATCCGCTTGATACGAAAAGGTGGGCGACCAGAGATCAGTCGCCCACCTCTTGTCTGCCCCCTGGCGTGAATGGTGCAGCATCGCACGGATCACCACTAATGGGGCGCGGCGGGTCACTGGCTGCAGGTCAACTTGCCTTGAGTACCAAGCAATTAACCCTGCAGCTCCGAGAACTTCTCGTGCCACCTCCTCTGTTCTCCCCGTGAACCACACCGTTTCCGGACAGAAATCGCTGAGTTAGGTCATGATTCAGCCCAGGGTTACCGCTAAGTCGACCCCACGCAGCCGGTCCATCTGCGGATCGTACAGTGGATCGTCAACCACGGTCGCAGCGATGCGCAGGCCGAAGTACTCGATCTGTACGCTGTCCCCGGTCTGCACCGAGGTTGGCAACCAGGCGTAGGCGATGGGTTGGCGCACCGTGTAGCCGTAGGCGGCGCTGGTGACGTAGCCGGACAGAACACCGTTCACATACACCGGTTCCTTGCCCAGGACCATCGAGACACCGTCATCGATGGTCAGACAGCGCAGCCTGGTGGTAGCCGCGGCGGCGCGGGATGCCAAGGCGTCCTTGCCCACGAAGTCAGCGGTCTTGGCAGCTTTGACAGCAAATCCCAGACCCGCTTGTTCCGGCTCGTGCTCGCTGGTCATATCGGTGCTGAAGGAGCGGAAACCCTTTTCCAGCCGCATGGAGTTGAACGCCTCGCGTCCACCGGCGATGATGCCATGTTCCTGACCGGCTTCGAAGAGGACATCCCAGAGCCGTGCGCTGACATCCGCGGTGGCGTAGAGCTCCCAGCCGAATTCACCCACGTAGGAAAGGCGCATCGCGGTGACCGGGATGCCGGCGATGGAAATCTGCTTGGTGCGGAAGTACTTCAGACCGTCATTGCTCATATCGTCTTCGCTGACCTTGGACATTACCTTCGGGGCCAGCGGCCCCCAGAGCCCGATGCAGGAAGTGCCGGCAGTGATATCACGGACGCTCACCCACTGGCCTGGGTTTGCCACGTTGAATTTGCGGGCCTCGCGGGACAGATAGGCGACATCAACATTTGAGTTAATACCTGCCTGGTAAAGCTCCTCGGAGATACGAGCCACGGTGATATCGCTGGTGATACTGCCGGCCGAATTCAGCAACAGGGTGTAGCTGACCATGCCGGGGGCACGAAGCATATTGGCGGTGGTGAGCCCCTGCAGCATTTGCCCGGCACCGGGACCGGTGATTTCCACACGTTTCAGCGGAGTCATATCAAACATGGCCACCGCGGTACGGGTCTTCCACGCTTCAACTGCAGCGATAGGGGAGTGGAACATATTTGACCACTCATCGCGTGCCGGGGCCGCCCACTCGGCGGGCAGCTGATCAAGCAATGCGGCATTGGCCTGATACCAGTGCGGGCGTTCCCAGCCCGTGCCCTCTAAGAAGAAGGCTCCGAGCTCTTGCTGCCGGGCGAAGAATGGACTGGTCCGCACGTTGCGTGGCTTCAGGCGCGGCTCCAGAGGATGGCGGATATCGTAGATTTCCACGAAATTCTGCTGGGAGGTTTCGCTGACGTATTCCTTGGTGGTTTGCACGTCTTCAAAACGATTCAGATCGCAATCGCTCAGATCCGTTTCGGACTGACCGCTGGTAATCAACTGCGCCACCGCGCGGGCGATGCCCGGAGCGTGGGTGACCCACACGGCTTCGGCAACAAAGAACCCGTCCACTTCACGGGACTCGCCGACTAGCGAACCACCATCCGGGGTGAAGGAGAAGATGCCGTTAAAGCCGCGCTGGATCTGGGTGTTGCGCAGATCCGGCAGCAATTCTTGAGTTGCTGCCCACTGGGCAGCAAAGTCCTCGGGGGTGAATGCCAAGCTGGAAGGCATCCGCTCATCGGTAATTTCCTCCGGGGCGTAGCGGGCCAGGGTGTCAAGATCTACTGGCATTGGGCGGTGGGCGTAGGAGCCGATACCGATACGGTCTCCCCACTCGCGGTAGTAGAGGTCCCCGTCCTGGTAACGCAAGATCGGCCGGGTGGCCCCGGCAGGTTGTTCATTGATTCCGGCCAGGCTCGGAGCCGGAGTGGTCCATGCGAACTGGTGACCCAACGGCAACAGCGGGATCGGAGTACCGACCATCTTTCCGATATTTGGTCCCCAGAATCCCGCGCAGGAAACCACAATGTCAGCTTCGAAACGGTCCTCACCGCAGATCACCGCGGTGACCTTGCCGCCGGACTGCTCAATATCGGTGACCACCGTGCCGCCGCGGAATTCAACTCCGGCAGCCTGCGCCCGCTCAATGACCAGCGAGGTGCCCTTGCTAGCCAGGGCGAGCCCATCATTTTTAGTGAAGAGGCCACCAAGTACCTTCTCCGGGTTGAGCATGGGGAACTTCTTCAGGCAGTCGGCGGCCTCGATGACTTCGGCCTGTACACCGTAGGAGCGGTTCCACCCGGCCCGGCGGTGCAGATCCTGCAGGCGGGCCTCGGTGGTGGCGATTTCCAACCCACCGACCGGAAGGAAAGAGCCACGGCCGTCGGCACCCACCAGCGAGGTGAGCTTCTCGATGGTGTATTGGGCGAACTCGGTCATTGACTTAGAAGGATTTGAGGAGAAAACGAGTCCGGGGGCGTGCGAGGTGGAACCGCCGGGCTGGTTCAATGGCCCCTGCTCAATGACCAAGGTATTGGTGTGGCCCAGCGCGGCGAGCTCGTCTGCCAGGTTGGCGCCGACGATTCCGGCTCCGATAATGACTACCCGTGGGGATGAAACAGACACGGTGGACTCCTAAAACTTGTGTGGTGTGGAGAATTGAGATGCTGCGAGTATTTCGGGAAGAACCGGCCGGCTCAGGCGTCGATGACCAGATCGGTGCTCGCGGTGGAACAACACGGGAGGAACTTGCCGGCCGAGATTTCTCTGGCACGGATTCCGCCTTGATGGTTCATCTGAACCTCACCATCGAGTTTGACTACCTTGCATGAACCGCACATGCCTTCTTGGCAGTTCGCCCCGATGCGGACTCCGGCACGTTGCGCGACTCCCAGGATGTGCTCGTCGCCATTGATCTTCACGTTCAAGGCGCTGCGCACAAAGGTCATCGTCAGGCTCCCGCTGCCAACGGTGGGGAAAGTCGAAGGATCAACCGGCCCGGCCGGTTCCACCAAGGGTTTAGCCGGCGGCAAAGAAATATTGGAGTCGACGACTTCTAATTTCTGTCCCGTAGCTTCGATGGTTCCTGCTGAGTCATACTCCGGTTCATACATGACCAGCTCAAGGGGCTGGCTTTCGTAGAACTGGTCCACCGACTCGGCGACTTCCTCGGCAATACCCTCGGCCAAGGTAATTTCCTGCTGGTATTCCAGCACTGTCTTATGGTCACCGGAGAAGAATTCCATGAACACCGAGGTGTCATCCACCCCCACTTCGCGCAGGAGTTTGGTGGCCAGATTCAGATAGCCTTCGGGGCCGCAAGCGAACACCTTGCGCCCATTGGCGTCCGGTGCCACCGCATCAATCATCTGTGCGGTGAGCCGTCCACTGAAACCGTCCCAACTTGCGGGCTTTTCACGATTGCCTAAGGAATAGGAAACCTTGATCCGCGAATCAACCTGAGTGATGTATTCCAGTTCGGGCCAGAACGCGAAGTCCCCGGGTACCGTGCCATGGCAGAGCACCACCACGTCCGCTAACCCGGGCAGCGAATGAATGGTGCGCACCATGGACATGATCGGGGTGATTCCCGCACCGGCAGATAAGAACAGGTAGCGCGCTCGCCGGTCGGAGTCTCCCAGATGGAATGCGCCTACCGGGCCGAGCATGTCCAAGACCATTCCGGGGCGCAGATTTTGATGCGCCCAGTTGGAGACGAGGCCGTTAGTGTCCCTTTTGATGCTGATATTAAAGGTCCACGGCACGGTGGGCGCACTGGATATCGAATAACTGCGGTCCACCGAGTCTTGGTCTTCGCCGTGCACGGGGAAGGCAATATTCAAATATTGGCCGGCACGGAAAGCCAACGGTGCCCCATCGACCCGGCGAAAGACGAAGGTCATCAATCCGCCGGCCTCGGCGATGGTCTGCACGCACTCGGCCATGAACTCCTGCGGGTGCCAGGGGCCCAGCGCGCGGGCGGCACTGGCCGGTCCATCTTGTCCGCGCAGTACCCGGTTCCATGGCATTTCCAATCCGCGGATGCGCTGGGCTTCCGGGATACCGGTGCGGGTGGTGGCTTCGGTCATGCCAGGTGCTCCAAAACGCGCTGGGTGTACCAGTTAAGGAAAGCCTCAACCTGGTATTCGCTCAACATGTAGGGGCCCGGCTCGTAAACCGGGCTGGCCGCGCCCTTTTGGCACAGCTCCACGAACGCCTTGTCCTGCAGGTTTGTCTGCTTCCAGGTGTGCGTCAGGGTGTCCAGATCATAATCTTCGCCTTCCAACGCATCATCGGCTACCAGCCAGGTGGTGCGTACCAGGGTTTGGTGCTCGTTAATAGGGAAGACGGCGAAGGTGATGATGTGATCGCTTTGGAAGTGGAACCAGCTATTGGGCTGCAGGTGCATGGAGCAACGTCCAAGGCGGAAATCGCGTAGGTCGCCCAGAAGTTTTTTGGATAGCCGGTGGCCGTCGGGGGAGAAGGATTCACCGTCGCCGTCCAAGGATTCACGGGAGATGCGGATCCCGGCGATGCGGGTATCTAATTCTTCGACAACTTCGAATGGGATGCCGTAGCGGCGGCAACGTTCTTCGAGGCTTGACTGAGCCTGTTTATTGCGTTCCCACACTTCTTCGAGATGGGTCGGAACGATTTCGTCGCTCAGCCCCCAGGTGGGGAACAGCGAGCAGGCAAGTTCTGGGTGGCCATCGCAGTGGTAGCACTCGCGGTTGTTCTCCATCACCAGTTTCCAGTTGGCCTCTTCGATGATGTTCTGCTGGTAGGCCACCTTAGTGCGGGAGATGTCGTGCGGCGCAAGGTAGGGTTCAAAGATTTCGGCGACCTGATCAAAATCCGCAGGTGGTTCTTGGGCGAGGCAGACAAAAATGAGTCCCGCTCGAATCTGTCCGTGGGCTCTCTTGAGGGCGAAGCAATTCTTGTCGAACTTTGCTTCCCCCGGAGCGGAGGCATGGATCAGGTCTCCTTCAGGGGAGTAGGTCCAGAAGTGGTATCCGCAGACAAGGTTTCCGGTGCTGCCCGAAGCTTCGGTCAGTACTCGGGCACCGCGGTGGCGGCAGACATTGTGCAGGACGTTGACTCCGCCGTCGTCGGTGCGCAGGATGATCAGCGAATATGGGCCGTAGTCGACGGTCACGTAGTCTCCGGGTTCGGGGATCTCGGCGACACTCGTGGCGAAGAGCCAGTGCGTTCCGAAGACCGCCTGCATGTCCAGCGCAAAAACAGCTGGGTCCGTGTAGAACGGGGAGTCGAGCGAATACCCTAGGCGCCGGTTCTGGAAGAGCTCGGTAATTTCGGTGAGTTGTTCGGCTGTCACCGAAGAAGCCAACTTGCCTCGCATGGAATGCGGGGAACTTACCGAAGCTGTCATTTTTACTCCTAGAAGCCAGAAACCAAGTGTTGTCATGGTGGTGGATGCACCGCAGAAATCTGTGAAGTGAATCACCATATATGTCGAGACTAAAGTCTGAAGAGTCGCATGAAAAGCGCAAGAAAGTGGAGGAAATCATGCACAATAGGTGCATGATTGATCCTCGTCTGATTACCCTGAGAGTTTTCTCCTCGGTGGGCACCGTGGCACGTACCGCTGAGCTCACCGGGTACTCGCCCTCCGCGGTGTCTGCGCAGCTGCGTGAACTGCAGCGTTCACTAGGGATTAAACTGCTGATCAAGGATGGGCGCGGCATCCAGCTGACGGTTGCCGGCAGGCATTTTGTGGCGGGACTCGACGGCATTGTGTCCCAATGGGAGCAGTTGCGGGCCTCGGCCTTGGCCAGTGAGGGACAGGTGCAAGCGAGCTTCGGTTTGGGTGGATTCTCCACAGCCGCTGCCCAATTGCTCGCGCCCTTGGCGGAAGAGCTGCACACCGTCCACCCGCACGTTCAGGTGCAGCTGATGGAAGCTCACCCGCAGCGTTGCTTGGATCTTTTGCTCGCTGAGCGAATCGACCTGGCGGTGATCGTAGCTTCGCAGGCTCACGGGTCAGCCGAGGCGGGCGCCCGATTTGAGCAGACCGTGTTGCTCGATGACCCGTTGGACGTGGTGCTGCCAGCCGGACACCGGCTTGCGCTGAACCAAACCGTTTCACTGGAAGAATTGGCCGAGGATCCATGGATAACTGAAAATGAACAATCGGTATATCGCTCGCTATTCATCTCGGCATTCACCTCGTTGGGAGTCACGCCGCACATTGCGCACGAAGCGATCGAGTGGGAAACCATGATTGCCTTTATCGGCGCCGGCTTAGGTGTGGGGTTGCTGCCGCGGTTGGCCACGTTGGGAAATGTGGAAACTGTGGTGCGTCGACGCATCTCCGGAACTGCCAAACCTTCGCGGCGCATCGTTGCGGTGACCCGCAAAGGCGGGCGGGGTTCGCCGCTCATCGAAGAATCTTTAACTTTTCTGCAGCACACTGCGGAAGCGATTATTTCCCAGCGATTGACTGAGGAATTGGACGGTTAGGCCAGGCCGCGAGGCGCCGGAGGCCGGAGAACTATTTTTCCATTGGCTATTGACACAGATCACACTCATGAGCAGACTTTGGCTAAGTCCGAATAGTATCCAACTGATATTTCATGTGAAAGGTCATCCATGGGCAACTTGGCAGTCAGCTACGCCGGTGCAGGCAAGGTCGAACTTATCGACACCCCGTACCCAGAATTTGAACTGAAGGACGGTCCGGGAGTCCACCCGGCTAACATCGGGCGCCAGGTGCATCACGGTGTCATCCTGAAAACCATCGCCACCAACATCTGCGGATCCGACCAACATATGGTGCGCGGACGCACCACGGCTCCGCAGGGGCTAGTGCTTGGCCACGAAATCACCGGCGAGGTCGTAGAAGTAGGCCGTGACGTAGAGTTCCTTAAGGTAGGTGACGTTGTTTCGGTACCCTTCAATATCTCCTGTGGGCGTTGTCGAAACTGCAAGGTCGGACAAACCGGCATCTGCTTGAACGTCAATCCTGACCGGCCGGGTTCGGCCTACGGCTACGTGGATATGGGTGGCTGGGTTGGTGGCCAGGCCGAGTACGTGCTGGTTCCGTATGCGGACTGGAACGCGCTGAAATTCCCTGACCGGGATCAGGCAATGGAGAAAATCTTGGACCTGACCATGCTCTCCGATATCTTTCCCACCGGCTACCACGGCGCCATCGGTGCCGGGGTGACGGTTGGCTCCACGGTGTACGTCGCCGGTGCCGGTCCGGTTGGATTGGCAGCTGCCACCTCGGCCCAACTTCTGGGGGCTGCCACGGTCATCGTCGGTGATCTTAACGCAGACAGACTAGCCCAAGCCAGGAGCTTTGGCTGCGAGACGGTAGACGTTTCGCTGGGCGACCCGGGCGAGCAGATTGCACAAATCCTCGGTGTTCCAGAGGTGGATTGCGGAATTGACGCCGTGGGCTTTGAAGCGCGCGGACACGGCCAAAACGCCAAGACAGAGCAGCCTGCTACGGTCTTGAACTCGCTGATGGAAATCACCCGTGCCGGTGGTGCCTTGGGTATTCCGGGACTCTACGTCACCGGCGACCCAGGAGCCGCAGATGAAGCGGCCAAGCAGGGTTCGCTGTCAATGCGTTTTGGTTTGGGGTTCGCTAAATCGCATACCTTTGTCACGGGCCAATGCCCGGTCATGAAATACCACCGCGGGCTCATGCAGGCAATCCTCTCCGACAAGGTGAGCATCGCCAAAAACGTCAATGCGACCGCGATTGCTTTGAAAGATGCACCGCAGGGCTACGCAGCCTTTGACGAGGGCGCTGCGCAGAAATTTGTCCTTGATCCACACAATATGATCCGCGCTTAAGCCCGCATCAGTTTCCCGGGCACGAGCAGGTTTTTAGATCTGTTCGTGCCCGTTATCCAACCCCTAGAGACTCGCATCTTCTGGGGCGGAATTATCCCAAGATGTCCATGCCCGGACTTGTTGCGCCCAAAAATGGGTCACCGGTCCACCACAGGTCGACGGCACTGGCGGACATCAAGACATCAGGCTACGGAACATCGTCTCGGCGGGTGGATGCAGTCGCCATCGAGATGAAAACTACTGACGCAAAAAATCTTCAGTGAGTGTCGGTTAAAAAGTTCCGCCAACAAAGGAAAGCCATGAAAAATAACGAGCAACCCGTCCAAGATCTGGTGAGCGAGCTTCATTCCGCGCGCAGACGAAAGCCGAAGAGATATCTTGCCGCGGGCACAGACTACTGGGTCTTCGGAATAGCCGGAATCTTGACGTTGGCCTTTATCATCTGGGGATTTTCTTCCCCCACCGGCCTGGGGAGTGCGGCAAGTACCGCCCTGGACTGGGTGATCACGAATACCGGCTGGGTCTTCGTCATTGCAGCGACGGTGTTCACGGTTTTTGTGCTTGTTGTGGCGGCTAAGAGCTTTGGCCGGATCCCGTTAGGCAAGGATGGGGAGAAACCGCAGTTCAGCACGATCTCATGGATCTCCATGATGTTTGCAACCGGTATGGGCATCGGGCTGGTCTTTTATGGTGTGGGCGAACCATTGTTCTTCTATATGTCACCACCGCCGGGAACGGTTGACGGTCAGACTTCGGCCGCGGTGGGCACAGCCATGGGCACCACGCTTTTTCACTGGACACTTTTCCCCTGGGCTATGTACGCGATTGTTGGCTTGGGGATGGCCTATGGAAGCTTCCGTCTAGGACGTCCGCAATTGTTCTCCTCGATGTTCAGTTCGGTCTTTGGTGAACGGGTAGTTCACGGTGCCGGCGGTAAGACGATTAACATTTTGGCGATTCTGGCGACTCTCTTCGGTTCAGCTTGCTCGCTAGGTCTTGGAGCGTTGCAGATCGGCGGCGGTATCCAGTCCGCCGGCATGCTGGATAAGGTCGGCTCGGGCATGTTGGTGCTGATTATTGCGATTCTGACGGCCATGTTTGTGGCCTCGGCGGTCTCTGGAATTGAACGCGGCATTCAGTGGCTTTCAAACATTAATATGGTGCTTGCGGTGATCTTGGCATTGGTGGTTTTCATCGGTGGCCCGACGCTATTTATCTTGAATATCATCCCGAACGCCGTAGGATCCTTTATCAGCGACCTGCCGCAAATGGCTTCGCGCACAGCTGCCTCGGGTGATGAAACCATGGCGACCTGGCTGTCTTCATGGACTATCTTCTACTGGGCCTGGTGGGTGTCTTGGACGCCATTTGTGGGGTTGTTCATTGCTCGTATTTCGCGGGGTCGAAGCATTCGCCAATTCGTTACAGGTGTCTTGCTCGTACCCTCAACCGTCACGTTGATCTGGTTCTCTATCTTTGGTGGCGGAGCCATTGGGTTGCAGGAACGTGCCGAACGAAGCGGCGACATGGGACAAGCCATGGCACAAATGGTTGATGGCGCCCCGGACATCGTCTTTGATTCAGTGCTCTTTGATCTGCTGGACAAACTACCCTTCCCGGCCTGGTTCGCAACGGTGTTGATGGTACTTACTGTGGTGCTCATCGCGATCTTCTTCGTCACCGGAGCGGATTCTGCCTCGATTGTGATGGGTGCGCTCAGCGAACGAGGCGCCGAGGATCCGAGCAAGAAATCCGTGATCTTCTGGGGTGTCTCGGTAGGCGCCGTGGCTGCGGTGATGCTGTTGGCCGGTGGAGATCATCCGGCGGCAGCGCTGAATGGTCTGAAGAACATCACCATTGTCGCCGCACTGCCATTTGTTCTGGTGATGTTGCTGCTCTGCGTGGCTATCTGGAAAGACCTGAGCCGTGATCCGCTGGTGCTGCGCGGCAAGGTAGCGCTGGAGGTACTTGAACAGGCAGTTGATGATGGCCTTGAACGACATGACGGGGAACAGTTCAGCTTGATGACAAGAGAAAATTCGATAGTCACAGTCAAGGCTAATCCCGCGGTCGGTACAGCGGAAGCACCTATGCGGTCAACGACCGATAGGGCGGAAACCGATGAGGATCGGGATCCGCAAACGGAACCGGCCGGCAGGTAATAGAAAACTCAGATGCTCGGCAGCAGACCTAGGGTGAAAACCAACTGGTTGCTTCCGAGCATCGCGAGGTGTCGCGGGGCTTATGGTGCTTTTCGCAAGGCTTGCTCAAAGTGGGCCACGTGAGCGGAGACAAGCTGTGCAGCTTTCGTTCCGTCGCCGTCCAGGATGGCTTTCAGAAGAGCAGAATGCTCAATAATATGTTCGGCTATGGGTGGCATTTGGTCGATAACCAAACACCAAATGCGAGTGACTAGATTATCGAGGCGTACAAGCGTTTCTTCGAGATGCTTATTGGCGCTGGCGCGGTAAATCAACCGGTGAATGTGCACGTCTAGGAGCAATAACGAGCGTTGATCCATGGACTCGTCCAGAGAATCAATCTTCTTCAGGTATTCGGCTAGTTCGGCGCGAATCTCGGGATCCTTATTTGCCGCTGCATTATGCGCGGCCATGGGTTCGAGCACCTGGCGGATCTCAGAAATTTGGTTCAGTTCGTGAAAGTCTACGGCGGTGGCAAAAGTTCCGCGACGTGGGTAGGAGACAACCAAATGATCGGTTTCAAGACGCTTCAGCGCTTCGCGTATAGGGGTACGCCCCACGGTAAGTTCCTCGGCCAAAGCAGGTTCATGAATGGGATGCGTCGGAGCGATTTCCAACAGCACAAGTCGATCCCTTAGCAGGTCGTAGGCGCGATCGGCCATCGAACTGGTGGTTGTTTGTGTGGGCGTAGGTGGCATCAGAACATTGCTCTCATTCACTTGTGAAATATCAGTTGCCTATAAGCAAAGAGTATCTCGCAGAAGCGCTTCTGGTCACCTTGAAGGTGAGTTTTTCGTTTCGAATAGTGCTCCAGCATGTCGTCTTTCTAGCCTGGATCCGACGACGACCGTTGCTGCGTGAGCCCAGTGAAAAATGATTGAAAATACCTATTGACGATGGATAGACGCACGCCTAAGCTTGTGATCAAACATTGATATATCAGTAGTTTTATATCCGGTACTTAACTTGGTTTATTTTGATTTTGCTGGTGGTCATCACCAAACTCAAGCCAGGTTTTCCTCTCATACCTTTTAGCCCGGCCTTGCAGGCGCAATGAAGTATCTTGGCTCATCTTCACTCAAACACGACTTATGGCGGATGCCTCCGTCAGCTCGGTGAACTAATAAGGAGCGGCACAATGACCGAACCAAACAATATCTACGTCCTGACTTTCACCTGCGCCGAGCGTTCGGGAATCGTTCATGCTGTTACCGGATTGCTATTGAAGCATCAGGGAGACATCCGCGAACTCAAGCAACATGATGACCAGAGGTCAGGCACCTTGTTCATGAGAATTGAATTCGAAATCTGCAATGAGCCCGATACCACCCAAGACATTGCCGGACTTGAAGCGAGCCTCGAAGAGCTCGCGCAGGAGTATCAAGCCCAGTGGGGAATGCGTGCTGCTGGAAAGAAAAAGCGCGTAGTTGTCATGGTCTCGAAATTCGGGCACTGCCTGCATGATCTACTGTTCCGCGCCCGAATGGGTGAACTTCCAGTGGAGATTGCTGCGGTGGTCTCAAACCATCCAGACCACCGTCAGCAGGTTGAATGGAATGGGATACCGTTCTTCCACATTCCGGTCACCGCTGAAACAAAGCCCGAAGCGGAAACCAAGTTGATGGAACTGGTGGACCGCTTTGATATCGACCTGGTGGTGCTTGCTAGGTATATGCAGGTCCTCTCCGATGACTTGACTAGGAAGCTCACTGGTAGGGCAATTAATATTCATCATTCATTCCTCCCCTCCTTCAAAGGAGCGAAGCCCTACCACCAAGCATTCGAGCGTGGTGTGAAGACCGTGGGCGCGACTGCGCACTACGTCAACAGCGAACTGGATGAGGGCCCAATCATTGCCCAGCAGGTCCAAGAAGTAGACCACAGCTACGGACCAGAAAATCTAGTAGCAGCGGGCCGAGATACCGAATGCAAGGCGCTCTCGGACGCGGTGCGCTGGCACTGTGAAGACCGCGTATTCCTCAACGGGTCGCGGACAGTGGTGTTGCGCTAAAAGGGTCGGTAAAACGAAGTTCTAAAACAGTAATGTGCATCTGCGAGGCTACGTAAGAAGCAGCCATAACTAGGCACGTCATTTTTCACGGGGAGAAGAAAATGACGTGCCTAGCACTGTGCCCGGATGCCGGAGCGACGAAATACATCACCGAACTGAATGTGCCTGTCGGGTCGATTGGTCAGAATTCCTAAAGCTGAATTATGGCTGATCTGAGCAAAGCCAGAAAAATTTAAAGTTTTTCGAATAACTGCGTCACGAATCCCGGTTCGCCGACTCTTAACGTACATAGGTGAGGATTCGGGTCTTGGGGGCTTGAACTTTTACCTGCAGCGGTGGTGGCTGGATGGTTAGCTATTTTTGGGGAGACCCATTCAGCCACTGTGGCTATAAGTAATAAAGAAGGCCGTGCGAGACCCAAGGAGGTCCGTCGAACAAGTGACAGGAGGCGGTGAAACACACCCGTATGTCGGTATAGTCGATGAAGTCGACGAATACTGGCTGTGCAATTCTAAGGTCTTGGGGAACTAATTCATTGCGCATGTTTAGAGCAAGATGCATTGATTTCTAAAGTTTGGGGACTTTGTGGCAGTAGATCCAGGAGCCGATTTCGCCGGGGCAAGCGATTCGGATCTCATTGAAGGAGCCCGCATTGGTAATGAGACTTGCCAGGAACGCCTTTACCAGCGACATAAACAGGTAGCACTAGCTGTAGCCTACCGACATACAGACAATCCTTCCGAAGCGGAAGATATTGTTTCCGATGCTTTCTTAAGAGTGTTTACTTGCCTAGCACGTGGAAAAGGCCCGTCCGAATTCTTTCGTGCTTACTTGTTGACTACAGTCTCGCGGGAAGCCTTCGGGAGAAACAATGCCGCCAAGCGAGATATCGTCACAGATGAAATGCCCGAATTCGGGCATGGCGATCCGCAGGCTGATGAGGCCATGCAACGTAATGAGGCTCTGCTTATCAGTAGAGCTTTTAACTCGTTGCCCGAGCGCTGGCGGGCTGTTTTATGGCATAACGAAGTTGATGGAATGCCACCACGTGAAATTGCCGCGATCTTGGGGATTGCTCCCAATGCCGTGTCGGCCTTGGCGGTGAGAGCCCGCGAAGGACTACGCGAGTCCTACCTCTCCGCACATCTGAACGACCAATTGGACCTTGCCGCGAGTTGTGAAACTGCTCGTAAGCAAATGCCGGCGTTTATCCGCAGGAATCTTCCTGCCAAGGCACGGCGCTCGCTCCAGGGGCACATAAAAGGTTGCCCCGCTTGTGCCTTAGTGTATGGCGAATTACAACATATCGGCGGATTGATGCGAAGCGTGGTGCTTCCTTTGATAGTTGGTGGAACCACGGCGCTTGGATTATCGGCGGCCGGTGGCGTGACGCAACTCGGCGCTAGCCTGAGCACTGTCGCTGGCGGGGCATCGGCAGGCACTGTAGTGGCTGGTTCAAGCGTGACAACTGTTGCTACCGGAGCGGCGAGCGCCACAGCAGTTTTGGTGAGCGTTGGAAGTGGGCTGACAGTATTAGCAGTGGTTGCTTCCGCTGCAGGGATTTTGCCACCGTTGCTTGGTGGCCGTCAAAACGAACCCTACATTGAGGACGCCTCCCAGCAACAAGTCTTCGAAACAGAAAATGTTGAAGCACGAAGTGAGATTGTGGACTTCATCAGGGATTCAATCTCCTTTCGAGTACCATCGGACACCTCAGAGGCTGATTCGCAAGAGGGCAAAATATCCCCGGAACCCACACGACCGTCTGGCGTCAATGAATTTTTGTTCAGCGCAGGGCCGGTGTCAGGCCTGCAATCGAGTACGCTGCCCACAACTGAACCAACGTCGAAATCATCAGTGGAACCCAGCTTTGAGCCGAGTGCTGAGGTTACGGCCAAACCCACGGTAGAACCTACCCCTGAAGAAATGCCCTCACCTTCAGCGGAGCTAGTGCCAAAGCCTAGTGCTGAGCTGACGCAGGAACCAACGATAGAGCCAACATCGGAACCCACTCTTGAATCGAGCGTTAAACCGACGGTTGAGCCAACGTCGGAACCCACGCTTGAATCTAGCATCGAACCAACTAGGGAACCGAGTCCGGAGCCAACTTCGGAACCGACGATTGAGCAAACTACGGAACCGAGTGTTGAACCGACTGAGGAGTCGAGTTGGGAGCCAACTTCGGAACCGAGTGTTGAACCGACTGAGGAGTCGAGTTGGGAGCCAACTTCGGAACCGACGATTGAGCAAACTACGGAACCGAGTGTTGAACCAACTGGGGAACCGAGTTTAGAACCGACGGTTGAACCAACTGATGAGTCGAGTTGGGAGCCAACGTCGGAACCCACTCCTGAACCGAGCATTGAACCAACTGGGGAACCGACACCGGAACCCACGCCTGAACCGCATGTGGAACCGACGGTTGAGCCAACTACGAAACCGACACCGGAGCCAACAGATGAGCCTTCAGAGCCTGAAGAAAGTGAATCAAACGTAAGTTTTGAAGTATTGATGAATAAGCTTCATGGCGGATTCTTGTCTCGTTATGAGTTCACAGTGACTCCCACCGAACCGATGAAAAATAAGCAGTTGGTCTTCAACGTCGAGATGGACCACTATTTGTGGGGCTGGATCAACGTTGGCGCAGGTTGCACGGCGACACCGACATCATCAAAAACTATGAGTGTTCAGTGCCTAAATACTACTGATACGCCAGCAACGGTGACTCTCACGCTACTCCCGCGACACCGAAACATAAACATCAGTTTCAGTGATTCAAATGATCCAGCAGCACGGTATGAATTTTCTGTCCGTTGATAAAAATACAGACTAAACTGACGGGTTATTCGTGTTTAGTCAGCCGAAGGGCGCTTGCGCTGTGCCTTAGTTTCTGAACGACGTGACTTTGTTGCCAGTCGGCGCCGCTGCGATCCCTTAGTAGGCTTCGTGGCGCGCCGGCTTGGCCCGTCTGGTGCTAGTGCGGTGGCGATGATCTTGGCGAGTTTTTGCAAGGCAAGCTCGCGGTTGCGTAGCTGGGAACGTTGCTCCGATGCGCTGACGGTAATGACGCCAGCAATGAGCTTTGAATCTAACCTGGTCACTAAGCGTTCACGTTGATAATCGCTAAGTGCGCGTGAACCGGTAACTGACCATGACAGCTCAACGCGGCTATCCGAGGTGTTGACATGCTGGCCGCCGGGGCCAGACGAACGAGAGAACCGCCAGTTGAGCTCCGAATCCGGAATGCTCAGTGCGCGGCTGATCTCTAAATCCATACTTCTAGCATCCCACGGGTACCGGCAAGCACAGAAAAACTCTTGGGTTCAAGGCACCCAAATCGGAGTACATTGAAATTGGAGGGTTCTCCATTTTCGAGTTGCCAAGGAGATGTTCAGCCATGGGTGCTGAAATGAAGTACAAGATGCCTTTCAACTACGTTCAAGTGGTTATCGCTACCTTCGGTGCGGTGGTCATGAGCGTTTTTGTTCTCTTAGTCAGTGAAGCTGCTGGCGCGTCCATGAAATTCACCGGCGGAATGTTCCAGAACGTGGACTTCATCCATATCGTTCGTTTCATCGCGTTGCCATTCTTGATTCTAGGTTTCCTGACCTTTCTGATTGGCCGTGCGCGGCCAGGTTTCACCAAGATCGCTCAGTGGGTCGGCGTGGTTGTGGTGGTTGTTTCCATCATCAACCCAATAATGTTTGCCCCCGATCTAGCCAGTGGTATCGGGATGTCTTTGATCCTGCTTATTGTTGGTGCTTCGTGGTACATCGCCGTGAACAACTCAAACCATATTTCCCGGCAATCCAAGCTTGCACGTCTGCAAGCGAAACAAGACGCCGTTGCCTAGGAAGCGGGATGTAGGCTGAGATGAGGAATCGTCGAGGGCCCGAAAGTAACCGGGCAATGAAGGGAGAAACATGTCGATTGTTGTCATCAACGCGTTGAAGGTACCGGCCGAGGCGGGCCCCGAACTAGAGAAGCGATTCGCCGCTCGTAAAAACTCGGTAGACAGCTCGCCAGGCTTTGAAGGTTTTAAGCTTTTGCGTCCCGTGGCCGGCGAAGACCGGTACTTTGTTTTCACCCAGTGGGCCACTCGCGAAGACTTTGAGAATTGGCGGGATCAGCGCTCAGAGGCAGCCCATGCAGGAAGCGACAAGAAGCCTGTGGCTTCCGGCGCGGACCTGATGGAATTCGAGATTGTCGAGCTCTAGAGTTTCCAATCCTAAAAATTGACCGGTGCTGTTGCACCGGTCAATTTTTTTAGCTTCGAGACGTTCAGGGTGAGACTTCGCAAGCAGAGTTACGAGTCAGAGATGGAGAACTGCACTCGCTGCCAGCCGCTGGCGCCATTGGGAACCGGATCTGCGCGGTCACTGGTTTGCATTTCCCCGTCGGCGTTATACGCGCGAACCGTAACTGAATGGTTGCCAGACGTTCCGCCTTTCCAGACGTAGCGCCATTGGCGCCAGGTATCCAGCGTGGCTTCTTCGCCCAGTTCGGCCTTTTGCCACGGCTCATCATCAACCTGGACTTCGACTTTGGAAATGCCGATGGTCTGCGCCCATGCGGTGCCGCCGATGACAACTTCTCCGGGCGGGAGTTTGGTGAAAGACCGTGGGACGTCTACACGGGATGACATCTTGATAGGTCCGCGCTCGGACCATCCACGGGTAGTCCAATAGGCGTCTTTTTCGCCAAACCGTGTCACTTCAAGGTCAACAACCCACTTGGTGGCTGAGACGTAGCCGTAGAGTCCGGGCACCACCATGCGCACCGGGAAGCCATGTTCCAGTGGAAGCGGTTCATCATTCATTCCGATCGCCAGGAGGGCCATGCGGTCATCGGTGAGTATTTCCAGTGGTGTGGAGGCGCTGAACCCATCGATGGATGTGGACAGCACCATGTCGGCTCCTGCCTGAGGGCCGGCCCGCTCAAGCAACTTGCGCAAGGGGTAGCCGAGCCATTTGGCGTTGCCGACCAGGTCTCCACCGACGGGGTTTGAAACACAGGTGAGTGTCAGGTAGCTTTCGACAAGTTCCTCACCGAGCAATTCATCAAAGCTCATCGTGAATTCGTTGTCCACCAAACCATGCACGCGAAGGGACCACTCGGCAGGGTCAATGCGAGGTACGGAAAGCGCTGTATCAATGCGATAGAAATCTTCATTGGGTGTGACGAATTTTGGCATTCCCTTGAGGTCTATCTGAGCACCGGTGGGAATCTTTGCAGCCTTAGCTTTTGGTGCCGGCAACCCTAAAGCGAGACGTGCGGCTTCTGCGGCATTGCGTGTTGCAGCGATGGAGGTTCCCACGCCGGCGGCGATGGCTGCCCCGAGCAGAGAAAGTGAAGAGGCCACGAGAAATTTTCGCCGAGATGGACCGGCGGGTGATTTTTCCTCTGGCTGCGGAGATCTGTCCTCGGCGGCAAGCGAAGTCAGCCATTTCAGGGTTCCCAGGCCGAGCAGTGTTCCGAGAATTACCGGTACCAAGTCCATTGCGTCGGTCGCGGAGCGGGTGATGACCGAAGCGCCGATCACCGCGGCCAGAATGAGGATGGACACGGCAGCGGCAGCAAAGCTGCGCCGTGCCAGCAGGCCTACGAGTGCTGAGAGGATGGCGGCCACCACACCCAAAGATACAAAGAGCGCAAGCTTGTCATTGGTCCCGAAGGTCGCAATGGCAAAATCTTTGAGCCACGGCGGGGTGAAGTCGATGAATGTCGAACCCAACGCGACGAATGGTGCCGAGGAGGTCGCAAAAAATACCGAGACCAGTTGTGCGGTAGCAAAGAGGACCGCCGCGGAAATGAATCCGGCGAGCCCGAATGCGAATAGCTCAAAACGCTTGGATCTGCTTGCCTCGTACATCTTCGACCACCTCATACGTTGTTCTGCACGTGTCTGCAACTAGGCCAAGAGAGTGCCTATGGGTTATTCGGAGCCGTAGCGGTCTTGGATTGGCTGCTTGCCAAGATCTTTAAAGCCATCGACGTCATTGCTGCTGTGATTTCATGTGGTTGTAAGATTCTAGGGCTTGGGTCCTTGATTGCTTAAGGTCTATCACCGGTTCGCTGGCCAAAGGTGCGTACCGGGACACGTAGGAACCTTGTGGATCGAATTTTTTGGCCTGCAACTCGGGGTTGAAGATCCGGAAGTACGGTGCGGCGTCGGCTCCGCAGCCAGCCACCCATTGCCAATTGGCTGTATTGCTGGCGAGATCCGCGTCAACCAGGGTGTCCCAGAACCATTGCTCGCCCACTCGCCAATGAATCGCGAGGTTCTTCACCAGCAAGCTTGCGGTGACCATTCGCACGCGATTGTGCATCCAACCGGTGTGCCACAGCTGAGCCATTCCCGCATCTACCAGCGAAAAACCTGTTCGGCCGCGTTGCCAGCTTTCCACCAGATGCGCAGCTTCTGCAGAATCCGCTGGCCAGGACCAATCGAAATCATCAAATTCTTTGCGCAGGTTTTCGGTGGGAAGCTGCGGGTGGTGGTAGTAGAGGTGCCAGCAGAAGTCACGCCAGGCAATTTGGCGGCGCAAGGCTGTTGCTCCTTCGGCTGCTGCAGGGGACTCTGCGGCGTAGCGGCTTAATTCTTCCCAAACCTGGTGCGCGCTGAGATGGCCCCAACGCAGTGCCGGGGACAGCGCGGAGGTGCCGTCTAAGTCCGGCCGGTCATGGCTGCTGGCATAGTCCGCAGCAATGGAATCGAGGACTTCGGCAAGCCGTTGCCGGGCCGCCGGTTCACCCGGCGTCCAGGTCTCGCGCAAGCCCGCGGCCCAATCCGGCGTGGTGGGCAGCAGCTTCCAGCTCTCCAGCTCATCACTGGCCAGAGCGGAGGAATCAAAGGGTTCCTGTGCTTCCGGAGCGGGCAGAGCCGGACGTATTTCCCAATTGCGCAGGGCGTTGTAGAAGGGCGTGAAAACCTTGTAGCCGGTCCCGTTCTTTGTCAGCAGCTCCCACGGTTCGTGCAATAACGTGCCTGCGTAACTGTGTGCACCGATGCCCCCGGCGCGCAGTTGCTCCTTGAGCTGCGCGTCTACCAGGCGTTCGGCTTCGCCGTATCGGCGGTTCCATCTGACGGTCTGCGGGGAGCAAGCGGCACTGAGTTCCGCGGCGATATCCACCGCCGGGCCCCGGCGCAATATTAACGGTATGCCCAGTGCGTGCAGGGAATCGTGGAGGCTGGCCAGGGCATGGTGCAGCCACCAGCGAGCGGCCGCTCCCAGTGGCCTGATGCCCGCGGACTGCTCGTCCAGAATGAAGACGGCGATGGTAGGCCCGGCCGCGCGGGCGGCGAGCAGGGCGGGATTGTCCATGGTCCGGAGATCATCGCGGAACAGCACGAGTTGGAGCGGTTGCGTTTGCTGGTTCATTGGATCTGCCTCATAGACACACCCTAATATATACCTAGCTAGGCTAGGTAAATTATTGGATGTTCACGCTAGCCTAGCCAACGAGGGCCATCACCGGATCGGTGGTGGGAGCCGTTGAACCGCCTGTGGGTTCAACGGTCAAAGCGATCGTCGTACCTTCCTCAATCGCGGGCAGTTGAGCGCTCCAGTCGCCGTGCGGAACCACATCTGAGGGAACTGGCGACCCGCCTTCGGCGATGGTCCATAGCTGGTAATCATGCTCTTGGTCCATGGCTGGCAAATCGTGGCCGAGCACCACGGTCCCGGACGAGGAAGCAAGCAAGGTCATGGCGCCCTGGCCTTCGGCCATCTGGGCGTTGACCACCTTGACCTGCTCGCCATCAAGCACTGAAAGCAGTTCGTTGTTCTCGGATTCCGCGGTCACCGCACGCTGGTGCTGGTTGACCGCGACTGCCGTTGGCACGGCGGCCAGGACCACTGCCGCCGCGGCTGCTGCGAGCCAGCCGTAGCGCGGCATTGAGCGGCGCTTGTGTTCGCGTCGTTCGCTCAGCGAAATCGGTGCTTGCGCATCCTGAGGCGGCAGCGCCGCGAAGATCTTTTCACGCAGGTCCGCCGGCGGTGTCAACGCGGTGGCACGGTCGATGTGCGAGAGGGTCTCGCGGTAGCCGCGCAACCATTGGGCTGCCTGCTCGTTGGAGCCGGCCAATTCCTCGGCGCGTTGGCGTTCCCCGGGTGAATCGAGGGCTTCCAGGGCCAGCCCGGTCAGTAGCTCATGGTCTTCGGTGCTCAATGAGCCGTCATACTTTCGGCGATCCACTTATGCCACCTCCAAACATGTCTTCAAGCGCTGCAAGGCGCTGCGGATTCTGGACTTCACCGTGGCCAGGGGCATCTGCCGCCGTTCGGCCACTTGCGCATAGGTGCTGCCACCGTAGTAGGTGTCAATAACCGTCTGCTTTTCCTTGTCGGTCAGGGTTTCCAGACAGCTGCGAACCCGTTCCGAATCAACTTGGGCCATCAGCTCGTCATCAATTTCCGTGACTTCCCGGTCTACGGTGAAGTTGCGGTCCTCGCGTGCGGTCCGGGCTTCTTCCGAACGGATCCGGTCGATTGCCCGGCGGCGGGCTATGGTCGAGGCCCACGCGTAGATGGACCCGGTGCCTGGTGAGAAACTGTGTGCATTGTTCCAGATTTCAAGCATCACCTCCTGGGTGACCTCTGAGGCCAAGGCCGAGTTTCGCAGCAGCCTGACAGAAATTCCATAAACCACGGGGGACAATTCCCGGTACAACGAATCGAAGGCCTGATGGTCTCCCTGTGCCACTCGCTGGCAGACGCCGTTCCAATCTCCGCTGGAGGTGGTGTCGGCTTCTGCCCGCGTTCCAGTACCGCTCGGTGCTCTGTCCATGGATTCGAGAGTATCACCGGAGCCGGTCATCGATTGCGTTGTGTCAGCGTTGTGCATGTCTCCTGTTCCGGCCGGGCCGGAAAGACCCGAGTCACTGCCGTAGTGCGGGGGCCGTTAAACGCCGTGAGGCCGGTGCTGATGGTCTTTCACCTAGCACCGGCCAACTGGCGGGGAACATCTTCCCGGTTTTCGGTTCTAATTACTTCTTTGCTGGTGGCATCAGCACTTCGTCCAACAGGTAAACAGTTGCGTTGGCGGTCTGCACGCCACCACAGATGACCGAAGCGCCATTGACCTTCAGGTCATCTCCGCTGCCGGTGACCTTAACATCCTGTCCCTCTACGGTGGTCAGTTCGCCTGAAAGATCTGCAGGCTTAATCTGGCCGGGAACTACGTGGTAGGTCAGCACCTTGCTGAGCATGTCGGCGTCCTTGACCACTGCGTTGAGGTCCTTCTCAGGGATTGCTGCGAACGCGTCATCAACTGGTGCGAAGACCGTGAACTCATCACCATTGAGTGTGTCCACGAGGTCAACCTTCGGGTTCAGCTTTCCGGATACCGCGGCGGTCAGCGTCTTGAGCAGTGGGTTGTTCGAAGCTGCCACGGCTACCGGATCCTTAGCCATTCCGGCTACCGAACCGTCACCCTTTGGCACTGCTTCGGCGTAAGCCGCGCAACCAGAGCCAACCAGGTTAGCTGCTGGGTCCATGTCCGAGTCAGCCATTGGCGACTCGCTGGCCATTGCCGAGCTGCTCGGGGCCGCCATGGAGCTGGAAGCTGATGGCTCTGCGGTTTCGGAGCCGGTTGAGCAAGCGGTCAATCCCATTGCTGCAACTGCGACCAGCGAGAGTGCTCCAACAAATTTGCGGTTGAGTGTCTGCATGTCTATCTCCTTGCCTTACGACGAGAAACCTCGTCGTATTTTCCCGACCCTGTTGGTGCGGGCTGTCATGAAGCATTCGGAGCGAGATGAGAAAAGGATTGAAATAAGTTGGAAAACTTTTTTGCGGCACATAATTTCATTGATAATCGGCTAGATCACGGGGAAACGAAAAGTTTCGGTTCATCGATTAAGCGACGTCCCGGTTCGTTGGGTGAAGTGTCGATGTTCGTTCTGCGGAAGACTTTTTGGGCAGAGCGCTCTAGATCCCAAGAAAATTGCCCCTGCACCGGGTCAAGGTACAGGGGCAATTTTCGTGCTCACTCAAGCTGTGATGGGTCAGGTGGATCAGTCGATGAGATCATTTGCCAAAAGCCGGTAAGAATTCAACCGGTCCTCGGGATCATTAACCAAGGTGTTGAGCATCAGTTCATCGGCCTGATGGGATGCAGCCAATGCCAAAAGTTCGGCCCGGACCTTGGCCGGGGTTCCAACGATCAGTGCCTGACTGCGTTCCGCAGCCCGTGCCCGTTCCTGGGTGCTCCACTGGTAACGTGCGGCGGTGGCAGTCGAAGGGATCGGGCCGTCGTGCCCAAAATCCTTACGTACTCGCCAGAGCAGCAAAGCCTCGGCCAACGCGTGAGCATGTTCCTCGGTTTCCGCAGTGACGAAGCGGACCGCCAAGACCGTATGCGGAGTGTGCCCGGAACTCAGTGCTGCCTCGCGATAAGCGCCGGTCGCCGCCTCGCCGCCGGTGGGGCGAAGGAAGTGCCCGTGCACGTAGCCGGCACCGAGAGTTCCCGGCAGCGGTGCGCTAGAACCACCGGCGCCCAGTACCCAGACGCGTCCGGCAGGTTCACTATTCGACGGTGCGTGTGCGGCGTCAAGCTCGTGGACCAGCGAAGCGATTTTTGCCGCGTAGTTCGGGTCGCTGAGCGAGGCTCGCCCCACACCGGTGTCCACACGGTCCGGATGAACCGCCGAGAGCAGGCCCATCGCTTCGGTAACCTTTTGCGCCGAATAGTAAGGCAGAAGAATCGCGCCGGTACCGATTCTGATCTTGGCTGTGCGCTCCAGTGCCAGTGCCGTCATCATTTCTGGGGCCGCGCTGGCGAAGGACTGCGAATTGTGGTGCTCGGCAAACCAAATGCGGTGGTAACCCAGCGCGTCAGCATCCTGCGCCAGATTCAGGCCGCTGGCTAATGCCTCAGGCCGCGTGGGGGCGTGCTCGGTGAGCGGGACCTGATCAAGAATTGAAAGTCTCATGCCGGCCGATCTGCTAATTGATTCTTAGCGCTAAGGCTTAACGGCATGATGAAGTCCTCTCGACGGTGATGGGTCCGTGGCTGAGCTTACCGGGTTGGTACCCGAGGAGCATCCATCACTGCTGACGGCGAATATGGAATTGGAGCCTTCGACCGAAAGGCGTCTAGTCCAAGTAACGAGTTTGTCGTGCCATCAAAATACTGGGGTGCACCGACCCTTCCAATTTTTTCGATACAGGATTTCTGCGCCTCAGCGGTCAAATTGCTATCTCTAGAATCAAGTAATTTCAGCGCTGATCTGATACGAAGAGAATCCATAATCCCAGAGACGCATAATTTATGGCTGTTTGGTGTTAGCCGGTACTGGTTTCGCGCGCCAAAGATGAACTGTGCTCCTTGACACAACTTCACGTTTGGTACTACCGTATTGCTAATTGGTAATACCAAAACTTTTAGCCGGGACCTTCACCCCTGACCCAAAGCCGAGTCAAAGCGATTCGTCGGAGAGACACGAATATGAATCTGCGCAAACGAGCCAGCATTCTCCTCGTCGCAGCAGCCATGATCTTTTCTGTGGCAGGCTGCGCCACAGCCGGAGAATCAGACGATGGTTTCAAGACCTTCCGCCTAGGCATGGTTGCTGCCTCTGGCAGCGTGCAGCACAAGAGCGCGGAACGGTTCGCGAAAAAGATCTCCGATGATTCGGATGGAAAACTTCAAGTTGAGGTCTTTCCCTCCGGACAGATCGGCAGCGATGAATCGTTGGGTCAGGATTTGTCCATGGGCGGGTTGGACTTCGCTTTCTTGAATCAAGGATCGATGGCCGGCATGGACCCGCTGCTCGACTTCCACTACCTGCCATATATTGCGGCGAACTACGCGCAGGCAGACAAGCTCTTCTACGGTGACGGAATCATCCCCACCACGATGCACGAAACACTCGCCAAGAACAATATTAGGGCGCTGGGATGGTATGAACTGGAATATCGCGGAGTCTCAACTTCAGACGGCGCGGTGCACACCCCGCAAGATCTCGAAGGACAGAAAATTCGCGTCCCTGGGTCGGCCGCCATTCGCGCATTTTTCGAGCAGCTACACGCTCACCCGACCACTATTCCCTTCCCGGAACTGTATACCGCCTTGCAACAACGGACAGTAGACGGCCAGGACAACGGTCTGATCTTGACCTTTGACAACCGTTTCTATGAGATCAACAAGTTCTACACGATGATCCGTCACGTCTACGCGACCGGAACGATTGCCATGAGCGAAGAGGCTTACGAAGGGCTTTCCGAAGAGGAAGCCGCGATTGTTGAAAATGCTGCCCAGGATGCACAGACCTGGGAAGTCGCCGAGGAGCGAAAACTCACCGACTCTTACATCAAGAAGATGCGTGAGGACGGAGTTGAGGTCACTGAGCTTACCGAAAGTGAACTCTCCGCCTTCCAAACAGTCGGCCAATCCGTGTGGCAGCAGATGGAAGAACGGTACGGAGCCGATCGCATCGCTCAGTTGCGACAAGAAGTCAACGCAGTAAAGAACCTCAAGTAGCGCCCGATGAAGCGCGCACTAACCCAGGAGCTCACAAATGTTCACCCTTGAAAAATCGCTGGTAGCAGGTGAAAAACTCGTCGTCACGCTGTTGATGATCATGGCCTTTGCCGTGATCGCCTTCATGGTACCGGTCCGCTACTTTAACTGGCAGATCCCAGACCTCAGTGAGGTTGCTATGTATTCGATCGCGTCCTTGACTTTCCTTTGCATCGGTTTGCTTGTGCGCACCGGAGGACACATCTCCATCGAAGTAGCAGCCCTTGCCAAATCGCAACGACTGCGATTCATCCTGCGCCAGATCGCCAACGTTGGAATCTTGTTGTTCGTTGTGCTCTTCGGAATCCAGGCTTTCAAGCTGCTTTCCGCTGCGATGACCGGTGCGTGGGTCAGCTCAGAAATGAGCATCCCGCTGTCGGTTCCCTTCGGGGCGATGGTCATTGGACTGCTCTTCGCCACCTTCCACACACTCATGAACCTCGTGCGTGACCTCAGGGTGCTTCGCACCCCTGGAGCCGAATTCGAAATGGAAAATGACGAGGTGATCCCCGAATGAAATTATCAGTGATTATCGGCGCTTTACTCTTTTTGCTGATTGTCGGTGTCCCTATCGGTTTCGGCTTCGCCATCGCCGGCATCGCCGGGGCAGGCGCGGCGGGAATTCCCGCTGGCATCGTGGGCAACGCCCCATTCTTCGCCGTGGCTTCAGTTCCGCTGCTTGCCATTCCCTTCTTCATCTTGGCTGGCGAACTGATGAATCGCGGGAAGCTCATTGATCGTTTGATTGACGTTGCCGATTCTCTGCTGTCCTGGTTGCCAGGTCGCTTGGGGCATGTCACTACGGTTTCCAGTGCATTCCTCGGTGCGATGACCGGTTCCTCGGTGGCCACAGTGGCGGCCATCGGCTCCAGCGTCGGCGAGCGCATGGTGCGTTCGGGCTATAAGCGTGGCTACGTGGCTGCGCTTGTAGCCAGCAGTGGCCTGCTCGGCGTGCTGATCCCACCAAGCATCCCGCTCATTGTTTACGGCGCAACCGCAGGTGTGTCGGTATCTGAGCTGTTTATCGCCACTCTTGTTCCGGGTTTGATTATGACCGTGGCCTTCATGCTGGTTCACGCCCTCAGCCTGCGCAGCGTGTACAACCCAGCGACAGCTACATTGGGCGGCATGGGTTCTCCCGGACCCGGTGCCACTATGACCCGCACCGAGATCGTGACGCCGTTCAAAACCAAGGTCATTCGCGCTCTGCCTGCGTTGATCATGCCGGTGATCATCCTGGGGTGCATCTACACGGGTGTCACCACCGCCACTGAGGCGGCGGCAATCGCTGGTGTCTACGCACTGCTTGTTATCCTGATCGGTCGGATGGTGAAACTCAAGGACGTACCGAGCATCTTCTACCGTGCAGCGGTAGTATCCGGCGCCATCTTGGTAGTTATCGCTTTTACCAGCATCTTCAATAAGGTACTGACCCTGATGCGCGTTCCACAAGATCTGGCGGACTTCACCGTCGGGTTGACCGATAATCCGATGACCTTCCTTGTCTTTGCCAACATCCTGCTTTTCCTGGTGGGCATGTTCATGGAAACAAATGCCGCGGTGCTGCTCATGGCCCCGCTATTGTTCCCAACCGCAATGGAGTTCGGAATCGATCCGGTGCACTTCGGCATCATTCTGGTTACCAACATCGAAATCGGCCTGATTACCCCTCCGTTGGCAGCAAACATCTTCGTCTCGCTCAAGGTAAATAAGGCGACTTTGCCTGAGACCCTCCGCTACATCTGGCCTTTCGTGCTCTGCGCGATCTGCGTTCTGATGCTCATCACATACATTCCAGCGCTCACGCTCTGGTGGAAATAGGAAAGAAGAACCATGTCACAAGGAAAACTTGCCGCAATGAGCGGTGTGCGCAACATTGAGATCCGTGAATACCCATTGCCAACCCCGGCCTCCGGCCAGGTACTGATGCAGGTTTCCAAGGCAAATATTTGCGGTTCCGACATCCACATGTGGGAAGGGAAGCATATTTTCCGCGACCACGTCATGGGGCACGAGATGACCGGCGTCATCCAGGAACTCGGCGAAGGTGTCACCACCGACTCCGCAGGGACCCCGGTGCAGCCAGGTGACCGCATTGTTCCGGTGTACTACCAGACCTGCCGTCGCTGCGCAGCATGCACGCAAGGCCTATTCAACATTTGTGAGCGCGGTAGCGATTTCATGGGTGCCCCTGCTGCCAATGCCCCTCACTTCACGGGCGGCTTCGCTACCCACTACGTGGTGCAGGCAGACCAGTATTTCTATAAGGTGCCGGACGCTGTCAGCGATGCGGTGGCCGCGGGAGCCAACTGTGGTTTCGCCCAGATGCTCTACGTGATGGACCAGTGCGGTCCTCTCGGCGGTCGCACCGTGGTAGTCCAGGGTGCGGGTGGGGTCGGCTTGTTTACTTCCGCTATCGCCTCGCTGATGGGCGCCACCGTGGTGGTCATCGACTCGGTAGCAGTCCGCCTTCAGGAGGCCCTGCGTTTCGGCGCGAGCCACGTAATCAACATGGTCGACGTGCCAACCATGGAAGGCCGTGCCTTGAAGGTTGCCGAACTGACCGGTAGCGCACCGGATGTGGTGGTAGACGTGACCGGTGTTCCGGCGGCACTGAACGAAGCGATTCGACTAGTTCGCTTGGGTGGACAGGTGGTCGAGGTGGGTAGCGTAAGCGTCGATGAGTCCCAGTCTGTCTCGATCCTTCCTGGATTGATCACCCGCAAATGCCTGACGGTGCGTGGCACCTTGCGCTACCAGCCGTGGTACCTGTTGCGTGCGTTGAACCTGTTAGCTGCTGAAGGACACCGCTTCCCCTTCGAAACCCTCACCGACCGTGTCTACACGCTGGCTGAGACTCAGCTGGCCATGGAGCGTGCAGCGAATCGGGAAGTAGCTCGCGCGATTATTGAACCGAATGCAGTCAACGCATGAGCCAGCTCCAAACCGCACTATTCGCGCCGGGCAGCTCGCAGCGCATGATGGCTAAGGCCTTGGCTCTGCCGGTGGACGCAATCATCCTGGATTTAGAGGACGCGGTGAGTCCGCTGGAAAAGGACACCGCCCGCGAATACGTGGTGCAAACTCTGCAACTGGACTCGGCCGCGCAACGCTGGGTGCGCATCAATCCGGTGGGTACCGGTTTGCAGGTCAACGACCTGGCGGCCATCTTGCCTGCCCACCCGGACGCCATCATGGTGCCCAAGGCCGATGAAGCATCCTTATCGGTCTTGTCCAACCAGCTGGAGGAATTCGAAGCCACCGGTGCGGTCGCACCGCCGCTAATCGCGTTGGTTGAAACCTGCCGTGGTCTGCTGCAGGTTGCAAGTATTGCCAGCAACCCTCGGGTCAGCGGGCTGATGCTCGGTGCTGAGGATCTGACCGCGGAGCTGGGCATCTCCCGCACCGAGCAGGGAAACGAGATCATGCTGGCTCGTCAGCAACTGGCCATCGCCGCCAGGGCCTACAACCGGTTTGCGATGGACACCCCTCATCTGGCGATAGCCAATACCGAGGCGTTAGCCGCCGACGTAGCTACGGCCCGCAACCTTGGAATGACATCCAAAGCCTGCATCCACCCAAGCCAAGTTTCCACAGTGCAAGAAGGCTTCGGTTCTACCGCACAAGAAGTCACGTGGGCTCACCGCGTGCTGGCAGCTCTGGATCAGTCGCTGGCCGAAGGCCGGGGTGCCTGCGCGTTGGACGGAAAAATGATAGACGCTCCCGTCGCTGCCCAGGCCCGCCGCATTCTGGCTGCCGCTCCCAAAGAACTACAAGACTAAAACTACTCAGGAGGAATTCCATGTCCGAGAACAACACCACCGTAGAAGAACTGATCACTCGCGCCCGTGCCGCACAGAAGATCGCGGCAGGCTACGATCAGGAGCAGGTGCGCCGCATTGCCGGTGCCATTGGCCTGCTGGCCGTAAACCGTGCAGAAGCTTGGGCCGATATTGTGCTGGCCGAAACTGGCATGGGCCGTCGCCAGAGCAAAATCGACCGCACCGCAGGCCGTGCCCGCGGCCTTATGCGCGATTACCAGGAGGTGCGCACAGTCGGCGTCATCGAAACCGACGAGAAGAAAAACCTGATCAAGATCGGCAAGCCGGTAGGCGTCGTCGCATCGTTGGTGCCAACCACCGTACCCGAAGGTGTGGTCTTCATGGGTGCCATGAACGCCATCATGGGGCGCAACGCTACGGTCTTCTCCCCACACCCACGAGCCAAGGGGAGCACAGCGCGCGTGGTGGCCGATTTGCGGGAACTGCTGCGCCGTATGGATGTTCCAGAAGACCTACTACTGTGCATTGAGAAGCCGAGCCTGGCCGCGACCGATGAGCTGATGAAGTCCTCGGATCTCGTCGTTGCCACCGGTGGTGCACCGATGGTGCGCGCGGCCTATTCCTCGGGTACCCCGTCCTACGGTGTGGGCGCGGGCAACGCAGTGGTTGTCGTGGACGAAACAGCAGACCTTGACTACGTAGCTGGCGAGGTCGCCTTCTCGCAGATGAACGACTACGCTATCGGTTGCTCCACCGAGAACTCGGTGATCGTGCTGTCCGAGGTGTATGACGAAGCCGTAGCCGCGTTCAAACGTTCCGGTGCGCACGTGTGCACCGCGGAGGAAAAGGCTAAGCTGCAGGTCAGCTTGTTTAAAGATGGACATCTAAACCCGGATGTGATCTGCAAGTCGGCCTCCGTCATGGCGCAGGCTGCAGGTTTTGAGGTGGCTGAGGATACCGACTGGCTGATCGTGGAGGAATCGGGCTTCGGCGCGGACTACCCATTCTCCGGCGAGAAGCTCTCGGTGGTCGTCACCTTGTACAAGACGGACAAATTTGCCGAGGCTATCGATCTGGTCAACGGAATTCACGCGCACAGCGGTGCCGGCCACTCCTGCGGCATCCACTCCACCAACGACGATCGCATCATGGAATTCGCCGAACGTACCAACACCACTCGTGTGGCGGTAGGCCAGGCGACCACCAAGTCGAACGCCGGCGGCTGGACCACCGGTATGCCGCTGACCATTAACCTTGGTTGCGGTACTTGGGGTGGAAACATTGTTTCCGAGAACATCACCGTGAAGCATTACATCAACACCACGTGGGTGGCCAAGCCAATCGTCAATCCGGTGATCCCAAGTGATGAAGAGCTCTTCGGCGACTTGCTCAAGGAAGATGTACTGTTCAGCGGATACAATAACTAAAGATCCAGTTAGAACTACGCTGGGGTGGGCGGGCTCAACGCCTGCCCACCCCTGTGGCCTTCTAACGGAATTAATTTATTGGGGTAGATGACTACCCGCGTACGGCGATAGTGTGCAGTACTTTGCGGGCTACGTTGTGAATATCTCGAGGCTGGAGCTCACCGTGGACTTTCCATTTTCAGATAATCTGACCGGGCGTCTGGTGCAGCACCTTGGTGGGTTCGAATTGGAACAAAGGCTGCCTAGCGAACGGGATCTTGCGGAGACCTTGGGAGTCAGCCGTACCGCGCTGCGCGACCGGCTCATGCGTTTGGAAGCCATCGGCGTGGTTGAGCGTCGCACTGGTTCGGGCACGTACTTGAAGAGACTCTCTGCCAAGCGCGTCAGCGATACCTTGGCCATTGGCATGGCAGTCAGCGACTTGGAACCGTCGGCAATGATTCCAGTGCGCGTGGGCCTTGAGCGCGAGGCGGCACGCAGAGCAGCAATGCGTGCAGATCATATCAATCTTGCTCGAATGATGATGGCCGTAGAACAGATGGGGCCGGACAGCAACCAGCAGGACTTTCGCGAGGCTGACCTACTCTTCCACACCGCGCTCATTGATGCTTCTGGACTGTCTGGGCTAGTGTTTTTTGCCGAGATCATGCGCGACTTATTGTGGGCCACGATTCATGAAGTCTCATTCGATACTCGCCAGGCGCAATTGCAAACAATCCATCTGGATATCTATGAAGCAGTTCGCGAGCAAGATCCAAAACGTGCTATGGAAGCTGTTGACGCGCACTTCGACTGGTTGGACGAGATGATGGTTCTGGGAAAAATAGAGTCCTAGGTCCTAGGGCACCGATAGCTTTCCTTTCATCTCTTGCGTGGAGTACTTTTTCGTGCAGTAACAAAACCATCAAAAGCCACCAATACGAGGGCGAAAAACAGCAGTAGATATGTCCACAGATCTGCTATTTGTGGCACCTGACCCAGCGTTATTGCAACGAGCACCAGTAATAATGGCTCGATGTATCCCAGAAGCCCGAAAAGCGGCAGAGGTAGCAACTGAGCTGAATTTAGGTAAAGGCCCATCGCGATCGCACCCGCTATTCCTAGAGCCACCAATAGTGCGGTATTTGGAATCGAATCAAATTTGAAGCTGGCGCTGCTCACCAAGATGGCGGCTAGGGGAGCTAGCAGCAACACCTCTGCACCAAATACCGCGGGCCCATCAAGTTTCGAAGCACGCCGAATAATGAAATACACCGGATAGCCTAGACAAACCACGAAAGTTAGCCACGATAGAGCGCCACCGAAGACCAACGAGGTGATGGTGGCTACCGAGGCTAAGACAACAGCCAGCCATTGAAGTGGTCTGACGGAATCTTTGAAGATCAAACGTCCGGAAAGAACGAGCACTATGGGCATCAACAGAAATCCCATAGCGGAGTCCAAGGCATGTCCCGAACGCGGTGCCCAGCCAAACAGCCACAACTGAACTCCCACCAACAAGCTTGTCACCACCAGCACCACAATTTTTTTTGGATGTGCCGCTAATACCGCAAACACCCTACTGGCTTCCGTACGCGCCGCCGGAACGGTGAGGACGCAGACGTAGAATACGAGCGTCAGTACGATCCGGAATGCAAAAATCACCGAGGCCGAGACGGTCGGTACGATGCCAGATAGATAAAAAACGACGCCAAACATGATTGAGGCTCCAAGGGACGCACTAACACCCTTGAACGTCGTCGTGCTGCCACTTTGGCTCATGTCAGATACTGCTTTCAATTTGAACCCAAATCACAGAATATAACATGGCGGTCGAGAACAACGAGCTGAAATGACGTAGGGGAGATGCAGCGTATTACGGTGTTTTCGATTGTAAATCCTTGGTCGGCCTTCCTATGCAGGAGCAGCACTGGTGTGGTGATTTCAGCGACCTAGTACGAGACACATTTTCGGGCCGAACAGGCCCGCTGAAGCTGATAGATCCGTCTAGAGTCAAAATTCTGCCACGATAAAAGGCTCATGGAGAGAGCGCCCAATCGCAGTATGGTAGTGGCCTGTAGCGGGCCCGCGGAACGCCCCTCGCAATGTGGCTCGGAACCATATTTAGGAACTCAACAGTTAACCATTGTTCTAATGTGGTGTATTACGGTGAAATCATGATGACATCAGCCGCATCCTCTGCACTAGAAGTCGACGATTCCGTTATTCTCGGGAAACTTCTTTCGGAGCGCTGGAGCTCCCGCGCATTCCTCGATGAGGATGTCCCTCGGGCCACCATCGAGCGTTTGCTTCAGATGGCCCAGCGCACTGCATCGTGGTGTAATACCCAGTCCTGGGAGGTCATCGTGACCAGCGGGCAAGGAACCGAACGCTTCCGCGAGGCCATGATGGAGTCGGCCGGTAAGAATCCGGCGAAGTTTGATTTGGAAAAACCCACGGAATACCGCGGTGTTTACCGAGAGCGGCGGCGAGCAAGTGGGTGGCAATTGTATGAGGCTGTTGGCGTAGCGAGAGGAGACCGAGAAGCCTCCGCGCAACAGTCGTTTGAAAACTATCGATTCTTTGGCGCACCCCATGTCGCAATACTTACCACGGATGCTGACCATGGCGTCTATGGAGCAGTCGATGCAGGTATGTACGTTGACAGCTTTCTTCTGGCCGCTCGGAGTCTCGGGCTGGGGGCAATTCCACAGGCTGCCCTCGCCGGACATTCCGCCCTCATCCGCAAGCATTTTGAGATCCCCGAAGACCGGAAGATCTTGCTCGGTATTTCCTTCGGGTATGCGGATGAAAGCCATCCCGCCAACAGCTACCGCACCTCGCGCGCGCCCCTCACGGACGTTGTAACGTGGGTTGATGGGTAATCGGTCCGGCGCCCTGCTATCTGGCGAGCCGTCGTGACGCCAAGGAAGGTATGCGTGTTCTCGCTAACTTCCGAAAACGACAAATAGGAACGCCACTTTCTTTGCGCGCGGGAACCTTCGCTACGGTCCTAGGACTGCACGATTTTAATTACTCTGCGCGGTAGTCGTTTTTGTAGTGCGAGATTTTGCGCTGCGATTAGCCGTGGAGGGAATCTTCAGCGCTTTCGACTCGGACTACCTGCCGTCGCAGTATGCTTACGGAGGCTTTCACACCGGCCCAGCAAAGGTACTTCAGTGCATCTGAATCGATGGGGTTGAACACGGAGAATCCTGTCATCTCTGGCGGTCTGCCCAACTGTGGTGCCATCAAAGAAGGTCTCCGCATGGATCCGCCGCCGTGCATGGAAGCCAACGGGTGACCCCGCGTGCTGCGCACTGTCACGGTTCGAGGCGCCGCTTCAAATTGCCCTCTGTGAGGCCAACTAATCGCAACGCCTATTCTTCGTTCGGCGCTAATCGCGGATGCATTCCTTCAACAAGTAGAAGGTTGATTTTGGCCTGCCTCCAGATGTTGGTTTCTGATTTCTCAGTTCAACTTCGGGGGAGTAATTCACTTTTCTTGGTCCCTCTTAGCGTCCCTCGGTCGGTGGCCTGCCCTCATCCAAAAGTACTATTTACAGCGTATTGAGATACTTCATAGGGTGGTAATGGAAGATTCCCAACACCTCTCAGGGAGAAGTTCACGTGTCAAAATCAAGATTCCTTCGCGTTTCTGTAGCGGTATCCATTTCGTCGGCCCTCGTGCTGACACCCCTAGCCGCAAATGCAGGAACGGTCGCACCGCCTAACGCTCCAGCGGTGACTAGCCAGAGCGCTTCGTCCTTGTCAGGGTCTTTGACTGCTAGCGACTGGAGAGAAGTAGCGAAAAGAGCCTCCGCAGCCTCTGACGTTTCTTCGGCACAAGCCGCAAATGCCATGGCAGCACGCAAGGCGGGATCTACAAATGTAGCCCAGCCGGCCAACATCATTACAACGCTGGCCAAAAAAGCAGCTATCGCGGCGCTTCGGTACAGTTCAAATAAGATACCCGCGAAACTGCGACCATACGCAAACAAGATTGCGAATTTCCTCGAGGAACTCGAAAACTGGCAAGAAGGACCAATCATTACCGGTCTCATGGCCTTGGGCGTCCCTTATGACGTAGCTTCGGCTGTCGCCACATGGGTTGTTGTCTTCGGTGGTATCTAAGAGGTCTCAGCTACGTTAGGTTCCGATGAACAAATTGAATACCCCTGAAAAATTCGGGCTTGGATTCTACTTAGCCATGGTGACGCTCGTAACCGGGCTGCCGGTACTTCTGGGTTTTTTTGCGCCACTATGGTTTTCCCAGTTCGGCGCTCCGAAGCCAGGAATACTGCTCTGGTCTGCGCTGTTGACCATTGTTTTCGTCTTGATAATTCTAGTTTTGGGCGAAATTAGTGATCGGATCGTTCTAAGGGTCTTCAACAGCGCGAGCAAGGCCGCTGTACAAACTTTGCAGACGCTTTTGACCTTTGTCGTCATGATTGGTTGCTATCGTCTCGTGATGACTTCTTACCAAGCGGCTCTGATCGCAGCGGTAACCGCGACTCTGGGATATTTGGTGCTCTCTCCGGTAATTAACCGGTTGGAGAAAAAAGCTCCTCGCAGTGACGTCTAGACCCGCCGGTAGTTCTATGTAGTCCAAAGGCCGGTTGATCATTCGATGATCTGTCCACCGATTTTCTAGTCGGTGGGCAGATCTTTTTAATGACGATGTTGATGATACTCAGAGCCGCTGGAAGCTATCGCTGAGGGCCGGTGCTTTGGAGAATGGTCCGCCGTATTGCAGCGTCTTTGCTGGGGAGCCTTCACTGATTATCCGAAACTGGCATTTAACACTTAGTCGGCATCGGCTGACTTTGGACAGCGGAACCGTAAAGTCACTCCGGCATGAATTCTTTGATCGTGTCAACGTTTGTTCGGCACAAACCGCTGGACTGCTGAATGGGCCAAAGGTTATCCCTGAGCAAAGTTCAACTTCACTTTGAGCTATTGAGATATTGAGCTATTGAGGTTCGATAGAGATATCTGAGCGGCGGGGTATCGGGACGAGGCAACGTTGAACATCACTCGTCCCGACAGCCTGCGCTCATGCGAGGCGAATGTCAGGAGAAATTCACTACCTTGGCCCCCACCATATTCTGCGCAAAGAAATCGGTGATCTCTGTCCGTGCGTTTAATGGCAAAACGTGCGCCACATACATATCAGGCCTGACAATCACCAGTGCGCCTGCGCGGTCAATCTTGCGGTCCTCGAAGATGTCGTTGTGCGGAATCGCGGCATAGACCTTCTCCCAATCGGTCACCTTGCGTTGCCCGACCTTAGGCATGAAGAAGCCTGGAACTGCGCCTAGGTCCACGTCGTGGTACCCCTGCTGATAGATCACCTTGGCGTCAAATACGCTATCGATATCGACTCCCTCGGGAGTGAACTGCGTGACCGGAGAATCAGCGGAGGTTTCCAGCCAGTCGGCCAGCTCGGCTACGGCTTGACCCGATTCGTCCGCGAAAGCATACAGCCGCCAGCGGCCGTCGGCACGGAAATGGTGGCCAAGCTGCACCGTTGTTGTATCGCAGACCCGCGAAACCTCGGCTGATTTGAAGCGCATGCCCAGCGGGAAGTTTGGGGCAAGATCCTGTCTTGCGCTGCTACCGATTAAGCTGGAGGACGGGTACCTCGTGTCGAAGCCGCCGGGGAAGTTAGCGGTACTGGTGAAGAAGTCAACGATCTCATGCGGGCCCGCCATTTCCTCAGGGCTCCGCGACATCATGGCCGACCATTGCTTGTCATAGTCGATCAGCTTCTGCGCTACATCCTGGCGTTCGTCATTGTAGGTCTGCAGCAGGGACTCATCGCTGCGTCCTTCCAATACCTGGCCGAGCTTCCAGGCGAGGTTCCATCCGTCTTGGATGGAGACATTCATGCCCTGACCTGCTTTGGCGCTGTGCGTATGGCAGGCATCTCCGGCAATGAATACATGGGGGTTCAACGATGGATTCTTTTGAGCTGCCACATCGTCGAAGCTCTGCGCTACCGAGTGGCGGACCTCGTAGATGCTGAACCAGGTCACTTCTTTAACGTCCACGGTGTAAGGAGACAAGATGCGATTGGCTCGCTCGATGGCCTGCTCGGCGGTCGTGGCCCGGACCCGCTCCCGGTTTTCGCCGGTAGGAGTATCTAGCGAGACATAGAAGCGGGTCAGGAAGCCGCCTTCGCGTGGGATGAGCAGGATTGAGCCATCCTTATCGGATGCGATGCCGCTGCGGGTGCGGAAGTCCGGAAAGTCGGTATTGGCAAGGATGTCCATGACGGCCCATGCCTGATCTGCCGGGTCGGTGACTACTTCCACGTCGATGCAATCGCGGACCTTGCTGCGTGCTCCGTCGCAACCCACCACGTACTTCGCGCGAACCGTGCGCTGCTCGCCGTGCTCATCCAGCAGCTTCACCTCAACGGGATATTCACCTTCCTCATGCACGGTCAGGTCCAGGAACTCAAAACCGTAGTTGACGTTGATCCGTGCCGGACCATTGGCCGCACGCTGCGCGAAGTAGTCGATGACCCGGGCCTGATTGACGGTGAGGATGGGGAATTCACTGACGTAGGCCGGTGGATCATCGGCCCGAGCCCCGCGGGCAATTTGCGTCGGATCATCTGGTTTGGGGCCCCAGAAGCTCATTTCACGCATGTGCGCCGCTTCGTGGGCGATCTCTTCATAAAACTCGAAGGCCTGGAAAGTTTCGCAGCTGCGTGGAAAGAGCCCATCGGCGCGGCCCGCCACCAGGCGGTCGGGCCGGCGCTCGATGATGCGGGTGTGAACATCTGGATATTCGGTCAGCTGGGCGGCCTGCACGATGCCGGCGGGTCCCGCGCCCACAATGAGCACATCCATGGTCTCAGGCAGTTCGGCGGTGCGATCAATGCCCGTGCCCTGCGCGGTTCTGATGCGCGGGTCGCGGCCAATGTAACCGTCGTGGTGGTACTGCATCTTGTGGGCTCCTTAGCTGGGGAAGTGGTCCTTCATCTCCGGATGGTGACGCGGAACACGTTGTGAACTGCTAGTAATCCTGCTCGGCCGGCAGGTGTTTCACCAGCCCGGACTTCCATCCAGCGGAAGGGCTCTGTCAGGCCATTATTTGCAGATTTCTGCAGTTAAAAAAGGCACGGCAGCAGGCATCGGGCCCCGTTGAATGGGGTCTGATGCCTGCTGCCGCTAGGGGGTTCCTAGTTAGCGCACCTGCCGGTGGATTGACTTGTAGCTCAGATACGCGGCTAAGCCTTCGGGGCCGTATTCGGTGCCCAGACCCGAATCGTGGCGACCGCCAAAGGGCGCTGCATGATTCGAGGCGAAGAAGTTCAGTCCCACGCTTCCGGTGTCCAGCTGCTCGGCAACCCGCAGCGCGTGTTCCTCATCCGCGCCGAAGACCAACCCGCCCAGGCCGAACTCGGTATTGTTCGCCAGCTCGATTCCTTGGGCTTCCGACTCGTATTTGAGCACGGTAATCACCGGGCCGAAGATCTCTTCACGCGAGATTCTCATCTCGGGTTCGACATCGGCGAAGACCGTGGGCTGAATGAAGAACCCGTCCGCCAACTCACCTTGCAGCTGCGCTTTTGCGCCTCCGGTGACCGCACGGGCGCCTTGGGCATGTCCGGATTGCACATGCTCGAGCACTCTGTTGTACTGGCTGCGGTTGGCCGAGGGGCCAAACACGGTCGCGGGGTCCAAGGGGTCACCCTGCGATGCGGCGCCAATGGTTGATGCAATCACGTCCACCACCTGATCGTAGCGCTGCGCCGGGGCCAGGATTCGGGTGGAAATGTAGCAGGTCTGTC
Source organism: Glutamicibacter sp. (assembly GCF_035257265.1). GTDB lineage: Bacteria > Actinomycetota > Actinomycetes > Actinomycetales > Micrococcaceae > Glutamicibacter. Next base: position 145,823 of record NZ_DATEXC010000050.1, read on the forward strand.
CGGTATTGCGCATGCAGGAGCGGATCAGCCGCGAACCCAGCACATCCAGATCCGCATCGGGCAGGACCAGCGCGCTGGATTTGCCGCCCAGCTCCAGGGTGACCGGACGCAGCAGCTCGCCGCAGGCCCCGGCGATCTTGCGCCCCACCGGGGTTGAGCCGGTGAAGGCCACCTTGGACACCAATCGGTGGCGCACCAGGGTATCTCCCAACCGGCCCGGGCCGGTGACCAGATTGGCCACGCCCGCCGGGACTCGGGCAGCCGCCAGCGCATCCATGATGATGCGGAAAGACAGCGGGGTAGGGCTGGCCGGCTTCATCACCACGGTGCACCCTGCTAACAGTGCCGGGGCCAATTTGATGACCATCAGGTTGATGGGGAAGTTCCACGGGGCAATGAGCGCGCACACACCCACCGGATCGCGGCGCACCAGCGACTGCCCGGTCCCGTTGGGGAAGGGGCGCAGATCCTCGTTTTCCAGCAGCGGTGCCAGTGAGGCGAAGTAGCGGAAGATGCTTGCGGCGTTAGCCGCCGCACCTGCGGTCTCCGAGACGGGGGAGCCATTTTCCAAGGTGTTGGTCAGCGACAGCTCGGTAGCCCGGGCTTCGACCTCATCGGCGATGCGCAGCAGCAGGGCCGCTCGATCCGCGGGCGTGAAGGCTTTCCACGCTGAACTGCGCAGGGCCCGGTGTGCCGCGCCGACCGCCGCCTCCACGTCGCCTTCGGTGCCTTCGGGCACCGAACCCCACACCTTTGCGGTAGCAGGGTCGGTGACTTCGATGCGTTTGGACCCCGTTGAGGCGACCCAGCGGCCATTGATGAAGTGGGTGTCCACATGGCGGTAGGGTATCGCTAAAGATTCTCGGGTCATGGCGGTGGTGCTCATCTGAGGACCTCCGTGCGCAGCAGCTTGCGGGAGCGGGCCAGGTCTGCGGTGGCCATATCCACCGCGGCCTGAGTGATCAATTCCGGAATAATCTCGGTTTCCAGCCGGTCGGTGTAGCGCGCCGGATCCTGGTCAAACCAGCCCGAGGCCAGGGCGATGCCCGCGTGGTCAAAGCGCCACAGCCGGTCCGCGTCGCGCATCAGCGCGTCCTCCAAGGAATAGGCCACCAGCCGGGTGTCATGCCCGTCGATAATCAGGCAGACCGCCTCGATGAATTCTTCGGCAAAACCCAGCGGGGGCAGCACCCGGCGGGCTACCACGCAGCCCTCGCGCTCATGCTCGTAGCGGATGTCTGCCTTGCGCCAGTCGCCGCGGAAGCCGTCGGAGATGATCTTGTCCTTGTCCACGTGGGCCCAGCCGGTGTCGTGCAGCAAGGTTGCCACCAGCACTAGGGTGCGGTCAGCCTCCGGGTAGGCATCGCACAATCGGCGGGCGAAGGACAAGGAGATGGGCAGGTGGATGTCGTTGCCACGCGCGCGGGTCTCGGGAACCACCGCGGCCCAGAGCCGATCAAGTTCTCCATCTTCATGGATATCCAGGGCAATGGGCCCGGTATTCACTTCACCGGTGGCCGGCAGCGGTCTGGTCTCATTCAGGGTTGTCATATCGATCCTTAGGCAATCAAAGTCTTGAGCGCGGTGGCGGGGTTGCTGGCGGCGTCCGGGTTGATGTTCTTTCCCGCGGCGAGAGCCTGTTTGACCGCCATGAAATCCAGCGGAGCGTTGACGCAGTCCGCGGCGATGATATGTCCGGCACGGTAGTAGAGCACGGTGAATTTGCCTTTATCGGGCACTTCACGGCGCACCGTGGAGTCAAAGCCCATGGACAGCCCGGCGATCTGCAGTTTCATATTCGCCTGGTTGGACCAGAACCAGGGGATGCCCGCGTAGGCTTCGCGCTGGCCCATCAGCGAATAGGCTGCCACCTTTGCATGCTCCACCGCGTTGTTCACCGATTCCAGGCGGATGCGCTCGCCGGAAGGCGAGCCGGGCACCGGGTTGGGCATATTGGCCACGTCGCCCACCACGATGGTGTGCCCGTCCGAGGCGACGGCGTGTTCGTCCACCACGATGCCATTATCGATTTTCAGCCCGAGTTTTTCGCCCAGCGCGGTATTGGGAATGACGCCGATGCCGATCAGCACGATCTGCGCGGCAATTTCCTCGCCGCTCTCCAGCCGGACCGCTTGCACGGCGCCGTTACCATCATCAACGATCTGCTCGATGCGTGCGCCGATGCGGATATCCAGGCCACGGTCACTGTGCTGCTTGCGGAAATATTCGCTGGTGTCTTCACCGACGGCACGGCCCACCAGGCGCGGGCCGTATTCGAGGACCGTGACCTTCTTGCCCATGGCCTGCAGCGAGCTGGCCGCCTCCAAGCCAATGAACCCGCCACCGATGACCACCACGTCGGTGGCATCCGGGGCCAGCGCCTTGAGCTTGAGCGCATCATCTGCATTGCGCAGATACACCACTCCGTTCAACTGCGCTCCCGGGGCTTCGAAGAGCCGCGGCCTGGCGCCAACTGTCAGCGCCAAACTGGCGTAGGGGTAGGCGGTGCCGGAGCTTCCCACTGCTTCACCGCTGCCGTCGGGGTGCGCGGAAATCGATTCGATGCGTTCGCCCTTAACCAGGGTGATGTTGTGCTCGATCCAGTAGTCGTTGGAGCGGAAGATCAGCGATTCGGACCCGACCTTGTCCTGCAAGAATTCTTTAGACAACGCCGGACGCTGGTAGGGGCGGTGGTCTTCCTCGCCCAGCAAGGTGATGTGCTCGTTGTAGCCCAGGGCGCGTAGCGAAATGGCTAGCTGCACCCCGGACTGCGAGGCTCCGACAATCAACAGCCCGGTGGCTGTGCCCGGGGCCGGGGCGTCGGCGCCGGCCAGTGAGGGGGAGAGTATCTGGGTGCTCATGGCTAAACCTGGGTTTCCGGGGTGGTGACGTGGATTTCCTGCTCTGCGCAGATTTTGATCTGGCAGGACAGCCGGGAGTTCTCTTCACGGTCCACCGCGGTGCCGTAGAGCATTTCGTCTTCCATCTCCTCCATGGGCTCCAGGGCTTCAAAGTCCTGGGCCGCGACGAAGACGTGGCAGGTGGCGCAGGACAGCGAGCCACCGCATTCGCCGACGATGCCTTCCACGCCGTTGCGGACGGCGGTTTCCATGATGGAGTCCCCGGTGTTGGCCTCGATGACCTGGGTGGCACCTTCAAAATCGGTGAAGTGTACTTTCGCCATGATGTTTCTCCTGTTCGGGTTCAGCAGCTGAGCGGGCTCAGATGAATTGGCGTCCGCCGTCGACGACGAGCGTTTGGCCGGTGATGAATGATGAGTCGGGGCCGGCCAGGAAGAGCGCGGCGCCCACAATGTCTTCGGGCTGGCTGGCCCGCTTCAGTGCTCCGCGGTCCACCCCGTAGCTGGCGGCGTCATCCATCAGGCTCAGGCTCGCCTCGGTGAGGGTGAAGCCCGGGGCGATGGTGTTCACAGAAATCTCGCGGCGGCCCAGTTCCTTGGCCATCACGCGGGTCAGTGCGATCACCCCGCCCTTGGAAGCTACGTAGTGGGCCCACTGCTCGGAGCCCGAATACACGGTGGCGCTGGCTAGATTGATGATCCGGGACCCCGCGCCTAAGTGCGGGGACAGCGCCCGGGAGACCATCCAAGGCCCCTTCAGGTTCACGTTCATCACCTTGTCCCATTCGTCGGGGTTGATGTCTTCGAATTTTGACCGGGTCACGGTGGCGTAGATGGCGGCGTTGTTGATCAGCACGCCGATGGTTCCGCCGGCAAACTGCGCCGCGGCGGCGGCCAGCGCGTTGGTCGACGCGGTGTCGGTGACATCCACTTGGAAGGCCGCGGCCTCGCCTCCGGCCTGGCGGAGCAGGGCCGCGGTTTCTTCGGTGCCGGCCAGGTCGATGTCTGCGGCGGCCACCTTGTAGCCGCGGGCCGCGAAACCTAAGGCGAAGGCCCGGCCCAGACCGCCGGCCGCGCCGGTGATGAGTACCGTCGGTGAACTGTTCATGGCTTTGCCTTTCTGCAGAAGATGATCAAAAGTTTGGGGGTTGGGTGCCGGCCACTTGGGGCAAGGGCCGGCACCCGGGGTAGGCGAGGGCAATTCGGAAGAGCTTGGGGGGCTTTCCGAGAAAGCCTCACCGGTAAGGGGGATTAGTGCTGGTGGGCGTGGGAGTGCGCTCCTGGCCCGGCCACCAAATCCGCATCGGTCAGGATCTGCACGGTGCCCTTGGTCCCGTCAACACGCAGCAGATCTCCGGTCTTGATGGTGGTCGAGGCGCTGCCGGTTCCGGTGACCGCCGGCAGGTCGTACTCGCGGCAGACAATCGCCGCGTGGCTCATCATGCCGCCGATATCTGTCACCGTGGCCTTGATCTTGCCGAAAATCGGACCCCAGGACGGGGCGGTGATCGGCGCGACCAGAATTTCACCTGCCTGGACGGAAGAGAGGTCATCGGCGTGCATGACCACTCGGGCGGGACCCTCCACCAGTCCCGGGGAGGCTGCCATGCCCTTGAGCACGTTCTCCTCGGCGTCCTCGTCGTTGCCCAGCCATGACTGCACCTGTTCGGTGGTGATGCCCCACAGCATCCGGGTGAATGGTTCGGTGATGACCTCCGGCGGGGTGTTCAACGCGGGAGCCGGGCGAGCGGTCTTCAGCGCGTCGACGATGCCTCGGCGTTTGGCGATTTTCTTTGGCAGGGCTACCGCAGCGATGGGGGTGCCTGAACCCACGCCGAAGGAAGTCACCAGGTCAAAGAGCACGTCACGTACCTCGTTGCGGCCCAGGTAGAGCAAATCTTCTGGATCTTGGAAGACTCCGGCATCGGCGAGCATCTTTGACAGCTCACGGATCTTGCGCCAGAACACACCCATGGTCCAGTGCTCGATATAGAAGTTATGGTTCTCCACGTAGGGGTAGGCGGTAGCCGCCAGTGAACGCTTGGCTTCGAAGACCGCAGCGGTTTCATCATCAAGCAGTTCGGTGTATTCCTGGACGATGCGGTCCTTCTCAGCAATCAGCTTTTGGGTAGGACGCAGGATCTGCGCGCCATCCTGCACACGGCGGATGTAGTCCGCGACGAAGTCCAGCGGGATCTCCGGGTGCTCATTCCAGTACTTGTCATGAGCATAGAAACCATTGCCGATGGTGAAGTTGAACCATGGGTTATGGGCTTCTTCCCACTGCTTGATCCAGCGCTCGCCGCCCGGTGCTGCGGTGATGGCTGCCAAGGTCGCGGCCGGGTCATCGGTATGCGAGAAATGATTCACCAGATCCAGTTCAACTGCCAGCAGGGCCAGTGACTTGACCTCATCATCGGGGCGGAACAGTTCCATATCCACACCCTGCACCATGGTGGCGATGGACAGATCCGGGATGTTCGGGAAAACTTCCTTGCAGAAGTTGAAGAAATCCAGGTACGCAATGTACCCCAGGTTCAGGAACTCGAAGTGGTACTGCCAGTTCTGGTAGGTCAGCGAGATCAGCCGGTCATAGTTATCCAGCAGATTTTCCGAGCCGTCCTTGCCCACGCCGTTGGTGATGTCCTCGAAGGGAACAATCTCCGGCAGCGGGTCAAAGCATAGCTGTTCCATCTCGGCGATGGTGCCTTTGACCTTATTGTGCCAAGCCGCCAGCTTATTCTCCCAGTCGCCAAAGTAGTGGCCAATACGGGCCTCGAACTCTGGAACCCGCGCTGCGATTTGTTCCTCGGGGACGGGGATGGGCGACATGTAGAGGTAGCCAAGGTGGACGCGGAAGTCGATGCCATTGGCGTTCGGGATCATCAGGTGGCGGGCGTTGTATTGGCCTAGGCATTTGACCGCGAATTCGCCACCGATGGTTTCAAAGGGCTTAAACACCGTGGGCCAGTGCGAGGAATCGCAGAACCAGAATTTGGCGTCTTCTTCTTCCTTCAGCTCGTCCTGGAAGACCAGGTAGTAGGGGTAGATCTCCTCCCATCCTTCGGCGCCGGCTGGTACCGGCAAATCGGATGGTTTAGGGAAGGACTTCATTGTCATGACTTGCACCCTTTCAGGGACTTGGGTGGAGCGGGAGATTAGTTGGCGGTCTTCATCAGCGAAGAGGTGATGGAGCCGAAGCCCAGCGAGGAGGCGTAACCACCGGTACTGATTTTTGGAGCCGCCGACTTGGAGGAATGCACGGTTTCGGGGCGGGACTGAAGCAGCAGCAGGTTCTGGCCGTCGGGAAGATCGGCGTCCAAGGCCCACTCGATATCCTGCGGGCTCTTGTAGTGCTTCTCCGCGCGTTTGGCCATTTGAGCCACCGCTTCGAGTTCGGAACGGCTTAAGCACAAGACGTTGCGGCGCTGCGGTTCAACTTCGCGTTCCACCAAGCAGTTGGTGGCCGGATCCGGGATGAGCTCGGCGTGCTTGTCGCCGATATGCTCGGTGATCACCGCCAAGGTGACCTTGTCCAGCTGGATGTTATCCGGGGTGACGGTGCCCGAGACGACCATTTCACCCACGCCCCAGGACGCGTCCACGGTGATCTTGGAGCGATCCCCATTGGTGGGATCCAAGGTCATCGCGACACCGGCGACTCTGGCGTTGACCATCTTCTGCACCACTACCGCCATGCATAATCCCTCATCCGGGATGCTGTTCTTGAGGCGGTAGATGATGGCGCGCGAGGTGTACAGCGAGGCCCAGCAGGCCCGGATGTGCTCGGCTACCGCAGCGTAGCCGTTGAGCCACAAATAGGTGTCCTGCTGCCCGGCGAAGGAGGCATCTGGCAAGTCTTCTGCGGTGGCCGAAGAACGCACCGCCAGCGGAACCTCGGATTCGAAGCGGGACTGCAAATCGGCGTACGCGGCGCGGGTGACCTCGCCCAAATCGGCGGGGACCGGGCGGGAGGTAATCAGTTCCCGGATCGCCGCACTGGCCTGATCCACCGCTTGGATGTCTTCCGGGTCAAGCTGCGCCAGATGCTCGTTGATGATCTGATCCAGCCCGGTCCCCTTGAAGGCACGGAAGGCATTGGTATTAACCACAAATCCGGGAGGCACCGGCATACCGGCGGCGGTCATGGTGACCAGCGAAGCGCCCTTGCCGCCCAGTGAGTCCAAGGTGGGAGCTAAGCCGCCGTCGAAGAATTCAATGAAGTCGTTGTTGCTCATGATGTTCTACTTTCGAAGTAAATTCAGTTCGCGTTCAGGGAGACGTTGATTTGCTCGGGGACGCGGAAGGAGAGGTTTTTGCGGAAGCTGATGTGCTCACCGTCCAGCAGCTGAAGATCTGGCAGTGCGGTGGTCAGCTCTTCCAAAGCAATCTTGGCCTGGAGCTTGGCCAGCATATTGCCCAAGCAGTAGTGGATGCCGAAGCCGAAGGACAGATGGTCCCGTGCGTTGGCCCGGGAGATGTCGAAGTCCTCACCGTTTTCAAAGCGGGATTCATCGCGGTTGGCCGAGCCCATCAGCAGCAGCAGCTCACCGCCTTCGGGGATCGGCACCCCTGCTACCTCGGTGTCTTCAAGTGCTTTGCGCCGCCAGCCGACTATGGAACCCGAATAGCGGAGCACTTCATCAATGGCCTTGGGGATTTGCTTCGGATCGGCGCACACCGCTTCCCAGGCCTCGCGGTGATCGAGCAGGACGCGCACGCAGTTGGAAATGAGCGTGGTGGTGGTTTCGTGGCCGGCGAAGAGCAGTGAGTAGAGCAGCGAGGCAATCTCGTGGTCGCTGATATCCCCGCCTTCTAACTGCGCCTTGACCAGATCGGCGGTCAGGTCGTCGCCGCCTTCGGCATGCGTGCGGGCTACGATTTCCTGGCAGCGATTCCAGTATTCGACCAGATTGTGCGCGTGCGGGATTTGTTCCTCATCGCTCAAATCTCCCCAGGTCATCGCGGCGCGTGAGTCACTCCACCGTTTATAGGTGTCCACCGAGGAGGTGTCTTCGCCGATCAGGGTCAGGATCGTGACCGTGGGAAGTGAGTAGGCCAGATCCGCCACGATGTCGCCATGATCATCACCGCGGGCCAGCATCGCTTTGATGGAGGCCTTCACGTTTTCGCGGATCAGTGGCTCCAAGGCCTTAAAGCGGCGTGGGGTGAAGGCCTTCTGCGCAATGGCCCGGATGCGGGTGTGCTCTGGGGGTCTGCGGGCGGAGAGTCCGGAGTAGGTGGTGAATCCGCCCTCGGTCATGATTTGTGTGGCCTGCGGTCCGCGCTTGCGCACCGGTGCCTGGGCGTTCTCCGAGGAGAATGTCTCCCATTTTTCGAAGACTTCCTTGACATCGTCGTAGCGGGTGACCACGTACAGGCCGGTTCGCTCATCGAACATCACCGGTTGCTCGCTGCGCATACGTGCATACGCCGGAAACGGATTTTCCATGGCGAATGGTTCGTAGCCGTGGTGGTCCGCCGGGGACTGCGCACCGAAGCCCATTGGGCATCCACCGGAAACTGCTGGGGTGCTGGTCATGAGATGTGGCTCCTCGGGAAATTGCGGATACGCAGATCTGTGATCCACGTAACGTTTACTGATCCCTAGTGTTGTCCACGGCACTTCCGAACGGAAGACGCATCTTCCATCCAGTGGAAGGTGTCTTTAGGCCTCGGGGTAGCTGTCATCCTCGTCTAATTCAGGAATGTTCTTGTCCTTGCCGGTAATGATGCCAAGCAGCGTTTCCAGTGGAATGTGCACTGTCGCCGCCTCCAGGCGTTTAGCAATCCCATTAAGAACCGGCAGGTGGCGTTCCATATTCGCTGCGTGGGAGGAAGGGACTACTACGCCGATGGAGCAGCCTAAGCGACCGGTGTGGTAGACCGGGACTGCGATGGAGCAGGTGCCCAAGCGGACTTCTTCCCGCGTGACTGCGTAGTTCTTCGCCTTCACTTGTTCCAGTTCCTTGCGCAGCTGAATGGGGGAGTTATGGGTATGCGCGGTGAGCGCTTCCAGCGGATGGTCCAGATAGGCGTCCATCACCCAGGGCTCAGAAAAAGCCAAGATCACCTTGCCCACGGCTGTCGCGTGCAAAGGTAGCCGGCCGCCGACACGTGAGGCCCGGGCAATGCGCTTGGTGCCATAAACCCGGTCGATGTACAGCGCCGAGTTGCCGTCCCGGATGGCCAACTGGCTGGTCTCACCGGTGAGCGAGAAGATGTCCTGGACAAAGGGGCGGGCGGTATCGCGCAGCTGCCGGCCGGTGTTCTGCGCGATGGACCACAACCGCAAACCCAGCTGGATTCCGCCATTCGGGGTGCGGCTGAGCATGCCTGCCTCGATGAGCTCGCCGACCAGCCGGTGCGTGGTGGACAGCGGAAGATCCGCGGACGCCGCAATTTCGGTCAGGCTCAGAGAGCGGCGGGTTGTTTCAAAAGCCGCCAGGATGGCCAAGATTTTAGAGGTGACGCTGCGTCCGGGCTGCGAGGTGCCACCGGCCATGAGTTGCTCCTTGGGTGCAGAACTAGCTTGGTGAGTCCAAGGCTAGCCGTTGGTCGAAGAGATTGGCGCGTTCCACCGCGAGCAAACCGGTGGCGATGATGCGCGCGGCCTCGGTGAACAGGTGGTCGAGGACCCGTGATTCGCACAGGTCCACCGCCTGCAGCCGGGTCAGCCCGAACCAGTCCATCACCGTGTTGATCCCGTGGGGAGTCAGCCGCCAGAGCTTGTCCGCGTCCTTGACCAGGCTGTCTTCCAGGCTGGTGGATTCCTTGCGGGAATCGTGGCCATCGATAATGTAGCTGATGAGCTCTAGGACGTCCGGGCCGACCCCGTGCTTTGCCAGGAGTTCTCCGGCCAGTCGGGCGCCTTCTTTTTCATGCTGTAAGACCAGCTCATTATTTCCGCCGCCCGGGGCGATGGCCGAGAGCACCAAATCTGGCGCTACGGATGACCAGCCGATGTCGTGCAGCAGTATGGCCGGCAAGACAATATCCGGGTCGGCGTGCCGGTGGTGGCTGAGCAGCGTCTTGGCCAGCGATACCGCGTAGAGGGTGTGCGCGTCGTTGCTGCGCACCAGCAGATACCCCTTAGCGTCTTCCCAGAGACTGGCTAGCAGCGGGTGCTGCTCGAAGAGCGTTGCCGGGCTTGGTCCGAGAAAGGCTGAAACATTGTGGCCATAAAAATTTGTTTCCGGCTGCAGCTTAGTCATGGGGCAATAGTTGCAGAGCAATCACCGCACGGCTAGTGCGTGCTTCCATCCAGTGGATGCCGTATAAAGGAGGCCCGGCCCATGGCCGGGTGCTACCTCGCTGGTCGCAGCCGGGCCGACGGATTTTCCACCTGCCGGTTGAGGTGTCGGGCACGCGCGGACTTGTAGGCTGAAGATTGGGGCCGGAGCCCGGTACCCGTAATTGATCAGGAGGAACGAATGAATTTGGGTGGATGGGTGAAGACGGCGCGGCCGGGCAAGCGTGCGGCGGTTTGCGCGATGGCGGTCATTGCGGGGATATCGCTCACCGGGTGCGGAGCCGTGGAATCCTTCAACAAGCAGACCGCCGACGCGTGGAGCGTGACCTACGAGGTCACGGTCACCGGCGAGACGATCAACGCCGTGGACCAGATCGTTTACCTCGAATCCCCGGGGCGCGGTGAGGCCTCGGCGGAAACCACCGTGGAAACGGCGGCGACGGTTAATGACGCGAAGAATGCAGACACCGCAACCTGGCGGGAAACGACGATAGTTACCGCCGAAGACGACGCCGGTGTTGCAGCCACCCCGCGCAAGGGAGCCAGCGCGACCTGCCGGGTACTGCTCGACGGCGAAAAAGAGATCAGCACAAAAACCGGTGCCGTGGGAGAACGCGTGGAATGCCGGGTGAAGACCCCCGCCTTCGCCGAATAGACCTCGAATTGAATTCAGCAGCGTTGTAGGGAAGTATCCGGATATGGTGGCTGGCTACAGCCAGCACCGCAAATCAGCCAAGGAGATGCAGTGAGTCAATCGGCAAACCAGAACGAGTCCACGGCCTTCAGCTCGCAACAGCTCGAAGAGTTCACGGTGTGCTGCATGCAGGCCGTGGGAGCCAGCGTGGAAGATGCCAGCTACATGGCCTATCACCTGATGGCCTCCGAAATTGCGGGCCACCCCTCCCACGGCTTGCGCCGGCTACCGGAATACGTGGGCCGGGCCTTGGAAGGCAAGACAAACCCGTCAGCCAAGACCAGCGTTGAGAAAGTTTCTGGGGCACTGCTTGCGCTGAACGGCAACCGTGCTCCCGGACATTTTGCCTTACGCGATGCCACCGCGCTCGCTGTAGAACGCGCCAAGGAGTACGGCATTAGTGCCGTCACCGTGCGCAATAGCGACTTCGCCGGACGCTTTGCACCCTTCTGCGAGCAGGCGGCCGAGGCGGGAGTGATCACTCTGATCTTCGGAAACAATAACGGGTCACTGCAATCGGTGCTTCCGCCCGGCGGGCTGCAGCCGCGGCTCTCCACCAACCCCATCGCCGCCGGGGTGCCGCGTGCCCAAGCCCCGCACATGGTGCTTGATTTTGCCACCAGCGCGGTAGCCTCCGGACGACTGCACTATGAGAAAGACAGCGGCGCTAAGGTATCAGAACAATGGGTCGGAGCCGGCGGACACCTCAAACCCTTTGGCGGGTTTAAAGGCTTTGGATTAGCGCTACTTGTTGAAGCTCTCGGCGGTGCGCTGTCCGGTTCGGACACCGTCTCAGGACGCAAGAGCGAAGAAGCCCAAGGAACGCTGATCATTGCCATCGATGTGGCGCAACTGCGTGACCTGAATGAGTACACCGCGCAGGTGGAAGAATTCATCGCCTATGTGAAGGACACCGAAATGGAAGCCGGTCAGTCTGCGGTGCGCGCTCCCGGTGAAAATGCTCCAAGTGCCGAACAGCTCGCCGCGGATAATACAATCTTGCTCAACCCCGTGACCACGGCTTCGTTGTTCCAGATTGCCGAGCAGCTGAAGGTGGATGCACCGCAGGTCAGATAGGTTTGCAACGTTGATCTTGAAGTGCCGGACAGGGGTGGCCTTGTATCCGCAGAAGGAAGAGATAGAGCCTGAACCTGGGTCCTGCAAGCTGCAGACTTCTCGGAGCTGATCAAGTAGTCTTCGTTGGATTGCGTGAAAACCTGACGAGGTAAGTGATTTTTCGTTCGATTGGCATTGGTGTTGCTGAGATCCTAAAAGCGGACGGTGGGTAATGTGTTGGTGCAACGTGCCGAGACTACTCCTCGGCGATTTCGCGTTTTGTCTCCGGACAACCCGATCCGACCATGGATGGCTATCTGCTTCCCGGCTTTCCTGCGAATATTTGCTTGTTAGACACCCTGCATATTGCACGCCAGATGCTCGACGGGGGAATCCGGCGGTCCTTGGGCGCGGTATTGGGTGTGGGTGTTTGCTTTGGATACATCCCCTATTACGAATAGCTCATAGCGGTGGTATGATTACGAAAAGGTAATGAAATCTTCTTTACTACGTAAAGGTAATGAAAATGCATGGGATCATCCGCAAGACATCCGACCTCGGGTTGATGGTGTTGGCTGTGCGGCAACGTCACGGACTCTCACAGGTAGAACTTGCGGAGCGTCTCGGAGTCAGCCAACGCTACCTTTCTGAACTGGAAACGGGCAAGCCAAAAGTGCTCAATGCCAGGCTCCTCGAAGTCTTGTCAGCGCTCGGAATTGAGCTTTCGTTCAGGGAGGCCCGGTAGCCAGTGGATGCAACCCTTCCAGTCCACATCTACGGAGTTTATGTCGGCGACATCCGTCGCATTTCTCGCGATCAAATCACCTATCAGTCCACCAGTGAAGGAATGGCCAAATTTGGCATTGGTTCGACGATTGTTTCCTTGAGCCTGCCGCTGGGCCCTCGTCAGTCTCTGCCAGGAGCGGCAACAGCATTTTTTGGAGGACTGCTTCCCGAGGGTAAAGGTCTGGAGAACCTTGTTCGAGATTCCGGGGCAGAGCGCCCCGACGTGTTTGGACATCTCGCATACGCAGGACTCGATGTAGCCGGGGCACTGCAAATTGGTGAAATATCAGATCTATCGGTAGGTAGCTATGAGCCGATGACCGACGCCCAAGTCGCACAAAAAATCGGGCGCATCAACCTCCACACGTTAGGCCAAGTAGGCGGTGGAGGATCACTGGCCGGCTATCAACCAAAGATGACGATGGCCCGTATCGATGGAGCCTGGCACGATGCAGTGAATGGTGCACCGAGTACGCACATAGTGAAGCCTTGCGTAGACGAGGACTCCGCCCGAGGACTGCGTGCACTTTTTGATGAAGCGTACTGCCTGGAACTCGGTAGAAGGTGTGATCTGGTGAACTTCGCCAGCGAGGTGTCAATATTTGATGGCACCTCCGCTTTGGTGATCGAAAGATACGATCGGTTCACCGATGACCAAGGGGTCATTGGGCGAGTCCACCAAGAAGATTTGGCTCAGGCGATCGGTCTTCCGTGGGATGCCGATTCGAAGTTTGAGCACAATCACCCTTACCGTGCCACTCTCAAAAATATGGCAGGTATCTTGAGCCGGCGACGCACAGCTTTCGGGCAAGGCCTTGATGACCGCGAGCAGCTTTTGGCCTACGTCGTGGCAAACGTTGTTTGCGGAAACACTGACGCCCATGGAAAGAATTTCTCCATCCTCCACAGGCCTGATGGGCGTATCGAGTTGGCTCCGTTATACGACGTCACTCCTCAGATTCTTTACTATGGTCGACCCGTCACACTCTCGATGAAGATCGACGGGATCTCGCATCAGCCGCACGTCACCCGCGAACGGTTGATTTCGGAGGCTGCATCGTGGGGGCTCAAAGAGAATCGGGCGTTGGAAATTGTCAATGAGACTTTGGCAAAGCTTCGATATGCCAGCCAAGAAATCGAGCTACGCGGCGGCAGCGAGAAGCTGCCCCTCCTGGTTGCCGGCCATGCTAAAAATCTGCTGAACGGCAGGAAAGCGGCAATTGCCAGTGGGCCGATTGCCCTGAGCAATTTGGCACCCATCTGGAAACTTCCTCCAGTGCGAAAGCCGTAACCATCCCACACAGGGGGTCTCTGAGCTACCATTCCCAAACCGGTGAAACGCTCAACAGCGAACTTCTCACGCTTGACGCTGTCGCGCTACTGGTTCCGCTCGTATATCGCACTTGGATGATGCAGGTGCAAGGGCACCATGACATCAATCCTTCGACAGGGAACCTCACGGGGTAAATGCTGAAGCAGTTTGAATGCCAAACACCCCTAGATGTGTGAGACCAGCGGATCCGAGAGTCGCAGAAGATCAGTTGTCCTCAAACGCGGACTAGGCGTAGGTAGTGTCCTTAGCAATAACGTTGAATCCCTTTTTGCCGACCCCCGAACAGTTACCTCATGGATTCGCATCAACACGGATCGATTAAACGCCTCAGGGCTGTTGCCACCATCGTGATGGTGGCAACCGCCCCGAGGGATCCAGCTGCGGACCGAGCTAGCTGCTCTTGGCAGGCACAGCCGGGTCCGGTGAACCCTCGGCCTCTGCATGCGGATGACGACGTTCCAAAGAAGCGCCTTCAACATCAATATCCGGCAGGATCCTGTTGAGCCACTTCGGCAGCCACCAGGCCTTGTCGCAGGCTAAGTGCATGAGTGCCGGGATCAAAAGCATGCGAACCACAAACGCATCAACCAGTACGCCGAAAGCCAGGGCAAAGCCGATCGGCCGGATCATCGCGCTGTGTGAGAACACAAAGCCGCCGAAGACCGAGATCATGATGATCGCGGCCGCGGATACCACCGCGCGTCCGGCGCGAACGCCCTGGACCACGGCCAGCCGCGAGCTGGCACCATGGGCGTAGGCCTCGCGCATGCCCGAGCCGATGAACAGCTGGTAATCCATGGCCAGCCCGAAGAGGATTCCGACTAACAGCGTGGGCAGGAAGTTCAGGATGGGCCCCGGGGTGTCAACCCCGAAGACCGCGGAGAACCAGCCCCACTGGTAGATGGCCACCACGCCGCCGAGGGCCGCGAAGTAGGAAAGGATAAATCCGAGCGTGGCAACTACCGGCACAAAAATCGAGCGGAACACCAGGATTAGGATGATCATGGACAGTCCCACCACCACGCCCAGGTAGATCGGCAGGGCTTGGGCAAGCTTCTCTGAGATGTCCACGTTGCCACTGGCCGCACCGGCCACGCCAATCTCAAATTTGCCGTCCAGCGGTGAGAGCCCACGCAGGTCGTGCACCAGGTTTTCGGTGGAAACGCTGGTGGGGCCCTGCGCAGGGATGACCTGGAATGCGGCTACCGTGCGGTCCGTGGAGGTGCCTGCCGGGGCAATAGCAACCACGTCTGGCTGGGCGAAGAGCGCCTCGGCGATCTCGCGCTGGTAAGCCAGCGCCGCCTCGTCGGTGTTGGTGGCGGGAAGGTCGGCGACCACCAGCAGCGGACCGTTCTGGCCTTCGCCGAACCGCTCAGAGATGGCCGAATACGCGCGGTACTGCGTGGTGTCGTGGGCTTCGGAAGACCCGTCGGGCAGGTTCAGCCGCAGGTCTAGTGCTGGAATCGCGAGCACCAGCAAGAGCGCGATAGAGACCACCGCGGTGCCGATGGCGCCCTTGGTGGACATTGCACGCACGGCCTTCTTCGGGGACGGAGCGAGCACTGGTTGCGCCGCTACACCGGCAGCCAGCGCTGTGCGTTCCTTGCGGCTGAGGATCTTGGTCCCCACCAGTGAAAGCAGTGCCGGGGTCATGGTGATGGCCACCAGCACGGCAATCAGGACGCTGACCGCGCCAACGGAGCCCATAAGTCCCAGGAACGGAATGCGCGTGACATTTAGTGCCAGCAAGGCGATGAACACGGTGGCGCCGGCAAAGACCACGGCATTGCCGGAGGTGCCGTTGGCCAAGGCGATCGACTCGCGGACCGAGTAGCCGTCCTTGAGCTGGTGGCGGTGGCGGTTGATGATGAACAACGAGTAGTCGATGCCCACCGCCAGACCCAGCATTAAGCCGAGCATCGGGGTTACCGAGGACATGTCCAGCACGCTGGACAGCGACATGGCGCCGAGGGCGCCGATGGCAACGCCCACCAGGGCCGTCAGCAACGGAAGCCCCGCACCGATCAGTGTCCCCAGCATGACTACCAGGACGATTCCGGCGACCAGCAGGCCAATGGCCTCGCCTACGCCAAAGACGCTGGGGATGCCCTGGGAGACCTCGGAGGAGTAGTCGAAGCTGACGCCCGCAACTGGGGTGTCGTCGAATGCCGCAACCAGTTGATCCTTGGTTTCCTGGGCGATATCCATCTGTGCCTCGGTGAAGACCGTGGTGATGACCGCGGCTGCGCCGTCCTGGGACACGTTGCGGATTTCGGCCGCCATCTCCAGCAGTGAGGCGCCCTGCTCAAGGGACTCTTGCTGTGCCTCAAGCTCGGCGGTGTTTTCTTCAAGTGCTGCGCGTTGCTTCTCCAGCTCGGCGGCGCCGGCGTCCAGCTGGGCTTGCTGTGCGTCGAATTGGGCCTTGGCCGGCTCGTATATGCCGGCCGCCTTGGCCTGGCTGATGGCCTGCTCGAGCTGTTCGCGCCCGGTATTCAGTTGGGCCTCGGCATCATCAAGTTGGGTGGTGCCCGCAGTTAGCTGCTCACGGGCGTCGGCGATTTGGGCCTTGCCATCCTTGATGTCCTTGGCCTGCTTGCTGCGCTCGGCCTCGCTGGCAAAGGGATCAACGATGGTTTCGATGCCATTGATCGTGGTTGCCTTGGTGATGATCTTGCTGATTGCTTTTTCCTGCGCCGGCGTGAAGGCCTTGCCGTCGCTGGTTTGGGCTACGACGCTGCCGGTGCCGCCCGAAGCCTCGGGGAACTTCTCGGCAAGCTTGTCGGTGACCTGCGCCGTGGGGGTGCCGGGAATCGACATGGCGTTTGACAGCGTTCCGCCACCCAACGCGAAGGCCACGCCCACGGCCAGCAGTACCGCGAACCACGCGGCCAGGATTTTTCGTGCATGGCGGGCGGAGCCGCGTCCAAGACGATACAGAAATTCAGCCATGAGTCCTTCGTAGTTTGTTGTAAAAGATGCTTCTTAGTGGAGTTAGTGGGACCCAAACCCGGTGCGCAGCGAGCTAATCAGCCGGTCGACAAGTTGTGACCACAGCTTCCTGGATTCCGGTGAGTCGACGGCGCCGCAGACCGAGATCCAGTGCAGGTAAATCACCAGCAAGCCGTTGGTCATGGTGCTGACCAACAAACCCACCTCAAGCGGATCCGCATCGGGGTGCCGGCCGTGCAATTCCCGCCCGAGGTGTTCATTAATTTCGGTAAACGCGCGTCCGGCCATTTGAGCCTGACGTGGCGTAAGCCGGGGATCATCGCTGCCAAGGACCTTTGTCAGGTAGACCATGGCGGTGATCAGATCTGCTTGGCGAAAGGTCTGTGCAAGGTCATCAAAAATGGGGACCTTGGCACTGCCGGACGCCGGCGAAATGGAGGCAAGGTGTTCAACGACCCGTGTGAGTTCTTTGCCGCATGCCTCAATGATCACGTCATCGAGGGAGGCGAAATGGTTGAAGATCGTGCGGCGGGAGACATTTGCTGCAAGTGCCAAGTCGTCAACGGAGAACTCACTGCTCTGACGCTCGCGCATGATTCTCGAGGCGGCGTCGATGATCGACTGGCGATGCTTTGCCTTGATCTCGGTACGGCGGTCAACCGCCGTCAGGGGAGTATTCACCTAATTACACTAAGTGCATCGATGCATTCAGTGCAACTATCTAGCGGCGGGTGTGATGCGACTCTCGCGGGTCTGTGTCACGGACGGAATTAGAGTCCGGGCTCAGCGCTCATCATGGTGTTGCACAATGGTGCTGATTAGCCGGTTCAGGCGCATGGCCAGCTGGAGGTCCAGATTTCGTGAGGAATCTTTCCACCCCGGCCCAATGAGCTTGTCGATACGCTCCAGTCGGTTATACAAGGTATTGGCGTGGATATATAACGCTGCGCAGGTGCGCGCATGCATCCGATAGTGCGCTGCACAGTATTATTCGGTGGAACTAGGCGTGCTGGATTGAATTCAGCGGAGAGTTCCTGGGCAATAGAACCAAGACCATGGCTAAGCCAAGGGTTCCGAAGAACACGCTCACCCACCAGGTGGAAGACCAGCCTCCAGTGAAGACTACCAGCCACGCGACAAGCATGGGACCGGTGAAGTTCCCGATATTAAAAATCTGCTGCATCAGGCCCATGGCCGCCGGGGCCGAGCCGCCCTCCGGTGCCAGATCCACCGCCAAGCGAGTCATCGTGGCAGGAACCGCGGCACCGCATAAGGAGAACAGCCCCACGCAAAGCACCTGAACGAGGACCAGGGTTTTCGGGTAGTCGATCGCGAAAGTCAGCACGGCCGTCACGGCCATGATCACAAATGAGCCCAACAACAGGTGTTTGCCGGCGATGCCACGTTGCAGCAGCACTCCGGTGATGATTGCCCCGAGGGCGTTCAGCCCGCCGACTACAGCCGAGAATAATCCCCCGAGAATCGGTGACAGCCCGTCTTCACGGAAAATGGTGGGCAAAAATCCAACGATCGCCATCCACTGCACCGTGTAGCAGCCGAAGATGAGGCCGCTGACCCATACTCGGCCAGAAGAAGCGGTGACCGCGATTTTTCGGAAGGCGGATTTGGTGCTCGAACCTCCGCCCGGGTCGGTGGCTGAGACGAATTTGAGAATCAGGGCAATCGGTACAAATGTGAGCAGTCCAAGGATGAACCACCAGGTCTGCCATGAGATGAATTGCAGGGAAATTGCGGTTCCCAGAATGCCGAAGAACGTTGCAGTGCCCATGAACGCGGCCCACCAGCCCACCGCAAGATTCATCCGTTTTAAAGGTGCATGGGCGCGGACCAAGCCAGGGCCCATTACGCTGCACATGATGACGCCGGCACCTTCAATGATGCGTGTCCCTAGGAGCATGCCAGCGCTGGGGGAGAACGAGCCGAGAATTGAACCGCAAACCAGCAATATCAGGCCGAGCAGCATGATCTTTCGTTGGGAGTGAATTTCTGCCAGTAACGACATGGCCAAACCGCCAACCATGCCGGCAACTTGAACAACACCGAGCAGCACTCCGGAAAGAAATAGCGAGATTTGTAGTTCTTCTTGCAGTACCGGAATCGCCGCTGGAAGCTTCCAAATATGCAGGGCCGCCATAACTCCTGCGAAGACAGTGATAATCCATGCAGAGTCGGTGCGCTGGTGAGTATCGACTGAATTGTTCGTTGAGTTCATGACTTTTCCTTCCACGTCGGATCAGGCCATCTAGCGACCGTGGTCCAAGGCATACACCGTGGATTCTTTCACGACCTATCCCAAAGCTTGGCTTTGTAACGTCATATGCTGTTCGGCCCAGTAATTAAGAATCCTTGGGATTTCATGGATTTCCTAGCCAGTCTCGATCTTTCGCACTTAGAATTGCGAAAAATGGAGTGAGGAGGACTTGTCCTCGAACTCAACGGAAGAAGTACAAGCCAGCTGAATTTGCCAACGCACGAATGCGAGAAATGATCATGGATAGTGTTGGAACCCTGAGCCCTTTCAACTCACCAACGGTGAAGCTGGACAGGCTGTTTGATGCACCAGGTATTGAGATTTTTGCCAAGCTGGATTTACTGCAGCTTTCCGGAAGCACCAAGGAACGCACGGCAGGAAGCCTGATCGATTCCTTTATGCAATCGGGGCAGTTGCAACCGGGCGGAATGGTCATTGAATCAACCTCAGGAAATCTAGGCATTGCCCTGTCCCGGCAATGCGTAGTTCGCGGCATCAAATTTGTGGCGGTAGTCGATGAGAACGCGAACAAGTCTGCGTTGGACATCATGCGTGCCTACGGTGCCACGGTTGATCTGGTGGTCAACCAGCCGGACGGCAACAAGCTCGCAGCTCGCCGGCAACGGGTTGCGCAACTGCTGGCCGAGAACCCTGGGTCCGTCACCACGAACCAGTACGGTTCACCGCACAATCCTGCAGCACATTTTTCCTCTACGATGCCGGAGATCATGGAGGCGGTAGATGGCCGCCTGGACATGTTATTTGTCGCCACCAGCACTACCGGCACAATTCTAGGATGCCAAAACTATGTGCGCGAGCACGGACTTTCGACGAAGCTCATTGCTGTGGATGCCATGGGCTCGGTGCTATTCGGTGGCGAATCCGGAAACAGGCGTTTGCCCGGTCTGGGCGCAGGAATTGTTCCGGAGCTGGCATTGCAGGCGAAGCCAGATCGGGTGTTCCGGATCCCGGAAATCGACATGGTGCGTGGCTGTCGGACGCTTGCCCGCCGTGAAGGAATTCTTGCCGGCGCATCCACCGGGGCAATAGTCTCCGCCATTGGGCAGCTACTCCCGGAAATTCCCCAAGGATCACGCATTGCCTTCTTGGTTCATGATTCGGGGGTTCCATACCTGCATAGCGTGTACAACGACGACTGGGTTCGCGAACAACTGGGTGAAGAACCAGACAGCGTAGAGGCTCTGCAGCGAGAAGAGCTTTCGGCTCCATGACCCGCATAGCCATGATTGGCGGCGGCCCGAAATGCCTGTTTGCTTTGTTAGAGCTCAACGACTGCCTTGACGAGCAAATTGCCCAGGCGGTTCAGGTTGATGTTTATGACCCCTATTCACCCGGTGCCGGACGAGTCTGGAATACCGAGCAGCCACGGGAACTCAAGCTGAACGTCAACGCGCGCATTATTGATGCCTCTTCCAGCCTGTGTCCGCAGACTTTCAACCAGTGGAGGAGCGCGGATAGCTCTCGCGCGCAGGAGGATACATATCCACCACGAGCGCTGGTCGGTGAGTATCTGAGGGAGCAGTTTGAACGTCTAAAGAAGCAGGGCAATCTGCAGATAGCCCACCGAAGTTCGGCCGTCGGCAACTTGGTGCGTAGCGGCTCGTACTGGGAGGTCACCACACAACGAGGTAGTGAACTCTATGACGAGGTAGTGATCGTCACTGGGCACGGGCTTGCCGGTTACCGGGCAGAGAATTCTCCGGAAGGTTCACTTGCAGCAGCCGGGCTCACTGTAGAACGCGGGACAAACAATGTGGACGGGGTGCCGGCGGGAAGCAACGTGCTTATCAGGGGAGCGGCGCTCACCGCCTATGACGTAGTCCTGTCCCTGACCGAGGGACGTGGTGGAACCTGGGCGGCCCAAACAACGAACGGTCTGCCGGGCCTGCGTTATCTGCCTAGCGGGGATGAGCCAGAACGAATCACCATGACCTCTCGGAATAACATTCCTATGAGTCCAAAGCCTCAAAGTGTTCCGGCGAACCTGCAAAGCACTCTTGAAGCCTATAAGGAGAAAGTACTCCTGTGGGGCACCACTGATGGGGCTACCCACGAGGTGAACGTGTTGTGGCAGATCCTGCTTGCCTGTGCCAAAGACTGTGCGGAACTCAGCGGGGTTCCCGCCAGCAAGAAGTCTTTGTGGGAAACCCTGCAGACGGGGTGCTCAGAGCACATGCAAACTCTGGGCGACCCGGCCGAACAGCTGCGCAGGAGCTTGCGTGCAAACCACGGTTTGGAAACTCCCACCCACGAATGGGTCTGGGCTATCGTCTGGCCCGGGGTTTATGCCCAGCTGGTTAGCGCGCTAGCAAGAATCCCCTGGCGGACAGGGGAGCGTGAACATTTCAGCTGCTTGGCCGCAAACCTGGAACGCATGGCCTTCGGCCCACCCGAGCCCACCGCGTTTAAGCTGTTGGCTCTGTTCGATGCAGGATTGCTCAACCAAGCACTCTTTAATAAGCCGGTTGAAGCCGGTGCCGTGTTCATCGATGCCGTGACCGCGCCGGCAGGAGTGCTCGCCGGGCCGGCGCCGGATGGACACCCAGCAAGCACCTTGTTCAACGGTTTGCTTGCCCACGGCGAGGTTCTGATCCGCTCGGGGGAACGCGGATTATTGACGGATACCGACGGCACGTGCCTGAATGTGCGCGGAGAACGCAACGAGTCGCTAGCCGCCTTGGGCAGACCCACCGAGGACCCCACACTTGGGCACGACACCCTGAATCGCACGCTGCACCCGGAGTACCGGGGTTGGGCCCAAAGAATTGCACAAAAAGTCACCACCGAAAGCCAGAAAGTAGCTCATTGATGCCACCGCTGATGTACGGAACTGCCCAGCTCACCGCGCGCCTGGAACCGTGGATGGAAGACCTCTTGGCGGATCCGGTCCTCTGCCAAGAATTGATCAAGCAGTACGGGTCACCGCTGAACCTCCATGACTTCACTCCCATGAGCAGGAATATTGCCGAGCTGCGAGAAGCCGCAGCTGAACATGAAATAGATTTCCAGATCTATTTGGCGCGCAAGGCAAACAAAACGATCGGGGCCGTCGACCATGCAGCGGCGGAGGGGTGCGGCGTCGATGTGGCGAGTTTCCACGAACTCGACCAGTGCCTGAAACGAGGGGTCCCGGCAGACCGGCTGATCGTCACGGCTGCGGTCAAGTCTGCAAAGCTGCTCACATTGGCGGTGGAAAATGACGTGGTGCTGAGCCTGGACAATGTTGATGAGGCGCTGTATCTGCTGGATATTGCGGCGCAGTCCGGCCGCCGGGTTCGGGTCGCTTTGCGCCTCGCCTCCGCAAGCGCAGCCATTGCTCCCACACGGTTCGGGCTCCGTGCAGAGCAATGGTTGGAGTTTCTTGACTCCGCGGACCGAACCACGGGCTTGGAAGTGTGCGGCATCCATTTCCACCTCAATGGGTACAGCGCGCAGCAGCGGTCATTGGTCCTGACCGAATCGCTACGGCTCATCGACTCCTTGCGGGAATTGGGCCATACCCCGGAATTCGTGGACATGGGAGGCGGGATCCCGATGTCCTATCTGGATGATGCCGCGCAATGGACCGGTTTTTGGGAGGATCTTGCCGCCTTGCCCGCGGGGGATGAGTCCTTGACGTGGAAATCCGATCGGCTGGGCGCCAACGGAACCGAGCCAAGTGGCTCGGTATATCCGTACCACCAGAAATTGATCCGCGGAGAATGGCTGAATCAAATTCTTGCAAGCCATCCGGAAGGCGAACATGAATCCGTAGCGCAGATGCTCAAGCGACGCGGCGTTCAGCTGCGCTGCGAACCCGGTCGTAGCCTGCTGGACGGTTGCGGGATGACGCTTGCAAAGGTCGCTTTTGTTAAGACCCGCAGCGATGGGCTGCCGCTAGTGGGCCTGCACATGAACAGGACGCAGTGCCGTTCAACATCGGCGGACTTCCTGTTGGATCCGTTGCTGCTTCACACAGGGACGCCACGAAGCGAGCGCGCCGCACTCAGCGCGTTTTTAGTGGGGGCCTACTGCATCGAGGAAGAGCTGATCTTGCGGCGTCGTTTCGAATTCCCGCAGGGCGTTGCCGCGGGAGACCTCGTGGCATTTCCCAATACCGGCGGGTATCTGATGCATATTATCGAAAGCGCGTCGCACCAGCTGCCCCTAGCCAACAACCTTAGAAGCGGTGGCCAGGGGTGGCTTCGAGACGATATCGACTCGATGATTCTGGACTGAAATTCCTACATCACCGCGTGGGCTCCGCCGTCCACCACCAGATGTGAACCAGTGACCCATTTGGCTTCATCTGAGGCGAAATAAAGTCCGGCGTACGCAACTGCCAGTGGATCGCCCGGCTTGCCGGAGATCGTGCGTTCAACGATCGGCGCTACCGGTGCTTTATCGCCCAGCTCGGCATACATGGCCAGGATCGGTGGGGTGGCCATGACGCCGGGGCTGACGCAATTGACTCGAACGCCCACCGCGATACCCTCCGCGGCCAGCTGCTTGGTCAGCGCAATGACTGCACCCTTAGCGGCCGCGTGCGCCGCCTGCGGCAAGGCACGCGCGCCTTGGACTCCAGCCACCGAACCGATATTCACAATAGCGCCGCCGGATTTGGCCAAATGCGGCCACGCGCTCTGGCAGGCATGCCAGACCAGATCCAGCTCGTTCTGGATGGTGAAGCGGTAATCCTCACCGCTCATTTGGGCGAAGGGCGCAAATTTAGGCATGCTCGCATTGTTGTAGAGCACATCAACCTTGCCGAAGCGTTCGACGGCGCCGTTGATCCAGGCATCGATTGCCTCGCGCTTGCCCAGATCCACCGGAGCGCTGGAATCGATAGTGCCACCTTCGGCTTCGATGAGCCGAACCGTTTCCGCCGCGCTTTCCTCGTTGAGATCACAACCGACCACTGTGGCGCCTTCGCGGGCAAAAAGCCTTGCGGTTTCCCGGCCCATGCCACCGCCGATACCTGTAAGCAGGACAATTTTTCCAGCTAGACGACCATCGGTCATGATGATTTCTCCATTTACTTAGATGCCTGTAGTTGACCTTATGCAATCACCTTCTTTTCACCGGTGGAACCCGCAAGGCACCGATGGTGCAGTGCGTGCACACTTCTGTGCACGCACTGCACCATCGAGTGAGAGCTGCCCCACACGGGGGCAACTTGGCGCACCATAGAACTCACACAATAGCTTCACCTTTAGCGCTATTTAGGAGACCTGAAAAGATGAGCAATACCTCTGAGACCACTACCCGTCCGCTTCCTCCGGGCGTCACCGAAGCCGACTTGGACAACGCCTTGGCAGCTTTCGCCGAGGCCATCGGAGCCGAGAATGTCGCCACCGACGCCGAATCCCTGGAAGACTTCCAGGATCCCTTCCAGGTCCCGGGCACTGCCACCAATGTGCCCTCCGGCGTTGTCAGTCCCCGGAGCACCGAGCACGTGCAGGCGATCGTGAAGATTGCCAACCAATACAAGATCCCGCTGTGGCCCATCGGCCGCGGCAAGAACAACGGCTACGGCGGTGCGGCACCGCAGGTGCGCGGCTCGGTGATGCTCTCCTTCCGGGAGATGAATAAGGTCCTGGAGATCAACGAAGAACTCGGCTACGCCATCGTGGAGCCGGGCGTGAGCTGGTACGACCTGCATGACGCCATCGAGGCCGGCGGGCATAACCTCGTGGCCTCCATCGTGGACATCGGTTGGGGAGGGGTCGTCTCCAATACGCTGGAGCATGGGCTGACCTACATGCCGTACTCGATCGACCAGGCCTCGCACTGCGGCTTCGAGGTGGTGCTGCCCAATGGGGACCTCATGCGCACCGGCTCAGGCGCCATGGACAACAACCCGACCTGGCCGCTGTACAAGCGCGGCCTAGGCCCGACCTCTACCGAGATGTTCATGCAGTCGAACTATGGCATCGTCACCAAGATGGGCTACTGGCTGATGCCCAAGCCTGAAACGTACATGCCATTGTGGCTGCGCGTCTGGGATGAGGAGCAGATGCCAGCAGTGGTGGACGCGCTGCGCGAGCTTATGCTCGACGGCACCATCGACATGCGTCCGCAGCTGTCCAACACCCTGTGCATGGCTTCAATGCTCACCACCCGCGCCGAGTGGTACGCCGGCGAGGGCCCGATGCCGGAAGAGGTCATCGACAAGATCGCCAAGGAGATGGGACTTGGGCGTTGGATGATGCGCTTCGCGCTCTATGGCGACGAGGCCGTGGTCGACCATAACTTCGCCAAACTTGAGGCGCGTTTCCTGCAGATCCCGAGCGTTGACCTGGTGGGCCAGAAGCACGGAAAAGAGGCGTGGGAAACGCTGCCCAACCCGCACGAGCGGGTGCAGATCGGCGTACCGAGCCAGGACCTCTACAAAATGGCCGGCTGGTCCGGTGGCGAAGAGGGTGGCCACGTCGATTTCTCGCCGGTCATTCCGCTCACCGGGAAGAATGCGATTGCCGCGCAGAAGATGATGCGGGAGATGTGCGCCGAGGCGGGACTTGATTTCCTCGGCGGCATGCTCCCTATCAACGCCCGATCGACCACGTTCATCAACGTGATCGCCTTCGACACGAAGAATCCCGAACAGGTCGCCAATGCGTATGCCCTGGCCAAGCGGATGGTGGCCGAGGCTGGCAAGCGCGGTTACGGCGAGTACCGGGCGCACCTGTCCTTCATGGATCTGGCGGCAGACCAGTTCGGGTTCAACGACCACGCGCTGCGACGCTTCAACGAGACGATCAAGGACACTCTTGATCCGAATGGGATCATCGCCCCGGGCAAGTCGGGGATCTGGGGCACTCGCATGCGCGAGGCTGGATTCCCGCAGCAGATGTGATCGTGCCGGGCCGAGGAAGTCCTGCTCCCCTTAAGGGGAGCAGGACTTCACGCCGATAACGGCAGCTGCCGAGCATCGCGCGGAGCGCAGCCATGAACCTCGCGGAATGCCCTGCTGAAGCTGGCCGGATGCCGGTATCCCCACTTCGCCGCGACGGTGGCGATCGTGGTTTCCGGGGACCTTCGCAACTCGCCCACCGCACCTTGTAATCTTTGTTCGCGGATCCAGGATGACACCGCAGTGCCGGAGGATGCAAAGATCTTGTGCACGTAGCGTGTGGAGACATAGTGGGCCTGCGCGATTGACTCGGGTCCGAGTTCCGGGTCGTGCAGGTTCTCCATAACGTACCGCTGCATTCGTGCGAGCAGTACCTCGGGGCGCGAACGCGGATCGGTGATCTCCTGTGCGCCGTACATGCTCCGGACCAGGGGCAACATCATGTCCGCTGCGGCTTCGCCGTCGCGGGTAGAAAAGCCGCCGCCGCTCGTGGTGGTTCGGGCAAGTTGGGCGAGGAATGGGGTGGCATGCCCGATCAGCCGGCCCTGGCCGGACTCAACCCGTGTCGCCGAACGCCGGGTGATGCCTTCGGCCTGCGCCCCGATGAACCATTTGGGAATGCTGAAGACGAGCACCTCGAAACCCTCCCGACCCTCAAAGGTGGAAGTCCGCGACGTATCCTGGCAGGCAAGGTCTCCGGGGCGCAGGGCGCAACTGCGTTCGTCCTGTTCGATCCGGATCTCGCCCTTGGTCAACAAATAGAGCAGGATGCACTCGGGATCGGCGAGGGCGATCATGCGCTGAGTCCGGGCCACCCGGTGGGCAAGTCCTTGGATGGACTGGACCCCGATCTGCCCCATCTGACCACCGGCAAGACGGGCTTCGAAGGAAGGAGCGCCGACAGATTCGAGCTCCATCGGGAAGAAGCGTTCGGCGATTCCAGCGGACCAGTAATCCCGGCGCTCGGCGGCAGGAACCCCACGGGTGTCCAGTACGGAACTCACTTCTCCACCTGGCAGGACGTTTGGTGGGTTATCCGCAGTGCAGACAGGTACGCGCCGAACGTGGAGCAACGAGCAGCAACCGAGCCCACCGCAAATCTCCGAGTCCCTGTGACTTTTTCCAGTTTCATGATCTCCGTGGCCAAAAATACGGACACGGCACCTCCCAATCAGATTCGATCCGTTTCGTATTGAGCGTAATCTGCATCACAATGCTGCGCAAGGTGGTGATGTCACTTTGTCGGCACATGATTGTGAACGTTTCGTATTGGATTATTTTGCAAGTAGGGTTGAATCATGGCAATTAGAAGCGAAGATAGTCGTCGGGCCGTTTTGGAAGCAACGATGAAGTTGCTTGAGGGTTCGGGGCAGGACGGGTTTACGGTCCAGAAGCTCTCCATTGAGCGCATTGCCCGCGAAGCCGGCGTCAGTAAGACCACCATCTACAGGTGGTGGTCGAGCAAGGTTGCCGTGGTTATCGATACCTTCCTTGATAACCATGTTGCGCGCACCCCGGTGCGTGAGGATGTACCGGCGATCGACGCGCTCCGTGAGCACATGGCCTCGCTTGCGGAGGTCTATGCGGGCAATGAGGGCCGGCTTATTGCGCAGCTTATTGGCGAGTGCCAGCAGGACGAGGCCACGATGGCGGAGTTCAAGAAGCTTTTCTGGACCCCGCGTGCGCAGGCCACTACCTCGCTGGTGGCACGAGCCATCAACGAGGGGTCGATGCGCAAGGATCTAGATGCCCAGGTGGTCACGGAGCTGCTCTATGCTCCTATCTATTTCCGCCTGCTTTTCCAGTCAGGCCCCTTGGATGCAAAAGCCACCGACGCCATTATGCAGACGGTCCTTGAGGGACTCTCCGCCGGAAAGTGATCCTTGGAATTCCCGGAGGAACCATTGTGACTGTCGGGTCCAAGATCCAAGGGCTCGCACCGGAAATTGGAAGCGCCTGAGCGCTCCCGCTTTCGCCTGTTGTGCGACGAGTCCTTTGTACATCGCTTCGCCCTGATCCAGCCCCTTCCGTGGTTCCGTTCAATGACGGAGCGCCCTTGGGAAAGCTCTGAACCTTGTGCAATACGATACGGTTCGTATATAATTCAGTTGATGTTGGATGAATGACCTTGCTGTCCCCGGGGCATGCAGGACGAGCCATTCCGGTACTCATCCCTTCCCTGTCCGTGGAACCTGCCCGTTAGGTGGGTCGTCCACAATGAAAGGAAACACCATCGTGAATACCGCCCTCGCGCCTAATGACGCGGTCATCGTCGCCTACCGCAGGACGCCCATCGGCCGCGCCCGCAAGGGTTCGCTGGCCGCCGAGCGTCCAGAAGACCTTGCATTGGCCGCCATCCGAGGTGCGCTGGCAGCGGTTCCTCAGCTGGATCATTCCGAATTTGCCGATGCCTACGTGGGATGTGCCGTCCCTCAGGGGGCCCAGGGTGACAACATAGCTCGTCGTGTCATGGTCTTGGGGGGAATGGACAGTGTCCCGGCAGTCACTGTTAACCGCTTTTGTGCTTCTTCATTGCAGGCCGCCGCGATGGCTGCCCAGGCGGTGAAGGCAGGTGACGGTGAAGCGTTCCTTGTCGCGGGCGTCGAATCGACCAGCTCCACGCCGCCGGTGACCCAGTTCCCGCACCCCGCCTTCGCGGATGCGGCGCTCCGTGCCGACGAAGTGTTTGAATCAGGACAGGAGTGGATTGACCCCCGCGAATCCGGACAGCTTCCCAATGTGTACCTCTCCATGGGCAAGACCGCCGAGTTCGTGGCTCGGCAAACCGGCACCACGCGCCGGGACCAGGACGAATGGGCTCTGGAGTCCCAGCTCCGGGCGGAACGGGCGATCAGTTCCGGGTACTTCGCGCGTGAGATCGTGCCGGTGACCACGGCTTCCGGCCTCGTGGCCAGTGCCGATGACGGTCCCCGCCCGGGAACCACTTTAGAAGCGCTCTCCGGTCTCAAGTCGGTCTTCCATGAAAACGGAACTGTCAGCGCGGGCAACGCAAGCCCGCTCAATGACGGCGCATCCGCACTGGTGGTTATGAGTGCCAAGCGCGCGGGTGAACTGGGGTTGAAGCCATTGGCCCGCGTCCTGGGCAGTGCAGCCAGCGGACTGTCACCGGAAATCATGGGACTGGGTCCGGTGGATGCATCCACCCGTCTGTTGGCGCGTTTGGGATTGTCGATTGACGACATCGACATCGTTGAGCTGAACGAGGCCTTCGCGGCCCAGGTGGTCCCGGTGGTGCGCAAGCTCGGCGCGGATCCGGAAAAGGTCAACCCCTTTGGCGGGGCCATCGCACTGGGCCACCCCTTTGGTGCCACCGGCGCGCGGCTGGTGGGAACGCTGATCAATGGACTGCAAACCACCGACGGCTCGCTCGGCCTGGCCACGCTTTGTGTGGGCGGCGGCCAGGGCATGGCGATGGTAGTGGAGCGACTCTCATGAACCCGTCAGCACTCATTGCCGACCCGGCCCGCTCGATGCTTGAAGCCGACAGGGCCCTGGAGGGCCTCCGCATCCAGGTGCTCAGCGCCAACGAGGGACGCGCCACTGCGGTCCTGACCGTGACCCCGGATATGGCCAACGGGCATGGGATTGCCCACGGCGGGCTGGTCTTTGCGTTGGCGGACACCGCGTTCGCCATGGCCGCCAACACCTTTGGCGCCGGAATCGCGACGGCCGAGGCGTCCATCTCCTACATTTCCCCTGCCCATATCGCCGACGAGCTGGTGGCCACCGCCGAAGTCAGCTTCCATGAGGGCCGCCGGATGATTGTGGATGTGATGGTGCGCGCGGGGGATCGAACCGTAGCCATCTACCGCGGAACCGGCAGGGCGCTGCGCCCGGCCGGCTAGCAAAGTTCAAAACAGGAACAGTTAATTAGGTCAAAATGCGTGTGCGCCCGAGCTCTTTGGAGTTCGGGCGCACACGCATGGATGCCCAAAGCGCTTCGCCGGGCATCCATTGCGGATGGATGCCCGGCGAAGCGATGCCGGATCAGCTCTTGGAGCCCTTCTGGCCGGCGGTCGCCAGGTTGTCGGCAATCCCCATGAGGACCGGGGAACCGGTCGCGGCAATCAACAGGCTCTCCACCGGACGCTTGAGCTTGAGCGACACCGGCTCCTTGGTCCCAGCGAGAGCCGCCTCACGGCCCATGGCCGGGTTCTTGTGGCAGCGAACCGGCACGTTGAGGATCAGCCGGCGCAGGCATGAGTTGTCATGGTCGCACCACGTGATCTCATTCTGTCGGCCTTGGAGCACCTTGTTGGGGAAATCCGGATCGGCCAGCAGCTGCCGGGCGAGCATGATGCCGTCGGCGAATCCGGCGGTGATGGCGTCAGCGCTTTGCCGCGGGTTGTAGGTGCTGCTCAGCAGCAGGGGAACGTTGGGCATGGCGGCCCGGAATGCCTGGGGTTCTCCATGCTCGATGATTGAGCCCGATTCGGAAGAGACGTTGTTGTCCATGGACTCGTAGTTTGCATCGCTGAGGGCGATGTATCCGAGACCTTCCTTTTCGATGATTGCCGCAACCTCTGCGAACCCCTCGGGGCCCTGGCCATCGGGGAGGTGGTCGTTGACGCTCATGCGCAGGCCCACCGGGTAGTCGGCGCCGACCTCGGCGCGGATTGCCCGAATCGTGTCCACGAGGATGCGGGCGCGGTTCTCGGCGCTTCCGCCGTATTCGTCCGTTCTCCAGTTGGTTCGCGGTGAAAGGAAGGAGGAATAGAGGTAGCGCATGTGCGCACCGAGCTCGACGCCATCGAAGCCGGCGGACTTGGCCCTGAGCACGGAGGCAACGGTGGCGTTTTGGACCTCGAGGATTTCTTCCTTGGTGATCTCGTCCGGAGTGGGGTTGGTGCGCCCGCCGGGAATATACAAGCCGTGCGGCAGTCGGGGTGCTGCCATGCGGACGGGCTTGGGGCTTGCCGCACGCGTTGACCGGCCCTCGCCGGGCACGCCCATGGCGCCGAAGCTCGGGAAGATCTGGGCAAAGATGGGAACTTCATATTCGTGCACGGCGTCGACCATGCGCTTGAGGCCCGGAATGAACTTGTCGTCATCGAAACGCATCAGTGGCTGGAACGGCGCTTCCTGATTGCCGCGCTCGGTGGCAACGGTGCCGCCGATGATCAGGAGTCCGGCGCCGCCGCGTGCACGCGTGGTGAGAAACTCGATGGTCTGGTCGCTGGGGTGCCCGTCCTTGGTGGGATGGAGCACCGCCATGGGGCTGAGTACATAGCGGTTCTTAATCCTCAGGCCGTCGATTTTCCAGGAAGTGGAAAGCACCTCGGCTGCGGTGGGGGTCACGGTGGGCATTTGTTCTCCTTGAATTTTTAATGGAATCAGGATGAGGTGACTCGTCCCTTATTGCATGGTGTGGGTGTTCGTGTGGATATGGATTGCGGGAAATTCATTGGCCATCGCGCTGCATTGACCTGGGCACATCCAGCAGGCCGGGGCATCCTTGGCGGTCTTATTCGATTTGCTGAATCCGAACCTAGAACCTGTCTCGGACGTGGCGTTCGCGCCCATAGAGCGAAACCACGGCCAAGATGATGATTCCGAAGATGATCCGGCTCTGCGCTTCGGAGAGTCCATTGCTCACGATGATGGTGGACAGCAGCGTGAGGGTCAGAGCTCCGAGCAATGTCCGCGTGTAACTGCCGCGGATCGAGCCAAAGATGGTTCCGCCCACCAGGACGGCGGCCAGACCGGAGAATAGATATGGCTCGCCGATGGTCTGCGACCAGCCCGATCCGTAGGCGGAAATGAGGATGCCTGCGATGCCTGCAAGGGCGCCGGAGGCTGCGAAGACCAGTGTCCACACCACGGAGGTTCGGATTCTCGTCAGCTTGGCGGCCCGGAAGTTGACGCCCGTTGCATGGAATCGGCGCCCCGCGGCGGTGCGATTCAGGAAGATCCACATGCCCACCCCGCACAGCAGCACGATCAGGATGATCGGAGGGAACGGCATGCCGAAGGTGGTACCGCGCAGGCTTGCCAGGGACCGCAGGGCGGCCGGCGGGGCGGAGGAATAATCCCCGTCGGCGAGGAAGAGTGTCGCGCCGGTCAGTGCCGCGCCGGTGCCCAAGGTGACAACCAGCGGCTGGACGGCAAAGCGGTGGCAGATCCAGCCGATCAGGGCGCCGATGCCGCCGCAGACCAGAACCGTGATCAGCACTGCCACGATCGCCGGAACGGCGAGCTTGCCCGCGACGTTCGCCGCCATGAATGCACCGAAGAGGATGTAGCCGGGCGCTGCCAGATCCAGTCCGCCAAGGATCACCACAAGCGTCTGGCCCATAGCGGCCAGAGCAAGCAGGGAGGTGATGACCAGGATCGAGGTGACGGACCGGGGGTTTGCGATGGCGGGGATGGTGAGGAGCAGCCAGATCGCAAGCGCCAGGATGACCAGGACCTGCAGGGCAGGTACCTCGAAGACCCAGGCCTTGAACCTGGCGAAGGGCTTGGGAATCTTGACAGCGGGTGCCGGTGCCGGAGACAGGGTGTCTGCGCTCATGATACTTTCCTCTTCAAGCGGGGGGCCAGCAGCGTCGCGCCTAGCACGACGCCAAGGACCAGGACGGAGCCGTAGGCGAATTGGATGAGACTTGGGGCCACGCCCGAGGCAGTGAGCAATTGCTGCAGCAGGTAGATGGACAGCGCGCCGAAGAGCGCGCCGAGCAATCCGCCACGTCCGCCGGCCAGGCTGGTGCCGCCCAGCACCGCGGCGGCGAGCCCCAGCAGCGCATAGGTGGTGGCTAGCGATGACTGCGATGACTGCACAATGGCCGTCAAGGCGATTCCGGCGATTCCGGCGAAGAGCCCGCCGAGCGTGTAGGCCAGGATGCGCACCATCTTGATGTTCACTCCGGATCCGTAGGCGGAGACATCGCTCTCGCCGGTGGCCAAGAGATTGCTGACAAACGCGGTGCGGCACAGGGTGAACCAGATGAGTCCAGCGGCGCCGATGGTCAGCAGGGCTCCGGGGAGAATGCCGATGCCTCCGGCAAAGAGCTCGGTCCAGTTATCCGGTGCTGCCACCGGGTTCTGTGCGATGGTCAGCGACATGCCCACGAGCAGGAACAGCATTCCGGTGGTCGCTACCACCGGGTGCAGGCGCACCACGGCGATCAGAATTCCATTCAGGGCGCCGATGCCGGCGGCCACTATCAGGATGATGGGAGCAGCCACCTGCCAGTGGCCCAGTCCCGCGGGGATGAGGATGGCGACAAAGAAGCAGTTGATGAATGTGGCCAGGGGGCCGACCGAGATGTCGATGCCGCCGGCGAGGATCGAAGGCGTAGAGGCGAATCCCACCAGCACGAACGGCGCCAGCGTAGCCAGGGTGCCGGGCAGCCGGGCGGGGGAGAGGAACGAGGGGGAAACGATCAGGTTCAGCACCAGCAACACGAGTGCGAGCAATAGGGCAAAGGCGAAGGGCCAGCGCTGGAAGAGGGTCAGGAAGCGGTTCATGAGAGCACCTCTGTTTGTTGGCCGAAGTAGGCAGCGACGATTGATTCGGTGGATAGCTGCGCATGGGAAATTTCGGCAAAGACTGTTTGATCCCGGAACACCAGGGCGCGGTCAACCAAGTCCACAAGCTCGTCGACCTCGCTGGAGAGGACCACGATGCTCATGCCGGTCAAGCTCAGCCGGTCGAGGATCGCGTAGATCTCCCGCTTGGTCCCGATATCAACTCCTCGGGTGGGGTCATTGAGCAGCAGGACCTTCGGATCGGTGGCCAGCCAGCGGGCCAGCAGCACCTTTTGCTGGTTTCCGCCCGAGAGCGTTGAGATGGCATCGTGCGCCGCGCCGAAGCGCAGAGACAGCAGGTGGGCGAAGGCCTCAAATTTCCGCGAGATGCTTCGGTTGCTCAGCAACCCGCCGCGGCGGTGCTTGCCCAGGGTCGGGAGCACGAAGTTTTCCCGGATTGACATGGATTCGAACAAGGACTCGCCGCGGCGTTCGCGCGGCAGGTAGGCGACACCCAGTGCGTCCCCGTTTCGCTCGGTGAGCGCGGTGGCGCCTTCATCGATGAGCCGCTCAATGCGCCCGGACCCGGCTGCAACACCGGCAAGGCGTTTGATGAATTGGTCCTGTCCGTGGCCCTCGAGCCCCGCTAAGCCCACAATCTCCCCGGCGCGCAGTGCGAAGTCGATGGGAGCTGATTCCGGTGCAAGGCTGATGTCCGCACCTTGAAGGATGATCTCCCCGGGTTCATGTGGCTGCCGCCGGGTCGGATCGTGGCCGGTGCTTCCGGTCATGTCCGAGATCAGCTTGTTGATCGAAAGTTCCGAGCGTTCCACGGTGGAGACGGTACGCCCGGAGCGCAGGACGGTGACCCGGTCCGAGATCTCCGCTACCTCGTCCATGCGGTGCGAGATGAACAGGATGGCCGTTCCCTCGGCCGCCAGCCGGCGCATTTCAATAAAGAGCCGGTCGCGGGTGCGCACGTCCAGGGAGGCCGTTGACTCATCGAGGATGAGCACCTTGGGCTTGCGTACCAGTGCGCGGGCAATGCACAGCGATTGCCTTTCGGACAGTGAGAGCTGTCCGGCGGGAAGATCCAGCGGCAGCCCGCCGGTGATGCGCGTCAGGATATCCTCGGCGATGGTGCGCTGCTCGGCGCGGGGCAGCGCGCGGCGGAAGGTTCCGTGGGACCCGAGCCAGACGTTTTCCAGCACTGATTGGCTCCCTGCGGTGAGGACCTCCTGGAACACCGTGGCGATCCCCAGATCCATGGCAGCCCGGGGCGAGCGGCTGGTGACGGGGACACCGTCAAGGGTGAGCGTGCCGGAATCCGGGCGGTGGACGCCTCCCATGATCTTCACCAGGGTGCTCTTCCCGGAGCCGTTTTCGCCAAGGAGCGTGTGGATTTCGCCCGGACGCAGGTGCAGGTCGCCGTCGATGAGGGCGCGGGTTGCGCCGAAGCTTTTACTCACCCCGGTGAGCACCAGTCCCAGTGGTTGGTTGTTCACGGCAGTTCTCCTTGCTGGCGAAAATGTGTCATGGGTCATATTTGAAACTAGACGAATCGTATCGCATGTGGCACTCTAATTCCATACGGTACGCACCGTTTCACTCGCCAAGGAGATAAACCATGAAGAAGACCTCCTCTTTCCCACGTTTCACCACGGTTGGCGCCACGATGCTGGGC
Organism: Glutamicibacter sp.; assembly: GCF_035257265.1. Classification (GTDB taxonomy): domain Bacteria; phylum Actinomycetota; class Actinomycetes; order Actinomycetales; family Micrococcaceae; genus Glutamicibacter. The sequence goes on from NZ_DATEXC010000050.1 coordinate 181,050, forward strand.
ATCGGAGCCCTCGTCCTGAGCGGCTGCGGGGCATCGGCCCCGGCGGAACCCGCGGCTTCCGGCACCTCCGCACCTGCGCCGGCAGCCTCTGCCGCGGCGGGAACCTGCGGGTCCGTACCCACGGGCACGGCCAAGGATCCCAGTGGACTGCTGGCCGCTTTTCCCAAGGAAATCGCAGCGGGCTACGACCTTTACCCATACGAGATCCGCAAGTCGGCCTGGGCCGACTACAAGTCGAAGAAGACCGGGCAATTCACCGCGGCCATCGTAGGCATGCCGCCAGCCAGCCCCTTCATCGCTTCCATGTCGGAGTCAATCCGTAAGACGCTGGAGGCCAAGGGCGTCGAGATTGTCGGCGAATTCGCCCCTGACGATCCATCAAACGTCCCTCTCCAGCTCCAGCAATTCAACGAGGCACTCTCGCTGAAGCCGGATGTCATCATCTACACCGCCATCGCCCCAGAACCCTCCGTGGACCTGGCCAAGGCCGCCCATGCGGCGGGTATCCCGCTGGTTGCAGCGCAGGTTCCCATCGATTCCGAATTCGCCGTGAGCGTCACGCGCAATGTTCCATTGGCGATCGCGCAGGTTGCCGGCGGTACATTGCACTCGATTGGAGGCAAGGGCAACGTCCTGCGTGTCGAAGGCATCCCGGGCATCCCGACCTCGACGTTTGCGAACCTGGGATTCGACGCGGTCCTGGAGAACTGCCCGGACGTCAAGATCGCCGGTACGGTGACTGGCTTCTTCCAGCCGGCAACGGCCCAGACCGAGGTTCAGAAGTTCCTTGCCACCAACCCGGCCGGCGTTGACGCAGTGCTTCAGGCCGGAACGATGGGTGTGGGTATTCGCAACGCCTTCGAGGAATCGGGCATGGAGGTCCCGCCGATCGCCGACGACGGTTCTAGCCAAGGATTCTCTTCCTGGGCTCTTGCCCATTCTGACTACCCGTTCTACGGCACCACGACTCCGTCTGTGCGTACCGGTGAGGCGGTGGTCGATGTGGCCTTGCGCATTCTGAAGGGCGAGGGGCCGAAGATCAACCAGATCGTTGAACCCTCGGTGGTTGTCACCCGTGAAAACCTCGCCGATGTCGCTGACCCTGCTTGGGATGTCAATGATCTCACCGACCTGGCCGGAGCGCCGGAGGACTATCTGCCGACCGAGCGCCTGAACAACTTCTTCGTGAACCCGGGCAAATAAATGAGGGAGCGAGCCTTGAGCATGAACAATGAACCAGCACGATCTGCCGAAGGCTCGCTCTCCGAGCGCCTGACCGCTAGGCACTGGATCTACTTCAGCCTGATCACCCTGGTTCTGCTTTGTGATGGCATGGACGTCACGATCGTTGCCCATGTGTTTCCGACGCTCATCAAGGGCTGGGGTGTTTCCGTCGGTGGCGGCATCGCCTTTGTGGTCGCCGTGGGCTTTCTGTCCATGGGACTCGGCGCCGTTGTTGCAGGAGGACTGTCCGACCGGTGGGGCCGCAAGTCTGTCCTGATCGGCAGCGTTATTCTCTTCGGAGGGGCCACCGCTCTGGGGGGAACCTCCGGGGACTTCACGGCCTTCGCCTTCTGGCGGATCCTGGCTTGTCTGGGAATGGGCGCCGCGATGGCGTCCGGAAACACCTTGTTGGCTGATCTGGTCCCGGAACGGCGGCGCGCGGCGCTGGTTGCCGCCGCATACGCCGGGGTGGGGCTGGGGACAACTGTCGGTGCAATTCTGGCTGGTACCTTGATTCCCACCGCCGGATGGCGCGTGCTATTGGTGGTAGCCGGCTTGATTCCGTTGGCGGTGATCGCTGTGCTTGCCGCAGTAGTTCCCGAATCACCGGCATTCCTCTCGGCCAAGCGCCGAGTCAACGGCACCCCGTCGCTGGCCGGCAAGGGCTTGGGGGCCAGGCGGCCTGGGGCTGAAGCTTCGGTGGGCAGAGTCTTGGCCCGTCCGCTGGCGCCGACGACACTGTTGCTGTGGCTTTTTGGCTTCTTCTCCCTGGGCACCCAATTGCTGATAGCCCAGTACCTGCCGACATTGCTGCAGCTGCCTAAACCCGGGCTCGATACGGTGCAGAGCAGCACCATAGTCGGTGTCTACGGATTGGCGAGTGTTTTGGGTGGGCTGGTCCTTGGTGCCATCCTGGCCAAGGTGTCGCGTTTCCTGGCTATCGGAAGTGTCCTGGGATTGGCTGCCGTCATGGCGGTCGTAGTTTATCTTCTGCCTGATCCGGGTTTCGGTTCCCTGCTCGTTGTCTTGGGGATCACCGGATTCATCCTGCCCACGGCCTTTGGCCCCACGCGGAGCGTCTTGGCCGCCATGGCTTACCCGGCCAGCATGCGCGGTGCGGGAATCGGCGTAACGGAATTCGGCGGGCGGCTGGGAGCCGCCGCCGGCGGTGCTGCCGGCGGCACCCTGATTGCAGGAGGAATGGGACTTTCGGCAATATTCCTGGTTCTGCTGCTGCCCATTGGCCTGCTTCTGGCTTCACTGACGGGGCTTCGTGCGCAGTCACGGCGGACCCAGCTGCCGGAGCAAGCGGACGTCGATTCAAATGGCCCCGTGCCAGCGGAAGGACCCGCCGAGCGCGCGGCCGCGATGGAGTAATGGCGTCCCTGCGGAAGGGCCGCCAAGAGCCACCGATCTTCTGATGTCCTGGAGAGCAGTCCAGCTATGCGCGATTCGCCGCGTTCTGCGGATCTTCCCGGTAGTGGAAGACAACTCTCCACGGTGGATGCCGATTCGGCACCCACCGTGGAAAGCATCGTTGTGGTGGTCTGATACGCGATACGCGATACGCGTCAAGCCGCCTGAAAACCGGGCCGCAGGTTTCACGGACGAAGAAAAACGACGGCGCGTGCCAGTTGATCATGAGCGCGCCGGAATAGACCGCCGCGGAGAAGGCAGGCTTGATACGCCTCGTATCCGCGTCGTATCAATCCGGGTCAAGGCGTTGTCCAGCGGAGGTCCCGGGTATTCGATTCCGGACCTATCGCCTTGAACTCCCCTTGAATCGACAAAACACCCAACTCGGCAAACAATCTAAGGAACTCAACCCATGTTTCGTTTATTTTTCTCGCCCTTACATCGACTTGAACCATTCGTTCCCTTGCTCTTGCGACTCGCGATAGGTGCCACGCTCATTGCCCACGGTTTCCAGTTCTCGCCGGAAAAATTTGCCGCGATTGTTCAAGGCGCGTGGGGGCTGCCGTTCCCTCTTCTGATCGGCTGGTACGTGACGCTACTAATGTTTGTTGGCGGGAGCTTCATCGCGTTGGGATTCCTCACCAGGCTGGTGACAATTCCGCTGATTGTACATATGCTCCTCGCGATTTTCATGGTGGAAATCAATCGGGGGTTTGCGCCCGCAGAAAGCGGTGGCATGCAAGTTCCTGTGTTGTTGATCGCCGGCTTGTTCGTTCTCCTGGTGACAGGTCCGGGGCAGGCATCGCTCGATCGCCTGATTGGCTGGGACGGCGGATGGACGCGAAAGAGTGCTGAAGATTCACGAAAAGTTGCGTCGATGAACTGACCTATCTCTTCGAGAACCGAAACCGAGGACCCTTTTGCCGATTGACGGGCTTCACTGCGACTGCGGGGAACAGGCCGGAATCCCGGATGCGGAAGATAGACCACGGTGCGGCCCCGCAATTTCGGCAAACTGCTTCAGCTGTGCCGTCAGCTGTGCCGTCAGCGGTCCTGATGCGGCATCCTTCTCCAGCGCATTTTGCCGCATGCAAAGAAGCCCCTGGGAAAACCGAACCAATCCGGTTTGTTCTTCCCAGGGGCTTTCGTCCGCCGCTCAGCGGCGGCCTTTTCTAGGCGCGGACGCGTCCTTGCATGAATTCGGAGTCGGGGGAGTCCGTGACGGGCAGCCCTGAAGCTTCAAGGCTTGCGCGCAGCTGCTTCATGAAACGGTCCGGAAGCCGGGGCGCTGGCGAACGCAGGGCACCGCCGTTATAACCGGAGAGCCATTCCTGGTACTTCCACTGGGTGCGGTTGATAACGCTGGTGCCCGGGGTGGAAGAGGAAGACACAGCAATGTTGGCGGCTCGTGCGGGCTGGGCCTGCCAGTAAAGCTTCATGGCTTCTTCCCACTTCCCGGTGCGGGCCAGCTCGAAGGCCTTGGGGTAGTAGTCGCCCATCCAGTTGGTGTTTGCAGTGCCGGAGAACTGGACGTCCAATACCGACATGAGCGGGATCAGCTCGGCCTCGATGGGGCAGGAGATCACCACTTCGTCGCGGAAGTGGTGGTACATCTCCATGACGCCGGGGATGCCGGGGTAGCCCTGCTCTGCCTTGATGGCAACGATGCTTGGCATCGCGTCCAATACGCGGCGCACGAACTCCACGCTCATCCCGGCGGGGTGGATGCGTTCAAAGCCCCAGGCCGGCAGCGGGAAGAGCATGGTGGCCAGATCGGTTTCGTCGGTGAAGCGCTTGGTGTAGTTGAACACCTCGTCGTAGGAAGTCGGCCAGAACGATGATGGGTAGGCCAGCAGGGCACGATCGGCACCGGCTTCGGTGGCCAGGTTTGCCGCGTGGATGTTCTCCTCCAGGGTGCCGAAGATGGCATGGAAGAACAGTGCGAAGTCCGGGCCTGCGGCCTCGCGGGCGATGGCAGTGATCCGGGCGTTCTCCTCCGGGGTGACATTCGCTTCGGCGATGATCAGCGAACCGGCGTAGCCACGCTCCTTGAGGAGCAGGATGTCGTGGCGGATGGCGTTCTCGTTGATGCCTGAGAAATCAGCGGTGAAGGACGGGTGCGTTACGGCGACGGTGCCGGTGAAGTTCTGCTTGGCCCAGGCACGGGCTTCGGACTTGGTGTAATCCACCATGGTGTACTCCTTTTATTTTCTGTGAGGTGTTATTTGCGGCTGGTGACGATGCCGACGGGCAAGGTAGTGCCGATGCCCTCAGCGCGGGCGCGGTCCACTAGCATCTCGGCAACCACGATGTCCTGCAGACCGGACCCGGTTGACTTGTAGATCCTGATCCCGTGCTCCGAATCGATGTCGGTTTCACCGGAGAGGACCGAGTTGAGGGTGGCAACGAGTGAATCGACGTCGACGCCGTGGGCGCGGGCGGCGATCATATCTCCGCTGTCATTGACTACCTCGTCTCGGGAATCGACAACAACCACCGCGGCGCGGGCGATGAGTTCGGCTGGCAGCTCGCGCTGGGCTGCAGTAGTGGAACCAATGGAAACCACTGCGGTGTCAGGGCCGACCCAGTCTGCTTGCAGTGTCGGTGATTCATCGCGAGAGCGGGCTGCGCACAGGATCAGATCCGCACCGTAGGCGGCTTCGCGGGCCGAGCCAACGGCATGTGCCGGAGCGCCGAAGGCGCCGTCGAACTGCGCGGCGAAGGACTCGCGGTTGGCCGGAGTTGGTGAGTAAACGCGGATCTCGGCGAACTGGAGCACGTGGGAAAAAGCCTCCAGGTGGGAGCGCGCCTCGAAGCCGGAGCCGATCACTCCCACGATCAGCGGCCGTTGCGGCACGATCGTGGAGGTGCCCACTGCCGTGGTCGCTGCGGTGCGCAGGCCGGTGACGCGATTTCCGTCAACCAGCGCCACCAAATCCGCAGTGTCCTTGTCGAAGAGGGAAATCAGGTAGCTGACGCGCAGGCCGTCGGCGAAGGACCCGGCGATCGACTTGGCACCGAACAGCTGCCCGCTGGGCGGCACCGAAGGCATGATCCGCAACCATTCCCGCGGAGTCTGGGCGAAAATCCGACCGGGGGTTCCGGCCTCGTCGCCGGGCGCCTGGTAGGCGGCGCGGATGGCTTCGATCGCCCCGGACCAATCCGAAAGACTGGCCACATCGGCGTCGGTGAGAAAGAGTGGAAGATTCTTCGGAAGCTCGCCATTGGTGCTCACGGGGGCACTCCTTGCGTGTCGGGCAGCCGGTGGCCGCGCTGCGGATGGGGGTGGATTCATGTGCTGGAAACAAATGGTATCCGATACGAATCGTATCCTATATAGTCGTGACAGAGAACACTTCCGAAGAAAAGGATCCCATCCCATGGCAATCGCAACCATCAACCCGACCACAGGTTCGACCGAAATGATCATCGAGCCGCATTCGGCCCAGGAAGTCCAGGACCGCATTGCCGAAGCCGCCGAAGCGGCGCGCGTGCTACGTGGCACCACCTTTGCCCAGCGAGCGGCGTGGATGCTCACCGCTGCGGAGAATCTGGAAGCCCAGGCCGAGGGCCTGGGTGAAATGATCACCGTGGAGATGGGCAAGCCCATCGCGCAATCGGTGGCCGAGGTGCACAAGTGCGTCAAAGCCATGCGCTTCTATGCCGCCCAGGCCGAGGGATTCCTGGCTGATGCCCCGCTGGCAGATCCGTCGAGCGTCGGTGCCAGCCGGGCATGGACCCGCTACGAACCGCTGGGCGCCGTCCTGGCCGTCATGCCGTGGAATTACCCGCTCTGGCAGGTCATCCGCTTTGCCGCTCCGGCGCTCATGGCCGGCAACTCCGGATTGCTCAAGCACGCCTCGAACGTGCCCCAGGCCGCGATCTTCCTCGACACGCTCTTTGAACGGGCAGGCTTCCCGGTGGGTTCCTTCCGCACGCTGCTGATCGGTGGCGCCGAAGTTGGCGCAGTGCTTGCCGACCCCCGGGTCAAGGCAGTGACCCTCACGGGTTCCGAGCCCGCGGGCCGCTCGGTGGCTTCCATTGCTGCGGACCATGTGAAGAAGTCGGTGCTGGAATTGGGCGGCTCCGACCCGTTCATTGTCATGCCCTCAGCCGACGTCGCCGCTGCGGCAGCCACGGCCGTGCGCGCAAGAATCAGCAACAACGGACAGTCCTGCATTGCCGGCAAACGCTTCATCGTCCACACCGAGGTCTATGCCGCATTCGCCGCCGAATTCGCGAAGTTGATGTCGGAGCTTGTTGTCGGGGATCCGTTGGATCCGGCGACCCAGGTGGGACCGCTGGCCACGGCGTCCGGGCGTGACGATCTGGTCGAACTCGTTGAAGACGCCCGCGCCCTAGGTGCCCAGGTGCTCACCGGCGGGACCGTTCCCGAGGGGCCGGGGTTCTTCTACGCGCCCACGGTGCTCGCCGACCTGACCGAATCGATGCGCATCATCCAGGAAGAAACTTTTGGTCCAGTTGCCTCGCTGTACCGAGCGAGTGACCGCGAAGATGCCCTGCGCATCGCTAATCAGACGACTTTCGGGCTTTCCAGCGCGGTCTGGACCAACGACGCCGAGGAAGAAGCATGGTTTACCGCCGGTATTGACGCCGGCGCGGTGTTTATCAATGGCATGACCGTCTCCAATCAGGAGCTGCCTTTCGGGGGAATCAAGCGCTCCGGGTTCGGACGTGAGCTCGCCGCTGACGGCATCCGGGAGTTCTGCAATCTCAAGACCGTATGGAAGGCCTGAGCCTCAAGGCTTGGCGCGCATTCGGGTGCATTCTGAACCTTTGCCTGGCAGCGTAACTAATCCACCCTTCACGTGAAAAGAAGCGCGTTGAACGTTGTTCGGGTAGGTGAAATTCACCAGGCGTCGAGATCTATCGGCAAGTGCTCACTGATCTCGTAAATCCGTTGCCCTGGGGTATTAGCAGCAGGTGGATGCGCACTGCGAGCATGTGCTCTTCTAAGCTCGCGAAATGCGGCCGCCCGGAGCCCCGTCTGGTCGCAAGGGATCTACAAAAGATCAAGCCAATTATTGGCATGGCGAAAAGGCAGTTCGAGTTCCTCTCGGACAGCCTTGACTCTGCATTTTTAATCGAAAGGAGTGAATCAAAGTGAATACTGTCAAAGCATCGACCGTCACACCGCAAGAATTCATAGATAGCGGGGGCCTTAAAGCACGGCACTGGCTGGTCTTCGGCGTGATCGCCTTGGTCCTCATGGCCGACGGGATGGACATCACGATTGTGAGCCATGTTTTCCCATCGCTGGTCAAAGAATGGGGAGCGACCGGCACCCAGATTACCTTCATCGTCACTGTGAGCTTTATCGGAATGGGGCTCGGTGCCATCATTGGAGGGCGGATGGCTGACCGGTTCGGTCGAAAGATACTGACCGTTCTCTCGCTGATCCTGCTCGGCGTGACCACCATAGCCATGGCAACGGCACCAAATATGGAGATGTTCATTTTTTGGCGAATCGTGTCCAGCCTCGGTTTGGGCGGAGTGATGCCGGTGATCATGACCCTGTTGGCCGATTTGGTTCCTTCTGCCAACAGAGGTCAACTCGTGGCCATCGTTTCCGCGGGAATTGGACTCGGGACCACATTCGGTGCGTTCCTAGCCGGTGCCGTCATCCCCGATTCCGGCTGGCGCACCTTGATGACAATCTGCGGCATCATTCCTCTTGCTCTGATCATCCCGTTTCTTGCGCTAGTTCCTGAATCACCTGCCTGGTTGGCGGCCCGGGGATCTATGGGCCGGGCTCGACGTGCCTTGGAGAAACTCGTACCAGGCAGTCTGCCCTCGACAGTGCAACTCGTGGCTCCCGCCGTTGCCCAGAAAAACAAGGGGGCGTTCAAAACCATTCTTTCGCGACGCTTCGTGGCCGTGACCGGCCTGATATGGGCCTACGCTTTCATCGGGCTTGGTGTGCAAATGACTATCGTGCAATATTTGCCGACACTTCTGCAGGCCCCGGTTCCCGGACTGACAACGGCGCAGAGCAGTCTCGTTGTCGGGTTGTACGGTGCAGGGAGCATGGTGGGCAATATTCTGTTGGGAATGCTGCTAAGGAAATACTCCCGTTTCGGAGTGGTGGGAACATTCCTGGTGCTGTCAATAGGGTCACTAGTCATCATTGGAAGTAATCCCTCCATGGAGTTCCCTCTTTTGGTGTTGATGATGAGCCTGACAGGCCTGGTTCTTCCGACGATTCTGGGTGGTACGCAAAACATTTTCGCAACCATTGAATACCCGGCGCGGGTGCGAGCCACGGGTGTAGGATCGGCAAGCTTGGCCGGACGAGTGGGTTCGGTGGCTGGCGGGATCACTGGGGGCACTCTCCTCGGTGCGGGCCTCGGATTTTCCGGATTCTTCTTGGTGTTGGCACTGCCAGTCGCGGTGATGGTCGGCGTCGTTGGCGCCATGAGTGCAACTAAGCGGCATCACTCCGCAATCGGCATCAGCGATTCGGCAGGAGAGAATCCACAAGTCCGTTCAGACAGTTCAGCGGACCATACCGTCCCGCAGTAGCCGGCAATATCCAGGTAGCCGATACGCCATCCCAAATTGAGACTGGTCTGTAACGGCTGGCCAAGGCAAGCTCTCCAGAGCAAATGCGTTGCGGTTCATCTAGTGGAGTGGCTCATTGAAAAGACCTCCTTTCTCTGTAGGCATAGTGGTGCCTGGGGCATATCCGTTAGGTGGCGCTGGCGGAGAGAGAAATTCTTTCACTCTTGAGGGGACATTCTGGCGTTGGAATCGTACGGGTGTCGGGCATGGGATTGAGCGGAATAATCACCGAAGCGCATCCGGTCTGAATTCCTTGAATGGCTCGTGGAAGCGGCCGAATTGGCGCGCTTGCTGCGAAGCTCGACTCGGTCCCAGGACGGCGTGGTTCCCGAGCGCGGAGGACTCATTCAATGGCATGACCGTCTCCAATCAGGAGCTGCCTTTCGGGGGGAATCAAGCGCTCCGGGTTCGGACGTGAGCTCGCCGCTGACGGCATCCGGGAGTTCTGCAATCTCAAGACCGTATGGAAGGCCTGAGCCTCAAGGCTTGGCGCGCATTCGGGTGCATTCAGAACCCTTGCGCAGTGAAGTGATGAGTGTTACATTTATTCGAAACGATACGTACTGAATACCAAGGAGTGAAATGGCAGACATCGTTGATGTTGACGTAGTGGTGGTCGGGGGAGGACCCGTAGGTGTCACCGCTTTGGCTATGCTCGGCCGTGCCGGCCTGAGCGCCATCGGCGTGGAGCGCGAAGTGCAGGCTTGGCCCACAGCCCGCGCCGTGCACTTCGACGGAGAAATCTTCCGCACCCTTCAATCCTTGGGGGTTGCCGAGCGTTTCGCCAAGGCCACGTTGCCGATGGCCTCGTTCCATATTGAAAACGAGCAGCGCGAGGTCCTCATTTCAGTTCCAACCGGGCAGATCGGTGCCCAGGGCTGGCACGATGACCTCACTTTCCACCAGCCTGACATCGAACACTTGCTGCAGGAGGTCGTCGAGGATCTTCCCGGTGTCGAACTTCGCCGCGGCATGAGCGTGCTCTCGGTACGCAATGTCGGAGAAGGCGTCGAGGTGGCGGTGCAAAATGCGGCCGGCGAGGAATCCCTCATCCGGGCCCGCTGGGCCATCGCAGCGGACGGAGCCCGCTCACAGAGCCGCAAGGCGCTGAACATCGAGACGGAATCAATCGGCGAGGATGCGCAGTGGCTGGTCGCCGACGGGATCCTTGAAGACAGTCCGGGCCTGTCATCAGACATGATTTTCCTGGGTCACCACACCCGCCCCGCCCTGTGGATCCGCCTCCCGGGCAAGCGGGTGCGCATGGAGTTCATGTTGATGCCGGGGGACGACCCCGAGGAAATTACTACTCCCGCCGGCCTTGAGCGGATTAGCCACGGCGTGCTCCCGGCAGATAAATTCACCGCGGACCGCCTGGCAACCTACACGTTCCGCGGAAGAATCTCCCTCCAATGGCGTGCCGGAAATATCTTCCTTGCCGGCGACGCCGCGCACCAGGCTCCTCCGCTCTTTGGGCAGGGCCTCTGCGCCGGCATGCGCGATGTGGCCAACCTGGTCTGGAAGCTGGACGCCGTCAAGCGCGGCGCTGCTGATGGCAGTCTGCTTGACACCTATGAGTCCGAACGCCTGCCGCACGCACGATTCTGGGTTGAGCAGGCGGCCAAGGCTGCCGGCTTCCTGCAGACCACCGACGCGGAGGTTGCCAAGCAGCGTGATGCCTTCATCCGGACGAACCCTGCGGCCTCCGCACCCGTCGCCCCGGCACTGGGCCCGGGACTGCACGAGGGCGGCACCGATGAACGTGCCGGCCGACTCGGGATGCAGCCGATTCTCGCCGACGGGGTACGCCTGGATGACATGGTGGGTTCCCGCTTTCTGGTGGCAACCACCCCCGAGCTCTATTCCGCCGTCCCGGCTGCGCTGCGCAACCAGCTCGAGGACAACGACGACGTTGTTGTTTTGTTCGATCCTGCCAAGGCCGGCCAAATTCTTGAGGCCGCCGGCGCCAAGGTCGTGGTTGTTCGCCCGGACCGTTACATCCTGGGCCTTGGGGACACCGCCGAAGCACTCGAACGCCTCGTTGCCGGCATCCCAATGGTCGGCCACGACCTGCCGGCACATCTCTAAGCCAACCTTCGCCACACCCACATCCGCCCAGGCGGACAGAATTACAGGAGAAAATTATGGCCTTCAGCCCGATCACACACCTGCGTCACTTCGACATCGCGGTTCCCGATTACAAGAAGCAGGTTGACTTCTACAAGAACCACTGGGGATTGACCGAGATGCAGGACGACGGCGGAGTGACCTACTTTGCCGCCGAGGGTTCCCCGGAGCAATACTCTGTCCGCGTCCGCGAGGCCGAAGAAAAGCGCCTTGACATGGTCGCGTTCGGCGCATCCGACAATGCAGCGGTGGACCAGCTTGCCTCGGACCTCATTGCCAAGGGGGTGAAGCTCATTGGCGAACCCGATGACCTCAAAACGCTTGGCGGGGGGTACGGCTTCCGATTCTTCGACCTGGAAGGACGAACCATCGAGGTCTCCTCGGATGTCGAGGTGCGCAAGCACCGCAAAATCGAGGAACGCGAAGCCATCCCGGTGCGCCTATCCCACGTGGTGCTCAACTCCCCGGAACCGGAGAAGATGCTCGCTTGGTATGAGCAGCACCTGGGCTTCCGGCTCTCGGACACCCTGAACCACCCGCACATGGGGGATCTGTTCTATTTCCTGCGATGCAACTCGCAGCACCACTCCATCGCCATTGCCCGCGGCCCGCACGCCTCGCTGCAGCACGCGTCCTTCGAACTGCGCGGGATTGACGAGTACATGCGCGGCAGCGGCAAGCTGCTGCGCTCGGGATTCAAGAAGATCTGGGGACCGGGACGCCACAGCGCCGGGGACAACACCTTCACCTACTTCCACGACCCCAACGGCAACACCATGGAATTCACCACCGAACTTGATTCGATCGACGAGGACACCTGGCACCCGAGCATCTATGACACCCAGGATCCGATGACCTCGGACCAGTGGGGCACCGGCGGGGATATGGATGAATTCATTGCCAAGGAAATGTTCAACGACAAGGACAAGGGCTTATTCGTCCCGCCACCGGTATAGGGAAGAAAATCATGGAACATGGAGGACTCATGAAGGAAACTCTCATCAGTGGATTTAAGCTGGGCACCTTCGAGGACAGCGCGGAGCAATTTCCCGGGGCCGTCTTCGGCGACAAGGTCGTGGATCTGCGCAGTGTGCTGCCGGGTATCACGCGGATCGGGGATCTTTTCGCCCATTGGGATGCCCACCTGGATGCGCTCGAGCAGCTGGACCCGGCCGCCGCCGGCGCCCGCCCGCTCAAGGGCCTGAAGGTGCACCCGCCGGTGCAGCCGGTGGGCACCATCATCGCCGCCGGGGCCAACTACCGTGAGCACGTCATCCAGATGAGCGTGGCCCACAAGCTGGGGAAAGAAGGTGCCGATGCGCAGCAATTGGCAGCCGACGCCGCGGCCGAAATCGATGAACGCGGCCGCACGGGCGACCCGTATGTCTGGACCGGGATTCCCTCGGCTGTCTGTGGCGCCTATGACGAGGTGCAATTGCCCGATGTCGGCGGCAGCATTGACTGGGAGCTGGAGCTTGGTGTGGTCATTGGCCGCAAGGCGCACCGGGTCTCTGTGGCAGAGGCCTTCGACTACGTGGCCGGGTACACCATCGTCAACGATGTCACGGCGCGCGCACTAGTACCGCGCAACGACATCGCGATGATGGGCACCGACTGGTTCAGGTCGAAGAACCAGCCAACATTCTTCCCCACCGGACCCTATGTGGTTCCCAAACGGTTTGTGCCCGATCCGGCAAAGCTGCGGATCCAGTTGAGCCTCAATGGCACGCTGATGCAAGATGCCCTGGCCGATGACCTGCTCTTCGACATCCCGAGCCTGATCGCCTATGCCTCCTCGGTGGCCGTGCTGCAGCCCGGGGATGTGCTGATCACCGGTTCGCCTGCGGGCAACGGATCGCACTGGGGCCGATTCCTGCGTGATGGAGATGTGATGGAGGCGGAGATCACGGGCCTCGGAACCCAGCGTTCGAGCGTCCGAGGACCTTCGGGGCAGCTGCCTCCCTGGTATGCCGACCGCCCGGTCGCGGTTGCTGCGGCAGGTGGGGCGGCCTCGTGATCCTGCGCCAAAGCCACTTCGTGCCTCCGGTCTCCTACCTGCTGGCGGCCGAGCTGGGATTCCTGCGCTCCGTCGAGGTGGTGCCCACCCGGACCACCTCGAGCGCCGAGCAGCTGCGGGCATTGCTGGCTGGGGAACAAGACATGGTCGTCACCGCGATTGACAACCTCTTCGAATGGACCCGCGCCGGGGCCAACCTGCGCCTGATGGCGCAGGTTGAGGCAACCACGCCGCTCGGAATCCATGCAGGAGGCGAGGTGAAAACGCTGGCAGAGCTGGCAGGACGCCGGTTTGCGGTGGATGCGCCCGATAATGGGTTCGCGCTCATCGCCCAGCGGTTGTTGCGCGACGCCGGCGTGGAGGTTGATTTTGTGGTGGTCGGTGGCGTGCGCGAACGCCTGGATGCGCTGCTGGACGGACAGGTGGACGCGACCCTGCTCGGGCCGCCGTTCAGCAAGCTGGCTGAAAAGGCAGGGTTCACCCGGGTGGTTGATGTCAACGCGCTGCTGCCGGATCTTCCGGGCCAAGGGCTGGTGGTCCGTGCCGAGATCCTCGAATCACAGGAGCTGGAACGCTACCTCAGCGCCCTGGTGCGCGGGGTTGCGGCCGGGGAATCAATGGCCGATGCCGAAGGCATCGCCTTGCTTGAACGCTGCGGCTATCAGGCAGGGGCAGCAAGCGCTTGGGAATCACGCGCCCGCACCCTTGAGGTGGATCACCGCGGACTGGAACTGCTCACGCAGATCCGTGGAAGCCTTGACATGCTTCCAAAAGGCATCGCCCTGGAAACCCTCTGCGACGCCGAACCGCTGATCCGCGCCGCCGGCTCCGCGGCGGTCGGCAACTGAGCGCACGCGTTGTGCATTGGTGATTTTCGCCAGAGCAAAAGGCAGGGGCAGGGTCGAATCCATCGACCCTGCCCCTGCCTTTTCTGTATGTTGTTTCCTTGCCCGTGTGGCCCTGCCCAGGGGCGGGTTCTCTGTCCGTACTGATCAACCGCGCGGTTCTCCTCCCCAGGCTGCCTATTTGCCGGGGCCCGGATGGCACACCAGACCGGCCACTACGCTCCCGCTGGGAAGGTGTTGGCCGGTCTGGTTTGCGTGCTCCGCCACCAGTTCAATCCGGCGGTGGGGTACCGACGCGGGCGAATCGCCCTATGCTGGTGCGGCGAGCAGTGATTTCGCGGCGGACTTGAGCGTGAAGCCTTCGGCCTGCGCCTCCTGGCGGGAGAGCCGGGTGGAGCCGCCCAGCAGTTTGCGGGCGGCCAGGTGGTCTGCCGGAAGGTTCACCGACTCGACGGCGGCAAGGACCCCGTCGCGGAAGCACAGCACGGAGAATCTCGCTGTTTCCGGATCTCCCAGCACCAGCGTGTCGTCCTGGGGATGAGCCAGCCCTGCCATCTGCAGCCGGTACGGGCCCTGGGTTGACCAGAACCACGGCAGATCCGTATACGGATTTGCCTCTGTTTGACCGCGCTCCACTGCCATGATGCTGCGCGCTACGTGGCGTGCCTGGTCGGTGGCGTTTTGCACCGATTCCAGCCGGATGTTGCCTCCGGCAAGGGGGTGGGGGAAATTGGCGCAGTCCCCTACCGCCAAAATGGCGGGGTCCGAGGTCCTCAGGTTCGCATCGACAAGGATTCCGTTGCCGGTCTCCAACCCCGCTTCGAGTGCCAGCGAGTCGTTGGGCAGCACCCCGATGCCCACCACGACGAGGTCGGCCGGGTAGCTTGCCCCGGTGGTGGACACTGCGGTGGCAACTCGGCCGTGCTCCCCGGCCTCGAACCTGTCGATTCCCTCGGATAATTTCAACTCGATGCCAAGGCGTGCGTGGGCGCCGGCGAACCAGTCACCCATAACCGGGGTCAAGGCCCGGCCCATGGGGCGGGGTGCGAATTCCAGAACCGTGGTGTTGCATCCATGCGCGCGGGCTGCCGCGGCAAATTCGAGGCCGATGAATCCGGCGCCGATGACCACAACGTTCCTGGCGGTGGGCAAGGCCGTATGCAGGGCCTGTGCGTCGGCAAGGGTGCGCAGTGAATGGATGCCCGGCAGCTGCGACCCCGCGCAGGTCAGGGAGCGGTTGCGGGTGCCGGTGGCCAGGACCAGCTGCTCATAGTCCAGCGTCGTTCCGTCGGCCAGAGACACCGTTCGATTTTGGCGGTTGATGGCGGTGGCAGCCACGCCACGCACGATCCTTATGTTCTTGTCGTTGAAGAAGGCCTCGCCGCGCAAGGGCAACGGCAGCGCTTCCTTTCCCGGTGTCAGGTAGTCCTTGGACAGCGGCGGGCGCTGGTAGGGCAGTCCCGGCTCGTCGGCGACAATCGTGATTTGCCCGGTATATCCTTCGGTGCGCAGTGAATCCGCGCTTTGGAGGCCTCCCTGGCCGCCTCCGATGATGACGATGCTCATGACCCTGACCGCCTAGACCTGGTCCGCGGGGATGTCGACGACGATGCTGCCCAGCGTTGGGCCGACGGCAATCTGGCAGCCCAGACGCGAGTTGCCGGTTCGCTCGGCCGTGGTGCAGTCAAGCATCTCGTCCTCGTCCTCGCCGAGCTCGGGCAGGTGGGCGGCATATTCGGGGCGGACGTACACGTGGCAGGTGGCGCACATGGCCTGGCCGCCGCATTCGCCGACGATTCCATCGACCGAGTTGGATACTGCGGCACGCATCAGCGTGGTTCCATCGGCGACGTCGAGAATCTGCTCGGCCCCGTCGGGCTGGGTAAAGGTAATGGTTGGCATGGTGGTTCCTCGTATCGTGAGTTTCTTTAGTTCCAAGTGACGGGCAGGCTGGTCAGGCCCCGGAAGACCCACCCGCCCCAGGCTTCGGGACGGTCCTCATCAAGGCGCAGCGAGGGGAAGCGCTCGTAGGCCTTGGGGACGGCGATCTGGCCGATGGCGGTCTTGGCCGCCCAGTGCCCGGCGCAGAGGTGGACGCCCGACCCGAAGGCCAGGTGGGGGCGCTTGGGCCGGTGAATGTCAAAGTCTTCGGCGGTGTCGCCAAACTGGGATTGATCGCGGTTTGCGGAGGCAACCACGACGCCGATGCCGGCGCCGGCCGGGAGCTGGACACCGTCCAGAACCGTGGCGCGGGTGGTCTGGCGCGGGTACATCCCGATGGGGGACTGCCAGCGCACCGTCTCGTCGAACACCGCGGCCCACAGCGCGGGGTCGGCCAGCACCGCCTCGCGCTGGGCCGGATGCCGGCTCAGCGCCCACACCATGTTGGTCACCATGTGCTGGGGTTCATTCAAGCCGCCGGAGATCGCAAGCTTGACATTGGCGGCGACGTTCTGCGCGGACAGCCCGCTGTTGGCCAGGGCGGAAACCATGGAGGCGTCGGGGTGCCTGCGGTAGAACTCGATGAGTTCTGCCAAGAGCGCGTCCGCTTCGGCGGTGGACGCATCGCAGCGCGCCCAGATCTTCTGATCATCAAGGACGTTGCCCATTCCGGCAATGAAGTCATGGGACCAGCGGCGGACCTGGTGCACGTCGGTGTCGCGCAGACCCAGCAGGTCGATGAGGTTCTGCGAGGCCAGCGGAGCGGCATAGTCGGCGTTCAGGTCCGCATGCTGCGGTCCCTTGTCCTCCAATGCGTCGAGGTAGGTCTCGGCATTGCGCGCGAAAACCGGCGCCAAGGCCTCCTTGATTGACTTGGGGCGCAGCACCGGATTGATGGGAGCCCGGTCGATGGCGTGTTCGGGATCGTCCTTGCGCAGCATCGGCTGGGCGCCGATGGCACGGTTCATCGTTGAACCGGAGACGTTGGCGCTGAATATTTCCTGGTCCTGCTCGATGCCATGGCAGCCGGAATAGCTGGTTACCAGGAACTTCTGCAGTTTGGGAACCCAAGCTATGGGGGATTCTTCGCGCAGCCGTTCGTAGACGGCGTAGGGATCCGCGGCGAGGCTTTCGACATCCAGCCAGTCGGCCACCGGATAGTCGGAACTCGAGCTCGCCGCCTGCGGCACGGGTGCGGTTGTGGTGGTGTTGGACGCAGTGGGATCGCGGAACGGGCACTGGGCCGCTGGGCTGGTCATCTGGAGGCTCCTTGTCGATTGGTTGTAACCAGTGTCACAATGAAAGTTCTTGCAGTAAACTGCGGATATTAGCGGTACTTCTTCGAGAGAGTAGGAATTGTTTTGGCTCGGTTCACCTTGCGGCAGCTGGAATTGTTTGCCGCCTTGCCCGACCACTCCACCCTGAGTTCCGCCGCGAAGGCGCTGCATGTCTCCGAATCCGCCCTCTCGCATTCCCTGTCCGAGCTGGAGGCGGCGGTGGGCGAGCAGTTGTGCGTGCGCCGCAAGGCCAGGGGCATGCACCTGACTCCCACCGGCCGGCACTTCGCGGCCGGGGCGCGGGAGATCCTGCGCTCGGCAGAGACGCTGGTCGGCGAACTTGCCCAGGTGCGCGGAGAACTGCGTGGTCCCGTCGCACTTGGCTGCTATACGGGTTTGGCCAGCAATATCCTGCCTGCGGTACTCGAGGGTGCGGGCCGCCGTCATCCCGAGGTGAATATCGGCATCACCGTGGGAGACCACACCGAATTGCTGGCAGCGCTTGAAGAGGGCCGGCTGGACCTGGCCATCGTCTATGACATCGGACTGCCGGCGTCACTGCAGCGCAGCGTGGTCTACGAGACCGAGGTGTTGGCCGTCCTTGCCGCCTCCGCGCCACTGGCGCAGGAAATCGACATTGATCTGGCGGATCTCGCGGGGCTGCCGCTGATCATGCTCGACACCGCCCCCAGTACCGGGTACACGGAGCTGATGTTCTCCCAGCGCAACCTGACGCCCCGCATTGGGTCGATTGTTCCGCAGATCGATCTGGTTAGGGCGCTGGTGGGCCGCGGACTGGGATACAGCCTGCTGATGTCCCGACCCCACCAGATCCCCGTCTCCAGTGAGGGCCTGCCGCTGGTCACTCGCCCGTTGCGCCCGCGCAGCGGCGTGACCTCCGTCGTGGCCATCTGGCCGGCCGGCGCAAAACTCAGCAAGCGGGCTGCTGCCGTGCTGGACTATGCCGTCGAAGTGTTGGAAGCCGCCGACCCCCACTAGGAGCTGGCGCTCGGCTGCGCGGGCCCACTGAACATCCCGCGCGCGTCATGGTTATTCTCTCCTCTTGCCAACTACGTCACATCAATGCGATACTGTACGTATCGTATGAATGACTTTCAAAGGAGCAAACGTGAAACTGGGAAGAATTGCAGTGCCAACGCCAGACGGCGAACAGATCCGCCTCGTCGCGGCCCAGCCTGAACAGGGACGGGTCATTGACCTTGCCCGCGCCTACGCCCTGACGCTTCAGCGCAAGGCCGCGGAGCCGGACCGCGCCCGCGCACTTGCTCTGGCGGTGCTTCCCGGAAGCCTGGCCGCGGGAATCGGGGGAGGTTCCATCTTCCTTGACGCCGCGCACGACGCCCTGGCTGCAGCCGATGATGCTTCTTTTGCCATTGATGAAGTCTCTTGGCGCGCGGCCGTTGACTCCCCGGTCATCCGCGACGGGCTGACCTTCGAGAAGCACATCCAGAACTTCCACCGGATTGTTGCCAAGGCGCAGCCGGCACGCTCGATCTACGACCGCCCGGGCTTCTTCAAGGGCACCACCGCAATGTCCTACGGACATAACCAGGAACTGCCCTACCCTGACTTCACCGAACAATTGGACTGGGAACTGGAGGTCGGCTACGTCGTGGGCAAGTCCGGTAGCAACCTGACCCCGGATAACGCGATGGAGCACCTCTTCGGCATTACCGTCTTCAACGACTTCAGCGCCCGCGACATCCAGGGCGCGGAAATGGCCATCGGCATGGGCCCGCAGAAGTGCAAGGACTTCGGCTACGGCATCGGACCCTGGGTCACAACGATGGACGAAATCGACTCCCTCGAGGGACTGCGCGGCCAGGTCCGCGTCAACGGCGAGGTGCTCTCGGAGACTAAGGTCGAAGACTTCGTCTACACCCCCGCAGAACTGCTGGCCTACGTCTCGATCTCGGACCGCTTGCAGCCGGGGGACCTCATCGGGTCCGGCACCATGGGCTTCGGCGCCGGTGTAGAAATCGGTACGTTCCTCAAGCCGGGCGATGTCATTGAGCTCGAGCTCGAGGGCGTTGGCACGCTGCGAACCCCAATATCCAAGGAACGCGAGAAGGCTCCCTGGTGGCCAGAGCCACGCCAGTACCCGCACGAAAACTGGGTTGCGTAATGTCCCGCCCACCAGTTCGCCGGGTAGTTACCGGCCACAATGACCAAGGTCTCGCCGTCATCCTGTCGGACACAGACGCACCGCACCATTTCTCCTCGGACACGATTCCAGGCTTTGGAGCCACTGTTCCGTGGATGACCAAAGCCGGTATCATCGACCACGTCAGCGACACTGACATGGCCGGCGCCGACACCGAGATTCCAAGTTTCCCGGCTCCGGGAGAGACGATTATGCGGATCGCAGATTTTCCGCCGGATTCTGTGTACCCCAAGGATGCCAACTCGGCGATTTTTGACGAACTGGATGGTCACGAAGAAGCCGATGCGGGTGCCGAACGCAGCGGTGGAAAGCACTTCTGGTTCCACCGCACCGAATCCTTGGATTATGCGGTAGTTCTGGAAGGCGAAATCACTCTCCTGGTTGACGAGGGCGAGGCCACCATGCGGGCCGGGGATGTCGCAATCCAGCGCGCTACCAGCCACGCATGGTCCAACCGCACGCAGCAAACGGCCCGGGTCCTTTTTGTCCTCATCGGAACCGAACCGCAATCCGCTGCGCAGATCGCCGAGCAGCGCCAGGCTGTCGCCCGATCCATGGAGAGCGCATGATCACCGACGCCCGTGCCGCAGACGGCGAAGTGATCTGGCAACCGGCGCCTGAAGACGCTGCGCAGACCGCAGTGGGCCGCTTCGCGGCCTTCGTCGGCGAGCAAGGTATCAACACCGGCACCAGCTACGACGAACTGTGGGCGTGGTCGGTGGATGAGCCCGAAAGGTTCTGGGAACTTTTCGCCCAGTTTGCCGGTGTCGAGTTCGGCGGAGTTGCAGGGCCTGTGCGCACTAGCGATCCGATGCCGCACACGCGCTGGTTCCCGGGACGCACACTGAACTTCGCCCGGCACCTTTTGCAACGCCACGAGGGCCTTGCACTGATCGGCATCAGCGAAGACGGAACCCGGCAGGAGGTCACCTTCGAGCAGTTGCGGCACGAGGTAGCCGCACTGGCTGCGCACCTTCGCTCCCGCGGCGTGGGCCGCGGGGACCGGGTCGTGGCAATCCTGCCGAACGTCACCGAGGCCGTGACCGGACTGCTCGCTGCTGCCTCGCTCGGTGCCGTGTGGTCTGTCTGCGCACCGGAGTTCGGGCCAGGCGCGATCGTTTCTCGGTTCGCCCAGCTTGATCCCAAGGTCCTCATCGCGGCGCCGGGCTACATGCTCGGCGGCAAGGATCGGGATCGCCGAGCGGAACTGGAGGAAATCCTTGCCCAGCTGCCCACCGTAGAGCACGTGATCTGGGTGGACCGCCATACCTCTGTGCCGACCGTTCCCACCCAGGCCCCCGCCGTGCACTGGGCGCAGGCGGTGTCAACGCCGGCGGAACTTGTCTTCGAAGATGTCGAGTTCAGCCACCCGCTGTGGGTCCTGTTCTCCTCCGGGACCACAGGCATCCCCAAGGGTATCGTGCACGGGCACGGAGGAGCGCTGCTTGAGGAAATGAAGATGCTCCTCATCCACTCGGACCTGCGTCCCGGGGACCGCTACTTTAACGTGGCCTCGACCAGCTGGGTGCTGTGGAATGCCATTGTCTCCGCTCTGGGTGTCGGGGCAACGGCGGTGCTGGTCGACGGAAACCCGACCTTCCCGTCGCTCGATCGGGTGTGGCAGATCACCGCCTCCGAACGGGTTGCCGTGCTCGGCGTAGGCGCAGGATTCGTCCACTCCTGCGCGAAGACCGAGCTGGTGCCGATGCGCGAGCACGATCTGCGCGCGCTGAAATCCCTGCAGGTTACCGGTTCACCGCTCTCTGCCGACGGGTATCGCTGGGTCTACTCACATGTGGGTGATATCTGGCTGGCCTCCATGAGCGGAGGCACCGACATCGCCTCCATCTTTGTTGGAGGATCCCCGACACTTCCGGTGCACGTTGGCTACATCCAGGCCCCGGCCCTCGGGGTGCGTGTGGAGTCCTGGGACGAAGCGGGCAACCCGACCCGAGGTAAGGGCGAGCTGGTAGTGACCGCGTCAATGCCTTCGATGCCGCTGAGCTTCTGGGGTGATGATGGCAGCCGCTACCATGAGAGCTACTTCGGGATGTATCCGGGAATGTGGCGCCATGGCGACTTCATTGAATTCACCAAGCGCGGGATCCTGATCCACGGACGTTCGGACTCGACGTTGAACCGCAATGGGCTGCGGCTCGGTTCGGCGGACATCTACGCGGTGGTTGAAGCTCTGCCAGAAGTCGCCGAGGCCTTGGTGGTTGGCGCCGAGTTGGGCACCGATTACTACATGCCATTGTTCGTCCAGCTGGCCGAGGGCACCACACCGGAGGCCGGCCACGAGGCGATTACCAAATCCATCCGCGAGCATCTTTCAGTGCGCTACCTGCCCGACGAGATTGTCTTCATGCCCGGAATTCCGCATACGCGCACCGGGAAGAAGCTCGAGGTGCCAGTCAAGCGGCTTGTGCAAGGAGCGCAGCTGGAAATGGTCGCGGATCTCGGCTCGGTGGACGATCCTGAGTTGTTGCGGCAATACGCCCGCTTTGCTCAGGAGAGACAGGCGGCCATGTCCTAGCCTGTGCCAGATGGTGACATTGACATCGCTGAGTACGATCAAGGCGCAAGTTGCTGGTGAACCATGTATTGGTTCACCAGCAACTTGCGCTTTTTCGGGTCAAGCCCAACGGTTTCCTGCAGGCAGGAGCATCCGCGGGCTGCGGACACCCAAGTGATGCCACAAGAACGATTGCACCAATGACCTCCACACATCGTGTCGGCTGCGGGGAGACCATTGCGCGCCCGGTACAGCCTGTGGATCGTTGAACCCTAAATGCGGGACACGGCGCTCGCCGCAGGCCTGGACCGAGGGACTTTTTCGAAAGTGCGTGCCAGCTCCGTTAGAAGGTATGTGTACCAATGTTGAACTGCCTTGGGAAGCATGACCATGCCAAGACTTTGCGTGATTCACAGTGAATCAATGGAGCAAACTATTAATACGGGATCAGCACGAGGATAAGAGCTGAATGAAATGCTCGTCATTGGCTTAGAGCTGCTCAAAACGCGACAGGCCGAGGCCTGGCCCAGAAAGAAATCGCGGCACTGCTGGAAACCGGCCAAGCCAAGGTGCACCGCTTACTCAAAGCAATTGAGCGCAGGGAAGGTCACTTAGAACTAAGTCCTGAGGAGATCGTTCTCTGGGCTTTTACCTATGGCACCAGCGGAGCAGAACTGATCCGACCCCTCATTGATTCCCCTACACTGAGGGTCAGGACGCCGTCATTCGTCATGAGGGACGCATCCCCCTGAACATGGGACAAAATAGTGGTCTCATTTGCTAAGGGTTTTCTGAATCCTGAAGAGTTCGAAGAAATTACCCGAGCCGTTGACCGTTAAAAATGAGCTAGTTCATCAAGAACTCACATGGCTCATCGGCTTGTCTGCTTCAATGATCTGATGATTGTTGATTTGGCCCAGAGGTATTTGGGTTTGCAGACCGCGGTTTGGCGGGCGTTAGTCTGAAGCCCATGACGGCTCTCATTTCCCATACGACTTTTGACAGCATTGATGCTTACGCCCAATCGGTATTCTGGGGTCAAGTTCTCGGTTTTCATCAAGACCCCGATGACCCGAATCTTCCCGGGGAGCAAGAGTGCATGATTTTCTCCCCGGACGGTGCTCAGCGTTTGCTGTTCATTGAGGTGCCCAATGCCAAACAGCTCAAAAACCGTGTGCATCTTGATCTGAAACCAGACAGTGGCACCCGCGACGAGGAGCTGGTCCGATTGCTGGCTTTGGGGGCGCGTGAAGTCGAAGATCTTCGCAGTCCGGATGGAACCGGGTGGGTGGTGCTTGCCGATCCGGAGGGCAACGAATTTTGCATTCTGCGCAGCGACGCCGAACGCGAATATTGGCGTTGTTCATAATGGAAGTGGATACATGGGCACAATGCTGAGCCTGAAACATTGATCTAAATCAGCAGCCTCCTATTGATCTATGCAGTAACGCCATTACCCAAAAAAGCACATGCTTGGTGGAGCGATCAACATCATCACCGGCACGCCTGACCCATCGCAGAGAATCTTTCGGGCAGCTTGCAGAGCGTGCCACCAGAGGTCGCCGAGCTGGCCGCATTCTTGGCCAGCGGCCGCGGCATATCATCGCAGCAACAACCGCTATTGCCGGTGCCACGGGGCTGGCGAAGGCCGAATCTGCAATCCGAAGCAAGATGATTGGACGAGCCCGGTCCGATGGTCTAGCGTCAAATTCATGTCGAAGACCGATGCGCCCACGAAAAACCAGAACCCACTGCTTGTGCTGGGCAAGATCAGCGCAATCCTTGATTCTTTCTCGCTTCGCCAGCCGGTCCTGACGCTCTCGGATATTCGGGAAGTCACCTCGATTCCCACCTCCACGGTGCAACGCCTGGTGGCGAACCTGGTTGAGCAGGGATTCCTGGATCGGGACGGCGACGCCTTCCGCATCGGCATGAAGATGGCCTACTGGGCCGCCCCGGCCACGCGGGGCAAGGAAATCCTTGATGTGATCAACCCGCTGCTGGCGGACCTGCGGGATATCACGGGCGAAACAGCCTGCCTGTTCCGCGCCGAGGCGCAGTACCGGGTCTGCGTGGGAATGGCCGAAACCCGGCACGCGCTGCGCCGTGAAATGCACCTCGGTAAACTTGCGCCGCTTCATGCCGGATCCGCCGGCCGGGTGCTGTTGGCGTGGAATCCCGACCTGCTGGGCACGGTGCTTGATGCCCCGCTGGAGCACTTCACCGACGCGACCATCACCAGCACCGAGGATCTGCGCGAAGCGATTGCCCGTACGCGCGCCGACGGTGTTGCGATCACCACCGGGGAAAGGGAGAACGGCGCCTCGGGCCTCTCCGCCCCGGTGTTCGATGCGGCGGCGGGGCTTGTCGCGGCGGTGACCATCAGCGGCCCGACGATGCGCATGCCCCGCTCAGTGTGCGAGGGGTGGATAGAGCCGCTGCTGGAAACCGCGGAGCGCATGACCCGGCTCATCGGCGGACGGTTCCCCGGAGAAGCCGTGGCCTCGCGCAGCTAGAGGACCTGTCCGGGACGATGCGCCAGCTCAGGCGTAGAGCTCCTGATTGACCAGATGCGCAGGAACCTGACCGGAGGCCATGGCGATGGCGTTCAGGGCGCTGAGCCTTGCCATTTCGGCGCGCACCGGAACCGTTGCGCTGCCCACATGCGGCAACAGCACGGTGTTGGGCAGCTGTGCCAGCCCGTTGGCCAGGCGCGGCTCGTTCTCAAACACGTCCAGCCCGGCCCCTGAGATCTGGCCCGTGGACAGTGCCGCAACCAGCGCCTGCTCATCGACGATGGGGCCGCGGGCCGTGTTGATGAGGATGGCAGAGGATTTCATCTGCCCCAGCACGTCCGCGTCCACCAAATGGTGCGTGTCGGCATTCAGCGGAACATGCAGGGACAGGTAGTCGCTGCAGGCCACCAGCTCGGACCAGGGAACCTGGCGCACCTTGCCGGAGAACTCGCCCAGTTCTTCCTGGCTGACAACCCGGTCCCCGGGCGGGCGCGGGGCAAAGAGGATTTCCATGCCGAATCCCAGGGCCCGACGGGCGGTGGCCCGGGCAATGCGCCCGAACCCGGCCAATCCAAGCGTCTTGCCCGAAACGTCGGAACCGAGCAGCAGTTCCGGTTCCCAGCCGGTGAAGCGTCCCTCGCGGACCAGCCGGTCCGCCTCGATCACGCGCCGCGCGGTGCCCAGGATGAGCAGCATGGCGATGTCGGCGGTGGCATCGGTGAGCACCCCGGGGGTGTTGGCCACCGCGATGCCGTGCCGGGTGGCCGCCGAAACGTCAATGTTGTTGTAGCCGACGGCGTAGTTGGAGATGCCCTTGAGCTGTGCCTTGGCCAGCAGCTGAGCATCGATCCTGTCGCGCAGCTGGGTGAGCACCACATCAAAGTCCCCGCTCGCGCAGAGCGCGTCAAGTTCCTCATAACTGGGCGGCGCCGTCAGAATGGTGAGCTCCCCGGCGGCGGCCAGCAGTTCCGGTGCGGGGTTTGGCAGGGGCGTGGTCAGCAGGATCCGTGCCCCCACTACAGGGATCCCTCGCAGGCAGGTACCTGGTCCGAAGTGATGACCCAGTCAAATGCGGCGGCCTTGGACCGCGCGCCCTGGGCAGACTTGGAGCGGTTGGGTTCGCCCAGTTCGTCCAAGAGGTCTTCGGAGAGTTCCACCAGCCCTGCAAAGGCCTTCGGATCCAGCCACTCGGGGCGGGTGGCGAAGAGGATGTCCTCGCTGGAGGTGTTTCCGCTGGCCCCTGGGGCGAACGGGCAGCCGCCCAGCCCGCCCAAGGCCCCGTCCACCACGCCGGCACCGGCGCCGATGGCGGCGAGCGTATTTGCCACGCCCAAGCCCCAGGTGTCGTGGCCGTGGTAGACGATGCGGCGCGCCGGAGTCTCGTCGCGGACCCGGGAGATCAGGCTAGCCACCTGCGCGGGGACCGCCTGGCCCAAGGTGTCGCAGATGACGATGTCGCAGGTGCCCTCCGCGCGCGGGTCGTTGGCGATGTCCAGGACCCGCTGCTCGGGCACCTGCCCGTCGAACGGACAGGTGAAGGACGTGGCGATGCACAGCTGGATGCGGCCGTCTACGGCCCGGGCGTACTCGATGGCCTGGGGCAGGGCGGCGAGGCTGGCCTCGGTGCTGCGTCCGATGTTCGCCTGGTTATGGGCGTCGGATGCGGAGAGGCAGTACTGGAAGTTGCGGATGCCGGCCGCTGCGGCCTTGGCGACGTGCCCGGGGGTCGCCACCCAGATCCAGCACTTGTCCAGTTCCGCAGGCGTCAATGCCGCGGCGACCTCAAGGGTGTTGGCCATGGCCGGGACCAGGTCCGCGCGGGCCATGGAGCCCAGCTCGATCTCCGGAACGCCCAGGGCGATCAGCTCGCGCACGGTGGCCACCTTGCGTTCGGTGGATAGCATCTTGCCGGTCAGCTGCAAGCCGTCGCGCAGGGTGACGTCGCGCAGTACGGCGCGGGGTTCCAGGGTATAGCTCATGCCGGGGTCCTTTCGGGGTTTGAGGCGTTGGCGATTTCTTCGGCGTTCATGCCCAGCAGGCCGCCGAGCACCGCCTGCGTGTGCTCGCCGAGGTCCGGACCCAGGGTCCGGATCGGCAGCGAGGTGCCGCCGATCACGGGGACGATCCCGGGGAAACCGACGTCTTTGATGACTTCCTCGCCGGTGGAGACGTCGAAGGACTGGATCATGTTGCGCGCGGCGTATTGCGGTTCGCGCACGATGTCCTCGGCGGTGTAGATGGGCCCGGCTGGCACGCCGGCGGCGTCGAGCAGGTCAAGCGCCTGAGCCGAAGGCAGCGTTGCGGTCCATACGCCGATGGCCGCGTCCAGTTCAATGCGCCGTTCCCAACGCTGCGCATTTGACTGCAGAGTTGGGTCACTGCCCAAATCCGGGCGTCCGATGGTGTCCATATAACGGCGGAAGATCGCATCCCCGTTGCCGGCCACCACGATGCTCGCTCCGTCCTTGCAGACGTAGGCGTTGGACGGGGCGATTCCCTCCATGCGCCCGCCCACGCGGGTGCGCTTGTCGCCGTAGGCACCCAGGTCGGGGATCAGCGATTCCATCATGGAGAACATGGCCTCGTGCAGGGCCACGTCGATCACCCGTTCGCCCAGCGGCACCTTCACCGCGCTGCCGCGCCGGGTCTCACGCTGGAAGAGCGACATGACCGAGCCGAAGGCCGCGTACAGTCCGGCGATGGAGTCTCCGATGGAGACTCCGACGCGCACCGGGGCGCGGTCCGGATCCCCGACGAGGTTGCGGAAGCCGCTGAAGGCCTCGGCGACCGCCGCGAATCCGGGGCGCTCAGAGAGCGGGCCGGTCTGCCCGAAGGCGGAGATCCGGGTGATCACCAGATCGGGGTTTGCCTCATTGAGGATTTCGGGGCCAAGGCCCCATTTCTCCAGGGTGCCGGGGCGGAAGTTCTCCAGCAGGATGTCGCACTGCTTGACCAGTTCCAGCACGGCGGCGCGTCCGGCGGCGCTGCGCAGATCCAGCACCACTGACTTCTTGTTGCGGTTGATGGTCCGGTACAGCATGGACACGCTGCCCTTCTTCAGCCGCCAGTTGCGCAGCTCGTCTCCGGTGCCGGGACGCTCCACCTTGATGACTTCGGCGCCGAAATCTGCGAGCAGCCGGCCGGCGGTGGGGGCGGCAATGTAGTTGCCGAGCTCCAGGACCCGGACTCCGGCCAGGGGGGCAATGTCTTGTTCAGGCATGTGGAAACTTCCTTGGTTATTCGGGGGAGGACTAGATGAAGACTGACAAGAGCTGGACCATGAGCAGGGCCATCACTGAGGCAACGGAAACTCCGAAGGTGACGGTCTTCAGCGCGCCTCTGACCGATTGGCCCAGCAGCGATTGCAGCAGCCAGAAGGTGTTCGAGGTGACATGGACCATGAACAGCGAGCCTGCGCCGGCGGCCAGGGCGATGAGCACCGGGTCGATTCCCAGCGCCGGGGCGATCGGCGCGAGCAGGCCCGCGGCGGTGATGGCCGAGAGGGTCACGGAGCCCACGGCGATGTGCAGGACGGCGGCGATGGCCCAGACGACCAGCAGCGGAGCGACGGCGCTCGCCGAGAAGAAGCCACCGAGGATATCGCCCAGGCCTGCCGCTGCGACGGTGGCGGCCAGCGAGCCACCCACACCGGTGAGCAGCAGGATCTGGCCGCTTTCCTTGAACCCCGTGGCGATGGCGTTCTCGACGGACTTCTGGCCGATGGCGTAGCGGCCCACCAGGGTGGTGCCGATCAAGCCGATCAGCAGCGCTACCACCGGGTTGCCCAGCAATTGCAGCGCGGCAATTTCTACGCCCAGGATCTCCACCAGTGCGCCGCCGGCAATGAGTGCCAGCGAGAGCAGCAGCGGGGTGAAGAGCAAGAGCAGCGGAGCTTCAGGCTTGGCGCGCTCGGCCACTGCCACGGGGCCTGTCCCCGGCGCCGGCTCCAGCGCTTCGGTGGTAGTGGGCGACGTCCCGGAGTCCTGGGGCTTGCGTGGCTGGGCCTGCGGGTAGTCCTCTTCTTCGAAGAGGTGCTGCTCGTCGCGGTCTGCTTTCCAGAATCCGCGCTTGAAGAGGAAGGTCATGATGGCGATGGAGGCA
Source organism: Glutamicibacter sp. (assembly GCF_035257265.1). Classification (GTDB taxonomy): domain Bacteria; phylum Actinomycetota; class Actinomycetes; order Actinomycetales; family Micrococcaceae; genus Glutamicibacter. The sequence continues at coordinate 209,796 of NZ_DATEXC010000050.1, forward strand.
ATGATGGTGGGCACCACGACAAGGAATCCGAAGACCAGCATTTTTCCCAAGGGGACCCCGAGCAAGCCAGCCAAGGCCAGCGAGGCTACGCCGGGAACCATGAAGACAATGCCGCACTCCAGTGCGATGGCCATGGCTACGGCCATGCGGGCCGTGCCGAACTTGCCGATCTTCGGCGCCATGCGCCGGGCAAGCGGCGCGGAGATCACCAGCAGCACGTCAAGGAAGATCGACTGCAGCGCCGTGCCGATGGCCAAGGCCATGGTGTAGGGCAGGGCTTTGGGGCCGAAGACGCGAAGCAGATGCTCTACGAGGCGTCTGATGGCTCCCATCTCATTGAGGATCGAGCCCATCAGGACACCGAAGGCGATCAGCAGCCCTACCTCGACCATGATCTCGCCGAAGCCGCCGGTGATGGTTTCGATGGTCTTGGTGATGCCCAGTCCCGTCGACAGGCCCAGATACAGGGAACCGAGAACAAGGGCGATGACGGGATTGACCTTGAATCTCACGATCAGCAGCACGGTGGCCAGCACGGCCACCGCGGTGTTGATCAGAATCGCGGTTTCTGACATGAGTTGATCCGATCGTAAAGGAGGGGGAGTCTGCCTTCGTGGTGATCTGCACCACTTCGCTAAACTCATACTATGGGTTCAAGCTCACGATGTAAACATTAGTTGTTGAATTGGTCGTGGGAGCGGGTGGGGTGGGGGATGTATTTCAGGGCTAGGCAATGCCGGGCTTTCCCCGGCAGTAATCCGGGGACTCGGGTCCCACGTGCTGATATCGGCCGAGGCTTTAGAATGACGCTCGCTGTTTCCTGGCCGCGCCGGAGTTCCCAGATGCCTTAAAGAAAACGTGGGCTGCCTGCCCATAATGTTTTAGACGCAGGGCAATAACCCTGTATAAGTCCGGCGCGGCGAGGCAGGGAGGTCCGGAGGGCGTTCCCGATACGTCACCGGAGCGACAATCGATATTACCGGTGCCGACTACGTACGCTAGAAGGACCAGTCAACCGAGCCTTGCTGCGTCCAAGAGTCCAACTACGGCGCACGGTGGCACCAACGTTCCTAAGGAATCCATGTCTAACCAGCTTCCAACGGTGACCAGCTCACCGGTTCAATTGCACCGCTTCATTGCCGATTGCATGCAAGCAGTTGGCGCATCCGCTACGGACGCTGAGTACATGGCCGGGCAGTTGATTTCTTCCGAATTGGCGGGGCACGCCTCGCACGGACTGCGTCGCCTTCCCGAATATGTGGATCGGGCTCTCGCCGGACACGCCAAGCCTGGTGCGCAGGCGACCGTGGACCTGGACAGCGGAGCCTTGGTGCGGCTGGACGCGCACGAAACCTATGGGCACTTTGCGCTGCGTGATGCGACAGCGCTCGCCGTAGAACGATCCAAGAAGTACGGAATTTCCGCGGTCGCCGTGCACAGCAGCGAATATGCCGGGCGGCTAGCGCCCTTCTGCGAACAGGCCGCCGAAGCCGGCGTAGTGACGCTGATCTTTGGCAACAACAATGGCGCAGGACAGATCGTGGTGCCGCCCGGCGGAACCCAAGCACGGCTCTCAACGAACCCGTTGGCAGCCGGGGTGCCTCGCGCCGAGGCACCTCATCTGGTGATCGACTTCGCGACCAGTGCGGTGGCCAGCGGGCGTCTTGCCGAAGAGCGGGACCGTGGAAATAAACTGTCCGCGGATTGGGTAGGCGCCGACGGATTGCTGAAGCCTTTCGGCGGGTTCAAGGGTTTCGGATTGGGGTTGCTGGTTGAGGCGCTGGGCGGAGCTCTCTCTGGTTCGCAGACGGTCTCCGAGCGAAAAACCGCAGACCATCAGGGAACACTGATCATCGCCATCGATGTGGCTCAGCTGCGTGACCTGGATGAGTACACGGCGCAGATTGAAGAATTCATTAGCTACGTCAAAGGCAGCGAACTGCTAGATGCGACCGAACCCATCAGGGTGCCGGGCGAACGTGCACCGTCTTCGGCACAGATCGAAGCTGCCACGGCCATCACGCTGAACTTGAAGACCTGGGAGAACATGCAACGCGTTGCCGTAGTGCTAAAGGTGGAAATGCCCGCGGAATCCCAAGAATAACCTCGCCCGAGTTCAGGATTCGTTCTTGGAAAGGCCCTTGGAGTACGAGAAATCTAGTAGCCGCGTTCGCCTTCAATTTGGTAGGGATCGCGGCCGTTCAAATCGGCGGCGCGCAAATTTGGGGCTAAGCGGTTGAGGGCCGCTTCGCGATGGTAGATGTAGTCAGCTCGATCTGGTTTCATCGTGATGAGTATTTGCCGGACCGATTGCTACCGAGGGTCGACGAATTGCGCAGAAGGAACACCGAAGCGGTTTATTGAGTGAGCAGGTATTTCCTAGCGGAGCGCATGATTACGCATCGTAGACTTCTGTATCGCTGATGGTAAGGCCGTGAATCTGTAGTTGCAACGTTCCGGATTATTTGCGAAGACCTATGCAGACTCTCACTACTCACAACATTTACTCGCAACACGAGGAGTGAGTAGTTAGAGTAGGAGTGCGAATAGTGACAGTAGTAGAGGTAGAGACACCATGACAAAATATGGTGACCTTGGCGAGCTGGTGGATCGTTTACGTGCCATCGATATCGATTCGAGATTCCCTGTCTGCCAGGGTTGAGTGAGACGAGCCCTTCATTGCAACTCCACCTCACCCAAGTCAGGGCCTGTCCATGCGCAGCCTGCGCAATCCTTCAAGTGTCATGCGGCGCGCGGCGTCCGTGAAGGAATGCATCTCAGATCTGGGTTTGCCATCGGTGGTACGTTCCGCCTCTGTAACGGCTTCCGCGCAACCGCTGCACCTTGAAACAATTCTTTTGCTTATACCGCTTTTTTATTTCCTTGTCTAACAACTCTCAACCCATAGTATTGGATGATAGTTGTAACAGATGGTGGGTTATGGGTCTTGATGTAGTCTCTCTACTTCGCGAAATAGATTTCCGTATCGATGAAGGAACTAGCGAACGGTCATGGATGCTGCGCTCGCCGGAGAACGCAATCTTTTTGGTGGCGGTGGTGTCATCGGTGGAACGAGTCTCTGCGCGCACCATTCGTATTTCTATTGCTCATCAAGGTTCTCCGGTACGTCCCCTGTTTGCGGGCCGAACAGCCACCGATGTTGTTCTTGAGCAAGCGCGCGCGGGGCAGATTGACGTGCTCACGGAGCAGTCGCTGCAGCTGATCCTCAAAGGTACAGTTTTCACTCCTGAGCCTTTCGAGCAGGCTGCTTCTGTTCAGCGGAAGAACCCGCGCTAAGTGCCGTGGGGGAGTTGGGCGATCGAACGGTGCCTGTTGTTGGCTGATATGCCAATGCATCAGTCGGAGATCGCAGGATATGTGGGTGTGAGCCAGCAGATGGTATCGCGCGTTTGTAAGAATCTCGGCCCTCTGGTCACTAGCCCCATTTTCCCTTGATGGGGCTCGAGGTTTGCGCTTAGGCTACGGGGCCAATGTATTGTTCGATGAGGTTGCGGTCGGCTTGGAGGATATTCGCTTTTGTCGCGTACTGGCTCCAATTGTCAATGGCATCATTGACCTCTGAAATAATGCTCTTATAACCAACGATGCCGTGTTGCTCTCCAAACTGGTGCATCTGTGAGGCAGTGATGTGCAGGAACTTGCCGTTGACCCCCATTAGATGCTGGTCAACCCATTCACTATCCTCGCGGTAAGAGAAAGTGACGTCATAGGCTGGCGCGAGCGACCACTTACCCTGCTCGTCCATGAGAAACGAGTGGTTTTTGGAGTGGTCATCACAGTTCCAAGCGGCATAGTTGAACACCATGCGACGGAAGGCTTCGGCCTTAGCCTCTTGGCCTAGATTCAACTCGCTAATGGTTTGCAGGAACTGTGCGTAGTCGTGGGTACCGACCAAGTTGAAGTCTAGATGTTTCATCGCGCACAAGCTTTGCATGTGCAGTTTCTCCAGCCCTCCAGGGCGGTCGAACCTTCGTATCATGAAGTGTGAACGACCGTTTTCGTGGTGCAAACGCGTTTCAGGCATGGTGATTCCGGCAGCTTTAGCCATAAGCGAATAGGCGTATTCGATAAGTCCGAACCCCATGGTGTCACCGAGTTTCTCGTCTTGGACACCGTCGAATTTCAGTAACCAAGATTCGGTTCCGGCAACAGGTTCCTGTCCGGGGGTGATATGCCCGTTGTCAGGGTTGAAGTTGATGACCGCTTTGGCTCTGGCGCCGCCGGCGCTGGTTCCCACTGCCAATATTTGAGCTAGAGCGGCTTCTGATTCGATGTCGTCGTTCAGGGTGCCTGCAACTGCCTTGCGTGCTGAAACTACGAGGTCGCTGAGGACCAAGACGGTGGCTTTTGATGCTCTAGGGCTGGTTGCTGGTTCGAATTCGAGGGCTCCCATGGCTCGACTGCCAGTGTAGGCAAGACGGTCAAGGACGGACACATTTTTTGGGTCGGCTCCTCGGCGTGCCATTTCAGCGTTGATGATCGCATTGCCGAACCTGTCTGGAAGCGAGTCGGCGATCCCGGGAGGTAGTTGCCTCCACGTGTTTTCGCTGAGACCAGGGAAGGTGAAAGTCCTTTTCCTCGGCGAGGGCTTCATGCTCAGCGGGAAGAAGCTTCGGTTAGGTTCGGCGCCGGGCGCGAATTCGAAGGTGTAGGCGTTTCGGACGTTGCCGCGGTTTAGCGCGCCGATTGTTTTGCCCCAAGCTTTGACTTCGATGACGTTTACGCGTTCGAAAGCCATTTAACGTGTTCTCCTTGAGGCGCGTTGTGGGCGTGCTGGTTTGTTTTTGGAGAGGCGGAGGGCTTCCATCGGGCTTAGTTCGCTGTAGCCCTCGTCGAGTGAATCGATGATGTCGAGACGGTCAAGCGCTCTCAGAGCGCGTAGAAATGTCTCAAGTTTCACTCCGCGGCCGTTTTCAAGGTTTTGGAGTGCACTGAGGGACAGGTCGCTGTCGCGTGCGAGTTCAGATTGGGTGGTGTCTCTACCTAGCCGTGCTTCGCGGATCAATTGGCCTACGCGATGCTCTAGATCACCGATGGTTTCCATAACTCTTACCTTAGCAACTTTTACAATGATTTGGTAGGATAATAAGTCCGTTGGCAACTATTACTGGCGGTGTTGTTAAAATTGCTAAAGCAGTTGTTTTGCCCAATACATGTGCCAAAGCATGCAAACGCAACTTTTAGTATTTGCTACTGTCGCCATCGCCGGACCAACCAAGAATTACCTCAAAGTGCATCGGGAAGCGTTGATCGTTTTGAGCTGACCAATCCAACTGTGAAGGGCTTGGTCATGAAGGATTTGACGGTGTGGAATGTGCTTAGTTCACGTCCGACGCTGTCTGCCAATGGTATTCATGAAGTTGCTCGTTTACGGGTGGGGATTCGTTTGGCCCTTGATGAGAAGGAACCAGAAAGTAGCAACCACGCCACTTCGATCTGACTCTTTACAGCGTATCTAGCGCGGGCTGTGAGTGATCACCGTCCGTGACGATGATCTTGAATCCCTTCTTGACGATGACCCCGTGCCTGCTTCGGGCCATATGCGCGAAGACGAGAACCTCCGCATCAACGAAGTCGTGGATGCGGATCACTGACTGCGCGTCATCTTTACGCTGAATTCGTCTAATCAGCTGCGTGCCGATTGCTTGGCGTTCCTTCTTGCTGGGTTTGCCGTGAAGATTGATCACCGGGGTGGTGGTACTCAATTTTTTGATGAGTTCAAAAGGTTGCGCACCTGGTCGTGGGCGATCTCGTCATATAGCTCCTACATTCCGGCGCCGTCGGTTTCCTGCATTTCCGGCTCGACGGGTGTTACATGGACATGCAGTTCACGCGTTGGCCTCGTTGAAGAACCAGATACGCCAGGCACGGTTCACGGCCCAACGCAGGGTCAACACGGAACTGATTACCCTGTACTGGGGCATTGGCCAGCAAATCCTGATCCGGCAAGACCGCCAGGGCTGGGGCGTTGGTATCATCCGCCGGCTGGCCGATGACCTGCGTGCGGAGTTCTCCCATATGAAGGGTTTTTCTAAACGGAACCTGCAATACATGCACACCATGGCCAACGAGTGGCGACCCGAGGCAATTGTGCCACAGGTTGTGGCGCAATTGCCCTGGGGCATATTCGCACCATCCTCGACAAGGCCCAGAGCCCTGAGGAACGCGATTGGTACGCGGCAGCTGCGGTCGAGTACGGGTGGTCCCGCAACGTACTGCTGAACATGATGATGAACCGATCCATGCAGCGCACGGGGACCGCACCGACGAACTTCACCCAGAATCTGGTGGCCGCGGACTCGGAATTGGCGCAACAGGTTGCCAAGGACCCCTATGCTTTTGACTTCCTGGGGCTCTCCGGCGAGGTGGCCGAACGGGATCTGGAACAGGCGCTCATGGACCTTATTGTGGAAACGCCGCTGGAGATGGGTCCAGGGTTCGCATTCGTCGGTCGGCATGTCCACATGGAAGTGGAAGGGACGATTTCTATATCGATCTGCTGTTCTTCCACGTCGAGCAGCTGCGCTACTTCGTCATCGAGCTGAAGACGGGGAAGTTCCAGCCCGAGTTCGCGGGGAAGCTGAATTTCTATGTCGCGTTGGTTGATGACAAGCTACGCCGCGAAGCCCATGCGCCCAACGTGGGAATCTTGATCTGTGGCAGCAAAAACGATCACACCGTCCGCTACGCGCTCGGACGTTCTACCTCGCCGATGGCCGTGGCCGCCTACACTTACGACCAGCTCACCAGCTCTGACCGTGAGTTGGTGCCGGCCGCGGACCAACTCACTGCGGCCCTCGACGCGCTCCCTGACGATACCCAATAGCGTCCAGCCCCGAAGCGTCGGAGTCGCGGTGTAGGGTCTGGGGCATCTGCACCAGATGCAGGGGCACACCGGAAGGGGGGAGGTAAACATGGGCAAATCAGCGAAACCGTCAAAAGCGGCGCTTTCCAAGGCGGGGGCAAAACTCGCCTCGAATTCCTCGAGCAAGCCAGCCAAATCTAAGGCCGGATCCACGCTCGGCAAGGGCTAGGAGCAAGCCAGAGGTGGCGGGTTCCTGCATCCAAGAACCCGCCACCGGGGCTACAGAATCAAGAAAATTCGCGATTTCCATACTGATCGCGCCGATAGTGGCAGTTCTGTCTCTCCCGGTGATCTAAAGCAACATTGGGATGCTCCAATTTCTTATCAGGTATTCTCCTTGGGCCAACAATCCGGGCGCCTTTACGCCGTCAAAATTGGGCACCGGCACCTCCACTACCCGCCCGGACCGCCCTTTATCCTATCCACGAGGCAGCATCAAGACACGGACCCCAGCGGCCAAGGATATTGGTCCAGTGTGACGAATAGCAGTGCGATTGCGGCCAACGAGAGTAGGCCAGTCCACCAGTGCCAAAACATGAGTTTGAGAGCGAATAGCCAAAAGAGCAGTGAAAGCCCGAAATTTATGATTGCGGCGAATAGCAATCCGCTGATACCCCCGATACCTGACGGTCGCGTCATCCCTCGCGCGGCTCGATCGCTGCCACTTCGACGGTTTCCAACCTCGGGTGCAGGTGGTCTCCGTGCTCAACCACCCCCGAGAGCCAGCTGATCACCAGCCCGCCTTCGGTGTCCTGAAGGATGGCCAGATTGTTATCGAACCAGGGACCCTTGATGAGGTTCCAGTCAAAGGGCGGGTCCGGCACATGTGCCCTGCGCGCCATCCAGGCCCCGAACGGGACGGCCGGCCCCAAGGCCAAGGCTGCGGCAAAGTAGCGCATAAACCGGGGCAGCGGGTTGCGGATGGGCGAACACACCGCTTGCAGGATCCGGCTCCCGGTCTCGCGTTCGACCTCGGAGACGTAGGAGAAATGCACGTCCCCGGAGAGGAACGTGACGGACGCCGGGGCGGGGCCGCGCTTGCCATCGGCGACCTCGGTGGCCCACCGGGCCACATCCTGGAAGCTTTGTTGGAACGCCGCCCAATGCTCAAGGTCCACGGCCCGGCGCAGCCGTTCGCCGAGCCACGCCCGGGCCGGGCCGCGCTCCCCGGAGGAATAGACCTCGTTCCACGCTTCCACGTGATGCAGGCCCATGGGCAGCAGGAAGGGCAGTGAGGTAGCGACCAGCAGGTGGCGGAATCCGCCTTGCATGTGCTCGTCGAGCCACGCATTTTCCGGTGGATCGAGCAGGGCACGCTCTTCGGGGTCCAGGCTGCGGGAAGCACGGGAGTCCACCACGATCAGCCGCACCGTATCCCAGTCGCGGCAGTAGCTGAAGCTGTATTCTTCCGGTGCGGCATCGACGCGCTCGGCGAACCGGTCCAAGTCGGCAGCGATATCCAATTCTTCGGGACCGGTGTGCGCCGCGATGCGTTGCCACAGTGGATCTGCCGCGCGCTCGTCGGGGGAGAGGTTGCCCAGGTGCTGATAGATCCAATACGAGCCGAGGCCCGCAACAATGCGTTCGTGCCACCAGCTTCTCTGCTCCATGTCCTGCTTCCAACGCAGCGAGGAGTTCCAATCGTCGCGGATGTCGTGGTCGTCGAAGATCATGGCGCTGGGCAGGGTGGAAAGAAGCCAACGGTTGGCCGGGTCCGACCAAGCCAACCGGTAGAGGTGGGCGTATTCCTCAAAGTCCTTCAGCTCCGCCCCGGGTTCTTCCCTGATATCGCGCCGGCTGCGGATGAACTCGCGCATCTGGTCACTGGTGGAGTCCGCATAAACCTGATCCCCGAGGAAGAGCATCAAATCCGGCCACGGTCCGTGCGCCGGGCCCGCCATGGACAGGGCGTAAGCGCGCATCGCATCCACTCCGTGCTTGCGGTTGCCAGCCGCGTCGTGCGGAATGCTGGTGCGGCAGGACCCGAAGGCCAGCCGTGGATTCTTGGCGGGGTCGATGGTGGCGATGATCGATTCGGGGAAGCCGTCCTCGCGCGGCCAGATAGCTTTCCCCTGAAGATGCAGACTGTAGGGATTGATGCTTCCAACTTCCAGCCCCGTCACCTCAACTAACGCATAGTGGTGGCCGTGGGCACGAAAAGTCGGCGCACGCCAGGTGTCTTCACCGCAACGGACCTCGACGGTGCAAGACCGAGCTGTCTCCACCCAGATACTGGCGGAGGTGGCATCCACGTGGCGGAGCATCGGGCCAAGTAAAAGGTCCTGATCGCTTCGGTGGCTCATCGATTTCCTTTCCTGAGGGTGCAGGTCAACCAAGAATGGCACAACAACATCGTTGGGGATAGGCCCGGCTGCCGGGCACGGGAGCAGATGCTGCCTAGGATGGGCTGATGAGTGAATCCCCGTATCTGCAAACCCGCCGCCGCCTCGTGGCTGCCGCGCCCCGAGAGATCTTCGAACTGCTCAGGGATCCGGCCATGCACCCGGTCATCGACGGCTCCGGAACGGTGCGGGCCTCGAACGCCCAGGGAAGCAAGCTCACCCTGGGCAGCGAGTTCGGCATGCAGATGCGCCTGGGTGTCCCGTACCGGATCAGCAATACCGTGGTGGAATTCGAGCAAGACCGGCAGATCGCCTGGCGGCACTTCAGCGGGCATCGGTGGCGCTACGAGCTGGAAGCTGTGGGGTCCGGGACATTGGTCAGCGAAACCTGGGACGCGAGCCGGGTGCGGCACCAATGGCTGTTGCGGCTGATGGGCTTCACCCGGAGCACCGGGCCCAATATGGAACGCACCCTGGAACGGCTGGCCGCGCAGTTTCCCGACGCCTCCGAGTAAGGGTCTTTTGCCCTGAGTAGCTCGTCGATGACAAGTCAAAACAGCGTGCAGCGCCACGCATCACCGAGCTCATCGGCGGTCCGCTGGGAAGACACAGCAGTCCGTGGCGAATCAACGCGGGCTCCTTCACGATCGAGCAAGTTCCGGTGCTCCCCACATTGGTGGACGCACTGTTGACTGTCGCCTCCAAGAACGCCTGCCGGCTCAACGGCTGAGGTGGCACAAACGCCTACGCCTGGGCCTGCTATTCGGACTGGACCGCGCTCTTCGGGACCGCGGGTTCGCCGAGAACGCGTTCGCGCCCTTTGCCGCGGGCGCCGAATTCGACAAGGCCCTGTCATTCTTCGACCTCAACTTCTTTTTGCCGGTGGGTCTGTGGATCACGGTGGTCGTGGTGACGGCCCGCCTGTCCGGGTGCCTTGATGGATGACTTATGTGCCTACACCGCGCGGCGCCTCGTCCTCGACCAGCACGATTCCCTGACCTCAGCCGACCGCCGCCTCATCGCCGAGTACTTGCACACAAGCGGGTACCGGGACCTCGTGTATATGCACCAGAAGAGCCATTGCTGTGGGTCAGTGATGCGGTGGCGTGGTGCCATCAAAAGGGTGGGTTGCGGGTCAGGGAAGCCGCCCCGCTGGTCCAAGAAGTCCGGATGCTGTAACTGCGAACGCGGTGACGCCGGTTAAATGCGCGAGCCTGACTCGTCGCGCCATCCGGAAGACTGCCAAGCCTACTTCTCGGGGCTAATGCCCCTTGCACGTACGAGTCGACAGAATTGCGTCGGCGCAAGGCAAGAATAGCGATACCGGGGCCGGCAACACTCAAATGTCTTGATTTTCGCGTCGCCCGCAAAACGGCGATAATAACACCAGATCGATTCAGATAGTTTCCGGAGATGCGAGCGAATGCACGTTCCCTGCTCCAAACCATGACTCAAGCACGTCATGGGCTGCGGGATTTAGTTGTTGAGTGAATAAAAGTGCCAAATTTGTCTTTGGCCTCGAAGCGCAAACGTAGAACAAATTTCGAGCACGTGAATAGCCCGCCTGATGCGCCTTCGTAACCTCGCTCGGATCGCTTGCATATGCGAGGAAGCGCGGAAAATTGTACATGTTCCAGCCGCCCCCAAGAAGGATCAATACGTTTTCGAACTGAGATCCTTTGACTCCGTGCTTCGTCTCATATGGAGAGTGATGACCTATATATTCGGAGAGGGCACCGATCTCGCGATAGTTCACGCCGAGCAGCGTCTCTAACTCGACCTGCCTCGGAGATCGTTCCTCGTCCTCGCCTAAGTCGGCAAGTTCGTTGAGTCGTTGGCGGACATCCGCTGGCAGATCTAGGGGGTCGTCGTTTAGCAGGGTGAGGACAGTTCCCACTGTTCCCGTTTTTGTCTCGTTCATGACTTGGAGCAATGCATCTCGAAGGTGAGCCTTGTCTGAGGCACGACGTAACTCTGGACGTTTCATACCGAGAGCTTCAAAGACCTGCCCCGTGTGGCCCGCACTAAAATAATCTAAGGCTACTTTCACGTCTTCGACCAGAAACCGCAGGATCGGATTTTTGAGCTTCGCAAAGTCATCACTATTTTTAAAGATGTTCTCGATCTGGGGATAACCTTGGCGCGCTGCGATGGATTTATGGGTCAGAATCAGTGTTTTAGTCTTATCCGGTGAAAAGTCCCACCCATCTTTTTTGAGTAACTCATGAACTTTTTCGAGTGCTAGATCCACCAGTTCTGGATTCAGATCATTCTGAGTATGTGGGCCAGAGACCCGGCCTGATAACCACTGATCTGTATGGAAAACATGCGTTCCTCCCTCGACTTTGGTGCTGGGAAGTGCCTGGATGAGCTCAGGACGCATTGCGTTTAGGGCCCGCACGACTGGCTCGCCTGACCTGAAATTTGTTCCCTTGGTGATGACTTCAAGATTGTTGTGGCTTATTTGTCCCACTGAGTCAGGATGGATTTGTTGCCAAACATCACCAAAGAAGCCGAATACAGGGCCTTTAGCAGGGGTGATGCAATGAGCGACGATGGCTTTGGCGAGAACACCATTTGTATCTTGGTACTCGTCAATTAGAACGATGGGGTACTCGCTCTTTAGCCGAGTGACGAACTTGGGGCGGCTAAGAAGCTGCGCGGCCAAAGCGGGGACGTCGTCGTGGTGGATCGAGATGATGGATTCGTTGACTTGTCGGTAACCCAGAGAGTATTCAACTTTCTGGTCTGAAAAGTTTTCGATCTCTGATTTCTGCAGCGCTTTTTCGAACTTCTCGGGATCCAGCATCTCCCGCAATTCGTTCTGGAAGGGCTGGATGACTGACCAAAAGAATTCGTGAATGGTGGCTACAAAGAACCTCGGGTCGGAGTCAGTGCGGGCCAAGATTTCCTTCTTGGCCACATTTGTGAAAGTGATGCAAGCGACGCGTCGACCGCGTTGCAGGACTTTGGGTGGCGAAGATCGTAGGAAGCGGAGAGCTTCGATGAGCGACTCTGTTTTTCCGGCTCCAGCTCCTGCTTCGACGAGGAAGTTACGCGATCGGGAAAGACAGTCCGCTATGCGATATTGAGCGGCTGCAGCCACCTGTAAAGCATCAGTTGCAACAAGTTCAGTGCTCATCTACGAGCTCCATGTCTGACGAAGGGTCATTTTGGGATCGCGGAGCGTTCGTTATGACCCTTTCCGAATCAGCTGTTGAGTCGAAGAGCCACTCCAGTCCTTCTTTTAGGTAGCGCGGAGTGACCCAGTCCAACTGATCGACTGCGAATTTCAGGGCGAAATCTGTCTTTTTGTATTTGATGGCCTGCTCTCGAGCAGCAGTCTCCTGGTCATCCGGTCCGGCCGCTTCCAGCTCAAACAGCGGTGCGTTCGCGAGAATGAATGCGTCTTCGAAGGTGCGCCCGCAGGGCCCATCCTTGCTCTCTGGAATTTGAAAAGCCACGCGTCGTCGAAGTGTAACTTTTTCTCCGAATTCGAGTGCCAACAGCCGTGCGGGAGTCAAACGCGGATCAGAACCGAACCAGTGTTTCAAGGCCTCGTTGCTCGTAGCCCCTGCCTCGTGAACCGTGGAGGCCACCCAACGATGAGCGTCGCTTAGTGCAACGGCATCCAGATCGGTGACCACGAGGCTTTTGAGTTCTAGGAAATCCAGGAGAGGGAAGAACTTGTGTGCGTAGGCGCCACCAACTTCGAGGATAGTGACGTAATTCGTGCGGGCTGGCCCTGACATCTCGGCAATGAGTTTGGGGACAATCAGATGTTCGGTGGTTCCCTCGATCAAGATTGCCTTGTCAGCGAAGAACAGGTCAGAACTGGTAAGTGTTAGATACTGGTGCAAAAATTGGGAGTCAATTTCACGGTTTTTCTCCGCCGCGTGCTGAAGATCCTTGACCGAGGTCTCTCGAATTCCGTTCGTCTCGTGCCTATCAAGGAAGTAGCGGATTGCCTTAAAGGGCACCGCATTGGCGATGTGGGATGAATGGGTGGAGACCACAAATTGAACGGGCCACGGTGTCGTCGAGTCCGCTGAGAGTTTTTTGACAATTTCTCCGAGTTGTCGAATGAAGATTTCTTGCATTTGCGGATGCAAGTGAGCCTCAGGCTCTTCGATGAATACCAATTGAAGGCCGGCTTCGTTGCCGTCCTGAATCCACTTGCGGTGATGGCCAACAATCTGCAGAAGGATATGGAGCATGTTTCGTGTACCGAGCCCGTTGTACGCCTCAGGGAGAGCCGGACCTTGCTCGTTTGGGTAACTGACTTTCGTGTAGTTTGACAGCATGTTTTGCACGTTAAGCGTGGTTTTGGTAGCTATACGTGTGCCCGCGGCGCCAGGAAAACCGAACAGTTCGAAGATGGGTTCAAGGGCTGTCAGGTTTTGGTTGAAATTATCGTCGATCTGTTTGTGGACATCCATGAGGGCTTGGTCTACCAGGTTGCTGGTTGTGCTTTCCGCCGACTCCCCATCCGTAATGGAGGTGTTGAAAAGACGCTCCATTACCTTGGCAAGTACATCGCTGTCTTTCGTGGTTATATCATCCAACCCGCGTTGAGCGCCCACGTGACCAATCTGTATGACCTTCTCGACGGCCGTGAAATCCAAATGCCGAATATTTGTTGCATCCTGCGTATCCTCCGCCCAAACACGGCGGCGATAGTTTTGGGTGATTCGGTGGTTAAGTTCCTTGAAAAATCCGGCTCGGTCTTCCTTCGTCAACGGCGCGGTGAGGCCGGTGAAGAAGCGACCCAAGTTTGCGGAAGCCAACTCGTAACTGATGACAATTAGGGCATCGGTCCGAGTGTCATCTAAATCGATAATGAACGGTGCCAATGGGCCATAGTCGTCGGCATCGTCCGAGTAGTCGAGGTGGAACCTAATCTCGACGCGGGGGAGCGTTACAAGGATTTTGGTATTGTCTCCACTGGGCTCGTAGGCGGTTATGGCGTCTTGGAAGATCTGCCAGCTGCTGCTGGAGAAGTCTTCAATGTGGAACGTGGCATTACCGCTTCCGAAGATCCGTTTGACGACTTCACCGAGGGAAGTCTTTCCGCTATTATTACGGCCGACTACTACTGTGGAGCTTGCGTCCAATCGCACGGACACATCCCGAAGAAGCCGAAAGTTTTGAACGCACACTTTTGTGATCTTCAAGGCTCTCCCAATTCTGACTACTTTCTTGTGGCTTTTGCACAGAATAGCGCAGGTGAGGAACAAATGTGGGAGCGCTATACGGGAGCTGGTCGAGCCTCGCCAAATTCCTTGGGGTCTGAGAGCAGTGAGCGTAGGCCGATGAGGAGTCGTATCTCACCCTGTAACCAAGCGGATTCATGAAAATAGGATCATCCCACAGGCAGATACTCTCAACTGAATCGTCCCGGATTTCATGCCGTATTCTTTTGAGAGGATGGATAACATGCCCAAGTAGTACACCCCCGAAGTCAAGAACCGCGCAGTGGACTACGCCATGGAACGCCTAGATCGTTACAAATCGGTCTAGGCCGCGTGCGCTGACATGGTGCCAAAGCTCAACGTCGGCAAAGAAACCCGGCGCCGCCGGGTCCACCAAGCCCAAGCCGATCCCGGTGACCGGACCAAGCAGTGAAGAACTCGTCGAGATCAAAGCATTGAAAGCCAAGGTGTGAGGCCTTGAAGAAGCCAACGATATCTTGAAGGCATCAGCGATTTTCTTTAGTTACGGGAGCTGGACCCTCGCCGGCACTGATTACCGAGTTCATCGACCAGCAAAGCGAACGCGGCTACGCAGTCCAGCAGATCTGTGATGTCCTGAACACTCAGGGTGTGAAGGTCTCCGCACGCACGTGTCGCAGCTGGAATGCAGATGAACATGCTTCACGAGTCGTGACTGACGCACTCATTTTGAATGCATTACATGACCCGAAGATACCCGATACGAATACAGGTAACCCTAAGCCGGAGGTGCTTTACGGGCGCTGGAAAATGCGGGCCTGACTGCAGCGCAACGGATTCCCCGAAATCTCGAAGCACACCGCGGACCGACTGATGCGCATCGCAGGAATGAAGGAACTGGTGCGTGGCCTCAGAACGACCACAACGATCCGTTCTAAGGACAAGATTCGGGCGAAAGACCTGTTGAACCCGAACTTTTATACCGATGCCCCCTAACAAAGTTTGGATTACCGATTTTACGTATGTTCCGATTCGCGGCGAGTTCGCTTTCGTGTCCTTCGTAATCGACCTGTTCTCCCGCAGAATATTGCCCTGAGCGTCATCGACCTCTCGTGACATGGGAATTTGTGGAGAAAGCTCTCCAAATTGCTCTACAGCAACGTCGCAGCGAGCGAAACCTCATGTGAGATGAGTATTTGTTACGGTCCACCAGTGGGACGCGGGTAGCAAATATACCTCCCAGCGGTATACACAGATGCTGGCCACGTAGGGTCTCATTCCCTCGATCGGCACTACCGGGGATCCGATAATACAGCCGTCAAAACGGTGATGGGATTGTTCAAAAACGAAGCTGTAGCCAAGGATTCACTCTTGATAACTGGGCCTTTGAGTACTAAATCTGATGTGGCGGATGTCGTGCTGAACTGGGTTCATTGGTTTGACTTTGGCCGATTGCATTCGACCTTGGGGTATTGCACTCCGGTGGAATTCGAGGAACTTTATTATGATGAAATGAGTGGCTCGTTACCCGATGATGCTGCCAGTAAACTGGCGGCATCATTCCCGGGACGGTTCTGGCTATGCACTTCAAATGAACGGTTCGGGATCATCGTTGACGTGATGGTCGCTGCAGCGCGGGAGTGTGTCGCGTTGAAGCGAGCTCGGAGTAACTTAGCTCGTAAAAAACGCGCCGGCAGGTAGCCATGGTTTAAGGTTGCCGAACTCGATCGCTGGAGGACGACCACTCTCTGGCCATCGTTAGGTCAGACCTAACGTTAGGCGTCCTATCCTCACTGTCACGTCTGAGGACCGGGGCATACTGTGTTTAGAATCTGAATTCTGAAGATCCGCTTAAATTAAAAAATCAAAACTCATTTGAAACATTCTCTTCAAAAACAAAAATATGATGCCAGGCGGCTAAAAGTTCTATATGCTGCATTTAAATGGTCGAATATTGAAGATTGAAGGAGTTAACGTGAGTGCCCCTATGAAAAGAATTCCGGTAGTTGTTGACTTACCGGTAAACACTCCAAAGCTTGGTTTTGAGAAGTATGTGGAAGCTCTCGCAGCGGCGGTGTTGGGTGGCACGCCGGCCCGCTACACCATTGGGTTGTACGGGCCGTGGGGGACTGGCAAATCTTCGATTTTGCATGCGTTAGATGCGCTCCTGAAAAATAGTGATGAGCCGCCATTGGTGGTTAAATTCGACGCGTGGAGACATGAGCGTGTCGAAAATGTCATGCTTCCTTTTCTTTGGACGATTCAAGAGGCGGTTAAATCCATTGAAGAACTCCCTGCCTCGAAAAAAATAAGTAAAGCAAGTGCAAAGAAGGCTGCATCCGCGCTCGGGAAACTGATCCGTGGCATGGAATTCGGACTTCTTGGAGTAACTCTGAGGATGCCAGAAAACGCGGATTCTCCCGCTAATAATCAAAACGTCGCGATCAATGCGACCGAGCAATACATGGAAAGTTTCAACCAGCTTCAAATTCTCGGTGAGAGCATTTCGGGGAGAATCGTTGTACTTATAGACGACCTTGACCGTTGCACTCCAGATCGTGTTGTAGAACTGATCGAAACTATACGATTGCTGATGGACGTTGAAGGGTTTGTGTTCGTTTTAGCGATCGATTATGAGGTCCTCCTTGATGCAATTCATCAGAAGTACCAGCATGCTGATCCGGAAAAATTCATTGAAAAGATCGTGCAAGTTCCATTCTGGATTCCAAGTTTACGTATCGAAGACGACGATTTGCTCAATTCGCTGATCCCAAGATGGGATGAACTGCGCGATGAGTGGTTTGCTGGCGTCGAGGCTAAACACTTACAGACTATTTTTAAGCTGGCTTTGCGTGGAAACCCGCGACAGATCAAGCGCTTATTAAACTCATATTTGGTTGCCAGACATGTCGTGGGCGACCAAGAGGAACGTAGCAATCTAATTCTTACAGCTTCGATTGCGATGCAATTGAGATGGCCGAAGCAGTTTAGGTTCTTTGAACGGCGTTTGAATCTCGTTGCCTACTCCGAGAACCCTGAATCGGACGTTAAAAATACAAAGGTTTATGAGACTTTGACGAGCCAGACTGGGTCGGATTACGACGATCTCAATCAGGAGCTTGACGATCCTAAAGCGACAGAGTCTGCTCAAGACAAAAACGAACTTGGGGAGTATGTAAAAGAATTCTTTGGCGCTTCGCTTCAGATCGGTGAACTGCTAGATATCATGCGAATCGCAGCTAACGTTACTCAGGGTGCTGCTGCCACGGAGATTCCTAGTCGAATCCAGAAGTCAATTCGAAAGGGGGAAGAATTCGAGACAGAATTATTGAGCGAGCTTAAGCGAATTGCTGAAGGTGAAGGAGCTATTTTCGATTCTGAAAGCCGTACTTGGCGAAACTCAGACGGAGGAATAGTGCTCCGGATTCAAAGTATCAATCACAAGGCTGCAGAAGCACTTTTAGAATTCGGAGAGGGCTACAGCTTCCCTAGGGACTATGCACATTCAAGCAACGTTGCCTTCGTGAACCGAGAGATGCTTGCAGATTTCATCTTAGATATGAATGAAATCAAGTAGATGATGGTGGACTTAGCCGGTATGCCGCTTATATCAAATATTGAAGAAACTCTCGGAGCACTGTGGTTTGGCAATCGGAGCGTAAATGAACCGGTATACCTTGGCCTAGAAGATGAATTCCTGCAATCGCGTGGTCTTGACCCATCGAGCGTGGCTTCCGCAATCAGCCGGCAGGTGATCGAAGAACTGGATCTAAATAAGCCGAAGAATATTTTCTATTCGCTAAGGCGCAAGCTAGCGAGCTGGAAAATTGGAGATCAGCAGTCGGCACCACCAGTACTCTCGATCATAGGTGCATCTATACTTGCCGCGCAGAATATGCATAGTGATGATAAATTCAGTGCGAATGCTTACTACCCACGCCTAGCTGTTTTACTGGAACATAAGATATCCAGCGCTCAATTGAGTGCTGACTTCGACGATGTCGTGTCGATGTGGGAAGATCTGCATAAATGGATAGAGAAGAATTCGTTGTTGGGTCCGAGTATGATTTCTTCACTTGGCGGACAGTCTCGAATTGGTTTTTCTAGATCGCAGGCAACTATCAATTCACGCGATCGGCAAATACTCAGTCTAATCAAAACTAAGATAGGGCCTGCGCTTTTTAAGCAATCGACTACCAATGAACTATTAGACGAAATACGACTGTGGGCAGGCAGAAACTCTGGTTCTCAATTTTCCCCTGCCTTCCGCGCTTCAGTTGACGGGGATGACAAAGAAGTTCATGGATTCTTGATCCGTGCCTTATTCTCTGCTCCATTTTTGGAACACGACGGAATCGTCCGACGTAGCCGCAGAACGGAAGCGGAAATATGGTACGACTTTACGTCTCAAGAATTCTCTTGGGTGGTGCCAAAGGACTCTCATTTATGGGGTTTTATTGGCAAAGACCGAGAAGGGCATGAGCTTTGTGTCCAAAACAGTTATCTTTCGGAAATATGGACAGTCGATTCACTGCCGAAGATCACGGCGAAAAGTCTGAAATCTGAACATTCATGGACGGACGAGGACAATTCTGTCGTAATTTCAAAACGTAAATATTGGATTTTTCAAGACGTCAGTTCCAGTGAAGCCGTCATGAGCTTCAAGGGTGCAGTCGAGGAGGCGCAGTTCTCACTGCTAATTCCTTCTGCGTCTATTCGTGCGCTACTGGACAAGCATCCGCTCGACTTGTCGGGCCTCGCGCATTATCAGAATGTTTTCGATGGCTGGGATTTCTATGTAGACATTCCGCGTGAAGGGCAAGAGAACTTTCTGAAGTTGATTAGTGGTGCCAGTGAGATTCCTGCTGGCATGGAGAACGCTTCTAAATTCGTCTTGAACGGCGGTATCTCGATCAAATCATTATCAGGTTCAAGGACGTACTTAGAAGGATATGAACCAGACCTTGTAGTTGATGCCTCTGTTGGTTCCTACACCTTGGTACTCGACCGCGATAAGCAGCAGAGTGGGTTGAAGGCGACTGGTCAGCCTCTTCCGATTTCGCGTTTTAGCTCCGGTCGGGGAACTCGGTCATTGAGTGTGCCCGAAATTTGGAACGAGAAGTATCGTGTCATATCTGGGCACGAAGCCTGGAATTTTTCCAGAATTGATGTTGATGAATCGGCAGTGACGGGCCATTCATTCGAAGGGAAGATGTTGGCTAGGCGTGATCGTTACTATTTCGCGATTTCCGAAGCCGGAGACGTGGAAGAGATGACATACTATGGCCAGCCCACGTGGTTAAGTCTTCGAAGTAAAGAAAGCTCAGCAGATGAATTTGAGACGAACTTTCAAAGTTTTGTCATAAGTATTCCAGACGATTGCGTCTGGATTGTTGGGCTACACGAAACTCGTCGTCCCGTTGTAGAGAGAGTCGGCGATCGCGACATAACAATTGAAAGGGAATCAGTATTAGCATGTGCAGATACTTGGCAAACTTTTCTCGATCTCGTTCCATCTAGCGGGATCGATGAAATAAGTATTCTTATATCTATGGTGAAGGGTATATGCAAGTGACGCCAGTACATGACTCGGAAGCACTGGTGATCTGGGTCGCTAATAAGAGCCGTGGATCCATTTACGAATTAAAACAATGTATTAGATGGATGACTCGCTGGGACAATTTCGAAGATTCGTTTGTATGGTCATTGATTAATGGGCTGGAGAACTTAGGATTTATTCGACGCACATCAACCAACGACGGGTGGGAAGCAGTTGGCCAGCAGTTGGTCATTATTCCGGGTCGAGATGGGCTCGCGCTGCTTACTGGGTGCTTTAACCGGGAGGTAGCAGCGCAGGAGGGTGACGATCACGGTTTTTGGCCAACCTACGTTTCCGCTTCGACCGACCCTCAGATTGCACGATTCTTACCCAAGACTATGTATGTAGAAGCTCCTGAAATTCGAGGATATTTCGATTACCAGCGGGCTACAGGGTGTGGCTTCGTAGATGTTGAGATGGAGCTGTCGGTACTCTCAGCTAATGAAGGTTTGCATCTGACAAAGATTGCTGCGCCTCCTCGTTATGATACAGGTACGCTCGAACGATTTGAACTTGGAAATCTATCGTATGATTCTTGCCTTCACGGTGACTCGAATGGCCTTTACAGGCAACGTGTAAATGGTCTTCTGAAGTATTGGATCCAATCAAACGGTATCTGGTACCGAACAGACCGAGGGATCGGCCCGTGGTTGTGGCGTTCTATTTCCGGCGAAAACCATGAGGAAAGACGGCTTGTCTGGTACTGCGAGAAAACCGAATCGCTCTACTTCAACCGAAAGATTGCACTTCCTGCGAAGCTGGAGCAGTTACTTACTCTGTGCTCAGGCCTTTTGCCGATTGAAGAACCTAACGCTCGCAGGTTCGACAACGTCAGTTCATCTTTATCAAGAATTGTATTTGAATATCTCAAGCTCGATCCTGAGAAAGGCATCTAACCATGAGCAATCCAATCGAAATCCATAATGATCTGAAGAATCAGATTCTCAGTTACTATGACACTCCCTTCGGTTTAGCTGAGAAGAAGCTGACGCTGGAGCGTCGTTCGCTTTTGGACGTTGAAGGCGGAATATATAGAGATCCACTGTTCGAGCTTCGTCCGTCCTACAAGTCGGCCAACAGATCTATGCCGGAGTCGGCTGCACAAGCACAGTTGACTTCGAACGAGTCTGATTTTTTCTCTTGTGGTCTGATTCCGGCAGGAGTCACTCTCTATTCACATCAGGAACGGGCATTAGGTAGTTCTTCCGCTCCGGGCCATTTAGTTTTGACACCAGGTACTGGTTCCGGAAAAACTGAATCATTCTTGCTTCCGATGATTGCTCAGATGCTTCGTGAGTCTCGCGGATGGAGCGAATCGGACCGAACTGGTAGCGAGTGGTGGAAAAACTCCAAAGCGGGCTTCACTCCTTCTCGAACGAAAATCGGGTCGAGACGAGCTGCTGTGCGATCTTTGATCCTGTACCCAATGAACGCTCTCGTCGATGACCAGCTTGTCAGACTTAGAAAAGCTTTGGACAGCCCTAAAGCCACTGCATGGCTGGATCAGAATAGAAATGGTTCACGGTTCTACTTTGGTCGTTACACCGGTGCTACTCCGGTGCTAGGTAGCCCAGATAAGGCAGCGCGAGTCGCAGAGTTGCGCGGTATTCTGAGTGATTCGAGTGATCTCATTGCGTCGGTCAGTGACGATTCCGACGAGCGTTTCTTCATCCAGAAACCTTATTCGGCGGAAATGATTTCTAGATGGGATATGCTTTCCTGTCCGCCGGATATTCTGATTACCAACTACAGCATGCTAAACATTATGCTGCGTAGGGCGGAAGAAGAACATCTATTTGAGTCCACGATCGCATGGTTGAACGAGGACGAAAGTCATGTTTTCACTCTCGTGCTCGACGAGATGCACAGCTATCGTGGCACGGCTGGCACCGAGGTGTCCTACATAGTTCGCAACCTCATTAGCCGTTTGGGACTGTACAAGAAATCAAATCAGCTTCGGGTAATTGCTGCTTCTGCTTCGTTGGACAAGGGCAGAGACGAACAGTTTCTCTCTGATTTCTTTGGGCTTCCTGTTGAGAGTTTCGAATTCATTGAAGGCGACATTGATATTCGGCCTGTTGACGCTACCAGGAATCCGCCTGCTGAAATGAGCTTGCAATCTATAGAAGAATTAGAGCCAGAAGTTCTCGGCACAATCATTGAGAATGCATTCGTCGACGCTGAGAATTCTTCAAAGCTGATACCGCTTAGCGCTACGGAGCTTGGGGCGGCGTTATTGCCGCACGCTAGCGAAAGCGACGTTGAAGAAGCTGGTACGTGTATCATTTCGAAAATCTCGAATGATGAATCCGGAATGCTGCCAAAATTGCGAAGCCACATGTTCTTCAGAAACGTTCCAGGGATGTGGGCCTGTTGTAACTCAGAATGCAGCGCAATACAGCATGAATTTCAGTTTGAAGACCGTCGGATAGGCAAACTACATGCCAAACCCGCAATAGCATGTGAATGTGGTTCTCGAGTACTCGAATTACTCTACTGTCAGGGTTGCGGCTACACGCTGCTTGGTGGATTTACTACTCCACATGATGGTAAATTCAGGGGCGTCGATTTCACTCTCTTGCCAGATATGCCGGATCTAAGAAATGTTCCAGATAATGTGGGGACCGACAGGAACGCTTCCAATTACCGTGTCTACTGGCCGAGCCCGGCTCAACCTGTCAGCTACGTCGACAAAGAGAGCACGAGCCAAGGCGTTCAGTACCGCTATAAAGCAGTAAAGCTGAGCACGGGCGTTGGTCGCCTGACTGGTGTTACACCAAATGAAACACCAGACGGCTGGGTTTTCGATATTCGCACCTCTAATAAAAACTTAAATCTTGAGAGCGTTCAGCCTTACCCCATCAGCTGTCCTCATTGTGATGACGACTGGCGCATTTTTATGACGCCAGATGGTCGTCTTCCTGAGCTCTCTCCGCAAACCATGCGATCGTCTATTAGGACGATGCGTACTGGTTTCGAAAAGGTTAATCAGGTACTTGTAAGCTCGCTCATGCGTAGTCTGCCAGCGGCGAAAAGAAAGACAGTTGTATTTACCGACAGTCGACAAGATGCGGCAAAATTGTCGGCTGGCATTGAGCTCAACCATCATCAGGACCTCGTGCGTGCCCTGCTGAATCGGCGCGTAGTAAAGGGCACCTTTGACGAGAGACTGTTTGCTGACGCACGTGAATACCATAAAACGTATGATTCGAAATTGATTCCGCGGTACACAGAATTCATGAGTAGATGGTCGGCCCAAGCCCCAGAAATTGCGATGCTATGGAGCCAAAATCAAGATGATGCAGCGCTGGCTGTGATTATGAAAGGCGTTAGATCAGCATCTTTGCAGGAAATCTCAAACTCGATTGCTAGTGACCTGCTTACGTTAGGGATCAATCCTGCCGGTCCCAAGGCTGACGTTCAATATACGGAAATCGAGACAAGCAACCGTAACGAGACCGTGAAGCACCACTGGAGCGAGCTATTTGATTGGTCCTCTTCTGAGACGGTAACTGAACGTATCAATTTGTCACGTCACCTCAGCGACTTCAAGAAGTTGCTTTACACAAGCAATGAACGGGCTGTCATTGAGTCAGTTTCTTCAGGCAGTGGACGTGATTTTGAATCAATCGGACTCGGATGGCTAGACTCCGCAAATAGCTCATCAGATCCGGCCGCTAGAACGACGATGCATGAAGTTGCACAAGCTAGTATCAGGATGCTGGCCCAGAAGCGCAGATTCTTCTACTTGAGAAACGGGTCTAAGAAGGTGCCTACGGTCTTGCGCGACTACTGGGACGCAGCAGCGAAGCAAGCTGGAGTTTCGCGAGAATCCATAGAAGAGCAGATCCTGGATATCTGGGGTGATTCAGTCAAGGAATTTCTTCTCGTCCCGGAGAAAATTCATGTGCACACTGCGCCGAAGGAAGTATATGTATGTACGATTTGTGCACGCCAACATGTCTTCTTTGGCTATGGCGTTTGCACGAATTGTCTTAGTAAGCTTTCGGAAACGCCGAGCGTGAACAAGCGTGGCGAAGACTACTACGCGTCGAACGCTGCACATGAATCAGGCGTTTTTAAGCTGAGATGCGAGGAACTGACTGGACAGACTGGCGCACGCGAAGCACAACGACGCCAAGCTAGTTTCCAAAACATCTTCTTGGGCGAGCGTCAGATCCCCCTCGTTGAATCACTGGAGCTACTTTCTGTGACCACAACTATGGAAGCCGGTGTCGACATCGGATCGTTGGATGTTGTTGTGATGGGCAATATGCCTCCCACTCGCTTTAATTACCAACAGCGCGTCGGCCGTGCCGGACGCCGTGGTGCAAACATGGCTATGGCTCTAACTATCTGCCGCCCTCGTAGCCACGATGAGCATTACTTTGATAATCCACATCTAATCGTTTCGGATCCCACCCCTGCGCCGTATCTGGCGCTAGAAAGCGAAAAGATTGGCAAGCGGGTAATCACAGCAGAGTTGCTAAGATTAACTTTTAACTCGCTAGAGGTTAGCGAATTTGTGCTTAAGAATGACCTCGACACCACACATAACCCTCATGGCCGATACGGTTACGTTGCGGATTGGCATCGTGTTGAACGCGCAGTAAAAGACTGGATCCGCTGGAACTTTACTAACATACTTGAAGAAATTTCAGGTTTGTTCCGTTTGACGCCATTTCAAGATGATTTATCGAGATTGTTGGAAACCGCAATCGAAGAGTTGTACCAAGCCGTCGGATCAATTACGGCGCCAGAATTCGTAGGTCACGCTGCTTTTAGTCAGCGACTTGCAGAAAACGGACTTCTCCCAATGTTTGGGTTCCCGACAAGGAGCAGGCAGCTGTTTATTGGTAAGCCGAAAAAGGGTAGCCCTTGGCCGCCTGAAAGCAGTATCGAGCGCGACGGACCGATGGCTTTATCGGCGTTTGCACCGGGTAGCGAACTCATCAAGGATGGATGGATCTATAAGTCGATTGGTGTCGCCGCGTGGGTGCCAGGCGGTTATATGCCAACAACGATTGATGATCCGTTCGCCGATCAGGAAATTGTTTTCGTTTGTCGCCGTTGCTCTCACCTGAGAATACTTGAACAAATGCCTGCAGAAGACGCAATATGCCCAGAGTGCGGGGCTGAGTCTGGGATTGCCAACGCTCTACGGCTTCGTGAGCCTTTGGGGTATTTCGCCTCGAACGCAATGAGAGACAAGCGTGCCTTCGACGGCAACTTCGCATGGACGCCAAGGGCGATGCATGCGCGAGCACTTGCAGATTTAGGAAAGCTAGAGCTCCATGAGCGTCCTACGTTCTCAGTGTATTCGGGTAGTGCCTCAAAGTTCGTCATAAACGACAATAGAGGCCGGCAGTTCAATTTTGTGCAGCGTTTTCCAAATGAACGTATCTTCGTAACGAACAAGCCAACAGGAGAAGAAACAGAAGAATCTGTCGCACTGGGAATGCAGCAAAAGTCAGACTTCGGTTTCTTTGGCGCCAGAAACTCCGCTATTCGTCTCTCGGGAGAATCTTGGAGTTTCCACCTTTCTACGGCGGCTGAACAGATAGACGGTTCAAATGTCTTGGCAGAGGGTAAGCGTGCAGCGTGGTACAGTCTCGCATTCTTGCTGAGAAAAGTGGCGTCGACGTTCCTGGACGTGGAACCTCTTGACCTCGATGCAGGAATCCTTTCCACGCATGTTGATAGTAATCCCTCGACCTTCGCATTCATTACCGACACTGTCGAGAACGGCGCAGGGTTCTCTACCCGTATCGCTTCTCCGGAAATTTTTGATGACTTCCTAATAAAGATTGAGGAGTATGTAGAAGAGCATCTGGAGTCGGCAGCGCATAAATCTGAGTGTAAGGGTTCGTGTTACGGGTGTCTTCGGGACTATCAGAACATGCGCTTTCATCCGTTGTTAGATTGGAAGTTAGCTGTTGACCTGTTCAAGCTCATCCGAAAGAAAAAGATTGGAGATTTCCTCGGGGACGTTAAACGAGTAGCCGAGATATGGGCATCAAGTTATGGTGGAACCATTGAGATGGTCGAGGGCAACCCGTGCATCAAGGTGAAGGCAGGTAGGTCTGCCCCGACGGTTTATCTCTTGCCCCATCATTCGCTCGAGGACACAAGCACAGAGTCTGGAAATGAACGGCTCAAGAGGGGATATGAAGTGTTGACCAGCAGGGGCGAACGCGTACATTTGGTGGATGCATTCAGCATGGAGCGAACTCCTTCGCTCGTGATGTCGGATATCAACAGGAAAGCGTAGTACGTAAGAACCGCCCTTATTGGCAGTGTTCGTCCTTCGAACGATGGGACTGTGCCTTTTGGCTTTGGAGGACGGACACTGACTTCGACGTATAACCAGAGAATCGGTGATCATTGGTTTTGTCTGGAGGGTCGAAGCGCTTTATAAACTTCAGTCCCTACTAAGCGATCTTTGAAGATCAGAATGATACCCTGACTAGAAGAATTTCTTGTTGATTGGTCCGGGGCAAGTGCGTGGAACGCCTAAGTTTTCTGGTCTCTCGTTGTGTCGAAGATTCGATAGCAAACGATGCGAAAGTCTGTATTGGACAGAGAATGGAAAAAGATGCGAGCCTTGACTGAAAATGAAGCCAAGTTTGTAGAGTTAGCAAAAAACTCGAATAGGGCCTATTGCCTCGTACATATGACTTTCACTATGCTGTCCAAATCAATTTGTGATGCGACATATGAGGTTCGGGAGTTTCTGGGCTCGGAACGGTTTCACGACTTTGAATCTCAGCCCAAAGGTACGGAGAACAAAAGGTTCCTACCGGTGGTATTCGTTCGTGGGGACGGAACTCACAAGGAAACCAAGATGTCGGTCTATCGCCCCCAGACAAAGAAGGGTGATCCTAGATTCAACATCTATGGCGCCAGAGAAGTCGTTGAGCCTGACGACATCATAATGATGGTCAATGATTCTCACCGCGTTGTTGTTTTTAACCTATCTCGTACTGCGCTTGATGTGGTTAAGCATGTCCAGATTTCTGAGTCAAAGGTATTCTTTGGAGCGATTGCCTTTGATGCAATTCAGACGGAGCTCGTTGAACGCTTGAAG
The DNA here is from genome assembly GCF_035257265.1 of Glutamicibacter sp. Classification (GTDB taxonomy): domain Bacteria; phylum Actinomycetota; class Actinomycetes; order Actinomycetales; family Micrococcaceae; genus Glutamicibacter. Next base: position 236,881 of record NZ_DATEXC010000050.1, read on the forward strand.
GACATTTCTTCTCGTGGATTCATCGAAGTCTATCGCGAGGGTCCTACAGGAATTGGTCATTTGCTTGAAACAGAACTCGGTATCGAAGCCAATTCTGCGGAGGCTCCCGATTTCATGGGGGCAATTGAAATTAAGGCTGCCCGAAACAAAGTATCACGTGGGAAGACACTCTTCGCTAAGGTTGCTGATTGGTCGATCAGCCCTCTCAAGAGCTCTGCTGAGATTCTTGACCGCTTCGGTTATGAGCGTCAAAATTCGAAGGGCAGAGAAGTGAGAAGCCTCAACTGCTCGGTTGAATTTGGCAGATTCAATACCCAGGGTCTTGCGTTCGACGTCGATGGCACGCGCCATTTGCTGCATGAAGTCTCGAATCGTGACGATTTCCCAGTAGTCGCAAGCTGGGGAATCAACCGCCTGACGGACAAACTCACCGAGAAACACAAGCGAACAATGTGGGTCCAAGGTTCATCTCGTAAGGATGGGGGCAGAGAACAGATCCATTTCCTAAAAGCCGAGTACACGTCCGAGCCAGTCGTCGATCAGTTTATTCCGATGCTTCAAGAACGCATGATTTATATGGATCACTTGATATCTAGGGACAAAGGAAAAGTCTCAGAACAAGGTCCGTTGTTCAAAATTCGTCCTCAATCGTTCGGACGACTATTCCCCGGTGGTATATCTTTTGATCTTGTTTTCGCAGAAAAGTAGTATCAACGACAAATTACAGTTACGGCGTCATAGAACATGGGCCTTTGGAATTTACTGTTAAAGGCTCGCGTGATTACGAGAGCAAGTCGCTTAGCGTCTTTCCGACGGCTGCGGATAGCCAGGGTGAAACGGCATTTCCTACCTGCGAGTATTGTGGTACTTCAACTTTTCTCCGATGAGCACCTGTGGTTTCCTTACCCAAAAATTCGAAGGAATCAGGGAAGCCTTGGAATCGAGCCATTTCTCGTACGGTAAAGATTCGAGGCTCGGAAGGGTGAACATAATCGTCGGGAAGGGTCACCACAGTTCTTGCAGGTTCGTTCCATGCGAGAACCTTTTGAGAATGCTTCTTGGTGCTGAGTCTCATGACGAGCTGAACAAGTTCATCTGCATCGGTTGCAAGCACTGTGCCATCCGGAGATATTGCAGGGTACTTGGCTTGTTCAAGACGAGCGCGTATGTCGCTTCTGACGTTCTCTCCGGTCCCTGCAGCGATTGAAACAACGTTACGATTTACCCCACAATTTTGCAGGTACTGATACAGGCGGAAGCGCTGGACTGTACGTTCGGTATGATTTCGCTCAATATGATTGAGCTTGGTCAAAGGAATTTTCTTTCGAGTGACGGTACCGAACTTTTTGTTGAGTCTGGATACGTAGCCAGTAGCCCGGCCCGGACTATCAAGCTTTAGATCTGAAACGGCAACCTTAACCGTTTCCAAGCTCGCAGAAGATACCGTTGGCACTGGAGCCAACGGCGGAATTTCTTGAATGGAATCCGAAAAATCGGATTTCCACAGCTCAGCGGTGGTCCTGATGTTATTTGCTTCCGCGACATCTTGACGCAAAGCGATGAGCATTAGGCGAGGCCGATGCTGCGGAGCACCGTAGTGCATGGCATTAACTAGTACCGCCTGAACGACGTATCCCTCGCCAGTCTTTTCCAATGCGATTTTAAGCTGGCTAAATGCAGACTCGGTTTCAGCGTCAAAACGCTGATTCATACCTACTACGTTTTCAATAACTACTGCTTTGGGGTTTGTCCGCTCTACGAACTCAAGATATTGCCATGGAAGCAGATTTCTGATGTCTGAGCGATCCCGGCGTCCTGCAAGTGAAAATCCCTGACAGGGTGGGCCACCGACAACAAGATCGAGTTTTTCATCTTTTAGTTGCCGCATTGTTTGTTCGTCTTGAAGAACCTCGCCGAGTTCGTTTACGATAACCTTCTGAGTTGCTTGAGCGGCTATCGACTGAGACAGGTATCGTTGCCATTTGAGTAGATCATCTGCGGCGCCAACAAAGTTGTGGTAGAAAGTTCTGGCTGCCATATCAGACTTCTCGACTGCGGCAACAAGCTCTAGGCCGGCTTCTTCGATACCGAGCGACAAGCCGCCGCACCCTGAAAATAAATCTACGTATTTCAACACATAACCATTCTTGCGTAAGAGACCGACAGTTTAGTTTACCTTGCACGTGGTATCGGTAACGGCGAACGTCAGGGTCCGTGGATACGTTGTCTGAGATGCAAATTTTGCACCCTACCTAGTGTGTCTCAGATTTAAATAACCATTACTACGTGGGTGAAGTGTCGAGAAGTCGGCTGGAAATACTAGTAACAATGCGCATCTTCGCACAAATCCTCCGAGCGGGCTTCAGAACCTTTGCCACTTTACATGGATTGCCTCTAAGGTAGTGGTGCTCTGCAGTGTTCCAAACTGTTGAAACATTAGGTGGGGGAGCATTGGTGATGCGAAATTACCGCCCTTGACATGGTGCAGTTCAGGGGAAAAGCCCGGTGAATACAGCGACATGTGCAACCGAACTTTTCAGTTTCGGGCTGACGGCAATTTGGGTTGAAGAACGAACTTGTTGCTCAGGTGATCGATGAGCAGTGCGAAGAGTAGAGCAGGGGAAGCGTTTCATGAGAGCCGAGGTGTTCTCAAAACGTTCTATGTGCTGAGGTAAATGAGATCTTAGGCAGAACGAAAAGTGGGATGGGAATGAAGGGAATTTTATGAAGTGTGTACGTCTTCTAATCGATTGCGACACCGGTATCGATGACGCCCTGACGCTTACGTACCTCTGTGCCCTCGACTACGTGCAAATAGAAGCCGTTACCAGTACACCGGGCAACGTAGATGTTGAACAGGTTGCCGCGAATAACCGGTCACTGCTGAACCTTTGTGGAAGGCCGGATGTTCCTGTTCTTGTAGGCGCACGTGGCCCACTTGAAATCCCGCTGGTGACAACACCTGAAACTCACGGTCCCCAAGGCGTCGGCTACGCGACGCTGCCCGATCCTGCACCGGCTTCGTCGACTGCCATTGACGCTATTGATTATTGGATCGACGCCGCCCGGGCTAACCCTGGTGAGCTCACGGCGCTGCTCACCGCGCCACTCACCAATTTTGCTCTCGCACTACGCCGAGAACCTCGACTTCCCTGGTTGTTGCGCAAGGTAGTCATCATGGGAGGCGCCTTTTACTACCAAGGCAACACCACTCCTACCGCGGAGTGGAACACTCACGTGGACCCGCACGCAGCAAAGGAGGTCTTTGCTGCCTACACTGCTGCCGCTGAACAAGGGTTGGAATCCTCGAAGCTGCCAATTGTCTGCTCGCTGGACACCACAGAACGCTTCGAAATGCAGCCGGACTTTCTGACAAAGCTGTCCACTGAAGCTGGATGCGCCGAGCCCGAGCTAGTGCTGGCAAGCGATCCCGAAGGAACTTTGAGCAACTCCTCGAATCCGTTGGTGCGCTATCTGTCCGATGCGCTGCGGTTCTACTTCGAGTTCCACCGGCATTACGACCAGGGCTACATTGCCCACGTCCATGACTACTTTGCCGCAGGCGTAGCAGCGGGAACCCTCGACTATGAAAGCCGACCCGCCACCGTGGACGTGGAAACCGAATCTAAGCTCCTCTTCGGGACAACAGTCGCCGATTTTCGTGGGCTATGGGGCAAGCCAGCAAATGCACACGTAGTCACCGTCAATGATCCGGAGGCTGGATTTGCCGAACTCGTTACGCGCTTGGGGAGCTTGGCGCGGAAATTGAACACAGACTCCTGAACTCAGCTCAGGCTGAGCTAGAATTGTCTACCGGGCCGAGGTGACATTAGGCCCCACACTCGCACGCACCCAGTAGTACTTGGGTGCACAGCCACACTCGTACCGAGGAATGCTTTTCTATGTCACCGAATCTGCTTTTGCCCGAAGAAACCAGCTCCCAAGTTCTGCGCCGCAGGCTTTTGGCCAGCGCTGGTGCCCTGCTCCTGATCGGCACCTATCTAGTCCTAGTCATTACCCAGCCCACGGGCATAGCCGAAGGACTGGGACAGGGCGTTGCACTGGTTACCTTCGCCGCCTACCTGGCTGCCGCCGTCATGCTTTTGGCCGCGGTGCTTCCGGACTTGCCGGTATCCACTCTCACGCTGATCCCGGTAGCGCTGGCCCTGAACATCATTTTGGGACAATTTGTTGGTTCCGTGATGGTCCCGCTCTACCTCGACTCGATTGGCACGGTGCTCGTAGGGTTCCTGGCGGGCCGCCGGGCCGGTGCAGCCACAGGTGTGCTCAGCACACTGATCTGGTCACTGTTCGCCCCCACCGTCTTGCCCTTCGCAGCTGGTGCTGCATTGGTCGGCTTCCTTGCGGGAACCGCCGCTCGTTTCGGTGCGCTGCGCCGCCCGTATCTTGCCCCAGTGGCCGGTGTGGTGGCTGGTGTTCTGGTCGGCGTGGTTTCAGCTCCGGTGGCGGCTTTTGTCTTCGGCGGAACTTCTGGTGTCGGCACCGGCGCAGTGGTTGCGGCTTTCCGCTCCATGGGCGACTCGCTGCTTTCGGCCGTAACCAAGCAGGCCTTGATCTCAGACCCGGGGGACAAAGCCATCGTCTTCCTCATTGCAGCATTGCTGGTTTACGCCCTGCCCAAGCGTTTGAGCGGAAGCTTTGATTTCATCCGTCGTTACCGGGTGCTGGGTCAGCGCGGAACCAAGTAGGTCCACCTGCAATGCCCAAGTCCATCAACTTGCACCCATTTACCTTGCTGGCTCTGGTGGCGGCCGTCGTCACGATGACCACCGCCGTTGGCCTCTGGTGGGTGAGCTGCGCAGTTCTCACTGCCTGTGCGCTGGTTGCCAGTTGGACAGGGCATCTGCGACGGTTGACCGTCCTGAGTGCTGCCATCCTGATTCCTACGTTCGCCTCCTTACTCTTGATCCATGGGCTCGTCTCCCAAGAGACGTCCGGGCTCATTGCAGCGGCCGGGCCGTTCAGGGTGACTGAAGGTGGATTGGAGACTGCCATGGTTTTGGGTCTGCGCACTGCGGTGCTGGTGGTGGCAGGTCTGCTCTGCACCTTGCTGATCGATAAACATCAGCTGGTGGCGGCCATAGACCTGTCTCCGGCACCGTCGCAGGTGGGATACCTATTGGCAGCCACGCTGTTCCTCTTGCCGCATATGGCCCACAAGCAGCGCACTATCGGCCAAGCACAGGCTCTACGCCAAGCGGGAACTGGACGCGGTCTTTCCGGTTGGTTCCAACGGGTGCGGTTGCGAGCGGTCCCGCTGGTGCTCGCCTCCCTGCAAGATGCCCACGACAGGTCGGCTCACCTGTCAGTCCGCGGATTTCCCGCCGCCGGAGCCCACACCAGACTGCGAACCGTCGCAGACTCTGTCACCCAGCAACGTGTCCGGTGGATTGCCCTGCTCTGCGCCGTGCTGGGCCCGATAGCAATCTTGGCACCCTTCTGGGGGAGTCCATGATAGAGAATCAGAAGAACTCACGCACGGGTAATTCTGTGCTGCTTGACCTTAAAATTGAGCACTTTCGCTATTCCGGTGCCGAGCTTGATTCCTTGCAGGACATAAAGATGACTTTGTCTCCGGGCTCATTGACTGTGATTGTCGGGGAATCCGGTTCAGGCAAGTCCACGCTTGGCGAGTTGTTCGCAGGAATATTGCCGCGGCAGGGCGCAGACCAATGCAGTGGAACAACGAACCTGGCCGGTCAACAGATCGAATATGCCGATCTGGAAAGCCAGCGCATTAATATTGCTGGGTGGGCCAAACACGTCGGTTTGCTGCCTCAGGAAGCTGGGCACTATCTTTCACGGATCCGTGAAACGGTGGCCGAGGAACTCGTATTCTCGCTCGAGAACGAGGGCATGCAAAGAGATGCGATGCGCCAGCGCATCGCAGGACTTTCCAAACACCTGAACTTAGACCATCTGCTCGAACGTGATCCTGCGAAACTGTCCGGCGGACAGGAACGACTCGTGGCCTTGGCAGCCTTGGCTATTTCGGAGCCTTCAGTCATGGTCTTGGATGAGCCTCTGGCGGGGTTGGACTCCGAAGCGACGGTCGCAGTCACCGAAATGATTTCCCGGCTTCGCGCTGACGGCACCGCGATGGTGGTCTTGAGCAGGACTGCCACGCCGTGGGCCGACAATGCAGATTCGCTAATGAGAATAGCGAATGGGCAACTGGCCAAGATCTCAGCAGACAATCTTGTGCAGGACTCAGCGTCTGTGCCAACCCAACGACGTGCCATTCCTGGCAATGCGGAAGTTCTCTTGGACTTCAGCGGAGTCCAACTAGGTTATGAGGGTGCCGCGCGGCCTGTTCTCGACGGACTGGACCTGCAAGTGCGGGCCGGTGAATGCGTCGGACTGGCGGGTGCGAATGGATCGGGTAAAACCACGGTGCTCAAAGCCGCCGCGGGGCTGCTGCGGCCCACCGCCGGCACGCTGGCCGTTTCAACTGCTACCGGGATGCTCTTGCAGAATTCCTCCGACCAGCTTTTCGAACGCACCGTAATGCGCGAGGTATCTTTTGGCCTTCCCAAGAAGGGAACACAACGACTGCGTGTTCCGGAAGTCCTCTCGCGACTCGGGTTGGAAGCTTTTGCCGAGACCCATCCCTACGAATTGCCGGCGTCGGCACGCCGGCTCGTAGCGCTAGCAACCGTGCTGGTCCGCGAACCGACGGTACTCCTCTTGGATGAACCAACCGAGGCCTTGGATTCGGAGGGAATGATTCGTCTGCAACAAGTCATCGACTCGGTGCTGAGTCGTGGGGGAGCGGTGCTCCTCTCCACCCACGACAGGGATTTCATGCACAGCACCACTCACCGGATCCATCAAATGCCCGGGAACCCCGAGCCAACGGCCCGGCCTTCTTAGTCGCGGCAATCTACGCCCAACTCAAGTCACCTGAAAATAGTGAATCGAGCTAGGAGGTTGTCCAACGGCAACGTGCAGCGCTGTGCGGTGACCGGCCTTGACGGGTCAGTTCAACTCGTTGCGCACGATCTTCCCCTGGGCAATGACTACCTCAACCTTGGACAGAGCCTGTGCTCCTTCGAGCGGATTCGATCCCAGAATCACTACATCCGCCACACCCTTGCGAAGTAGCTGGCCTACGCCCTGGCGCTCGACGCCGATCAGCTTCGCGGGACGGGTGGTCACCGATTGCAGCGCCTGCAGTGCAGAGAGCCCGGCGTCTTCCAACGCCTTGGCCTCCACTCCGATTGGCATGACATCCGTGCCGAACGAGTCGGTCCCGGCGACCACCAGCACTCCAGCCTCATTGGCAGCGCGCACGGCCTGCGCCAGCACCGGGCCGAACTCGCGGCCGCGCTCGGCGATTACCGGATCCGATGAGTTGGCCATTCCGGCCACCCCGGCCAGGGTCGGAGTGAATGCGGTGCCTCGGCGGACCATCTGGCCGATGGTCTGTTCATCTACGAAGACTCCGTGCTCAATGCTGGCCACTCCAGCGCCGACGGCTCCGGCAATGCCCTTGGCGCTGTAGGCGTGGCAGAGCACCCGGGCTCCACGGGCCGCCTTCACGATGGCCGATAGCTGCTCCCGGTCGTAGACCAGCTCCAATGGGTCTTGCTCGGCCAGGCCCGCGCGCGGATTGGCGCGCGTCTTGATGACTGTTGCGCCGCGGCGCAGATTCACCCCGGTCAGATAGGCGAGATCCTTGACGTCGCGGATGTTGTCCTCCAAGGCGGCCAGCGGAGCCAGCTCGGGATCTGCGAGGATCGAGTCGCCCTGTTCGGGAGAGACGAACAAGCCTGCCGGATGCATGCGAGGCGAAAGCCCGGGATTCCATTTCGGCAGCGAGGCGAGCGCTATGTCCTGGTAGAACGTGGATGATCCGCTGCGCACCGTGGTCGCCCCGCTTTGCAGGATCAGGCGGACGTCCTCGAGCCCGTTGGCGTGCACGTGGGCATCCACCATCCCGGGGATGATGAACTTGCCGGTGGCATCGATGCGAGTTGCCTGCCCGGCCGCGTCCTTCACCGCCTTCCGGGTGGCCTCCCGGGTTCCAACGGCTTCGACCTTGCCGTCGCGCAGCACCACTACGCCGTCTTGAACGGTGTCTCCGGTGGCAGGATCGATGAGCGTGCCGCCCTCGATGATGATCGGGACTGTTTTCAGAGCCGAGCCGTGGTAGCTCGCTGCAAGTCCGCCGCGCTCGCCGGAATCGGCCGAAGCGGGTGCCGCGAAGCCAAGCGCGCCCAGGCCGGCCAGCGCCGCCGCTCCAGCCATCACGCTGCGCCGTGCGAGGGCTTGGTTGGGGACCGGGCCGGCGTTGTGGTCGTGTTCGCACATGGGTGTGATTGCTTTTCGACATGGGAGGTTTTCCTGAAACTCTATAGCAGGGCAACGTTGGGCTGAGGTGCAAGTCACATTATTAACGCCGGGTCCTAGTTCGGGTTTGCGGGACTGGGAATACCGCAATGGAGGAGGCGCGAGGAGCCGAGCGCGGGTAGATATTCGGTCAATTCGCTAGCCCAAATTTTCATCAGGTCTCTGACGGCCGCGACAACGAGCGCCTCAACACCGACGCCGCCATTTATTGCCGTGAGACTAGAATTCGCCCGATAAATTCCGTGTGATGTCGACGTTGAGACCGCTAAGTATTCAAGTTATTTACATACGAACAAGCGTACGTCTTGACTGATGTCTTCGAGTTGACGATACTTGAGTTAGACCAACCGCGCACCCTTCAAGGGTGAAGGCGCAGGCTACTTCAAGCGAGGGAACATCATGACTGAGCAAGTTTTTGACATCAACCAGAATGTAGACATTTTCCGTGTGAACAGGGCTGCTGACCTTGAGAACGCACCGGGTCAGACTCAAAATGCTCGCCGTATTTCCGGCGTCAGCAAAGAGAACAGCGCGGCCGACAAGATCTGGTTCGGCAAGGTGCACACCGGCCCAGGTGAAGTATCGGATCCGCATCATCACGGTGAAGCCCAGACTGGCGGATACGTGCATAAGGGTCGCGGCTTCATTCGCTACGGCGAAGGCTACAGCCAGATCACTTACATGGAAGAAGGGGACTTTGTCTTCGTCCCGCCATTCATGCCACATATCGAAGGTAATGCCAGCAAGACCGAAGAGCTGGTCTGGATGACTACTCGTACCCCTGACAACATCGTGGTCAACCTAGAAAACCAAGAGATCGCGGATATCGAAATCGACTACCGCTCGTAGTTCAAAACGCAGTGAAGCCGTGATGACCAGCTGGTCATCACGGCTTCACTGCGTTTTGAGTGGTTTTCGTGACTGTCTTGGTTTGGATTCCCGACATTCACCTCCCATGGTCCCACGAGGTCTGAAGCCGGAATCTTGCGCTGCACAATCTGGGGACGTATAAAAGTGCTATGGCCTTGTTACCCGGATTAATGGGTACAAGGCCACGGCACTTCTTGCTTCTAGAACGACCGCGGCAGCCCCAGATGCTTTTCGCCGATGTTGTTTCGGATCATCTCATCGGTCAATGGGGCGAAGGTGTAAAGCCGTGCATCCCTGAAGTAACGCTGCATTGGAAGCTGCCGGGAGAAGCCCCATCCTGCCATGACGCGCATCCCGGCATCTGTTGTTGCCGCTGCGGCATCGGATGCTGCCAGCTTAGCCATGGCTGACCACGTTTGGTTCGTGTCTGGTCCTTCATCAGAAGTTGTCGCCGCTTTTTGCAGCAGTAGACGTGCGGATTCAATTTTCACGCTGCAGTCCACCAGGGAATGTTGCAACGCCTGGAAGGAGCCAATCTGGCGGCCGAAGGCTTCGCGGCTCTTCGCCCAGGAAACCGCGCAATCCAACGCGCCGCGAGCAATGCCCAGGGCTACCGCGGCGCCATTGAGCCGCTCTCCATTAAGGGTGCTCAGTACCTGGCGGAATCCCTTGTCTGCTTCACCGAGGATATTTGCCGCAGGGACGCGAACGTCTTCAAGGTAAACATCGCACTGTGCCAAGCCACGTATGCCCATGGTATCGATTTCCTCAGTGTGGATACCCGGCGTTGATCGAGGAACGAGGAACATGGTGATGCCATCAATCGCCGAGCGAGTGATTGGCGTGGTTCGGGCAAGGAGGATGATGTAGTCAGCATCCATGGCACCGCCGATCCATTTTTTCTGACCCGAGATTGAGTAGCTTCCGTCTTCGAGTTTGGTTGCATTGGTCATCATGGCGCGGGCAACATCCGTGCCGCCACCAGGTTCGCTCAACCCGAAGGACATTTTGGCGTCACCAGTATGTAGCGGCGCGAGGAATTGCTGTCGCTGTTCGGGATTCGCGTAGGAGTGCAGCAATTGCATGCCCATGTACTGGACCACCATGCTCACGCCAATGGATGTGGGGCCCGCGCCAAGTTCCTCAAGTACTACTGACTGCGCCGAATGCGACGGGCCTTCTCCGTTCAGATTCGCTCCTAGGCTAATGAGCCCGGCGCGTCCAATTTCTCGGTACATCTCGACATCGTATTTTTCTTCTTCATCAAATTTATTCAGACGTTCCGGTGTGGCCACGTCGGCAAGGAGTTCACGTACCTTGTTGCGAAGCTGTGCTAAATCATCCGATTCCATGATCGAGTCGGTTGCATGGCTGGAGAGCTGGTTCTGGATCATGGGCTTACTTCCGCTTGATCATGAAGCTGCTGTTGAAAGTCATGACTTCTGTGTCGTCCTGTTTGAGAACCGTGTATTCAATGCTCCAAATACCCACCCCGGGCTTTTTGGATTCGCGTGCAGTGGCTACTCGGGCTTCGACATGGATAGTGTCGCCAATGAATACGGGATTGTGCGCCCGTACCGCATCCAAGCCTAGCCACGCGATGACATTGCTGAAGTATCCGGTCTGCGTCATTAGTCCTAGAGCCAGTGACAAGGTCAGGGGACCGTGTGCAATGCGTTGACCAAATTGTGTCTCTGCCGCATATGTTTCATCTAAGTGAAGCGAGACAAGATCTCCGGTGAGACCTGCCCAATTCACTAGATGGGCATCGGTGATCGTCATGCCTGCACTATGGATGAGGTCACCTTCGACCAGTGCATCCCAGTGGTGATCAGGGCGCCCCTTGGGCGAAGCGGTGCTGGTGCCGGCTGCTTCATTGCGTTCGCTTGTCATTGCCATCCCATCCTTAGGGGTCGCGATCTTTTTCTCATGATTACATGAATTATTTCTCTTTCATACTAGACTAACGAACGCACGTTCGTATACTAGTAGTAATCACAAAGTGCATTGGAGGCGCGAAATGAGTGAAGCGACTATCGCTGAAGCACCGAAGGCGGAAGCCACGGTACATGAGCAACTGACAGAGAAGCTTGCAACTGCCCGTCTGGGTGGTTCGGAAAAGACCCGCAAGAAGATTGTGGATTCAGGCAAGCTTTTGGTCCGTGACCGCCTGCGTTTACTTTTCGATGATGAGAACTACATTGAAGACGGTCTGCTGGCTCGCTACGAAGATGGACTACCGGGTGACGCTGTAGTCATCGCTTTCGGTCGGGTAGATGGCCGCGAAGTTTGTGTCATCGCCAATGATTACTCGGTCAAGGCTGGCACTTGGGGCAATCGCACTTTCGAGAAGATCACTCACGCACAGGACAAGGCATTGGCTGCCGGTATTCCTCTTGTTTATCTCTTTGATTCTGCTGGTGCGCGAATTGATGAGCAGTTTGAGAGCTTCGCCGGACGCCATGCCTGGGGCAACATCTTCTACAACCAGGTACAGATCTCGGGACGAGTTCCACAGGTCTGTGCGCTGTTCGGCCCATCGCCAGCAGGATCGGCCTATGTGCCGGCACTGTGCGACATGACCATCATGGTGCGCGGACATGCAACTGCATACCTTGGCTCTCCTCGACTGGCCGAAATGGTCACCGGCGAAAAGGTCACCCTCGAAGAAATGGGCGGCGCGGAAATGCACTGCACCGTCTCCGGCCTGGGCGACGTGCTTGTGGAAAATGACGAAGAAGCACTGAATTCTATTCGTGTATGGCTCTCCTTCCTGCCAGCAAACTGGGAAACCCCAGCTCCCATTGCCCCAGCCATCGAACCACGCCCGGGGCGTACGCTAGAAGAAATTGTTCCATTGCGCGAAGCCGAAGTTTTCGACATGGAAGAATTCGTTGAATCTTTGGTGGATGAAGGCTCGTGGTTCCCGTACAAGGAATTATTCGCCCCGGAAATGCTTACCGGTTTCGCCCGGATCAACGGGCGTCCCGTTGGCTTGGTCGGCAACCAGCCAACACATATGGGCGGCTCGATCTTCCCCGATTCTTCGGATAAGGCAGCTCGCTTCATCTGGATCTGTAATGCCTACGGCATTCCAATCGTTTTCCTGGTGGATATCGCCGGCTACATGATTGGTTCCGAAGTAGAACGCCAAGGCATCATTCGTCACGGCGCGAAGATGATCTTCGCAGTCTCCGAATGCCGTGTTCCGCGCATCACCGTTCTGGTGCGCAAGGCCTACGGCGGCGGATACTTGGCGATGTCCGGTGCTCCGATGAACCCTGATGCAGTGATCGCCTTACCGACCGCACGTCCAGCCCTAATGGGCCCAGACGCAGCAGTCAATGGCATCTACTACAACCAGATCCACGCAATCGAAGATCCGGAAGAACGTCGTGCGTTCATCGCCGAAAAGCACGCCGAATACGCCGAGGGCATCGATGTGTTCAAGATTGCGAACGCCAACGCGGTCGAAGCGGTAGTGCCAGCCAACGACCTACGTGATGATCTAACCCGCCGTCTGGGTCTGTATTCAAAGCGGAAGACCGTACCGGTGCAACGCCGTCAAGCAGTAACTCCAGCCTAGGAGGTTGGTTAGATGATCAAGATTGTAGCTATCGTCCAGGCAAAAGAAGGACTAACTCGAGAACAATTCCTGCATGGCTGGAATATCGAGCATCCTGCCTACGTGCGCAAGCTTCCCGGGATTCGTCGTTATCGACAAAATCCAGCAATAGAGCACCGCAAACAGTGGCCCTTTAGCGGTATGGCTGAACTGTGGTTTGATTCGGTGCAAGATGTGAAGGTTGCTTACGCAGGACCCGAGGCTGAGGCGCTCTTTGACCACGAGAACGGTTTCCTTGAAAACGTTCAATGGTTCATCGCTGAGGAAGTTGAAATACCGCTAAGTAGTAACTGAAAATCACCAGAAAACATCCGGCGGCTGCCGGGTGTTTTCTGGTTATCGGTACACACATCGTTTTATGGCTGGCCCGTCATAATCATGCACATAGTTCGCACCCCCGCGAGCTGAACTATTCTTTCTCGGTAGGCCAAGCCCGCGCTTCCAACGTGCGAAGCGACGCTATTTCATTATCCGATTCCCGATCAGGAGGAATGTTATGGTCATGGTCCAAGCTCCCGAGCTGAACCAAGGTAGGTTGCATAAGAATTCGTTGGAGGGCTGGGGGAACGCGGTGAATAACGTTCACACGCACCTGTCTTTTCAAGATGACAGCGAGCGAGACTTTTCCGGCGTGATGGCCACCTCAGCATTCGGCGAACTCAGAGCATGCCGTTTCACAAGTACCGCGCTGACAGCCTCGCGGACCAAAAGGGATGTATCGCTCGGAACCGAGGGAACCACCATCATGCTGTGGCAGTTTCGGGGAACGAGTATTGCCCGGCAGGCGTCCAATGAAGCGGTGCTGTCACCGGGTACAGTGGCATTTCTAGATTTGGATACACCTTACGAAGTGCGTTGTAGTGAGGGATATGGCCAGATGGTGATTCACATGCCCTCCGAAGCGTTTCTCGGAAAACTTCAAGCACTGGGTATCAGGCGGGATCACCGCGGAATGTCGTTACCTGCAAATCCTCAAGCCATGCCATGGCTTGCATTTCTCGGTGCGGCTTTTAGCCAGGCTCAGGTCTCCAGCGATGGTCTGTTGAATACCATGTATACCCCAGCACTCGAAGCCATAGCCTCCATTGCGGGGCTCGCGGTAGGCACGCGTATAGATGAATCAAATACGTCGCTTCTCGTGAGTGCTGCCGAACGAATCATTAGGGAACGCTATTGGGATTCGGAGTTCACTGCTGATGCTTTAGCCCGTGAGCTGTGTGTTTCTAGGCGTACACTTTTCCGCGCGTTTGATGAAACCCAACAGAGCTTCTCGGCGATACTCCAGGAAGTCCGGCTGTCGACCGCAGCGAAGTCCTTGGCGCACCCGGCCATGTCCCTGACCCTTGAAGGAGTGGGCAGAACTGTCGGATATTCGTCCGCATCAACTTTTTATGCGCGTTTTCGCGAAAAATTTGGAGTCTCTCCCGGTGCGTACCGCCGTCGGTTTACAACAGTTGGCACTGTATTGGAGAGAAGCTGACACCAAACCGAAACTAGCGCTTCATTGAGCCCCATAGTGTGAACACAAGAGATCAGAAGTGATCACAGTCACATGTTTGAAAGGTCGGAAATGAAAGCTCTAGTTCTCACGGAATTCAAGAAAAACCTAGAGGTTCTTGAAATGCCGGACCCAGCGCTGGGCAGCACGCGTGATGTTATCGTTCGAGTCGAGGCAAATGGGATCTGTCGCAGCGACTGGCACCTATGGATGGGTGACTGGGACTGGATCGGGCTGAAGCTCGAACTGCCACACATTATGGGACATGAATTTGCCGGAGTCATCGAGGCTGTTGGTTCCGATGTTAATCGATACAAGGTAGGGGACAGGGTTCTTGTTCCGCACGCTCATGGCGACGGAGTATGCGAATACTGCCTCAACGGGCAACAGAACGTGTGCGAACACGTCACCTTCGCGGGCACCAACTACTGGGGCGGCTACGGTCGATACGTCAACGTTCCAGACGGCGACCGTAACCTGATCCGTCTGCCGGAGAACGTAAGTTTTGAAGCCGCAGCCGGATTAGGCTGCCGTTTCATGACTGCCTTCCACGGTGTAGTCGACCAGGTTGCCGTCAGGCCCGGCGAATGGGTATCGGTGCATGGTTGCGGCGGTGTCGGCCTGTCGGCAATCCATATCGCGGCGGCTTCAGGCGCCCAGGTGATTGCGGTGGATATCAATGAAGAAGCGCTTGCGCTAGCCAAAGGCCTTGGAGCAGTGGCGACGGTTAATGCCAAGGATGGCGACGTTGTGGAACAGATCCGCGAACTAACTAGCGGTGGCGTCCACGTTGCCGTAGATGCCTTGGGTATCGCGGCTACTTGCCAGGCCGCTGTGAATTCGTTGCGTAAGCGAGGGCGAATGCTACAGGTCGGTATGACCTCCAACGCTGAAGCCGGAATGATCCCGCTACCCATCGACAGCATTGTTCTGCAGGAGCTGCGGATTATTGGGTCGGCAAATATGCCTGTAGGTCGGTACCCAGACATGATGCGCATGGTTGAAAGTGGAACGTTGAATCCGGGAGAGCTGATTACCAACCGCGTAGGCATCGAAGAAGCTGGCGACGTTTTGATGTCCATGGGTGAGTACCGCGGTGCTGGCGTATCAGTACTGAACCGCTGGTAGAAAAGGAGCAATGACATCATGCAGATGATAATTAATGGACAAAAATCAGATTCGGCATCGGGTAAGACCATTGATGTTCTCAATGTTGTTACCGGAGAACTGATCGATACAATCCCTGCTGGCAATGCACAGGACGTTGAAACCGCCTTGGCAGCGAGCCGAATAGGGGCAAGCCAATGGGCAGCAGTACCTGCACACCGTCGGTCCCAAATCTTGTTGGACTTTGTCGGGTTGGTCAACGCGGAAATTGAAGAACTCACCGTCTTGCTCGCCGGCGAGAGCGGCAAGGTGCTTGGACATTCACGAAATGAAATCGACACGGCGCTGAGGATTTTCACTGGCTATGCCGAAGAAACCAAGCGGCTATTCGGCGAGGCAATCCCCTTGGACGTGCAACCGGGTCTAGAAGGCGACCTCATGGTGACTCGTCGGGAGCCACTGGGAGTGGTGGCTGCGATACTCGCCTTCAACTTCCCCGTTGAACTCTATGCACAGAAGGTCGGGGCAGCACTGGCCGGAGGCAACGCGGTAATCGTCAAGCCGCCCGAGGACGATTCGCTAACCTGTATCCGGTTGACTGAACTGTTGCATCAGGCGGGAGTCCCAGGCGCTACCCTCCAGGTGCTCACGGGCAGGGGCGCCGAAGTGGGTGCTCCACTGTCTTCCAGCGACCGAATCGATGCGGTGAGCTTTACCGGTAGCAGCGCGGTTGGAACCGCAATCGGCGAGGCTGCCGCTCGGAATTCGGTCCGCGCATTCCTTGAGCTCAGTGGCAATGACGCATTTATTGTGTGCGAGGATGCGGATGTAGATCTTGCAGTGGCGCAAGCGGCGATGGGCCGGCTATACGGCAACGGCCAAGTCTGTGTTGCGACCAAACGAATCATGGTGGCCGAAGCGGTCTTCGACCAGTTCATGGACAAGCTTGTTTCCGCGGTCGAAGGGAAGAAGCTGGGGGATCCTACTGATCCGCAGACCGAGGTTGGGCCATTGATCAACGAACGAGCGGCACAGGGCGTCGAGCAGCAGGTGAAACAGGCGATTTCTGAGGGAGCGAAGCTGCGCTTGGGTGGAGCCCGAAAGGGGGCCATTATGGAGCCAACAATTCTGGAAATTGATGAAAATGTAGGAATTGCCCGAGACGAAGAAATTTTCGGACCTGTTTTCGCGGTGCTGAAATTCTCGGGAACTGACGAGGCCGTAAGCCTTGCGAATGCCTCGTCTTATGGACTTGGTGGCGCGGTCTTTAGTGCCAACGTCACTAAAGCGTTTGATGTCGCGTTGAAGATGCAGACTGGCATGGTCTCGATCAATGGTGGCAACTGCTATCGACCGGATCTCAGTGCCTTTGGCGGCTATAAAAAGAGCGGTATCGGACGTGAAGGATTCCATTACACCCTGGAAGAAATGACCCAGATTAAGAGCATCGTCTTACGCGGAATCATGCCAACCGCGTAGGCCAATCTGGCCCACAAACTGCAAAGCGCTGTCGCATATCTCGGTCGGGACGAGAATTGCGGTGGCGCTTTGCCATTTTCAAAAGTGCCTTTCTCCACGATGTCACCAACTCGAAGAGCGTGTGGCACGAATTCGGAGGATCTCGCCGATAGGCGAATCTACTGTAATAGCTAAGAGGAAAAGTGATCACAGTCACATGTGCTGAAACTGAGGAAGTATGTCCATAATGCTACGTCTGCAAGATAAGAAAGTACTCGTCACCGGCGGAGAAACCGGCATCGGGCGAGCTGCCGTGGAGCTTTTTGTCGCCGAAGGCGCACAGGTTCACATCATTGGGCTTAACGCGCACGAGCTCAACTCGGTGGCCACCATGTTGGGCACAGATCGAGTGAGCACATCGCTGGCGGATGTGACAGATGAAGCAGCACTTTGCATGGCAATTGAACAGGGAGCAACAAAGCTCGACGGCTATGACTTCATCTTCGCTAATGCCGGTATCGGCTGCGAGGTGAAACCGATCATTGAGCGAGACTCTGAGTCATTCCGAAAAGTTTTGGATGTGCATGTAATGGGTGCATTTCACACGCTTAAGCACGGCGCGCCGAAGCTCGCTGATGGTGGAAGTATTGTGATCACCTCAAGTACTGCCGGGCTGGCCGGCTATGAAAATACGGCACCATATGTCGCAGCGAAACACGCACAAATCGGCTTGATGCGCACCGCGTGCAAGGAGCTAGCCCCGCGGAAGATTCGTGTTAACACGATCAACCCGGGGCCCACCCAGACGGCTCTCCAAGATGGGATTGCTACACAGGCTACCGGCCTAAAAGATGCTAAAGCCGCCGCGCAAAGCATCGCTGAAGGCATTCCGCTAGGAAGATACAACACCCCGCAGGAGATCGCCGAAGGTGCGCTCTTCTTAGGTTCCGACGCATCACGCTCAATTACCGGTACAACATTCGTTATCGACGGTGGCTTCCTCAGCTAGTTCGTGGTCCAGAGCCTGAGCGCCGAGCTCACGGAGAAGCATTGCCACCACAGCACCCAATAATTCAATGGAGAAGAAAATGAAAAATCTACGTAAGCTCGCTGCAGCAGTCGCCGTTGCAGGCCTGGCTCTTGTCGCCACCGGCTGTGCCAGCACTGCCGAGACTAGCGCCGCTCCTCAAGCGAGCCTTGATGGCGCCACCGAATTCGGTACCGGAAATATGGAAGATTTTTGCCCGGACGAGCCAATGAAGGTCGCCTACGCCAAGGGGAGCAATAACTCGTGGACGCGTATCACCCTTGCCGAGATGCGTCAGGAGGCGGCCAAATGCGAGAACATCACCGAGGTACTGTTCACCGATGCCCAGGGCAATCAGCAACAAGCGATCTCAGACATCAATGGCTTGGTAGCGCAAGGTGTGAAAGCGATCGTTGTGCAGCCAGAATTTGGGCAAGCCCAATTGCCGTCATTGCGTGCAGCACATGATGCAGGAGTCGGAGTTGTCACGCTCATTTCTAACGCTGGAGGCAACGTAGGCGTCGATTATGCCGATGCAGTGCTCGAAGATACCGATGCGTCCGGTCGAGATTGGGTGCAGTGGCTGGACAAGACGATCGGTAAGGGCACCGTCGGGTTCCTTGGCGGCACACCTGGCGCAGCATCCAGTGCTCAGTTCTTTGACGGAGTGAAGAAAGCAATGGTCGATTATCCCGACCTGAAGCTGGTTTCCGACTCCGTGATCGATACCAACTGGGAAGCGGGTCAGAAAAAGCGAGTGGTGTCTGGCCTACTGGCGCAGCATGGTCGCATTGACGCCTTCATTACAGACTTTGGCCTGCCAGACACCGGTGTTATTGATGCCTATAAAGAAGCCGGACTCGAACTGCCTGCCATCGCAACGAACGCGACGGGCAACGCAAACGGTTGCCAGTGGAAGGAAGAGAACTACGACTTCCTAGGCCTTGAAGAAACTACGACTTTCGGTCGCATCGCCTTACGCAAAGCCGTAGCAGCCGCGCAAGGACTCGAAAACCCGGAGCCATCGGTAGTGCGTATCCCGACCATTATCGATACAACTGCTGGTAAGAACCCGAAGTGTGAACCAAGTCTGCCTGCAGACGTAGACCTGACCTCGTCATTGAGTGTTGAAGAATTGAAAGCGATC
Source organism: Glutamicibacter sp. (assembly GCF_035257265.1). GTDB lineage: Bacteria > Actinomycetota > Actinomycetes > Actinomycetales > Micrococcaceae > Glutamicibacter. Next base: position 255,986 of record NZ_DATEXC010000050.1, read on the forward strand.
TTCAAATGAGTACCGGAGCGCATACGATGAGTCCCGAAACCGGGGAGATCTTGCTCGGCACGGTGCTAAAGGCTAGCAATGTCACCAAAACCTATCCCGGTGTTGTCGCCTTGAATAACGTTGAACTTGAGGCCTTCGCGGGAGAAGTCCACGGTATCGTTGGTGAGAACGGTGCCGGCAAGTCCACCTTAATGGGCGTAGTTTCAGGTGCGGTGAAACCCGATCAGGGAAATGTTGAAATTGCCGGGCAATCGTTGGTTCCCTTTGATCCTGATACTGCCCGCAGTCTTGGACTGGCAATGGTCAGGCAAGAGCCCGCACTGCTTCCCGATCTGACGGTCGCGGAGAACTTGTACTTGGGCACACCACAACTGATGCGCCCGAGCATATCTCGTCTTGGCGCATGGGCTCGCGAAATTCTGTCGCGTTGGGACCCAAACTTCAAACTTGATCCAGCGCTGCGAGTAGAGCAACTACTACCAGAGCAACGATTTATCGTGGAGATCTGCCGTGCCTTCGCTTCGAAGCCAAAGGTATTGGTTCTTGATGAACCAACGGAGCACCTAGCGGCCGCAGACGTGCGCATATTGTTTCAACATATTCGTCGCATTGTTGATGAAGGCGCGTCCGTCATCTACATTTCACATCGTATTTCTGAGGTTAAAGAGATTTCGCATCGAATCTCGGTGCTGCGTAATGGTGAATCCAAGGGCACTCATCAGGCAGAGGATTTGAACGAGCAGGACATCGTAGACCTGATCGTGGGGAGGGTGCTGGAAGCGACCTTTCCACCTAAGCCAGAACGTCTTGATAGTTCAGTGACACGACTGGCTGTCCAGGGCTTACGGGGCGCACAATTCTCCGGCGTTGAGGCGCAGGTGGCGGCCGGTGAAATCCTCGGTCTTGCTGGGATCGATGGCAACGGGCAGCGTGAATTCCTACGTGCGCTCGCCGGAATAGGCAAATGCACGGGGGAGGTCCTCGTCGACGGCAAGGGTGCTTCCTTGCGGTCCTCTGCTGCAGCCGCCAGCAGTGGCATTGCCTATGTTGCCCCTGATCGCCATAGGGAAGGAATCTTTGCCGGACTGGGCATTCGAGAGAACATTGCTTCTCGCGTACTTCCGCATTTCGCGGTGGGAGGCTTTGTTTCTGCTCGGTCTGAGGCGGGCGTGGTCCGTCAGATGGCAGAGAAGTTCAATGTGAGGACTCCTCACCTAGAAACGGATATTGCGGCGTTATCGGGTGGAAATCAACAGAAGGCGGTGCTCGCCGGAGCTTTCGCTTCCAACCCACAAGTGCTCTTGCTTGATGAGCCAACTCAAGGTGTGGATGTTGGTGCTCGAAGCGAAATTTACTCACTGATTCGCGCTCGTGCAGCAGAAACAGGAATGGCGGTGATAGTCCTTTCCTCTGATGCGAAAGAACTCGAGGGGCTCTGTGACCGGGTTCTGGTTTTTTCTCGCGGGAGCGTCGTCAAGGAACTTTCCGGCGCAGAAGTCCGCGAGGACGCGATCACCGATGCAGCGCTTAAAGCAACGAGTGTTCGCGAAAAGGTAAACCGCGGCGAACACCGAATCAGTGCCTGGCTGGCGGGGGACATGGCTCCCGTTGTCTTGGTCGGCATTGCGCTGATTGCCTTAGGTCTAGTCGCTCAACTGGTGAATCCACTATTTCTGAGCGAACGAAGCATCTCGACGCTATTGATGATGTCAACAACGTTGATCTTTGCTTCCTTAGCTCAAAATCTGGTGCTGTTGGTTGGTGGAATAGATCTTTCGGTGGGGCCCTATATGGGGCTGGCTGTAGTGGTGCTTTCTTTCTTCTTGGTCGATGGCACGAGCGGGGGAATGCAGTTGCTTGGTTGGGCGCTGTTGCTTCTAATGCCGGTAGTCTTGGGCGTGGTCAACTGGATGCTCAGCGACGTCGGCGGGATCCATCCGATGATTGCTACGTTGGTAACCTATATGGCACTGCAAGCGATCGCCTTGATCCTGCGTCCAGTGCCAGGCGGCACCATCAGCCGAGGAATTACCCAGCCATTGGGTGCTGCTATAGGTCCCATTCCGTTGTTGTTTATTCTGGCTACGCTGGTTGCGATCATCCTCTCATGGTGGATCAGCCGTACCCGTGGTGGCATCGCATTGCGCGCCGCCGGTTCTGATTCCGCACTCGCACAGGTAAACGGACTGACTCCGCGGCTTACGAGGCTGTTTGTTTATGTTGGTGCCGCATTATTGGCTTCGCTGGGTGCCGTTACGTTGATGGTTCAGCTTGGCTCCGGAGATCCTTCGGCAGGCACCACTTACACCCTCTCGTCCATTAGTGCCGCGGTGATTGGCGGCGCAAGCCTGCTGGGTGGACGCGGTACTTTCCTTGGCGCCTTCCTAGGTGCCTTACTCATTCAGACAGCGATGTCTGTCACCACATTTGTGGGGTTGGACTCGGCATGGCAGCAGTTTCTTCTCGGAGGACTGACGATTATCGCCGTTGCCGGGTATTCCAGAAGTCGGCAAATGGCGAAAGTTGAGGCGCGATAATAATGGCTACCGAATTCCCAGAGGGTGTTTTGGCTACTTCTCCATCTCAACAGAGGCCGGCGATTGGCAAAGCTCCGTTCAAAATGCCAGCGTATTTTCCGATTCTTGTGTCAACTATCGCGCTAGTGATTATCAGTGCACTGATTTCTCCGCGCACCATGAGCCCTATTTCGCTTTCGGCGATGTTGCCGTTCGCGGCTATTTTGGCAGTTGCAGCGGTCGGCCAGACCTTAGTTGTGCAGCAACGAGGCATCGATCTGTCTGTCGGAGGCACTATCTCCTTGGCAGCAGTATTGGTTGCCGCCGGGCCAGTCAAACATCAGATTCCTACACTCCTGATGGTGGTCATCGTTCTATTGGTGTGTGCTGTGGTCGGCTGGGTGAACAGTTTGCTGGTCACCCGGCTGATGATTACCCCGCTGGTCGCAACGCTGGCTATCAATGCCGTGTTGGTTGGTGTCGTATTGCTCTACACCGGAGGGTCAACTGCGGCAACTCCGGATGGGTTGAGCAATTTTGTCTCATTCAAGATCCTCGGGGCCCCAACTCTGTTGTGGCTTAGTATCCTCCTAGTGATCATCCTGGCAGTCGTTGCAAGCAAGACCGTATTCGGACGGCAATTCGTCCTTTCGGGTGCTAACCCTGCTACCGCGATCACTAATGGAATTAAAGTAGAGCGGAACGTAGTGCTCGCCTACGTGCTGGCTGCAGTATGTTATGGCGTAGCGGGGATTTTCCTTGCCGGCTATCTGCAGAATGTCACCGCCTCGGCAGGCAACTCGTACCTGATGTCGGTGATCGCTGTCGTCATCGTCGGGGGAACCCCGCTGACGGGCGGGCGCGGAACCATTATTGGCACCGCTATCGCTGCACTCTTTATGTCTCAACTGATTCAGTTAGTGCTTACACTGGGTGCACCTACTGCTACACAGATGCTGATTCAAGCGATTGCGATTTCCGTAGCGGCAATCCTCGGTGCTGTCCGCGGGGGCAAAAACAAACGCAAGAAATCAGCGAAATCCAAGGCAGCTGCCTGACATTTGAGCGCCATAAGTGGATGGCCCAACTACTGCGCGGAATTGGGGATCAGATGACCGGGAGCTCCTCGCGCTGGTCTCCATTTTCCCGTGCACTTTTACTGAAACGTAATGATCGAAATTGTCTTGCATCACACTGAAATAGACACTAAAGTCATTAACAAACGAACGCTTGTTCATATTCTGATCTGAACCCACACTCGTGGTTGAACGATTGGCCAAAAGCTAGGAGAAGACATTGCGCACCATTGGAGATTGGGTTCGGATAAATTCCCGTAGGTACCCAACGCGCGAGGCTCTCGTGAGCTACGACGGTCGGCTGACCTATGCGGAGCTCGGTGAAAGAACCTGGCAGTTAGCGCGAGGGCTTCAAGGCCTAGGCGTTGAAGCTGGAACAAACGTCGGTGTCCTGGGATCAAATACCCTTTTCAACGCCGAGATGTTCTTCGGTGTTGCCACGTCCGGAGGTTGCTACGTTGCCTATAACTGGCGCTGGGCCACCCAAGAGCTGGCTAACGGAATTAAGGAAACCGGAGCCGCCGTCATTTTGGTCGAAGCACAGTTTGAGCAGAAGGCGTTGGAAGCATTAGAGATCCTCAGCCGAACCGAGGAAGTGCTGCCCAAACTTGTAGTCGAAGGCTCTCGTATTGATGCACTGCGCGTGGGGACTGGAGTTTTTGAAGACCCTACAAGTTTAGAGAGCCCTCTGTGCATCATTTACACCGGTGGAAGTACTGGAACCCCCAAGGGTGTGGTTATTTCGCACCGGGCGGCGGGAGCCAACGCGATCAATGAAATGTATGACTGCCAAATGGGTTCCCGGCCAAACGAGCGAGGTCTGATCCTCACCCCGTTCTTCCACTCGGCTGCTTTGCTCTGCTGGCTTGTGCCACACTTCATTTCGGGTTCTACGAGCGTCATAGCCGAGAAGTTTAATGACGAACTGATTGTCGACCTTGTTGAACGAGAGAGTGTCACTAATACCTTCCTCATCCCGAATATGATGCGCAGACTGAGTCAGAGCGGTGTTTTTGAAACACCCGGATTCAACAAGAGCATGCGGGCCATTCACACCGGTGCCGGTCTATTGCGAATGCCGGATAAAGACCTCTTTGCCAGCAAGCTGCCCAATGCAGATCTGTTCTACCGCTACGGCCTGACCGAAGCAGGACCGATGGTGACCCGGCTATTACCTGAAGATATGTATGACCCAGCGGTTGATGGGTCCATCGGAGCCGAATATTTGCTGTCGGAGGTCCAGCTGCAGGACTTAGACGGCAACGAAGTGCCCACGGGAGAACTCGGCGAAATCTGTGTCAAGGGCCCATCGCTGATGACCGGCTACTATGGCCGCCCCGACGCTACTGCGGATGCTTTCCGTGGCGGGTGGCTGCACACCGGAGACCTCGCGGTAAAGGACGAACGAGGATTTATGTTCTTCCGCGACCGGCTCAAAGAAATGATTAAAACCGGTGGTGAAAACGTGTACTCGGCAGAAATCGAACAGGCCTTGTACTTGCATCCGGCAGTTCTCGAAGCAGTAGTAGTTGGCGTTCCTGATCCCAAATGGGATGAAGAAGTCCGAGCAGTTGTTGTGCTGCGGGATGGAGCCGGTGCCGGTTATGCGGAATTGACCCAGCACCTTCGAGGCCAGCTAGCAGGGTACAAAATTCCGAAACAGATCGTTTTTGTCACCGCGGAGGAACTGCCTCGTTCCGCAGCAGGAAAATTGGTCAAAGCACAACTCAAAGCGAATCTCGGCTGGGTCAGCTAAAGCAAAGGACTCAACGTTATGGAAAGGGCTGATGTGCTCAAGCGGATCACCTATCTAGAGAAAAAACACGATCTTGATTTTGCAGATTTCAGTTCGCATTGGCGGACCACGCACGCTGACATTGCCAGGGACTTGCCCGGTGTTGCCTGCTACCTGCAAAATCACGTGCACTTAGCGGAGTCTCCTGAGTCGGCAACGGAGCCGTTTCGCATAGACGGCATCGTGGAGTTATGGTTCCACGAACCAGATGTTGTCTCCGCGGCCAGCGATTCGGATGTTGCGGACCGGCTGATCATTGATGAGCAGCGATTCCTCGCGGGGTTGACCGGCGGTCCGGTGCACTCGGCGGAGCCGCACGAGCCTTGGCCGTACAAGCTCTGGGTGCTGGGGCATTGGTCAGAAAACACGGACAATTCGGATGCCGTGCATGCGTGGGCCGAGTCATTGAGCGCATCCCTTCACCGCCATCTGGGGATAAACATCAATGAGCTGGAATCAGCGGAAGATTTGCTGATTCGGCAAGCACTACGCCATGAGCCTCGGATTCCGCAGGTGGCTTTGGCCTTTGGATTCACCTCTCTAGAGGACGCGCAGGAGGCGTTGCCTCAGGTACGCAGTGCCCTAGGCGCGCTGAGCCACGTGGCCAATGCCCACCTTTATCTGGGTAGTGAAGAGATCATCGTTGCGCCGGAGCTTGCGTCCTAATTCCTGGGTAGCGAAATCGACACCGAACGAAGAATAACGAGTTGTGGCCCTCTCAAATTTTGAGAGGGCCACAACTCGTTATTGCCATTGCAACTAAACGATGGCTTATTAGATCTTTGCGTGTGCGCCAGGAAGGCCTGGAACTCCTTGATGAATTCCAGAAGTCACCAAATACTGGATATGCGCCGCGGTTTCGCTGAGTGCGAGACGGAACTGGAGACGCCCTAAGGAATCCCAGCCTCGTGACCAGGTTAGCTTGCGCGCTACCTCGTGCACTGACGGAGCACCAGCTTCCAAGACCCGCAGCACCTCGTCCGAACGCGACTGAATGTGTTCACGCAGGTCATCGGCACGATCTGCCACCCCGCGGAAACGGTATTCGTGAGCAGGCGCGACCTCGTAGTGATTATTCTGCGCAATACGCCTCAGCGATTGAATGTTTTTGCGCAGAGGGTCGGTGTCTCCGCGGATCTCTAAGGAAACATTCGGGGAAATCCGTGGCAGCACGTGGTCTCCAGCGAGGACAAGGCTTTCGGAATCGTTCCAGAGGCAGATATGGCCGGGGGTGTGTCCCGGAGTTGCCGCGATCCTAAGTTTTCGTCCTGCGACGTCCAGAATCTGATCGTCCTGGAGCCTGAGATCGGGGTCAGCTAGATTCTTCATCAGCATCAACCCTTCGATGCTCATTGCACCTTCGGCACGACGGTCGTAGGGAACTCCCCAGACCCCCATGCGTTCGCGGTCGGCTTGCACCTCCGCCTCAGCATCCGTGAAGTCGGTGATGTAGCGCCGCTCGTCTTCGCCCAAGGCAATCCAAGCCCCGGAAGCTTTCGCGAGACGAGCCGCCATGCCTAGATGGTCATGGTGGAAATGGGTGGCGATGATGCCCGTAATTTCGGTCATCCCAATATCAGCTCGGCGTAGCGCCGCCGCAATTTGCGCCTGGCCCTCATCGCTATCAAACCCGGGATCGATAATTATGCACTGCTGGTCATTGATCAGGGCGTAACAGAGCGTGTATCGCATAGGGTTTTCCGGGAAAACCACGGGGATGCTGAATAGGCCTGGGCGTACTTCTTCAATCGGTGGAAGCACCTTGTCTATCCACGCCTGCTTTTGCGCGACGCCGGTGATTTCGATTCGACTACTACCCATGATCTCTAGCCTTCGTGATTATTGAATAATGAGAAGAGCTTAGTTGCCCCACCATCGATCAGCATGTCCGTACCGTTGATGTTCCGCGCGTCATCCGAGATGAGGAAGTTAACCATTGCTCCGATTTCCTCAGGCTGAATGATGTTTTGCGTTGGTACGCGCCGGCGCACCTGCGCGCGGACTTCATCGATGACCATAGGCGTATCAACTACTCCGGGGCAGATATTGTTGACGGTGATCCCGGTTCCCCAGAAGTCTTCCAACAATGAACGAGTCAAGTTGGCCAAGCCGGCCTTTGACGCCGCGTAGCTGGGATATGGGTACCCGGTAGTCCCGGCGATGGAGGCAATATTGACGATACGGCCCCAGCCGTTTGCTGTCATTGGTCCGGCGAATTCCTTGATCAACAAAAACGGTCCGACCAGGTTGATGTCGATGGCCCGCCGGAAGGAATCACCATCGCTGTCCGCCAGATATTTGCGGTCTAGGATGCCCGCCGCATTCACCAGCACCTGGACTTGGCCAATCGTGCGTTCGATTTCCTGGCGCAGAGCCGAAATCGCAGATTCATCGGTGACATCAGCGGCGAAGGCTGTGGCCGTGCCACCGTTGGAAATAACTTCTTGTGCGGCAGCCTGGCTGCGTTCTAAATCTAGGTCCACGCAGATGACGTGGTGGCCTTGTGCTGCGAGTCGTGCGTTGATGCCCTTGCACATGCCCCCGCCGGCGCCGGTGACTAAGACATTGAGTGATTTATTGACCATGGGTTTTCGTCCTTTGAATAATAAAGTGGAAGGTTGGCAAAGTCCTATAGGGTGCGGGAATCCAAGCGCGGGTAATCTGTGTAGCCGCGCTCTGTGCCGCCATAGAGACCATGAGAGTTGAGCTCGGCTAATGGCGCGTTAAGCCGGAACCGTTCGGGAAGGTCTGGGTTGGATATGAACAGACGGCCAAAGCCGACCAAGTCTGCGACACCGGATTTAATGAGTTCTTCGGCCGACTCTTTGTCATGCCCACCGGTGACGATGACGGTGCCATCGAAGTGTGCGGCAAGTTCCTTGGTGGGAATTGAGTTATCGGATTTTGCGGCATTGGTTGCCCCGGCGATGCCCGGCTCTACCAAGTGGAGATAGGCCAAGGAATAGCTGTTAAGCCGGCGAATCACGGTGGAGAACAGGGTGCGCTTATCTGAATCGATAGCATCCATCCAGTCCGAGGATGGTGAGAAACGAATGCCGACCTTGTTGGCTGGTAGCTGTTCGGTGACCGCGTCCAAAACCTCGAAGAGGAAGCGCATGCGATTTTCCAGTGAACCGCCGTATTCATCGGTTCGGAAATTGATTCCGTCATCCAGGAATTGCTCTATGAGGTATCCGTTGGCACCGTGCAGCTCCACCCCGTCAAAGCCGGCCTTGGCGGCATTCGCTGCAGCGGTTCCAAACGCTTGCACGATCTCTTTGATCTGTTCGGTCGTTAATTCTCGGGGTGTTTCATAGGGGATGCGTCCCTCGGGGGTGCGGTAGGAAAATCCCTTGATAGCTACCGGGGATGGGGCCTGGGGTGGTAAACCGTCTGGTTGTACACTCGAATGGGACTGGCGTCCTACATGCCATAACTGGCAGTACACCGCGTTGCCTTCGCGATTACTGGCCTCGACTACCGGACGCCACGCGTTGATCTGCTCATCGGTGAATAAACCGGGAACGTTGGCATAGGCGCTGGCTTGCGGGGTGACGACGGTGCCCTCGGCAATGATCAAGCCTGCACCCGAACGTTGAGCATAATATTCACGCATCAACTCGGTGGCCGAGCCGTCCGAGGTGGCGCGGCTGCGCGTCAGTGGAGGTAGTACGATGCGATTTTCGATGTGCCGATCTCCGAGGCGAACCGGGTGGAAAAGACGAGAATCAGACATGGTCGGCAATCCTTCTAGTTACTTACGAACGTTTGTACGCTATTCTGAGTCTTACGGAGTTGTGTTTTGTTGTCAACGGTTTACCGGACTCTGGAAATTCAACAAAGATTCGTTAAGCTGGAACAAATCTATATTCAGGGGCGAGAAAATGGCTGGGACGACAGAGCGCAACAGTGCTCAGGTAATCAGGGATGAAGCTGCGAAACTCTTCTTCGAGCGAGGGTATGACGCGACAACGCTTCGCCAAGTAGCATCAGCTGCTGGCTTGAAGGTTGGAAGCCTTTATAACCACATCACCAGCAAGGAAGATCTGCTGCAGCAAATCATGGGCAGCGTGATCGATGAATTGCTCGAACGCGTGCAGGCCAGTGTCGCCGCGGTGACTTCAGGGGATCCGGTCGACCGGCTTCAGGCCGCGCTTGCCGGGCATATTACCTTCCATGCCGAACGTGCCCAACAGGTATTTATCGGTAACGCGGAGTTGCGCTCACTGCCGGAGGCTGCCCGTGACGATGTGGTGAAAAAACGCGCCGAGTATGAGCTATTCCTTGCCGCCTTGGTTGATGAAGCGGGGGAGGCAGGTCTGGCCGAGGTGATCGATTCAAAGATTCACGTCTATAGCTTCGTGGCTCAGGCAACCCACGTAGCTGGCTGGTATCGGCCAGGCGGACGCTTGGAATTGAGTGAAATTGTGCGGATTTATACGCGTCTGGCACTGCGTGAACTCAATGTGGTTGATGCGGATGTGCGCGCACTTGGCGCCGCGGTCTCGCAGTAGCCCTGTGCATAACTGAATTTCCTCCACACCAATGCGCCGCAGATATTGCGGCGCATTGGTACTTTATGCCCCAATAACCCGTTCCCCGTTGTGCTGAGCGCAGGTAGTTAAAGGCGGTAAAAGAAATACCTCAAAAACAATGGCGTACGAACGCTCGTTCGTGTTATCGTAATCTCAATGAAGAAACGCGCAGATAACGGACCGGATGCAGTCTGTGCGCCTGGCCGATCTAGAGAACGGGATTATCGATATGAAGCTGGCAACCATTCGCACGGCGCAGGGGAACACGCTTGCTCGTGAATCCGAAGGGGAGCTATTGCTCTACCCATTCTCGGACGTGGGTGCCTGGCTTCAGGCAGGTTCGCCAGAACTCGTTGACGGAGAAGAGACCGCGCGGCTTAGTGCCGAGTCCGCAGATTTTGCTCCTGTCGTTCCAGCCCCGGGAAAAATTGTGTGTGTCGGGTTGAACTACCGCGAACACATCCTGGAAATGGGACGCGAGCTGCCCGAGCGCCCCACCTTGTTCGCCAAGTACCCGGACGCGCTGATCGGAGCAAACGATCCGATCATCCTCCCTCCCGGATCGGAGGCTGTGGACTGGGAAGCGGAACTGACCATCGTTCTCGGAAGTACCGTGTCCCGGGCGAGCAGTGACGAAGCGGCGGCCGCAATCGCAGGATATACGGTGGCCAACGATATTTCCGCACGCGACTTCCAGCGCTTCACCCCGCAATGGCTTCAGGGTAAAACTTTTGATGACACCACCCCGTTGGGCCCCTATGTAGTCACCGTCGATGAGCTGGGGCTAAACCCGGATCTGCAACTGGATTGCGTAATTGATGGAAAGACCAAGCAATCCTCGCAAACCGCGGATTTAGTCTTCGACCCCACCGAATTAGTCCGTTACATTTCCCAGATCACCACGCTTCGTGCCGGAGACATCATCCTCACTGGAACCCCGGGAGGCGTAGGCGACGGACGCAGCCCCAAAGAATTCTTGACCGAAGGCAGCACCGTAACCACCTCGATCACCTCGATCGGTACCTGCACCAACACCTGCGCTACTCGCTAAAGCAGAGATGACAACTTAGGAGAATCATGTTCAGCAAAGTATTGATCGCCAACCGTGGCGAAATTGCTACCCGAATCGCGCGTAGCTGCAAACTGTTGGGTATCACGTCTGTCGTAATCCACTCGGAAGCAGACACGCACTCAATGCATGTACGAGTTGCCGACCAAGCGGTCAACCTCGGCGATGGCCCGGCGGCAGATAACTATTTGAACATCCAGGCAGTCATCAAAGCCGCACTGGACTCCGGTGCCCAAGCAATCCACCCGGGTTACGGTTTTCTCTCGGAGAATGCCGAATTCGCCGAGGCGGTCCAGGCTGCCGGACTGGCATTCATCGGGCCAACTGCCGAGGCAATCCGCACCATGGGCGGAAAAATTGCGGCACGCAAGGTGGCTGTCGACGCGCAGGTGCCACTGGCGCCGGGCTCTGACGGACCCATTAACTCTGCCGATGACGTTGAAGCCTTCGGCGAGCAGCACGGTTACCCGGTATTGGTGAAGGCCTCCGCCGGTGGCGGCGGACGTGGAATGCGCCGAATCAACTCGCTGTCCGAGGCCCGCGAGGCATTCGACTCAGCGGTGCGCGAGGCCACTGCGGCATTCGGCAACGGTGAAGTTTACCTGGAGCGTTATCTGACGCGTGCCCGCCACGTAGAGGTGCAGGTCTTCGCCGACAAGCACGGCAACACCGTCTACGTCGGTGACCGCGACTGCTCCGTGCAGCGTCGTCACCAGAAACTCATCGAAGAATCCCCGGCTCCGGGACTGTCCAGCCAGATGCGGCAGGCAATGGGTGAAGCCTCGGTGCGACTAGCTAAGCACGTCGGGTATGTGGGCGCCGGCACCGTGGAATTCATGGTGGAAGACGACAAGTTCTATTTCCTTGAAATGAATACCCGCATTCAGGTGGAACACCCGGTCACCGAGATGGTTCATCAGGTTGACCTGATCTCAGAACAGATTCGTGTGGCTTTCGGTGAGCCGCTTTCCATCGAAGGAAATCTGGTTGCCACCGGCGTGGCCATCGAAGCACGCATCAACGCCGAAGACGTTGCCGGCGGATTATTCCTCCCAGCCCCGGGAAAGATCGACAACCTGGTTATTCCGACGGGTGAAGGTCTGCGCTTTGATGGTGGATATGCCAGCGGTGACACGGTCATTCCATTTTATGATTCGCTGGTCGGAAAACTCATTGCTTACGGTCCAACCCGTGAAGTTGCCATCGAGCGGTTGCTCGGCGCACTGCGCGAGTTGAAAGTCGATGGTATCGAGACCACTGCACCAGCGTCTATCAAGGTGCTCTCCCACGAGGACTTCCGCAACGTCGAATTCTCCACCCTGTGGCTGGAAAACTCGGTCAGCTTCGAAGAAGAAGAGGAAGCGGACCGCTCCAACGTTGAGTTCGGCGGACGCTACTTCATTATCCCAACCTTCAGCGATTACGGTACTGGCGGTGGCGGCTACGGCGCGGCCGTGGCTCAGGATCCCGGATCTGCTCAGGCTGGATCCGGCCGCAAGGCAGGCGGGGCAAAACGTGCCGTAGTCAGCGATGGCTCGATCAAGACTCCAATGCAGGGTACCATCGTGAAAATCAACGTAGAACCTGGCGCCCAGGTGTCCAAGGGTGAGGTGCTCTTCGTATTGGAAGCCATGAAGATGGAAAATCCGCTCAAGGCTCCATTTGATGGAATCGTTGGCGACTTCGAGGTTCAGGTTGGCGATTCCATGGCTGCCAAGACCGTGCTGACTCAGGTCACCGCGGGGGTGGCGGCGTGAAACCATACCGTTCACTGCTCTTCGTCCCAGGCCACAAGCGCACTTGGATCGACAAAGCCCTGAATTCGGCCGCAGATGCAATCATTATTGACCTGGAAGATTCGGTTCCCGAAGCCGACAAGGCTCTCGCTCGGAGCAACGCGGTGGAAGCCCTAGCGGCTCACGATGGCTCCAAGGGAATTCTGGTGCGTCCCAACGCATTGGATACCGTCCACTTCGGCAAGGATATTGCCGCGGTGACCCACCAGAACCTGACCGCGTTCCTGTTGCCCAAGCTGTTCTCCCGAGATGACGTGGTGCGCTTTGATGCTCTGGTGACCGCGGCAGAGCTGGACCACTCAATCGCCCGCAACACCGTGGAACTGGTTCCATCCCTTGAAACTGCAGCATCCATTTCCAAGGTGGACGAGATCCTTGCTGGCCCACGGGTTGGCGGCGTGATGGCCGCGGCTGCGAAAGACGCTGATGTCTCCCGTGAAGTCGGTTTCCGTTGGACCGCGCAGGGTCTGGAAACTTTGTATCTGCGCAGCAAGGTGGTGGTTGCGGCTCGCGCCGCCGGAATTCGCACGATCGTGTTAGGTCTGTGGCAAGAGGTGCACAACCTGGAGGGGATGCGCACTTTTGCCGAGGACAACAGCGGTCTCGGTTACAGCGGCCAGGTCATCATCCACCCTTCCCACGCCGCGGTGGCCAACGAGGAATACGGGCTGACCGACACCATTCGGGATTACTACACAGGCCTGGTGGACGCCTTTGAAGAAGGCCAAAGCCAAGGACACGGTGCCGTCATGTATCGCGGAGATCATATCGACTTGGCGCACGCCAACCACGCGCGAGAAGCTCTCGCGTTCGCAAGCCTCTAAATATTGGATTTTGAAAGGAACTAGCCATGGCTGGAATGTATTTTGAAGATTTTGTTATTGGAGACGTCATTCGCCACGCGGTCACCCGCACGGTGACCGAGACCGACAACTTGCTGTTCACTACGCTGACTATGAATGTGCAGCCATTGCATCTGGATGCGGAGTTCTCCAAGGACTCGATCTACGGACAGCAGATCGTCAATAGCGTCTTTACCCTCGGTGTAGTCACCGGTGTTCCGGTGCAGGAAACCACCTTGGGAACCACCTTGGGAAATCTTGGTTTCCGTGACATCGAGTTCCCCAAGCCGGTGTTTATTGGCGACACCTTGCGCGTCGAAACCGAGGCACTGGATACCAGGGTCTCCAAGTCCCGGCCGGATACCGGACTAGTCGGCATTGAACACCGTGGCTACAACCAGCGAGACGAATTGGTCTGCGTGGTTCGCCGCACTGCTTTGATGAAGCGTCGTGAAGGCGCTGAACTGCAGGAAGCCACCAACTAGCACCTTACGCGGGAGTCTGAACTCCAACGCAAGACGCACATTCCCAATCGGGAATGTGCGTCTTGTCGCGCCTAAAAGTATAGGTCAAGCGTGCCTTTCGTAGATTTTTAAAGTCTGAAAATTTTGCCGAAAAACTATTGAAAATCCTGAGATATCTGTCACACTAGATTTAGTCGTACGAACGCTCGTTCGTTAAACGGCACATCGTATCTGAGAAGGACCAACCGCAAGTGGCGGGTTCACAACTTGTATCGATGGTGGCAGAAGCGCTGTCATCAACATGACGAGATCAGGTATTCCCGAACTTCAAGGAGTTAGAAACCATGTCCAATGTGGTGAACCCAGCCCAACCGAACGACACCGTTCCCGGCGCGGAAGTAAATGACGAAATCGTCTTTGATCCCAAGACCTCGCGCCGCGCCGTCGTCAGTGGCACCTTTGGTACCGCCTTAGAGTGGTTTGACTTCGCCGTCTACGGAACACTGTCGGCCACCGTATTCCCAATACTATTCTTCCCAGGTTTTGATGCCAACACCGCTGTGTTGGCATCGTTCGCCACCTTCGGTGCTGGCATGGTCGCTCGACCATTGGGCGGAATCATCTTCGGTACGCTCGGTGACCGAATCGGTCGTCGAGACGTCCTGATGATCACTTTGGTCCTGATGGGCATTTCATCGGTAGCCATTGGTCTGCTGCCAACCTACGCGACCATTGGGTTCGTCGCGCCGCTGTTATTAGTAATCCTGCGCTTCTTGCAGGGCTTCGCACTCGGCGGAGAATCTACCGGTGCTCAAGTTCTGGTGGTTGAGCATGCCCCGCATGGCCGGCGCGGCCTTTATGGTGGATTCTTAGCCACTGGTTCACCTCTTGCGCAGAGCTTTGCGTCCCTGACCCTCACCGGTTTGGCACTATTCCTCTCCGAAGAAGCCTTCAACTCATGGGGCTGGCGAATCCCGTTCCTCATGGGCGTCTTCCTACTAGTTGTAGGTGTCTTTATTCGACGCCGCCTAGAAGAAACTCCTGCCTTCAAAGAAAATCAGCGTAAGGCGGCTGCGGAAGCAATCCCGCAGGAACGTGCTTTGGCAGTCCTAGTCAAGCGTCCGCTGACGGTTATCCGGTTGATCGGTGCTTGTGCGGCCATGGCCGCACTGTTCTGGATCTGCGTGACCTACGCGGTGAACTACCTGACCTCGATTCTGGGCTACGACAATTCGGTCACTTTCGGGATTCTCCTCATCGCAAATGTCATCTCCATCCCTGCGGCAATCTTTGGTGGATGGGCCAGCGACCGGATTGGGCGCAAGAAGACCTTCCTGCTCGGGTTGGTACTCCAGGCCATCGCTGCGGCAACATTGTTCCCCATTATGAACTCAATGAACTTGGTAGCCACCACCGCGATCATTGCCGTGGCATTGTGCGGGATCCAAATCAATGCCGGAACCCAGGCCGCGTTCTTCGCTGAGTCGCTGCCAACGAGCATGCGCTACACCGGTTCGGCTCTGGGCATGACCTTCGGCGGGTTGATCTTCGGTGCTCCGATTCCGTTCATTGCGGCCTGGATCTTCCAGAACACCGAGAACGGCACCGTAGCGTTGACGACCATCGCCCTGTCGATTGTGGCGCTGTCAATGATCGCTACGCTGACACTGCCAGAGCGGTTCAAGCAGCAGCTGCATGAGGTGAACTAGCCTGACCCAGTTAGGCAGCTAATCATTCGGAATACATAGCTATGGCCGGGAATCACGAACCGTGATTCCCG
>NZ_DATEXC010000051.1:0-2722 GCF_035257265.1 Glutamicibacter sp.
GGTCCGGTCGGGCAGTTTGCCATCAAGAGCGCCTGGATGCTCGGTGCCGCACGTGTGATTGCGATTGATCAGGTTCCCGAACGTCTGGAACTGGCCCGCAGGGAAGGGCAAGCCGAGACGCTCAATTTCGACGACGAAGACATCTTCGACGCCTTAACCGAGATGACGGGTGGGCGCGGCCCTGACCGGTGCATTGATGCCGTGGGGATGGAAGCGCACGGCACCAGCCCGGACGCTCTGCTCGACCGTGTGCAAGCCGCGGCCTTTCTGGCCACCGACCGTCCGCACGTCCTCCGCCAGGCTATCCATGCGTGTCGTAAGGGTGGGACAGTGTCGGTGCCGGGCGTCTACGGCGGCTTTGTCGACAAGCTGCCGATGGGTGCCGTGGTAAACAAGGCGCTGACGATCAAGTCAGGGCAGACCCACATGCACCGATATATGCGTCCGCTGCTCGCCCGCATCCAGAACGGCGAGATCGATCCGTCGTTCATCATCACCCACCGGCTGCGGCTCGAGGACGCGCCCCAGGGCTACGAGATGTTCAGGTACAAGCAAGACAACTGCATCAAGGTCGTGCTGAAACCGCACGACAGCGTTGTGCCACGCCCAAGCTCGCTCCATTAGTAGCAGGCGCTGCTACCAGTAAGGTTGGCACAGCTTGTCTCATGGTCGTATATCTCGATCTTGCGGGTCGTTCGTGTAGCCCTGAAAGTCGGTGGGCACCCTATGCTGCTCTGGCACAAAACTTGGCCCACTGCGGCAGAAGGAGAACTTTGAAGGAGGGTGGACATAATGACTTAAATGTTGCTCCAACGGAGCCATGGAGCCCCTGTAAGCCGCCTAAAGTCAGGCTGCCAAGGCATCAGGCGTCTGCTAAAGCCTGGCGCAGCTCATCCGTATAACGTTGCACCCCGCCAATCTGGGTCAACTGCTGGAGGACACGACGCTTCTCTTGGTTTTCGAGGAGTTGCTGGAGCTGACGCTGTTTGTCGCCAAGACTCTTGGCGCCCACAGACACCCCAGGTGGCGACATAGAGAGCAAAATGTAGGCGCAATACACCCAGTGGACATGAGACATCACCGCGTCAAATCCACTCGTGGCGACCTCCTCAAAGCCCAGGTGCTGCTTGACAGTTTTATGAAACAGCTCAATTGCCCAGCGGAGCCGATATCCGAGAATGATCTGGCGTGCCGTTACTCGCATGTCATTGCAGGCTAAATACTTGCGGCGACCATCCGGTCGTTTGCGGGGTTCTGAGCACACCAATTGGACTTGCCCCACGTAACGCAGATACCCAATTGTGTCTCGGGTGCGAAACTCCATTCGCTTCCGCTTCGTCCCATTCGTCGTGATACGAACGGTTTGCCACTTTAGCCGGCGGTGATGGCGAAAGAACGTGGCAATGTGACTCCACTGCTTCGACTTGGGCGTGGTCAGGGCGAGCATTGCAGATTTCACACTGCGGGTTTTACCCAGGGCGATAATGAAATGCCAATGCTTGGCGGCAATGGCATTCTGGATCTTTTTATTGTCGTAGCCACTGTCCGTTAAGACGACCACCTCACGCGGATCATAGGCACCGATATAGTCTGCCAGGTTCAACGCCTGGATGTACTCCACCACGAGGTCATGCTCAGTGCGATACGCCAGCCCATGATCCCGGCAATAGCGCTGGCTATAGAAGGGGATGGGACGAAGCGGGATCAGCAGGTCATTGAGGATCAACACGATATTGGTCCACTGATGACCAACGACAAATCCTTGGCCATGATTGAACGTCTTGGCGTTTTCTGGATGCAGACTAGCGCGATGTTGGAGCGTACTATCCACGACAATCGCAATCTTCCAGGGGAGCTCTTTCAACTTTTGCAGGGCTTTGGCCACGTGCTTGGCTTGGTTCTTGGAGAGGCTCTCCAGCGTATAGACGGCAACATGGCTATGGGCTTGCAACATCTTCGAGAATTGGGATTTGTGCAGTCCGGAAAACCGGGCGGCTTCTTCGAGGGAATGTTTCGTAGTCACGACCATCAAAAACAGCAGATAACTGGTGCAGACCCTCTCAAGACGTCGACGGACCCCGATACGCCGCGCGATCCAAGTCTGCAAGGTGCGAGCCCGCATGGCGCCTCCTCTCTGTAGCCACTCGACAGGTAGAGAGTCGCATACGATAGAGGCAACAAGGCGCGGTGTCCATCAGCGCTTGAAAAAGACGCCATGTGTGCTATACAAGGCGGAGCCTCCCTGTGATCTCAAAACGTTGGGGATAGGCAGATATCAACGACGCAAGATCAGTGCGTGGATACGCAACAGGGAGGTGGAGATTTTCTATCCCCAGCTATGATCGGTTCTAGACGCTGCGGCTCCTTAGAACTCATTGTTTATGAAAACCTTGGGAGTTCTGCGGTGATTTTCAGGAAACATTTAAGTAACATCTCCGTCATGGCGCCCTGCGGGGGCTGAGAATGGGGTCTTGGTCAAAACTGCTTCAGGGTACAATGATACGCGAAGTAATGTTGAGGTTTCTACGGTTCATGACAAGATAAAGTGTTTAGTATGAGCAAGATTTTTATCTCATATCGGCGTACGGACTCGGCTGATATTACCGGCAGGATATTTGATCATTTAACGTTACACTTTTCCAGGGACGATCTTTTTAAGGATGTAGACTCCATTCCTTTAGGAGTCGATTTCAGAAAATCGATCTCAGACGCTGTACAAGCT
>NZ_DATEXC010000052.1:0-1795 GCF_035257265.1 Glutamicibacter sp.
AATACGGCGCCTTTTCCTTTGGAAACGCCGCAAGAGAGGGAAAAGCGGATAAAATGGCAGACAGAGGAACAGAAGAAAGCTGAGCACAGAAATTCGCCTGAGGGGCAAAGGGAATTCGTCAGAATTTTGGTTAAGCAGGCCAAAGCCAGCGGGTTTCTTCCCCCCGACTTAGACCACCTGTGGCTCAATCTGCCTTCAGGATGGGCGGAATATACGGAAATACCCGCTGGAGTCCATGGTGAAAAGCCATCCTATACAGTCGCGTTAGAGCAAACACCGACACAAGAACAATGGGACGCGTACTACCCTGATTTACAAAAAAAATTGAAAGCATGGAAAACCGAAAAGGCCAAACGGGAGCATGCCGGAGACCCTGACTACGACCCCATGACCGGAGAGCCTCTGTTGCCGGATGAGCATCCCTTGTCGGGAAGCGCTGAGTATCTCATTACCGGGAAAACCCGACCCCGCCGTTTTGTCCCACCAGGAAGTCCGCACGTAAAGCAGTACAAACCGTTAAACATTCCTGAGGAGGATATACACCCGGAAGGGGAATACAATAGACATTATCCGTAATAATGATATCATGGGGAGCACACAACACTATCAAAATCAAGGACTCTTGAGAAGAGGCGACACCGATGCTCTCCTACCACGATCTCAAACCGAACCCTCGGGTTCTGCGAGCCTTCACCAGTTTAGATCCCGAAGAGTTTGCAATTCTGCTCATTCCCTTTGAGAAGACGTGGCAGGACTATGTCAACCGGCATTATATCCACAAGAAGTCGCGCAAGCGACGATATGGCGGTGGGCGCAAACCCCATCTGGTGGCGATAGAAGATAAACTGTTGTTTATTCTCTTCTATTTTAAAGTCTATCCGCTGCAAGAAGTCATCGCGCGCATATTTGGTATGAGTCAAGGACGTGCCAATGAATGGATTTATAAACTTACGCCGATCTTAGAGACCGCTCTTGGAGAGGCACAATGTTTGCCCGAGCGAGATCCGCAAAACCTTGAACAAGTCCTCGCCCTTTGTGTTGCAGTGGATTTTATGATTGATGGAACGGAAAGACCCACCCATCGTCCCACAGATCCCATCGAGCAAAAGGACCAGTATAGTGGTAAAAAAAACGGCATACAGTGAAAAACAATCTCATTGGTGATGTGGAAGAGCGTCTAGTGCGCTATCTCAGTGAGACCTATCCCGGACGTATCCATGACAAGCGTATTTGTGATGAAGAAGAGCTGGTGTTTCCCTCCGATATTGGTCTGTTTCAAGACACCGGGTTTCAAGGATACCACCCGGCGGGTGTCCACATTTATCAACCGAAGAAAAAACCCAAAGGGAAAGAGCTGACATCAGAAGAAAAAGCAGAGAACAAGATCATATCGAGTATCCGTATTCTGATTGAACATATCATTGCAGGTGTGAAACGATGTCGAATTGTCAAAGATGTCTTTCGCAATACCAAACTCTACTTTGCCGATCAGGTGATGGAGATCGCTTGTGGTTTACATAATTTCAGAACGACATTGCGATACAATACTTTAGAGTGAATCTCAAAACTCTACTATTGCGGATAATGTCTATTACTATGAGCTCTTTTCGGATACTGTCGGGGTTGCGACTACTGCCGGCAGAGGCTCCTCCCAGAGATGTCGAGCTGTTATAAATTGTGCACTACCACCAGGGAAGTTGCAACTTGTGTAAGCCAGATCACATACTGGCAGACTGCAGGGCGGAATCAAAACTCACATGACTAAGAGCCCAGTTCTCCCTCCGGTATAAGTCGT
>NZ_DATEXC010000053.1:0-197696 GCF_035257265.1 Glutamicibacter sp.
GAAAGTGGTAATGATTATCGACACCGAAGAAGTCACCGTCGTCGAAGTCGCAACTGGAGAAATCCTCAGTCGGCATGTGATCAACGAAGAACGGAACTACTGGCCGGATAAACAGAAAACCCCTGGCCGTTGGCCAGGGGTTTTCTGATGAATATTTGTAAAGCGTGTCGCAACTCATCTGTAAACTATGTCGCGACTCTTCACATTTGTGGAGATAAGGGGATTCGAACCCCTGACCTTCTGCATGCCATGCAGACGCGCTACCAACTGCGCCATACCCCCAAAAGGATTGCTTCCTGATCAGGCAACTTACTAATCATAAGTGAGCGCTAATCAAGGAAGCAAATCCCATTTTCACTTAAGACTATTTGGCTTCTGCAGTGATTTCGATGACCGGGCAGTCCGACCACAGGCGGTCCAGCGCGTAGAAGACACGGTCTTCCTGGTGCTGAATGTGGACAACTACGTCACCGTAGTCCAGAAGTACCCAACGGCCCAAGCCGAATCCTTCGCGGCGTACCGGACGAAGGTCAAACTTTCCAAGGACCATTGCCTGGACCTCGTCAGCGATTGCGTTGACCTGTGGCTCAGAGCCACCGGAGACGATCAGGAACGCGTCAGTTACGCCCATACGTTCGGCGACATCAAGTGCCACAATGTCTTCTGCCAACTTGTCAGATGCGGCCTGCGCGGCCACCTGAACGAGGGCGATAGAGTCTGCGTGTGCTCCCATGAAGTGGGGTGTCTCCTTATAGAGGTATAGATCGAGAACTTAATTGTCCTACGAAGACAGCGAACTGATCAACATAACAATACCCGCAATGAGTGCGGCACCGCCCACGCTGAGTGCAGCGATCATCGCAATCAGCATGTTATTTGCACGCCGGACGCCATGAGTTTGAGCATCCAGTGGCTGCAGCCCTTGAGCATTAACCGCTTCGATACGTGGCATTTCCACATTCGCTTGCGGCGCCGAAGCTTGAGCAGTCGATTGATCACTTGAGCCATCGGTTTTTACTTGCGGCTTTGCCGCTGGCTTGACCGCTTGGGTAGTCGCAGGCTTAGGTGCGGGTACGGCTTGCGGCTTCGCCGGCGCCGGCGCTGGTTTAGCTGGTGAAACCGTTGAAGTTGGCTTGACCACCGGCTTAACAGTTTTCGGTGCAGGCTTTGGAGGCATCTTGCCGGCACTTGGCTTTTTGGATGCCTGCGAATTATGCTTCAGTTTGTCAGAGAGTTTCCCGCTGGAATCAAGATCCAGCGAGACGCTTTCGGTCTTAGGACCTTGCACGCCAGTCTTCGCGATGCGGTCTTCGACTTCGCGAATATTGCCCAGGGCGCCGGTAAAAGGATCGGAGAGCGGCTGCTCTTTACCCTTCTTTGCGTTCTCAATACGTAGTCGTTCACGCTCTGCAGCACGACGAGAAATGATTGCAGCACGAGCTGCCATTTCCCGCTGATGAGCTAGTACTTCGAGATCAATCTCACCATCATCTTCGTTCAAAAGATTCGGATCAACTGGAGTCTTGGGATCGTGGGAGCGTCGAGCGGCTAAGGCTTCTTCGACACTCATCACGGTGGTTTCCGGTGAATCGTCGGTTGACTTCGGTTTCGAAGCCGGCTTAGCGCCCTTGGGCTTCTGATTCGCCGAGTCAGGATTTTGGTCCGCCAGCGACTGCAAGCGAAGCTGACGTCGGGTTAATGGTTTTGGCTCTTCAGCTGGTTCCACTGTGGGTACGTTCGTGGTGAGCGCACCGACTTCTTCTTCAAGGCGACGGCGTTCGCGTAGTGCTTCGCGATCACGGGCACGACGCAGCGATGCGCGCTCCCCCATCGGCTTATCTGATGATTCGTCAGGCTTTGCAGCAGACTCAGTTTTTGGTGCAGAGGCAGGCTTCACGACGTTGTCAGCCGACTTTGCAACTGGCTTGGGAGCTGAAGGAGCAGACTTAGATTCGGTTGCCTGCTTGGGTGCAGAACCGGCCTTTGGAGCAATGACAGGCTTACCTGCTGGCTTCTTTGCTTCGTCGGCTAACTTGTCCGGTACGCCGGATGAGCTTTTCCCAACCGGAGCTTTTACCGGGGCAGGTTTCGCTGGCGCTTTCGCTGGAGGTGTCTTTGCCTCTGGTTTCGCCGGAGGCTTTGAAGCAGATGGAGCGGCAGTTTTCGGGTCAGCTGGGCTGGCACCTGCCGAAGGCTTAACATCCTTCTTTTCAGTTGCCTGCTGATCGGCTAGCTTCTTGGCTTCCTGCTCGGCCTTACTACTGGCCAGCATGGCTTCCATTTCAGCGCGCCGCTTTTCACGCAAAGCTCGCCGGCTTGAAGCCGGCTGCGTGTTATCGCTCATCCTGTTCTTCTCCCGACCGCGTAGACAAAATACCGTCACCCTTACCTAGAGATTATGCCGTGTTAGAGGTATCAATGTGAGGTTACGACTCGGTATAGAGCCCATATTTTGCAATGTACTGCACCACACCGTCCGGAACCAGGTACCAGACAGGCTTGCCTTGGCCTACTCGACCGCGACAATCTGTGGAGGAAATCGCCAAAGCTGGGATTTCTAATAATGAAACGTTCTCTTGGTGAAGTTCCGGAAGCACGTGCCCTGGTCTGCTCACACCGACAAAATGCGCCAAGTCCCAGACTTGATCTATGTCTTTCCAACTGGCGATACGACTCAACGCATCGGCACCGGTGATAAAGAACAGCTCCGCTTCAGGACGTTCGGCACGAAGATCGAGCAAGGTGTCGTGCGTATACGTTGCGCCTTCGCGGTCGATGTCCACTCGGCTCACCGTGAAACCCGGGTTCGAGGCCGTCGCAATGACCGTCATCAAGTAACGATGCTCGGCGGCAGAGACATCTCGTGTGGACTTCTGCCAAGGTTGTCCAGTAGGAACGAACACCACTTCATCCAGATCATATTCAGAGGCAACCTCGCTGGCTGCTACCAAGTGACCATTATGGATGGGATCAAAAGTACCGCCCATCACGCCGAGGCGCAATGGGCGGTTCTTGTCTTTTGGATCAGCCAAAGCTAGTGCTTGTCGCCGTGAACCTTGAACTGACGGTGAACATCTTCACCCTCAGCGTGATCCGCGTGACGCATGCCCACGTTGGTGTAGGAAACGGCGACCAGCAACAACACCATCAGCGTAACGAAGATGCCACCACCAATGATGATTGCCATGGTGTGCGGGTCCATGCCGGTGGATGCGGCTTCAGAAGCCATAATCAACGCGTTCAACTTATTTCTCCAAACGTTTTAACGAGACCGTATCTGTACGACAAACACTGGTCCGAAAAGTAACGGTACGATTCTTCTACATCCTACCGAAAACACAGAACATAAACTATTTACGAATATGCCCGTCGCCCTGAACGATCCATTTAGTTGTCGTCAGTTCGGACAAACCCATAGGACCGCGGGCGTGCATCTTTTGTGTGGAGATACCTACTTCGGCGCCTAAGCCCAGCTGTCCACCGTCGGTGAATCGAGTCGAAGCATTTACAATTACTGCGGCAGATTCAATCTCCGCAATAAATCTCTCGGACTCAGCCAGTGACGAAGTAATGATCGCTTCGGTATGCCCGGTGGAGTATTCGCGGATATGTTCCAGCGCCTCATCCATCGTGTCCACGAGCTTGACCGCGATATCCAAGTCTAAGTACTCATTACGCCAGTCATCTTCCCCGGCAGCAATAGTCTCAATTCCTGGCACCAAGGAGGCAACCCGTGCGTCGGTATGCAGCGTCACGCCAGCCTCAGCCAGTGCTCTCAATACCGCCGGTGCAGCCGGAGCATCTTTAGCGATAAGCAGGGTTTCTACCGTATTGCACACACTGGGACGGTGAGTCTTCGCGTTGAGCAGGATGTCGGTAGCCATTTCTTCATCGGCGCTTGCGCTCATGAAAATGTGCACATTGCCTTCGCCGGTTTCGATCACTGGGACCTTGGCCGTGGTCACTACACGCTGGATCAATTCCCGGCCACCACGTGGGATCAGCACATCGATTCGGCCACGTGCTGCCATCATCGCGTCGGCACCTTCGCGTCCGTATTCATCCACGGAGATCACCAGATCTCGTGGCAAGGAGACGGATTCCAAGGCGTTACGGATGTAGCTGACCAATGCGAGATTTGAGTTCAACGCGGCGGAGCCACCACGTAGCAATACCGCGTTGCCACTCTTGAGTGACAACCCTGCGATATCTACGGTCACGTTGGGACGCGCCTCGTAAATGGTGCCAATAACGCCCATTGGAACGTTGATCTGACGCATCCGCAAGCCGTTAGGGAGGGTCTCTCCACGCACTACACGACCAACCGGATCGGGTAGGCCAATAAGTTCTTCAAGGGCCGAGATCAGTCCGTCAATACGCTGGTCATCAAGCTTGAGTCGGTCAAGCATCGCAGCGCTCGTGCCGCGCTCCCGACCGTTTTCTAGGTCTTTGGCGTTTGCAGCCATAATTTGCTGACGGTGAGCATCGATGGTGTCAGCGATGGCGCGCAGCGCCTTATCTTTCCAATCACGGTTTGCTCGCGCAAGAGTTCGCGAGGCCCGCCGGGCTCGATCTGCCAGCTGGTTGACCGACGTGGCAACGTCGGTGGTGGATTCGGTCTTGGTATCGGCTGAATCTAGACTCATGTCTTCCATTCTATTGACCCACTTCCATCAAAGCCAGATCATCGATATGCACTACGGCCTTTTCGTAACCTTCGCCAAGCGATTCGGCGATCTCACTAGTGGTACGTCCCAGCATGTCTGGAAGTTCTTCAGAAGAATAATTTACTAAGCCTCGGCCAATAATGGTGCCTTCGGCATCACAGATCTCTACTGCGTCTCCGGCTTCGAACTCTCCGCGAATTGCGGTGATGCCTGCGGCAAGTAATGAGTTCGTTCCATCGGCGACAGCGCGGACCGCGCCGGCATCCAAGATAAGTCGGCCTTCGGCGGATGCCAGGTGAGCAAGCCATACGTCACGGGCCGAACGGCGCGTGTTGCGAGCCGCAAACCAGGTTCCCACGTCTTCGCCGGCCAACGCACGAGCAGCGTTATCGGTGCTCGTGACCAAGGTAGGAATACCGGCCGAGGAGCTCATGGTCGCGGCATCAACCTTGGTGATCATTCCGCCGGTACCCACACCCGCAGAACCTGGGGTGCCCAGATCCACCGTGTCGAGTTCATCGGGGTGACCCACATGCGAGATACGGCTTCCGCCGTCCTTTGGATGTGCGTCATAAACCGAGTCAACATCTGAAAATAGCAGCAACGCATCGGCCTTGATCAGGTGGGCTACCAGGGCGGCCAAACGATCATTGTCACCAAAACGGATTTCCCGGGTGGCTACGGCGTCATTTTCGTTGACGATCGGCAAGACGCCCAGATTCAGCAAGCGGGTCAGCGAACGCAGTGCGTTGGTGTAGGTGGTGCGGTGCATCAAATCATCGGCGGTCAGCAAGACCTGCCCGACGTTCAGGTTATATTTGGCAAATTCTTGGGTGTACTGCGCGAGCAGTAACCCCTGGCCAACGGCTGCTGCCGCCTGCTGGGTGGCAAGGTCTTTAGGACGCTTGTCCAATCCCAGCGGCGACAGTCCTGCGGCGATAGCGCCGGAGGAGACTAAAACGATTTGAGTGTCGTCGTGCACGGTTTGTGCGAGAGTGTCGGCCAGAAACTTCAGCCGCTCATGGGAGATTCCCCCGCTGACGGTTGTCAGCGAGCTGGATCCCACCTTGACTACTAGTCTTCGTGCTTGAGGTAGATCTCGAAGTGAGGAAATTGAAGATAATGTCTTGGTTGCTCGCACATTCATACTTAGTCTTCCTTTTCTGCTGCTCGATTCTTCGCAGCGCGTTCAGCGTTCTTAGCATGTACAGACTCGGTCCAGATGCCAGCGCGACGTTCAGCTTCAAGTTCCGCACGCGCCTCCGCTTTAGCGGCACGACGATCTTCATGCTCTGCGCGCTTCTGTTCACGAGTCTTACGGTTTCGGTCTTCTAGACGGATGTCTTCGCCACGGCGTGAGCCGAGCAATTCTGCACCGGCAGCCATGGTTGGCTCCCAGTCGAAGACCACCGAGTTTTCTTCGGAGCCAATCACGACGGCGTCGCCAGGCTTTGCACCGGCCCTAAACAACTGGTTTTCAACACCCAGCTTTGCTAGGCGGTCTGCCAGGTAGCCGACTGCTTCGTCATTACGGAAATCGGTCTGCACGATCCAGCGTTCAGGCTTTTCACCAATGACACGCCAGAGCGGTTCGTTGCTCACCTCTTCACGGCGAATAACAAATTCGGTCTTCTTTCCGGTGCGTTGACGCAGCATCGGAACTTCCACAACCGGGGTTTCTTCGACACGCTCGGAGCGTGCCTTCTCTACCAATTCAGCCATGGCGAAGGTCAAATCACGTAATCCATTACGTGCCAATGCCGAGATTTCAAAGACGCGGTAGCCACGTTTTTCGAGCTCTGGGCGCACAAACTCGGCCATGTCGGCACCGTCTGGCATGTCTACTTTGTTGAGCGCAACAAGTTTTGGACGTTCGGTCAGGGGAATAATATTGCCGTCGGTACCGGCGAAAGTCGAGTCGGCTTCGTAGGCCGCCAATTCGGCTTCGATGGTTTCCAAATCGCCAATAGGATCGCGATCCGACTCTAGGGAGCCGCAGTCAAGCACGTGCACAATAGCGGCACAGCGTTCAACGTGGCGAAGGAATTCGTGACCCAATCCCTTGCCTTCGGACGCACCGGGGATCAGCCCAGGGACATCGGCTACGGTGAAACGAATTTCGCCGGCCATAACTACGCCGAGGTTTGGCACCAGGGTGGTGAACGGGTAGTCAGCAATCTTCGGACGGGCAGCCGATACGGCGGCGATCAACGAAGACTTACCGGCCGAAGGGAAGCCAACCAGGGCAATATCCGCCACTGATTTCAGTTCCAGCACAATTTCTTGACTGGTACCTGGGGTACCAAGCAGGGCGAAGCCCGGAGCCTTACGCTTATCCGAAGCGATAGCCGCGTTGCCCAGACCACCCAGGCCGCCTACGGCAGCGCGGTATTCGTCACCGACCTTGACCAAGTCGGCAATGATGTCGCCATCCTTGGTTTTCACCACGGTGCCCGCTGGGACGCCAAGGATCAAGTCCTCACCCTGTTTGCCCGGGCGCAGATCGCCCTTACCTGGCTCGCCATTGGGAGCCTTACGGTGTGGCAGGTGATGGAAGTCCAGCAAGGTGGTGACCTGTGGGTCAACGCGCAAGAAGACGTTGCCACCATTGCCGCCTGCTGCACCGTCTGGTCCTCCGAGCGGTTTGAACTTCTCGCGCTTGATGGACACACAACCGTGGCCACCATTACCTGCGGTGACATCTAGAGTTACGCGATCAACGAATGCAGCCACGGGGCCATCTTCTCCTATAACGGGGTGCGAGCTTATGCTCGCTTAAAGTCTATCTATACGCACACAAGGGGCGGACCGAAATCGGCCCACCCCTTGTGCACTGAAATAATTGTCTGTTGCCTAAAGTTAGGCAGCAGTCACAATGTTCACTACGCGACGACCACGACGGGTGCCGAACTCGACTGCGCCAGCAGCCAGAGCGAACAGGGTGTCATCCTTGCCACGGCCTACGCCGGCGCCTGGGTGGAAGTGGGTGCCACGCTGGCGGACGATGATTTCGCCTGCCTTGACATCCTGGCCACCAAAGCGCTTTACGCCTAGGTACTGTGCGTTGGAATCGCGACCGTTGCGAGTGGAACTCGCACCTTTCTTATGTGCCATGCCTTTTAGCCTCTTTCGCTACAAAAATTGGTTATTACGATCAGCCCAAATTAGGCGATCGAGGTGACCTTGACCTTGGTCAGAGCGGCACGGAAGCCCTGGCGCTTCTTGTAACCGGTCTTGTTCTTGTACTTCTGGATAACAATCTTCTGGCCGCGGAGGTTTTCTACAACCTCAGCGGAAACCTTGACCTTAGCCAGGTCAGCAGCGGCGGAAGTTACCTTCTCGCCATCTACCAACAACAAGGCTGGAAGCTCAATGGAGCTACCTGGGGTAGCCCGAAGACGGTCTACGGTGATGAGGTCTCCAACGGAGACCTTTTCCTGGTGGCCGCCTGCGCGGACAATTGCGTACACCACGTGGGTACTCGCTTCTACTCGACGTTTATTGTCTTACCGGCGCAGAAATCAACCCGAACATCTGATAAATCAGATGCCTGAATCAGGGATCTCATGCGCTTGTGCCTTGACGCCGAGCGGATCAGAAATCCGTGATCTTGGCGTTTAGCACCGATCAACCAGATTACGCTAGTCAACACCACCGGGGCAAATAGAAACTGCCCCAGCGGGTGAAGCGTGATCAAGTTCATCTTATTTCAGTTCACGAACCGGAACTCCAACACCAAGCATTACCGGTTTCCCGGCAGCCTCGGCTGGCTTTACGTTTCGTGCACTGCTGGTATCCATCTGAACCACCGAACCGGTGGCAGCAGATACCTCGGCCACACTAACCTCTGCGTGCGCATCGCCCTGGACCGAGGTGGCCCGACGGCTGCGTCGCTTTGGTTTAGTGGAACTCTGTGGGGCCGCAGCGGCTGCTGCGGCGGCTGGAGCGGTTGAGGTGGCTTGCGCTACCTGCGCTCCCTGCGAGGCTGGCATTGCAAGCCCAGTCAGCATTGGCTGTCCGGACGAGCTGGGCGCAGCTACGGATTCACTCTGCGCGCGAGTAGCTCGGCGTGAGCCACGCTTGCGCGTATTCGGTTCTGGCTGCTTCTCGGCAACCGGAACGACAGAGGTTTCAGTTTCAGTTTCTGGAGCGGAAGCCTGAACTTCAGCATGTTCGGTTCCATGTCCTTGGTCCGCGTGGCCACGGCCGCGTGGACGCGATCGTGAACGGCGACGTGGCTTGCGTCCAGCTTCAAGGCCTTCCGGATCTTCCCCTTCAGCTCCGCCTGGAAGGGCGGCCTCCAAGGCCTCCAAAGTTACCGACTTCTCCTCGGAGGAAGCCTGTGCGGCTTCACCCTTAGTAACCGGGACGTTCGCTCCGCCAAACTTCAAACCAGCTTCGACAGGCTGCTCTAGGTGCGAAGCCGCGGCAATATTGGCTAACGCGTGCCGAGTAGCTTCGTTCTTCTCACCAGACTCAGATTCATGATGCTCGGTGCTCTGCTCTGCCGGCTTCACATCTTCACGTTCGTTGCCACGACGGCGACGACGCTCTGGACGCTGAGACGAAGACTTCTCCGGGAACTTCTTTGCGTGAGCTTCACCGGAAGAGTTGAAGGATTTGCGGTGCTCTACTGGCTCTTCATGAGTAATGAAGCCGCTACCGGCACATGCTTCGCATTCTTCACCGAAGACCTCCAGCAGACCTGTACCCATGCGCTTACGCGTCATCTGTACCAGTCCTAGGCTGGTCACCTCAGCTACCTGATGCTTAGTGCGGTCACGGCCGAGGCACTCGACCAAACGGCGCAACACCAGATCGCGGTTGGCTTCCAAAACCATGTCGATGAAGTCGATGACGATAATGCCACCAATGTCACGCAAGCGCAGCTGGCGGACGACTTCTTCGGCCGCCTCCAAGTTATTCTTGGTGACGGTTTCTTCCAGGTTTCCGCCGGAGCCAGTGAACTTGCCAGTATTCACGTCAATAACTGTCATGGCCTCGGTACGATCAATAACCAACGAACCGCCCGATGGCAAGAAGACCTTGCGATCCAACGCCTTGTTGATTTGTTCGTCAATGCGGAAATTGTTGAAGATATCTTCAGCCTGTTCCCACTTCTCCAAGCGGCTCATCAGATCCGGTGCCACGTACATGACGTAAGCCTCGATAGTGTCCCAAGCTTGTTCGCCGGAAACTATCAGCTTCGTGAAGTCTTCGTTGAAAACATCACGAACCACCTTGATGGTGAGGTCAGGCTCGGAGTACAGAAGCTCTGGAGCTAGAGTCTTGGTCGAGGAAGACTGCGCTTCGATACCTTCCCACTGAGCTCGCAGGCGGTTGATGTCGTTGGTCAGCTCCTCTTCGGATGCACCCTCGGCTGCGGTACGTACGATGACGCCAGCGTTTTCCGGCAGGTGATCCTTCAGGATCTTCTTCAGACGCTGACGTTCCACGTCTGGGAGCTTGCGGGAGATACCGGTCATTGAACCACCTGGCACATAAACCAGGTAACGGCCAGGCAGGGACACCTGACTGGTCAGACGTGCACCCTTGTGACCCACGGGATCTTTGGTGACCTGCACCAGCACCGAGTCTCCGGCCTTCAACGCATTTTCAATGCGCCGTGGCTGGCCTTCGAGTGCTGCCACATCCCAGTTCACTTCACCGGCATAAAGTACGGCGTTACGGCCGCGGCCAATATCCACGAATGCAGCTTCCATAGAAGGCAGCACATTCTGAACCTTGCCCAGGTAAACGTTGCCGATCAATGAATCCTGCTGGGTCTTGGAGACAAAATGCTCGGCAAGCACTCCGTCTTCCATCACACCGATCTGAATACGATCTTCGCGCTGTCGCACAATCATCTTGCGCTCTACCGATTCACGACGAGCCAAGAACTCGGCTTCGGTAATCACCTGACGGCGACGACCGGTCTCACGTGATTCGCGGCGACGCTGACGTTTTGCTTCCAGACGGGTGGAACCACGCACCGAGGTCACCCGGTCCGATGCTGGAAGCTGCGACTCAACGCTGGCGCGCGGGGCACGGACACGGGTCACAGTATTTGGTGGATCATCCTGCGAACCACCCTCAACCTCAAGATCAACATCTCCCCGGCGGCGACGGCGACGGCGACGCGAAGTGACATCGTCGTCTTCGGTCTCTTCGCTGTGCTGCTGGCGTGGGGTTCGTGCCTTCACCGGGTTAGCGGTCTTAGCCACCGCATGCTGCACTACGGTGTGGGCTGCCTCTGGAATTGCGAACGGGTTCATGATCATGGTGCTGCCGTGCTCTGCAAGCAAGGCACCGGTGTGATCATCAGGCGAAACTTCGTTGGCCTCGGAACCCTTGATTGGTTCGGTGACTGCCGCTGCGAGCTTCGGGCCGGTTTCTTCCGGAGCCTGCTCAACTTCGATTTCGACCGGAGTCTCCTGCGGGACTAACTTCTCGTCGGATGCTGCGGCTGCTTGCTCGACCGCGTCACGAGCCACTTGCTGGCGACGTTCTGCTTGGCGGCTCAGGCGTTTGACCGAGTCAGGGGTGGAGACCTGTGTGCGGCGCGTGGCGCGCCAACGGAACGGGCTTTCCTCTACGCCGGCTGCGGCATTAAGTTCGGCCAAAGTTAGTGCACGTCGCAGTGGACGTGAGGGGGTGGTGGCTACAGTGGTACGGCGGGCTCGCGAACGATTGCCTCGCTTATTTGACTGCGCCCCTCCCTTTCGCTGATTTGATGCGCTCATTTAAATTCGCGTACTCCTAGTTTAAATTCCCGCTTCGGCGACCTCCACAGACGGTGCCTAGGCTGAAACAACATTCGTCACGTGTCTTACGGCCATTCTCGGAGAGTCGGCCAGACACAAAAGTCCTTGTGTGTTCCGCAGCTTGTTTCAAGCCGATTCATTTTACTGATCCGGCATGCACTTGCTGCGGCTCAACGTGGCCATTGAAAACCGGCTGCTTTCCTTTGCAGCCCTACGATCCGCGGTATTCCCTCGGGAGGCGCACGTAATGGGCACTCAACCGAAGCGATGCATCGCAAGACGATCTGTTGTTTCAAAAGTCTGTCGTCGGGTTGAAAGCAGACTGTGGATCCGCGAACAACCATTTCTATTCTCTCATATTTAGTTCATTACAAGTTCACAAACACATATATATTGCACAGAAAAGCTCCATAGTATGAGCTATGCAAGTTGCGCGTTGACCCGCATTCGACTGAACATATGGAATAGTCAAGATATGGTTTCATCACTTGAGAGTCCGCAGAACTCGGGCGTGTTGCCCTGGTGGGCAAAAGAGCGCGGCTATGGAGTATTCGCTGTAGTCACAGGAACGATCGCATGGATCGCTTCCGGCATTTTGGTTTTAGAACGCCTTGAGCTCTACAAGAATCCCGATTACGTCACCAGCTGTGATTTCAACCCATGGGTCTCCTGTGGCACGGTGATGAAGTCCAGCCAAGCGGCGCTCCTGGGTTTTCCCAACCCATTTCTCGGAATAGTGCTCTTTGGCGTGCTGATTACCATTGGGATGGCCTTGCTCGCAGGCGCCAAGTTCCAGCGTTGGTTCTGGATTGGCATCCAAACCGGTGTAACCATCGCCATGGTATTCATAATTTGGCTCTGGTCCCAGGCGCTTTATGAGATTAACGCTCTGTGCCCTTACTGCATGGTGGTTTGGGCGGTCATGATCCCCCTCTTCGTCTTCACCACCTCACACAACATTGTCCGAGGCATCATCCCAGGTTCGGCAGGGCTGAAAAAGTTCGTCACCGAATGGAGCTGGATTATCACTGCAATCCTCTGGGTCCTCGTTGCAGCCTCAATTGTCATGCGATTCCCGAATGCGTTCTTTGGCTAGTCCCAACCGGCGTCGGCTCGCAATGGGGATCAGTGCAGTGGCGCTGATCCCCATTGGTTTATTTCTGCGCTTTCAGCCCTGGGGCCTGATTTCGGATCTATCCGGGGGAATTCTCTACGCGAGTTTAATTTATGTTTTAGTGGCCTTCCTGGTCCCCACCAGCGCACGAGTTACCGTGGGATTATGGGCACTGGGATGGTGCGTAGCGGTGGAACTATTGCAATTAACCGCTTTCCCCAGCACCGCGGGCCACTTGTTCCCACCGGCACGGCTGGTTCTTGGGACCGGCTTTGCGGCAACTGATCTAGTGGCTTACCTCGTCGGTGCGCTTTCCGCGTTTCTCGTTGATTTGTTTTGGCAACGCCGAATCACCAATTCGCGCTATTAGCGAAAACCTTGAGGCACCAGCGCCCCGCGAATTGCCGCTTACTCCCCCGCATAATCAGGGAAGTTAATGCTTAGACCCCGCACCGCATCGACTGCTCACCATGAGCCAAATCACCCCAATCAAGTTCAAAGCGACTAGATTAGGGTCATGGGAAGCGACAATTGGAATACAGAAAATGCCCAAGATTATGGCATCAATCTACTGATCTCGGACACAATTAGGCTCCGCGAGCTACAGGACGATGACCTACCAATCCTGACCCAGTGGTGGAACAGTCCAGAATTCATGGCACTGCAAGGAAATATCGTGCTGCCACATCCCGGAATTGAAGCAGCCAGTCTTTTTAAAAGCTGGAGCCTGAACCGTGGAACCAAAGATGGCGTGGGTCTGTCCGTGACCCTGCCAGATGACACCCTGATTGGACATACGGCGCTTTATAACTTCAATGCTCCGGTACGTTCGGCTGAACTCATGCTGATGATTGGCGGTTCAAATGTCGGTCAGGGATACGGCACCGTCGCAACGAAAATGATTGTCGACTTTGGCTTCCGTGAAATGGGACTGAACCGAATAGGTTTAGGCATCTGGGCATACAACGAACGCGCATTGCGCACGTTCTCGCGTGCTGGTTTCCGCGAGGAAGGCCGCCACCGCCAGGCAGGATTCCACGATGGAGCATTCCATGACCGCATTCTGATGAGCTTGCTTGCCGAGGAGTATTTCGGGAACTAATTCCCCACTGGCTCGAACTAGCTCTCCCGGGGTGTTTGTCCACGTCTTCGTGGACAAACACCCCATTTTTCTGCTTAGGAGGATTGTAAACACAAAAGCCAGAGCTGAAATTAGCTTCTCTCGGCGTTGTGCTGGTTGCTAATCTACTCGTTAGCCTATTGTTGGAGCTAGTTAGTGTCAGTTACAAGGAGTACCCATGGATTTTCTCCGTAAACTTAAGTTGCCGCAGCGTCAGCCAAAAGCCGCTCCGTCAGCACCCCCCGAACCTCCGGTAGGTGAACTTCTCAGCGAGTCAGAAGTGGCTAAGCCCAACTTCACAGTGCCCGCGCTATGGACGGATATGCTCGGCCGTCTGGGTATTCGCAGCGCACAGCTGCTAATCGTCGGAACCTTAGCGGCGTTCTTTATTATTGGAATGTTGCGCCTCACGGTGATCGTTATCCCGACCCTGCTCGCGGTGATTATTTCTTGCGCGTTGTGGCCACTGGTACTGAAACTGCGCAAGGTCTTCTCCCCCTTGCTTTCCGCATGGATTGTCTTCCTCGGTTCGTTACTGGTACTGGGCGGAATTGGTACCGGCTTAGTCTTCTCGGTCATCAAAGAATGGCCCAAGCTTGTTGATCAGGCCGTCGAGGGCTTTAACCAGCTCAACGACATGGTCCAAGGTTTTATTGGCAACATGCCACTATCCATCGATCAGACGCAGATCGATAGTGTCGTAAATTCAGTCACCTCGTTCCTGACAAGTTCGCAGTTCGGAACTGGCGCGCTTAACACGCTCAGTGCAGCCGGTAGCTTCGTGACTGGTCTGGTCTTACTGCTGGTGATCCTGTTCTTCTTCCTGAAGGACGGCGACCGGATCTGGGCTTTTGCCGTCTCCTGGACGCCAAAGCACTACCGCAACAAGTGGATCCTTTCCGGAGACCGTGCTCTACGCACCTTCGGCGGATATATCCGCGGCACCGCAACAGTCGCCGCCGTAGATACCCTTGGTATCGCAGCGACGTTGTTGATCCTGCAAGTTCCATTGGCTCTGCCGCTGGCGGTTATTGTCTTCCTCGGTTCGTTCATTCCGATGGTAGGTGCCACCGTGGCAGGCATTCTGGCTACGCTGATCGCCTTGGTAACTAACGGTCCAGTCGTCGCATTGATCGTGCTGGCAGCGGTAATCATCGTCAACCAGCTGGAAGGCAACTTCCTTCAACCGGTGGTCATGGCCAACGCGCTGAACTTACATGCTCTCGTAGTCTTGATCGCTTTGGCGGCCGGCACCGTGCTGGCGGGCATTATCGGCGCCGTACTATCGGTGCCGCTGACGGCAGCAGCTTGGGCAGTGGTCAAGGTCTGGACGGATAGAGATAACTCGCATGCCGTTGATGATGCCAAGAAGGATATCGAGGCGAAGGTCAAACCAGAAGACCATAAGAAATCATTGGACGCCGAGGATTCTCGTCCCGAAGGCACCACACGAGGTGCCGAAAGTTAGAATTCGATAGTGCATTGTCTTGGCCTCACCGATTTTTGGTGGGGCCAAGACTTTTTTGTATTGAAAGGTGCAGAAATGGCTGGAGTAGAACGCGAAATCATCACCACGCATACAGCGGTGTCCCTGGGTAATTTTCTGCCCTCGGACTTTGCTGCGGTACATGAATATGCCACTGACCCGATGGTCTATCGATATGCCGAATGGGGCCCGAACACCGAAGCACAGACCCGGGAGTACTTACTGCAAGCCTGTACGCCGTCCGCGCAGACGCTAACTCTGGCAGTGCTCGTAGAAGGTCAGCTCATTGGAGCCGCGGCCGTGTGCACCACGGACGAGCAACACCGGTGTGGCGAACTTGGCTACAGCCTCAACCAGCGTTACTGGGGCCGCGGGTACGCTACCGAAGCGGCACAGCTGCTCCTTGAGCTGGGCTTTAGCGCCCTTGATCTGCAACGCCTCACTGCCACGTGCGCGCCGCAGAATACCGCCTCCCGCCGGGTCTTGGAAAAGGCTGGATTGAATTATGAGGGGCTGCTACGCGGGCACAAACTCATCAATTCTCGGCGCCGTGATTCATTGCTGTTCGCAAAGCTCAGAACTGATTAGAAGCGTCATCTGAAGACCAGCAACGTTGCACTTTCGTCTAGTGATGTGTTTAATGTGACTCAAGTGAAAGAAGCGGCTTTATGTGACAAGTGCGGCGCCTTGAGAATCATTGTCACAGCAGCAAGATCCGGTTTTTACTCAGATCAGATCTCAACGCAGGCCACGCTTGACTACACCAACGAAGTGCCTTTGGGCGCTCACTGCGATATTTAGGAGGTACTCATGCTGAATTTCAGCTATGAGGATGCACTAAAGAATTTTTCTAGTTTGGTCGACAATGTCGTGACCGAACATGCAGTTGTCTCTGTTTCCAGGTCCCCCAAAGAATCTGTCGTCATGCTCTCTAAAGATGACTACGATTCTATTCGCCAGTCTTCGGTACCGGCTTCGGCTCACACTTCATGGAGTTCATCTCCCACACCAAGCCCATCCTTTGTACCTCATTCACACAATTCTCTGGATGACTGGTTCTAAGTTTCAGCGGAACTCCTAGGCGTGTAGCCGGGTATTGAGTGTTTCCACTATTGCTCTTTCCTCAGCCGTCCAGCTGAGTATTTCTCTTCTGCTCGCGCTTGTTAGAACCGCTTAGCCCGTACTGGATATGAAAAATCCCTGTCCGCCTATGAGAGGCAGACAGGGTTTTTCGCTCTCATCAAAAAGCTGTACAGCGTGGTTTACTTGGCGAACCAGATGCCGATTTCACGTTCTGCAGACTCAACTGAATCCGAACCGTGAACCAGGTTCTGCTGAACCTTCAGGCCCCAGTCTCGTCCGAAGTCACCACGGATGGTGCCCGGAGCCGCGCTGGTTGGATCGGTAGTACCTGCAAGCGAGCGGAAACCGGGGATGACTCCCTGGCCTTCGGCGACAATCGCAACGACTGGGCCCGAGAGCATGAATTCCACCAGTGGCTCGTAGAATGGCTTGCCCTCGTGCTCGGCGTAGTGTTCTGCCAGCAGCTCGCGGGAAGCGTCCAGCTGCTGCAACTCGGCGATGGTGTAACCCTTCGCTTCAATGCGAGCGAGGATCTGGCCGGTTAGGCCGCGCTTCACACCATCTGGCTTGACGAGAATGAGAGTACGTTCGGTCATGTTTCTACCTCTTCGTTCCTAGATACTTTGGTTTATTATGATTCTACGTTTGGGTGGGCGCGGTCCCACTCAGCTTGTGCAGCGGCTCGGCGTTTGTCTTCCACGTCCATTTCGCCACCCTTCTTCAGCGCGTACCACCAGCACAGGCCAAAGAAGACCGACAGGTAGAACATGTCTACCAAGATGAACCCGGTCAGGAAGAACAGCACTTGAAGGATCCAGCCAATTAAGTAACCGGCAGGCTTACGCAAAAGCGCACAGGTGACGATGCACAGTACTGCCATTGCAGCACCCAGACTAAGCACTACCGCAGGTTCGGCGCGCTTGAGACCAAAGGCTGCCAAAGTGACAAAGATGGCGAGAAACGCCTCACAGGTCAATACCGTGGAAGCGAACATCACCTTGGTGGAACGGGGCTTCTTTTTCATCCCCGGACGCCATTCGCGCTGCGCCTTAGTTAACTTGGCCATTAGGAGCTCTGCCCTCCCTTGAGAAGTAGTGAGATTTCGCCCACCAGTGTAATCGAACCGGTGACAAGTACGCCGCCGGCAAGGTCATCTCCGGATTCAGCGCGTCCCACACACCACTCCACCGCGTCTTCAAGATTTTCGGTGACGTGGAGGTCTTCCTCTGGCCATCCAGCTTCGATAGCCATGGTGGACAGTTCGCCTGCCGGAATTGCGCGTGGTGAGGAGGACTGAGTCAAGCAAAGGTCATCCACCAGATCGCCGTACTCTTCACGCATGGTGTAAAGCATTGCTTCGGCGTCCTTTTCCTGCAGGATACCGACCATAAGCACGAGGCGGGAGAAGCCGAAGGACTCTTTGATTGCTTCCGCGCTGGCTTTTATGCCATCGGGGTTGTGCCCGGCATCAACTAAGATGCTCGGCGCACTGCGCACCAGCTCGAGTCGGCCCGGGCTGGTGGTGGCGGCAAAACCATCGCGGACGAGTTCCACGTTCAGTTCGCGTTCGCCACCTCCGAGGAAAGCTTCAACGGCAGCCAGTGCAACGACAGCGTTCTGTGCTTGGTGTGCGCCATAGAGCGGGAGGTAAATCTCGTCGTAACGACCCGCCTGCCCCTCGATGGACAATACCTGTCCGCCAACGCCCATGGTGCGGTCAATGAGTTTGAAGTCTCTGGTTTCAAAAGCCATGGGAACTTCCAGTTCACGCACCTTGGAAACCAATACCTCGGCCGCGTCTTCTGGTTGCCGGGCGGAGACCAGGTAGCCGCCTGGCTTAAGAATTCCAACCTTTTCTTCGGCGATCAGCTCGGTGGTATCCCCCAGCAGATCCGTATGATCCAAAGAAATCGGGGTGAACACGGACACTTGGGCATCTGCCACATTCGTCGCGTCGGTAATTCCACCAAGGCCTACCTCCAGCACAACAACTTCCACCGGTACCTCGGCGAAAATCGCGAAGGCAAGGATGGTTACCGCTTCAAAGTAGGTCAGCCGATTCTCTGAACGTTCGGCAAGTTCCGCGTCGACTAGGTCAAGAAAAGGGGCAATCTCATCCCAGACGCGCACGAACGTCTCGTCATCAACTGGTTCCCCGTCAATGCTGATTCGTTCGGTAATCTTGAGTAGATGTGGCGAGGAGTAGCGTCCGGTACGGATATCGTGGGCCTGCAGTAGCGACTCGATCATCCGTGCGGTGGAGGTTTTTCCGTTGGTGCCGGTGATGTGTATAACCGGCGCAGCTTTTTGCGGCTCCCCTAAGATTTCCATGGCACGGAACATGGGGTCCATGCGTGGTTCGATCTTGTTTTCTGGCGCGCGAGCCAGTAACTGGGCGTAGACGCGCTCTAGATCACTCATACGGTGCGCTCCACTTCAATTTTCGTTTCAACCTGTGACTCGTCGACGACCAGCTCCAAGATGGCGGTCAAGGTTTCGCTGCTGATCAGTTCGCGGTTGCTTTCCAACGCTTCAACGGTCTGCGCGGTAGCGGTGATAACCGTACGGATACGATCCGAAACCTGCAGGTCTGCCTCTTTACGAGCCGACTGGATGGCGCGAACCATATCGCGGGCTGTACCTTCGGCGGCAAGCTCCGCAGTGACCTCGGTATCCAAGACCAGGAACCCTCCGTCGATGACTGCTGCCGCAATTTCTGCCGCCTCATCAACTACGGTGTCCAAGGTGTATTCACCCTCGGCCAGTTCAAGGCCACCGGCGGTAACCACGCCAGCGGTCACCGACCAGTCACCGGACTTTGCGCCCTTGATGGCCTGCTGAACATTCTTGCCCAAGCGCGGACCAGCCGCGCGAGCATTGACCACCAGCTGCTGACTGATGCCGTAACTTGCGGTGTCCACTCCGGCAGCATCGATCAGGGTCACTGATTTCAGGTTCAGCTCGTCCTTGATGATCGAAGCGTAGGTGCCTTCCAGACGCGCTGCGTCGGTGAGAACTACCTTCAGCTCTGCCAGTGGCAAGCGGACACGCAGGTTTTTAGCCTTACGCAGCGAGGAGCCTACCGAGCAGATCTTTCGGGTGGTGTCCATGGTTTCCAGCAAGACCATATCGGCTGGGAAATCGTTGGCATCTGGCCAGTCGGTCAGGTGCACCGAGCGTTCCCCGGTCAGCCCACGGAAAATTTCTTCGCTGGCAAGTGGCAACAGCGATGCCGAAACCTTCGCTAAGGTTTCCAACGCGGTATACAGCGTGTCAAAGGCCTGGGTATCTTCGTCGAAGAAACGCTGGCGCGAGCGGCGCACGTACCAGTTAGTGAGCGTGTCCATGTAGTGTCGAACCGCTTCGGTAGCATCGGACACTTCATAGGTGTCCAGTGCTTCGGTGACCTCGCGAACGAGTTCTCCGGTGGCCGCGAGCATGTACTGATCCAGTGGGTCAGTAGAGCTGGTTGAACGCTTAGCTTCGTAGCCGGCT
Organism: Glutamicibacter sp.; assembly: GCF_035257265.1. Classification (GTDB taxonomy): domain Bacteria; phylum Actinomycetota; class Actinomycetes; order Actinomycetales; family Micrococcaceae; genus Glutamicibacter. Next base: position 19,730 of record NZ_DATEXC010000053.1, read on the forward strand.
CCGTTATTCGCGGAGTTGGTGTACAGGTTGAAGAAGTGCCAGACATTCCACAGCGGCAGCAAGACCTGACGCACGCCATCGCGGATGCCCTGCTCGGTCACCACCAGGTTGCCACCGCGCAGAATTGGTGAGGCCATCAAGAACCAACGCATCGCGTCGGAACCGTCGCGGTCCAAAACTTCGTTGACGTTCGGGTAGTTCTGCAATGACTTGGACATCTTCTGCCCATCGGATCCGAGCACAATGCCATGGGAAATGACATTGGTGTAGGCCGGGCGGTCAAATAGTGCGGTGGACAGCACGTGCATGGTGTAGAACCAGCCACGGGTCTGGCCAATGTACTCCACGATGAAATCTGCCGGGTGGTGACCTGAGTCGAACCACTGGCCGTTTTCAAACGGGTAGTGGACCTGTGCGTAAGGCATGGATCCTGAGTCAAACCAGACGTCAAGCACGTCCTCAACGCGTGAGAGAGTGCCGCTTTCGGCACAACCCTCGTGAGCCTTGGTCAGCTCATCGATGAATGGGCGGTGCAGATCTGGCTGTCCCTCATGATTCAGCGGCAGGCGTCCGAAGAAGTTCTTGATCTCTTCAAGCGAGCCAAAGACCTCGCGGTGAGCACACTCGACACCCGAGCATTCCCAGACTGGGATTGGCGAACCCCAGTAGCGGTTGCGTGAGATGGACCAGTCGCGGGCGTTTTCCAGCCACTTACCGAACTGGCCATGCTTCACGTTGCCTGGGATCCAGTTGATCTGCTCGTTGAGCTCGACCATCCGGTCCTTGATCTTGGTGACTTCCACGTACCATGAGGAGATGGCGCGGTAGATCAGTGGTGTACGGCAGCGCCAGCAGTGTGGGTAGGAGTGTTCGTAGGAGGCCTGCTTGACCAAGCGGGCGTCATCCTTCAAAACGTTCGTGATGGTTTTGTTGGCGTCGAAAACCTGCACGCCGGCGATGTCGTTCAGTGGCCCGCCAGCAAACAGCGGAAGGAACTTTGCACCCTCGTCTATCGAGAGCACTACCGGGATGCCATGTGCTTCACAGACCTGCTGGTCATCTTCGCCGTATGCCGGGGCCTGGTGCACGATACCGGTACCGTCGCCTACGGTGACGTAGTCAGCGGTGACAATCTGCCAAGCGTTTTCAGTACCGTATTTTTCAGTATCGGTAAAGGTGTCCCACAGTGGTTCGTAGCGAACCCCAGCAAGCTCAGAGCCTTGGAAGGTCGCACTGATGGCAGCGGCGGCTTCCTTCGCGTCGTTGTAGCCAAGATCCTTCGCATAGGAGCCGAGCAGATCCTTGGCCAGCAGGAACGGCCCGGCGGCAGCGGAAGCCTTGACGCCGGCCTCCCCTGCAGGCACAACTACATATTCGATCTTTGGGTGCACGGCCAGGGCCGCGTTAGTTGGCAGAGTCCAAGGGGTGGTCGTCCAGGCCAAGGCCTGAACACCGGCAAGGTTCTTGGATACTTCAGTTTCTCCGGCAAGAATCGTGAAACCGACGGTGACCGTCTGATCCTGGCGGTTCTTGTAAACGTCGTCGTCCATGCGCAACTCGTGGTTGGACAGAGGGGTTTCGTCTTTCCAGCAGTAAGGCAGGACGCGGAAGCCCTGGTAGGTCAGGCCCTTGTCCGAAAGCTGCTTGAAAGCCCAGATGACCGATTCCATGAACTCAACGTTCAGGGTCTTGTAGTCATTTTCGAAGTCAACCCAGCGGGCTTGGCGGTTGACGTATTGCTTCCACTCATCGGCGTATTTCATCACCGACGTGCGGCAAGCATCATTGAACTTGTCGATACCCATCGACTCGATCTGCTGCTTGTCGGTCATGCCCAGCTGCTTCATGGCTTCCAGCTCGGCTGGCAAACCGTGGGTATCCCAACCGAAACGGCGCTCTACACGCTTGCCACGCTGGGTCTGGTAGCGGGCTACCAGGTCCTTGACATAGCCGGTGAGCAGGTGGCCGTAGTGTGGCAGGCCGTTAGCGAAAGGAGGGCCATCGTAGAAGACGAATTCTTCACCCTCACGCTGGTCGATGGAGGCCTGAAAGGTGCCGTCGTTCTTCCAGTATTCGAGGACTCGCTTCTCAATTTCTGGGAAACGCGGTGAGGCCGGGGTTGAACCGGTCGGGTCGGTAGTGACCTTTGGGTAGAAGCTCATCAAAATGGCCATCCTTCAAGCGTAGGGTCAAAAAAACTTGCCTACGAGGACGACACTTGGCCGCGGTACCACCCCGCTTATTCCCCACCGTGATGCTCTCGCATAAAGGTGAAAAACCGCTTCTCATCAGCTATGACGGGCTGGTCCCGCTTGGTTCTACTGGATCAAATGCAAAGCTGCATCCTGATTCTTCTTCCAAGGACTCCCCGGTGATATCCGGATCAAAGCCGTGTACCTACCAGTCTAGCGCGTATTGACCGCGCTGAAAACTCAATCCAGCCTGATGAAAGCCGGATCACTTCCGCGGAATTTACGCGGGCTATAGACTGCACGTTTCAGCACTGTTCTACGACGCGAAAATCGACGCCGTGCACCAAATCCTGGTGGCCGAAAATGAGCAAATCTCACCTCATCCGGTTTCTGCTCAGCGTAGTTTGAAGGACGAATTATTAGTTCCTTCATTTTCAGAATATAGCCTGCAGGGGCCCTTGCCGCAAGGCCCCCTACGGGGCTCACAATGGGTTTTTCCCTCTTGTTTACCCGCAGACACAGACCGGAGCTACAGCGCATGAGTACCGATCCCTTGCCCAGCTACTTCCAGCTATCAGACTCTTTGGAGGACCCACAGTTTTACGCGGAAATTCGAGAGGACCAGGAACATCTTTGCCGCATTGCCCAACGATTCTCCACACAACGCCGCGACGTCACTGAGCGCTTAACTAGACGTGGTCAGGACCGGGCGGGGATCTTGCAGCAGTCTCTGGAACGGGACGTGGAATTAAATCAATTAGCCCGTCGCCTGCACGCGCTGGATCGGATGGGACCAGATGCCTGCTTGGGCTTCATGGTCAATGCCACCACCGGGGCACGCACCTACGTAGGCAGAGTAGGACTCGCTGATGAAAACTCTGCCCAGCTGCTGGTCTATTGGCGGGCACCGGCCGCCGAACCGTTTTTCGCTGCTACGCACGCATTTCCGCTGAATCTGAGTAGTCGTCGCCGCTACCGTTGGCGGCAGGGGAAAGTTGTCGATTTTTGGGATGAAGTTTTTGACCTGACACAACTGGCCGCAAGCCCGTCTTTGGACGAACATTCTTCATTCTTGGCTTCGCTCGGAGCCAATCGTGTGGGAAAAATGCAGGACGTGCTCTCAACCATCCAGGCGGACCAAGACGCCATCATCCGCAGTTCGGCCAAGGGTGCTTTAGTGGTTGATGGCGGTCCCGGAACGGGGAAAACAGTAGTTGCTTTACACCGCGCTGCCTATCTGCTGCACGCCGACGCCCAGCTGCCCAGTGGCCGCGGACGGGTTTTGGTACTCGGCCCGCATGAGGCCTACACCGCCTAAGTCTCGGACATTCTGCCCAACCTAGGCGAGGAAGAAGTACTGATCACCACCGTGCAAAATTTGGTTCCTAAAGTCCACGGTTCGGATTTTGAAGAGTCCTGCGCTGTAGCGAAGCTGAAATCCTCTGGGCGGATGCTAGAAGTCTTGCAACGTGCCGTGACGGTATTTCAGCAACCCCCGGCTCAAGATTTAGTGATTGAGACTAGCTGGGCTGATGTGAGGGTGACGGTACAGCAGTGGGTGGATGCGGCGGCATCGGTGGAGCCAGGAACCAACCACAACGAATCCAGATCCCAGATTCGTGAGGCACTTGAGGAGATCTTGATTGATCAGCTGCCCAAGGACTGTGCCCCTGCAGCACAGATCCATGCGGAGTTAGCCCGCAATACACAGTTAGCGCTAGCGTTCGAGGAGCACTGGCCCATACTAGATCCACAAAAACTGCTGGGTGCCTTGTATTCCATTCCGATGTTGCTGCGCTTCAGTGCACCGTGGTTCGCTAACTCAGAGCTAGAGAGCTTGCGGCGCGAACAACAAAGCGCTTTCACCATCGAGGACGGTCCGTTGCTGGATGCGGCCCGGTATCTGGTCGGTGAGCCCGATGTTGAAATAGCCAAACACCACCGCGAGAGCCTGCTTGTCTCAGAGCGTGAAATGATGCTTCGAGTCATCGGCGATCTGGTCGCCGCAGCAGATGACTCGGAAGACTTGTCATCACAGCTACGCAATGAGGATCTCCAAGAAAAACTCGTCCAACAGCGCACGGAGGTCGAATCGTCCGCCAAGGCTCTCGCCGGTCCTTTTGCGCATGTTGTTATAGATGAAGCGCAAGATCTCACTGATGCCCAATGGGCCATGGTGTTACGGCGTTGCCCGTCTGGAAGTCTGACCATTGTCGGAGACAGAGCCCAGGCCGCCAGCGGATTCACAGAGTCCTGGGAGGAACGGTTGGTTAGGGCCGGAATTTCCCAATGCCGGGTATCCGCGCTCGGGGTGAATTATCGCACCACGCAGCAGATCATGGATGCTGCCGCCACAGTCATACGCCAAGAATTACCGGATGCCAACGTCCCGCGGTCAATTCGTACGGACGGTGCCCCAGTCATTTATGCCAAGCCCAACCAGCAGACCGACCTATTGGAGCAGTGGCTGAGCGAAAATCCTCTGGGCGTTGGCGTGGTCATTGGCGACCCGTCATTTGCCCCGACGAAGAGGATCCGCTCGCTCAGTCCGGCACAGTCAAAAGGCCTTGAATTCGATCTGGTGGTTCTGAACCGGCCAGAAAGATTCGGCGAGTCGATCGCCGGAGCGGTGCACAGGTATGTGGCGATGACACGCGCTACCGCACTGCTCGTGGTGCTTTCCGACGAGCCGCGTTAGCCGGCAGAACGTGTTCACCGGGCAATGGAGTACCACCCCCATTGCCCGGCGAACGCTCCCTCACCTGGGACTAGTTGGCGAAAGTATCGGCCAGCTTATCTTTTGCCGTCCACAATGCCACCGAATCTCCACCGTTGTTCAGCACACTAGCCGTGCCTCCGTTGTAGTACGCCTGCGCAGAGTTAGTCCCCGGGCCGGTGTAGACCCGCAGCTCTTGGCCTGGCTGCAGCACATACCCCTCACCGATGGACAGCACGTTATTGCCGGCATCCCGAATCAGGTATCCCGATACGTCAATCGTGCGCTTCGACTGGTTAGCCAGCACCACATGTTCACCGGTTTCGGCTTGAACGTCATTGCCCGGGACATCGTTGACCGAGTCCTCGATCACCACACCATTGTTCGAGGGGAAAACTTTCTGGCCCTTCAGGTGACGGTGAATCTGTTCGGGGAAATCTCCGGTCAAACGCTCCACGCCCATGTCCAAAGAAGCCTGAGCGGCCTGCACAGAATTGACGGTGTAGACCCCGAGACCCAGCCCGGCCTCTTTCACACGCTCTGCACGGGCCACGTCAAGGGTGCGGTAGCTAGTACCGAATGAATCTGCGTAGCTGGCAATTTCAGCCAATTCCGAAGCGCTTGGCACGGAACCAAGCAGTTGTTGCAACGGTACCTCCGGAGCGAGCGCGGCGAATCGTTTGTTCGAGGCTGCGTCAAAGCTGAGAACCTCAATTTTTCCTCCCGCCTCTAATGCACTCCATTGCGGATCGGTTTTCAGATAATCGGCCACTACCTGTTCTACCCCCGGGGACTTCGCCGGGGATTTGATCTCAATGAACACTCCGGTTTTGCCGGTCAGGGCATCGGCCACGTCGTCGAAGTGCGGGATCTTTTCGCCAGCGAATTGATCTGAGAAATACGAACCAACATCCAGGCGCTGAAGCTCATCCCAGGTGAAGGAGGTAATCGGGTCATTCTCACGGCCCGGGAAAACTTCGGCCACATTGCTGGTGCGCGCGGGAGTATCGTCATGGAAAATAAACGGCACGCCGTCTGCAGAGAGCTGAATGTCTATCTCCACAAATCCTGCTCCCGAGCGGCTTCCTGCTTCAATGGCCGCAATCGTGTTCTCCGGTGCGACACCCGCCGCGCCACGATGACCTATCAAGATAGTCTCACCATTGTGTTTTGGAGTCTCTGCCAACACCGGGGTTACTGCGGTTGCCGCTAAACAGGCGGTCAACGCGCCAACTGCTAGGGAACGAATTTTCATTTCTACAATGTCCTTTGGCTTGAGAATGCTTCGCGGCTTACCCTTCCCGATGGAAACAACCCAATATCAAACACAAGATGAAGCAGGGCTAAAGTCTTGTTCAGTCCCCCGCCACGTCAGCAACCGTGCATACGCAACTTCATTGGGACAAATGCTTTCGATAGAGTCAGAGTCATGAGTTTTAGACCATGGGTGGACAAGTCGTGAACATGCCCAGAGAAGCGGCCGTATCGGTTTCCGGCACGGCGGAGTTTTCGCCGAAAGTCGCACAACAACGAGCTCTCTCTGTGAGTGCCCTGCGCTGGGGGCAACACCTAATCACGGCGGTTCTGCTCCTTGTCGCGCTACTTCGTGCAGCATCGACCACAGCATCCAGTCTCTGGTTAGCCATCGCCGCGGCAGGACTTTTTGCCTTGTGGTACCTCTTCGGATTCGTCGTTCTCCGTTCCAAAGGAAGTACCCGGCTACCGGGATATTGGCTCGCCGTGCTCGTCGCAATCTGGGCCCTAGGAATGAGCGCCTCACCAGAATTCATGTGGGTTGCCTTTAGTCTCTGGCTACTCATCGGCCACCAATTAGCCTTAGGACTTTCCGTTGTCTGGTCCGCCGCCGTATATGTGCTCACCGTTGTGGCCCCTTTCCTGCACAATGGCGCAACCACGGTCTCAGGAGTAGTTGGCCCGCTGGTTGGCGGCACCTTCGCGTGGGGAATCTCCCGCGGCTATTTACAGCTCGAACACGATATTGCCGAACGCAACGAGCTTGTCTCCTCACTCTTACGCGCACATCAGGAAATGGCTGATCTTCAAGAGGAACTGGCACGCTCCCAGCATGAAGCCGGTGCACTCGCCGAACGTACCCGAGTGGCCAGAGAAATCCATGACACCATCGCCCAACAGCTCTCCTCCATTGGGCTCCATGCCAAAGCCGCCCTCCACACGCAGCAAACTGGCCAAGCAACCAACGCGTTAGAAAGAATCGAAGAGCTCTCCGGGCAAGGACTGTCCGACCTCCGCAGAATCATTGCCGCGTTGTCCCCGAGCGAATTAGATTCCCAAGCGCTCGCCGGAGCACTTCGGCGTATGCTCGAAGAGTTTGAAAGAGATTGCGCGGTCGCCAGCGAACTACGGGTGGATGCCGACCTTCCTGTATTAGACCCCGGAATTCAGGTGGCCCTACTACGCACAGCCCAGTCGGCGCTTGCCAACGTGCGTCGTCACGCGAAAGCCACACGGACGGTAGTCTCCTTGGCAGATACCGGTGATGCCATCAGATTAGATATCGTTGATGACGGCATTGGATTCAGCCTTCGAGAATGGCAATCCAACGTGGGAAAAAACTTAGAATCCGGTGGATTCGGTTTACCCGCCATGCGCCAACGCTTACGCGAACTAGGCGGCGGACTTGACATTGAAAGTACGCTGGGCGAAGGTACCGCTTTGTCGGCCTATGTCCCATTAAAGAACCCTGAGGCCGGAAATTGATTAACCTTATGCTGGTTGACGACCACCCTATCGTGCGCACCGGACTGCGTGCACTTTTTGAAAACTATGAGGACATTTCCGTACTCAGCGAAGCGGGCAGCGGCGAAGAAGCAGTTAAGTCAGCCTCCCAAATCCCGGTAGACGTGGTCTTGTGCGACCTCCGGCTGGGAGTTGGGATGAATGGTGTGGCTACTACCGCGGCACTTCGTGCTTTACCCAATCCGCCCCAAGTACTCATTTTGACCACCTTTGATAAGGATGCCGAGATCCTACAGTGCATCGAGGCGGGAGCCGCGGGGTACTTACTCAAGGACGTCGCCTCACAAACGATCATCGATTCGGTCCGCCAGGCGGCTGCGGGGCACACGGTGCTGGCCCCAGAAATGGCCCAACGAGTAGTGGCTGGGTTGCGCAAACCAAAAATTGCATTGACCAGCCGAGAATCCGAAGTATTAAAACACTTAGCCACGGGGCTAAGTAACCGCGAAATTGCGCGGACACTCTTCGTCTCCGAAGCGACCGTGAAGACTCACTTGGTGCATATTTTTGACAAGCTGCAAGCTCCTACACGAACCGCCGCCGTACAGGCTGCCCGCAACCATGGACTAATTTAGCAGCCCGCTTCTGGTGGGCGTATCAACCGAACGGTTGAGATAGAGTTCGAACGCTTTCACGATTTGCTAAACCTCGATTTGGCATTGACTAGAAGTATGAAATCTCCAGTTCTCACATCGGTAGCGAATTCGCTCACCTCGCGTCGCGGTGCATGTCTCTGGCTCCTCGGGGCACTCGCTGTCATCCTTGCCGTTTTCGGGCTGCTCAGCTCCATTCCGGCAGCCGAACGCAGCACCAGTACATTAGTCGCAGGCTCTGACTCGGCCACAGTGGCCAAGCTTCTCGAACAAATCCCCGATTCCGGTAAAGAGTCAGCATTACTCGTTGCCGGACACCCAGATCAGCAACAGCTGAGCAACACAGACCTCACAGGACTAAACACCCTAGCCAGCAAGCTCAGCGATGAACTACATGTCGAGATTTCCAAGCCGCTAGTCAGCGAGGACGGCAAGCTTTCTTTGCTGACCGCCTCTTGGGACAGCGCAGGCACCGACGCTGACCGTGCGATGGTCACTGATCTGCGCGAGCAGATCAGCACCAATGAAAACGCCGGGATGCTCATCGAGGTTTCCGGAGCACCAGCCTTTGGGCTGGATTTGTCTGCGACCTTCGCCGGGGCAGACTTCACCTTGCTCGCAGTGACCATCGGCATCGTGGCGGTACTGTTGATTCTCACCTACCGCTCCCCGATTCTCTGGCTAATTCCATTGGCAGTCGTTGGGCTAGCCGATCGCAGTGCGAGCCTCATCGCCAACGCCCTCAGCGAGCCTTTCAACCTTCACTTTGATTCCGGCGTACTCAGCGTCCTAGTCTTCGGTGCCGGCACCAACTATGCACTATTCCTCATCTCCCGCTACCGTGATGAGCTACACCAGCACACCGATCACCGGGCTGCTCTTGCGAGCGCCTGGCGCAACAGCTTTGAAGCGATTGTTTCCTCAAACTTGACCGTAGTCCTGGCGCTGGCCACGATGGCACTGGCCGTCATGGAAGACACCCGAGGCTTGGGTATCGTCTGCGCCGTAGGCCTACTGATCGCTGCCGGGTTCAACTTGTTCGTACTGACCCCAGTGATGGCGCTGTGTGGCCGCAAGGTTTTCTGGCCACTAGTTCCCCGCCCGGATCACGAACCTGCTAAGCGTTCCATCTGGGGTAAAGCCGCAGCGGCTGTCATCAAGCGCCCGGTAGTCAACCTGAGTGCGTTAGTACTCATTCTTGGCATCTTGGCATCCGCACTGGGTGCTACCAGCGTGGGACTACGCCAAACCGAACAGTTCCGTACGGCCACTGAATCGACTTCGGCCACGCAACGGCTGGCCGAGCACTTCCCCGTTGGAGAGACCGCGCCCATCACCGTTCTTGCTTCCCCTGGTACCGGCGAAGCGGTCACTACCGCAGCGAAAGCTGTCCAAGGAGTAGAACGTGCTACACAGTTGCCAGCATTACCGGACAACGGCTCCGACCGCGTCATGATTATCGGCAACAGTGAATCAGGTTCTCCCGAAAGCTTCGAACTGATCAAGTCACTGCGAACCGAGTTCGAGCAGGTTCCCGGCGCTGAGGCATTGGTTGGTGGAGCCATTGCCGAAGCCTACGATTCGCATCAAAGCCACGTGCGTGACTTCCTAGTCATTGCGCCACTGATCTTGCTGGTCTGCCTGATCATGTTGTGGGTTGTCACCGGAAAGTTCCGCACCGCCCTGCTGCTCTCGCTGACCAACTTGCTCAGTGCCGCAGCCGCGGTGGGCTTGGGATCCTTAATTGGATCTATGGTTTTTGATACCTCTGCTTTGGACGTTCAAGTTCCGCTCCTCGCCTTCGTCTTCCTGGTGGCCCTGGGCGTTGACTACACAATCTTCCTGACACAGCGAGTCAAACAAGATGCCCTGCGCATGCCTCTGGCGGATGCAATCATCAATGCCACCAGCCGTACCGGAACGGTTATCACCAGCGCAGGCGTGGTCTTGGCAGGAGTATTTGCGGCATTGTCCAGCTTGCCGCTGATGGTCTTGGGTCAGCTTGGTCTGATCGTTGGCCTCGGAGTACTTATGGACACGTTCGTCGTACGCACCTTGCTGCTGCCGGCGTTGTTCATCTTGTTGGGTCGCACCAAATCTCCGGTCTTCGGTTACCGCGGCCACAGCAACACCAAAGAAAATTCTTCAAACACCGAACTCATTGAAAGTGAAACTCATGCGTAAGCTTATCAACATCGCCTTTGCCTACATGCTCGTAGGAGTCGCCTCCGGACTGTTCTTCCGCGAATTCACCAAGATGAACGATTTCCCCGAGGGTGGTTGGACCCAGCTTTCTGTAGTCCACACACACCTGCTGGTTCTTGGTTTCATCGTCACCTTGCTGGTGTTGCTGCTGGAGAAGGCATTCAATATCAGCTCCCACCGCAAGCTCTACGCATGGTTCATGGGCACGTACCACGCAGGTGTCATCATCACCGCGGGAATGCAGCTCACCCACGGCATGCTCACCGTCCTGGACATTGAATCCTCTGCCATGATCTCCGGAATCGCAGGACTTGGCCACATGGCATTGACCGCAGGAATGATCTTGTTGTTCATCATGTTGCGCCGCAGCGTTCCTGCCAGCATGAAGACCGGCCAGACTGACAAGCTCAGCGTTTAAGGTCCACCAGATACACCTGTGGGGAAGAGCCGAAGCTCTTCCCCACAGGTGTATCTGGTCATAAATCAACCGCGACCGCGTCGCGCAAGTCTGCCCGGCACCGGAGATGAGTTATCACACAGCCGACATACGCTGCATGCAAACCCACGGTGGCGTCCGATGACGGATGTCTACAGGTCAGTGCTGTCATTCGCCCGACGACCTATTCAGTTGTCGGGATTAAAGGAAAATGGCACCCGAAGATCCGAAGATCAACGGGTGCCAGTTATTCCTGAACCTGTACTGTTGGTTACAGGCTCTTAGCTAATTTTTTTGCTCGTGCAAACTCCAGCATTTCTTCGCGCTCGACTAGCTTGATGCGGTCGCGGGTGATCTCACCGAAGCGGGTCGACACGGTACCGGCCTGGGCGCCCAGAGCCTTTTCTTGCTCGTCCAGGCTCATCCAGCCATCCCAATCGGCGTAGTCCACGCCTCGGGACTCAAGGAGCTCTTCGATGCTCTGGTTCGAAGTCGGAACCGGCAGGTTTGCCAAGTCTTCGAGCAGGTGGTTGATGGTCTCCAAGGCGTCACCCTTGGTGTGGCCAATTAGTCCGATAGGGCCACGCTTGATCCAACCGGTCGCGTACAGGCCATCAATATGGGCGCCTTCAGCGTTCAAGACACGGCCTTCAACGTTTGGCAATACACCGCGCTGCCCGTCGTATTCGATGTTCTCTACGGGAGAACCGAAGTAGCCAACTGCACGGTACACGGCCTGTACTGGATACTCGGTAAATTCACCGGTTCCCTTAACATTTCCGGTGCCGTCCAGTTCATTGCGTTCAAGCTTCAAACCGGTGACCTTGCCGTCTTCGCCGAGCACCTCAACCGGGGTCTGCAGGAAGTGCAGATGCAGACGACGAGAAGCACTGGCGGCTTCCTCGTTCTCTTCCTGTTCAATCAACCAGTTGGTCAGGGTCGACACCATGGTCTTGGTTTGGTTACTGGTGCGGATTGCTTCTTCCGAACCCTCATCGAAATCAAAGTCCTCTTCGTACAAGACGATGTCTACATCTTTGGAGTGCGATAGTTCGCGAAGTTCCAGCGGGGTAAACTTCACCTGTGCTGGGCCACGACGGCCGAAGATATGTACATCGGTGACAGCGGAGCCGTTTAACTGCTCATATATGTGCGCTGGAATTTCGGTCTCTAGCAGCTGGTCAGCATGCTTGGAGAGAATACGGGCGACGTCCAAAGCTACGTTGCCATTACCGATCACCGCTACTTCCGTAGCGGAAAGATCCCATTCCTTCGGGGCATCCGGGTGCGCGTCGTACCAAGATACGAAGTCTGCGCCACCATGAGATCCGGTAAGTTCAATGCCTGGGATGTTCAGGTCGGCATCCTTTTGGGCACCGGTGGAGATAATGACCGCGTCATAGCGCTCGTGCAATTCGTCAAGGGTGATGTCCCGGCCCAATCCTACGTTTCCGTAGAAGTTGATCCAGTCGTTGTTCAGCACCTTATGAAGGGCGTTGATGATGCCCTTAATGCGTGGGTGGTCCGGGGATACGCCGTAACGAATCAGGCCGAACGGGGTAGGCAGCTCATCGAAGAGATCTACCTTCAGCGACAGTTGGCCAGAAGATACTGGCTCGCTCTTATTGAGCATGTCCGCGGCGTAGATGCCTGCGGGACCGGCACCGACAATGGCAACGCGCAGGGCGCGGGAGGTCAAATGTTCAGGTACGTGAACTTCACTCATCAAACAACATCTACTTTCTTAGTCAGCGAATGAGACCGACGCTGTGACGTCGACCGACTCCAGCGGCTGAAGCTCAACCAACTGGGTTAAAGCTTCAGGTGCTAGACGTACAACGTCACCAATTACGATGACGGCCGGATTCGCCACGGCGGCCTTACGGGCGCGCACTACAATCTCCTCTAGCGTACCGATAGTTGTCCGCTGCGTCTGTGAGTAACCTCGCTCCACTATCCCAATTGGCGTACTAAACGGTAAACCCCGGGTAAGTAATGTCTCAACAATTTGTGGCAAATTCGACACCCCCATGAGCACCACCAGGGTGTGGTCAGCGCGTAGCGGGACATCGCTAAGATCCTCATGTCCACTGATGACGGTAAATCCGCTAGCGACACCTCGGTGGGTTACCGGTATTCCGGCCGCGGCCGGCACAGAAATGGAACTAGTAATTCCGGGGATTACCCGCGCAGCGATCCCATGTTCCGCGGCGAAGATCAGCTCTTCGCCACCACGCCCTAAAACGAAGGGATCACCACCTTTTAAGCGGACCACGTCCAGTCCCTGAGAAGCATATTTGACTAGGAGATCATTGATCTCATCTTGTGTTTTCGCGTGGCAACCCGGAGCCTTTCCCACATCAATAGTTTTAACTTCGGGACGCAGCTCGTCAAGCAATGCGACAGGTCCAAGTCGGTCTGCAAGCACCACGTCTGCGGCAACCAGAGCCTTGTAGCCAGCAACCGTGATCAGCTCCGGATCACCGGGCCCGCCTCCAATGAGCGTAATTTTTCCTTTAGACATTTTTTCCTCCCGTGCGGTTAATGCCCCTGTCGCGCAATAGCTTGCGTTCCACGGGTGCAAAACAAAAAAGTTCAATCAAGACGCCAACAAACAAAATAACAAGTATGACTAAGATCACTAACGGTAAATCTGCAAGGTCACGTCCACGTTGCAGCAGCGAGCCCACCCCGAGGGACAGTGACCCGCCCACCGCAATCAATTCAGCGGCCATTAAGGAGCGCCAGGCGAAGGCCCAGCCTTGACGTAACCCGGCCACATAGCCTGGCAGCGCCGCAGGCAGTTCAACATGCCAAATATGCTGGCGCTTATCTGCGCCCAGGACTTGGGATAGCGCCCGGTACTGGGGCGGGATCAGGTCGATGCCGGAAAGTAGTCCATTGATAATCGAGGGCACCGCACCCAGAAGGAGCACCATATAGATGGTCGCGTTGCTCAGCCCAAATAAGATGATCGCGGCCGGCACCCATGCGATGGATGGCAGTACCTGCATCGCTGAAATCAGCGGCCCGAGTCCCTTGCGAAGTAAGGGCCGGTGCGCCAGCAGTAATGCGAGGGGCGTTGCGATGAGCACCGCCAGAATAAATCCGGACAGCGCCCTAAAAAGTGAGGTTCCTACTGCACCGAGTAGTGATCCGCTGGCCAATATTTCGGGCAGCTTTGCCATGATGGCTCCGGGCCCAGGAAATAGGTCCGCACGGATAGGAGCAACCCAGGAAACAATCTGCCACAGGCTCAGGAGCACGATGACGGTTAAAATCGGCGCGAGGACCGAATCAAGCGAGGTCTTAGGTAGCCGTAATTTGTCGGCTTTGGCCGTCGGTGGGCTAGCCTGCTGCGCCAGTGCGCTCATGTTTTCGTTGCTCCTTCCGGAGGATTGTTGTCAGTTCGTCGGCCAAAGCCGCCGACTGGGCTGGATCGTTTCGCAGTTGCGCCGAGATCCGTCGAGTTTCAAGGATTCGTCCCGGGTGAGAGGACAACACCAAAATACGTTCGGAGAGCCGAATTGCTTCGCGTACATTGTGGGTGACGAAGATAATGGTTTTGCCCGTCTGTTGCCAGAGGTTGTGTAACTCTTCATGCAACATGTCGCGGGTAATCGCATCTAGGGCAGCGAAGGGCTCGTCCATCAGCAGCACCTGACGGTCCTGGGCCAGGGATCTAGCCAAGGCCACTCGTTGACGCATACCGCCAGAGAGCTCATGAGGTTTTTTATTTCCCGCGTGCCGGAGCTGAACTAGGTTAAGCAACTGCGCTACACGCGCATCACGCAGGTCGGCCGGGTGTCCCCCAAGTTTTAATGCGAGTGAAATATTATCGGCAGCGCTCAGCCACGGAAGCAGGTTTGCATCTTGGAACATGAAGGCCGCCCCATCGTGTGGAACTTCAATCCATCCGGAGGTGGGCTGCAGCAGCCCGGCAATCATGTTCAGCAACGAAGATTTTCCACATCCTGAAGCACCAAGAACGGCAACAAACTCGCCATCGTCAATCTGGGCGGTGAGCGAATCAATCACCAAATCGGTTCCTGGATAGCTCAGTGAGACTTCGTGGAGGTCTACTCCCATGGACGCTGTCCAATCCATTGGTGGTTCACGATATTTGTTACCTCGCCAGGCTCTCCGATACCCACCGCGGACTGATGCTCAACCAGAGTCTTGAAGGTAGCTTCGAGCGGGATTTCATCGAAACTCACCTGGCTCAGCGCCGAATTGATTACCTCGTCGGAGAGGCTGCTTCCGTTGATCTTCGTCAGTGCGGCTTGTACTGCAGCTAGCCGTTCGGCGGAGCTAGCCGAATTGAGCCAATGAATAGACTGCGCATTGGCCGCCACAAGTTTCGCGACGCTCTGCGGGTGTTCGGCCAAAAAATCCTGACTGACAACTAATACTGTGGTGGGGAACTTGCCTTGAGGCCATAATGAAGATTCATTAATCAGCCGGTGAGCCCCGTGTTCCTTGACCAGCAAAGAGGCGTGAGGTTCCGGCAGCCAGGCCCCGTCGATGGCTTGACGAGCAAATAGCTGCGGCACCGTGCCGTTTGAACTTGGGGTCACAGTCACCTGCTCTCCCAGCCCTTGATCCAAGAGATAATGGCGCAACGCCACGTCCTGAGTTCCGCCGAATTGCGGCGTTGCCAGCTCGGTTCCTTGCAAATCTTCGACGCTTCTAATTTGCTTGGAGACCACTAAACTCGCTCCCCCATTGGTCGCCCCTGCCACTATTTTTAATGACTTTCCTGCGCTGGATAGGTAGCTGGTCAAGGCCGGTGACGGGCCAAGGTAAGCCGCATCCAGTGCCCCACTATTTAGCGCTTCGATTGCTGCCGGACCAGCGTTGAAAATTTGAGTTTCCAACCGCGTATTGTCAGTTTTTAGAGTGGATTCTAGAAAACCTTGATGGTCCGCAATGAGCGCCGGAGCATGGGTGACGTTGGCAAAATATCCCAGACGAAGTTCCTTCGCGGAACTTGTCGCAGGGATCTTGGCCTTCGCCTCACCCAAGGGCGGAACAAAGGCGGTACCCACGGCGAAAATTGCCAAGAGCCCCACAATCCACAGTGTCGCTTTGCGGGCCGGAGAATTACTAGCTGCCGCAGTCGAGGTGAACCGCTGCCTCCGGGGGTTTTGACGCTCAGGCGGCGGCATTCTGAGCCTCAATAATTCCCGCAGCTAAGGTGGTTCCGCTATCGGGGTCTATCAGTAAGAAAGAACCTGCGGTACGTGAATTTTGGTACTCGTCCACGGCTAGAGCCGCGGAGCTGCGGACCGTGATCCGCGCCAAATCATTGAGCTGCAATTCGGTGGCCACACTACTGGAGAAATCAACCACATTGATTACGTGATCAATGCTTTCAACCTTCGCCCGAGCAACCTTTGTGCCGTGTTTAATGAGTACCAGCTGGCCGGCGATGATCTTCGCCGGGGACAATACACAAATATTCGCTCGGATCTCGCGAACAGGCACCCGAGGCTCCCCCGCAATGATGGTGTCGCCACGGGCAATATCGATCTCACCAGTTAGTTCCACAAGCACTGCTTCTCCAGTCAGCGCCGTGCTCACTTCGCCGTGCGAGTTGCGAATCGACTTGATATTGCTGCTTGCTGGCTGTCCGTTGGAGATGATCTGGACGGTATCGCCCACACTCAACTCACCGTCGGCTAGCGTGCCGGAGTAACCGCGGAAGTCGCGATACTCTTCAGCAGCAAGTCCAGGAGCCAAGGCGCCTTGTGGACGGATGACGTACTGCACATCAAGACGGGCCGTCCCTTGCCCGCGTTCGGACTCAAAAGCTTCCAATAATCCGAGCAACGTCGGCCCGGCGTACCAATCACTTAGCGCCGAGGCATCAACGATGTTGTCCCCATTCAACGCCGACACGGGGATGACTGCGGTGCGCTTGATACCCAATTCGGCCGTGATACCGAGAATTTGAGTTTCAATGTCACTGAAGCGTTGCTCATTCCAGTCCACGAGATCCATTTTGTTTACGGCTATCACCAGTTGTGGCACCCGTAGCAAGGAAAGCACCCCGAGATGGCGGCGGGTTTGTTCCAGTACCCCGTGTCGCGCGTCCACCAGCACGATCACGGCATCTGCGGTTGAGGCGCCGGTGACAGTATTACGGGTGTACTGCACATGTCCCGGGCAGTCGGCCAGAATGAAGGAACGGTTGGAGGTGGAGAAATAGCGGTAAGCCACGTCGATGGTGATGCCTTGTTCGCGTTCGGCGCGCAGACCGTCGGTAACCAATGCCAGATCCAGTGCCGGGGCTTCACCACCAAAACCGCGTTCTGCGCTGGTGCGTGCGATGTCATCAAGCGAGTCGGCGAGAATTGCTTTGGCGTCGTGGAGCAGCCGTCCAACAAGCGTTGATTTTCCGTCGTCTACCGAGCCGGCAGTGGCAATACGTAACAGTGTGGTGGTCATTTTAGAAGTACCCTTCGGTCTTGCGGTCTTCCATTCCGGCCGCTGAAATTCGGTCGTCGGCACGCGTGGCGCCGCGTTCAGTCACGGTAGCCAAGGCCAACTCGTCCAGCACCTTCGGTACCGTGTCAGCGGCCGAGAGCACCGCACCGGTGCAGCTGGCGTCTCCCACGGTCCGGTAACGCACCTGGCGGATGCTGACAACTTCGTCCTGGGCCGGCAGCGAGACTCCGGTGACCGCTCGCCACATACCGTCGCGTTCAAAGACTTGGCGCTTGTGGGCAAAGTAGATTGGCGGTAACTGGATTTGTTCTTGGTCGATATACGCCCAAATATCGCGTTCGGTCCAGTTGGAGATCGGGAAGGCGCGGACATGCCCACCGGGTGCGTGGCGCCCGTTGTAAAGATTCCAGATTTCCGGGCGTTGGTTACGTGGATCCCAGACTCCGAATTCGTCTCGCAGCGATAAGATGCGTTCCTTGGCCCGGGCTTTGTCTTCATCGCGGCGAGCCCCGCCAAAGACCACGTCGAAGCGGTTTGCCTCGATAGTGTCCAAGAGCACCCGGGTTTGCAAACGGTTTCGGGTGCCATCTGGCAGTTCTGTTAGCTCCCCGCGGTCGATATATTCCTGTACCGAACCAATAACGAGGTTCAGTCCATAACGTGCCACGACTTGATCTCGGAACTTCAGTACCTCACCGAAGTTGTGACCGGTATCGATATGCACTACAGGAATCGGCACACGTGCCGGAAACACTGCTTTAGCCAGCAGGTGCAGTACTACCACCGAGTCTTTACCTCCGGAGAAGAGCAAACCGGGATTTTCGAATTCGGCGAGCACTTCACGGATGATGTGAATTGATTCGGCTTCGAGCTCGTCAAGGACGCTGCGCCGTACGTGGGTGGGTGCGTTGGCTGTGATGGTCATTTGCTTCTCTCCTTCGCTAGATATGTATGCCGCATTCGGTTTTTGTTAGGCCGGCCCAGCGACCCGCACGGGGATCTTCACCTTCGGCTACCGGCCTGGTACATGGTTGACAGCCGATGGAGGGATATCCCTGGGCGAGCAACAGATTCACCGGCACCGAGTGTTCGGATGCGTAGCCAATCAGTTCATCAAAGGTCCAGGCGGCCAGCGGATTGAATTTCACTAGACCGTGCTTTTCGTCGAAGCCCACCAGCGGCGTATTGGCTCTGGTGGGCGCCTCCTCGCGGCGCACCCCGGTGAACCAGGCGCCATAGTCTTTCAAGGAATCTTTCAACGGATCCATTTTTCGCATCTGGCAGCAGGTTGCTGCGTCACGGGCGAAGAGGTCCTTGCCAAATTTCGCGTCTTGCTCAGGCACCGTGAGTTTTGGCAGCACCTCGATGATGCGTACCGGCAGAGTCAGGGCGACCTCCTTGCGGGTGCTGAGGGTTTCGGCGAAGTGATACCCGGTCTCTAGGAACAGCACGTCTACGTCTGGAATGGCGGCCGATACCAAATGCGGGAGTACCGCGTCAGCCATGGAACAGGCAACTGCGATCTCGCGGGCCGCGAAATGTTTAGCCGCAAAATTGATGACCTGTTCGGCGGTGGAGTCCCAGCCAAGCTCTTCGGCTCCTAGCGCTGCGACCTTCCGCAGTTCAGCTTCGGTGCGTTGCACGGGGCTCATAGCAGGTCCTCCTCGCCGGCGCGGTGTGCCCAGGCAGCGAAAGACTCGCTCTCTTCTGACTTACTTGAATAGCTTTTGACAACGCGTTCCACGTATTCGGGAAGTTCATCCGCCGCGACCTTCAGCCCTCGGACAGTGCGGCCTAGTCCTGCCTCACCGTTTTCGAATCCGGCAAGTGTTCCGCCCAAGTGCACCTGGAATCCGGATACCTGCTCGCCCTGCACGTTGGTGATCAGTTGCCCTTTCAGCCCAATGTCGGCTGTTTGGATACGCGCGCAGGAGTTCGGGCAACCATTAACGTGCAAGGACAAGGCCTTGGGAAGTTTTCCTTCGTGATCCGCGAGCCTTGATTCAATTTGTTTTACCGCCTCGATGGTCGTGTCCTTGGTGTCCACGATGGCTAGCTTGCAAAACTCGATGCCGGTGCAAGCGATGGCTGAGCGCTTGATTAAGCCAGGAAACGGGTCTAAGCCCAGTTCTTGCACTGCACCGGTAAAGGCATCAACCTGGTCTGCGGGGATGTCTAAGGCGATGATCTTCTGGTGCGGGGTGGTCCGTAGCCTGCGAGAACCGGTCGCTTCAACCAGGTCCGCCAGTTTGTTGAGAATTGTTCCCGAGACGCGTCCCGCCGGCGGGGTCAGCCCGATAAAGAACCGGCCGTCTTTTTGTTCGTGCACTCCGCTGTGATCCCCGGCATCCTGCGGTTTGTGCGCAGGAGGTCCGTCAGGGAGGTCAAAACCCAGGTACTCGTCTTGGAGGATTTGACGGAATTTTTCGGTGCCCCAATCGGCGAGCAGGAATTTCAGGCGTGCCCGGTTGCGCAGCCTTCGATAGCCGTAGTCGCGGAAGATGGAAGTCACTGCCTCCCAAACATCGGCAGCGATTTCTTCGCGGACGAATGCTCCGAGCCGTTCGCCCAAGCGCGGGTTGGCGGAGAGTCCCCCACCGACCCAGAGGTCATATCCGACGCCGAGTTGCGGATGTTCAACCCCGATGAGCGCGAAGTCATTGATCTCGTGGACGACATCTTGGTTCGGGTGGCCGGTAATCGCGGTCTTGTATTTGCGCGGCAAGTTGGAGAATTCCGGGTTGCCCACGTAGCGTCGTGCGATCTCCTGGATCACAGGGGTCGGGTCGATGATCTCGTTTTTGGCGATGCCCGCCACGGGCGAGCCTAAGATGACTCGGGGAACGTCCCCACATGCTTCGGTGGTGTTCAGCCCTACGGCTTCGAGCCGCCGCCAAATTTCGGGGACATCGACTACATCTACCCAGTGCAACTGGATGTTCTGTCGGTCGGTAAAGTCCGCGGTGTCACGGGCGAAATCGGTAGAGATCCCGGCGATCACCCGAAGCTGGTCGGTGCTTAGAGCTCCGCCGTCGATGCGCACCCGAAGCATGAAGTATTTGTCTTCAAGTTCGTGCGGCTCCAGCGTGGCGGTCTTACCACCGGGAATGCCTTGGGCTCGTTGGGTGTACAAACCCCACCAGCGAAAGCGCCCGTGCAGGTCTTCTGGATCAATTGAGTCAAAACCCTTGAGCGCGTAAATCTGCTCGATACGTTCGCGGACGTTCAGACCGTCGTCGGCGGCTTTGAGTTCCTCGTTGTGATTCAGCGGTGCTTTGCCGTCAACCCTCCATTGACCTTGGGGTTTAGCTGCCCGCTTAGGGCGACCTGGTGCAGTAGTTTGCGTCATGTAAGCCAGCGTAGAAACCAGCCCCCGGGGGCTGGCAACCACGAGTTGTCACATGAACGCGCTTTACTTAATCACCGCGAACTTCGTCATCTGAGGACAATTATGAGCACTGTTTAAGTGCCTCTTGCAGTCTTATGAGGAAACATTTAGCGATCATGACATCCGGAAGCAACGGGCTTGTGGTGATCCGGGCGCCCATGCTAGCCAGCCGTGATTGAAAAAGTCCATCGGCCAACAGCGCACTAAGCACCAGCGTCTTTGGCCTGATTTCCTCGGAAAGCAGTTCATTAATCAGCGGTTTAGCCCCGGCACAGTAAGCCACCTGAACTTCTTGACCCAGCTGCGTTGAGATCTGCGCTGCTAAGTCCCTGAGTTGCTCTTGCCCTTGCTCTAGCCGGGTTCCGGCAGCAGCGAGGAGAACCTTCAGATTCGGCTCCAGCTGAGTCATGGCGCGCTGGCTTAGTAGGTAAGCAAGTTCCGGCAAAGCGCCCAGTGGGCTGGCCGCGACCGTGTTTTGCCGTGCTGCTACTGCCTGGGCGATGTCTTCTGTCGTATGTACGCCATCGGCGACCAGCAGCGGCAGTACTACCGCCGCTTCGCCCACGGGCAATGAAGCGAGCACTTGAGCAAGTTGCGGCTGTTGAACATCAACATATGCCTCGTGCCAGACCAACTCGGTGTGTATCTCACTACGCGCCAATTCCTCCAGCTGTGTACGTAGTTCGTGGATCAGATGTTGACCGCGAAGACTATCGGTGCCATGTGACGCAGCGAGGACGTGGGTTTTCTTCATCACCGATTTGTTAGCTTTGGCGGATCAGCTTGTGATTGGCGGCCTGAGCCTGTGGCCGAATGACGATTTCGTCCAGGTTCACATGTGACGGTGCGCTGACCGCGTAGCGAATCACTTCTGCAACGTCCTGGGCGGTGAGTGGTTCGGCGACTCCCGCATAGACTTTCTCGGCTGCTTCTTTGGTCCCAAGCCGGCGCAGGGCGAATTCTTCGGTGTGGACGAGTCCTGGAAGGATCTCAATGACACGAATTCCGTTGCCCACTTCTTCCAAACGTAGCGCCTGAGTCATGGCTCGTTGCGCTGCTTTTGCGGCGTTATAGCCACTGCCACCTTCGTAGCTGGACAGTGCGGCGGTTGAGGTGACGTTCAAAATGGTGCCTGTATTGGTACGCAAGGAAGGTAATAGCGCGCGGGTCAACCGCATGGTTCCCATGACGTTTGCCTGCCACATGAATTCCCAGTCTTCGTCTTTTGCTTCGGCCCAGTGGTCACTTCCGCGTGCTCCGCCAGCACAGTTGATGAGCGTATCGACTCCATCTTGCGCTTCGACGTCTCTGACCAGTGCATCAACATCAGCTTGCACACTGACATCTGCAACCAGTGCGATTGCCCCGGTTTCGGCAGCCAAGGACTTCAGTCGTTCTTCACGGCGCGCCACTGCGAAAACGTTCCAGCCCTGTGCACGTAAGGCACGGACGGTAGCCTGACCGATGCCACTCGAAGCACCGGTGACGAGGGCAGAGCGTGAATTGTTCTGATTTTGAGAATTAGTCATATTCCCACTCTAGAACTTTGGGGCGCCCGCATGCGAGGCGATGAATTTCTCTTACGTAAGCCGTTCACCCGCCCGCGAGTCGGTGCCCGACAGATGATATTTAGCCCCTTTGGCTACGCCACCCAGGCATCCCTCGCTCAAGTGGCCCAGACCATGAACATCAATGCTTCCTTGCCTTCTAAAACATGAAAGAATAGAAACATGGCAGAAGACAACTTGGGCACAGACACGCCCGCAACGGTTTCCGTTCCTGACAAGCCCGCTTTGGAAGGCCTAGAGGAACGTCTTTCGTCCCGGTGGCGCACCGAGGGCACCTATCACTTCAACGAGGACACGACCCGCGAGGACGTTTACTCCATTGACACTCCCCCACCAACCGCTTCCGGTTCCCTGCACGTAGGACATATGTTCTCCTACACGCAGACCGACGTGTTGGCACGCTTCCAGCGCATGAGCGGCAAGAACGTGTTCTACCCACTGGGGTGGGACGACAACGGTCTTCCCACCGAGCGTCGCGTACAGAACTACTACGGCGTTCGCTGCGACCCGACCAAACCATATATCGAGGGTTACCGCCCACCTGAGTCACCGGCGAAAAACCAGCGTGACTGGGATGTAGTTAGCCGTAAGAATTTCATTGAACTCTGCGAAGAACTAGCAGTCGAAGACGAGAAAGTCTTCGAACAGCTCTTCTCCACTCTGGGCCTGTCCGTTGACTGGCGCATGACCTACCGGACCATTGATGACAACGCCCGTGCGGTATCTCAGCGAGCGTTCTTGGAAAACCTCAAGCAGGGCGACGCCTACATGGCCGAAGCTCCGACTCTGTGGGATGTCACCTTCCGTACCGCGGTGGCCCAAGCAGAACTCGAAGACCGCGAAATGCCAGGCGCCTACTACCGCTATGCATTCACTGCCGAAGGTGGCGAACAGGTCTTCATCGAGACCACTCGTCCGGAACTGCTCGCAGCCTGTGCCGGCCTGGTCGCTCATCCAGACGATGAGCGCTACAAGCACCTGTTCGGCAAAACGGTCACCTCGCCGATCTTCGGCGTACCGGTTACCGTTTACCCACACCCCCTGGCTCAGCCAGACAAGGGCTCGGGCATCGCCATGGTCTGTACCTTCGGCGACCTGACCGACGTAACGTGGTGGCGTGAACTGCAGCTGCCAACTCGGGCCATCATTGGCCGCGACGGCCGCATCTTGGCCGATACCCCGGAGTGGATCACCACCGAGGCCGGACAGGAAGCCTACGCAGAGATCTCGGCGAAAACCGTGTTCTCCGCGAAGGAAACCGTCGTCAAGATGCTCAGCGAAGCAGATCTGCTTGATGGTGAACCTAAGAAGGTCTCACGTCCGGTGAACTTCTTCGAAAAGGGCGACAAGCCTTTGGAAATCGTCACCTCACGTCAGTGGTACATCCGAAATGGCGGCCGTGACGAAGAGCGCCGTACGCAAATGATTGCCCGCGGGCAGGAGATCGATTTCCACCCATCGTTCATGCGCTCGCGTTATGAGAACTGGGTTTCTGGCCTAAATGGTGACTGGCTGGTTTCCCGCCAACGCTTCTTCGGCGTACCTGTACCCGTTTGGTACAAGGTTGATGAGCAGGGCGAGCCTAACTATGACGCTCCGATTCTTCCTGAGACTGCACAGCTTCCGGTTGATCCGGCAGCGGATGCGCCCATCGGCTATACCGAGGATCAGCGTGGTGTATCCGGCGGTTTCATCGGTGACGCCGACGTGCTTGATACTTGGGCAACGAGCTCGCTGACCCCACAGATTGTGGGTCGTTGGGGACGCGATGACGAGTTCTTCTCCAAGGTATACCCATTTGATCTGCGCCCGCAGGGCCACGACATCATCCGCACCTGGTTGTTCTCAACCGCAGTGCGTGCCGATGCGCTGCACAACGATGTTCCTTGGAAGCACGCTGCCATTTCGGGCTGGATTCTAGATCCAGACCGTAAGAAGATGTCCAAGTCCAAGGGCAACGTGGTGGTACCAAACGAGGTGCTGGAGAAGTTTGGTTCCGACGCTGTTCGTTATTGGGCCGCCAGTGCCAAGTTGGGCGCCGATACCGCCTACGAAATCAACCAGATGAAGATTGGCCGCCGTCTGGCGATCAAGATTCTTAACGCTTCTAAGTTCGTCTTGAACCTGGGTGCTACCGAGGCAAACGTGCTGACCAATGACGCGTCATTGGTCACAAACGGTCTGGATCGTTCGTTGCTGTTGCGTCTGTCTACCGTGATCGAGGACGCTCAGCGTGCTTTTGAAAACTATGACTACGCGCGTGCTCTGGATATCACCGAATCGTTCTTCTGGTCGTTCACCGACGACTATGTTGAATTGATCAAGGACCGTGCCTATGGCGGTCATGGTGAAGCTGAACAGGCCAGCGTTCTTGCAACACTCGCAACAACTCTGGACTCGGTACTGCGTTTGTTTGCACCGTTCTTGCCGTTTGCTACCGAAGAAGTTTGGGGCTGGTGGCGAACCGGGTCCGTTCACCTGTCGCAGTGGCCAAGCGTTGCTCATCTCAGCGCAGCCACCGAAGGTGCTGACGCCATGGTTCTTCCTACCGTTGGCCACGCACTCTCGGGTATCCGTAAGGCAAAGTCAGACGCTAAGGTCAAACAACGCACCGAGGTACTTTCTGGTGAAATCCACGCACCTGCAGCTGCGATTGAACAGTTGCGTGCAGGCTTCACCGACCTGAAGTCCGCCGGAAACGCACGTGAACTGACCTTGGTTGAAGCCGAGGGCGATCTCAACGTTGTAAACGTGGAATTGGCTCCTGCCGAAGAAGATTAATCTTCATTTGGTAAGACACGAAGGCCATCGAGATTTTCTCGGTGGCCTTCGCTGTTTCCACGATAGTTCTCAATTCGTTCTCTGTAATTGAACAGCTGTTGGATTTCGATAAAATCAAGTGTAATAACGATTTGATCTCTATTAAACGGAACATTGCTTTAACGGTGTACGGTCAGAGTAAGCAATCAGGCTCGACTCTTGAGAGGCTCAAATGACAACCACACCGGAAGACTCAAACGAGTTCAAGCCAGATGACGTGGGCGGCGCGACAACTCCTCCAACAAACGAATCACCAACAGGCAATCCCAGCGCTGAGTCGCCCGGTGCGTATTATTCTGGCCAGCAAGGCTTTCCGCCGGCTCCACGGCCGGGACAAGGCGTAGATGACAGCCTCCAACGCATTCAACTTAATGGATGGCTTTCGGCATTCTTTGGAATCATTCCGGCACTCATTTTCTTTGTGATCGATAAGGAACGTAGCAATCCGCTGGTCCGCGACTTCCATCAGCAGACACTGAACTTCAGTATCATTCGCGCAATCATTGGCTTGCTAGCGTTCGTACCTGTCATTGGTTGGCTGATTGGTGTTCTCGGCGGCATCGTCTGCTTTGTGATTGCTATTATGGCCGCCGTCAAAGCACCAGATGAGTACCGGGCAGGGCAGGCGTACAAGTACCCATTTAATTTTGCGTTTGTAAGCTGAAACTGCAGAAACTTGTCACAATCAGGCACGGCTTATTTCTGATCCTCGGCTGGATGCGGGAACTGGTGCTAGCCCGGATCATTTCTCAGAGTCAGGATTATCTGACTCCTCGGGACTAGCTATTAGTCGTTGCATCGGTTTCGCTTTGCGCCGGTGTACCTCGTTAAAATAGGCAACCTGTTCACTAGGCGGTTGGGCTATCTTGTGAACGATAGTTGAATCGTCCTCGCCTTTCACAGCGTCGTCGCGTGATGCCATCCATTCATCCTTAACCAAGTTGGGCGGAATGTCTTCCTCGACATTCCGCCCAACTCACTTGCTGCTAGTTTTGTGCAGAATTATATGCCTGCTCGATGACGGTGCCCCAGTAAGGACCGAACATCGTGTTACGCACGCCACTGTAGCCAAAACTATTGACTGAGTTCTGGTAGCTGCTGGATCCACCAAGGAACCATGGGCCGCCCGAGGATCCACCGGTCAAATCGCAGGGGATGCCCTGAGAATCGCTCTGTCCGTATGGATCGTCAACTGCCGAACCGGAGCATGACTGCAACGTCTCGCCATTGAATGGGCTCGCCGCCGGGTAACCGAAAGCTGTGTATGTTAATCCACGAGCCTGGTTGAAGGCGACACCTGAAGCACCGACCTGATCAGCCAAACTGACTCCACTATTATCGGAGACCACGGCGAAGGCAGTGTCATAGGTAATATCTCCACCATTGCTCCATTGAGTGGGGGTCACCAATTCAGTTGCTGCAAATGATCCGTACGGTGCGTTACCGTTTTCGTATGCAGGCACGAAGACCCAGCGGGTTGCGAAGGCACCAGGGCCTTCATTGGCGCAGTGACCGGCAGTGGAAACCGTTGATTCATTGGCCGAAACAACCGAGTTACCCGAGCACACATAGTCTGAGCCACCAAGGGTGAAGAACACCTTACCAATGTGGGACACCGGTGTGACTGATGATCCTTTCTTCAGTTTTTGACCCTTATTTTTCGGGTTCGCTGCCTTCTGGCCGGAAATCTTCTTTGACTCCCCCGCCTGCTGCGCACCCTTCGTAGCGGATTTCCCGTGCGTGAGAACGTCAGCGGATTTGGCGTTCTTCATACGAGATGAGGTCCAGTAGCTCATCGCCTTTTCAGCGTTTGCCTGGCTGATTGTTGATGACTCGACTTTGTCGGTGGGGGCTGTGGGTGCAGCCATGGCCATTGAGGCACTTCCGCCGATTAGTCCACCGGCAAGCAAAAGTGCAGCTATTGCTCGACCTTTGCGCAGGCTCGCCTTGGGGGCATTGTTTTGGATTCTGTCTTGCACGTTTTCTCCCTGTGTGGCGGATGGGGGCCGCCGTCGAAAGCATGTGCCGGAGCACCTGTGGGAGTTAGTCAAACACATCTTTCAAGTAATACATAGGACCGTTCGCGAAGAATTTTATACATTCGACACGCAAATTGGTTAAAACTATGAAGCAGCGATTTTCTTGCGACCAAAACTCAGAGAGCGAACCAGACTAATAGCCGGACCCCAGACATCACTTTCGCAGGATTCTCTTGAATCTGCACGAGAAATCGCAGAGGAAAATGAAAGTTACTTAGCAGTAGGCGGACGCGGCATGCAAGACCCGGGACAGTTAAAATTTGTGAAACGACGATGACGCGCTTCACATTTTAGCGTTTGAGTAGTTGGTTGAAATTTTTTCACGCAAAGTTACCGCCGAGCGAAACATTAACTCTCACGAGGTCAGTGAGAGCGCTCCCCTTCGCGAATCTCGCTTAAGCTAGGTCAATTTCATTAACTAACACACAACCGGTCTACGAAGAATATGGCCGGCACTAAATAAAAAACCTCGTACAATCGGACCCGCCACAATATGGCTGGGTCAATCGTACGAGGCTTGTAGAACGCAGATTAATCGAAAACTGGGCTTTCGGTGCGGCTGCGCTTCATTTCAAAGAAGTAAGGGAAAGAAGCCAGCTGCGCAGCGGCATCAAACATCTTGCCTGCGTCTTCGCCAGTTGGGATTCGGGTAATGACCGGACCAAAGAACCCCACTCCATTTACCGCAATGACTGGAGTGCCAACGTCTTGGCCAACCTTGGAGATGCCTTCTTCGTGGCTCGCACGTAGTGCAACATCATTGGCATCGGTATCAGCAGCCTGTGCTAACTCCGCTGGAAGCCCGACCTTTGCTATCGCGCGGGATATGACATCGGCGCGGTCTTCAACTTTTTCGTAATGAATTAGTTCACCCATTGCGGTGTAGAGCTGGTCAATAACCTCATCGCCATGCTCTTGCGCAGCCTTGATGATTACTCGTACTGGCCCCCAGGCGTTATCCATTGATGCGCGGTAGTCCTCAGGAAGGTCACGACCTTCGTTGAGCACCGAAAGGCTCATGACGTTCCAACGAACATCGATGTCACGAACTTTTTCAACTTCCTTGATCCAACGGCTAGTGGCCCAAGCGAAAGGGCAGATTGGGTCGAACCAGAAATCAACTTGTGTGCGCTGTGGCATGAACCTTCAACTTCCTACGAAAAATTAATGGAACTCTAAACTATGCGGATTTTTTGTTACGCTTCGCTGCAAGTTCGTGGGAAAGGAGCAACGGCTCGTCCTTATCTAAGACAGTTCCACGAGTCACCACTACCTCTGCAACCTCTTCCAAGCTAGGCAGCTCAAACATGATGCCGCCCAATGTCTCTTCCAAAATTGCACGAAGCCCACGTGCGCCGGTTTCACGTTCAATTGCCAGTTCAGCAATTGCGTCTAGGGCTTGCGGTTCGAAGCTCAGCTCCACGCCGTCCATCCGGAACATTTTTTGGTACTGCTTCACCAGTGCATTCTTGGGTTCCGTAAGAACTCGAATCAATGCTTCACGGTCAAGATGCTCTACCGTAGCAATCACCGGGAGGCGACCAACGAATTCTGGGATCAAGCCGAACTTCAGCAAGTCTTCGGGACGAACATCGGAGTAAGACGGAGCCTCAGACTTTATTGCGGTCAGCGGTGCTCCGAACCCGATACCCTTTCGACCCGCACGTGAGGAAATAATTTCTTCGAGTCCGGCAAAGGCACCAGCCACAATAAACAGAATGTTCGTTGTGTCCAGCTGCAGGAAATCCTGATGTGGGTGCTTGCGTCCACCCTGCGGCGGAACTGCTGCGACGGTACCTTCAAGAATCTTCAGCAGAGCTTGCTGAACGCCTTCACCGGAAACGTCCCGAGTAATTGAAGGGTTCTCGCTCTTTCGTGAAATCTTGTCAATCTCGTCAATGTAGATAATGCCAGTCTCGGCCTTCTTGACGTCAAAGTCCGCAGCTTGAATCAGCTTCAGCAAAATATTCTCAACGTCTTCACCGACATAGCCGGCCTCGGTCAAGCTGGTTGCATCGGCTACGGCGAACGGAACGTTCAGCTTTTTAGCCAGTGACTGCGCCAAGTAGGTCTTACCGCAACCGGTAGGACCGATTAGCATGATGTTAGATTTCGAGACCTCAACATCATCCAGCGGATTCTCACTGTTCAAGGCTGCAACAGGAGAATGCTCCTGAGTGCCGTGAATTCGCTTGTAGTGGTTGTATACGGCGACGGATAGAGCACGCTTAGCATTCTCCTGACCGATCACGTACTCTTCCAAGGAATTGAAGATTTCTCGTGGTTTTGGCAATGAAAAATCTTCGGAGACCTGTTCTTCAGCAAACTCCTCGGCAATGATCTCATTGCACAGTTCGATGCATTCGGTACAGATGTAGACTCCGTGGCCTGCTATTAGCTTCTTTACCTGCTTCTGACTCTTTCCGCAGAAAGAACACTTCAACAGATCCGAGCCTTCGCCCATACGTCCCATCGCACCGATCTCCTGTTTGCTTGAGTTGCCGTGGACTATCCCAATTCTAAGTCAGGTAACCCCCAAATTAGCTGAATATGGCGGTCTACCTGCGTGGTGCAATCCTCCTGTGGAGAACGCGCCTACAAGGTAAACCGCCAGTACTCAGTAATTATTCCGTGTAAGTCCTAGTGGCCAAGAACTGCGCGGGTCATCTTACGTGGAGTAAGCACCTCGTCGACGATGCCGTATTCCTTGGCATCGGCAGCGGTCATGAA
The DNA here is from genome assembly GCF_035257265.1 of Glutamicibacter sp. Lineage (GTDB taxonomy): Bacteria > Actinomycetota > Actinomycetes > Actinomycetales > Micrococcaceae > Glutamicibacter. Next base: position 49,645 of record NZ_DATEXC010000053.1, read on the forward strand.
CAAATCGCGTTCAACGTCGTCGCGTACCTTCTCAACGCTCTGACCCGAGTGGCTTGCAATGGTCTCTTCGAGCCATGAGCGCATACGCATAACTTCTTCGGCCTGGATCTGCAGATCGGTCGCGGTACCGCGTTCGCCGCCACCCATTGACGGCTGGTGGATCAGCACGCGTGCGTTTGGTAGAGCCAGACGCTTGCCCGGGGTACCGGCGGCCAGCAGTACGGCTGCGGCGGAGGCCGCCTGGCCGAGGCAGACCGTCTGTACTTCTGGGCGAATGAACTGAATCGTGTCGTAGATCGCCGTCATCGCGGTGAAAGATCCACCTGGTGAGTTGATGTACAGGGTGACATCGCGTTCTGGGTCCATCGACTCAAGAACCAGCAGCTGGGCCATGACGTCATCTGCCGATGCATCATCGACCTGCGCGCCGAGGAAGATAATGCGATCCTCGAACAGCTTGGCGTATGGATCCTGGCGCTTAAACCCGTACGGGGTGCGCTCTTCGAACTGTGGCAGGATGTAGCGGGCCGACGGCATCTGACCGCTAACGGCTTCCGGATTGAAGTTCATGGTTTTCTCCTTGGACAAATCTTTGGGGTTCAGGGCGATAGCTAAGGCCGACTACTTGCCGGCGTCGACGCCGCCGCCACCGGTGACCGTGCCGGCATGCTTTGCGATCTGGTCGAAGAATCCGTATTCCAGCGCGTCTTCAGCGGTGAACCACTTATCACGCTGGTTGTCGATCAGGATCTGTTCGACGCTCTGCCCGGTCTGCTCCGCGGTCAGGTCGCTCATAACCTTCTTCATGTGCATGATCAGTTCGGCTTGGATCTTGATATCCGAAGCGGTTCCGCCAATGCCACCCGAAGGCTGGTGCATGAGGATACGAGCGTTAGGGGTCGCATAGCGCTTGCCTGGAGTACCCGAGGACAGGAGGAACTGACCCATCGATGCGGCCAGACCGGTTGCCACGGTCACCACATCGTTCGGGATGAAGTTCATGGTGTCGTAGATAGCCATGCCTGCGGTGATCGATCCGCCTGGGGAGTTGATGTAAAGGTAGATGTCCTTTTCAGTATCTTCCGCAGAGAGCAAGAGCAGCTGCGAGCAAATCGCATTGGCATTGTCATCGCGGACTTCGGAGCCCAGCCAGATGATGCGCTCTTTGAGCAAGCGGTTGTAGATGTAATCCTCACGGCCGGCCGGGTCAACGGATGCCATGGTGGGAGTGCGCGAATCATTTGACATGTTCTCTACCTCTTCCAAACGTGTAGATCAGATTTTGAAATTCTTTTTCGAATCCCAAAGCTGCAACTGGTTACTTTGAGATTACTGACTTCAACTGCTAGATGCGCGGTTTCATGCCCTTGTTTCGCTCACGGCGCATGACTATACCGACAGCGAACAAAAAAGTAGCCACCTACTAACTTGATTCCAAGTTAGTAGGTGGCTACCGAGGTTGCGAGACTACTTAGCCTCTGCAGTTTCCTCTACAGCTTCTTCTTCGCCTGCTGGCTTCACGAATGAGGTCAGGTCTACAGCGGCACCGTTCGAATCGGTGACGGTTGCGAATTCAAGAACCTTGGCAAGTGCCTTGCGACGGCGAACTTCGCCCATCAACATTGGAACCTGGCCGGCGCCGTCAAGCATCTGCGCAAACTGGTTTGGCTCCATGCCGTACTGACCTGCGGTCTGCACGATGTAGTCGATCAGCTCGGACTGCTCAACGCCAACTTCCTCGGCGTCGGCAACGGCGTCAAGGATGATTTCGTTCTTGAATGCACGCTCGGTGTTCTCGCGAACTTCTGCGCGGTGCTCTTCGGTGTCGTGGTCAGCTTCAGCGTCTGGTGCGTTGAAGTGCTGTTCGATCTGCTCGTCGATGACTGAAGCAGGAACAGGAACCTCAACCAGTTCGACCAGCTTGTCGAGAACCAGCTCGCGGGCCTCTACGCCCTGCTCAGTGATCTTGCCTTCGGCAGCATCCTTGGACAGCGATTCGCGTAGTTCGGCGATGGTGTCGAACTCGGAAGCTAGCTGAGCAAAGTCATCGTTTGCTTCTGGCAGCTCGCGGGTCTTGACTGCAGAGACAACAACCTTCACGGTCGCGGTCTTGCCTGCGTGTTCGCCACCGGCAAGGGTGGTCTCGAAGGTGGCGTCTTCGCCTGCGGACAGGCCGGTAACAGCCTCGTCCATGCCCTCTAGCATGTTGCCCGAACCAACCTGGTAGGACAGACCCTGAGCTGCGTCTACCTCTTCGCCCTCGACCGATGCGGTCAGGTCCAAGGTGACGAAGGAGTCTGCAGCAGCTGGTGCTTCAACATCCTTCAGGGTGCCAAAACGACCGCGCAGGTCATCGAGGGCCTTATCGATGTCTTCGTCGGCAACTTCCTTAGCCTCGACGGAAACTTCAATACCCTTGTAGTCAGGTAGTTCAACCTTCGGACGGATATCAACTTCGAAAGTGAAGACCAGCTGGCCTTCGCCTTCCTTCTCGATGGAAGGAAGTTCGGTGATGTCAACCTCTGGGCGGGAAAGCGGGGTCAGTTCGTTCTCGACCATAGCCTTCTGGTAGAAGTCGTTCAGGCCCTCGTTCACAGCGGTTTCGATGACGTATCCGCGACCAACGCGCTGATCGATCATACGAGTCGGCACCTTGCCCTTACGGAAGCCTGGAACCTGAATCTGCTGAGCGATGGTCTTGTACGCCTCATCGACGCGGGGCTTCAGTTCCTCATAAGGAACCTCAACGGTCAGTTTCACCCGGGTCGGGTTGACGTTTTCGACGGCGCTCTTCACAGCGTTGTACTCCTGAGTTGTCTAAGAATTAGGTTTTATCTGCAAAAAACCCCGCAACATGGTGGCGTTGCGGGGTTGTTCGACAGAGTCGGGGTGACAGGATTCGAACCTGCGACCTCACGCTCCCAAAGCGCGCGCTCTAGCCAAGCTGAGCTACACCCCGATTAGCAGTGAACAGTCTAACCCGAGTCATCCTGTATCCACTAATCGTTTGCGATTCTTGCCAGATACTTTTTACTGTTTCCGGTGATCACAAGAACTAAATTATCTTTAGATCTTTTTATCATGCAATAACTTCCGAAGAACTTATCTCATGAGTCGGGGTAACAGGATTCGAACCTGCGACCTCACGCTCCCAAAGCGCGCGCTCTAGCCAAGCTGAGCTATACCCCGTTGCACTCTGCGTGAAAATCGCTTTTCACCTGAGCCAACATCTCGTGAATCTTTGCTGGGAAGTTGTTATCCCTGCGTGATCACAAGAAATAAATTTACACGGGTTCGAGCTAAAAGCAAAATCGGCATCCTCGTGTTCAAAACATCTGACTTCTGCGAATTTACGCGGGTTTTCCGGTGTTGACGTCTGTTTTTGAGGTAAAACACCGAAAAAGGTGAGTTGAGTAACAAGCTTTTTCCATGTTCTTCGCAGAAATATCCCCGAACGCTCACAGCCAACTCTTCGGCATGCGTTTCGAACTGCGTGTTCCGGGTTTTGTTCGCTGCCGTCCACTGCCCCGCGCAACGCCTGGGTAGTACCCTTTAGCCATGCCAACTACATGGACACTGACGTTTGATTGTGCAGCCCCTGCGCAACTTGCTCGCTTCTGGAAGGCGGCGCTTGGATATGTGGATGCCGAAGCCCCCGCCGGCTTCGCCTCCTGGGAGGACTGGCTGATTGCCTGCGAGGTGCCACCAGCGCAATGGGATGACGGTGCAGTCATCTGTGACCCGACCGGCACTGGGCCGCAAATTTCAATGCTCAAAGTACCCGAAGCCAAGATTGCAAAAAATCGCATTCATCTGGACGTGAAAGTAGGACTGGGTCGCGACCAGCCCGCCGAGCAACGCGGGTCTCGAGTTGAAGCGAAAGTCGAGCAGCTAATATTGCTCGGCGCCAAGGAACTGTCAAGACACTTCATGCACGGACATCTAGATCACGTAGTGCTTGCAGATCCCGAGGGAAATGAGTTCTGCGTCGTTTAGCTTGCTCATTCGCAAACTTATTTTGGATATGCAAAAAGGCCCCGCATCAGCGAGGCCTTTTTCGTGGAGGGGATGACGGGAATCGAACCCGCATCATTAGTTTGGAAGACTAAGGCTTTACCACTAAGCTACATCCCCACGATTCGTGACTTCATTGCCGCGAACAGAATTTAGTCTAGACCATAAATCTAGGTCGATGCAAATCGGATGATTCCCGTTCCGACTTGGACACATCCCGTATAGCATCACTTTGTCCTGCTGCCGTTACAAAACACGCGGTTTCGCGAACACCGGGAAAGTGATCTTGGGCCCAAACTCCCTACGCGCCGTCTTGCAATGCCTTTTTGCGCGGCAACTTCTGGCACCGGGGGCACCAGTACAGTTTCCGTCCAGCGACTTCCGCCAGGGACACCGTCCCGGTGCAGCGGCGGCATCCCATCCCCTGTCTCTGGTACACGTAGTAAGCGTTATCAGGCCACACGACCCCCAGCGGATCCCGGTCTTCGTCACGAGTAGTGATGATCTTTCCGTCACGGACGCCATCTTCCATGATGGCCACGATGTCCCACCACAATTTATTCGCACTACGTCCAGAAAGCTGATTGGCAGGAAGATCCGGGGAAATACGATTCCTGAAAAGCGCTTCGGCTCGATAGATATTCCCGACTCCGCTAATAAAGTCTTGGTTCATTAACACCACGCCGATCGCGGTGCTGGTGCGCGCAAGATTCGCCCGGAACTCTTTGAGTCCACGCTCTAGGAGCACAAGATCTTCACCAGCACGCACCTGTCCCTTAGCAGCCTGGAATCGCGCAGCAGCACCGGCTAAGGGATCCGGACCTAACTTATTGAGCTTTACTTGCACTTGCTCATAGTCCAAGACTTCACACGCTGTCGGCCCGCGCAGGTCAGCCCATCCATGCTCGGAAACAATACGGGCTCGTACGGCACCGACGGGTTCCGGTGGACCGGAATATGCGCCAGGTTCCTGCATATTGCCTTCGCGTTCACCTATGCGTCGAGGCGCGCCGATTGAGGATGCGCCAATGAACTTTTCGTCGCCGCCAAATTCGAAGGCGCCATAAAGTCCTAGATGCACCCGCAGGTATAGATCATTGGAAAAACGGCAGAATAGCTGCTTGCCCTTGGCGAAGGCATGTTCCAGCTCGTTGCCACTGATGCGTTCAGCATCTGCGGCAAAGCGGCCTTGAGGCGAAGTAATCTGAACCGTCTGCCCGCCAAAAACATCATCAAATTGGCGAGCCAGTCGGTGAAGGGAATGTCCTTCGGGCACAGCTAGTCGATGACCTCGCCGGTAGTTTCGTACGACGCGATTTTGCCGATTCGACGTACGTGACGTTCGGCGTCGCTAAATGGTTCCGCGAGGAATGCCTCAATCAGCTGCGCTGCCTCTTCGACCGAATGCTGACGTCCACCAACGGCAATAACATTTGCGTTGTTATGCTCACGAGCCAGCTTGGCGGTGTCCAAGTTCCATGCCAAGGCGGCACGAATTCCTTCGACCTTATTTGCTGCGATCTGCTCACCATTACCGGATCCTCCAAGAACAATCCCTAAAGCATCTACGCCGGCGCGCTGATCATCGATTACTGCTTTGGCAGCATTGATACAGAATGCGGGGTAATCATCTTGCGGGTCATACGATTTAGGGCCATGGTTGACCATTTCGTATCCCTTGGCGGTGAGGTGCTTTACCAAGTAGTCACTGAGTTCCAGACCTGCGTGATCGGTGGCGATGTGTACGCGCATGCTTTATTGCCTCATTCATTAGGAGGAAAGACCGGTTGATACTCCTCTTAGCTTAGCGACCAACTACCTTCAGAATCGAACTGTATAACCATTGCCAGTGTCCGTGACGCGCCTGCCTAAAGGATAAGGTTTGGGCAAGAGGTAAAGATTTTGTGGCTTAGGGCTTGCATGCTCCCCCAGTGTCGATGACACAATGGGAGAAGTTATTCAATAATCGTTTCAGAAACTGTGGCGATAATCTTTTAGCACCTTATAACGGAGAGCACTATGCCAGGAATGAACCTCACGCGCACTGAGGCAGCCGACCGCGCGAACTTGATCAACGTCGAAGGCTACGAGGTGAGCCTGGACCTAACACGTGGCGAGCGTGTGTTCACTTCCCACACCACGGTGCGCTTCACTGCCGCCGAAGGCGCATCAACCTTCATCGATGCCGTGACCGACTCTGTCCGGTCCATCAACCTCAACGGTGTCGAACTTGATCCGGCGCAGCACTCCGACGGCATCCGCATCCAGTTGCCTGCGCTGGCAGCCGAGAACGTTCTGATCATCGATGCCGATGCGCTATACATGAATACCGGCGAAGGCCTGCACCGCTTCGTGGATCCAGTGGATCAGGGAGTCTACCTGTACTCGCAGTTTGAGGTCGCCGATTGCCGCCGCATGTTTGCCGTCTTCGAGCAGCCAGATCTCAAAGCCACCTTCCAGTTCTCAGTCACCGCACCGAAATACTGGAATGTGGTTTCGAACGCGCCAACACCAGCACCTGTCGAGCAAGGCGAAGCGGCCACCTGGAACTTCGCACCCACCCAGCGCATCTCCTGCTACATCACTGCATTGATCGCTGGCCCGTACCAGGTAGTTCGCGATTCATTGGTTTCCTCCAGCGGCCGAACCGTCGAATTGGGTGTCTTCGCGCGCGCTTCCATGATGCAGTACTTGGACGTGGAGAACATCGTCACGGTCACCCGCCAAGGCTTCGAATTCTATGAAAAGAACTTCGGAACCCCCTACCCTTTTGAAAAGTATGATCAGCTTTTCGTTCCAGAGTTCAATGCCGGAGCCATGGAAAACGCCGGGGCCGTTACCTTCCTCGAAGAGTACGTGTTCCGCTCCCGTCCAACCCATGCAATGGTCGAACGCCGCGCAATCACGATCCTGCACGAGCTGGCGCATATGTGGTTCGGCGACCTAGTCACCATGAAGTGGTGGAACGACCTATGGCTCAACGAATCATTTGCCGAGTTCATGTCGACTTTGGCCGCGGCGCAGAACACCGAATTCACCAGCTCATGGACCACATTTAATACCTTGGAAAAGAACTGGGCTTACCGCCAAGACCAGCTTCCAAGCACACACCCAATTGTTGCCGAGATCAACGATCTCGAAGATGTTGAGGTGAATTTCGACGGGATTACCTACGCCAAGGGAGCATCTGTGCTCCGCCAACTGGTTGCCTTTGTCGGTCAGGAAGAGTTCATGGCGGGTGTCCGCGAATACTTCAAGAAGCACGCGTGGTCCAATACCGAACTACCCGACCTACTCACCGAGCTGGAAGCAGCTAGCGGCCGGGACCTGAGCGACTGGGGCGCCTCATGGTTGGAAACCGCGGGTGTCAACACACTCAAAGCTGAAATTGCGAGCGATGACGCCGGGAATATCACCGGATTCACGATCAACCAGAGTGCGATCGAAGAATTCCCTACATTGCGCAAGCACCGTCTAGCAGTGGGCTTCTACAGCCTCGATGAACAAGACAAGCTTGTGCGAGTACACCGCGAGGAGCTAGACGTCGAGGGTGCCAGCACCGAGGTTCCAGTACTCATCGGCATGCAGCGTCCAGACTTGGTCCTGCTCAACGATGATGACCTGACCTACACCAAAATCCGTCTCGATGAGCAGTCATTGGCTACCGCCACCGAACACTTGAAAGACTTCGTCGAATCACTACCGCGCACCTTGGTATGGAGTGCGGCCTGGGATGCGGTTCGCGATGCCGAAAGCCCAGCCAGTGACTATGTCCAGCTGTTGCTAAATAACATTGGTCACGAAGTTGATTCCTCGGTCATCATGGTTCTCTTGCGTCAGCTCAATACCGCCTTGGACTACTATGTAACCCCCAAGCACAGCAGTGAACTTTCGGTACAGGCAGCCGATCGCCTTTGGGACTTGGCACAGCAAGCAGAGGCAGGATCCGATGCTCAGCTGCAGTTCGCTAAAGCATTTGCTCACCGCTCGCGGACCACTGAGCAGTTTGATCAGGTTTCAGGGTTGCTCGACGGTTCCGTGGTCCTAGATGGTCTGGCTCTAGACACCGACCTGCGCTGGTCATTGGCGATCGCGCTGACCGCCGGGGCACGAATGAATACCACCGAGCTCGATGAGATGCTTGCCAAGGATGACACGGCCAAGGGTAAAGCCAGCTGGCACACGGCCCGGGCTGCGCGCCCATCCGCCGAAGCGAAAAATGAAGCCTTTACGGCCGCCGCGTCAGCAACGCTGTCCAACGTACAGCAAGGCGCAGTCATTTCGGGCTTCAATATTTCTCATGACCAGTCATTGCTTGATGGTTTCACCGAACCTTACTTTGACCTTCTGGTCAAGGCATGGGAGAGCTACTCGCATGAAATGGCGAAGCAGATCGTTTTGGGCTTCTACCCAAGTTCGGCAGTGTCTCAGAAGACTATTGATCTCACTGATGAGTTTTTGTCGGGTCTGGGCGAGAAGCATCCTGCGATGCGCCGCCTATTGATTGAATCTCGCGCAGACGTGGTGAGGGCTTTGGCTGCCCAGTCCACGGATACTAAAGCCTAATATTCAGTTTGCACCCCTGGTGTGCGTTGTAGTTCGATATCGGTACGGTCCTTCATTGCTAAGGGACCTAGGATTCGTGCTCCAACGCACACCATAAGCTCCTTAAAGGGTGGAAGAATAGCAGCATGGACCTCTCGCTGCACAACTATCAGATCGACATCGAGTGGACCGGAAATCGCGGGGCTGGAACCGACACCTACCGTGGTTATGGCCGGGACCACATCATCCGGGCCGATGGGTTGCCTGACATCGCCGGCACTGCAGATCCGACCTTCCACGGCGATAAAGATCGATGGAACCCCGAGCAACTTTTGCTCGCTGCCTTGAGCCAATGCCACATGCTCTCATATCTCCACGTAGCGGTGACCCACGGCGTAGTGATCACCGGCTATCAAGATCAGGCTTCAGGCACCTTGAGATTAAACCGCGACAATAGCGGAGAGTTCACCCAGGTGGTTCTCCGTCCGCAAGTTTCTTTAGCCGACGATTCTCAACGAGAGCTCGCAGATTCGCTACATCAACAAGCCAATCGGGTCTGCTTCATCGCCAGGTCCGTGAATTTTCCGGTTCTCCACGAACCGGTCACCGCGTAATTTAGGAATGTATTAAATGAGTGAAATAAACCCGCTGCCTCACACCGTGAAGCGCGATCCGATGAGCAACCCAGTAGTCACCGGCCCTTCTTCCGATGAGTTCCTGAAGCTGGCTCAGGAACCGATAGATGTATCCGACTATGCGGGGACTTTCTATGAAGAAGTGGGTGGCCGCGAGGTCTTCGCGCGATTGAGCGAGAATTTTTATGCGTCCGTCGCCGACGACGAAGAATTTAAAGCCATGTACCCAGAAAAGGATCTGTTCCCCGCACAGATCCGCCTGCAACTGTTTCTAGAACAATATTGGGGTGGCCCAACGTCTTATTCGGAGCATCGAGGACATCCGCGCCTACGCATGCGCCATATGCCGTATGTCGTTAACCCACATAACCGCGATGTCTGGTTGGCACATATGAACAAGGCCATCGACCAGTTAGAACTGCCGATGCTTCACGCCGAAACGTTACGGGAATACTTCGACCGCGCTGCGCATTCTCTGCTCAACGCGTCAAGCTAAACCCCACCAGCGAAAAGCTCCGCACCGGCCTAGCCGGGGCGGAGCTTTTTGTGATCAGAGCAGTGACGCCGAACGGCGCAAGAGAACATGACCCAGCCCATTGCTGACACGGATCCAGTTACCCTGACGAAGGATCCTACTTTGTCCATCTGACGACAAGAAACCTAGTGCGTGCATAGCGAAGGCGGCGCCCAGCGGGAGGCTGACTTTCGCGCCTTCCATCTCGGCAGACCAGATGCGCTGACGTATTTGAGCAACAACGGGTTTGCCCGGATTTTCCGGCAATGCCTTAGCTACCGCATCGATACCCGACTGCGCTGCCGCGGCCAGCTCAGTGTCTGCAACAGTTCCGGCTTCCACCCATCCGGACATCGGCACGGTAATACCGGCCCATACTGGATTTTCTTCCACCGGAGGGAACACAAACTCGGTGCTTGTCTGCCCCATTCGTGCCAGACGATCCTGAATAGCCGCGATGGAGTAGCAGGCATTGCTGTGGGCTTCGTTTGCCAGGCGATGTACTCGCATTCCTAGAATGGTGTAGTCGCCTTGTCCAAGCTGTGCAGGAATCAGCACCGGAACATAAACTGCTAGCGCAGTTCCACGGACGGTGAGCAATGCCCCATCGTCTTCGATAGCTTTAGCGCGGCTAAGTAAGTTAGCTAAATCGCTGACTGAATTGGAGTCTTCAAAAACAAGTGAATCACTGGCCATAGCCCAATGTTCTCATGATTTGGAACTAACTTTCCGGCGCATTCATCGGTTTTCGTCACATGCGGCAGTTCCCGCACGGTGCCGTCACGTGAATATTCAATCTTGTCACGATAGAGTTTTCAAAGTCATCGTCAGCACGTCAAGGAGTTCAATATCGTGACCGAGGAACTGGGCACTACACAAATCCTGCTGGATTTACTGGATCTGGACGGAGCCGAGCAGGCTCGCACCGATGAAGATATTTTTATCGGCAAGACTCCTCGCCAATCCCGAACTAGGGTTTTTGGCGGTCAAGTATTGGCCCAGTCTGTCATTGCTGGTTCACGCACGGTCCCTGAGGGGCGTGCGATCCACTCGATGCATGGCTATTTCCTTCGCCCGGGCGACCCCACACAAAATATCACCTTTGGGGTTCAACGGTTGCGTGACGGTCGATCATTCTCTGCTCGCAGAGTCCACGCCTATCAAAATGGCGTGCCGATACTTTCGATGATCGCGTCCTTCCAAGAACCGGCCAAAGGGCTCGACCACTCGGACGCGGTGCCATTTGACGTCCCGGCTCCAGAAACTCTGCTCAAAACGGCTGACATCATCGGTCACTTCGACCATCCAGTAGCCCACGAATGGGCCTACGAACGTCCTTTTGACATGCGCCACATCACCGAACCGGTGTACCTTCCGGGCTACGAGAAAAACGAAGCAATGGCTGCAGTCTGGATGCGGACCACCGCTCCCATGCCAGATGATCCGGTTCTCCACCGAGCCGCGTTGGCCTACGCAAGTGACTATATGCTGCTCGAGCCGGTCATTCGCCGCCACGGCATTAGCTGGATTCATCGAGGCTTGAGTATCGCGAGTTTAGACCATGCAATGTGGTGGCACCGAGAATTCCGCGCCGACGAATGGCTGCTCTATGTACTGCGCTCCCCTAGCGCATCTTCTGCACGAGGACTGGGAACAGGGCAAATCTTCAATGCGGCTGGTGAGCTGGTAGCTACCGTAGCCCAAGAAGGAATGGTCCGGCTTCCAGAGTTTGAAGAGGACCTAGAGTAAGTCTCAGACTGGACTCGAACCCTGAGTGAGATCAGCTAAGCAAATCAAGCGACCATTTGCGCCAATTATTTTGGCGGAGATTGTCGCTTGTTCTGCTTTTCCGCAAAAAGTTCCAGCACTGGTAAGCGGATCCCCGTACTTGACGCCTAGCTAACACCGTCTCCAGATTCTAGACGTCGGGCGCCCGAGCCTTGGCTTGCAAGGGTATCCTCCGGATTCAGCAGTGAACATGCCTCCATCGAAAGGCAACCGCATCCGATGCATCCCATCAGCCGGTCTTCGAGTTCTTCGATGGCTCGACGACGATGCTCTAATACGCGTTTCCATTCGGTAGACGCGCGTTTCCAATCACCTTCAGAGGGAATGGTATCCATGGGTACCGGTTCGAGCGCATGGCGGATGTCCGCCAGTGGTATTCCGAGTTTACTGCCGACGGAGATTAGCGAGATCCGCCGCAGCATATGCCGTGGATAGCGTCGCTGGTTACCTGCACTACGTGTTGAATGGATCAATCCAATGTCTTCGTAATAATGAAGAGCTGACTTCGCTACCCCTGTGCGTTCACTGACTTGTCCGATTCCCAGCTGCTCTTGTCCAGGATTTTTATTGTCGCTCAAATTTCCTCCCTGTGCGAAGCATCACCGATCAACAAATTGACCTCAAGCTTACTTGAGGTTCTAGGCTGAAGATAGTTGACGCCCGACCCCAGGGATTTCGGTGCGGAGATTAAATCTCAGTGATTCCAAAACAAAGGACGATTCACGCATGCAGAGCTTGTCCGCGGATTTCCGCGATGCATTTCGCGCTCACCCCGCAGGAGTAGCGCTTATTACCGCCACGGTTGATGGCATTCCTTACGGACTGACGATCTCAAGTCTCGCTTCGTTATCGATCGATCCGGTGGCTGTTTCGTTTTCGCTGACTAAGGAATCCGGGGCGGCTGGAGCGGTACTAGCTGCAAGCACTTTCCTGATTCATATGCTCGGCGAAGATCATGAAGAACTGGCAGATAATTTCGCCCGGCCTGGTGCTCCACGATTCACCACAGATCAGGGGTGGACCTTTCTGCCCACCGGGGAACCGTATTTTGATAGGGCGCCAGCGGCTTTGCGCGCACAAATCCATTCCTCAATTAGCGTCGGCGGGTCACGTCTTATAGCGGCTGAAATTCTCGAAGTCATCACAGGCGAACCCGCACAACATTTGGTGCATCAGAACCGTAAATATCTGAAGCTACCAGCGTTTCTTCCCGACACAGCTCAAGGATAGTAGTTAGATTACGCTGACTTTTACACAGCAAAAAGCGCCGAGGCCACCACGAAATATTCGTGGTGGCCCCGGCGCTTCGCTTTATTCTTAGTCGCGAGTCAGGCGACGGTGGGTCACACGGTGCGGCTTAGCTGCATCGGCTCCCAAACGCTCAACCTTATTGTCTTCGTAAGACTGGAAGTTACCTTCGAACCAGTACCAGCTCGAAGGATTTTCCTCGGTGCCCTCGTAAGCCAAAATGTGAGTGGCCACTCGGTCCAGGAACCAGCGGTCGTGCGAGACGACGACTGCGCAACCCGGGAAGTCGAGCAGTGCGTTTTCCAAGGACGAAAGAGTCTCAACGTCCAAGTCGTTAGTAGGCTCATCGAGCAGCAACAGGTTGCCACCCTGTTTCAAGGTCAGCGCCAGGTTCAGACGGTTACGCTCACCACCGGAGAGCACACCTGCCTTCTTCTGCTGGTCAGGACCCTTGAAACCGAAAGCCGAGACGTAGGCACGCGAAGGCATTTCAACCTGACCGACCTGGATGTAGTCGTTGCCTTCAGAGACAACTTCCCAAAGGGACTTTTCCGGATCAATATTTTCGCGGTTCTGATCGACATAGGAGATCTTCACGGTCTCGCCAATCTTCAGCGATCCACCGTCAATTTCTTCCATGCCCACGATGGTCTTGAACAGCGTCGACTTACCAACACCGTTAGGACCAATCACGCCGACAATACCGTTACGTGGAAGCGAGAAAGAAAGTCCGTCGATAAGCACACGCTCTCCGAAGCCCTTCTTCAGATTCTCTGCTTCAATAACGACCTGACCCAGACGCGGGCCTGGTGGAATCTGGATCTCTTCGAAGTCAAGCTTTCGAGTGCGCTCTGCTTCCGCAGCCATTTCTTCGTAGCGAGCCAGACGAGCCTTCGACTTGGTCTGACGTCCCTTAGCGTTGGAGCGGACCCATTCGAGCTCTTCGGTCAGACGCTTTGCAAGCTTCTGATCCTTTTTGCCCTGGAATTCCATACGCTCGCGCTTCTTCTCCAAGTAAGTGGAGTAGTTGCCTTCGTATGGGTGCAGGCGACCACGGTCAACCTCACAGATCCATTCAGCGACGTGGTCCAGGAAGTAACGGTCGTGAGTCACGGCCAGTACTGCGCCTGGGTACGCCGACAGGTGCTGCTCTAGCCACAGTACAGACTCAGCATCCAAGTGGTTAGTAGGCTCATCGAGGAGCAACAGGTCCGGCTTCTGCAGCAGCAACTTACATAGTGCTACGCGTCGACGCTCACCACCGGAGAGGTGGGTGACCATCTCGTCGCCCGGCGGGCAACGCAAGGCATCCATAGCCTGCTCTAGCTGGTTGTCGATGTCCCAAGCGTCAGCGGCATCGATAGCCTCCTGCAGCTTGCCCATCTCGTCTAGCAAGGTGTCGAAATCTGCACCTTCTTGAGCCATCTCCTCGGAGATCTCGTTGAAGCGAGTAATCTTCTGGTAGATCTCGCCAACGCCTTCTTGGACGTTGCCCAGGACGGTCTTTTCTTCGTTCAAGGGTGGTTCCTGCAGCAAGATGCCAACAGAATAACCGGGTGATAAACGCGCCTCACCATTGGACGGGGTATCGATGCCCGCCATAATCTTCAGGATCGTTGATTTACCAGCACCGTTAGGGCCCACCACGCCAATTTTGGCGCCCGGGAAAAACGACATGCTGACATCATCAAGGATGACTTTGTCACCAACGGCTTTGCGAGCCTTGGTCATCGTATAAATGAATTCCGCCATGAGGTTAAGGCTAGTCGCTCAGTAGCCGCAAATCCGAATCCACACACCACTAATTCGCCTCAGTGGTGCCCGGTTTCACACGTTTGTCCGCGGCACCACCGAATGGGGAACTTTTAGGCGGCTTCTGTGTCCCTTTCAGGCCATGATGCATTGGAGTTCTTATCGTCTACTTGTTCGGTCCCATCGGACTGGGAGCCATGAGTTGATCGTTCAAATTCTCCGCCACCATTGCGCACCTTCGTATAGTTCGAAGTTCCATACTTGAGATCGTGCCCAAATGAGAATGCTTCGATATCTACGCTGGTTCCGCGCGATCCGTCGTTTCGTTCAAACTGCCTAACCTGAAGCTTGCCGGTCACCACTATGTGATCGCCTTGTTCAAAAGATTCCATTCCATTTTCGGCCAAAGACCTGAAGGCGCTTATCGAGTACCAGTTGGTTCCCGCATCGACCCACTGCCCAGTTTCCGCATCTCGCTTGCGCTCGTGGGTGACTGCGCGAAACTTCAGCACTGCCAGCCCCTGCGGCGTGATGCTCAGCTTAGGCTCGGTGCCAATAACGGCACGGATAGTCACAAGATCACTCATGACGTTGTTCTCCTTTGGATCTGACCGGTACGGTTACCGGGTTTCAATCCATGCTGAGCCTCGAAGCCTAGTTGCGAAGCTCCGTCGATTCCCTTTGTGGATAACTCTTTGTGACACTGAAAGCCCCAGCTAATACCATCAGCACGATGACTACAACTGGCAGAATCCAACCGGACCAACCGAGAATAGAGGCCTTCGTTGTGTCGAGCATGGATCCCATGATCATAAATAGGGATACCAACCCTACGCTGGCGTTGAATATCCCATGAGCCAAGGCTGCAGGCCAAACGGAGTTGCTCATGGTCCTCAACCACGCAAAGAATGCCCCGACAACGATGCACATTCCACACATCATTACTACTCCCCAACCATCCTTGGCAAAGGGGTAGTTATATCCCAACAAGATCAGCGGCGAGTGCCATAGTCCCCAAATCACACCCGAAATCAGCAGTGCTGGCGCCTGACCCAACGGCTGCAATTTTGGCCAGAGCCATCCACGCCAACCAATTTCTTCACCTAGCGCCGGGATCAGATTCAGCAATCCGGCGACCAGAATGAGTCCGGCTTGTCCAAGCAAATATCTAGCAGGCCCGTCAGTTCCCGACACAAAGTTAAGAATCATGAACTGATCAAAGTCACCAGGAAAGACTCCGAGCCACGTACCGACAAACGGTGCTTGAACGATGAGCAGAATGGGAACGAAATACGCAAGAAGGACAGCTAGTAGAAATCGCTTGGGCTTACGGATCGGAGCGAGACCTGATTCTTTGATGAACTGCTTGCCTCGACGCTGAAGCAAACTCACGGTCACTGCTGCGATAGTCGGCGTTACCATCATTGCCATGGCTATCCAGGTAAATTGCGGGTGATGTAAGCCCCCTCCTTGCCACAACGGGAGAGCCATTAGCCAGGCCAAAGCAAAACTGAGAACCGTAAAGCAGGAGATACTTTTCAGACCATCAATTCTCCAGTGCTGCATACAAATATTCTCCTACTCAACCGCTCATGAACTTAACCTCCTACAAGACTAGCGTTTTCAGTTGGAGATCTGGCTTGCCAATGAGCTAAACTAATTTTCGGTTACGCCTCCGTAGCTCAGCTGGATAGAGCAAGAGCCTTCTAATCTCTAGGTCGCCGGTTCGAATCCGGCCGGGGGTACCAACTGAGAGCCGCCGTTCACTTTGTCAAAGAGTGAACGGCGGTTCTTTTTGCTTTCGGCCCAGCCGTTTAGCGTTGAGGACTACGAATCTGCAATTGACCTGCCCGCTTGACGCCCGCTGAACAAGCAACCACCAAGGAATGTTCCCTCAAGTGCGTTATAACCATGCATTCCTCCACCGCCGAATCCACTGACTTCACCCGCGGCGTACAACCCATCCACTGGCAAGCCATGCAGATCTAAAACACGGCCTGAGAGGTCCGTTTGAATACCTCCCAAAGATTTTCGAGTCAGTGTGTGAAGCCTGACTGCAATCAAAGGGCCCGCCTTCGGATCGAGAATTCTATGTGGCGCCACCGCACGTGTGACTCGATCGCCTAGGTAACGCCGAGCATTGCGTATCGATTGAATTTGCTGATCCTTGCTGAACGGATTTTCTACCTGCAAGTCTCGGCTACGAATTTGCTGGCTAATTTTCTCCAGATCAAGCTGGAAGTGCGGTTCCAGCTCATTCATTCCTGCGACCAGTTCGGCCAAATTAGCGGCGACAACAAAATCTTCTCCACGATGCATGAAGTCCGCTACGGGTCCGGGCGCCCCCTTGCCGAATATTCTTTCAGTAATGACACTCTTCTTGTCCCAATTGGTCAGATCGGGGTTTTGCTCAGAACCCGAAAGCGCGAATTCTTTTTCGATAATTCTTTGATTCAAGATGAACCAGGAATGATCCACCCCGGCGTCAATCCCGCTTCTAAGTTTCTTGAGTGCTCCAATGGTGTCGTGACCTGGAAGTGCTGGGGATCCCAACCGGTTGCCGAGCGCATCGAACCAAAGCGAAGATGGTCCGGGTAAGATGCGAATTCCATGATTTGGCCAGATTGGATCCCAATTTTTGATGCCTTCGGTGTAATGCCACATGCGGTCCCTGTTGACCAGTCGAGCACCTGCTGCCTGTGCGAGCTCCAAGCCGCTGCCGTCGACATATGCAGGAACACCGGTGAGCATATTCTTTGGTGGAGTACCTAAGCGTTCTGGCCAGAATTTCCTGACCAGCTGATGGTTGCCACCTATTCCTCCGGTGGCAAGCAACACTGTGTTGGAACTCAACTCGAATTTACCGCTGACTTCTCGGTTTGAACTCACTCCACGCACCGCTTGATCAGAGCGCAAGATCTCCCCTCGAACGCCTGTCACCGAGCCGTTGTGCATTATCAAGTCAGTCGCGCGGTGACGGTGAAGAATCTGCACCTTTCCTTCACCCATTGCTGCACGCACCTTGTCCACAAATGGATTGGATACCCCGGTACCGGTACCCCAAGCCACGTGGAATCTTGGAACCGAGTTTCCGTGCCCATCGGCTCTTCCGTCGCCACGCTCTGCCCAACCGACAACCGGAGTCAGTTCAATTCCCTGTGCACGAATCCAGTCGCGCTTTTCGCCGGCGGCAAATTCAACGTAGGCACGGGCCCATCGAGCGGCCCAGTAATCTTCGTCGTCGAGTCGATCGAATTGTGCGCTGCCCTGCCAGTCGGACCATGCCAGGTCGAATGAGTCCTTGACTCTGAGCCGACGTTGCTCTGGCGAGTCTACGAGGAATAATCCGCCGAAGGACCAGTGCGCCTGACCTCCCAAGTTGTTTTCATTCTCCTGGTCGAGAAGTGTCACGCACAATCCGGCGGCCACCGCTTCACACGCGGCAACAAGCCCAGCCAGGCCGGTGCCTATGACAATCAGGTCCGAATGCCGTCCATCATTTCCCACGAGCAGGTTCTCCTTGAGTTCACCGGGTACTACGGGTTGCTTTTGACCCTAGTAGCTACCTGATTTTTTGAGAAGAGCCAGCCTCGCGGCAGATGACCAAGGAATCCCCGCGCCGTGGCACTTTTTTGCGATGGGCCCCAATGGCCTGCCGCGCTTGCACATACTCAACCCGCCACGCACAGTGCAAGTACCCGATACTTGGAGTTTCATATGCAACACCTAAAAGTGCGCTAGCAGTGCACCTGAAGTCGATGATTTTAGTTTCAACTTTTTCTAATGTGGGATAAACTCTAGGTGCTGTACAAATCAGGAGGAACAGGTAGATGGCGCTTATCGCCCCCGCTTTAGCTAAGCCGTTACTCGGCGAACGCTCCAGCGTTAACCTTATTTTCCTGATCGCAGGATTATCTTTCGCCTCTTGGGCCGGAAGACTTTCAGTGATCGACATGGTCTTTGACTTCTCAGGCTCACAGCTAGGTGCTTTTCTTTTTTTCATGACGGCTGGCACCTTAGCCGGAATTGCATTGGCGCCGACTCTTAGCCGAGCGTTCTCAGCCAAAAATCTTCTACTGATACTCCCCATCTTCCTGGCTGCGGTATTGGTGACCCTTGGCGTATCAGTCACGATTCTGCAGAGCAGTATCGCCGCTTTCGTAATCTTATTTTTCAACGGGCTAATATTCGGTTGCCTTGATATCACGATGAATGTTAACGGAGCCAAGGTTGAACGGAAGCTAGGCAAAAGCATCATGCCCTCATTGCATGGATTTTTCAGTCTCGGCTCCTTGCTCGGCGCGGGTATCGCAACGGCTACACTGAGCCTAAAAATTGAAACTATCTGGCACTTCAGCTTTGTCGCCGTAGCAATTGTCGGCTTAACACTCTTTGCACAGACCGGTTTTAGAAACTGGAATTACAATTACTCAGCCCCACGAGACAAAGCCCAGCTGAAGGCCTCCGGCGCACGTTCACGACGCGGACTGTTGCTGCTACTGGGACTCATGGTTGCCGGGCTCAGCTTTGCAGAAGGAGCTGCCAACGATTGGCTTACAGTTGCTTCTGTCGTCGGGCATGGACTCAGCCATCCCAGCGGTGCGCTGATGTTTACCCTCTTTACCGGAGCGATGACCGTCGGCAGATTCACGGGCGGACCAATTGTTGATCGCATTGGAACCAAATGTTCCCTGATGATCATGGGCCTGATCGGCTTGGTCGGAATTGTCTTGTTTATTCTCGGCGACAACATCTGGATGCTTGGGGCCGGGGCGCTATTTTGGGGGCTGGGTAGTTCACTCGGGTTCCCTGTGGGAATGTCCATTGCGGCCTCGCGCAGCGATCACCTTGGACCACGTGCCGTGAGTGTTATCAGCGCCTTTGGCTATGGGGCTATGCTCAGCGGACCACCGGTTATCGGGTTCGTCGCAGATATCATCGGATTACCGCAGGCCCTCTGGCTCATTGTTACAATCTTGGTCATCTCGTTGATCATCACTCCACGAGCAGCCCAAACCGGCCAATCGCTCGAAGTTAAAAGCTAAACGGGTAGGATCGCTCGTTCTTTGATATTTCGCATCACGATAGTGCTAGTTAGCTTCTCCACGCCGGGCAGTTCAACTAACACCTCATCGTAGAGGTGCTGATAGTGGCTCAGATCCTTGGCGTAAACACGCAACAAGAAATCTGGTTCACCAAAGAGTCGTTGCGCTTCTACGATTAACTCATCTTTTTCGACTGCCGCCTCGAAGGCTTTGAGTTGCGTACGGTCCTTGAGCGTTACGAAGACCAGGGCCTCGAATGCTAAGCCAACGCGTTCTGGAGCAATGACAGCCTGATAGCCGGCAATGACCCCAGTTCGCTCGAGTTCACGAATGCGCCGATGACAAGGTGCAACCGAGAGCCCAACTTTGCTGGCTACCGCAGTTGCACTCATCCGGCCGTCCAATTGCAATTCAGCGATGATTGCCCGGTCTAATTTATCCATGAACCCAGCTTACAACGCAATATATTTGCGAAATTTTTCGACTTATCAAGAAAAGATTGCTTGGATCGGCGCTTCTTAGGTAAAAACGGCAAGCACTTTTCGACCAAATTTCCCTAACCTAAGATGAGCAAGTCAGGAACTATGAGGAGACACCATGGAAATCACGCAACTAACCGGCTTCCTCTTGGTCTCCGTTACCCTCGCTTGCACGCCCGGTGCCGATTGGGCTTATATCATTTCCTCGGCTATCGGACCCAAAGGCTACCGCGCGGCAGTATGGGGACTGCTGACGGGCTATCTATTTCACACCGCGCTACTTGTCTGTGGCGTGGCAGCGCTAGTCGCCAGTTCGCCACAACTGCTCCTTTGGCTAACCATGGCAGGATCCGTCTACCTGCTCTGGCTCGGAATTACCACGCTCACCAGCTGGAAATCAGCAAAATTCTACCCAGCTTCCCCTGCAGACGACGCAGAATTTGAGGGAACTAATGACCAACGCCGTAGCACACGCAACGCATCCCCCGGGCCCCTTGCGCTTCTGACCAAGGCTCCAGCATCTGAGAATTCGCGTGCACAGTGGAGGGCACCTTTCTTCAAAGGACTGCTAACCAGTGGGGTCAACCCGAAGGCGCTGCTTCTCTATTTGGCGCTGATTCCGCAGTTCATCAGTCCGGACGCAAGTTGGCCATTGTCCGTTCAGACCGGCGCACTTGGCCTCACTCATTTTGCGGTATCGGTCGCCGTATACTTTGCCGTTGCCCTAACCGCGCGTCTTTTATTACGCTCCAGACCACTTGCCGCAAGAATTGTGACTGCGTGTTCGGGGATCATTATGATTGGACTTTCACTAGTGCTTATCTACGATCAGTTCTTTGGGTAAACACAATTTATTGAACACTGATCAAGACAATTGAACAGTGATCAAGTATGCTCTTTTCTCAGTGGTATAAAACGTCACTGAGAACGCCTTCCAGACACCGATCAAACAGCGGTGACCTACTGGATGAACAAGTACGTCGCGATGGAGCATTGTGGAATTACCAGAGATCCAGCTTGAGCAAGTCACTGTCAGTTTTGAAGACCGCACGGTGCTCACTGATATCACCCTGACGCTCAATGAACGTCGCATCGGAGTCATCGGGGCAAACGGAGCAGGTAAAAGCACACTGTCGCGATTACTCAACGCACTAGTTATTCCTACCAGTGGTACCGTCCGCGTGGGAGGACTGGATACGTCCAAAAGCGCGAAACAGATTCGTCGCGATGTGGGTTTCGTTTTCCAAAACCCTGCCAATCAAATCATCATGCCGCTGGTCGCAGACGATATTGCCTTTGGCCTGAAAAATATCGGCTTGTCCAAATCAGAACGCAAAGTTCGAGTCGCACAGACCCTTGACGAACTGAACATTGGCCATCTGGCAGATCGTGAGAGCCATACGCTTTCCGGCGGTGAGCAGCAAATGGTGGCATTGGCCGCAGTGATTGCCATGCAACCACGCACGATTGTTTTTGACGAGCCCACAACCATGCTCGATCTACGTAATCGGCTGCGCTTCCAACGCGAGATCGCCCAACTTCCGCAACGAGCCATCGTCATTACTCACGATCTAGAAATACTGGAAGACTTTGATCGTGTCCTCGTGGTTACTGACGGGATCATCGCCTTTGATGGTCAGCCTGCGGATGCTGTTGATCATTACCGCCAGTGGAGCCACGTATGATCGCCGGGCTGAACACCTCATACCTCGCCAAATTACCAGCGGGGCTTAAATTTGGAGCATTGCTGATCGTCAGCATCGGCCTATACCTGATCGGTAGTTGGCAGATCCTCTCGGTGCTGCTCATTTTGAGCGTCATCGTTTTGCTCAGCGCCCGGGTGAACTTGCGCCAGCTACGCATGCCCCTGGTGACCTTGCTCCTCATCCTCGGTATCGTCTTTGTCTCCTTAGGAATCCAGACAACTTGGGACAGCGCGCTAGTGTCGGTACTTCGCCTGCTCACCATGTGCATGTTTGCCTACGCCGTCAGCTTGACGACCACCTTTGACGCCATGCTCGAACTCTTCCAACAGGTGGCCTCTCCCCTACGTCATGTCGGTGCCAACCCGGCACAAATTTCCTTAGGGCTATCTTTGGCTATTCGTTTCATTCCCGAACTCAAACGCGTATATCTTGAAGTCCGCGAAGCCCAGCATGCGCGCGGGCTAGCAAATAATCCCCTCGCCGTAGCGGTTCCACTGGTGATTCGATCCCTCCGGATCGCCGAAGATACCGCCGAAGCGCTAGAAGCACGCGGTTACGACTCCGCCGAACATTCCAACTAATCCTCTCCAGGCTCTCTCGCACAATCATTCGTTAGGACACTCCATGGCAACTGCTACAACTTCGCAAACCCGAAATACTGTTTATGTCGCAATATTTGCGGCCATGATCGCCGCTATGGGCTTAGTTCCGCCCATCGTGATCGGCATTGTGCCGGTGCCGATTACACTGCAAACTTTGGGCGTCATGCTCGCTGGAGCCCTCCTCGGCCCGGTACGTGGCATGCTCTCAAGTTTGATTGTGGTAGTCCTTGCCTTAGCCGGCTTACCACTGTTAGCTGGCGGCCGTGGTGGACTGGCCGTGTTGCTAGGCCCAACCGGCGGCTACCTGCTGGGCTGGATCTTTGGTTCCCTGGTGATTGGCGCGCTGTTCAAATTCTGGGTGCTCCGCCAAAAGAGCCAAACCGGACGTATGATCACAGGATTGGTCTCGGTCATCATTGGCGGTATCGGCGTGATCTACCTGTTCGGCATTCCATGGACAGCAGCAGTGACAGGGCTTGATCTTGGCACCTCCGCGGTAGGCGCCATCGCATTCTTACCTGGAGACCTTATCAAAGCCGTAGTCACCGCGCTGGTGGCTGTCACCGTGCACCGCAGCTACCGGGCGCTGATGAGCTAACCCGATGGATCTTGCCAGCCAATTGCAACAGCATGCGCGGACCCGTCCACGTCACCCCGCGGTCATCAGCACCACTCACGTTATGGATTATTCTTCCTTAGCCGCGAGCAGTAATGCGTTGGCTGGCAAGCTACGTCAGAAAGTTTTACCAGCAAACCGTATCGGTATCTACTGCACCGACCCCATCTCTCTGGCTATCGCCTTCCATGGGTGCCTGCTGGCCGGTATGAGCGCGATCATCCTGGATCCGGCATGGCCTTCGGCACGGCTTCGCCAAATGCTAGATCTCTTCGACTCACCCACCGTGCTCTGCGACCGCGATGAGGAATCAGTTTTACGCGCCTTAGGCCAAAACCCAATGCTAGTGCCATCAGTGGTTGAGGACGCAGCTGCTGTACCGGCGATAACGCCCTCCGACGACGCACAGTGCGAGCTGTTGGTCGTCTTCACTTCTGGATCTAGCGGATCTCCCAAGGCGGTAATGCGCAGTCGCCAGTCGTGGCAGCAGTCAATCGGCAGGTGCGCCACGACCCTCGGTGCCACCCAGGACTCACGAACTCTGGTGCCCGGCCCGCTGACCCACGGGCTAGGCCTCTACGCTCTCGTGGAATCGATTGCCACCGGAGGAACACTCGTGGCACCCGGACGCTGGAAAGCTCAGGACGTGTCCACGCTATTAAAAACCGAAAACTGCAACCGGGTGGTCGCTGTTCCTACGCTGATAGGGCTCATGCTTGACCTGCTCGAGTCGAACTTACCTGCCACGCTCCGTCATGTGGTCACTGGCGGTGAACCGTTGGCTTCGCCGCTGGCCCAAAGGATCTTGCAAATTTCCCCACAGATCACTTGCACCGAATACTACGGAAGTAGTGAGCACAGCCTCATTGCCTACCGGGAGCATCAACGCTCGGCCAAAGATTCGAATCCAGAATTCATCGGCACCTTCTTCGACGGTGTCCGGGCGCATCTGCATTCGCCGCAAGACAACGGCGTTGGCCGGCTCATGATTGCCAGCGACTTTAATGCCACCGGCTATGACCCACGCGGCCCAGGCGAGTTGGAACGCTGCCAAGATGCGACCGGGGTAGGTGATCTTGCCCGCTTACTACCGGATAACCAGATCCAAATATTGGGTCGTCACGGTGGGATGCTCAATATTAATGGGAACAATATTTACCCGGCAGAAATTAGCACCGCCTTAGAACAATGCGGGCTTACCCAGTCTGTGATTCAGGCTCATCACGATACACCGGGCAAGGCAAAAATTACCGCCTATTGTCTGCTTCCGGAACCACAAACGATTCCCGATGCGCTGGAGCTGCACCGCGAGCTGAAAAACTTACTTCCCATCTACAAGATTCCCCATGAAATCGTTTTTTTATCTGACTGGCCACTGACGAACAGCGGCAAGCAAGATATTCTGCGCCTTCCCTTACCGACGGCCAGGGGTCTAAGAAAGCTGCGTTTACGATGAATGAAGCATTGATTATCGCGGCTCGGCGCACGCCTATCGTGCGGTCGAATAAAGAGTTTGCGCAGTTAGGCGCCGAAGATCTGCTGGCAGAAGTTTTTAACGCGTTGCTCGAAGATTCAAACTTGGATCCTGCTGCGGTAGACCACGTTTTTGCCGGAAATGCTGCCGGACCGGGCGGGGATATAGCCCGAGTAGCCGCTCAGGCATCGCGTCTACCTCTGACCGTTCCAGCCACTACACTAGACGCGCAGTGTGCCAGCGCTTTAGAAGCCATTGCGGCTGGGGCGCGAATGATTCAGTGCGGTGAAGCACGCGCAGTCATCGCCGGAGGCGTCGAATCGGTCAGTACTGCGCCGTGGAGGATGGAAAAGAATGTTGTGCCCGGCACTCCCCCGCGCATCTATTCACGAGCTCGTTTTACCCCACGTCCTCACTCGGACCCAGAGATGGGCGTCGCGGCCGAAAACATCGCCACAGAGTTTAGTGTCTCGCGCAGAGCCCAAGACGATTTTGCCTTGCGAAGCCACCAGCGTGCGGTCCAACCTCAGCAGGCCGCTCGATTCGATAACGAGATAGTGACGGTGCGCACCGCTACCGGTCTCATCAACCGCGATACGTGTCCGCGAGCGGGACTCACGGAGCGAAAACTTGGGGCGTTGCGCCCAGCCTTTGTTCCTGGCGGCACGGTGACTGCAGGTAATTCGTGTCCCATTAATGACGGTGCCGCGGCGGTGCTAATCGTTGACGCCGAGTATTTCAATCAGTTGGGTGCAAATTTTGCACTGCGTTATCTGTCCACAGGTAGCGGCGCGTGCGACCCACAAATCTTGGGCATGGCAGCCGTTCCCGCCTATCGAAAACTCGAGCAGCTACTAGGCAAACGCCGACTGGATCAGGCCGGGCTCATTGAGTTCAACGAAGCCTTTGCCGTGCAAGCCATTGCCTGTCTGACTCAGCTTGGAATAGCTCCTGAAGACGTAAATCGTGATGGTGGGGCGTTGGCACTGGGCCACCCCTACGGGGCTAGTGGTGCCATTTTGACCACGAGACTGTTCTGGCAGGCTAAAGAAAAGAAGGTTGAAGACGAGTTGTGCTTGGCTTTGATGGCGGCAGCCGGCGGTACCGGCACAGCCATGGCTTTTGAAACGGTACACACACCAAATCACTGAGGCTTAAGAACAGCACTTCAAACACAAAGAAAAGGCGCCTTTCAAAATCCCTAGCGGATTTTGAAAGGCGCCTTTTTCAATACAACTTAGATGTTGAAACCAAGTGCTCGCATCTGGTCGCGGCCATCATCGGTGATACGTTCTGGACCCCAAGGTGGCATCCAGACCCAGTTCAGACGATGCTCGTCGACAACGCTTTCCATAGCCTGGGCAACCTGCTCTTCGATAATATCGGTGAGCGGGCAGGCAGCGGTGGTGAGCGTCATATCGAGAATTAGCACGCCGTCTTCGGCGTACTTCATTCCGTAAAGCAAACCCAAGTCGACAATGTTGACGCCGAGTTCCGGGTCAATCACGTCTTTGAGCGCCTCTTCGACATCTTCCAACGGAGTCGTTTTGGCTCCTGTGCTCTGTTCGGTTAATTCACTCATGAGTTATACCTTACTAGGCCTGAACGTTAAGGAAGCGGTCGTAACCTTCTTCTTCCAAACGATCTGCAAGTTCTGCGCCGCCCTGCTCAGCAATACGACCATCAACGAACACGTGCACGAAGTCTGGCTTGATGTAGCGCAGGATGCGAGTGTAGTGGGTGATCAGCAAGGTGCCCATCTGGTTTTCTTCCTGAGCGCGGTTAACACCCTCAGATACGGTCTTCAACGCGTCAACGTCAAGGCCCGAGTCAGTCTCATCCAGAATCGAGAACTTAGGCTTGAAAAGTTCCATCTGCAGGATTTCAACGCGCTTCTTCTCGCCACCGGAGAAGCCTTCGTTGACGTTACGGCCAGCGAAGTCCGCATCGATCTTCAGCTTCGCCATGGCTTCCTTGACGTCCTTGGTCCAGGTACGCAGCTTCGGCGCTTCGCCGTCGATTGCGGTCTTGGCGGTACGCAAGAAGTTAGTCATGGTCACGCCTGGGACCTCAACTGGGTACTGCATGGCCAGGAACAGACCTGCCTTGGCACGCTCGTCAACGCTCATCTCCAGTACGTCGGCACCATCAAGGGTAATTGAACCCGAGGTGACCTTGTAGCGTGGGTGACCGGCGATGGTCGAAGCCAAGGTGGACTTGCCCGAGCCGTTAGGGCCCATGATTGCGTGGGTTTCGTTGGTGTTGATTACCAATGAAACACCCTTGAGAATTTCCTTCTCGCCCTGCTCGGTGTCGATCGAGACGTGCAGGTCTTTGATTTCCAGAGTAGACATACGTCGTTCCGTTTCTATATCTAAAAGGCTGGTAGAACCGGCGCTACTTAAAGGTGAGTAGCTGCCAATTCTTCTTCGATGGTCTCGGTCAGGCGCTCTTCGAGCTGCTCGTCACCGATATGCTGGACGATTTCGTTCAGGAATCCACGAACCACCAAGCGGCGAGCGGTCTTCTCATCGATACCGCGGGCCATCAGGTAGAACAGGTGCTCGTCGTCAAAGCGTCCCGTGGTGGAAGCGTGTCCGGCACCATCAATGAGGCCGGTCTCGATTTCCAGGTTAGGAACCGAGTCGGCGCGAGTACCGTCGGTGAGCACCAGGTTGCGGTTCGCTTCGTAGGAGTCGGTACCCACAGCGGCCTTCTGGATCAGCACGTCGCCAACCCAGACCGTGTGTGCGCCCTTGCCCTGCAAGGCACCCTTGTACAATACGTTCGACTTGCAGTTAGGAACTGCGTGATCAACGAACAAGCGGTGTTCCAGGTGCTGACCGGCGTCGGCGAAGTACAGGCCGTACAACTCGATCTCAGCGTGTTCCCCAGCAAAACGTGCTGATGGGTTCACGCGCACCAAGTCGCCACCGAAGGTGACAACAATGTGCTTGAAGGTTGCGTCCTTGGCTACCACAGCCTGCTGCGAGGAAGCGTGGATTGCGTCCGACTCCCAAGCCTGCAGGGAGACAACACGCAGGCGCGCGCCCTGGCGAACATCAAATTCGATGTTCTGCGCCAGTACTGCCGAACCCACGTGGTCAATAACGACCATGGCTTCGGAGTTTTCCTCGGCCACGATGATTAGGTGCTGAGCTGCAGGTTCCAGCGACTCGCCGGTGATGCGCAGTACGCTCTTGGTGTTCTCGGCGTTAGCCGGGATGGTCAGAACCTGCGCGCCATCGGCGTACTTCCAGCCGTTGGCCGACACGCGGTCATCGGGGGTGAAAGCGTTGCCGCGGATCGCGTCGTCTGCTGCGACGGTGCGCAGCGTGACGTTCTCTGAACCGGTCAGCTCGACCTTTGGTGCTTTACCGGTCAGTTCAGCGGTGTGCAGCGAACCGATACGCTTCAGCGGGGTAAAGCGCCAGTCTTCTTCACGGCCGGTGAGCTTGGGGAAGTCTTCAACGTTGTAGCTGGTCAACCGGCCTGCACGCGAAGAATCCGCGACACCTTCGCCGCCACCGTGGCTGTGGCTCTTAGAGGAAGCCCCGGCTAGTGGTGAGGAAGCGCTGTCGTTTAGCGGCGAAAGGTTTTCGCCCTCTTCGGTGAAGCCCGGAATCGATGGGGCGCCAATGCGCGCCTTCTCTTCGGGAATCTGAGTGGTGGTCTCCGACATTCTTAGCCGACCGATCCTTCCATCTGGAGTTCAATAAGGCGGTTCAGTTCCAGCGCGTATTCCATTGGAAGCTCACGTGCGATTGGCTCAACGAAGCCACGCACGATCATTGCCATTGCCTCGTCCTCGGCCATGCCGCGGGACATCAGGTAGAACAGTTGCTCTTCAGAAACACGGGAAACCGTCGCCTCGTGGCCCATCGTTACGTCATCCTCGCGGACGTCGATGTATGGGTAAGTGTCCGAGCGCGAAATCTGGTCAACCAGCAACGCGTCACAGACGACCGAGTTCTTTGTACCCTTGGCACCTTCGCGGACCTGGACCAAGCCACGGTATGCGGAGCGGCCACCGTTACGAGCCACCGACTTAGCGACAATGGCGCTAGAGGTGTTCGGAGCGATGTGAACCATCTTCGAACCGGTGTCCTGGTGCTGGCCTTCGCCGGCGAAGGCGATGGACAGGGTTTCACCCTTGGCGTGCTCGCCAACCAGGTATACGGCTGGGTACTTCATGGTGACCTTGGAGCCGATGTTGCCATCGACCCATTCCATGGTGGCGCCTTCTTCACAGATGGCACGCTTGGTCACGAGGTTGTACACGTTGGTCGACCAGTTCTGGATGGTCGTGTAGCGAACGCGGGCGTTCTTCTTCACGATGATCTCAACTACTGCCGAGTGCAGCGAGTCCGACTGGTAGATCGGAGCGGTACAACCCTCGATGTAGTGAACGTAGGAACCTTCATCGGCGATGATCAAAGTACGCTCAAACTGACCCATGTTTTCCGTGTTGATACGGAAGTAGGCCTGCAGTGGGATCTCTACGTGGACGCCCTTAGGAACGTATACGAAGGAGCCACCGGACCAGGTCGCGGTGTTCAGCGAAGCGAATTTGTTATCGCCTGCCGGGATGACCGAACCGAAGTACTCCTTGAAGACGTCTTCGTGTTCCCGCAACGCGGTATCGGTATCGAGGAAGATCACACCCTGAGCTTCAAGGTCTTCACGCAGCTGGTGATAAACAACCTCGGACTCATACTGCGCGGCAACGCCAGAAACCAGACGCTGCTTCTCAGCCTCAGGAATACCCAGCTTGTCATAGGTGTTCTTGATATCTTCCGGAAGGTCTTCCCACGAGGTGGCTTGCTTCTCGGTCGAGCGAACGAAGTACTTGATGTTGTCGAAGTCGATGCCTGAGAGGTCTGGACCCCAGGTTGGCATTGGCTTGCGATCGAAGTACTTCAAGCCCTTCTGACGTAGCTCCAACATCCACTCAGGCTCTGACTTGAGGTTGGAAATGTTGGCTACAACTTCAGCGTCAACTCCACGGCGTGCATTTGCACCCGCGTCGTTCTTATCTGACCAGCCGTATTCGTAATTACCGATTCCTTGGAGTTCGGGGTTCTTCTCCAGAATTTCGGAAATTACACCTGGGTCGGCAGACTCCTGTGCAATCTGATCCGTCATCGCGGCCTCTCCATCTTCGTGAACTGAATTCGAGTTCTTTTCTCAGCGCGTATCGGCGCCTTTCCGCGACCCACTGGAATGTGGGTCGTGCACACATGTCCGCCACCGGCCAATGTCGAGAGCCTTCGCACATCAACACCGACCAGTCGAGCAAACATTTCAGTTTCCATGTCGCAAAACACCGGAAACTCGCGTGCCAAATCTTGTATGGGGCAATGCCCCTGGCACAGCTGAACGCTGCGCATTAGTGCTTTCGAAACTTTCGCTTCGACATTGCGGGTGTATCCCACAAAACCGTCTGAACTGAGCAACTCGCTAAGCTTCATTGTTCGTTCTTCGAGTCCTTCTATACCGTCCATTGCCTTCGCATAACGGTTTTCCATCGTCGCGAAGCGGTCCCGCGCGAATTTGCGAATTGCATCTTCGCCGGCCGCATCCCCGAGCACCTTAAGTGCTTGGGTGGCGATGTCTAGGTAATCGTTGCCCAGCTTCGTCTGTCCGCGGTGCGATAGTACGTACCTGCGAGACGGTCGCCCTGCGCCCGACTTCTGATTTGCTACCAGCTTTACCTCAACAAGCCCTGCTTTTGACAGCGCATCGAGGTGACGGCGAACCGCTGCTGGCGTGAACCCTAGCTTGTTGCCAAGTTCGGCCGCGCTGACCGGTCCGTCTTCGAGCACCGCGTTTAGAACTCGGTCTCGCGTGCGCTCTTCAGCATCCCCAACCGTGCCAACCGTGGTGCCGGTTGCGGTACTAGCTGTGTCTGAATTAGATGAATACACAACACAAGCATGCCTATATTTTCCCCCTACGTCTAGTAAGGAAGGACTTACTAAGGTAGGGCTAGTCATTCCAAGAATCACAGGGATTTTGCGCCCTATGGCTATCATCCTCCGCACCGAAACCTAAATCGAGCCTTCGTGACTAAAGACTCAACCCTTACGACTTCGACATGACGTAGAATGCTGTGGTGTCTTCAGTTACTCCCAGCCTCATTATTAGTGAGCTGAGCAAGGATTTGGGACCGGTTCCTGCGCTGAATAATCGCATGCTCAGGGTCCTGGATTCCGTCTCCCTCAAAGCCCTCCCCGGCCAAGTCACTACCCTTTTGGGCTCTAATGGTGCTGGCAAGTCGACTACGCTCGCCTGCGCTCAGGGCCTGTTGCGCCCCGAGGGCGGAACGATTGAACTGCTCGGCCAAGATCCCTTCGGCGATAACCCCGACCTTCGTTCGCGGGTCGGCGTGATGCTGCAAGACGGAGGATTACCTCCCTCGATGCGGCCAATTCCGCTTTTGCGCCACGTAGCTGGAATGTACAAAAAACCCATCGATATTGATGCGCTGATCACTCGGCTGGACCTTGAATCCTTTGGCAGCCGCACTATTCGCCGACTTTCTGGCGGACAAAAACAACGAGTCGCCTTAGCCCTCGCGCTAGCCGGTGACCCTGAAGTTCTCTTCCTAGACGAGCCGAGCGCCGGATTAGACCCACAATCACGTCAAGTTGTTTTTGATCTGATCAGCGAACAACGCGACCTGGGTAAAGCCATCGTGCTGACCACACATCTGATGGATGACGCACAGCGGCTAAGTGACTATGTGTACATTATCGACAAGGGTCGAACCGTTGCGCAGGGCACCGTCACCGAGCTGACAACTTTGGCCGCCGCCGAACACGACAACCGTCCGGTGAACTTTGGCGCCACCCCATCCTTAGAATTACCGAAGCCACCTGCCGGACTACACCTAAGCGAGACCGCACCTGGTGAATACCATTTGACCGGTGTCAGTTCCCCGGAGCATCTTAATTGGCTGACAAGCTGGTGGGTGCGTGAAGGCATTTTGCCGACGCACATGAACTTGCAGGCACGCAGCCTCGAAGATGTCTTCTTGGAATTCGCGCAGAAGGAGGAAACGGTATGAGCCCGACTATGAGTCATTCCAACGCCGTGTCTATGCCCAAGCGCATCGCCTTACAGGGCAAATACGAAACTCTGATGATGCTCAGCAATGGGGAGCAGTTAGTACTCGCTGTAGTTTTGCCCATTATTGCCCTCTTCGGACTGACCTTCACTGACCTTCTAGAGGGTGTCGCACCGCGCAGCATTGATGCGGCAGTGCCCGGAGTACTCGCCCTCTGCGTCATTTCCACAGCCTTCACCGGTCAAGGTATCGGCACTGGCTTTGACCGACGCTATGGCGTGCTGCGCATGTTCTCGACTACCCCATTGGGTAAAGTAGGTTTGATCTTCGGCAAGGTCATTGCGGTGCTCACAGTGCTAGCAATCCAGGTCGTACTGATCACCGTCGTGGCCTTACTTCTGGGCTGGGAGCCAAACCTTTGGGGAATTGTTCCCGCCGTATTGTTCTTGCTCCTAGGAGCTGCGACGTTTACGGCATTGGGATTGCTTATTGCCGGTACGGTTCGCCCTGAAGCGACACTTGCTATCACCAACTTGGCTTGGGTCCTCCTCGCCGGAGTCGGCGGAGTTCTGTTTCCGCTCACGATGGCCCCTACCTGGCTTCAGCCAACGCTGGATGCCTTGCCTTCGGCCGCATTGGGTGATGCACTTCGGGCGGCACTGATTGAGGGGCAGTTCAGCATTGCCAGTGTCATTTTCTTAGTACTCTGGGCTGCCGCCGGCTCATTTGCCGCCATTAAACTTTTCAAATGGAACTAATCAACACAAAGTAAGGGAGATTTCCTTGTCTTCAAACCTGGTCACCCCCAGCTGGGCCGATAGGTTGCCGACGCACGTCACCCGACTTGTTCACGGTCTGGCGATCGCTTCTCTGATATCCCAGATCGGCATCATCATCACCGGTGGTGCGGTACGCCTGACCAAGTCCGGCTTGGGCTGCTCGCACTGGCCAAACTGCGTGCCCGGTTCCATGACGCCAGTCCCAGAGATGGGTGTGCACGGGCTAATTGAGTTTGGTAACCGCTTACTGACCTTTGTCTTGCTGGTTATCGCAATCGCCTTCTTAGTTGCCATCTGGAATATGCGCAAAACTCATCCATCGATCTTCACCCTTGGCTGGGTTCTTTTGGCAGGCATCCCAGCTCAGGGAGTTATCGGTGGCATCACCGTGTTGACCGGCCTCAACCCTTGGGTCGTGTCTTTGCACTTCATTCTCTCTGGAACGCTCGTCTGCTTGGCTACGATTTTGGTCAACCGCACCCGACGAGAACTAAAGCAAGACGATCACCTAGCCTCGACTAAATCGGTGGGTCAGTTCGCCACCGCTGCCTGGATATTGTCCATGCTCGCGGTCATTATGGGCACTATCGTCACCGGCACCGGCCCACACGCAGGTGACGCTTCTGCACCACGTCACCTCTTTGACCCATTGCTGGTCACTCGCATGCATACCGCTCCGGTATACCTGTTGATCATGGCCACCATAGCCGTGCTCGTCTTGGCCTACCGCGCCGCTGGCCGGTCCAAGGTCCGTACAGCTGCCTGGTGGCTAGTAGTGGTCATCCTCGCACAGGCTGCTATCGGATACACCCAGCACTTCACTGGCTTGCCTATCGTCTTGGTGTTGCTACATATGCTTGGCGCCAGCCTGTTGCTGGTAGCGGCCACCAACCTGTGGGACCGTGCAGTCCGGCTTCCGCGCAGCGAACGCGTCGAACAGCACTAATACCTCATCAAGATTTATGCGCCTGGCCCCTTAGGGAGCCAGGCGCTTTTTCTTTCTGCACAGTTAACAAGTCCTAGCGGGTGATGCCAGCTCGTGGACGCAGTCGCAGCAGCCCGTAGATTCCAAAAGACAAGACAATCCCACCAAACAGCCAAATCGCCGCCACTAAGATTCCACTATTAAAAGCTGCGGTAACAAGCGCCAACAGTCCATAAATCAAGATGATCCAGTAGACGATACGACGATTAAGCACGACCCCGATTGCTAATGCTAGACAAGCTACCGCCCAGATCAATGCGGGTATCATGACGACGCTGAAGGAATCGTTGACCGATCCCGCAAAAAGAACCACGACCGGTAGTAGCACGATGCACAGTCCGATAATCTGCAAGAGAACCGACTCACGCCGACCTGCTTGGAGCACTTTGGCAAAAGGGAGTGTGGCAGCCAACCAAATCAAGATCGCCGTGGGGACATAAAACAGGCCAGCGTCCATAGGGTTATAAAAAACCAACACCGTAGTTGCGATCGCGCAGCCTAGTGTGGCCCAACGGCGCATCCGCAGTGGCACGAACAAGAGCGCCGCCACCAGCACTGCTGGAAGCAAGGTGAGCACCGCAACGCCGGGGCCATAAAATTCCAGCAATGACGACAACGTTCGTTCGGTAGTATTCGTCGAATCGGGATGCTGGCCTTCGGCGTTACGCAGGAAAAAACTCACGATTACGGCGGTAAAGGTCGCCATCGCCACCGCGGCTCCAATGAGACTGGTTCCGACTGGCCAGGGGCCAGTCCCACGCGGTTCGGGGATCCCCAGCTCGCTGCGGGATGCCTTGGCCACTTCCTTGGGCTCCCCCAAGGCGCTGATGGCTTCCGATTCAGTTCGGCCACTGAATATTGACTCCTCGATGTGTTCGGAGATGTCTTGGAGAATGACCCGCCGCTGCGCTTCAGGCAGGTCTGCCAAGTATCCGCTGAGTTGACGCAGGTAGCGCTTGGCAGTCACGTCCGGCTTGGTACTAAACATGATGTCCTCCTAATAAACCGTCCACCTGATCACTCAGCTGACCCCACACTGAGCCAAAGAGTTCCAGTGATTCCTTACCGTTGCCAGTTATTGCGTAGTACTTGCGTGAGCGTGAACCGTCAGCTTGTTCCCAGCGCGTCCGTACACTGCCCGCGTCTTTCATTCTGGCTAGCAATGGGTAAAGGCTCCCCTCGCTAGCGGTCAGTTCCAACTCGACGAGCTGATTCGCAATCTCAAGTCCATACATATCGCGCTCGGACAACAACGCAAGAACGCAATATTCAAGCACTCCCTTGCGCAGGTTCGTAGCGATCTTTTCTGCGTTGAGATTCATATCCCGAACTTACCTTGCGTAACAAGCCTTGTATAGCAAGAGAGTCAAACGTTAGCTATTCTTTACCAACGCGTCCGGGCCATGCCCCCGGCTCCGCGCCGATTTTCCAGGCGATACCCAAGGGCAAAAAGAAATCCCCGCTTCCGGTAAGGGAAACGGGGATCCAAAGAGGACTTTTAGCCAAACAGCGGGCTGCCCACGAATGGGTCAAACGCCAAGGCCACGAAGACCAGTGACAAGTAGGTAATGGAGATATGGAAGACCTTCATGGCCTTACGGTTCATCTCGGCAGGACTATGGTCCCGCTGGGTCTCGCGGTAGAGAACGTGCGATTCGTAAAGGAACCAAATACCCGCCCCACCGGCAACCGCAGTGTAGACGATTCCTGCATAGCCCATAGGAAGCAAGAGCAAGGAACAAACGACCGTGGCCCAAGCGTAGAGCACCACCTGAACTGAGACGCGACGCGCATTGGCGATAGCACCAAGCATTGGCACCGACGCAGCATTGTAGTCGTCGGCGTACTTCATTGACAACGGCCAATAGTGTGGCGGAGTCCAGAGGAAGATCACCAGGAACAGGATGATCGCTGGCCACTCGACGGTTTCGGTCACAGCGGCCCATGCGATCAGTACTGGCATGCAGCCTGCAATGCCACCCCAGACGATGTTCTGCGAGGTGCGACGCTTAAGAATCATCGTGTAAAGAACTACGTATAGAAGAATCGCGGCAAGACCAAGTGCAGTGGTCAGCGGGTTGGTCCCGAACCAGAACACCGCGAGTGAAGCAATTGCCAAAACCCAAGAAAAGATTAATGCTTCGCGGGGCGTGACATCACCGGTAACCAACGGGCGACCCTTGGTCCGCTTCATCAGCTTGTCCATGTCGCGGTCCAGGTAACAGTTAAACGAGCCTGCCGCACCTGCGGACATTGCGCCACCAACGAGGGTTGCCACCATGAGCCAGACATCAGGGAAACCGCGCTGCGCGAAAATCATCGTCGGCAGGGTGGTCACTAGGAGCAGCTCGATGACGCGGGGCTTAGTCAACGCCACATAGGAGCCGGCCTTACGCTTGACAAAATCCCCGGTGCTTTCATCAGGTTGACGCGACGAGCGCGGCACTGACGTTCCGGTGACATTAAGAGTCTTCAATTAAACGCACTCAGTTCTACACGGGTACAAGACAGACATCTTTTATTCTACGACGAATAGAAGTCAGGCGGTAGTTGCCTTGAGGAACAATTGCTGAAAATCGGCGTGATTCCGGTCATCTTACGTATCAACGCGCCTGAGCTGACCGCGCAAATCAGAGCGCCCTTCAATAGCACATGAGGCCATGGTGATCACTGCGTCTTCAAGCCAGCCACAGACTTTCAGTATTGTCATCTGACCTTCAACATACTTTAAGCATTGTATGTGCGCGGTCTTGCAATGCTTCCATCACCACCCAACCACCCTCCAATCAGTAGGACGCGGCACCACTGTGCTGGGCTTATCTAAGGTTCAAAGCGGAAATATCGCAGCCGCAACAAGATCATAGTTCCCGTTGATTCGCCGCCTTTCTGAGCCACGCAATGTTCGAGGGGTCAAAGATTGATCTAAATTCTGCGTGTCATGTTTGTTCAAGCCATACAGACAATGCCCGATTCGCGATAGAGTGGACAGTAATCGCGCCGTCGCCACCAAATACCCCAAATAAGCTCGACTTCGGGTAGGAGGGTCGACGGCGTATTGCGTGTCAGCGGGATTATCCCCGTCCAAGCCTCAATGGAAGGAACGCCGCAGTGGCGACTGAATCCTTAGTAGAAGAGTTCTCACTTACCGAGTTGGATCGTAAGGCCATCGACACCACCCGTGTCCTGGCAGCCGACGCCGTAGAAAAAGTTGGCAACGGCCATCCAGGTACCGCCATGAGCTTGGCTCCGGCAGCATATCTAATCTTCCAGAAGCACCTGCGTCACGACCCGAAAGATCCGAACTGGATCGGCCGCGACCGCTTCGTCCTCTCCCCCGGTCACACATCGCTGACCCTATACCTACAACTCTTCCTGTCCGGCTACGGCCTGGAGATGGAAGATATTGAGGCGCTACGCACCTGGGGCGCTAAGACCCCGGGTCACCCAGAGTTCGGCCACACCGCCGGCGTGGAAATCACCACCGGCCCATTAGGTCAGGGTCTTGCCTCGGCCGTTGGATTCGCCTACTCACAGCGGCGCATGCGCGGCCTGCTGGATCCTGCCGCAGAAGCTGGCACCAGCCCGTTTGATCACACGGTTTACGTGATTGCATCCGATGGCGATCTGCAGGAAGGCGTCACCTCGGAGGCATCTTCGTTGGCAGGCCACCAGGAACTTGGCAACCTCGTCGTCATTTACGATGACAACAAAATTTCTATCGAGAACGATACCGACATCGCGTTCACCGAAGATGTTTTGGGACGCTACGACGCTTACAACTGGCACACCCAGCGGGTGGACTGGACCGTCACCGGCGAGTACGTCGAAGACATGGCAGCCCTGGACGCAGCGATCCGTGCCGCCAAGGCAGAGACCTCACGTCCATCGATCATCG
This sequence comes from Glutamicibacter sp., assembly GCF_035257265.1. Classification (GTDB taxonomy): domain Bacteria; phylum Actinomycetota; class Actinomycetes; order Actinomycetales; family Micrococcaceae; genus Glutamicibacter. Next base: position 86,791 of record NZ_DATEXC010000053.1, read on the forward strand.
CTTTGCGCACCGTTATCGGCTGGCCTTCGCCAACCAAGCAGAACACCGGTGGCATTCACGGTTCAAAGCTTGGTACGGAAGAAGTTGCAGGGCTTAAGAAGGTTCTAGGCTTTGACCCAGAACGGTCTTTCCATATCGAGGATGACGTGTTGGCTCACGCCCGCGAGGTTGTTACCCGTGGCGCGGCACTGCACGAGTCCTGGAATGAAACCTTCAACGCCTGGAAGAGCGCCAACCCTGAAGAGGCTGCGCTGCTTGAGCGCCTGCAGGCTGGCGAACTGCCCGAGGGCTGGACCGAGAAGATCCCTACCTTCGAACCAGGGGCCACGATGGCTACCCGCGCGGCTTCAGGCAAGGTCATCAACGCCATTGCCGACGAGTTGCCAGAACTATGGGGCGGCTCGGCCGACCTGGCCGGTTCAAACAACACCACCATCGATACCGCGAAGTCTTTCGCTCCAGAACGCCGCTCCACGGACTCATGGGATGCCAGCCCATACGGCCGCGTCCTGCACTTCGGTATCCGTGAGCACGCTGCTGCCTCGATCGTGAACGGTATCGTGCTGTCTTCACCGACGCGCGCATTCTCCGGCACCTTCCTGATCTTCTCGGACTACCAGCGTCCGGCGATCCGTTTGGCTGCCTTGATGGGTGTACCGTCGATCTTCGTATGGACCCACGATTCCATCGGACTGGGCGAAGACGGCCCAACCCACCAGCCGGTTGAACAGCTGGCATCGCTGCGCATCATCCCGAACTTCGACGTCGTGCGCCCAGCGGATGCCAACGAGGTTGCCTACGCATGGCGCGGAATGCTGGAACTGACTGATACCCCATCGGGCATCGTGCTTTCACGTCAGAACCTGCCAATCTATGATCGCGCGGCCGCCGGTTTCCGCGGCGCCGAAGGCACCTTGAAGGGTGGTTACATTCTGGCTGAAGCCCTTCGCGACGGCGCAGAAGTCACCCCAGATGTCATCTTGCTGGCTACCGGCTCCGAAGTTGAGCTGGCCGTTGAGGCCCGCGAAGAACTGGCAACCAAGGGTATTGCAGCCCGCGTAGTTTCACTGCCAAGTTTCGAGTGGTTCGCCAAGCAGGACGCTGCCTACCGCGAAGAAGTTCTTCCGGCAGCCATCACCGCCCGCGTCTCGGTGGAAGCCGGTGTCGCCCAGGGATGGCGTGAACTAGTTGGTGCCGAGGGCGAGATCATCTCGCTGGATCACTTTGGTGCCTCCGCAGATTACAAGAAGCTGTACAGCGAATTCGGCATCACCACCGAAGCAGTTGTCGCAGCCGCCCAAAAAGTTGTTAAGTAAAGGAACTGGTACACATTATGACTAACCCAAATACCCAGGCCCTGTCAGACGCTGGTGTATCCATCTGGCTCGACGACCTTTCCCGCGAACGTTTGACCAGCGGTTCGTTAGCCAAGCTCATTGAAGAGAAGAACGTTGTTGGCGTGACCACCAACCCGTCCATCTTTGCCGCGGCCTTGTCCAACGCGACCGTGTACGGCGAAGCTATCGCCGAGCAGCGTCACAAGTCCGTCGAGGACGCGATCACCGAGATCACCAGTGACGACGTGGCCGCAGCATGCGACCTGTTCCGCCCGATCTTCGACTCCACCAACGGTTTTGACGGCCGTGTCTCCATCGAGGTTGACCCTCGTCTGGCCCACGACACCGCGCAGACCATCATCCAGGCGAAGGCCCTGTACCAGCGCGTGGATCGCGAAAACGTCCTGATCAAGATCCCAGCAACGCTGGCCGGTCTCGAAGCGATCACCGAAACCATCGCCGAGGGCATCAGCGTCAATGTCACCCTGATCTTCTCGCTGGAACGCTACCGCGAGGTCATCAACGCGTACCTGATCGGCTTGGAGAAGGCCAAGGCTAAGGGCCTTGACCTCTCCAAGATCCACTCAGTGGCTTCCTTCTTCGTATCCCGCGTGGATTCAGAAATCGACAAGCGTCTAAATGCTCTGGGCACCGAAGCAGCCTTGGCACTTCGCGGCCAGGCCGGTGTGGCTAACGCACGTCTGGCCTACCAGGTCTTCGAAGAGTCCTTCGCCTCGGCGCGCTTCGATGCACTGGCTGCCTCCGGCGCCAACGTCCAGCGCCCGCTGTGGGCCTCGACCGGTGTAAAGGATCCTGCCTACCCGTCTACCCTGTATGTCACCGAACTCGTGGCACCGCAGACCGTGAACACCATGCCGGAGAAGACCTTGGACGCCACCGCGGCCGAGGCAGAGGTTCGCGGCAACGTGGTTTCGGGCAGCTACGCCCAGGCTAACGGTGTGCTGGATGCATTGGCAGCCCAGGGCATCGACTACACCGAGATTGTGTCGCTGCTTGAGGTAGAGGGCGTTGAGAAGTTTGACGTCGCTTGGAACGAACTGTTGGAAGACATGTCGGTGGCCTTGAAAGAGGCTAAGTAAATGGAATTGGGCCTGGTAACTTCCGGCGAGGCCCTCGCATCGGTTGATCAGCTTCTGCCGAAGCTCATCGAAGCCCGGATTGGCAGCCGTATCGCCACTCAGGACCCTACCGTGTGGGGTGCATCAGCCGAGGCTGATGCATCAATCCGTTTGGGCTGGGCTCAGCCCTTCGAAGCGGCCGAAAAGTTGCTTCCACAGATTCTCGAGCTCCGTGAGCAGTTGCTGGCTGAGGGACTCACCCGGATCGCCTTGTGCGGTATGGGTGGCTCCTCACTAGCACCCGAGGTGATTGCCGCGCATGACGAGGTAGACCTGGTCATTTGCGACAGCACCGACCCGCAAATGGTTTCGACCATCGTAAACACCGATCTGGAGCGCACCGTAGTGGTTGTCGCTTCCAAGTCGGGTTCCACCGTGGAAACTGACTCGCAGCGTCGGGCCTTCACCGCGGCTTTCGAAGCCGCCGGCATCGATCCTGCCACACGGCTGGTGCTGGTCACAGATCCGGGCTCCCCGATGGATAATCCTGAAGGCGTGCGCGCGATCTTCAACGCCGACCCAGACGTAGGCGGACGATACTCGGCGCTTACCGCTTTTGGTCTGGTACCCAGCGGTCTTGCCGGGGCGGATATTGAAGCGCTCATCGAGGAAGCCGGATTGATCTCCGACCTGCTGAGCAGCGACGACGAAGATAATATCGCGTTGCACTTGGGCGCTGCACTGGTCACCGCAGGACGCGACAAGCTAGTCATCGCAGAAATCGGTGACGCGCTTCCGGGCTTCGGCGACTGGGCCGAACAGCTCATCGCAGAATCCACCGGCAAGCTCGGCAAGGGTGTGCTTCCAGTGGTCGCTGACGCGAACGCACCGGAGTTGAAGAATATCGCAGCAGATATCCTGCCGTTGTACCTGCATGAGCAGTTGCCTGAAGAAGTTGATGAAGCAGCCACGGCGATTCACATCAGTGCGCCGCTGGGTACCAGCTTCATGATCTTCGAATTTGCAACTGCAGTCGCCGGCTACCTGCTGGGCATCAACCCATTCGACCAGCCAGATGTGGAGGCAGCTAAGGTTGCCGCCCGTTCACTGTTGGACGCTCCTGCCGCCGGATCCCCGGACGCGGTGGACGGCAGCGTTGAACTGTTCGGTACGCAAGCTCCTCACCTAGCTGGCGCCTTGGACGAGCTGACAGCCCAGTTGGGCGAGGACGGATACCTATCCATCCACGCTTATCTGGACCGTCATGCGGACGCTGGTTTAGAAGCGCTCCGTGACCTGCTGGCCGAACGCACCGGACGCCCGGTCACCTTCGGCTGGGGGCCACGGTTCTTGCACTCCACCGGCCAGTACCACAAGGGTGGCCCCCGTCAGGGAGTCTTCCTGCAGGTCACCGCAAACCACGAGCAGGATCTGGAGATCCCGGGCCGTCCCTTCAGCTTTGGCGGTTTGATCACCGCCCAAGCCACCGGTGATGGTGCGGTGCTCTCGGACGCCGAGCATGGCCGTCCGGTACTGCGCGTGAATCTAACCGACCGCGCCGCGGGTATCGCGGCGCTGCTTGAGGCTGCGAGCTAACAAAAAATATGAGTAATCCACTTCGCGACGCCCGCGACCGGCGGCTTAACCGCATCGCCGGTCCGGGCGCGCTGGTGTTCTTCGGAATCACCGGTGACCTGGCCCGCAAAAAACTTATGCCCGCGGTCTATGACCTGGCCAACCGCGGCCTACTACCCCCCAACTTTGCCATTGTCGGCTTCGGCCGCCGTGACTGGACGGCAGAAGACTTCGCCAACCAGGCTCGCGAATGGATCTTGGCCAGTGCGCGAACTCCGTTTAACGAGACGGTTTTTGACCAGCTGGCCGCCGGAATGCGCTTCATTTCCGGCGCCTTCGACGATGACAATGCCTATGAAAAGCTCGCCGAAACCCTCGACGAGCTGGCAGAATCCCGGTCCACCGGACGAAACCACGCGTTCTATCTTTCCATCCCACCGAGCTGGTTCGACGTAGTCTGCCAGAAGCTTTCCGAGCATAAACTCGCCAAGGATGAGAACCCGGGCTGGGAACGTGTAGTCATTGAGAAGCCTTTCGGCCATGACCTGCAAAGCGCCAGAGAACTGAACCAAATCGTTGAATCGGTTTTCCCGGCCGATTCAGTCTTCCGCATTGACCACTATCTGGGCAAAGAAACAGTGCAGAACCTACTGGCGTTGCGCTTCGGAAACCAGATGTTCGAGCCACTGTGGAACAACAAGTACGTGGACCACGTGCAGATCACCATGGCCGAGGATATCGGCATCGGCGGACGTGCAAGCTACTACGACGGGGTGGGCGCAGCCCGCGACGTCATCCAGAACCACCTGCTCCAGCTACTCGCACTGACCGCCATGGAGGAACCTATTTCCTTCAACGCCGATCACCTGCGCAGCGAAAAGGAAAAGGTACTAACCGCGGTTCAGCTGCCTGAGGATTTGGGCCAGGCTAGTGCTCGCGGCCAGTACACCTCCGGTTGGCAGGGTGGCGAGGAAGTAGTCGGCTTCCTGGATGAAGAAGGTTTTAACCCGCTTTCCAAAACCGAAACGTTCGCTGCAGTCCGATTGAACATCAATACCCGTCGTTGGAATGGTGTCCCGTTCTACCTGCGGGCAGGCAAGCGTTTAGGCCGGCGAGTCACCGAGATCGCGGTGGTCTTTAAACGAGCACCAAATCTGCTCTTCACAGATCACGCCGATGACGAGTTTGGTCAGAACGCGTTTGTCATCCGCGTGCAGCCAGATGAGGGCGCTACTATCCGTTTCTCCTCCAAGGTGCCAGGCACACAGATGGAAATCCGCGATGTCACCATGGACTTCGGCTACGGCAACGCGTTCACCGAGTCTTCTCCGGAAGCCTACGAACGTCTAATTCTTGATGTGTTACTGGGCGAACCACCGTTGTTCCCCCGCCACGAAGAAGTTGAGCAGTCTTGGCGCATCCTTGACCCATTCGAAGAGTACTGGGCAGCGCAACCCGAGCAACCAGATCCTTATCTTCCAGGTTCTTGGGGTCCGGCCAGCGCGGATGAGCTGATGGCTAAAGATGGAAGGACGTGGCGACGACCATGATGATTGATCTTCCCAATACAACCACCAATAAGGTGGCCAAAAAGCTGATCTCTTCGCGCCGCACCCACGGTGTGGTGGCATTGTCCCGGGTACTGACCTTGGTGGTCATTACCCGTGAGGGTTTCGCGGAGAATGCCATCGAGGCCGCCAACCTCGCAAGCCGTGAGCACCCCTGCCGGATTATTGTCGTGGTGCGCGGTTCTGAAAAGGGCGAAAATCGTCTGGACGTGCAGATCCGCGTCGGCGGAGACGCCGGAGCGTCCGAGGTCATCGTGATGCGTACGCACGGGCCTAATATGGCCGCGGATGAAGCGTTAATCTCGGCGCTGTTGCTGCCAGATGCCCCGATTGTTGCCTGGTGGCCACACGGGGTTCCAGCAGATCCATACAACACCGCGCTGGGCAAACTCGCCCACCGGCGGATCACCGATTCCAACGAGACCAGTGACCCTACCGAGGCGCTGTTCCAACGGGCCAGCACCTACCGGGCTGGAGACACCGATCTTGCGTGGACGCGCATTACGCTGTGGCGCGCACAGCTCGCCAGCATCATTGATTTGATCGGCACCGAAGGCTTGACGGGCATCACCGTGAAGGGCTCGGAAAACTCGCCGTCCACTTCACTGCTGGCCGCCTGGCTGACCATGTGCCTAGAGGTTCCGGTAACCATCGCGGCGGATAAGTCCACCGGTGGTCTATCCAGTGTCCGGCTCACCCGAGAGGCCGGAGACGTGGAACTTTCACGCCCTTCCGGAGCGGTGGCACATCTGTATCTACCTGGCACAGCACCCCAGCGAATTTCGCTGCCACGCCGTTCCGTGGCCGAGTGCCTGGCCGAGGAAATGCGCCGGCTCGACGCCGACGACGTCTTCGGCGAGGTCATCACCCGTGGACTTGCCTTGACCAACCTAAGGAGCATCCGTTCCAGTGATCGCTAGACAAATTGTCATCCATGAAGATGCGAATGCCACCGCACAAGGTATCGCCGCCCGATTGATCACCTCTATCGCCGACGCTCTTGCCGCCCGCGGAGTGGCCCACGTGGTGGTGACCGGCGGTTCGCTGGGCATAGCGACGTTGGTTGCCGTGGCACAGAACCCGGCAAATCTCTCGGTGAACTGGTCAGCCGTCCACTTCTGGTGGGGCGATGAACGATTTGTCGCCGCTGACAGTGCGGACCGCAACGCAGTGCAAGCTGAACCGTTATTCACTGCCTTGGACGCACTGGGCCTTGAGCGCGGCAACGTGCACATGATGGGTGATAGTGACTCCTTCGCTAGCGCCGAGGACGCAGCAACTGCCTACACGCAGTTGCTGGCCGAGGAAGCCAGCGAAGGTGCCGCTAATCCGGTGTTTGACGTATTAATGCTGGGAATGGGCCCGGACTCGCACGTCGCGTCTTTGTTCCCGAATCACACTCGATCCGGGCAGCTCGGCGCGATTGCGGTACATGACTCCCCCAAGCCACCACCGCATCGGGTGTCGCTGACCATGAGCACCATCAACACCGCCCGTGAGGTTTGGCTGCTGGTCTCCGGTGCGGAGAAAGCCCCAGCCTTGGCAGCAGCCCAGCACGAGGTCAACGAGTTGGCGGTGCCAGCTAGTGCCGTTCAAGGCACCGAAGCAACTCGCTGGTTGATTGACCGTAGCGCGGCCACACTACTCTAAGCGCAAGCATAGACCGGTGTTTCTCGTATGTGGGGAGCACCGGTTTTTGTGTTTTGAAAGGACTTCCCTTGAGCACCCAAGCACATTCAGCACAACCCGCTCGAATTACGGTGATCGGCGCCGGCGTCATCGGATTATCCAGCGCTTATGAGTTAGCAAGTGCCGGCCACCACGTTACCGTGATCGCCGATCAGGACAGCTTAGAGACCGTCTCGGCGGTAGCCGCAGCCATTTGGTTCCCCTACCATTCGGAAAACTCTCCCGCCGCGGACCTGTTACTTGCCCGTTCCTTGGCGCGCTTCGAAAAACTAGCTGACATCGCCGAGACCGGGGTAGATTTGCGTGCCGGATTAAACGTCGACCATGTTCCCGGAGCCGACCGGTCCTGGACAAAAATCGTGGCAAACGTGAGTGAGGCACTCCCCGCAGATCTGCCCGAAGGGGCCTTCGGCGGAGCCTATGCAACGGTTCCCATCATCACCATGAGCACCTACCTGTTATGGCTGAAAAACGAGGCGGCAAAGCTAGGGGTGACTTTTGTCCGTCAGACCATCAAGGATCTAAAAGAGCTGGAGCATGACGCCGACCTGGTGGTGATTGCCAGCGGGTTACGTGGAGGCGAATTACTGGGCGATGACGATTCGGTGTATCCAATCCGCGGACAGGTCCTGCGGCTGGCGAACACGAATCACCTGAAAAATTGGTTATGCGATGATGACTATCCGGAGGGGGTTAGCTACATCATTCCGCGCCGAGAAGACATTATTGTCGGCGGCACGGACACCGCACACGACTGGAACCAAGAAGTTGACCCAGAGACCGCGGCGCAAATTCTGCGCCGGGCCACCGCACTGGTGCCGGAACTAGCAGGACTACAGGTTTTGGAGCACAAGGTTGGTTTACGTCCGGCACGGGAAAGCATCCGCCTAGAACTAGTTTCGGACCACCCGGTACCAGTGGTGGCTGCCTACGGCCATGGTGGCGCGGGAGTGACCCTCTCCTGGGGCACGGCACAACGCGTTGCTGAACTCGTGGACGGTGCACTTAGCTAACGTAGTGCATCACCTGCATTATGGGCTCCGGCAATTGTGTCGCCGGAGCATAATCAGATACAAAACTACCGCTAAGGCATCGCGCACGAACAACGAAGAAGATTGACAGCCGGGACCTCAAAAACGCTTGTCCCCTTCACCAGCAGACCCGCCAATATGAGCTGCAAATCACACTAGACAAAACCCGGTTCAGGCGTAGTATTTCATTCGTTACTCCCGCTCGCGCATAAGCACGATGCAACTTCGAACGATGTGAAACGATGCGCGCAGACTCTTCTAGACCCCCTCACTCCAGGGGACAAATTTCACTGGCAAAACCTGCCCAAGTCGTCGCGTTGGGGTTCCTCGGTGCGATTCTTGTCGGTGGCTTGTTGCTAGCTACTCCATGGGCGCACAACGAAGGTCACTTCACTTCCTTGATTGATGCGATCTTCACCGCGACCTCCGCAGTCTGCGTGACCGGGTTGACCGTGGTGGACACGGCAACCTACTACACGCTCTTCGGCAAAATCGTCATCATTGTGCTCATCCAGCTCGGCGGCTTAGGGATCATGCTCGTCGCCTCGCTGTTGAGCATGTTGTTGATGGGAAAAATTGGCGCGCTGACCAAGCTCTCCAGTCAACGTGAAAGCAGCGCGCTCAGTGGCCAGGATATCCGCACCGCCGCTAAGACGGTGTTACTGCTGTCCCTGTCCATCGAAGCACTCACGGCCACTGTGTTGACCATCCGGTTCTGGCTTAGCTACGACCATAGTTTGCCGTTGGCGATGTGGCATGGCGCATTCCATGCGATCTCGGCCTTTAACAATGCTGGCTTTGCCTTGTACACGGATAATCTCATGGGCTTTGTTGACGACCCGTGGATTAGCCTACCGATCAGCTTTGCCATCATCCTCGGTGGCCTGGGCTTCCCCGTGCTCGTACAACTGCGACGTTATGGTTCAAACACCCTGAAATGGAGTATGAATACTCGACTGGTCTTGCTGATGACAGCAATCCTGCTTATTGGCGGCACCGCATTCATCACGGTCATGGAATGGAACAACCCCAAGACGCTCGGAGCACTGGATCCAGCCGGCCGGCTCTTGGCCGGATTCTTCCAATCAGTGCAGACGCGTACCGCGGGATTCAACTCCATCGACATCGGGGCCATGCATCCAGCAACCTGGCTGGGCATGGATGTGCTCATGTTTATCGGCGCCGGACCGGCGGGTACGGCTGGTGGCATCAAGATCACGACGGCTGCGGTCTTGGCATTCATCATCATTACCGAGCTACGGGGTGATGCAGCCGTCAATGTGCTGGGCAAGCGGCTCTCCCGTTCGGTCCATCGTCAAGCGCTCACAGTTGCATTATTGGGTGCGGCAGCGGTTTTTGCCGGGACCATGTGCTTGGTGTTGTTTACGGACTACTCGCTGGATCGTTGTCTCTTCGAAGTGACATCGGCTTTTGGTACCGTCGGGCTAAGTACAGGCATCACCCCTGACCTGCCAGACGAGGCCAAGACGGTGCTGATAGCCCTGATGTATCTGGGGCGCGTGGGAGTGCTTTCTCTAGGCTCTGCACTAGCCCTGCGCAATCGTAAGGCTCTCTATGAGCTTCCCAAAGAAAGGCCGGCCATTGGCTAAGCTACTAAATTTCCATTCAGAGTCAAAGATTGCCACCACCGCCGATTCGGTGGCAGTGATCGGGTTGGGCCGCTTTGGCAGTTCGCTCGCGTTAGAGCTAATGAAAACCGGCACGCATGTTTTGGGCATTGACCAGCATGAGGACAATGTTCAGGCGCTCAATGGCGAGTTGACGCAGGTAGTAAGGGCCGATGCCTCACGCCGTGAGGTTCTTGAGCAGCTAGCCATCCATGACTTTGACCGTGTGGTGGTTGCCGTGGGCAGTCACCTGCAGTCCTCAATCCTTTGCTGTTCACTACTCCTCAGCATGAAGATTCCGCTGATTTGGGCGAAAGCCCAGGATGACAGGCATGGGCTGATCCTTGAGCAACTTGGCGTTAACCATATTGTCTATCCGGAAAAAGACATGGGCCGCCGTGTGGCACACCTGGTCCGCGGGTCAATCATGGACTATCTGGAAGTAGACCCCGGATACGCCATGGTTAAGATGATGGCACCGAAGTCTCTCTGCGGGATTCCGTTGAGCGAAACCCAGACAAGAAGAAAGTACCGGGTGACCATCGCGGCCAAAGCCAGCGGAGCTGGCGTTTGGCAGAACACCGATGTAGACACGGTACTCAATGAAGGCGATCGGGTGCTGGTGCTCGGTTCCACCGTTGATACTGATCGGTTTGGACAGCTTCGTTAGCAGCATGCAGCATCACGTTTAACGAATTCGAGGGTCCCACGTATGTGGGACCCTCGAATTTTAGCCGCTTATGACTCGACGCTAAATCGCATCACTAGCGCCAAGCCGATAATGACGGCGCCCCAGACCAGACCGAGAATAATGGTAATTCGGTTCAGGTTGCGCTCGGCAACACCTGACGAACCCATCGAGCTGGTCATGCCGCCACCGAACATGTCGGACATACCGCCGCCTCGACCCTTATGAAGCAGGATCAGGAGGGTTAGCAAGACACTGGTAATGCCCAGTAGTACTTGCAGAATGATCTTGATGATATCCAAGTCGACGGTTCCTTAATTAGATTCAGTCGGTGACCAGATGGTGCTCGAACCTTACAATATTAGCAAATTCTTCGGCATCCAAGCTAGCACCACCGACCAACACGCCATCAACATCTCGTTCGCGCATGATTGCGGCGGCGTTTGCAGCCTTGACACTGCCACCGTAAAGCAGGCGCGCCTTCTGCGCAACTTCTTCACCGTAACGCTCGGTCAATGCCCCACGAATCGCGGAACACATTTCCTGAGCGTCTGCTGGTCCAGCAACTTCACCGGTTCCAATGGCCCATACCGGTTCATAAGCAACAACCAGGGTCGCTGCCTGCTCGGCGGTAATGCCCTCCAATGACTCCGCAAGCTGTGCCAGCGTGTACTCAACATGCTCGCTTGCCTGACGCACCTCAAGGCCTTCTCCAACACAAAGTACCGGAGTTACCTCGTGGCGGTAAGCTGCGGTAAGCTTCGCAGCTACCACAGCGTTAGTCTCGTTGTGGTACTCACGTCGCTCCGAGTGGCCAACCAGCACATAGCTGCAACCGAGCTTGTTCAGGAACTGACCGGAGATTTCTCCCGTGTACGCACCCGAATCCTGGGCGGACAAATCCTGAGCGCCGTAAACGACGTCCAGCTTATCGCCGAGGGTCAGGGTCTGCACACCACGGATATCGGTAAACGGTGGGAACACCGCAACCTCAGCACGATCATATTCGTGCTGTGCATCCTTCAGGGTCCACGCCAATTTCTGCACCAGGGTGATGCCCTGGACGTGGTCCATGTTCATCTTCCAGTTGCCGGCAATTAGCGGCTGACGCACATAGGCGCCGTTATTCGACATCGTCATAATTTAGCCTTCCAAAGCGGCAACACCGGGCAGGGTCTTGCCTTCAAGGTATTCCAGCGACGCTCCGCCACCAGTGGAGATATGGCCGAAGTCATCCTCAGAGAAGCCCAATGCACGTACCGCAGCAGCAGAATCGCCACCGCCAACTACGCTGAACGCCTCGGAATCAGCCAGAGCCTGGGCCACCGTGCGGGTGCCATCGGCGAAGGCTGGGATTTCGAAGACACCCATTGGGCCGTTCCAGAACACCGTGTTTGCACTCGTGATGTAGCTGGCGAACAGTTCCGCAGACTTTGGCCCAATGTCCAAGCCCAAACCGTTAGCGCCAAAGCTCGCTTCCTCGATCTTGTCGGCATCAAGTACTTCGTGCTCAGCGTCGGCACCAAACTTGCTGGCCACCACGACGTCACTAGGAACAATGATGTCACAGCCAAGTTTTTCGGCGCGGGTTAGGTATTCCTGGCAGACCGAAATCTGATCATCTTCAAGCAAGGATCCGCCAATAGCGTGCCCCTGAGCCTTGAGGAAGGTGAATGCCATGCCTCCACCGATCAGCAGCTGATCGGCCTTGCCAAGCAAGTTGTCAATGACTGCGAGTTTGTCCGAAACCTTTGAACCGCCCAGGACAACAACGTAGGGACGTTTAGGAGCCTCGGTTAGGGTTTTGAGTACCTTGATCTCGGTAGCGACAAGGTCACCCTGGTAGCTAGGCAGCAGAGCCGCAATGTCGAAGACCGAAGCGTGCTTACGGTGAACCGCGCCAAAGGCGTCATTCACATAAGCGCCATTTTCGCCGGTCAGCAAGGTCAACGCCTTGGCGAACTCCTCGCGCTCGGCATCCACCTTGGAGGTTTCACGAGCATCGAAACGCACGTTTTCAAGTACGAGAACTGAACCTTCAGCCAACGCTGCAGCGCTCTCGCGGGCAGAATCCCCCACGACGTCGGTTGCTACGCTGACCTCGAAGTCAGATAACTCGTTCAGCCGATGTGCGGCCGGAGCGATGGAATACTTCGAATCAACCTGGCCCTTAGGCCGGCCCAGATGTGCCATCACAATGACCTTGGCGCCAGCCTCGGTCAGTTTGGTGATCACCGGAAGGGACGCGCGGACACGTCCATCATCAGTTACGGTCGCCCCGTCGAGCGGTACGTTCAGGTCACTGCGAACCAAAACGTACCGCCCGCGGACACCGTCAGCGAGTAAATCGTCGAGAGTGTGAGAAGTCATGTCTCTAGGTTATCGACTAGAGGCTTGATCCCACGAATTCAACAAGGTCAACGAGTCGCGAAGAGTATCCCCACTCGTTGTCGTACCATGCCACAACCTTCGCGGTATTGCCGATCACGGTGGTCAAACCGGAGTCAAAAATAGCCGAGTGAGGGTTCGTCACAATATCCGAGGAAACCAATGGATCGGTCGAGTACTCAAGGTACTGCGCCATCTTGCCCTCGGATGCAGCCTTCTCGAAGGCTGCATTGATCTCTTCCACGGTGGCGGTACGCGCTAGGTTGACCGTCAGGTCGGTAGCTGAGCCCGTTGGAACCGGCACGCGCATGGCGTAACCGTTGAGCTTGCCCTTCAACTCCGGCAGAACCACACCGATTGCCTTGGCAGCACCGGTGGAAGTCGGGATGACGTTCAGCGCTGCGGCACGTGCACGGCGAGGATCGCTATGCGGGGCATCTTGCAGGCGCTGATCTGCCGTGTAGGCGTGAATGGTGGTCATAAGACCGTCAACAATGCCGAATTCATCATTCAACACCTTGGCCATAGGGGCCAAGCAGTTGGTGGTGCATGAAGCATTGGAGATGATGTGGTGGTTTGCCGGATCATACTTCTCGTGGTTGGCACCCATCACGATAGTGATGTCTTCATTCTTGGCCGGAGCCGAGATGATGACTTTTTTTGCGCCAGCAGCAATGTGCTTCTTGGCGTCTTCGGCTTTGGTGAAGAACCCCGTCGATTCGATGACGACATCGACGTTCATCTCGCCCCATGGAAGGTTTGCCGGGTCTTTCTCGGACAGAACCTTGATACGGCGTTCTCCGACGACGATGGTATCGCCATCTACAGATACCGGCTGGCCGACTGGGCCGAGCACGGAATCGAACTTCACCAGGTGAGCAAGCGAATCGATTGAACCAAGGTCATTGACGGCGACGATGTCGATATCTGCATTGTGCGCAAGCGTTGCACGCAGGAAGTTGCGTCCGATTCGACCGAAACCATTGATTCCAACACGAGTTGTCACGTGACTATCTCCTCTAAATGGGATGACGTTGCCACAACCGTGCTTTTCACGGAAGTGGCCTGCTTATCTAAGAGGACACTCCGTTGTGCCGTGATATGCGGACCTCGCAAAAATGCGAGGTCCGCAACACACTTGTAACATCCTACGCGATAATCGCGCAAAATGTGAGGTGAATTACCCGAAGGTTAATTCAATGTAAATTACTTACCTGGAACGATGAGTGAAGCGGCACCGGTGCGGGCTGCTTCGAAGCGTGCCTGGACATCTGCCCAGTTCACGATATTCCAGAAGGCCTTGACGTAGTCAGCCTTGACGTTGACGTAGTCCAGGTAGAAGGCGTGCTCCCACATGTCCAGCATCAACAGCGGGATGGTTCCTACTGGAACGTTGCCCTGCTGATCGTAGAGCTGCTCGATGACAAGCTGGCCACCCAGTGGCTCGTATGCCAGGATTGCCCAACCCGAACCCTGCAGGCTCATGGCCGAAGCGGTGAAGTGACCGCGGAAAGCGTCGAACGAACCGAAGAACTCGTCCAGAGCAGCTGCCAACTCGCCTACTGGCTTGTCGCCACCCTCTGGGGAGAGGTTGTTCCAGAAGATCGAGTGGTTGGTGTGTCCACCCAAGTGGAACGCCAGGTCCTTCGAAAGCTTCGGAATGTTGCCGAACTCGCCCTTTTCGCGGGCTTCTGCCAACTGCTCCAACGCCGAGTTTGCGCCAGCAACGTACGTTGCGTGGTGCTTCGAGTGGTGCAGCTCCATGATGCGAGCCGAGATGTTCGGCTCCAGTGCAGCGTAGTCGTACTGCAATTCAGGCAGTGAATAAACAGCCATGATTCTCCTCAATCTTCTCAATTGGTTGAATCTCCGCGGAAGGTCTCCCGCGGGGACAATTTTTACTGTTCCAGTTCATCTACTGGAACACTGGACTCTGTGCCAGGTATTCCCATATCACCGGCTTTTTTATCAGCCATCGCCAAAAGGCGGCGAATGCGACCGGCAATCGCGTCTTTAGTCATCGGTGGCTCGGCCATGCGACCCAGTTCGTCCAATGACGCTTGCTTGTGCTCCAGACGCAGGACTCCGGCGTAGCGCAGATGCTCGGGCACCTCGTCACCGAGAATTTCTAAGGCCCGCTCTACGCGTGCGCCGGCAGCCACGGCGGCCTGTGCACTACGACGCAGGTTGGCATCATCGAAGTTCGCTAGCCGATTCGCGGTGGCGCGAACTTCTTTACGCATTCGACGCTCTTCCCACACCATGAGTGCATCATGTGCACCCATACGGGTCAAAAGCTGAGCGATAGCATCACCGTCGCGAATGACCACGCGGTCGACACCACGGACCTCGCGCGCTTTCACGGTGAGGTCCAGACGTCGAGCAGCGCCGACCAGAGCCAGGGCGGCTTCCGGTCCAGGGCAAGTGATTTCTAATGCGGAACTGCGTCCAGGTTCGGTCAACGAACCATGCGACAAGAACGCACCGCGCCAGACCGCTTCGGCATCCGCGGTGGAGCCGTTAACAATCACCGAGGGAAGCCCACGAACGGGCCGTCCACGCTGATCGAGGAGGCCGGTCTGCCGCGCTAAAACTTCGCCATCTTTGGCGACGCGCACGATATATCGGCTACCCTTGCGGATTCCGGAACCAGAGACCATGACAATCTCTGCATCGTGTCCGTAGAGCTCGCCAATGGCGACCTTGAGTCTGCGAGCGGTCGCAGCCAAGTCAACCTCGGCCTCGATAACTATTCGCCCGGAAACAATATGTAGTCCGCCGCTGAAGCGGAGCATGGTCGAAACCTCGGCCTTACGTACCGATGGCTTGCGAATCTCAACCCGCGACAGCTCGTCTTTGACGGAAGCCGTCAATGCCATGAATCAAACTCCCTTACATAGATCCGATTAGGATCCTATTGCGGTAAACACCTCATGATAGGCCGCCGCTAAGCGCAACGGGTCGTGCTCGGCACGACCGTCAGATACCCCTACTCTACTAAAGAAGACACGCGCACCGAGTTTTTGCGCTGCCAGCTCAAATCTCTCCTTGTTACGAATCCGCGCTTCATCTGCGATAATCGCATCGAATTTTACTTCTGGAGCATAGCGTCCCAACACTTCGAGATGCGCTGCAGCGTCCATTCCAGTGGTTTCCGCGGTGTCCGTGGCAAGGTTCATGGTCAGCAGTTTTTTGGCGGTTGTATCGGCAAGGGCCTGACGCATATCGGGTAGCAATAAATGCGGCAATACTGAGGTATACCAGGACCCAGGGCCAAGGATGACCCAGTCGGCCAGTTCAATCGCGTCCAACGCTTCGGAACACGCTGGCGCGTCAACGGGTTCGAGATGGACGTTAGCGACCAATCCCCCACCGCCGGCAGCCGCCAGTCGGGCTTGTCCGTCGATGCGTCGCTTAATCAGCGTATCGGTCACTTCGTCCGCTTCAAGGACTTCACCATGAATGGACAAGGGAACGGTGCTCATCGGGAGTACCTGACCGCGTGCGCCCAATAGCGCACCGGCCCAGCGCAAGCCGGCTACTGGATTATCCAGCAGTTCCCAAAGTGCGAGAATCAGCAGGTTACCCACCGCGTGGCCGTTGAGCGGTTCTTCGGGATGCTCATCTGATTTAAACCGGTGTTGCATGACATCGCGCCAGGTACGGCCCCAGTCATTATCGTCACAGAGCGCAGCGAGCGCCATGCGCAAATCCCCTGGCGGCAAGACGTCAAAGGAGCCGCGCAAGCGGCCTGAACTTCCACCGTCGTCTGCCACCGTCACTACCGCGGTTAATTCGGTAGTTAGCCGGCGAAGTGCCGAAAGCGAGGCGGACAGACCATGTCCTCCACCCAACGCAACCACCGAAGGGTTGCGCATATCATCGGGCCGGGTAAGACCCTGAATCGGGATAGGTCCCGTTGCGAATGCCATCGAAAACTACTCCCGGCCTAGATCACGGTGCGTGATATTCACTCGCACGTTTGGCAGCTGCGCCAAGCGACGCCCCAATTCGATAGTAGTCGCGACCGAACGGTGCTTGCCGCCGGTGCAACCCACAGCAATGGTGGCATAGTGCTTGTTTTCGCGGCGGTACCCCTCAAATACTGGTTCCAGTGCCTTCAAATAATTAGTGATAAATTCATTGGTTCCCGGCTGACTCAAGACGTAATCTGAGACTTCTTTGTCTTTGCCGGTCTGCGGGCGTAGCTCGGGGACCCAGTGTGGATTGGGAATGAAACGTACGTCTGCCACATAGTTGGCGTCGGTAGGAAGACCATATTTGAACCCAAAGCTCATCACGTTAATACGCAGAATGATTGGCCCGGATTCAGCGAACAACTCGGTGGCCGAACGCGCGAGGTCATGGACCGACATGGAGGTCGAGTCCAAGATCAGTTCGGCAGCTTCGCGTAGCGGTCCGGTAACGTCGCGCTCACGTTGAATACCGTCGAGGATACGTCCGTCTTCTTGCAGCGGGTGCGGGCGACGGCCCTGTTCGAATCGTCGAACCAGAACTTCGTCGCTGGCATCCAGATACACCATGCGGTATTTCACCCCACCGCTGGTCAGCAAGGCCAAAGATTCACGAATCTCTGGGAACAAATCCTTCGAGCGAACGTCCATGACCACTGCAAGTCGTGCAATAGTTCCGCGCGAACGGCTCATCAGCTCGGTGAGCATCCCCAGCATCGATGGTGGCAGGTTCTCCACCACGTACCAGCCAAGGTCTTCCAGCGCATGGGCAACAGTGGTTCGTCCCGCGCCAGACATGCCCGTGACGATCACGAGCTCGGATTCCGGAGGTTTTACAGCTTCATACTCGGTGGTCATAACTCAAGGCTAGTCGACAATTTCACCGGTAGTCATGTTCACACCGGCACGTGAAGTATCTTCTAAGGATTCCTTGATGGAAGTCGCAAGTTTTTCGCCGACTCCGGGGACTTCCATAAGTTGTTCCAGCGTTGCAGTTCGGATCTTTTTCATTGACCCGAAATGTTTACGCAACGCTTCCTGCTTGGACTTGCCCAAACCGCTAATAGCGTCCAGATCCGAGGAGATCATCGATTTAGAACGCTTCGCCCGGTGGAACGTAATGGCGAAACGGTGCGCTTCATCGCGCAGCCGCTGTACTAAATACAGCGCGGCTGAAGCACGAGGCAAGATGACCGGGAACGGGTCTTCTGGCAACCATAGCTCTTCGAGACGTTTCGCTAGTCCGACCACCGGAATATCATCAATACCCAGGTCATCTAAGGCTTTCTGGGCGGCTGCAACCTGTGGCGGGCCACCGTCAACAATCACTAGCGACGGAGGGTAAGCGAATTTTTTCTTCTCGGTTGTTCCGGCCTCAACTTCCCCGGTACTAAACGTTTCCGGGTCAAGTTTTTCCTTCAGATACCTGTTGAAACGACGGTAAATGACGTCATACATGCTGGCAGTATCATCACGTGCAGCATCACCGGTGATCGAAAACTTTCGATACTCGCTCTTCTTCGGCAGCCCGTCTTCAAAGACCACCATCGAGGCAACAACGTTAGTTCCCTGCGTATGCGAAGCGTCGTAACATTCGATACGTAATAGCGCAGTTTCCGCGCCCAATGCTTCCTGGAGTTCTTGCATTGCGGCCGAACGCGTCGAAATATCTCCGGCTCGTCTGGACTTGTGCAAACGTAATGCTTGTTCGGCGTTTTCAACCACGGTCGAAGCCAGCGCTGCCTTGTCACCGCGCTGTGGAACCCTCAGCGATACATTGGATCCACGCAGTTCGGTCAGCCAGGTTGTTACGTCTTCAATATCGTCGGGCAAGGTCGGGACCAGCACTTCGCGAGGGATCCGGTCCGCATGATCGGCATAAACCTGAGTAAGCAGCTGCTCCACAAATTCCGCGTCGGTTAGATCCGCAACCTTTTCCACGACCCAGCCGCGTTGTGAACGAATTCTGCCATCTCTTACGTGGAAGACCTGCACGGCTGCTTCGAGTTCATCTGCATGGATACCGAAAACATCTGCCTCGGTATTCTCGGCAAGTACTACGGCATTACGTTCGAAGACCTTATTCAACGCCGCAATGTCATCGCGATAGCGCGCGGCCTTTTCGTATTCGAGCTTGCCTACTGCCTCTTGCATCTGACTGGTAAGTTGGCGCGTGAATTTCCCTGCTTCTCCACCCATAAAAGTGCAAAGGTCATCGGCAAGATCCCGGTGTTCCTCAGGGCTGATACGGCCTACACACGGTGCGGAGCACTTATCGATATAGCCCAACAGGCAAGGTCGCCCCGATGCTTCGGCACGCTTGAAAACCCCAGGAGCGCAGGTACGGACCGGGAATACACGTAAAAGCGTGTCGAGTGTTTCGCGGATTGCTTTAGCCGGGTAGAACGGGCCAAAGTATTTAACACCCTTGCGTTTATCCCCCCGCATTACCAGGGCCCGAGGGAACTTTTCATCCATCGTGATGGCAAGATACGGGTAGGTTTTGTCGTCCCGGAAGACGATATTAAAGCGTGGGGTGTATTCCTTGATCCAGGTGTATTCCAGCTGCAGTGCTTCAAGCTCCGAGCCTACGGTGGTCCATTCAACACTCGTCGCGGTGAATACCATGGCTCGTGTTTTAGCCGTGAGTCGCTGTGGGTTTACGAAATAGGACGCCAACCGGTTGCGTAACACGCGGGCTTTGCCGACATAAATTACCCGACCGTGCTCATCGCGGAAACGATAGACGCCGGGCTTTGTGGGGATGTCAGATGATTTGGGGCGGTAACTGGCTGGATCTGCCATAACTACTTCGCGTCCGGTGGCAACTGGTTGTACGAGTCGACGCGTTCCTGTCCGCTTAGCTCGGCAATTGCGTCGACAATCCTGTCGGTGGCACGTCGCCGCTCCGGCAATGGGTGTTTACGTCCCAACTGCTCGAAGTACAACGGTTCGCCGTAATGAATGGAGAATTTGGTGGGACGAATCCCTTTCGCACCCGCAGGCTGAAGTTTCTCGGTGCCAATTAGTCCCACTGGGATCACAGGAACACCGGTGGTCAGCGCCAACCAACCCACACCGGTACGTCCGCGGTACAACTTCCCGTCACGAGAACGCGTACCTTCAGGATAAATACCGATTCCGCTTCCGCTTTCAATGATTTCTACCAGCGAGTCCAATGCGGCCACGGAAGCTGCCTGCTCACCACGTTGTACCGGGATAGAACCGACAGATTCGAAGAAGGTCTTCATGGCTTTGCCTTTGATACCCGGAGTGGTGAAATACTCCGCTTTCGCAAAGAACGCGACATCTCGCGGAGTAAGCGCCTGGACGATAATCGAGTCTAGGAAAGATAAGTGGTTTGAGGCGACAATAAATCCGCCATCTTTGGGCACATTGTGCAGGCCGGTGATTTCGGGGCGGCACAAGGTGTGTAGCATCCCGCGGATCGAGGAACGGGTCATAGTGTAAAGACTCATTACTTCTGTCCCTCCTGCATCATTGTTCCTGCTAACTGCGCGGCTACTTCTTCGCCAAGCAGCAGCGCCGCAAGCTCTTGCACGGTTGCTACCTGGTGGTCGGCATCGTCCAGTTCGTTTTCAAGCGCGAATCCCCAGGCGACACCGATAGACGACACAGAATTTTCATGTGCCGCGTCGAGGTCGTAGTGTCGATCCCCCACGACAACGCAACTCGCCGGGTCTAGCTTACCTGCGGTGAGCGCGGCCTGAACAATATGAGTTTTACTTGATCCCATCGTTCCGTGTTCTGATGCATTCCCGAAGATCGCATCTAACGACGAATCAAGGTTCTGCTTGCTAATCAGTTCTCGCGCGATAGGTTCTGGTTTAGCGGTAGTCACCGCAACGTAAATCCCGGCTTCGCGCAAAGTCGTCAAAAGTTCGCGAATCCCGGGGTAGACCCGAGAGGCCGCCATACCTACCTCGGCATAACGGGCCCGGTAATCCGCAATGATCTCCTCGATATTCCCATCGTTGACACCATCAAGGGTGCGCAGACCGATCTGCAGGGGTGGACCCACCAACGCTTCGACAGCTTCCTCCCCCGGATCGCTGACGCCATTGGCCACGAGGGCTTGACGAATTCCGGATGTTATGGAACCCGCCGGGTCCACGAGAGTCCCGTCCAGATCAAAGAGCACACTTGTTACCGACATATTCACCTAGACATCTTCCCATGAAGCGGACTCACGTAAGCAATCCATAACTGAAATCGCATATTCAGTGGGTCCGCTTCAGTAGTGAATTGTTGAACTAGAGAACCTCGGAAAGGAACTTTCCAGTGTGTGAAGCTGCCACCTTTGCTACCTGCTCCGGGCTACCGGTCGCAAGAATGGTGCCACCGCCTGAACCGCCTTCGGGACCCAAATCGATCACCCAGTCAGCGGATTTGATGACGTCAAGGTTGTGTTCAATGGTCAACACGGTGTTTCCCTTGTCGACCAATCCTTGAAGGACCTTGAGCAGCTTGCGGATGTCCTCGAAGTGCAACCCGGTGGTCGGCTCGTCCAACACGTAAATGGAGCGACCATTAGAGCGCTTCTGCAGTTCTGCGGCAAGCTTCACTCGCTGAGCCTCACCGCCGGATAACGTAGTGGCTGGCTGACCCAAACGCACATATCCCAGTCCCACGTCAACAAGCGTCCGCAAGTGACGGGCAATCGGTGTGAAAGCAGCAAAGAATTCGGCACCCTCTGCTATCGGCATGTTCAGCACATCTGAAATGTTCTTGCCCTTGTAGAGCACCTGCAAGGTTTCGCGGTTGTAGCGCGCTCCATGGCAGACCTCGCACGGCACGTACACGTCAGGAAGGAAGTTCATTTCGATCTTCAAGGTGCCGTCGCCCGAGCATGACTCGCAACGTCCGCCCTTGACGTTAAAGGAGAAACGACCAGGCTGGTAACCGCGCAGTTTCGCTTCGTTAGTTTCTGCGAAAAGTTTGCGGATGTTATCAAACACACCGGTATAAGTGGCCGGGTTTGAGCGTGGAGTGCGGCCAATCGGCGACTGGTCGACGTGCACAACCTTGTCCAGCTGGTCTAGGCCCACCACACGGGTGTGGCGGCCGGGAACCTGCTTGGCACCATTGAGCTTATTGGCCAGCACCTTGTACAAGATGTCGTTAACGAGAGTCGACTTACCCGAACCGGAGACACCGGTAATCGCGGTGAGCACGCCCAGAGGGAAGTCCACCGTGACATCTTGCAGGTTGTTCTCCTTCGCCCCCACCAGTTTCAGCACACGCTTTTTATCGATCTTTCGGCGCTTGGCCGGCAGCTCAATCTGCTTACGTCCCGAGAGGTAGTCGCCGGTCAACGAGCGAGTGTTTTTCTTCAGTTCTTCCAGCGAGCCGGAGTGTACGACCTCGCCGCCGTGTTCACCGGCGCCCGGACCAATATCCACGATCCAGTCGGCCTCGGCGATAGTGTCTTCATCGTGTTCAACCACGATCAGCGTGTTGCCCAGCGAACGCAGGTGCAACAAGGTTTCAATCAACCGGCGATTATCGCGCTGGTGCAATCCAATGGACGGCTCGTCCAAAACGTAGAGCACGCCCACCAGACCGGAACCAATTTGTGTGGCCAGGCGAATACGCTGAGCTTCGCCACCTGACAAGGTGCCAGCTGCACGCTCGAGGGTCAAGTATTCCAACCCCACGTCCAGCAAGAACTTCATGCGGGCGCCAATTTCTTTTAATACTTGGTTGGCGATCTGCGCCTCGCGCTCGCTGAGTTCTAGACTGGTCAGGAATTCTGCGGCCGAACGCAGGTCCATGGCTGCCACCGCGGCGATCGATTTTCCACCGATCAGCACCGACAGTGACGCCGGGTTCAGTCGCGCTCCACCGCAGGTCGGGCAGTGGATCTGACGCATGTACTGCTCGTAGCGGTCACGGGCATGGTCCGACTCGGTCTCCTGATGCTTGCGGTGAACATAGGAGATGACACCTTCGAACCCGGTGGAGTACTTACGCTCGCGGCCGAAGCGATTCTTGTACTGCACGACCACCTTATGATCCTTGCCGTGCAAGATTGCCTGACGCGCGGCTGGCGGAAGGTCCTGCCAGGCGGTGTCCATGGTGAACCCCAGCTCCTTGCCCAGGCCTTCAATCAGACGGTTCCAGTACTCGGTAGTCGCTTTACCCAGGGACCACGGGGCAATGGCCCCCTCGGTCAAGGGAAGCTCTGGATCCGGGATGATCAGGTGCTCGTCAACCTCAAGCTTGGTGCCAATGCCGCTACAGGCGGAGCATGCGCCGAAAGGGTTGTTAAAGGAGAAAGTGCGCGGCTCAATCTCGTCGATGGCCAATGGGTGCTCATTCGGGCACGCAAGGTTCTCGGAGAATGCACGTACCCGCTTGGGATCATCTTCTTCAAGATCAACGAAGTCCACCAGAACACGGCCTTCGGCAAGGTTCAATGCGGTTTCTACCGAGTCGGTCAACCGCTGTTGCACTGTGTCGTTGATCGCCAGGCGGTCAACGACCACCTCGATGGTGTGCTTGATCTGCTTGCCCAACTTCGGTGGGTCTGAAAGCTGAATAGTTTTGCCATCTACCCGTGCGCGGGCAAAGCCCTTGGAGGAAAGCTCCGTGAAAAGATCAACGAACTCTCCCTTGCGCGCACGAACCACGGGTGCGAGCACCTGGAATCGTGTCTTCTCTGGCATTTCCAGCAGCTGGTCAACAATTTGTTGCGGCGACTGCTTGGAAATTGGCTCACCACATTCGGGGCAGTGCGGGTGTCCCACACGGGCCCAGAGCAAGCGCATATAGTCGTACACCTCGGTAATGGTGCCAACGGTGGAGCGCGGGTTGCGGTTGGTGGATTTCTGGTCGATCGACACTGCCGGGGAAAGACCTTCGATGAAATCTACGTCCGGTTTGTCGACCTGACCCAGGAACATGCGCGCATATGCCGAGAGGGACTCCACGTAGCGTCGCTGTCCTTCGGCGAAAATCGTGTCGAAGGCCAGAGATGATTTACCAGAACCGGACAACCCGGTAAAGACGATCATCGCGTCACGCGGAAGATCCACATCTACGTTCTTGAGGTTGTGCTCACGCGCACCCTTGACGATCAGACGGGACAAATCGAGTTTTTTGCTTTCTGCAGTAATAGCCACGAGGTAATACTAATCGAAAACTACTTCGAATAAACGTGGCATGTGGCACAAATCTGTGAGACGTTCGCGAAGGGCGATATTCGATTGATTTCTCGGGCCGCAGACTTACTGGTCCAGTGGCTTTTCGGGTGCCAGACAAGCTCCGTGGCTCGGCTGATCCAGGCCCGCAGATTCCTCCCAGCAAGACCCAGCGAGTTCAAATATTATGAGGAGTGTCAAAGCCCGGACCACGATGAATGGCTGTCTGGTCCCCGCGGTGGAAGCCCTAGGAGCTGGTTCGATCCATGGTTCCGCGTTTCCATTAGGATGAACTTAACGTCTTCGTCCCGCCAATGCGGAGCCGGACCACGGCAAGGATAGAACCACGCATGGAGATCTACCGGATGGACACATCCACGGGTTGCAGCAAGTATCGAACGCGATATCTTTCGTCGGGCGTGCGATGACATCTAGGAACGAGTTCAACATGAGAAAAACCATTGTCATCACCGGCGGTAGCGACGGCATCGGCGCAGCCGCTGCGCGCAAGCTAGTTGCAGGTGGTCATCGCGTCGTCATCGTTGGACGTTCGCTGGGCAAAACTAAGGACCTGGCCGCCGAGCTCGACATTCCCTTTTATGTGGCGGATTTCGCCGACCTTGCTCAGGTGCAGCGGCTCGCGAGCACGCTCCTAGAGTCATACCCTGTGATCAACGTACTAGCGAACAATGCCGGCGGTATCATGGGGCCACGTGTCATTACGGTCGACGGGTATGAGAAGACATTTCAGGTTAACCACCTCGCACCCTTTCTGCTAACTCGTTTGCTCATGCCAGCACTCGTCGCAGGGAGCGCCACCGTCATTCAAACAGCCAGTGTGGCTGCTCGCGTTTTCGCACGGTTGGACCTCGATGACCTGCAAAATGCGGTCGGTTACGCGCCGCAGAAGGCCTATGGCAATGCAAAACTTGCCAATATCCTCTTTACTCAAGAATTACAGCACCGGTTCGGGGCGCGTGGTGTTACTGCGGTTGCTTTCCACCCGGGTATCGTCGCAAGCAACTTTGCCAGTGACACCACGCACTTCATGCGACGTGTCTATCACGGACCGCTCAAACTTCTTTTTACCGTAACTCCGGAACAGGGTGCAGACCAGCTAATTTGGCTTGCTCAAGGAACCCCGAATGAATCGTTCCTTCCAGGCGCATATTACGAGACCCGCAGAATCGCTACAAAAGTTAATCCCCAGATGCATGTTCCGCGGATCGCGACACAGCTCTGGACGAAGTCGGAGCTGCTTCTGAAAGGGTTCTGAGGTTCAGCCAGATCTTCCCTGGAGCACTTCCAAACAGTGGATCATACCAACGCCATCAGAGCGGTAAGATTCCATGTCAGCGTACCCCTCCCCGAGCAACGAGTGACTCGGACCGTCCTCGTCGCTTAGTGCTGAACCAATACCCTGAGGCTTCTTTCGCCGGATGCAATTCGGACGCATTGAGGAGAGAGCCAAGCTACGGCATCGATAGGCTTAGCGTGGCAATGAGCTGAAGGCTGCCCGCAAATACTTCACCGCGGTTTCTTCATCGACTGACCAGGTCTGGGAGACCCTCGCCAGGTCGGCTGCGGCGTCGCTGACCTCCTGATCACCTCGATCATCCGTTGCTTGCACGATCGTTCCATGGCGCCCACGAGTCACCACAGCACCCTGCGCTTCAAGTTCCTTGTAAACCTTCGCGACGGTGTTCACCGCAAGATCGAGGTCACCGGCGAGCGCTCGGACCGAAGGCAGCTTCGTCCCCGGGGCCAAATCATTGCGCGCGATACTAGCTAAGATCTGTTCGCGGACCTGCTGGTACGGTGCCACACCCGATGTGGGGTCGATACGGATAAAATCGAGGACAGCCATGGGTGCTCCATTCAGTGCAATGTATTTGAGTGACCACCAGAGCCTATCGCGTTCGAGCGTCGGCCCCACGTAGGCTAAAGCGTATGAGCGAACTTCTCTTAAACGATGTCACCATTCGTTCGGTGAGCGTGTCCGACATGAATAACAATGTCTACCTGGTAACCGAACGCGCTAGTGGAAAACAATTGATCATCGATGCGGCCGATAATATGCCGGCGATTCAAGAACTTATTGACAGTGCAGCATCAGACGGACCTGCACCTCAGATAGTTGGCATCGCGACAACCCACGAGCATTGGGATCACGTACGCGCGCTGTCCGAAGCTGTTACAACATACAAGGTTCCTACCTATGCAGGGAATGAGGACGTTGCTGGCATTGGCAAAGAGTCGGGGGTGGAGATTTCGGACGGTTTGAAGCATGGGGATCAGATCCTAATTGGAGAAGTGCAGCTTGAGGCAATTCATCTGCGTGGCCATACTCCTGGGTCCATTGCCTATGCACTGCGTGACGCTTCGGGAGTGCAGGTCATCTTCAGTGGCGACAGTCTTTTTCCCGGTGGGGTAGGTAATACGTGGAAAGACCCCGAACGTTTCGAGTCGCTGATCAACGATGTATCCGAACGTATATTCGAAAGATTCCCGGATGAGACCCATGTCCTTCCCGGACATGGAGGCTCCACCACCGTGGGAAACGAACGGCCGCACCTGGACGAGTGGCGTCAGCGCGGCTGGTAAAGGCTGGCAACCATCAAAGAAGATGTACTCCTGTATGAGGTCAGGGATCCACGGATGTTCTCATCCGTGGATCCCTGACTCGCAATCTCAGACATTCCCTGACGCAGGTTACTTTCAGCTGAGTTTGCGGCCGATCATGAAGATTCTTCGGAACGGAAAATTTGTTAGCTCTGAACCGTCCGGCCCTGCAAATGACGGATAGTGTGTAGAAACCTCGCGTGAATAGTCCGTTTCGAAATCTAGGTAATCCTTGTCGCTGAGAGCTGCTCTGACCGGCAACAGCGCCGTTCCACGCACCCAGTCCAGAATTGGATCCTGGCCGATCATCACCTGATGAAAGGTCGTCTCCCAGACGTTGGCTTGAAATCCCGCCTCAAGCAACAGTTGCTGGTAGAACTCCGGTTCGCTTACGGCGTCATCATGGCGAAGCACCCCGGAAAGCCGCTCTTCCCATTTACTCGAGTCCGCCATCTGTCGCATCACGGTGTGTGCGGCCGAGCCAAAGTTCCCCGGCACCTGTATGGCTATGTACGCACCGGTCTTCAGATCGTGCAGCCAGGTCTTCAACAGCTGACGGTGTTCGGGGAGCCACTGCAACATCGCATTTGAAAAGAGCAGATCAACTTCGTCGTCTGGGTGCCACTGGCGCGCATCAACCAGTTCAAAGTCTAGATTCTGCAGTCGTACCGTGTCTTGAGCCTTGGCGATCATTTCCGGCGACGAATCTAGTCCTTTCACTTGTGCAGCAGGCCACCGTTGAGCCAACAGGTTTGTCTTATTGCCCGGGCCACAGCCTAGATCCACAACCACTCGGGGTGAGATGTCGCCTAACTGCCCTAATAAATCTTCGTAGGGCCGCCCGCGGTAATCGGCGAATTCTGTATATTTGCTCGGATCCCACTTCATGTTCGCCAGCCTAGCCCCACACTACTTTCCGCACTAGCGCCGGGTCATACTTCTCAACGAGATAGGCTTAGAACATCATGTTGCTTACCGATTACCTGCCTGCAGATGCCAAGAACGTTTCCGACGACGAGATTTACGAATCCTTTGGCCGCTGGGTAACCACCCGTGGCATTGATTTGTACCCAGCCCAGGACGAGGCATCTATGGCCTTGGCCGCCGGAAGCAACGTCATTTTGGCGACGCCTACTGGCTCGGGTAAGTCCTTAGTAGCCATAGCCGCACACTTCTACGCAATGGCACGCGACGAAATCAGCTTCTATACCGCACCGATCAAGGCATTAGTCTCGGAGAAGTTTTTCGACCTGTGTAAGATCTTCGGCGCCGAAAACGTTGGCATGGTCACCGGCGATTCCTCGGTGAACGCCGACGCTCCGATCATCTGCTGTACCGCAGAAATCCTAGCGAACATCGCCTTGCGTGAAGGCTCACGTGCCGACGCAGGCATGGTCATCATGGATGAGTTCCACTTCTACGCAGACCCGCAACGTGGCTGGGCCTGGCAACTACCACTTATTGAATTGCCACAGTCGCAATTCCTGCTGATGAGCGCCACCTTGGGTGATGTTTCACGCTTTGAAAAGGAGCTGGAAGAGCGCACCGGAAAGACCACTGTCACCGTTGCCCACTCCGAGCGTCCTATCCCGCTTCATTTTTATTACTCGATGGAACCGGTTCAGGAAACCGTCGAGGAACTAATCAAAACCCAGCAGGTCCCGATCTATATCGTGCATTTCTCGCAGTTGGATGCGATTGATCGCGCCACCGGGCTGATGAGTATCAATGTCTGTACCCGTGAGGAAAAGGACCGCATAGCCGAACTGGTGGCAGGTTTTCGCTTCGCTGCCGGATTCGGAAAGACGCTAAACCGTCTAGTGCGCCACGGCATCGGTGTGCACCATGCAGGCATGCTGCCTAAATACCGCCGGTTGGTAGAGCAGTTGGCTCAAGCCGGACTGCTCAAGGTCATTTGCGGCACCGATACCTTGGGTGTTGGCATCAACGTGCCAATTCGCACGGTGTTGATGACAGCCCTTTCCAAATTTGACGGCACACGCACCCGCATCCTCAACGCCCGCGAATTCCACCAGATTGCCGGCCGTGCCGGACGAGCAGGTTTTGACACTGCGGGTACCGTGATGGTTCAGGCGCCGGAACACGCGATTGAAAATCACAAAGCTATGGAAAAGGCTTTGAAGAAGCATGGCGAAGGCTCTTCCAAACTCAAGCAGATCCCCAAGAAGAAGCCACCACAGAACTTTGTCACCTGGGGCGAGAAGACCTATGACAAGATCGTTCATGCGGAACCTGAAACGCTGAAGTCTTCCTTCCAGGTCTCCCACTCGATGCTGCTCAACTTGCTGGAACGTGAAGGCAACTCCTTCGAAGCAGCCAAACGCATCCTCACCGAGAATCATGAAACACCGGCATCGCAGCGCAAGCTGAAGCTGCGTGCCTTGGGGATTCTGCGTGAGCTGATCACCACCGGAGTGGTGGTTCGCCGCAATGAACCCGATGAACACGGCAACTTCTACGAGCTAACGGTGCACCTGCAGCAGAACTTCGCATTGAACCAGCCACTGTCGCCTTTCGCACTCGCAGCGCTGGAGCTCTTCTCCCCTG
Source organism: Glutamicibacter sp. (assembly GCF_035257265.1). Lineage (GTDB taxonomy): Bacteria > Actinomycetota > Actinomycetes > Actinomycetales > Micrococcaceae > Glutamicibacter. Next base: position 116,101 of record NZ_DATEXC010000053.1, read on the forward strand.
ATTCGCCGAGCTACGCGCTAGATGTAGTCTCGGTCATCGAGGCAACCTTGGAGAAGCCCCGCCAAGTGCTTTCCGGCCAGGAGAAGAAAGCCCGTGGTGAGGCTATCGCCGCAATGAAGGCCGACGGGATGGACTACGACGCGCGTATGGCTGCTTTGGAAGAGGTTACCTATCCGCAGCCATTGGCCGAAAAGCTTGAAGCTGCGTTTGAACAGTACCGTTCTGGTGCCCCCTGGCTGGCTGACTTCGAGCTACAGCCCAAATCAGTGGTGCGGGACATGTATGAGCGAGCCATGGGCTTCTCTGACTTCGTCCAGTACTACCAGCTTGCCCGCTCCGAAGGCGTGCTATTGCGCTACCTCACCGACGCGTACAAGGCGCTACGCCAGAGCGTGCCACAGGATTCGCTACGCGAAGATCTAGAAGATCTTATCGAGTGGCTTGGCGAATTGATCCGCCAGATCGACTCCTCCCTTTTGGACGAGTGGGAAGAGCTCTCGCGAGGCGAGCTGCACGAGGAAACCGAGATCACTCCCCCAGCTCCGGATAAGCTCACCACTAACGTGCGTGCCTTCAAGGTGATGGTTCGCAACGAAATGTTCCGTCGAGTGAAGCTTTTCGCCGACGAGCAGGATCAGGCGCTGGGCGAATTAGATGGACACAATGGTTTTGATGCAGATGCTTGGGCCGAAGCCTTGGATAGCTATTTCGAAGAACATGAAGATATTGACGACGGACCTAACGGCCGCGGTTCGGACCTTTTCGTGGTCAATGAGAAACCAAATCGAATCTGGGAAGTACGTCAAATTTTCGCCGATCCGGACGAAAATCACGACTGGGGCATCAACGCAACCATCTCCCTAGACGACTCTGACGAAGCAGGTCATCCAGTCGTTACGGTGACCGCTGTAGGGCGCATGGATTAGTCATTCATAGTTCACGAAATATTCGCTTAATATGGAGTACTTTCGCGCCTGTGCAACGGTAAGGTCGTGGCCATGGATCGCATTCGACTGCGCATGCTCGGCAGCCTCGTCATGTTTATCGCATGGCTCGCACTGATCAACAACTACGCAGTGCTCTTCACCGTTGAAGGCTTATTTCCCACACTCCTGCAGCTGGGACTGGTACTCGTTGGTACCGGATTACTCTATGTAAGCTGGGCCCCGAAGGTGGCCGGCAACCAACCTTAAACCCGGATTCGTACCGCTTCGCTCTTGGGGTGGTGCGTCCGGGTATAGGACTACCGAAGAAGACAAAGAACCAAGACTTGCACGGTTCTTACTAAGTTCCTCAAAGCCATCGGCTCACAGATTTCGTTGCGGCATCCGGGAGCTTTATCTCTTCTTCGGCATTCCTTAGCTCATTGCAGTGCACGAACTTTGTCTTAGCAAAGTTTCGACTGCCGCGCTTTCAATAGTGTTCTTGTCTCATTTGTTGTTCCCACGCGGAAAAGAGTTTCGCGGCTTCAAATACGCCAAGATACTGTTGTGAAGAAAAACCGCCGTAAGCACAGTTCTCAATAGAGCCCCAAAGACTTGGGATTCGAGGATCTTGCTGCGCCAGTAGAGAGTCTCATACATCCTTGACGACACGACTCAATTTGCTGCACCCAAGAGGGCTAGAACCTCTTCGGCTATTGGTGTCATTGCTGAGCGAATCTCACCCGTTCGAGGCGTCGCTATTTTCCCAAGTTCGAATGCTCGGCCAGACAACAAGCGCGCAGACGAAAAAAACAACGGCTCCGGCTAAAAATGGAGTCGCTAGGCTACCCACTGTCGCCAATATCCCTCCGAGGCCAGAGCCGATGGTAAGTCCAGTAAGTCCAAACAATTTGGTGACTGAAGTGACCCTTCCACGTAATTCATCCGGGACTAGCCGTTGGCGCAATGAACTGACACAGATACCAAAAAGAACGGCATGCAGAATGTAAGTGGCCAGCAGCGCCGCCGCCAGCCATGGAATATCAGTCAGATAGATGGCGAACAGACTAATTGAACCAAGACCTAGGCTTGCTGTTGTCAGCGTCGCATACCCCAATTTGCGCCGTAGTCTTGGGGCAATGGCCGAGCCAAGGAGGCCGCCAAGGGCCGATATGGAAAGTAATAAACCATAGCCTTCTGGCTGCAGTCCCAAGACGTCCTCGGCGAAGACGACAAGAATTGAGAACGGCATCATGTAAGCGATGCTGGCCAGCCCGGTGACAAATGCCAAGGCACGTAAAAGCTTGTGCCGAACGAGCCATGCACCGCCTTCAAACACTTCGCGACGTAAAGAGGCAGGATGTTTCGTTCGCGCTTTATCACGAAATGTGCCGGACATTCCCAAGAAGAATAGTGCGGCTGCGGCGTAGGCGCTGCCCGTGACTGCAATGGGTAACGATACTGCGGCTGCAAACATCAGCCCTCCAACGGGAGGGCCAACGAACTCATCAGCAACAAGTTGAGTCGCTGTAATCTGGCTGTTCGCCTTGTCTAAACTTTCGACGTCAACTATTGACGGCAATATCGATAGGGCTGAGTTATCCGCAGCTGTTTCTAGGATACCAATCAGGCTAAAAACTACATAGAGCAAGACGATTGAGCCTGCCCCGTTGGCTATTAGTATGGCCAATCCCATCAAAAGAAAGCTTCGACTACGATTCGCGGACCACAAAATGGTTTTACGGTCTAGCCGATCAACCAACGCGCCGATGGGCAGTACCACCATGAGCCTTGCTGCGGAATAGACCATCGTTAGGCCGGCGATCAGCACAGGATCTGAGGTAAGTTCAATAGCCAAGAGCGGAATGGCAACAAAACTTATACCGTCTCCGAAATTCGAGGCGGCGTTACCCGCCCAAAGCTTCCGATACTCTCGTCCCAACGGCATATTGCCCTACTTTACAAGCAACTTTTGAGCCAGCAACGCAAAACTGCCATCTGTTGAGAGCCCGGCCTAAAAACTCGTCGGATTTTCCGATTAGTTATGAAGCATAGAAGTACATCCATTAGATTACTTGGACGGTGCGCGGACCTAATCAGTATCCAATCGCACCATTCGAATATTCTTTATTTGAGACGAGAATACATGTACATGTCCTTACGTAACCCGTCGACTTCCTGCCAGCTTCGCAACAGGCCTTCACGGGTGTAGCCACTCCGCTCCGCTGCTTTCCAGGAACCTTCGTTCCAAGGCTCGACGTAGAGCTCTAACCGGTGTAACTCCGGTTGTCTGATTGCCCAATTGGACAAGGTATCTAGGGCCTGAGTGGCTATCCCCTTGTTACGATGAGCAGCGCCAACCCAGTATCCAACACTGGCACGCCCCTGCTCAACGTTTTTAAGCCATAGCCCGATTTGGCCCACAGCATGGTCAGAACCTGCATCGGCGATTACGAATGAATAACCGGACCGCGTGATCAGACGTTGATGCTGTCTGCCGATGAAGTCGCGTATATCTGCAGCGATACCACTAGTCGGAACAGTAGTAATCAGAGGAATCAATGGATCGGCTGACGCTTCACGAACTACCTCAGCATCTTTCATCTCGAACGGACGCAGCCGATAATTAGCAGCATCCAAGATTGGCTGATTCAAAGGTTCCATTTAGAAAGGATACCTAGCCAAAATCACCGCCTTCACCGAAACCTTTCTACGAAGTCAAGACTGTATGTTCCTGTTTCGGATTTTTTCCCACTACCAGCTTAGGAAAATCCTTGGCGCGAGACATTTAATTCCATGTCGCTTTATGATCCCCGGAAGCATTTGGGCTCCAGCGATGTCCAAGGGGTGGTGCAAATGTGTGACGTCAGGAGTGCAACCGCCATGGAAATCATGGCTAACGACTGTCTCTAATCGATGGGGGAAATCTGGGAATGGCAACGAATTTGAATGCGGGTAGCGGAAATTCTACCCTCCAGTGTGTCTGGCGGCTAAGCATGCAAGAATCAGTGGGATGAAACGTTCGAAAATCCATATTATGGGTGCCAGTGGCTCCGGTACCACGACGTTAGGCCGTGCGCTGGCAAACTATTGGTCGGTACCGCATGCAGATACGGACGATTATTTTTGGCTGCCAACGGATCCTCCGTACGTTGCTAAACGCGCCGAGCATGAGCGCCTGCACTTAATGCGATCCCTTTTCTTACCACGTGATGCTTGGGTTCTCTCAGGATCCTTGTTCGGATGGGGAGAGACTGTGATTGAACAATGCGACGCAGTTATTTTCCTCATTCTTGATTCCGAGGAACGGCTCCGTCGTTTGGAGAAACGTGAGGATATTCGCAGATCCGATGCGAGATTTGACGAAATTTCGTGGAATCGATTCCTTGAATGGGCCGCGGGCTATGACAACCCCGCATTCGAAGGAAGGAGCCGGGCTGGCCACGAGAGGCGGCTTGAAATTGTCAATAAACCTGTGCTTCGACTCGACAGTGCAATGCCGCCAGATCAATTGGTTGACGCGATCACAAATTGGAAACCCAGCTTCTAGCTTCACAGCCCAGCTTGATGGCAGAGGAACTTTAAACGGACAGTCTGCACGTCGTTCGCAATCGAGACCCTGCGCAGGCTCCATCTCAAACACATCCGGGGTGCTTTCAACCAAGCTTCGATCGCTTCCAGGAAGTGGTTTCACGCCCGTCACAACAATGTGGCACGAAACCTGTTTTTGTCGCTGCCTCTGGAGCACCAGGTTTGTTTGAGAAACGTATCGTCATTCGTCACGGTATAGAACAAACCATTGAATGCACTCGGACTAACAATTGCGCCCGCAACCCTCTAAGTAGATTTGCGGCAGGCTGGAGTTTCTTCCAACTCTCTAGCCACAGAGAACTTCCTACCCTAGGCTTTGTCGTGGATTCTATTCACCACTGGGCGGAGTTCATGATGGCACGCAAGCTCGTCTACTACGTAGCGGTTAGCCTCGATGGATATATCGCCGCGCCTAATGGCGATCCTTCAGGTTTCCCAATCGAAGGAGACCACATGGAAGTAGTCCTTAGAGAATACGGTGACGCAGTTCCTTCCCACGTCCAGAAAGCTTTAGGGCTCACGGCGCCAAGGACGAAATTTGATTCCGTCATCATGGGTTGGAATACCTACAACCCGGAATCCAACGGTGGGCTCGATTCTCCCTACGCACACCTACACCAAATAGTGGCGTCCAAAAATTCGCGAAGCGTGCCAGATAATGTGGAACTGACCCATGATCCGCTCGCCAAAATCCGCGAGCTGAAGCACGAAACAGGTTTGGACATATATTTATGTGGCGGCGGAGAGCTGGCCGGTGAACTCCTGCCGGAAATCGACCAACTAGTTCTCAAACGCAACCCCTTGGTTTTCGGATCAGGGATTCCCTTGTTCGGCTCGCTCAGATATCAGCCTGTTGAGTTCATTCACGTCCGGACCCGAACTTTCGATTCGGGAGTTAGCATTACCGAATACGATTGTGCCCACTAGGTCAGAATAATTGCGATCGCGACGTAGGAAGTCATGAGGCTCGCTAGTATCCATTCAGCCTTCGACCCCGTTTCGGCAAGAATCGGAAGTGCTACCCTCCCGTTCGCTTTCCAGCAGTCACCGACCACTGGTAGTTTGCGGAACCAGCGTGGCGCGCCAATCTTGATCGGCCACAACAGGTTGCAACCGCCAATGGTGAGCATATCCCCCACGATGTGAACGATCACTCCAACGGTGACCGCCAGTGGGAACCACGCTCTTTCATCCGGAGCGTTCATTCCAACAAACGCGCCAGCAGCCAGCGCAATCACCCAACACAAAAGTGGAGGCATGAACTTCACGCTCTTTACCGCGAAGGAAATCAGCAAAATCGCGAAGAGCGCAGCCCCGGGATAGACCACCCCCAGCTGGTCCAACTCCATTGACCAAGAATCAGCCAACCAGGCAATAAATATAAAGAACAAGATCCCCAAAATTGAGTGGGTACCATTTCGGTGCCCGCCAGCAACCTTACCGATCACCCGGGTCACGATATTAGAAAATGGTGGCAAGGAACGCGCAATCGTCGCCTTGTGATGGTCCGCATCAGGAAGTAACGCCGCCCCGGCGCAAACAATCGCGCCAGCCAAGGTTTCCCACCGCTCCATATGGAGTACGCCGAATCCAAGATTCACCGAACCGACCGTTACCGGAGTTGTTATTGCAAGCCAGGCGGCCGCGCCGCTTATGGCGTGGTGTCCACCCATCATGAATTCAACCTTAGGACTGGTCACCGACGATATAGCTACATGACAACGGTAAGCTTAAACACATGAGCACAATCAGAGAAGCGCGCCTCGCAGACTGCCCCCAGATCCTGGAATTAATCCACGAACTAGCCGTCTATGAGAAGGAACCTGACGCGGTCAAAAACACCGTTGAGGAGCTTGAAAAGCACCTTTTCGGCCCAGACCCGAAACTCTTCACGCACGTAGCCGAAGACGAGTCAGGCCAATTAGTCGGTATCGCCATGTGGTTTCTGACGTACTCCACGTGGGAAGGACGTCATGGTATTCACCTGGAGGACCTGTACGTTCGTGAAAGCGAACGTGGCGAGGGAACCGGAACAGCGCTGTTGAAGACACTCGCACAAATTTGCATAGAACGCGGCTACCGCAGATTGGAATGGGCCGTTCTTGACTGGAATGCTCCCGCCATTGGATTCTATGATGCGATCGGTTCGTCCACCATGGACGGCTGGAGCACCCGCCGGCTAGATGGCGACGCACTACAGGAGATGGCTCGATGATTCACTACCGCGGCATGAACGTCACCGAACACCGTATTGAAGTCCCTCTGGATCATCACGAGCCAAACGGCGAGAAAATCACCGTCTTCGCCCGCGAAATTAGCACCGATGAGTCAAAGCCTTGGTTACTGTTCCTGCAAGGCGGTCCGGGCGGTAAATCACCACGTCCTGGTTCCTTGTCCGGCTGGTTAGCCGAAGCTACCAAAGACTTCCGCGTACTACTACTAGATCAGCGTGGTACCGGCCTCTCCACCCCGGCTAACCGGCAGTCTTTGGGACTGCGCGGCGACGCTGCAGCTCAGGCCCGCTACTTGTCACACTTCCGCGCGGACTCAATCGTTCGAGATGCCGAGGCACTGCGCGAACACTTGGATATCAACAAGTGGAGCACCTTGGGTCAGAGCTATGGCGGCTTCTGCACACTGACTTATCTATCCATGTTCCCTAACTCTTTGGAGCGCTGTTTGGTCACCGGAGGCCTGGCGTCATTGGACGGCGATGCGCAGACCGTCTACCGCGCTACGTATCAGCGCATGGCCGAACGTAACCGTGAGTATTTCTCCTGGTACCCACAGGATTTCGATACGCTGCACAAGATTTACAATCATCTAAGGCACAACGACGACGAATTGCTGCCCGACGGCCGCAAGGTCACCGTGCCCCTGGTGCAGATGCTGGGAATGTTCTTAGGCGGCAATACTCGGGTGCACCTGCTGCACCATGTCTTTGAAGAAGCCTTGATACAGACGCCCGGCGGAGAACGGCTTTCCGACACCTTCTTGGCGACGCTCTACGCCCAAGCCTCTTTCGCCACGAACCCGCTCTACGCGCTAATGCATGAGACCATCTATGCCCAAGGCGCAGCTACCAATTGGGCAGCCCAGTCCGTCATGGAAGAATATCCAGATTTCACAGAACAATCAGACACCCCCCTGTTGACCGGAGAAATGATCTATCGCTGGCATTTCACCGACGATCCGGCACTCCGGCCATTCGAGGAGGTGGCAAGAATTTTAGCTGAGCACGAACATTTTGAGCCCCTCTACGATCTGGATGTTCTTTCGCAGAATACCGTTCCGGTGGCGGCAGCGGTTTATCACGACGATGTTTATGTGGACCGCGAACTTTCCTTACGCACCGCTTCCCAAGTCAACGGGCTGCAAGCCTGGGTCACCGAGGATTTCCACCACGATGGAATCGGCGACGAAGGACCTGCAATCTTCCGCCGTCTGCTAGCAATGACCAACGGTGAAGATCCTGAGGCAGCTGCCACAGCCGACTAGTGGCTATCGCAGGTGCCAGCACATGGTTAGACTGGCACACAAGCAAGCTCTGAGGGGCAGCCTCTCCGTTCTTGCTTCGCGTCAGACCCAGCACACGGAGTGGCTTGTCACACATTGCCACGACCGCCGTGCTAGGTTTCGCATAAGGGCATCTTGCCCGTCATAAAGATCGAAAGGAACACTATGGGAAACAGTATTAATGGTGTCGATGTTCCAGCCGATCTGGTCTCGAAGGTCGAAGAGTTGGACGGCGTCATCGCAGCCGCCCACGTGCCATACAACATTGCTTTAGACCGCGCCGATGAAGATGGACTGGTCTACAAATTTGTAGACTCTGACATCGACTTCGCACTCGTGCTCCATGGCGAGGCATTCTTTGTCACTACCCCAGCGTTAGACGATTCGGACGCCGATTTTGAACCGGTTTACACTTTCGACCCTGAGTACCAACTCACCGCCGAAGACTTTGCCGAGCGACTCACCGACTTCGTGAACCTGGCGGTCAATTGGCAAGAAGTTTCCGAACTGCCATTCGTTGCCGAAAACCCCGAGTACTTCGGTCCCTCGGACAAGCCGAACAGCATTCTGCTTTACGAAGATGGTTACCGCTATGAACTGCTGTTCATAGAAAATGGGGACCACTTGGTGCTGGCACGTCCAATCGACACCGAAGCCTACGAGGTGGACCCCGACGAGGACGAAGACGAGATCCCGTTGGTCTACACCAACCACCACATGTTGCACCCAACCATGGGTGGCGCGTTCATCGTGATGCTGGCCGAGACCTTCGGACTGCCCGCCGAGGAAGAAGCACTGCTCGCACCGCTGCGCATCATTCTCACCCCGACGAATTAGTACCCGCGTACAGCAGTCTGGAGCGTGGCTTAGCCGCATTGGCGAGTCCCGCTCCAGACTTATTTAATACAGAAAAATACCCGCCGCAGCTGCTTGGGTAAGCAGCTGCGGCGGGTATTCTTTGTAGCGTGGTTTCGGTTACTTACCCGACTCCTGCTCGCCTTCGATTGAGGCCTTGGCAGCTGCCTTTTCAGCCTCTGCAGCTTCGGCCTTCGCTGCCGCGTTGCGACCCAGCGGGGTCCACAGCGACAAGACCGTAGCGATCACGATGGTCGCCAGAATAACAATCAGCGAGATGCTGGTTGGAATCTCTGGAGCCCAAGCGAAGCCTTCACCGCCATTGATGAATGGCAGCTCGTTGGTGTGCAGTGCGTGAAGTACCAGCTTGACGCCAATGAACGCCAAGATGAAGCTCAGTGCGTGCTTCAGGAAGACCAAACGGTTCATCAGCCCACCGAGCAGGAAGTACAGCTGACGCAGACCCATCAACGCGAAGATATTCGCGGTGAAGACGATAAACGCCGAGTTGGTCAGACCGAAGATCGCCGGGATCGAGTCCACTGCGAACAGCAGGTCGGTCATGCCGATGGTAATGAAAACCATCACCATCGGGGTGAACAGCTTCTTACCGTCTACCACGGTACGCAGCTTGTTGCCGTCGTATTCCTTGGCAAATGGCAACTTGCTTGTCAGCTTCTTGACGATCCCGCTATCGCTGTCTTCGTCCTCGTCATCGTCATCCTTCAGCTGGTGCCAAGCGGTCCAGAGCAAGAACGCACCGAAGATGTAGAAGATCCAGGAGAAGTGTTCGATCATCGCTGCACCGGCAATAATGAAGATTGCACGCAGCACCAGCGCGATGATAATGCCGAACATCAGCACCTCTTGCTGGTACTTACGCGGCACAGCAAAGCGGGTCATGATGATAATAAAGACAAAGAGGTTGTCAATCGACAACGAGTATTCGGTAATCCAGCCGGCGTAGAACTCCTGGCCTAGCTGCGAACCTGCCTGCCACCAGACAATTCCACCGAAAATTATTGCAAGTGCGATGTAGAAGCCAACAAAAATTCCGGCTTCCTTCATCGATGGTTCGTGCGGTCGCTTGACCACATAGAGCAAATCGAGCAACAGGACAACGCAGAGCGCCACCAAGGCAATGATTTCAAATTGGAGTGTTAACCCTGAAGTACCCATAAAGGAGTAGCCTTCCGTCGTAAGGTTAGGACAAAGATTCGCAAGTCTCTCCGCCGTCAAGAACTAAATCTTGTTCGGCTGCTGCGCCCGGCGAAGCTTCGATGGTTCGCGTGTTGACGTTCACAGCATTTGGGATACTCCCCTACGTACGAGAGTAAAGTCTAGCGTACAAGCCTTATCCATGACGCGTGATGAATGCCATCACGCACTTCCTGCCCCTCTCTGCGAACCTGAATAACCGTATAACTACTTATCAAACACTAGTTAGCCAGCCAAAGTTAACATCGTGTTACGCGTGGCCGGCATCTTTCATTTGACGCAATTCCTTCTTTAGCTCGCCCACCTCGTCGCGAATACGCGCCGCCAGTTCGAACTGCAGTTCCCCGGCGGCCGCATGCATCTGGGCTGTCATCTCTTCGATCTGACCCAACAGGTCCTCCGCCGGCGCGGCTGCCAAGCCATCCTGACGGATTTTCGAGGACTTTGTGCGCTTCGCGTCCTTGGCCAGCCGATTGTTGTTCAGCAGCTCTTGCGTGTCGGCATCCTCGCGGGCCAGCTGATCGGTGATATCGGCAATCTTCTTGCGTAACGGAGTCGGATCGATACCGTGCTTCTCGTTGTGCGCCCGTTGGATCTCGCGGCGGCGGTTGGTCTCATCAATGGCCTTGTCCATGGCATCGGTGATCTTATCCGCATACATGATCACCTGGCCGGAGACGTTACGCGCAGCACGGCCAATGGTCTGAATCAGCGAGGTCGCCGAACGCAAGAACCCCTGTTTATCGGCGTCCAGAATCGCGACCAGGGAAACCTCCGGCAAGTCCAACCCCTCACGCAGCAGGTTAATTCCCACCAACACGTCATAAGAGCCCATCCGCAATTCACGCAGCAGCTCCACGCGGCGGATCGTATCAACGTCGGAGTGCAGGTACTGCACGCGGACCTGATGTTCGGTGAGGTAATCGGTCAGGTCCTCAGCCATTCGTTTGGTCAGCGTGGTCACCAATACGCGCTCATTACGTTCTACACGCACGCGGATCTCATCGAGCAGGTCATCAATTTGCCCCTTGGTTGGCTTCACGATGATTTCTGGGTCGATCAGTCCTGTTGGACGAATAATCTGCTCCACAAAACCATCGGCCTTGCCCAGCTCATATTTGCCCGGGGTCGCCGAAAGATACACGGTCTGACCGATGCGTTCCAAGAACTCGTCCCACTTCAAAGGCCGGTTATCCATGGCCGAAGGCAGTCGGAACCCGTGCTCCACCAAGGTACGCTTACGCGACATATCCCCCTCATACATCGCACCAATCTGCGGCACGGTGACATGGGACTCATCGATGACCATCAAAAAATCATCGGGGAAATAATCCAGCAAACAGTGCGGCGCACTACCCGATTCACGTCCATCGATATGCCGTGAATAGTTCTCGATGCCGTTGCAGAAGCCCATCTGCTCCATCATTTCCAGGTCATATGTGGTGCGCATGCGCAACCGCTGGGCTTCGACGAGCTTATTTTGCGATTCAAGTTCTTTGAGTCGAGCTGCCAGCTCATCTTCGATGGTTTTAATCGCCTTGTGCATGCGCTCGGCACCGGCAACATAGTGGCTTGCCGGGAAAATGTACATCTCAGTTTCTTCGCGGATCACTTCACCGGTCACCGGGTGCAGGGTGTAGATCGCTTCCACCTCGTCACCGAAGAACTCGATGCGCAGCGCCTGCTCCTCGTACATCGGGATGATCTCCACGGTATCCCCACGCACCCGGAAGGTTCCGCGGTGAAAGTCCATATCGTTGCGCGTGTATTGCATGTTGACGAACTGGCGCAGCATCGCATCGCGGTTTAATTCTTCGCCTTTGCGCACCGTCACCATGCCGGCTACATATTCTTCCGGCGTACCCAAACCGTAAATGCACGAGACCGTTGCCACCACGATCACATCTCTGCGGGTAAGCAACGCGTTGGTCGCCGAGTGGCGTAGCCGCTCCACCTCTTCGTTGACCGAGGAGTCCTTCTCGATAAAGGTATCGGTCTGTGCCACATACGCTTCGGGCTGGTAGTAGTCGTAATAAGACACGAAGTATTCGATCGCGTTATTCGGCATCAGCTCGCGGAATTCATTGGCTAGCTGCGCGGCGAGGGTCTTATTCTGCACCAGCACCAAGGTGGGGCGCTGTACCTGTTCGATCAGCCAGGCGGTGGTAGCGGACTTACCGGTACCCGTAGCGCCGAGCAGCACAATATCTTTTTCGCCGCCGTTGATCCGTTCGGTCAGCTCTTTAATCGCCGTGGGTTGGTCCCCCGCCGGAACATAATCGCTGATGACTTCGAAGGGAGCTACTACACGTTTAATCGGCTGGGCAAGACTCATGAGTCCAGCATAACCAGCGCAACCGACACTCGCCTACGCCTGAGTACCTGCTGAACGTGAAATTACTTGCCGCCCAGGCGCATTCCGGTGCGAATCGCGTTACGCGTGGCGGTCCGGCGAATCTGTGCGCCGAAGAAACCCACGGTAAGCACGGTAGCCGAGAGCAATCCAAGTAAGGCAATCCACCCGGAGATATAAACCACCGGCGAGTACGGACCGTCCGAGGCGACAAATTCAGCGCGTCCGCCAAAGCCCAACCAAAGCACCAGTGCCACAGCAAAACTGACGAGCATCGTCCACTTCGAAATTTTCTGCATCAGCTGTTTATTTCCTTCTCAAATAGTTCGGTCACTTGCGCCTGGAGCTGTTCAAGTGTGCCATCATTCATGAGCAAATGATGGGCGATCGCCGCGCGGTCGGCATCACTGGCCTGCGCGGCCATCCGGGATTCGGCTTCGGCCTCGCTCCACCCGCGGTCTTCAACCATCCGCCGAATCCGCTCTTCATGTGGCGCTTGCACCACCAGCACCAAATCAAAACGATCCGCCTGCCCCGATTCGACGAGCAAGGGGATGTCCTCGACCACTACCGCCTCGCCGCAAGCGGTGGCACGCAGACGGTTAGCCCCGGCGCGGACCAACGGGTGCACGATCGCATTCAGCTTCAGTCGTTGCGCCTCGTCGTTGAAGACCAGCGCGCCGAGGGCCGCCCGGTCCAGCGAACCATCGGGGGCAAAAACCGCCTCGCCAAAGGCCTGCCGGATCTGCGCTAGGCCATCGGTTCCGGGCGCCACCACCTCACGGGCGAGCTTGTCCGCGTCGATTACTACCGCACCCAATTTGGCCAATTGTGTTGCTACTGCCGATTTGCCGGAAGCCACGCCGCCGGTCAGTCCCACATGGATCATGTCTACCACCCTATAAACTAAGTACGATGAACACCAACGACTCGGCCGCGACCAGCTACACGACGCTTCGTGTCGACGCGGTGCATGAGCTCGAAATTAAGCGTTCGCGCTTCATCACCTACTTATACCGGGTGCAGACCGAGGCCGGGGCCCGCGCCCACATCGCTTCCTTACGCAAAACCCATTTTGACGCCCGGCACCACTGCAGCGCCTTCATTCTTGGCCCGGATCGAATGACCCAGCGTTCCAACGACGACGGCGAACCTTCGGGAACCGCCGGGCTGCCGATGCTTGAGGCACTGGCAAAACGCGGCACCAGCAGTGGAACGGATCTTTCCGATATCCTCGCGGTGACCGTACGCTACTTCGGCGGCATCAAACTCGGCGCCGGCGGATTGGTACGCGCCTACTCGGACTCGGTCTCCCAGGCACTATCCCAGGCGAGTCTTTGCACCGTGCAGCGGCTGCGCATCTTTGAGCTAGCTGCCGATCATGGGTGGGCCGCACGCTGGGAAAACGAGCTGCGCTCCGCCGGCTATCAACTCGGCGACACGCACTGGGGTGACGCCCATGCGGTGCTGAGCATCGGCATCAGCGACGAACCAGCCGCCACCGAACAACTGCACACTTTTATCGCCACACTCACCTCCGGCGCCGGGCTGCTCCGCGCTGGCCACACCACCTGGGTGGATTCATGACTCACGAACTGCTGAACAAGCTACGCCGCTGGCCCGAGGTCGAGGGGCAAAACCTCTTCGCCCACGACGCCGCGGACCGGCTCATCCTCGATACCGTTACGCACTGGCCGCCGGCCGTGTCCATCATCGGTGACCACTACGGTGCGCTGAGCCTGGGCGCCCTGGCGGCCGGAGCCACCACGCTGCGGGTGCATACCGATTCGCTGACGTCCCGCCGCGCAATCACCGCCAACCTGCAAGCTCTCGCCCCGCACGCGGTCAAATTCGTTCAATTTGTCCCCCTCGATTCCGTGGCTCAAGACGCTTCGCTGGTATTGCTGCGCCTGCCTCGCGGTCTTGACGTGCTCGACGAGCAAGCCGCAGCTATCGCCTCCGCCTGCGACCCAGCGGCCATTGTGCATGCCGGTGGCATGCTCAAGCATATGAACCGCACGATGAATGAGACGCTCAGCAAATATTTTTCCACCCTCGATGTCTCCCTCGCCCGGCAAAAGGCGCGCGTACTTTCCACCAGCGGCCCGCAGCCGGAGCAATCCGTCCGCGACTACCCGCGCAGCGCCACCCACACCGTCAACGGGACCGAGTTCACCCTGCGCGCCGGGGCTGCCACCTTCGGGGCACAGCGCTTAGATCCGGGCACCCGGTTATTGCTGGAAAACCTGCCCGATCTCAGCGCGCACACCAGCCTGCTCGATCTGGCCTGCGGCAACGGTTCCATCGGTGTGTATGCGGCGCTCAACCACCCGCAGTTGCGCGTCGACGCCTCCGATCATTCGGCCTCCGCGGTAACCTCCACCGGCCTATCCGCGCAGGCCAACGGTCTTGCCAAGCGGATCACCGCGGTACAAGACGACGGACTCAGCCGCCATGCGCCGGCCAGCGCCACATTAATCACGTTGAACCCGCCGTTCCACATCGGCAACACCGTGCACGCGGGGATCGCATTAAAGTTGTTCGATGAGGCCGCCCGCGTCCTTGCCGACGGCGGTGAACTACTCTGCGTGTTCAACTCGCACCTGCGCTACCGCAGCGAACTGACCCGCCGCATCGGCCCCACCACACAGCTGGCGCGCAACGCAACCTTCACCGTGACCCGTTCGATCCGCCGCCGCTAGCCTTATCCACATCCGGCAGCTGAGCTAAATCCCGGGCTCGGCCCCGCGCGCACACTGGCTTTATGACAACGCGGATCATGCAGCTGCTCACCGAGCTGCACACAACCCTGGCCAGCTCGCAGGCGCTTTCCACCTCCGAGCTCATTGCCCTGTCCGCGGTAGCCCCAGAACTTCAATCCGCCATTCGCACTCACCTGAATTCCGTGGCCGATCCTCGGGCCGCACTGCTGCTGGCCGCCGGCACCGAGGCCCTGGCTCATGAAACCGTACGCACCCAGATTCACTGCGCCCACCTCATCGAGGCCACCGGCGCCCACCAACTAGACGTCACCGAGCTTGACGCCCTGCGGACCAACGCCTGTGATCTGGCAGCTGCCCCGATGCTCACCGCTTCCCGCCCCAGCTTTAAGGGCGCGGCCGAGCTGCTCTCCGTCTGGCTCAACCTTGACTTTTTTGAAGCCCGACGCCGGGTGACAGACTCCCACCTGATGATTTGCCAGTTCGATGCCCAAGGTAACCGCTGCCCCGCACAATTCACGGCCCTTGCCAGGCGGTTTAATACCGCTGGTCCGGATCCGCGTGAGACGCTGAGCACGGCTCGCCGTTTAGAAAAGTTCGAACCGGCTGCCGGTGAATTCGACTCCCCCACCACCGCCAGCGCCCAGAATGCCTCCGGCCAACTGCTCGAAGAGGCAGCACTTGAGGTACTAGCCGAGCCAGAACCTAGAACTCGCACCAAAAAATTGAACCGGCTGATCAAATCCGCCAGGGAACAACACGCGGTAACGGACCCACAGTCCGGCGCCGGGGTGTATCGCAAAGGCGAAAGAGACGGTCTGATCATCTATGAGGTACGGCTGATCCCACTGGACGCCGACGGATTCGAGTCGCTGCTCAACCAGGCCGATAACCCACGCACCGCAGCCGGTGCGGCCAGCCGGCAAGCGACCGCCGGGCAATCTCCAGCCACCACCGCCGAACATCCCGATTTTGTGACCGAGGCCGAAGCAGCCAGCGCCACCTGGAATCCGCTCATCGAAGCAAGCGTTGCCCGGCGACGTTTGCAGGCGCTGTTAATGCTGCTGAAGGTCAATGGTCAAAAGCTAAACCAGTTGCTGCTCAAAAATCACGACAGTGAAGCTTCAACGCAGCTGGCGGAACTCGAAAATGCAGAAATTCCGGTAGTCCAGCCCACCATCATGGTTCACCTTTCCTTAGCCGAACTCACCGGTCTGGCCACAACCTACGGGGTCACCGAACATGGCTTCACGCTGCGCCCCGCGGAACTGCGCCAGGCTCTGGCCAGAGCAAAAATCATTCCCCTGGTACTCGGTGGCCGCGGAGAAATTTTGGATATCGGACGCCAACAACGAAATTTCCCGGCCTATATGCGCCGTGCGATCAAGGCCAGAGACCGCGGCTGCATTGTGCCCGGGTGCACCGTTGCCCCCGAACATTGCGAACTGCACCATATTTGGTGGTGGTTCCTTGGCGGGCCGACCGCCGTGCATCTTGGCTGCTGCCTGTGCACCGCGCATCATCACGACGTGCATGCGGGAATCTTCAAGGTCATCTCCAATGGCGGCCTGCCCCAGGTGATCCTGCCCAAATTTATGGACCCTGCCCAAAGGCCACGTCGCAATACGATCAATGACCGCCCCGAGGTTTAGCGCACCGGGTGGTCAACAAGAAATGGTCGTTGCCCAGCCACGCGCACCGCATATCCAGTCAGTCCCAGCGCACCCAGCGGAATCTGATCCAACACCCGCATCGCGGCGGGGTTAAAATCCTCTACCACCAGTGGGGTATCAACACAGTTTCGCCATGACATTTTTCGCTTGGCCCGGCACAGTGGTTCGGTGGCTCGCTTCGGGAGGTAGTTCGCCGGCGCAACACTCCCCTGCCCGAACACCGTGTTTACCTGCAAACGCACCGGCTTGGAGTCCCACCCGCTGAACCCGGCGATCACCAGTCGATCAGTTTTTCGCAGCAATCGGTCATTGGCATGTTCGCCGTACACCCACGGCTGATCGGCAATCCGAGTAAATTCAGCCTCGCTTAACGCGTTGACCGCTGCCACCCCGTGCACCGCACACCGATCCAAACATTCAACAAACTGCTCATATTCGCTGCTCTTGGAATCTTCAGTGGGGTCGGTACATTCACATCGCACGCCGTTTTCCGGTTCGCGTGCCACTGAGGCGCCGATCGCCACAAAACTTAGCGGCCCTAAATCGCTGGCCAACGGGACTTCCAGCGCAATATGCCCCACGATGCCCTGTTCGACCCAACGAACCAATAACACGATCAGGCACAGTCCCAGTGCTACGCTTCCGATCAAGAACCCGTCGATGCGCGCCGGATCCAGGTCGGAAAATACCTGCTCGGCATCGGTGAGGAACTGCCAGGTGAGCTTCAGCAGCGGGTAGAGGATCGAGCCTAAGGCCAAATACCAGAGAGTGCTCGGCAGATGCCGGTAGACGCGCAATTGTCGTAATTGTTCGCTCGGGATCAGCACCGTGGAGGTCGCATGTGCTCGCCATCGGCGCAGTCTGAGGATCAGCCGCCACTGGTTGATCATTCCGCTGAGCGCCAGCAGCACAAACCACCCCGCACATCCCAGCACTACCAGTTGCGCGATTCCCGTTGGCTGCAAGATGAGGTAAAGCGTGGCGGTTGCAGCCAGAGCCAACCACGGGGCGATCCGCGCGGCGGCCCACATGATCGCGATACAGGCGGCAATGACCGAGAAGGTCAGCAGTTTTCCGACTTCCATCTCTGGTCGTTGCGGGAAAGCGAAACGAAACAGGTAGACGTTCAAAGCTATTAACGGAATCCAGCTGGCAAGGATCACCAGCATATTGGGCAGCGCCCCAGGCACCTCGCGCCACTCATCGATGCCGACCGAGTAAAAAGGTACCAGCTTCCCCTCGGTGGCAAGATCACCAATCAAAGCGTTGCTGCTCTTTGCCTGCTTCATGCTTATCCCTCACCGGCCCCGACTTGGAGACCCACAGGATTTAGTCTATAGCTGTTACATTCTGCGCGCACTCCATCTTTGGGTCGATCTGCAGGCTTCACACTCAGCACGAAGGATGACTAGCAATTCACCAGCGATGCATCTGATTAAGCAGAAAAGGTCCAACCCGCAATGGGTTGGACCTTCTCATTCAGCGTCTACTCAGCTCTTCGCTAAGCTCACGAGCACTAATCGAAATTAGTTGCCGGTCAGCTTTTCGCGCAGTGCAGCCAATGCTTCGTCCGAAGCCAGGGTGCCTGCATCGGTGGCTGGTGCCTCCGAGGAGTACGATGCTGGAGCAGCAGCTGACGAACCGCCGGTAGCGGCTGGTTCTGCTTCTGCTTCTGCATCGGCAGCGATTGCAGCAACAACCTGCTTCTTGTGTGCTTCCCAACGCTCCTGAGCGGAAGCGTACTGTGCTTCCCAAGCCGAACGCTGGGTGTCGAAGCCTTCGAGCCATTCGTTGGTCTCTGGATCGAAGCCCTCTGGGTACTTGTAGTTGCCCTCTTCGTCGTACTCTGCGGCCATGCCGTAGAGAGCTGGATCGAATTCGGTACCCTCTGGGTCCACGCCTTCGTTAGCCTGCTTGAGCGACAGCGAGATGCGGCGGCGTTCCAGGTCGATGTCGATGACCTTGACGAACAGCTCGTCACCCACGGAGACAACCTGCTCGGCCAACTCAACGTGGCGCACTGCAAGCTCGGAGATGTGGACAAGGCCTTCGATGCCGTCTTCGACGCGAACGAACGCACCGAAAGGAACCAGCTTGGTGACCTTACCTGGTACAACCTGGCCCAGCGCGTGAGTGCGGGCGAAGGTCTGCCAAGGATCTTCCTGGGTAGCCTTCAGCGACAGCGAAACGCGCTCGCGGTCCAGATCGACTTCGAGAACCTCTACGGTTACTTCCTGGCCAACTTCGACAACCTCTGATGGGTGGTCGATGTGCTTCCAGGACAGCTCGGAAACGTGGACGAGACCGTCTACGCCGCCAAGGTCCACGAATGCACCGAAGTTGACGATGGAGGAAACAACGCCCGGACGAACCTGGCCCTTTTCCAACTTGTTGAGGAAGGTCGAGCGAACCTCAGACTGGGTCTGCTCGAGCCATGCACGGCGGGAAAGAACAACGTTGTTGCGGTTCTTGTCCAGCTCGATGATCTTGGCTTCGATTTCCTGACCGATGTACGGTGCCAGGTCGCGCACACGGCGCATCTCGACGAGCGATGCTGGCAAGAAGCCACGCAGGCCGATGTCCAGGATGAGGCCACCCTTGACAACCTCGATGACGGTACCGGTAACGACACCGTCTTCTTCCTTGATCTTTTCGATGTCGCCCCAGGCACGCTCGTACTGAGCGCGCTTCTTGGACAAGATCAGACGGCCTTCCTTATCTTCCTTGGTCAGAACCAAGGCTTCGACGTTGTCGCCAACAGCGACAACGTCGCCTGGGTCAACATCGTGCTTGATGGAAAGCTCGCGGGAAGGGATGACACCTTCGGTCTTGTAACCGATGTCGAGCAGAACTTCGTCGTGGTCAACCTTAACAACGACGCCTTCGACGAGGTCACCATCATTGAAGTACTTGATGGTGGCGTCGACTGCGGCCAGGAAGTCCTCAGCAGATCCAATGTCGTTAATCGCAACGACTGGTGCGCTGTTGTTCTCGTTCGAGGTGATGGTCATGTAGTAGGGACTCCGTTGTGGATAGATTTGATCAGTCGAAACCCCGGAAGTCCCGGAGTTTCGAGTGGGTAAAGTTTACCTGCGGACATGGCAAAGCCATGACACGCCTTCCTAAGTCTACGCGCCGGGCTAAGCGCGGGTCAAAGCGTAAACGTCTAAGATCGACAGCTTCACTTTGTGAGCTTCCTTACGTTTAGGCTTTTCCATTGCCCGATCCGCGGGCATCCGCTCACACACTCCGCTCCCCGCCGCCTCAAGCAGCGGTGAGCCGGAGGACCTTTATCCCGTTGTCCGCCAGCTTCTTCAGCCCACGATCTATTCCGCGTGCGGTCCCAGAATTCGGCTGATTAAAGTGCCCGATCCCCACATCCCCGGGCTTCATCGCGCTCACCTGCGCGGCAACACTCGCTGCCGGGAACGTCGCCCCAGCATCCATATTCACGGTGAAGTTCATCGGCACTAACCCCAGTTTCCGGCAGAGGGCCACACCCACCTGATCCATATGCGCCGTCCCCGAACGGAAGAAACGAGCCTGGACGTCAAATTCCTGCGCCAAATATCGCTGATTGAGCACAATTTCGTCATAGGCCTGCGCGACAGACCCGGTGCCCGGTATTCCATACGCCTGCTGCCCAGCAACACTGAGCGGGGCATGTTTGGTGCCGTGATTTGCGATCTCAAATAAGGGATCTGCGATCAGCTCGGTGAGCAATTTCGGGTTACTCCGTGCCCACCGCTGATTGACGAACAACGTGGCCGGGGTTTTATGTGTGCGCAATACTTCGATCAACTGATGATCCATTTTGCTGCCATGGGCTCCCCCGCAGGCATCAAAGGTCAGCGCCACGCCCTGCACCCCGGAGGGCAGCGCGAGCTGAATACCCGGTATCTCAAGTCCGAATTGCCCTGGCGCACGCTGGCCAAACTGGGCCGTCGCTTCTTTTTTGCTCAAACTAGGGCTGAACAACGGTTCCGCGCTCGCGCTGGCCTTCGTCGGGTCTGACGCTGGCACGGAGGCACTGGCTGTCGCCGGTGCAGATGCCTGCCCGGCAGCCGACGTTGCTGAGTTTTCGGGCGACTTCGTGCATCCGCTCAGCGCCGCCAAACCTAGCAGACCCACCGCTCCGGCACCGCCGCCCAAAGCAAAGCGTAACAACCGACGACGTGACAACCCAGCGTTCACTACTGGTGTATTTGACTGCATGGGGTTAAAAATCCACCTGGCAATAGGGTGCTTGCCGGCCAGCAAAGACCCGATCAAGCACGGTGAGCAGCTGCGGTGCAGCGGTCTCCAGCAATCCGGCTTCGGCCAACTGTGTGGCGCTGCGGGTGCCCAAATAAAGACTGGCCAACTCGCGGCAATCAAGCCAGACCTCAGGATCTTGGCCTTCGACGCGCGCCACCACCATGTTCCCGTCGACAACTTGCAGCTGCCAGGTCCCAGCGGTATAACCCAGCTCGTCACGCACCGAGATCACCAGCTGCGCATGACCGTGGTATGTGCGCTGCGACAGCGCGGCCGGCAGATCCAAAATACGCAACCACAGGTGATCATCGCGACCGAGCACCCGGTAGGCTCGCGGGTTTTCAAGCGCGATCGGCAACACATCATCAACCGGAGCAGAGCCGGCCACGCGTTTGATCAGGTCGTGTGCGCCCAAATAGTCAAGCAGCTCAAGGCGGGCGGCACCATTAGTAGTGCACAAGGTTTTCACCGACATCGTGGCTGGTTCTTTGGCCCACCCATCAAAAGTGTAGGTCAAATACCCATCGGCGGTTCCTTGGGCGTCATAATGCACCGCGGCGCGCAGATTTTTCACCGGTTTGAGGTTCCCGTGGTTTTCCCACGCCCCGGTATCGCGCCCGATATCGAAGCTCCGGTGGCTGACCGCCCCCACGGTGCGGCGCTGATGCTCAACGCGCAGCGCCAGCATCAGCTCCTCGATGCTGGCCGGATCCACTGCTACGACGCTTCCGGTATGCGGCCGGCGCAGCCGCGCCCCCTGCGCAACATCCAGTTCAAAACGGCACTGCTCGGCTGCCAGGCCGAACCCGAATCGCCCGTAGATTGTGGCTTCGGTGGCGGTCAACACGGCCACCGGCACCCCTGCACGCTCGGCCTGCTCCAGGTGCGCGGTGATCATCGAGCGCAATATTCCGCGCCGTCGATGCGTCGGGCTCACCGTCACCGCGGTAATCTGGTGCACCGCCAGGTTCTTGCGCCCGCCGACATTGAGCGTCCCGGGATAATACTGGTACGTGCCCACCGGGTCACTGACATGCAAACTTGGCGCGAGCGCCGAGCGATCGTAGGCCCCGATGTACTGCACACCGTCCTTCAGGTCCATCTCGGCCAGAATCTTCTCGCTGTCCGCATCCGTGCCGGGGTCGTGAAAACCCCGCCCGACGGCACGCGAAAAGGACACCCAACGTTCCTCAGGTCCCCGGGCTACCTGTTCGGCAGCAAAAAATTCGAGGTCAATGCCCTGGGGTATCGCAGAACTCATGGTTTGTACCTTTCGCAGGCTGACCGGTGGGCAACCCTGAATGCTGTGGGTTCACAGCCGCCGGCGCGCACCCAAAATGGGGCACCCCGGCGGCCGTGAATATTCTGAACTGGCTTTAGTGCTCCGCCTCATGCCAGGACTTGCCGATGCCCGGCTGGACGTCCAACGGCACCAGCAGGTCCGCGGCCTGGCTCATTTCGTGCGTGACCAATTCCTGGACCGCGTCCAGCTCGCCGGCCGAAATCTCCAGCACCAATTCATCGTGCACCTGCAGGAGCATCCGCGATTTGAACGATCCTTCGCGCAACCGCTGCGAAATCTTCAGCATCGCGACCTTGAGCAGATCCGCTGCCGAACCCTGAATCGGTGCGTTTAATGCCGCACGTTCGGCAATATCACGCAAACGTCGATCCGAGCTGTTCAGTTCCGGCAGGTACCGGCGCCGGCCGAAGATAGTCTCCGTGTACCCGTCCTTGCGCGCCTGGTCAACCACCGCACGCAGGTAGGTGCGCACCGCACCAAAGCGTGCAAAGTAGTCCTTCATCAGCGTGCGCGCCTCGTCCACGGAAATCTTCAGCTGCTTGGACAGCCCAAAGGAGCT
The DNA here is from genome assembly GCF_035257265.1 of Glutamicibacter sp. Classification (GTDB taxonomy): domain Bacteria; phylum Actinomycetota; class Actinomycetes; order Actinomycetales; family Micrococcaceae; genus Glutamicibacter. The sequence continues at coordinate 139,069 of NZ_DATEXC010000053.1, forward strand.
CAGCCCATAAGCCAACCCGTAGCTCATCGCCTTGACCTTGGACCGCATCTCGGAGCTCACTTCCGCAGGACTCACCCCAAAGACGTGCGAACCGACATAGCGGTGCAGGTCCTCGCCGCTTTCATAGGCTTCGATCAGCCCTTCGTCCCCGGACAGGTGCGCCATAATACGCATTTCGATCTGCGAATAGTCAACGGTCAGCAGGGTTTCGTAGCCCTCGCCGACGATGAACACGTCGCGGATACGCCGGCCCTCTTCGGAACGGATCGGAATGTTCTGCAAATTCGGGTTCAGGCTGGACAGCCGCCCGGTGGCCGCCACCGTCTGCGCGTAGGTGGTGTGAATCCGGCCATCGTCACCGATGGATTTCAGCAGCCCTTCCACGGTCTGGCGTAGCTTAATCGCCTCGCGGTACGCCATCAGCGCGACCAGGAATGGGTGCTGGGTTTTCACCAGCAAATCCTGCAAGGATTCGGCATCGGTAGTGAAACCGGTTTTGATTTTTTTCGTCTTCGGCAGATCCAGCTCTTCAAACAAGACCACCTGCAGCTGCTTCGGGCTTGAGAGGTTCACCTCGTGGCCGATTGACTCGTAGGCTTCCTTCGTGGCCTGCTCAACCTGCCCGGTGAAATGCGCATTGAGTTCGTCCAAGCGTTCACGGCTCACCGCAATGCCCGCACGTTCCATATCAAAGAGCACGTCGATCAGCGGCAGTTCCATCTCGGCGGCCAGCTGCGCTGCATGCTTCTCGGCAACCTTAATCGCCAAGAACGCGGAGAGGTCAAAGATTGCCTGCGCCTGCGCGAGCGTCGGTTCGGCCAGATCCGCGGTCAACCCGAGATCCAGCTCCCCCTTCTTCGCCGGTTTGGGCACCGGCACCGTGTACTTCAGGTGGTATTGCACCAAATCGACCAGCTCATGGCTGCGCCGATCAGGCTGAATCAGATATGCGCTAATCAGCGTGTCATCGCCAAGTCCGGCGACAATAAAACCACGTTCGATCAACCGGTGCTTGGCAAGCTTGGCATCATGGAAGATCTTCGGTGCCTGCCCATCGGCCAAGAAATCGGCCAGCACCTTTTCGCTGTCCTCATCCAGCCCGGCCAGTTCAAGCCAGATCGCCTTACCCTCGCGGAATAGCGCCACGCCGACCGCTTCTGCGCCGGTCACCGCCAACTGCACCGCAATCGGCGCGCCCTGCCCGGCGGCAATAAACTCACCCAAAGCGCCCGCGTCTTTCGCTTCCAGAAGTTCAAAAACCGCCGCTTCGGGCTGCTCTTCATCTTCTTCCGCGGCAAACAGGTCAAAGAGTCGCTTGCGCAGGGTGTTAAATTCCAGTGCGTTAAAGAGGTTTTCGATCTCTTCGCGGTTTGGTGCCACCAACTCGGTTTCCTCCAAGGTCACCGGCAGTTCCAAATCGTGGCGCAACTGGTTCAACCGACGGTTACGCGTCACGTTATCCACGTGGGCGCGCAAAGACTCGCCGACCTTACCCTTGATGGATTCCGCGTTCTCCAGAATTCCGTCCAGATCGCCGTAGAGGGTCAGCCACTTCGCTGCGGTTTTAGGTCCTACCCCGGGCACACCTGGCAAGTTATCGGCGGTTTCGCCCACTAGTGCGGCCAGGTCCGAGTAACGCTCGGGGCGTACAAAGTATTTGGCTTCCACCGCTTCGGCGTCCATCGGTGGAATGTCGCTAATACCCTTCTTCGGGTAGAGCACCAAGGTCCGGTCGGTGATCAGCTGGAACGCGTCACGGTCCCCGGAAACCACCAGTACCTCGAAGCCGGCTTCTTCACCCCTGGTGGCCATGGTGGCCAGAATATCGTCGGCCTCAAAACTTTCCAGCGTGATGCTTGGAATGTTCATCGCCTTCATCACCTGCGCGATGAGGTCGATCTGGCCGTAGAACTCCTCGGGAGTCTTGTTGCGCCCACCTTTGTATTCGGTGTACTCCAGGGAACGGAAGGTGGGGGTGTCCAGGTCGAAGGCCACCGCGACGTGCGTGGGCTTCTGTTGGCGGATCATCGTCAACAGCATGGAGACGAATCCGTGGACGGCATTTGTATGCTGGCCGGTGCTTGTCGCAAAGTTTTCGGCGGGCAGCGCATAGAACGCGCGGAAGGCCATCGAATGCCCATCGATGATCAGAAGTTTCTTATCCGACGCAGATGTCGTTTTGGTAGTTTCGCTCACGCCTTTTAGCCTAGTTGTCATGAGCGACAATTACACTTCTCACGCCGAGCAATCTTCAGCACATCCTTTTGCGGACCAATTAACCAAGCACGGTGTGCCCCGGGCAATGTGGCCTGCATTGCACGGACACGGTGTGGGCACGCTGGTAGAGAAGCTGGATATTCACTTCTCCGAGTTCAGCGTCGACCGTGTCACGGCCACCATGCCTGTGGCTGGCAACACGCAGGTAGTGGGAATTTTGCACGGCGGTGCCTCGGCCGCATTGGCCGAGACTTTAGGCTCGATGGCCGCCGCGCTGCATGGTGCAGGCAAGACCAACCCGGTCGGTGTTGATCTGAACATCACCCACCATAAGGCCGGGCGCGCAGGACTGGTCACCGGTGTGTGCACCCCGATTCATTTGGGCAGGCGCATCACCACCCATGAAATCATCATCACCAACGATGACGGCCAGCGGGTGGCCACCGCCCGAATCACCAACATGCTCTTGCCCGTGAACAGCTGACTGGCAGTTAGGAAATCGCGTAGCTGGAGGCGAAGATGTCGTCTCCGAGCTCGCGAATTTTCAGTTCAGACAGTTGCGCCTTAGCGTTACGCCCAAAGATGTTCACCCCGCTGCCCAGGAACACCGGCACGGTGATCACCGTCAGCTCATCAAGTATCCCGGCCTGAATGAATCCGCCAGCCAAATCCGCTCCACCAACCAGCCAGACATCGCCTGCCCCGGCACTTTTGGCGATATCCCGGCTCCAGAAACTAATTTCACCGCGAATAAAGGTGAGGTCGGTATCGGGCAGCGTAGGCAGTTCGTGATGCGTGAAAATCCATACCGGCTTGGTGCCAAAAGGCCACTGCAGGTGCCCTTCGCTGACGTCCCGGACGATGGTTTCGTAGGTTTTCCCGCCGATCACCACCGCGCCGATGCTGTCAAAAAACTCTTGCATGTCGCCGCGGAATCCGGCGAGTTCACGAAAGGGGCGCAGCCAGTGCGTATCGCCGGCCTCATCGGCCACAAAACCGTCGATGGAGGCACCCACGTAGTACTTGAAGCTTGTCATAGCTCCAGTCTAGGGGTGCCTCCATCGAAGGCAATATTTAGTTGTGAGGCACTACCGGTGAGGCGCAGCTACGCGCCCAGAATTGCCCGGCTCAACTGCGGAACGATAAGCACCACGCCGAAGAGCACGATCACGCCGCACACGCCGAAGCAGAGGTACGCGCCGAACTTACTGACCGAGGTATTACTGTCTTCGTCGCGAGCCACGGCAAGTAGCCGGACTCCAAAGGAATAGGCGGTCACGATGCAAAGGGCCGCAATCCAGCTAACCAGCGCAACGATAAGAAATGCTGACCAATCGATCATGAGTTATCTGGCTCCTTGTCCATGGCTTCCTGTGCAGCCTTGCGGGAAGCCTTCGCTTCAGCCTTAGCACGAGCACGGCGCTCCTTCTTCGACAGAATGTTCACCGCAGCACCCGAATTATCGATGTCTGACAGGGTGTCTTCGTGTCCCACATGGTTCTTGCGTGACAGGTACCAGAAGAGCAGCAGCATTCCGACACCGACTACGGCGACAATTCCCACGCCCACCGCACCGGTGTGGGTGAGCCAAGCGGCTAGGCCGCCGATGATGGCCGCCGCTGGAAGGGTGAACAACCAGCCCAAAGCGATACGGCCGGCGGTACCCCAGCGCACCTCGGCGCCTTTACGTCCCAGTCCGGAACCGATGACGGAACCGGAAGCGACCTGAGTGGTCGACAGTGCAAAGCCCAGGTGTGAGGAGGTGAGGATCGCCGATGCGGTAGAAACCTCGGCGGCAAAGCCCTGTGCTGGCTTAACATCGGTGAGTCCCGAGCCCATGGTGCGGATGATGCGCCAGCCACCGGTGTAGGTGCCAAGCGCGATCGCGATCGCACAGGTAGCCACAACCCACAAGTGCGGGCCGGTGCCTGCGGTCTGCAGGCCGGAGGCAACGAGTGTTAGCGTGATAACGCCCATGGTCTTCTGCGCATCGTTGGTGCCGTGGGCAAGTGCCACGAGCGACGAGGAGAAGATCTGTCCGTAACGGAAGCCACCGCGCTTAGGCGAGGCACCGTTTTGACGTTTGGTTATTGAATACGCCAACTTCGTGCACAGGTACGCGGAGATACCGGCAATCAGCGGAGCGCAAAGTGCTGGCAGCAGCACCTTGGACAGCAGCACGCCGTAATCGATAGCGCCAAACCCGGCACCGACGATCGCCGCACCCACCAAGCCACCAAACAATGCGTGGGAAGAGCTTGAAGGAAGTCCGAGCAACCAGGTGAATACGTTCCAGACCACTGCACCCATCAGACCCGCAAAAATCATTTCGGGCATGATTTGCACGCCCGTAGTGGGGTCCTCGTTGATGATGCCGCCTGAAATAGTCTTTGCTACCTCGGTGGAGAGGAACGCGCCGACAAGGTTCAAAATTGCGGCAAGAGCTACAGCCTTTTTTGGAGTGATTGCTCCGGTTGCGATTGGAGTGGCCATCGCATTGGCCGTGTCATGGAAACCATTGGTGAAGTCGAAAAACAACGCCAAGGCGATGACAAGGACGACGATTAGCGTCAAATCCATTGAATACCAGCCTGAGGGTCGAACGGCAAGGAAAAAGAACTTGGGCTGAGAGTGTCAAAATCCGGTGCAAAGAGTGTCGTGCCGGATTGGGCTCAAAGCGCAATTTCAATCTTATGCCCCTGAGCAGATACGTCAATCTGAACTGTCAACGCCTAAGCGGCAAAATCTGGGTGAACAGTTAGCGTGCTTTGACCAAACTCGCGCAAACTGGCCGGATTATTTCATTTTTAAACTAAAAAATGTGCGCCAAACCATAGGTGGCTTGACGCACATGGCCGGGTTTCCCGGCGTTGGAGTACTTTGCTTCGGTTATTTAACCTGGTCGATCACGGTGTCTGCGACCTGGCGCATGCTCAACCGGCGATCCATGGAGGTTTTCTGGATCCAGCGGAATGCCTCTGGCTCGGTCAACCCCATCTTGGTAATCAGCAGCGATTTCGCTCGATCGACCAATTTACGGGTTTCGAACTGTTCTGCAAGGTTGCTCACCTCGGATTCCAAGGCGCGCAGCTCATCGTTGCGGGAGATCGCAATTTCAATCGCCGGCGTGAGATCCGCAGGAGTGAAAGGCTTGACCACGTAGGCCATGGCACCGGCTTCCCGTGCGCGCTCCACCAGTTCCTTCTGGCTAAACGCGGTGAGCAGGACTACCGGGGCGATGCGCTCCTTGACGATGCTCTCCGCGGCGGTAATACCGTCCATCACCGGCATTTTCACGTCCATCAGAACCAGGTCAGGCTTTAGTTCACGCGCCTTCTCCAGCGCGCTTTGCCCGTTGTCGACCTCGGCGACCACGTCGTAGCCTTCGGAGCGGAGGATTTCGACGATATCCAAGCGGATCAGCGTCTCATCCTCGGCCACGAGCACCCTGCGCGCACTGGCGGGCGCCTCGGAGGGAATTTTGGTGATTTCTGGTAGCTCGCTCATAGGGCGCCTTCCTTCGTGGTCTGCGTTTCTGCCGGGGTGCTGACAGAAGTAAAGAATTATTTCTCCGCGAGCCGCGCTGCTCCGGTTTCCTATCTAAGCCTACTTGCATGTACGATTATCGAGGCGATGACGCGAGGTTCCCAATTAGGAAATCTGCGAAACCTCTAGTAAACTCGTCAATGTGCTCGCCCAAGTGGCGGAATCGGTAGACGCGCTGCACTCAAAATGCAGTATCGAAAGATGTGTGGGTTCGAGTCCCACCTTGGGCACAAAGCAGATGCCGTCGAACAGAGTGAAAACTTTGTTCGACGGCATTTTTTGTTAACTTCCGAACCCAAATGTGACGCATGTCGCAAAAATACTAAATACCCCACGGCAACGAAAAAACCTGCCCGCACACCTCACATTCGAAAGGCGTGCGGGCAGGTTCTTAGCTAAGTACCCGAAACCGTGGTTTACAGGTCTTTAGGCGTTGAGACGTTCGATGGTGCCCACGGTCCCACGTGCTCACGGACTGGCATCGGCTTGCCGTCAACCAGCTGCCCGGCATCGGCCAGGTCACCGACCTTGTGCACGCGTAGTGAGTTGGTCGAACCAGCCTGTCCCGGAGGGGAACCGGCAGCGATGCAGACCAGGTCGTTGATCTGCGCCAAGCCTTCGCTCAGCAGCTGTTCGTCAACCTGTGCGGTCATCTTATCGGTGTGATCCGCGTAAGCGACCAAACGAGCCTGCACGCCCCACATCAGCGTCATGATGTTGTAGGTCTGCTGCAGTGGGGTGAAAGCCAGCACAGGCTTCTTCGGGCGAAGGCGCGACAGGCGACGGGCCGAATCACCGGACTGGGTGAAGGCGACGATGTATTTAGCGTCGAGCTGATCGGCGATCTCCACCGCGGCGCGGGTGATCGCGCCGCCGCGGGTCTTCGGCTGCGAGCCCAGGCGTGGGATGCGATCCAGCCCGTGCTGCTCTGTGGAAGAAATGATGCGAGACATCGTCTCCACAGTTTCCACTGGGTAAGCACCTACGGAGGTCTCCCCCGAAAGCATGACCGCGTCGGCGCCGTCAAGCACCGCGTTAGCGCAGTCCGAAGCTTCCGCGCGAGTTGGGGTTGGCGATTCGATCATCGATTCGAGCACCTGGGTGGCGACGATGACCGGCTTAGCCCAGCGGCGAGCAAGCTCTACCGCACGCTTCTGCACCAGTGGAACTTCTTCCAGCGGCAGCTCCACACCCAAATCGCCACGGGCGACCATAATCGCGTCGAAGGCGTGGATGATTTCTTCGAGGGCAGCGACTGCCTGCGGCTTTTCGATCTTGGCGATCACCGGCAGGCGGCGGCCTTCCTCGTCCATGATTTCGTGCACGCGTTCGATGTCGCTCGCGTTGCGCACGAAGGACAGAGCAACCATGTCCACGCCGGCGCGAATGGCCCAACGCAGATCGTCTTCGTCTTTTTCACTCAGCGCCGGCACATTAACCGCTACGCCAGGCAAGTTAATACCTTTATTGTTCGATACTTCGCCGCCGACCACTACCTCGGAGCGGACCTCGGTGTCGGTGACTTCAAGTGCTTTGAGCTTGACTTTGCCGTCATTGATCAACAGGAAGTCGCCGGGCTGCACGTCGGTTGGCAGGCCCTTAAACGTGGTGGAGCACAGGTTGCGTGTGCCTTGGATGTCTTCGATGGTGATGGTGAACTTCTCGCCGACCTCCAAGATGAACTTGGCGTCGTCCTTGAAGCGTCCCAACCGGATTTTAGGGCCCTGCAGGTCGGCGAAGATACCGACCGCACGTCCCACCTCGGCGGCTGCATTACGCACATTCGCCAAAGACTGAGCGTGCATGGAGTAATCCCCATGGCTCATATTTAGTCGGGCGACGTCAACGCCCGCTTGGAGTACCGCTACTGTGTTTTCATAGCTAGCTAGGGCCGGGCCCCATGTTGCCACAATTTTTGCGCGTCTCATACCGTCAGCCAAATGCCTTTCAAGTTTACATAGGCAAAATGCGACGAACCCATGGTGGATTCGTCGCATCAAAGCTTATGCCATTCAAATGATGCTGATGGCTCTATCATTTGGAGCAACAGGTGCAGGAAGGTTAGTCGAACCCGTCAGGAATTTATCGACCGAGGCGGCGCATGCACGACCCTCGGCGATAGCCCAGACGATCAGCGACTGCCCCCGACCAGCATCTCCGGCGACAAACACCGCTTCGGTATTTGTCATGTAGTAGCCATCTCGGGCGACGTTGCCCCGGTTGTCAAAATCGATGCTCAGCGCCTGGGTAAGTCCGGAAGGTTCCGGACCGGTAAAACCAAGAGCCAGCAGTACCAGATCCGCTTTGAGTACACGTTCGGTTCCAGGCTTCGGCAGGCGCTTGCCAGCAACGATCTCTGTCTCTGCAACTGTAACACCGATCACCTTATTTTTCTCTGTTCCCTCGCCGGAAACGAAGTTCACCGTTGAGGCGAGATAACTGCGTTGCCCACCTTCCTCATGCGAAGATTGCACCTCAAAGAGCAACGGCATCATCGGCCACGGCTGATTTTCGCCGCGTTCGCCCGGCGGTTTCACACCGATCGCCAGCGTGGTCACCGAGGCGGCTCCCTGACGCAGTGCGGTACCGATACAGTCCGAACCGGTGTCCCCTGCGCCAAGCACGATCACATGCTTGTCTTTGGCGTCGATGCTGGTGCTCTGCTGTGCACCGGAAACCACACGATTGCTCTCGGTGAGAAACTCCATCGCATGATGCACCCCGCCCAGCTCACGCCCGGCAACGGGCAGCTCACGCGGGACAGTGGAGCCCGTGGCAACAACCACCGCGTCATAGTCGCGGCGCAGCTGCTCCCAGCTGATGTCCTTGCCAATCTCGATGCCGGTGCGGAAGATCGTCCCTTCGGCTTCCATTTGCGCCAGGCGCAGATCGATCACCTGCTTTTCGAGCTTGAAGTCAGGAATGCCAAAGCGCAGTAATCCGCCGATCGCCTCGTCACGCTCATACACCGCCACGGTGTGGCCGGCGCGGGTCAACTGCTGCGCGGCCGCTAGGCCGGCCGGGCCCGAACCGACGATCGCCACACGGTGCTCGGTCTGACGAGCCGGCGGGTATGGCACAAAATCGCCTTGCTCCATCAGGTGTTCGGCCAGCTCGGCCTCGACCTGCTTGATCGTCACCGCAGGCTGGTTGATGCCCAGCACGCAGGCAGCTTCACAGGGAGCCGGACACAGTTTTCCGGTGAACTCCGGAAAATTGTTGGTGCTCAGCAGCCTGGCGGCAGCGTCGTCCATCCGACCCCGGTAGGTCAGGTCATTAAACTCCGGGATCAGGTTTCCCAACGGGCAACCGTTATGGCAGAAGGGGACGCCACAGTCCATACAGCGGCCGGCCTGCGCCGTTAAGGTGCCCATCGTTTGACGTTCGACGACCTCGCGGTAGTCCATCAGGCGGATCGGAACCGGACGTTTAGGTTGGGTGACGCGATCGGTTACCTTCAAAAAACCTCGTGGATCAGCCACGGGTCACCTCCAAAATTTTGCTCCACACCTGCGGCGAATCGGGATTTTCCCCATCAGCGGCGGCCTGGGCACGAACTTGTTGAACCGCGGCGAAATCGCGCGGAATGATGCTGCTCAGGCGTACCCGGGTGTTTTCCCAATCGAGCACCAAACGTTGCGCCAACGGTGAGGCGGTCAGCGCAATATGCTCGGTGAGCAGCGCAAAAATGCTCTCCGCCTCCGCATCGGTGATGGCGCCGACCAGCAAATCGCCCTGGGCGGCAGCCAACGGGTTCAGTGTGGCCGGATCAAAGTCCAGCACCCAGGCGGTGCCACCGGAGAACCCGGCGCCGAAGTTGCGCCCGGTCTGCCCCAGAATCAGCACCTGGCCGCCGGTCATGTATTCACAGCCGTGTTCGCCGATGCCTTCGGTGACAATCGACGCTCCCGAATTACGCACCGCAAAACGTTCGCCAACCATGCCGTTGATGAACAATTCACCGCTCGTTGCGCCGTAACCGACAACATTTCCGGCGATCACCTGCTCCTCTGGTTGAGACAGGGTGGTATGCGGCGGATGAATAGCAATCCGGCCCCCTGACAAGCCCTTGCCCACGTAGTCGTTGGCGTCCCCGGACAATTGCACGGTGATCCCAGCGGGTAGGAATGCGCCCAGTGACTGGCCTGCGCGGCCGGTCAGATTCAGCTGGATCGTGTCCGCTGCCAACTCCTGAATTCCGAAGGTTTTGGTCACGTGGTGGCCAAGCAGCGTACCCACCGAACGGTCGGTGTTCACGATCTGTGCATTGAGCACCACCGGAAGCCGATCGCGTAAGGCCGGTTGCGCAGCGGCTAACAACTTCTGGTCCAGATGCGCGTCCAACCCATGATCTTGGCCGATCCGGCGGCTGCGCGCTGCAAGTTCCACGGCCGGCACATGAGTGATCGCATCCAGCGCCAACCCCTGTATTTTTTCATGCGCGGCTAGCTGCGAAGCGGACCCGGTTAATAGTTCAACCCGGCCGATAACTTCTTGCAGCGTGCGCGCCCCCAATGAGGCCAGCAACTCGCGTACCTCTTCGGCGATGAACTCGAAGAAGTTCACCACAAATTCGGCCTTGCCGGTGAAGCGCTCACGCAGCTTAGGGTTCTGCGTGGCGACGCCTACCGGGCAAGTGTCCAGATGGCATACGCGCATCATGATGCACCCAGAAACCACCAGCGGAGCGGTGGCAAAACCGAACTCTTCGGCACCCAGCAGCGCACCAATGAGCACATCGCGCCCGGTCTTCAGCTGTCCGTCCACCTGTACGGTCACCCGGTCGCGCAGTCCATTGAGGATCAGCGTCTGCTGCGCCTCGGCGAGGCCCAGCTCCCATGGGGTTCCGGCATGCTTGAGCGAATTCATCGGGCTGGCACCGGTACCACCGTCATGACCGGAAATCAGGACCACGTCGGCCTTGGCCTTCGCGACCCCGGCGGCCACGGTGCCAATGCCTGATTCGGAAACCAGCTTCACATGCACCCGCGCCGAAGGGTTGGAGCACTTTGCATCGTGAATCAGCTGGGCGAGGTCCTCGATCGAGTAGATATCGTGGTGCGGCGGTGGCGAAATCAGTCCCACACCCGGGGTGGAATGACGCGTTTTAGCCACCCACGGGTAAAGCTTCTGGCTCATCAGCTGGCCGCCTTCCCCGGGCTTGGCACCCTGGGCCATCTTGATCTGGATGTCATCGGCGTTAGTCAGGTAGAGACTGGTCACCCCAAAACGGCCCGAAGCGATCTGCTTCACCGCGCTGCGGCGTGCCGGATCGAGCAGGCGTTCGGGATCTTCGCCGCCCTCACCGGTGTTAGATTTTGCCCCGAGCTGGTTCATCGCGATCGCCAGCGTCTCATGGGCCTCGGCGGAGATCGAGCCGTAGCTCATCGCCCCGGTAGCGAAACGCTTCACGATCTCACTGACCGGTTCCACCTGATCAATGTCGATCGGGGTGATCCCGGCGGTATCGAATTCCAGCAGACCACGCAGGGTTTTAAGCTGCGTTGCCTGATCGTCCACCGCCTGGGTGTACTGCTTGAACACGTCATAGCGCCGGGTGCGAGTGGAGTGCTGCAGGCGGAACACTGTTTGCGGGTCAAAAAGATGCGGTGGCCCGCTGCGGCGCCACTGATACTCGCCGCCGGTTTCCAGCTCATTGGGCTGGGCGCCGCCAGAATTTTCCGGGTAGGCGCGCGCGTGGCGCGCGGCAGCCTCGGCGGCCACCACCTCCAGCTCAATGCCCGAAAGCTTCGTGGTGGTACCGGTAAAGTACTGGTCGACCACGCGCTTGGACAGCCCGATGACTTCAAAGGTTTGCGCGCCGCAGTAACTGGAGACCGTTGAAATGCCCATTTTGGACATAATCTTCAGCACTCCCTTGCCCAGCGCCTTGCGCAGGTTCGAGCTGGCCAGTGCGCCGTCGACCCCGGGCAATTCGCCCTGCTCGGCCAGTTCTTCCACGGATTCCAGGGCCAGATACGGGTTGATTGCCGAAGCACCGTAGCCGATCAGCGCGGCAATATGATGCACCTCGCGGGCATCGCCGGATTCAATAATCAGTGACACGCGGGTACGGTTTGAGCTTTTCAGCAGGTGGTGGTGCACCGCGGAGGTCAGCAGCAACGACGGGATCGGTGCCCACGCGGCGGAGGAATCGCGGTCCGAGAGCACCAGGTAGCGCACCCCACGGTTCACCGCGGCGGAGACCTTCTCACAGATTTCCTGCAGCCGGGCCCGCAGCTCGGACTCGCCGCCGGCCGGACGGTACAGCCCGCGCACCTTCAGCGAGTACTTCTCCCCCTTGTCATCGCGCAAATTCACGATCTTGGCCAACTGGTCGTTGGAAAGCACCGGGTAATCAAGGGAAATATGGGTCTGCGGCACGCGGTCCAGCGAGAGCAAGTTGCCATCGGGACCAATGCTGGTACCCATGGAGGTGACCAATTCTTCACGGATCGCATCCAGCGGCGGATTAGTCACCTGGGCGAAGGACTGAGTGAAGTAATCAAAGAGCAGACGCGGACGATCCGCCAGCGCGGCGATGGGTGTGTCGGTGCCCATTGCGGCCAGTGGTTCGGCGCCGGTGCTCGCCATTGGCGCCAGCAGGATGCGCAGCTCCTCGGTGGTGTAACCGAAGGTCAGCTGGCGCAATTGCACCGAGGCCGACGAGTGGCGCACATGTTCAAGATCTGGAAAATCATCAAGCGTCTTCAGGTTTGCGGCCACCCATTGGCGCCAGGGTTTAGCGGCTGCCACCTGTGCTTTGATTTCCGCGTCGGGCACTATCCGCCCACCGGCCAAGTCCACGGCGAACATTTTGCCCGGGGCCACGCGGCCCTTGGCGAGGATATGCTCCTCTTCGGTGTCGATGACGCCGACCTCGCTGGCGAGCACCACCAGGTCATCGTCCGTCACCCACCAGCGGGCCGGACGCAGACCGTTGCGGTCCAGCACGGCGCCGGCCATCTGCCCATCGGTAAAGCACACCGCGGCCGGGCCATCCCACGGTTCGATGAGCATCGAGTGGTATTCGTAAAAGGCGCGCAGGTCCGCGTCCATGGTTTGGTCGTTCTCCCACGGCTGCGGGATCATCATCATGATCGCTTCGCTGACGTTGCGCCCGGAAAGCATCAGCATCTCGGCGACCTCGTCAAAGGAAGCCGAATCCGAGGCGCCGGGCGTGCAGATCGGGAACAGTTCCTCGGGGACCTCGCCAAGCAGCGACGAGGACAGCGTGGACTGCCGGGCACGCATCCAGTTGCGGTTGCCCTTGACGGTGTTGATCTCGCCGTTGTGTGCGATGCTCCGGAAGGGTTGGGCCAGCGGCCAGGAAGGGAAGGTATTGGTGGAAAAACGGGAGTGGACTATCGCGCAACGGCTGGCGAAGCGCGCATCGGACAGGTCAGGGTAAAACGGTTCGAGTTGCGCGGTGGAAACCATGCCCTTGTAGACGATGGTTTGGGCCGAGAATGAGGCGAAATACACGCCGATCTTGTTATGCGCGCGGCGGCGGATGCGCCAGGCCGCGGCGTCTAATTCACGACTGCTCAACGCCGTGGCGGAGCCGGTGACAAAAAATTGGGTGATCCTCGGCATCACCTTGCGTGCGGAGGCGCCGAGTACCGAGGCGTCAACTGGCACCTCGCGCCAGCCCAGTACGCGTAGCGACTCTTCGGCCGCCAGCGCTTCCAGCTCGTTGCGGGCAAATTCGGCTTCGCCGGGCTCGGCCGGCAAAAAGCCCATGCCTACGGCGTAAGTTCCGGCGGCAGGCAAGTCAAATTCGGTGACCGCCCGGAAAAATCCATCGGGCAGATGCAGCAAAATGCCTGCCCCGTCGCCGGTGCCTTCATCGGCACCGATCGCGCCGCGGTGCTCCAGCCGGCGCAGCGCCGTCAGTGCATGAGTCACGATCTGATGCGAGGCAGCATTTTTCAGCGAGGCGATCATTGCCAAACCACAGGCGTCCTTTTCCGCGGCGGGATCATATAAACCCTGTGCCGGTGGAATCGCGGAGAATCGGGTGAAGGGCGAGGTAACTTCCCCGCCTAAACCTGGCGAGGCGTTCAGCTGGACTCCGGTCGTGCTCATGAGCGTGCCTTTCGTGGGGTGTGCGGTGATAGGCGGGCCGGGCCGGGCCGATAAATTGCTGATCGGTAATCTCTGCCGCTCGCCATACCTGTGTTGCAGGGTGCAGGAATCCACCGCGCTGTGGTTCTTTTCTGCGTCCGATCGGGCTCACCGAGGGCAGGACCGATCGGACGTGTAGCTTCACAATACGCGCGATATGTTTCTTGCTGGCACGCAGTTTTGTTTCGAAAATGTTAATGAAGGCTGAAATCCACGGTGCCGGTCCGCATCAATAGCGTTAAATTCTGCGCGGCTGGCACAAAAAACCGGGGAGCAGACACTAGGTGTCTGCTCCCCGGTTTGTACCGCTGTCTGGCTCAATGCTCAGGCTGGCGGTGGGAATTGATCATCGGTCGGCGATGTCTTCTCGACCCCGGTAGGTTTCAGCTTCTGCTGCGGCGCGGACTCGGACGCACCGGCTTGGACCGCAGCCGGTTCCCGGCCGTCGGCGAATAACGAATCTTTACCCTCGGGGCGCAGCTTAGCCAGCACATAGCTCAGCGCCAGCGATCCGAAAATTACCAAGCCGATGGCCAGCCACTGGTGGATGCGCAGCGACAGCGGCCCGATGGTGATGATTTCTGCCGGATCCAGGCGCAGCGACTCGGTGAAGGTGCGGCCGATGCCATACCAGATCACGTAGCAGCAGAACATCGCCCCGCGGCGCAGTTTGAACTTCTTATCCAGCGCGAGCAGCACCACCACACCCAGGACATTCCACAGTGATTCGTAGAGGAATGTGGGGTGAAAGAGCGTATCGGCCGGCAGTCCGTCCGGGAAGTTGTAGTGTTCCGGGTCGATCTGCAGTCCCCAGGGCAAGGTGGTCGGCGCGCCAAAGAGCTCCTGGTTGAACCAGTTGCCCCAGCGTCCGGCGGCCTGGGCCAGCAATACGCCCGGCGCCACCGCGTCGATAAACGCCGAAAGCCGTACTCCGGTGCGCCGGCAGCCTATCCACGCACCGACGATGCCCAGCGAGATCGCCCCCATAATGCCTAGTCCGCCCAGCCACAGCTGCGGAATCTCGGCCCAGTGCGACTGCTGCCCGCCAAGCCCAAAATAGTAGCCGGGATCGGTAATCAGCACATGGTAGAGCCGTCCGCCGACGATGCCAAAAGGAATCGCCCAGATAACGATGTCCCAGAGCTGATCCGAATCCCCGCCGCGGGCGCGCATTCGCCGGCTGGTCAGCCAGAGCGCCAGCACGATGCCCACCAGGATGCACAGCGCATAGGCGTGGATGGTCAGCGGGCCGATCGAAAACTTGGAAAACTCGACCGGCGGAGATGGGATGGAAGCCGGAAACATCGGTTAGGCCCGCCCGCTCAATGCCGCGGCCAGGCGGCCCACGGCCGGCACTCCCCCGTCACGCAGCGCGGCAACAAGTGCGGTACCGACGATCACGCCGTCGGCGTAGCTGCCGATTTCTTGCACATGTTCGCGGCGCGAGACGCCCAGACCGACACAGGCGTTTTCCGCGCCGGCGCCATGTGCCGCGTCCACGACCGCTTGGGCGGCGGAGGATACCTCGGAGCGCGCACCGGTGACACCCATCAGCGAAACGCAGTAGACGAATCCGGTCGATGCGTCGACGGTTCGTTTCACGCGGGCCTCGGTGGAGCTCGGGGCGATCAGAAAGACCCGCTCCAGTCCGTACTTCTCACTGGCGGCAAACCACTCATCGGCTTCGTCGGGCACCAGGTCCGGGGTGATCAGACCGGCGCCGCCAGCTTCGGCAAAGCGCCTGGCAAATTCGTCCACGCCCAGGCTGAGCACCGGGTTCCAATAGGTCATCACCATCACGGCCGCGCTGGTACGCTGGGTAATTCCGCGCACGATGTCAAAAATCTGCGAGACACGGAAACCGTTGGCCAAGGCCTGCACCGTGGCTTCCTGGATCACCGCTCCGTCCATCACCGGATCCGAGTAGGGGATGCCCATTTCAATAACATCCACACCGTTCTCGGCTAGCGCGACGGCTGCCTCGATGCTGGTTTCCACATCCGGGAAGCCCGCTGGCAGGTAGCCGATCAGCGCAGGACGCCCCTCGGCTCGTGCCGCCGCGATTTTTTCTGCACTTGTCACACGCGACATCTAGTTGCCTTCCGGGGTGTTTGCTGCATCTTCTTCGAGCATTCCAAACCATTGTGCGGCGGTGGAAACATCCTTGTCCCCACGCCCCGACAGGTTCGCGATAATGATCGTTTCCTCGGGTTGTGCACCCTCGGCGAGCTTGCGCTGGGCCAGGCGGATGGTACCGGCCAAGGCGTGAGCGGACTCGATCGCCGGCAGAATGCCCTCGGTGCGGCACAGGATCTTAAACGCGTCCATGGCCTCGGTATCGGTGACCGGCTCGTAGTGCACCCGGCCGATGTCGGCCAGGTAGGAATGCTCCGGGCCAACGCCAGGGTAATCCAAACCGGCGGAAATCGAGTGGGATTCGATGGTCTGACCGTCATCGTCCTGCATCAGGTAGCTCTTCGCGCCGTGCAGCACGCCGGGCTTGCCCAGCGTGATGGTGGCTGCGTGGCGGCCGGTATCCACACCGTCGCCGCCGGCCTCGTAGCCATAGAGTTCAACGTCTTTGTCGTCCAGGAAACCGTGGAAGATGCCGATGGCGTTCGAGCCGCCGCCGATGCAGGCGGTGACGGCATCCGGTAGGCGTCCGGTCTGCGCGAGCACCTGTTCGCGGGCTTCTTCGCCGATGACCTGGTGGAAGTAACGCACCATGGCGGGGAATGGGTGTCCTCCGGCAGCGGTGCCCAACAGGTAGTGGGTGTTGTCCACGTTCGCGACCCAGTCGCGCAGCGCTTCGTTGATCGCGTCCTTCAGCGTTTGGGAGCCAACGGTCACCGGGATCACCGTGGCGCCGAGCAGCTGCATGCGCGCGACGTTCAACGCCTGCCGGCGGGTGTCTTCGGCGCCCATGTAGACCACGCATTCAAGGCCCATCAACGCGGCCGCGGTAGCCGAGGCGACGCCGTGCTGGCCGGCTCCGGTTTCCGCGATGATCCGGGTTTTACCCATGCGCTTGGCCAGCAGTGCTTGGCCGAGCACGTTGTTGATCTTGTGGCTGCCGGTGTGGTTGAGGTCTTCACGCTTCAGAAAAATCCGCACGCCGCCGCAGGCCTGCGCGGAGAAGCGCTTTGCCTCGGTGAGCAGTGAGGGGCGTCCGGAGTAGTTCCGGTTGAGCTCTTTGACCTCTTCAATGAAGGCTGGATCGGCCTTGGCATCCTCAAAGGTCGCCGTCAGTTCGTCCATTGCAGCCATGAGGGATTCGGGCATCCAACGTCCCCCATACTGGCCAAAGTAGGGTCCACTTGCATGTTTCAACGAGTCATCCGATGCGTTCATCGACTCCCTCTTTCTTGAAAATGTTGGGCGATGCCCCGCCAAGGAGCGTTCCTAGGCGGGGCATCAAATACTGGATGCGCCGTGGTCAGCGTGCCGGTTTGGCAGCTGTCCCGGCGGCGATGAACTGCGCAACGGTGGCCTGCGGGTCAGCGTGTTTCACCAACGCCTCGCCCACCAGAATGCCGTCGGCGCCGGCTGCCGCATAGGTTTGCACCTGTGCCACCGACTCCACCCCGGATTCGGCGATGATCACCGCGTCCGGCGGCAGCAGCGGAGCAAGCTGCGCGAAGGTGTCTACGTTCACGTCGAGCGTTTTCAAATTGCGCACGTTCACACCGATAATTTTTGCTCCGGCCTTGACGGCCCGGACGATCTCTTCTTCGGTATGCGTCTCCACCAGCGCGTTCATGCCTAGCTGGTGAGTCAATTGTAGGAAACTGGCCAAGGTTTCATCATCCAGGGCCGCAACAATTAGCAATATCAGGTCCGCACCATGGGCGCGGGCCTCGTAAATCTGGTACTCATCGACCGTGAAGTCCTTGCGCAGCACAGGAATGCGCACCGCAGAACGCACCGCGTCCAGATCGGCCAGAGAACCGCCAAAACGCCGGGCTTCGGTCAACACCGAGATGACCGACGCGCCTCCGGCCTCGTAGGCTGCGGCAAGTACCGCTGGTTCCGGGATCTGCGCGAGCGCTCCCTTGGAGGGGGACTTGCGTTTGACCTCGGAGATCACCTTCAAGGTGGTGTCCCGGGCGCTCTGGTCGCGGTGTCCACCGAGTGCTGCGTAGGCATCGAGCGCGGCCGGAGTGTCCCGCGCGGCGGCTTTGACCGATTCCAGACTCAGGATGGCGCGACGGGCGCCCAGGTCTTCCCGGACGCCCGCGATGATGTCATCAAGTACGCTCAATTTAGTGTGCTGCTCCGCTGCGCGAACCGCCCACACCGAAACCGGCCTTCTTCATGATCCAGCCGACGATCAAGCCGAGCACTACGACGCCGATGCTCGCGTACACCACGGTGGAGTTGTGGAATGCGAAAGCGATCCCGCCGATGATGAAGCCGATGGTCATGATGCCGACGCAGGCCCAGGCTGCGATCGAGTTGCCGTGGCCGATTTCTTCGGTGTAGACCGGATCAATCTCGGTGTTTTGCGACATAACTAGATGTGTCCCTTTACTCTTCTGGGGGTGCGCTCCGTCTGCGTGAGACGGTCAGCGCTTTGGTCTTCGATTACTATTCTGCCACTTGCCCGCGCCGTTGGCCTATTCCACGGCGCTTCATTTCACCCAGGTGGCGGCCATCACTTAGCGTTCGCCGGTGGTGGGGTCCTCGCCCTTGGACAGCTGCTCCCAATCGGAAATGCCCCGCGATTGAGCATCCGCCGGCGGCTGCCCGGCGGTATCAACCTTCCGGTCGTACTTTGAGCTCTTCTTCCAGCGCCCGCTGATCACCAGTACTAGCAGGCCTTGGAGCACGATGACCGCCCCGGCCAGCACGGTGATCGCGGGCCATGCGGACACCGCATAATCTCCGGCGCTAGTGGTCAGCCCGGTGGCCTCCGCGACGGCACTGGCCGCCGCCGCTTGCGGGTTAGCCAGGGCGCTGATTCCGGAGGTGATCACGGAGGCCCCGGCTAGGACGGTAATAACCCCGATGATGTAGCGCGCGATCTTCCCGGCGATCAGCAGCGCCAGCGCTCCGGCCAGCACCGCCACACAGACGGCGGTGACCGAGGCCGCTGCGGTGGATCCAGCAACAATAATCTGCGGGACCTGCACGGTGCCCGATTCCACGTCGACGGTAATCCAGGTGCGCGTCGCGGTCCAGAGGCCCAGCAACGCACCGAGCACACCGAGCAGCGCGGTATTGCGGGCAGATAGGTGTTTGTTCACTTGCTTTCACCAATTTCGGTTTGGGCTTGGCGCATCGTTGCGGCGGCATATACCGCACGCAGCGGAGCCGCAGCCTTATTCACGGTTTCCAGCGCTTCATCGGCGAAATTCGAATCGTTCACGATACCGCCCCCGGCCTGCACATAGGCACGGCCGTCCTTGAGCAATGCGGAGCGGATCGCGATGGCCATATCCATGTCGCCGGCGAAATCCAGATAACCCACCACGCCACCGTACACCCCGCGGCGGTATGGTTCGTACTGATCCAGGAGCTGCAAAGCGCGCGGCTTGGGCGCCCCGGACAGGGTGCCGGCCGGGAAGGTGGACGCGAGTACGTCGTACGCGTCGACGTCCTCACGCGCCTTCCCGACCACATTGGAAACCAGGTGCATGATGTGGCTGAAGCGTTCGACCTCCATAAACTGGGTGACTTCCACGGTGCCCGCCTGGCAGACCCGGGAGAGATCATTACGCGAGAGATCCACCAGCATCAGGTGCTCGGCGCGCTCCTTCTCATCGGCCAGCAAGGACTTTTCATAGAGCTGGTCTTCTTCGTAGTTTGCCCCCCGTGGCCGGGATCCGGCGATCGGGTGCGTGACCACGTGGGAGTCGTTGACCGTAACCAGCGCCTCCGGGGATGAACCGACGATCTGGAACGGCTCGCCATCCTCGTTTTCAAAGTTGAACAGGTACATATACGGGCTCGGGTTCGTCGCCCGCAGCACCCGGTAGACGTCCAACGCGTCGGCCTGCGTTTCAAGTTCAAAGCGCCGTGAAACAACGATCTGGAAGACTTCCCCATCCACAATCGCCTCTTTGGATTTGGCCAGCGCGTCCAGGTACTGGTTTTCCGCCCAGGAGTGTGTAACCTCTTCCATCAGCTTCTCGCGCGGCACATCGGTGCCCTGCAAGGTGGTGGCAGTCGTTTCCAGGGGGCTGCCCAGCTGATCGAGCATCGCCTGCAGTCGAGCCACCGCGCCATCGTAAGCCTGCTCCACGCGTTGCGCGCTGCCGTCAAAGTTGATCGCATTGGCAATCAGCGTCACGGTCCCCTCGGTTGCATCGTGAGCTGCCATGTCGGCGACCAGATTCATGCTCAGTTCCGGGATGTTCAGGTCATCGATCGGCGGATTGGGCAGATGCTCCCAGTGCCGCACGCATTCCCAGCCGATGAAACCGACCATGCCGCCGGTCAAGGGCGGCATCCCCGGGATCGGTTCGGTGTGCAGCGCGCGCACGGTGTCACGCAGAACCTCCACGCTCACCCCACCGGTGGGCAGCCCCTCGGGCACATGCCCTTGCCAATAGGCTTCGCCGCCGCGGGTACTGAGCGTCGCCGGCGAGTTCACCCCCACAAAGGAGTACCGGCTCCACACCCCACCGGGGGCGGCGGACTCCATCAAGAAGGTGCCCGGCCGGCCGCCAGCCAACGAGCGGTATAAACCGATCGGGGTCAGCGAATCTGCCAGCACCGAAATGGTGACCGGAATGACGCGGCGGTTCGGCGCCATGGCCAAAAAGGCTTCGCGGGACGGGGAAATCTTGCCTAGGGTTTTCATTCAACTTCTTTTCAACGCTTAAACTCAGGTGATGCCGCCCGAAAATCGGCCCGGGCGCGGCCGTACTACCGGCGCAGCACTAGCTCGGGCGGTGGCCGATGGCGGCCGGCAGCTCACGATCGGTGAAGCAGGATTGCGTGCCCGTATGGCAAGCGGCTCCCACTTGATCAATCTTGAGCAGTAGCGCGTCGCCATCGCAGTCCAGCGCGGCAGACTTCAGATACTGCGAGTGCCCGGAGGTATCACCCTTGCGCCAATATTCCTGCCGTGAGCGCGAGTAAAAGGTGACGCGCCCGCTGGACAGGGTGCGGCGCAACGCCTCGTCGTCCATCCAGCCAAGCATCAGCACCATCCCGGTATCATGCTGCTGCACGATCGCGGCGAAGAGCCCATTGGCATCACGCTTTAGTTTTTGCGCGATCTGCGGGTCAAGTTTTTCTGTTTCGGTGCTCGAATTCGAGCCACTATGCGAAGTAGACATCCCCTTTAGCATACTGGGTTTCAGCGTCTAGGTGCCCGAGCATGACGCACCGCTGAAAGCCAAAGTTAACCGTTGGGCGACACCCGCCGCATGGAACGCGCAAGAACCTGCTGTACGTGCTAGTTTCAGAGGTGATGCACCTAGTTCAAGCTTCCCGTTTAGCGTTGGCCGAGACCCTGCTCGCAGCAGGCCCCACCGCCGATACCCTGTGCGCCGGTTGGCAGACTCGGCACCTCGCCGCGCACCTCGTTCTGCGCGAAAATTCATTGCTCAGCGCCGGCGTTGTACTCAAGCCAGTCGCTTCGAAACTTGAAGCGCGCCTGCAGGAGCTCGCCGATGAATCGCAAACCCCCGAACGCTATACCGCCCTGGTGCGACGATTCCGTTCTGGGCCGAAAAGTTATTCGCCGTTCGCATTTGAGAAACTTGATAAGGCGCTGAACCTGAACGAGTTTTTCATTCATACCGAAGATGTTCGACGTGCGCGCAGCCAGTGGGCCCCGCGGGTACTGGACAAGGAATACACCGAGCTATTGTGGCAATCACTGCTCAAAACCTCGCGTTACTTTTTCCGCAAAGCTCCGGTTGGAATCATTCTCTGCCGCCCCGACGGACAACGTCATGTCGCAAAGAAAGCGCCCAACGCGGTTTCCGTCAATGGACCGGTGACCGAATTGACTATGTATGCCTCCGGCCGCACCTCTGAATCCCTAGTCACCTTCGAAGCTGGCGAGAGCGCGTTACAAATTATCCGCGGATACCACCCTTCGCTTTAACTACGTTCGGCACTTTTCCCAGCCGAAGGTCTATCTTTCGATATCCACAGGTTTCGGCTTAGCTCTCCCAATAGCCGTGCAATGGGTCTAGGCTAACGCTCACACGCTATCCTCGACATGCTCGGAGAGTTCTGATGAACACTCGGAAAAATGCAATGGCACGATCGATCCTTTTGGCCTGTGCATTGACGGTTACCGCCTGCACCGGCGGTGCTTCTCCCCCGCAGCCTCCAGAATCGGCTTCACCCTCAGTTGAAAAATCCCCTTCACCGACGCCATCGCCATCTCCGACGAAGCCCAAGTATCAGCCAGCGACGGCTAAAGGTCCCGCGAAGAATGTTCCAAAGCCTGAAATGCCAAAGCTTGCTAAGGAGCATAATGAGGAAGGCGCAATCGCTTTCGTCAAGTACTACTTTGACGTAATGAACTACTCATTGGAGACCTACTCCGTCGATGATTTGATCGCAATTACGAACCGGACTTGTCGTATTTGCGGTGATAACTTCATCGATCCAATTCAGAGCCACGCAAAAAAGAAATACTGGCAAGTTGATGGAAAGTATCGAACAAACGTTTACGGGGTAAAGCTAATCTCTGATGATGAGGCCCTTGTCGAGTTCGGTGCTAGAACGGACAAAGTAGCGGTTTATTCAGCCCCTGCGCAAAAAATTGCGGACAGCCCTGCTAGGAAAAAGGAAGCATTAGGGATTGCGACTCTCCGGTGGGATAAAGCTTGGAAGATGTCTCAAGTAGATTTTTCGAAGTGATCCCCAATGCTAAAAGTCCTGCTCTTAGTGGCAATTGTCGCCTCACCGTACTTCACCTGGTCTCAGCAAGACATCGCTCGCAGTGATTGTAATGAAGTAATTGAATTCATAGAGGACCACGGCGAAACGAAAAAGAGAGAATGTCGCGAGACTCTCCCTGAGAAGGATCGTTTTTACAACGACAATATTGATGAACGTAAGCGAGATAAAAATCCATCGAAACCGCTATACGAAATCCAATACCTCAACCCCTGCTCCGTTGGTATTGAGCATATGCGTGGGTGTCACCATAATCCTGACGCTATGTTGTGCGAAGATGGTTCGTCCCCATACACGCGTATTATTCGATTCATAGAAGGGCCACGAAAAGGTGAGCAGATAATCGCTCATGGACTCTGCCCAGGAGAAGAAACCCCGCCAAATATTCCCGATGCTGAGTTGCGCCAAGAACAGGTCATAGTCAGTCCATCGAAATTTAGAAGTTTACCGATACTTGCTTCCAAGGTTAAAAGCGATCCTGAAAAGTTCTCTCTCCGGAATGGAAACTCACATTTCTGGGCCGATGCTGTGAGCCAAAATTTCAACATAAGTATGAATGGTGAACCAGTCAGAGTGAAGGCCATTCCTGACGGTTGGAATTGGAAGTACGGTGACGGAAACACGAGGAACCTAGATTTCCCGGGAGAGCCAGCTCCAAACCATACACTCCGTGATGAGACACCAACAAGCCACTCCTATAAAGAAACCGGTACCTACAGTGTCGGACTCACGACATTGTTTCGAGGCGAGTTCAGCGTTGATGGCGGACCTTGGCAGTCAATTCCGGGGCAAGCTGCGGTACCTAGCGACCCCATTGAAATCGATGTGTGGAGAACCAAGAAGGAACTCATCGCCCGTGACTAGTTAGTCAATAGCAACAAGGGTTAACGTACAAAGATGGGCCAGTTCATTCTCAGTGAACGAACTGGCCCATCTTAGAAACACGTATTAGCGGACCGGGTAACCAGCTTCGCGAATTTTATCTTTGACCTTGGCGATCATGTCGGTAGGGCCGAAGTGGAAGATCGAGGCAGCCAATACCGCGTCCGCGCCGGCTTCGATCGCAGGCGGGAAGTCTTCGGGCTTGCCCGCGCCGCCGGAAGCGATCAGTGGAACCTTCACCGCGGCACGCACGGCACGAATCATTTCCAGATCAAACCCGTCCTTGGTCCCGTCGGCATCGATCGAGTTCAGCAAGATCTCACCGACGCCACGCTCGGCGGCATCCTTTGCCCAAGCCACCGCGCACATACCGGTGCCTTTGCGGCCACCGTGAGTGGTGACCTCGTAACCGGAGGCGATGTTTGGATCGTCGGTACGGCGTGCATCGAGCGAAAGAACCAATACCTGCGAACCGAATCGTTCGGTAATTTCGTTGATGACCTCAGGTCGAGCCACCGCGGCGGTGTTGATCGAAGCCTTATCAGCACCGTTGCGCAGCAGACGATCTACGTCCTCTGCGGCGCGCACTCCCCCGCCAACGGTCAACGGAATGAAAACTTCTTCTGCCGTATGCCGGACAACTTCAAAAGTTGTTTCGCGATCGGAGCTGGATGCGGTGACGTCGAGGAACGTCAGTTCGTCGGCTCCGGCCAGGTTGTATCGGCGGGCGAGTTCCACCGGGTCACCGGCGTCACGCAAGCCTTCAAAATTGATGCCTTTAACTACCCGGCCGGCGTCAACGTCAAGGCAGGGAATGACACGGATTGCTACGGTCATGAGCTGTTTCTCCTGAGTTGGCGTGGCTAGATGCGGCAAGCGTGGATCTGGCTGACCAGAATCGCGCGGGCGCCGACGTCGTACAGCTCGTCCATGATGTTGTTGGTCTGCGATTTTTTGACCATTGCGCGCACCGCGCACCAGTCGGAGTTCGCGAGGTCAGAGACCGTAGGCGACTCTAAGCCAGGGGTCAGCGCGCAAGCCTCTTCGACCTGTGTGCGGCGGATATCGTAGTCCAGCATCACGTACTGGCGCGCAACAAGCACACCAGAGAGGCGGCGAATCAGCACGTCAAGTCCGGCTGGCTTGTGTCCGACCCGGCCAATAAGCACGGCTTCGGACTGGAGCAGTACGTCGCCAAAGATTTCCATCCCGGCAGCCTTGATGGTGTTGCCGGTCTCGACAACATCGGCGATGGCATCGGCTACGCCAAGGCGTACCGAGGATTCCACCGCGCCGTCGAGTCGGACAACGCTGGCGTTGATACCATTCTTCTTCAGGAAGTGGTCAAGCAGAATGTCATAGCTGGTGGCAATGCGCTTGCCGTTGAGTTCGTCGATGGAACTGAACGCGCCCACCGGGGCGGCAAAGCGGAAGGCCGACTTGCCGATTCCGAGCGAGAGCTGCTCTTCCACGTCGTCGTCTACATCGGCGTCTAGGTATAGATCGCGACCGGTGATTCCAATGTCCAGGATTCCTCGGCCGACATAGACGGCGATATCGCGGGGGCGCAGGTAGAAGAACTCAACCTGGTTCTCCTCGTCGACGAGTACCAATTCGCGGGTGTCGCGTCGCTGGAGGTAACCGGCTTCCTTGAACATGGTGGAAGCGATTTCGGACAGTGCGCCTTTGTTGGGCAGGGCTACGCGTAGCATTTATTTACTCGTTTCATGAGTGTGGCGCTGCGGCGAGATGCCAAAAACAAGCGCCAAGGGATTAGTTGGCCGTTGTTACTGCCGCCGGGCGATGCCTGCGACCGAGTTGAAAAACCCGGTCGCAGCAGCGCGACGGCTAAAGATGCTTGTAAACGTCGGCCAAGGATAGACCCTTGGCAATCATCAAAACCTGCAAGTGGTAAAGCAGCTGGGAGATTTCTTCCGCTGTTTCTTCGTCACTTTCGTACTCGGCAGCCATCCATACTTCGGCGGCTTCCTCGACAACTTTCTTGCCGATGCCGTGGACACCCGAATCGAGTTCGGCGATGGTACGAGAGCCTTCCGGGCGGGTTTGGGCCTTGAGCGACAATTCGCTGAAGAGCTCGTCAAAAGTTTTCACGTGCACCAGCTTATCGGTTTTCCGGCCAACGCTCGAACTTCGAGCTCGCTTTGTGACGCCAAAACCCTATTTCAGCGTAGCGCTGCGACGGTCATCACAGCGGCGGAGAAGGCTTCGTAGCCTTTATCTTCGCTGGAGCCTTCCAAACCTGCCCGATCCAGCGCCTGCTTTTCGTCATCGCAGGTGAGCACACCGAAGCCCACCGGGGTGCGGGTATTTACCGAAACGTCGGTGAGCCCGTTAGTCGCCGCCAGGCAGACGTAATCGAAGTGCGGGGTTCCGCCGCGGATAACCACGCCGAGCGCGACCACGGCATCGTAGTTCTGTGCCAGATGGCTGGCGGCCACTGGTAACTCGAAGGTCCCCGGTACGCGGATAAGAGCGGGTTCGATGCCCGCGTCGCGAGCGGCACGCTGCGCGCCGTCGATCAGGCCATTCATGATGACCTCATGCCAGCTGGCGGCAATGATCGCGACTTTAAGACCGGAGAGGTCAAGTGCCTTCAGTTCATCGGCGACGTTGCTCGGGGCTCCGTGCTTGCTCATGGGGTTCTCCCTAAAATTTTGTTTGAAGCTTTATTAGAAGGTCGTTTTAGTGTGCGGCAATTGCAGGTCGTGGCCGAAGCGCTGCTGTTTGGTGCGCAGGTAGCTTTCATTTTCGCTGCGCGGGGCGATGCGGCTGGGGACCAGCTCGGTGACCTGCACGCCGGCTTGGATGAGCTGTGCCTGCTTATCGGGATTGTTAGTCAGCAAGCGGATCTCATCGATACCCAGGTGTTTGAGGATGGCGGCGACCGCGAAGTATTCGCGCGCATCCGCCGGGAAGCCTAAGTGCAGGTTTGCGTCGAGCGTATCCACACCCTGTTCTTGCAGCGCGTAGGTGCGCAGCTTGTTGAATAGCCCGATGCCCCGGCCCTCATGCCCGCGAACGTACACCAGATGTCCGCCCTCGGCGGCAATCTGCTCCAGTGCCGCATGAAGCTGCTCGCCGCAATCACAACGGTAGGAGCCAAAGACGTCGCCGGTGAGGCATTCAGAGTGAATGCGCACCAGGTTCGTCGGTCCATCCACGGTGGGGGCCGGGTGGCTGAGCACGATGTGTTCATGGCCTTCCACGGAGGCCGCCCGGGCGCTGAAGATACCAAAGGGGGTGGGTAGCTTGACCGCTTCGGTCAGCGCGATTTCGTCGTTGACCCGGCGCCAGCGGGCCAAATCGTCGATGCTGATCAGCGGCAGCTGGTGCTCTGCAGCGAAAACGCGCAGCTCATCGAGGCGCATCATTGATCCGTCGTCGTTGACGATCTCTCCGATCACACCCACCGGTTCAAGTCCCGCACCGCGGCAGAGGTCCACGGCCGCTTCGGTGTGTCCGCGGCGTTCAAGCACGCCGTTGGCTGCGGCGCGCAGCGGGAAGATGTGCCCTGGCCTCGATAGCTGGGCCGCCACCGTGTCAGGATCGGCCAGAAGACGTGAGGTCAGCGCCCGGTCAGCGGCCGAAATTCCGGTGCTGATCCCGCTAGCGGCATCGCAGGACACGGTGAAAGCGGTGCCTTTAGAATCCTGGTTGATACCGACCATCGGCGCCAGGCCCAGCTGATCGGCGCGGGCAGCGTCCAAAGGCACACAGATTACCCCGGAGGTGTAACGGATCGTGAAACCCATCAGTTCTGGGGTGGCACATTGCGCGGCGAAGATAATGTCACCTTCGTTTTCGCGGTCTTCGTCGTCCACTACTACTACCGCGCCACCGGCGGCAAGCGCGGCTAAGGCGGCAGGGATCGAATCAAGTTCCTTGCCGGCCATTAGTTCCGGCCTCCAAACTCGTTCAGCCGTGCCACGTACTTGGCCAGCACGTCTACCTCGATGTTGATGGCGTCGCCCAGTTGGCGGGTGCCCATCGTGGTTTCCTGCAGGGTGATCGGAATGATGCCGACCTCCACCCAGTGCGCTCCGGTGGCGCTTGCCGGGGACACCGCGGTGATCGTCAGCGAAATGCCATCAAGTGCGATGGAGCCTTTTTCCGCGGTGAGCGGTGCGTAGTCATCGGGTACCGAGATGCGGAAGGTGGTCCACTGTCCGTGATCCTTGCGGGCCAGTACGGTGCCGACCGCGTCGACGTGGCCCTGCACGACATGCCCGTCGAGCCTGGCCCCGGCAGGGGTGCAGCGCTCCAGGTTGACCACCGACTCCGGATGCAACGCTCCGGTGCTGGTGCGCCGCAGGGTTTCACCCATCACGTCCACACTGACGGTGTCGCCATCTAATTCGGTGGCGGTCAGGCACACGCCGTTGACCGCCAGAGAGCCACCTAGGCCCAGGTCTCCGGCGTGGCCGGGAGCCTTGAGCGTGAGCACGGCGAGGTCTTGCTCGGGTTGGTTGGTGATTGCCAGCACCGTTCCGGTGCCGGTGATAATTCCGGTAAACATGCTGTGATTTCCTTCTAGAAAGTTCTGGCTGCGCGCTCGGGCAGCGGTTCAAGATGCATCATCACGTCGGCGTCCAGCCGGGTCAGTGCGTCAGACTGGTGGGCGTCGAGCCTGAAATGCCGGGCCTGGGACAGGGTGGTCACCGAGGCGATATTCACCGAGGTGCTGCCCGCGCCGATAATCACCGGGGCCTGGTAGCAGTAGATTTCATCCGCCAGGCCGGCTTCGATGAAGGCCGAGGCGATGATCGAACCGCCCTCGATGAGCAGGTGATTAAAGCCCAGTTCGGTGGCGCGTTCGATGAGCTCGGAGACCTCATGGGTGCGCAGCTGTTCCCAGTTGCTGTCATAGGCCAGGGCCAGGTTTTCTGGCAGTTCGCGGTGCCCCATCACAATACGGTAAGGCTGGTGCTCGTGCAGTCCCCCGGCGGCGGTGCGCGCGGTCAACCGCGGATCGTCGGCGATCACCGTATTGGTGCCGACGACGATCGCGTCTACTCGGGCACGCAGCCCATGCGAGTGGTTGCGCGAGGCATCCGAGGTAATCCATTGGCTGCTGCCGTCGGGCGCGTTGATCCGTCCGTCCAGGGATTGCGCGGTTTTCACCGTGATGAAGGGGCGATTTTCTGCCTTGGCGCGGAACCAGCGGTGGTTTAGCTCCCAGGCCGCCTGATTATTTTCGCTCTGGGTCACCTGGACGCCACGCGAACGCAGGAACTGCGCCCCGCCGCTGGCTGCGCTGGTGTCATCGCTCATCGCATAGTGCACATGTCCGATGCCGGCGTTGGCGATAGCCTGGGCGCAGGGACCGGTGCGTCCGGTGTGGTTGCACGGTTCCAGCGTGACCACCATGGTCAGCTCCTGGGCTTGGGCACGATCCATCCGGCCTAAACGGCGCAGCGCGTCAATTTCCGCGTGCGGGTTGCCGGCGCCGAGGTGGAAACCGGTGGCGATCACCCGTCCCGCCCCGTCCAGCACGCACGCGCCGACGAGTGGGTTGGCGCCGCGCGCGCCGCGCATCGCAGCTTCCAGTGCGGTGCGCAGTGCCTGGTCCAGATCTGCGGTTTCGATCATGACTTGTTCCCCCTGATAGTCGGATCGGGCATTTCGGTTTCGATCGCCGGTTTTTCGTTCCTTTTAGCCTTCATCCAGACGAAGAAGCCAACGATGGTGAAACCACCGTAGAACAGGTACATGAAGGCGCTGGCGTAGTAACCAGCGGAGAAAAGCAATGGTACGCCGACCGCGTCCACCGCGACCCAGATCAGCCAAAATTCGACCCAGCCCTTGGCCATGCCATAGGTGGCCAGCAGCGAACCGACGAAGGTCCAGGCGTCGGCCCAGACCGGATCGTAAGAGCCTAACGCCCTGAAGAGCGGGGTCAGCGCCACGGTGCCAACAATGAGGATCGCTACCAGAGCCACTCGGGCCCTATTTGACGCCCATTGCGGGGTGACCGCGTGGCCTGCGCCGTTTTCATCGCGGGCCTGCTTCCAACGCACCCATCCGTAGAAGGACACGGCGATGAACATGATTTGCCGTCCGGCCTGACCCCAGAGGTTGGCGCTATAACCGGTGTCGAAAATGCTGCCCAGAAAGACGGTGAGCAGTAAGAGGTTGCCGATTATACCTACGGGCCAAGCCCAGATTTTACGGCGCATGCCGCCTAGCGCGCTGGCTAGACCAAAAATATTGCCGACGACCTCGCGCACCAAAAGTGCCGAGGAACCGATCGCAATTTGTGAGTTAAAAGCTTCAATGAGCCACCGCAGAATATCCATCATTCACCCTTCTCGAAGCGGCGGCTCCGGGGGTGTGCATTTGATGGCCTAGACGTAGTGCGCGGAGGGCTCCCTAGAGCGGTCCGGTCAGCATCGCCAACGGCAAATCAAACCCGTGCTTCTCCCATCCAGACTTTAACTGTCGGTACCGGAATTTCACCGGCTCAACCGCTTTCCTCAGCTTGTGGCTTTGGAAGCGGGTCGCGGACTATCACCGCCGGTTCGGACTTACACCGACCCCGGAGCACGTATTCGTGTTTATTAACACCTAGTCTGACACATCTTAGCCGGTGATGCGCGCAAGGTTTCTTAATGCGTCAATTTCGGCGGCAGGTTCCGGCGCCGAGTACACCGCGGAACCCGCCACGAATACGTCGGCTCCGGCCTCGGCGGCGCGCAGGATCGTATCCCGGGAGATGCCGCCGTCCACCTGCAGGGCGATTGGTTTGCCGGTGCCGGCAATAGCCTTGGCGGTGCGCCTGATCTTCGGCAGCACCAGATCCAGGAACTTCTGTCCGCCAAAACCCGGCTCAACGGTCATCAACAAGATCATGTCCAGCTCACCGAGCATGTCCAAGTACGGTTCGACCGGGGTGGCCGGACGCAACGCCATCGCCGCCTTGGATCCGGCGGCACGCAATTCGCGGGCCAGACGGATCGGCGCGGCCGAGGCCTCGGCATGAAAAGTCACCGAGTCCACACCGAGCTGTGCATATTCCGGAGCCCAGCGATCGGCGTTTTCGATCATCAAGTGCACGTCGATCGGCAGCTTGCTGGTCTTTTGCAGCGCGTCCACCACGGGAAGCCCGAGGGTCAGATTTGGCACAAAATGGTTGTCCATCACGTCCACGTGGACCGCGTCTGCGGTGTGGATACGTTCCAACTCGCTGGCGAGGTTGGCGAAGTCTGCGGAAAGGATCGACGGGTTAATGCGCGGGTGGCTCATCGGTGCTCCTTGGATGGGACGCTGGAAATTAGGCCGCGAACTAGGCGGTTTTGGTGATGATCGCCATGAACATGGCGTCGGTGCCGTGCACATGCGGCCACAGCTGCGCGGTGCTGCCACCGGCAAGTTCGTGGCCGCTGGCCGGGAAACCGTCCAGGGCGACAGCGCTGACCGCGGCCCCGGTATCCAGCAATGTGGCGTTCGAGTGCGACTTGAGGAAATCTTCGACCACCAGACGCGTTTCCGCCATATGCGGCGAGCAGGTGACAAAGCCGATCACCCCGCCCACGCGCACCGCGCTGAACGCGGCGCTGAGCAGTTCACCCTGCAGGCTGGTCAGCTCCGGGATGTCACGAGGCTGCTTGCGCCAGCGGGATTCTGGTCGGCGGCGTAGCGAGCCAAGCCCTGAGCAGGGCGCGTCAACCATGATGCGGTCATAGTCCCCGGCAAATTCTTCGGTGCCGTAGTCGCGGCCGTCCTTGGTGGTGACCATCCAGAAATCTCCTGGCACCGCAGACATGGACTGTTCAACCAGCCGGGCACGGTGTTCGGTAGGTTCATTTGCGGTCAGCCGCGCGTCGCGCTGGACGGCTAGTGCGCCGAGCAACGCCGCCTTACCGCCGGGACCTGCACAGAGATCGAGCCAGTAGGTATCTTCGCCTGGCACCGGCAACTCAATGCTGGCCAGCGCGCGGGCTACCAGCTGGCTGCCGGCATCCTGCACACGGATGGTTCCCTCACGCACGCCAGGCACGCGGGCCACATCGCCATGCTTATAGGTGGCCGAATCGGCCACCAGGGTGCCCGGCTCGGCGCCAGCTTCCAGCGCCGCGTCCACGGTGCCCAGGCCGGGCAGGGCGACCAGGTTGACTACCGGGGCGAGGTTGTCCGCTTCAAGCAACGCAGGAAGTTCGGTGGCCTCGCGGCCGTGCGCGATCAATGCGCCGCGTAGTGCACGCACGATCCAGTCCGGGTGCGAGTGCTCGATGGAGAGTTTTTCAGACTCGCTGGTGGTAGCCGCGGTCAGCTGCGCGACCCACTGTTCGGGCTCAATCAGGCTGACCTTGCGCAAGACCGCGTTGATCAGTCCCGAGGGTCCGGCGCCAATCTGCGCGCGCGCCAAGGACACGGTTTCATCTAACGCCGCATGCTTTGGCACGCGCATCGCCAGCAGCTGGTGGGCGCCCAAACGCAGTGCGTCGAGTATCGCCGGATCAAGCTCGGACAAGGGCCGGTCCACCAAGGTGGAGAGGATCGCGTCGTAGAAACCCTGCGAGCGCAGTGCACCGTAAGCCAGTTCGGTGGCAAAACCGGCGTCGCGCTTTTCCAGCTGGTGTTCGCGAATCATCTTGGGCAAGACCAGGTTGGCGTAGGCGTCCTTGGCGGAAACCTCGCGCAGTACTTTAAAAGCGACTAAGCGAGCCGGATCGGCGGCGCGTTTACGCTGCCCGGGGGCTGACTGGCTGTACTGGCGGGGGCGGTCCCCCTGCCCGCGGTTGCGGGTACGCCCGGCTTCGTTACGTCGTGGTTCGTTGTGTGGATCGTGTTCGCTCATGCGAAGCTCACTTTCGTTCCTTGGGTCAAGATTCCGCGGGCCCAGTCGGAGGCGTTCATCATTTTTTTACCTGGAGGCTGAATAGTTGACAGTTCCAACGCCCAGGTGGCGGTGCCGATAAAGACTTGGGGGTGCTTGCCCGGCTCAATGTGTACACCACCCGGTGCCAGATCGGTGCGTTCGCGGCGTTCGCTGAGCGGCCCGAACTTATATCTGGACTCCTCGGCGGTGGCCCAAGGTCCCGGGAAGGGGCTCGTGCCGTGGGCGCGGCGGCGAATTTCGGTGGCGGTGCGGGTGAAATCTAATTGCGCGTCGCCATCAAGAATTTTTGGTGCATAGGTGTGCGACCCGCTTTGGGCGATTGCCCGCGCCTGGCCCGAATCGATTGCCTGCAGGGTTTGCACCAATAGCATTGAGCCGGATTCACTGAGTTTTTCCAGCATGATTCCAGCGGTATCTGACTCACCAATACGCTCGGTGACCTGGCCGAAGACCGGCCCGGTATCCAATCCGGCTTCCAACTGGAAGGTGACCGCGCCGGTGATGTCATCACCGTGAATGATCGAGTGCTGCACCGGTGCGGCGCCCCGCCACTGCGGCAAGAGCGAAAAGTGCAGGTTGATCCAGCCGTGGGTAGGAACGCTCAGGGCGGCTTGTGGAACCAACCCGCCGAAGGCGACTATGGCTGCCGCATCGAGGTTCAGCGCCGCTAGTTGGGCCGTCACCTCGGCATCGATTTTGTTCGACTTGATGGTTTCCAGCCCGAGTTCCGCGGCGCGTGCGGCCACCGGAGAGGGTGTCATGACGCGTTTGCGTCCCAGCGGGGCATCCGGGCGGGTGAGTACCGCGGCGATCTCAAAACCCGCGTCATTTAGGTAGTTCAGTGAGGTGACCGCAACCTGCGGGGTTCCAGCAAAAAGGATGCGCATAGTTAGTTCCCCAGTCCGGCGCCGAAGCTGGATCCGAGGAATCCTGCGCGCTGTGCCACGGTCGCGGTGGTCATTTGGTCATAGTTGCTGGCCCGTAGCGTGCGCCAAGCGGCTTTCTTCTCATCCGGGGCCAGCCGATCCAGGAACAGCACCCCGTCGAGGTGATCGGTTTCATGCTGAACGCAGCGGGAAAGCATGCCTTCGCCCTCGATACGAACCGGTTTTCCGAACTTGTCGAAGCCGGTAGCGACCACGTGGCGCCTGCGGGCAACGGGGGCGGAGATCCCGGGAATGGACAGGCAACCTTCGTTTTCGTCCGTCTGGAAGTCTTCGCTCAGTTCAAGTACCGGGTTGATGATGTGACCACGTTCGGCCCCAATTTGGTACGTAAAAACGCGCAGTGATACGCCTACCTGGGGGGCCGCCAAGCCCGCACCGTCAACGTTTTCCATGGTTTCATCCATGTCGTCGACCAGCTTCTGGATTTCCGGCCCAAACTCGGTCACCTCCTGCGCTGGTGTGCGTAGAACGGGATCACCGATGATCCGAATTCCCAAAATCGCCATAGTACGTGTGGCTCCCTTAGTAGTGCTGTGCGAAGTGTCAGTGCCGGGCGTGCCGGCACTAACTACACCAGTCTACGGTGCCGCAGGCGACTGGTCCTGAGGCGGCGGCGTGATTTCCACCAGTGAGGCACGCGCTTGGGCAATCTTGAACTGCGCGTCCCAGTTGCGGCGCAGTGCGTAAAACTTCGACCAGTAATCTGGGAGCGCTTGAACCGGCGCCATAAAAGTACGGCTTCCACCCTCCCCCAGCGCGACCGCCAGCAGCATCGAATCGGTGCCATGCGGCCAGTCCTGCCACAGGCCGGCTTCTGCATCGAGCACCTGCTCTTCGGCTTTGGCGGCCGCCGCAAGCTGCATGATGACTTTGTCATCCGGGGTTTTCACGAATCCCTCGCGGTCCATGGCCTTAGTTTTGTAATCCACCAAGCACACCTTGCCACCGATTCGGGCGACCAGGTCAATGGTTCCCGCGTAGCCAACACTGTGATTCCACACCGTTACCTCGGTGGCTAGTGGCTGCACCCGATACTGCTCCCACCACTTTTCAAAGTGTGCGGCAAAGCCCAGCTCGTTGTTGGCTTCCAGTTCTGCGTGCGCCTTGTGAAGTTGCTCGGGTTCGCCTAAGGCACGCAACGCGTAGTGTTCGGCGTAGTTGTGAACCCGATCCCCGCGGGCTGCAGCCGAGTCCCGGAAGCGTTCGGCGGCCGCGGCAGAATCACGCACTAAGGATCGCATTTTGCTCGGTTGGGACAACGCCTCGGACAAACGGTGATCTTCCGACAGAGTCTTGGCTGCCAGATAGCCGGCCCACCCGGAAAGATCCATTTTATCCATTCCGATGACCGTGGTGATCGAGGGGACGGTAGCTTCCCCTCCCACCTGACGGCTGTACATTCGACCCAATTCGGTTTGAATAGCAAGTTTCGGTGACGTCATGCACACGATCATGGCATGGCCTCTGGACGCTTTGCTCCTAGTCCGAACGAGAATCATGAATATTCCGCGTAGTTCCGCGGGTTTTGGGCTTTGTGAACCAGATCTCACGCTCTCGATTTGGAAGCCTGCGGAAACTCGTATAGAGTTTTTACTCGTTGGAGCGAACGGAAACGGCGCAAAAACAAACACTTTTTGCGGACATAGCTCAGCTGGTAGAGCGCAACCTTGCCAAGGTTGAGGTCGCGAGTTCGAACCTCGTTGTCCGCTCGCAGAAAGAAACATCGACTAAGTAAAATTAGTCAACTCGGCCTCGGCCGAGTATGGTGGGGTGGCCGAGAGGCGAGGCAGCGGCCTGCAAAGCCGTTTACGCGGGTTCGAATCCCGTCCCCACCTCGCAAAGAGGTTAGTTATTCTTTTTGCGCGATTGGCGCAGCGGTAGCGCGCTTCCCTGACACGGAAGAGGTCACTGGTTCGATCCCAGTATCGCGCACGGACTCTTGATTTTCGGATCAAGATTCACAAATGCGGACATAGCTCAGCTGGTAGAGCGCAACCTTGCCAAGGTTGAGGTCGCGAGTTCGAACCTCGTTGTCCGCTCTGAGAAATCAGAGTTTACTTTGTTTTCTGTCGAGATTCTTCGGAATCCTTCGGCGCGATTGGCGCAGCGGTAGCGCGCTTCCCTGACACGGAAGAGGTCACTGGTTCGATCCCAGTATCGCGCACTGAATACTAGTGAGAATTAGTATTCATGCGGTCATAGCTCAGCTGGTAGAGCGCAACCTTGCCAAGGTTGAGGTCGCGAGTTCGAACCTCGTTGACCGCTCCAAAAATGAAAAAGGGAATCACTCCAAGTGATTCCCTTTTTCGTTTAAGGTCACAGCACCAACACGCCAGGGAATTTCCAGACTCTTCCATGCAGACAGAATTCGTTTTAGGGTGGGTAACAGTTGTGGAGCTAAAAGGGTTCCCACAGTCGAATGGAGGTGCAGCATGGCAGGATTTGATGATCTGCGTGGCAAGGCAGAGGAATTCGCAAAGCAGAACCCGGATCAAGTCTCAGAAGGTATTGAGAACGTTGGCAATTTTGTCGATGACAAGACCGGCGGCAAGTTCGCCGACCAGGTCGACGGTGCCCAGCAGGGTGCTAACGACTTCCTAGGTGGACTTGGCGGCAACGCTGAGCAAAACGAAGGACAGAACAACGAGGGCTAATCCCCTGGTGTTCGTGCTTCGGCCTTGACCAAGCATCCTGGAAAGGTACCGACATTGCGTCGGTGCCTTTCTTGCTTTAACAATCAATAGCTTTATCTCGTGCTTGACCTGACAGAATGTCTCTATGACCGAACGCACAGATACTCACGTCAACGACTTGCCTCAAGCGATCATCGCTGGCCTTGTGACCACCATGGTCGGATTCATCGCATCCTTTGCCGTGGTGCTTGCGGGGCTATTCCAGGTCGGGGCGACCGAGAGTCAGGCCGCCTCCGGATTGCTGATCCTCTCTCTGGGAGTGGGGCTTTGCAGCATCGTGCTGTCATTAAGGCACCGCATACCATTAACAATTTCTTGGTCTACGCCAGGCGCTGCGATGCTCGCGGCGCTGGCTCCTGGAGCCTTTAGCTTCGAACAAGCGGTCGGCGCATTCATCGTGGGAGGGGCGCTGATCATGGCAACCGGGCTGCTCCCTTTTTTACAGCGGTTACTGACTCACATTCCGGTGCCGATTGCTCAGGGAATGCTCGCAGGCGTATTGCTTCCGCTATGCCTGAAACCATTCACGGCGCTTGGTGCGATTCCGGTGCCGGCGTTCGGCATCCTGCTGGTGTTTCTCCTCGGACTCAGATTTTTCCCAAAATTTGCGGTGGTGCTTTGCATGCTGGCGGCGGTGGGCTTTGGGCTGTGGCATATTGCCGGGACTAATGCGTGGTCAAAATTGGAGATACTTCCGAGTCTGGAGTGGGTAAGCCCGGAATTTTCTTGGGCGGCTATCGTGAGCATTAGCGTGCCGTTAGTTATCGTGACCATGGCTTCGCAAAATATCCCCGGGGTGGCGGTGGCCAAATCCTTTGGGTACACCGTGCCGTGGCGTTCCTCGATGCTGCTCACCGGTGCTGGAACGGGTGTGAGCGCATTTTTTGGTGGGCATGCAATTAATCTGGCGGCCATTACCGCGGCCTTGGCTTCCGGGCCCGAAGCGGGAATGGACCCGGCTAAACGCTGGCGCGCTGCGGTAAGCTCTGGAGGCTTCTATATTTTCTTCGCGGCGTTTAGTGCGCTGATTGTTTCGGTGGCCAGCGCATCGCCGGAGGGCTTATTCCAAGCTGCGGCAGGATTGGCGCTGCTAGCCACCCTCACGCAGTCACTACTCGGCGCGATGCAAGATGTGCACTGGCGTTTGAGTGCGTTGGTGACGGTGCTGGTAGCCGCCGGTAATGTCACGCTGCTGGGGATTGGCGGTGCGTTTTGGGCGCTGCTGGCCGGGCTGTTAACGCACTTCATCGTCGAGCGTGGCGCTCGACGATGAAGTAGGAAAATCCTTGAAACTCAGCGGTGATTAGAGTGCGGGCTCGCCGACCTGCCCCTCGCGGGCAAGGGCGGTCAAACGCGAGACGGCGCGGTAGTACTTCTTCTGGTAACCGCCGGCCATCATCTCTGCGGTGAACAACTCGCTAAATGGTTTACCGGAGGCCACGATCGGCACATCCTTGTCATATAACCGGTCAGCAAGAACCACGAAGCGCAAGGCGATCGACTGATCGGTGATGGTGTCCACGTTGTGCAAGACCAGTGCATCTGTTTCCGACAGCAGCTGGCGGTAGCGCGATGGGTGAACCTTATGCAGGTGAGCCACTAGGCCGGCGAAATCATCCACCGCCAGAGTTGCCTCTGGGTAACGTTCGGTGGCAAATTCCTCGATGGCCGAATCATCCAACGGCTGCGGCGCGTCGGGCAGGCCGCGGTGGCGGAAGTCGACACCGTCTACGCGGTGCACGTCAAACTGCTCCGAGAGGGTCTTGATTTCGCGTTGGAAATCCACCGCGGCGAAGCGGCCCTCGCCGAGGGCGCCGGGAAGCGTATTGGAGGTCGCAGCCAGTTTTACTCCGGCGTCGGAGAGCTCTCGCATCAACCGAGACATCAGCACGGTGTCCCCTGGATCGTCGAGCTCAAACTCGTCGATGCAGACCAGCTTGTATTCGCTGAGCACCTCTACGGTGCGGCGGAAAGACAATGCCCCGACCAGGTTGGTGTATTCCACGAAGGTGCCGAAGGCTTTGGGCCCGGGGCTAGCGTGCCACAGCGACGCGAGCAGGTGGGTTTTGCCCACACCAAATCCGCCGTCGAGGTACATGCCGTTTTTGGCAGTGGTTTTTTTACCGAAGAGCTTGGAGAACAGCCCAGCACCGTTGTTTTTACCCACAGTTTGCGCGAAGTTGCTCAGTTTGCTGACCGCTTCGGCCTGAGAAGGCTGGTTAGGATCCGGACGGTAGGTGTTAAAGGACACCTCACCAAAACGGTAGGACGGGTGGAAGCCGGCCAACAGTTCATCGACCGAGAGGTTCGGTGTGGTCTGTGTCAGGTGAATGATCTTGGCCATACGTTCGGTGGTGTCCTTCAGTTCGACGTGCGGGTGATGGATTGGGTCTACTACCTGCGGCCCATCGGCCAGTTTACCTTGGCTAAGGCTCGAAGATGGAGAAGAATGTCGCACCCCACACGATTGTTTGCACTTCGGTACTAGGCTAGAAGGTGAGAATGTGGCTGGCGCCCGCGCGCCAGCGGATAAAAACCGCAAGACAAGGAATGTGATCACGCATGTCATTACCGCTGGAGAACAACCCCAACTACGCGCAGTACGCCCATCCCGAACGTCTGGTATCTACCGACTGGCTGGCAGCGAATCTGGGCGCTGAGAACCTGGTAGTGCTCGAATCCAACGAAGACATTTTGCTCTACTCCACCGGGCACATCCCCGGCGCGCTGAAGATCGACTGGTTCACCGAGCTGAACGATGAGGTCACCCGCGATTACGTGGAAGGTGCGGCCTTTGCCGAACTTATGGCCTCCAAGGGCATTAGCCGTGATTCGACCGTCGTGATTTATGGGGACAAGTCCAACTGGTGGGCTGCCTATGCACTGTGGGTATTCACCCTCTTTGGCCACGAAGATGTGCGTTTGCTTGATGGCGGACGTGACAAGTGGATCGCCGAGGGGAGAGAGACTTCCACCGAGAAGCCTGCCGTCACCGCCGCCGAATACCCGGTGATCGAACGCGACGACAGCGTGATCCGCGCCTACCTGCCACAGGTGCTCGAACACCTGGGCAACCCGCTAATCGACGTACGTTCGCCTGAGGAATACACCGGTGAACGAACCCACATGCCAAATTACCCCGAAGAGGGAGCCATGCGCGGCGGACATATTCCGACCGCCGCCTCGGTGCCGTGGGGTAAGGCCGCCGCAGCCGATGGCACGTTTAAGTCACGCGCCGACTTGGAAGCGATCTACTTCGAGGAAGCCGGGTTGAAGCCGGGCGACGATGTGGTGGCCTATTGCCGTATTGGCGAGCGTTCCAGCCACACTTGGTTTGTGCTCAAGCACCTGTTGGGTTTCGAATCCGTACGCAACTATGACGGTTCATGGACCGAGTGGGGCAATGCGGTGGGTGTGCCTATCGTGCGTGGCGAAGCCAACGGCGAACTTCCTGCTAAGCGTGGAGCCCGCGCATGAGCGCACTAAACCCGGCGCTGGCAGAAATCGTCGAGGAATTCAGCGAGGTTCCGGAAGCCGACAGACTGGAACTGCTGTTGGATTACTCCCGCGAGTTACCCGAGCTGCCACCGCATTTAGCGGAGCATCCAGAACTTCTGGAACAGGTAGTGGAGTGCCAGTCGCCACTGTTTTTGGTCGTCGAGGTGGGTGCGGATCAAGTGGTGCGCTTGTTCTTCTCCGCTCCCCCGGAGGCGCCGACTACTCGTGGCTTTGCCTCGGTGCTCGCCGCCGGCCTTGACGGGTCACCGGCCGAGGAAATTTTAGCTGTTCCTGAGGACATGCCGGCCCGCTTGGGCTTGTCACGTGCGTTATCCCCGCTGCGGATGCGTGGAATGAGCGCGATGCTTGGCCGGATTAAGCGTCAGGTCACCGAACAGCTAGCCGCCGCGTAGCGGTAGGCAGAGAACTGAAAAGAAAATAGTTCGTGGCAAAAAAATCAAAGGCCGCTTCCACTCCGGCAACTGCCGCCTTGGAAGCGGCCGGCATTACCTATGTTGCGCATAGTTATACACATAGTGATTCGGCGCAAAGTTACGGCGCGGAAGCCGCGGCGCAATTAGGCGTTGAATCTCGGCGGGTGTTTAAAACACTGATGGTGTCCACCGGTGCGCGGGCCAGTGAAGAGTTGGCGGTGGCGATTGTCCCGGTTGATTCGACGTTGGACCTGAAATCAGTGGCCGCGGTTTTGGGTGCTAAAAAGGCGCAGATGGCAGACAAGGACGCCGCGCAACGGCGCAGCGGTTATGTGCTGGGCGGGATCTCGCCCTTTGGCCAGCGTCAAATCTCCCCGGCGGTGCTCGATGCCAGTGCGGCGCAGTTCGAAACCATTTTTATTTCCGGTGGGCGGCGCGGGTTCAGCCTACAAATAGCCGCCGATGATGCGGTAGCAATCTTGAACGCACTGGTGGCTCCCATCGCCAGCTACCGCTGAGTTTCCATCCGCTGGGTGAGGAACTCGCGGATCGCGGCGGCAAAACTCTGCGGGTCGCTATTTGGTTCCCGGGTATGTCCGGCACCGGAAAAGACTCGTAGGGTGACTAGGTCTGGGCGTAGGGCAGCAAGTTTGAGGCTCGGACCGTAGGGCACAAACTGGTCATCTTTACTGTGCATAAGCAGGGTCGGATGCTGTAGTTCGGCGGCCCGGTCCACCCAGTTGAGCCTTTTAAGATTCACCGGTGCGGCGAGCCCGGTAGCCCAACGACCCGCCCTATTTGTCAGCAGCCACCCCGCAAAACGCCCCACAGTTTGCGGGATCTTATTCAGTCTTGCCTGGTGCGAGATGACATCAACCCAGTTGATCACCGGTCCCACGAGCATCAGCGAGTCGATTTCAGCAGCCAGCGCCGAGCGATCAGCGGTTTGCAGGGCGATCGCCCCACCCATGGACCAGCCCAAGAGCACAATCTGCGTGGCCCCGTGATCCCGGGCGTAGCGCACTGCCGATTCCACATCCTGCCATTCGGTATCCCCCAGTCCGTAGCGCCCGTCGATGGCGCTGGGGGCGAGCCCGTCGTTGCGGTAGCTCATCAGCACCACGGTGGCTCCCAGTTCGGTGAGCACCGGTAGCGCGCGGATGGATTCGGTACGTTTGGCACCACGTCCGTGCACCCCGATCACCCAGAGATGAGGCGCGGTGGTGCCCGGAATCAGCCAGGCCGGTCCGGGACCCACGCTTAGCTCAAGGGTGATGTCCTGGGCGTCAAAACCAGCATCTTCAGGGTGTTCATAGATGGCGCCAGAAAGGTATCCGCGGCGCACTCCATCCAGGCTTCCACGATAAATCTGTTCGAGTTTGCGGGCTACCAGCCGGGGTTTGCCAGGTACCGGGCGTGGGGCCGATAGCCGGGCCACGCAGGCTTCCGCCTCGGCGATGAGCATGCAGGCGCCAGGATCGGCGGTGTCTGCGTCGCGGGTGAAACGCAACCAGATTTGCCCTTCATCGTCGGTCACGATGGCGCGAATGAGTGCGTTGCCCGTGCGTCGTTCCTCCGGGGTGACCATACGTCGGGCAAAATATCCGGCCAATGCCGAGACGCTGGCAGCAAATACCGAGCCCGCGGCAAGTCCCAGGGAGACGCCCAATAGCGTGGCGGGCAGGGTTTTGCGCGGTTCTAGGGTGTCGACGATGTTTCGAGCCATGTGCCCATACTCTCAAATGAACGCTCGGGAATCATCTCGCCGTGCAAATCGTTATGCCTTATATGAGTGAAGATTCAAAGAAGACAGAAATCGACTGGCAGCAAGTTCTCTCTCCGCAGGAGTTCAACGTCTTGCGTCAGGCAGGCACGGAACGTCCTTTTACCGGTGAATATTGGGACACCACAACACAGGGTGTGTACTCCTGCCGGGCATGTGGCGCGGAGCTGTTTGCCAGTGACACGAAGTTTGACGCGAGCTGCGGTTGGCCCTCGTTCTACGCACCGCTGGCGGAGGATCGGGTGCGTTACATTACCGACGAGACGATGGGCATGAAGCGCGTCGAGGTGCGCTGTGCGAACTGTGATTCGCATATGGGTCACGTCTTTGAGGGCGAGGGTTTCAAAACGCCCACCGATCTGCGGTACTGCATGAACTCGCTGAGCTTGACCTTGCGCGAAACGCAGGGCTAAAGCCTCTGACCGTCGTGGGGTGCACCTCACTCTTAGCATTAGAGATGCTTATTCATAGCTGATCGAGCATTACTAATGCTGTTCTTTGGGCGTAGCGTGATAGCTAAGCAGCGAACCGACCAAAGACTCTCAAGAGGTGCCCCACGATGACTCAGCTCCAGCATTCCCCCCGCGCCACCACGGACCAGCTCGTTTCCCATGACGCATGGCTGTCCTTGAAGGCATCCGCCTCGCAATTCCAGAATCTGCAGTCCAAGGACGGCTCGCTCGCCGACCCGGCAACTCGCGACGAAGCGCGCGAACTGATTGCCCGCATCGTGGCCGCACTGGAAGAGCTCCTGCCATACTTCGCCCATGATGAGGCCTACTTCCGCGCGCTCATCGCAGACCTGAACAAATGGGAAAGTGCCGACTTCGGCGTCCCTGACTTTTTGGATGCGCTGCTTCAGTTCCAGCCTCAAACCCAGCGTGAAGACGGATTGCTGCATCTGGTGCTCTTCCCGATGTACACGCAGAATGGCTCGGTCAACCGCTATCTCGAAGCGGTACTGGTGCAGGTCATGTGGCCTGACTTTATCTCCGAGCTCGAAGCCAACAGCTACACCAACGCGCTGTTCGTACCACTGCGTTTCTTGGACTTCACCGCCGGATACGACACCAACTCCGCGGTGCTCTTTCCGGAGTCCGTAGCCATTCGCGAAACCCCGTCATTTACCTGGGGCGCCATCTTCCAGGACCGCGAGGCCGCACGTTTTCGCAAGGTGCTCAAGGAAGCGGCGGCGATCACCAACCTGCAGCTACCTGAAGACGCGGCAGAACTACTGAGCGACCAGCAGCTAACCGAAGAAACCTTTATCATGTGGGATCTGATTCACGATCGCACCCACATGCGCGGGGATCTGCCATTTGACCCATTCATGATCAAACAGCGCATGCCATTCTTCCTCTACTCGCTCGAAGAGTTGCGTTGCGACCTAACCGCCTTCCGCGAATCCATGAAGATCGCCAGTGATCCGAAAAGTGACCCACAGGCCGCTAAGACCGCCAAGCTTGTGCAGTACGCGGTGATCTTCGACCGGATCTTCCGTTTTGCCATCACCGGATCGCGAGTGCGTAACTACGACGGACTCGGCGGCCAGCTACTGTTCGCCTGGATGCACCAGCACCACGTTTTGCACTGGACCGACACCAAGCTGAGCATCGATTGGGATCAGGTACCAGAAATCGTTGCGGCCTTGGGGGATGCGATCGATGAACTGTACTGGAAATCGATCGACCGCCCAAAGCTTGCACACTGGCTGGCCGCCTATGAATTGGTCTCTTCCACGGTGACCCCGAACCCCGCCTCGGTGTGGGCTAAGGGCCCTGACGCGCTGCCGCTGACTTCCCCGCTGCGCGAAATCACCGACCAGGTTATGGACGACGAGTTCCCACTGTCGATGTTCTACGAAGCGCTCAACAAGAAGATGGCCGCGGTGATCGACTCGACTCGTGGCATGACCGGCGCAACAAGCATCTAGGATCGGTTTTATGAGCAAAGTAGAAAATAACCCACTGGTACTGATTGCCGGGGCTACCTCGGCTGCAGGAGTCGCGGTAGCCCGCGAACTTTCAGATGCTGGAGCGCGCATTTTGGCGGTCGGCAGCAATGCAGAACGCTTGGAAGAGCGCCTCGGATTTGTCAGCTCACGCTATGTCTGCGACCTCACGGACCTGCAGGAGGTAACCGACCTTGGGCAGGAAATACACGCGGAGCA
The DNA here is from genome assembly GCF_035257265.1 of Glutamicibacter sp. Classification (GTDB taxonomy): domain Bacteria; phylum Actinomycetota; class Actinomycetes; order Actinomycetales; family Micrococcaceae; genus Glutamicibacter. The sequence continues at coordinate 183,094 of NZ_DATEXC010000053.1, forward strand.
TGGAAAAATCGACGTTTTACTGCATCTGGTTGGCGGTTGGCGCGGCGGTAAGTCGATCACCGGGCAGTCCGACGCTGACTGGGATTTTCTCCATACCAGTGTGATGACTACGCTGCGTAATACGACCCGGGTATTCGTTGATGATCTGGTGTCTTCGAGCGCCGGTCGCTTAGCAATTGTCAGCGCGCAAGCGGTCACGAACCCGACTCCCTCCAACGCCAATTATGGGGCGGTTAAGGCAGCAGCAGAACACTGGATAAACGCCATCGCAAGATTGTTCAGCAAGCAGGCGCCCCAAGCGGCGGCGCTCAGTTGGGTTGTCAAAGCATTGAGCGATAAGTCAGCTACTGAGGCGCCAGCTGGCCACACACCCGTGTCGATTCTGGCCACGGCAGCCGTTGAACTACTGAGCGCGGACCCAGCAGAAGTCAACGGTCAACGCCTGCCATTAGCTACCGCCTAAGCAGGATCCAACGGTGGTGGTGTAGCGTTTTTAAGTGAGCACACCACCGCCTACGTACCACCAGCAAAGGACTCAAAACCTATGACCATTAGCCACGACCCTGCAGTGCGCGGATTCGCTTCCGATAATTACTCCGGCGTGCACCCGCGCATCCTTGAGGCGATTACTCGTGCAAACGGCGGACATCAAAGCGCCTACGGTGATGACGACTACACGGCGGCTCTGGATCAGATGGCGCAGAAACTATTTGGCGGGAATGCCGCGATTTTTCCGGTGTTTAACGGAACCGGCGCCAATGTGACCGCGTTGCAGTCGTTGCTTCCTCGCTGGGGAGCGGTGATTTGTGCGAATACCGCGCACATCAACGTGGATGAAAATGGTGCTCCCGAACGCATCGGTGGCTTTAAACTTCTGCAGGTGAACTCGGCAGATGGCAAGCTAACCCCAGAACTGATCGACCAGGAAGCCTGGGGCTGGGGCGATGAGCATCGTGCCCAACCTTTGGCCGTGTCAATTACCCAGGGTACGGAGCTGGGGACGCTCTACACTCCGGCGGAGATTCGCGCGATTACCGACCACGCCCACAAACGGGGCATGAAGGTTCATTTGGACGGCTCGCGCCTGTCCAATGCGGCAGCCGCGCTCGGTGTGGAACTACGTGAGCTCACCACGGATGTTGGCGTTGATATTGTTTCTTTGGGTGGCACCAAAAATGGATTGCTGCTCGGCGAGGGAATTCTGACGCTAGATCCTGCACTAGCTCAGGATTTGAAATACCTGCGCAAGATGAATATGCAGCTGGGCAGCAAGATGCGTTTCATCTCCGCACAGTTGCTTGAGCTCTACGGAACCGGTTTGTGGCGCGAGCTTGCCGGGCACTCTAACGCAATGGCTGCACAGCTGGCCGCTGATGTCGCTGAGATCGACGGAGTCCAGCTGGTCTACCCAGCACAAGCCAATGGTGTTTTTGCACAGTTGCCTACAGAGGTCTCTGACCAGTTGCGTGAGCACTTCCGCTTTTATGACTGGGACCGCGCAGCGGGCCACGTTCGCTGGATGTGCTCCTTTGACACCACCGAGCAGGATGTGCTCGCATTTACCGCAAAACTGCGTGAATTGATGGCCGCACACCGCGCAGCTTAGGCTAAATCGGCGCGCCGTACCGCACCAGCGGTACGGCGCGTTTTAGACTCGGATTGTGTCCAATGAACCTGCTGCTTCGCGAATTCCCACCGCCTTTTCCGAGGCGCTGGGCGAACTCTCGCGCGCAGATGTTCGCAAAGAACTAAAGATTACAGAGATCCCAGCACCCGCCCGGCTGGCACCTTTCGCCTTGGCACTGAGCGGTGATGTACTGGAAAATTCGTTGCCTAGTCATGGACAACATGGTCAGGAATTTTCACGCACTCCATTTTTGCTACCGGGAACTCCCTTAGCCACGGGGCGTTTTATCCTGCTATTTGATCCTGCTGGCCAAGAATTATGGTGCGGAAAATTCCGCGTCGTCACTTATATTCGCGCCCGCTTAGATCATGAGATGGGCCAAGACTCGATGTTGGCATCCGTAGCTTGGAGCTGGCTGGAAGAGGCATTGGCTGAGCGCCACGCCGCACACCATTCCGCCGGCGGCACCGCCACACGGGTCATCTCCGAATCTTTCGGTGAGCTACAGGGCGAACACGACCATATCGACATCGAATTGCGCGCCTCGTGGACTCCAGAAGACGGTGAAGCACTCGGCTCGCATTTGAGCGCCTGGGCCGATATGGTTTGTACCTTTGCGGGCATGCCACCACTGCCCGAAGGTGTCCAACAACTGCCACACCATCGGATGAGCTAACGCTTTGTGCCATCGGTCCTAGAATAGAAGGACCATGACTACTTCAGATCCAGCCGCAGACCAGCAAACCTTGACTCCACTGACCGCTCCACGAGACGGAATCCCGGAAGTCATCAACACCCCTGCGGCACTGAACCGGGCGATTCGCGCGCTACGCGCTGGCACCGGAGATCTCGCAGTTGATACCGAACGCTCCAGCGGATTTCGTTATGGACGCCGCGCCTTCCTCATCCAAATACGTCGCGAAGGCGCCAGCACCTGGCTGATTGATCCCGAAGCCATCGAGTCGCTCGATCCACTGGTCGACTTCATGAATGAATTGCCATGGATCTTGCATGCTGCCACCCAGGATTTGCCGTGCTTGCACGATGAGGGTTTAGCCCCGACCGGATTATTTGATACCGAACTCGCTGGCCGTTTAGCAGGGTTCCCCCGGGTCGCACTGGGAACGATGGTCGGCGAGCTATTGGGTTTGCAACTTGCCAAAGAACATTCAGCGGTGGATTGGGCTACCCGGCCATTGCCCGAATCCTGGCTGAACTATGCGGCACTGGACGTGGAGGTACTGTTCGAACTGCGCGAAGAAATCTCCCAAATTCTTGAGGAACAGGGCAAGCTGGAATTTGCTGCCCAAGAATTCGAGTATGTACGCCATCTTCCAGACCCAGTGGCTCCACCCGAAGCTTGGCGCAAGCTCTCTGGTATCCATAAAATCAAGAACCGCCGCAACCTCTCGGTAGCTCGTGAACTGTGGCAGTCCCGGGAGTCCCTGGCAGAAAGCCGTGATGTGGCCCCCGGACGCTTGCTGCCAGATTCTGCCATCATGGCAGCCGTAAACCATCGGCCAAACAGTGTCCCAACGCTGCTTCAGATTCCCGGTTTCCACGGGCGCAGCGCAAAACGAGATGCACCGCGCTGGTTGGATGCGATGCAACGCGGAAGAAATAACACCGAGCTTCCAGAATTACGTTCCGGGGTACAGGACCTGCCCAACGCCCGCATCTGGGGCGAGAAGAATCCGCAGGCAGCCCTGCGGCTCACCGCGGCGCGCGAAGTCCTCGCAGAGATTAGCGAGCACTGGAACATTCCCGGAGAAAACCTGCTGACTCCGAAATTCCTGCGTGCATTGTGCTGGAACCCGCCAGCGGGCTTGAGCGTCGGAACCGTAGATAGCGCGCTGGAAGAACTTGGCGCCAGGCCTTGGCAGCGCGAGCTTTTGAGCGAAAAACTTGCCGACGCATTGCGCGACTAAGCCACCGCAGATCTTCGGGAAATTGCTGAGACACTAGGTCAGCACTTGCGCTTCAAGTTACTCATGAGTAACGTATGGTTTAGGTCACAGTGATACTGACCACTGCCCCTGATCTCTGGGCAGCCTAAACCTATCCCAAGGAGCCCGACGGTGAGCGTCAACACTACCTCCGTGTCCGCATCCGCGCACACCTCACTAGAGGACCGCGATGTCGTTTTCGTCGATGGGGTACGCACCCCTTTTGGACGAGCAGGCGAGAAAGGCATCTATCACGGAACACGAGCCGATGACCTTGCGGTCAAAGCCGTTCGTGGCCTGCTTAGCCGCAACCCCGGAGTTCCGGCCGAGAAAATTGATGAAATCGCCATGGCTGCCACGACGCAGACCGGTGACCAAGGCCTAACCATTGGGCGCACCGTTGGACTGCTCTCGGGGATTCCAGAGTCGGTACCCGGATTCGCAATCGACCGCATGTGCGCTGGCGCCATGACCGCGGTTACCTCGCTAGCTGGCGGCATCGCCTTCGGCTCCTACGACGTAGTGATCGCCGGTGGCGTCGAGCATATGGGCAATCACCCTATGGGTGCCGGTGCAGATCCAAACCCACGCTTTCTGAGCGAAAAGATCGTGGACCCGCAAGCACTAAACATGGGTAATACCGCCGAAAACCTGCATGACCGGTTCCCCGCAATCACCAAGGAACGCGCAGACAGCTACGCGGTCGCTTCCCAGCAGAAGCTAGCCAAGGCCTACGAGCACAACCAGATCCAGCCGGATCTGGTGCCGGTTGCCGCGCAACGACCTGGTGAAGGGTGGGCGGTCAATACCGTCGACGAACCACCACGTCCAAATACCACCATGGAATCCCTCGCCGATTTGCGCACCCCTTTTCGCGCTCACGGCCGAGTCACAGCGGGTAATGCTGCGGGCCTCAACGACGGTGCCACCGCGGCGATGCTTGCCAGCGGGGCGGCCGTGCGTGAGCTTGGACTAACCCCGAAAATGCGCATGGTCTCCTTCGCCTTCGCCGGGGTCTCCCCCGATGTGATGGGCTACGGACCGGTCCCCGCTACTGAAAAGGCCTTGGCCAAGGCCGGACTGAATATTGCAGATATCGGCCTGTTTGAAATCAACGAAGCCTTCGCCGTGCAGGTGCTCTCCTTCCTCGACTTCTACGGCATTGACCAGAACGATGGGCGAGTCAACCGTTATGGTGGCGCGATCGCCGTCGGTCACCCGCTGGCATCCTCTGGGGTGCGACTGATGACTCAGTTGGCTCGCCAATTCGAAGAAGATCATTCAGTCAGGTACGGAATCACCACCATGTGCATCGGTTTGGGCATGGGCGGCACCGTAATTTGGGAGAACCCAAACCACGCAGATTTCGGCACGAAGGCTTAGGGAAGAGAACATGACACAGGATTATTCGGCGGTCACCGAACTCATGCACGACGAAACCGTGACTCACTCCTTCACCAAGGATGTGCAGCTGCCAGATGGCAAAACCTTGGTGCTGCTCACCTTGGATAACGGTCTGGATCATAAAAAGCCCACCACGCTGGGCCCAAGCGGACTGATCGAACTGCGTGCGGAACTTGAAAAGCAGGCGGCGCGCGCCAAAGCAGGAGAAATTCACGGTCTCGCAATCACCGGAAAGCCATATTTCTTGATCGCCGGCGCGGATCTGTCCGCGGTCACCCGCCTCTCCGCGCCTGAACATGCAACCGCCATGGCTACGCTGGGACACCGCGCCTACGACCTGCTGGCGGACCTGGGCGTCCCCACCTTTGCCTTTATCAACGGGCTCGCCCTGGGCGGTGGACTGGAGATCGCGTTGGCCTGTAACTACCGTACGGTCAGCACGACCGCCGGTGCACTGGGACTACCAGAGGCCTTCCTTGGCCTCATCCCAGGTTGGGCCGGCGTCTACCGCTTGCCACGGCTTATCGGTCCGGAAAATGCGCTGAAGGTGATGGTGGAGAACCCACTAAGCAACAACCGCACGCTCTCCGGTCCGGCAGCTCACAAGCTCGGCGTCGCCGACGCCTTATTCGAGCCAGCGGACTTCATCGAAAATTCGGTCAAGTTTGCGGGCTCGATACTGAGCGGTGAACGTGAAGTACGCCGCGAAAATTCGGTGGATCCTAGCGACCCAGAGGTGGCGCGCCGCTGGATGGACGCCGCAGATAGCGCAGAGAAATTCGTTGATGCGAAGCTTTCCGGCGCGACTCCCGCCCCGTACAAGGTGCTCGAGGTGTTCCGCAAGGGCATGACGCTCACCCAAGCGCAGTCCGCCGAACTAGAAATCGCTGCGCTGACCGAACTGATGGCCACCCACGAGTTCAAGAACACCGTGTACGCGTTCCTTGACCTCGTGCAAAAGCGTGGCAAACGTCCCGCCGGGGCACCTAGTGCCAAGCTTGCTCGTCCGGTCACGAAGGTGGGCGTGGTTGGTGCCGGTTTGATGGCAAGCCAGCTGGCTCTGCTCTTCGTACGCCGACTGAACGTGCCGGTGATCATCACCGACCTTGATCAGTCCCGCGTAGACAAGGGTCTTGCCTACATTCACGGTGAAATCGACAAACTCCATGCCAAGGGTCGGATGAGCCAGGACGCGGTCAACCGCACTAAGGCTCTGGTGAGTGGTTCGGCGACCAAGGAAGCGTTCGCGGACGCGGACTTTGTTATCGAGGCCGTCTTTGAAGAGCTCAATGTCAAGAAGCAGGTGTTTGCCGAGGTTGAAGCGGTGGTATCTGCCGAATGCATCTTGGCCACCAACACCTCCTCACTGTCCGTCACCGAGATGGGCAAGGATTTGGCCCATCCTGAGCGCCTCGTTGGGTTCCACTTCTTCAACCCCGTGGCTGTGATGCCATTGCTGGAAATCGCAGCAACCCAGTGGACTAGCGAATCAACGGTGGCCACCGCCTTTGCCTTGGGTAAAAACCTCCGCAAAACTACCGTGCGCACCAAGGACGCCGCAGCATTTGTGGTCAACCGCGTGCTACTACGTTTGATGAGTGAAGTTCAGGCAGCATTCGATGAGGGCACCGACGCGCTCACTGCAGATACTGCGCTGCGTCCCATGGGACTTCCAATGACCCCATTCACCTTGCTGTCGATGGTTGGCCTGCCCGTGGCACAACACGTCAATGAGTCGCTCAATGCATCCTTCGGAGAGCGTTTTGCGGTCTCCGAGAATCTGGGCAAATTGATCGATGCAAAGATCACCACCTTGTGGACGAAGGATGAATCCGGTGCCCAGATACTAAACCCCGAGCTGGAGGGGTTGCTGAGCTTTGGCGATAAGCCTTCTACTAAGGAGCAGATTCTGGCCCGAGTGCAGGACGCCTTGGCGGAAGAAATCGGTTTGCTGCTTGCCGAAGGCGTTGTGGCCGAAGCTGCCGACGTTGATCTGTGCATGATCACCGGTGCCGGTTGGCCAATGCATCTAGGCGGGATCACCCCGTACCTCGATCAGGTTGGAGCCTCGGACCGAGTCAATGGGAAGAAGTTCAACTCCTAATCTGCCGTTCTACAAAGAACCCCGTGAGACTATTATTCATTTGGTGAATGACAGCCACACGGGGTTCTTTGTTTTTTCGCGGATCAGCCTGTGACTTGCTTCGCAGAGGGGCTGCAGCTTAGCTTTGCCACAGGTTAATCTGAGAGACTCTAGCTATGACCGATATTGCTCGCCCCGCCCGCCGTACCGTAATGTGCGCTTCCGCACTTCTAGGCTCCAGCGCATTACTCACCGCCTGCGGCAACGGAGAATCCGCCGCTCCTAACCCCACACCGGGACAGGTACCACAATCAACCGGCGAAGCGCAGACAGTACTACCTTTAGCCGACCTTCCAGAGAAGGCTCGGGCACAGGTTGTTGCCAAAGACCCAGCTACGGGCGAAGAAATCGGCGTATTGCTCTTCCGCAAGGACGCAAAAACCGTGCTGGCCTATTCGAGCATCTGCACCCACCAAGGATGTGCGGTGACCCCGAAGTCTTCCAAGAACGATTTTTACTGTGCCTGCCACGGTTCACGCTTTAGCCCCGCAGACGGTTCGGCGACCGCTGGACCAGCAATCGAAGCTCTGCCTCGCTATGCATGCGAGATCAAGGGCAAGGACATCGTCGTATACTTGGGCTAGACCTGACGACGACGAGGAATAAATACTTCGCGTTCTAGTGTTTTTTGCCTCCGTCTCTGCCACACTTAGCCCATGAATTCTCCTTCGAAGCCCACTCGCCGCACACTTCTAGGCGCTGCCGGTGCCACCGGTCTTGGTGTGGCGCTCACCGCTTGCATCCCTAGCTCCTCCCCCGATTCATCGGAACCAGCCAGTGCGGCATCCAGTCCCGACGGGGACGGTCAAAAGGTATTGCCTAGCGATCAGCTAGCGGAATTGGGAAAGGCCGAGGTCACCGTACGCGGGCCTGCCAGCGGCAAGGACCTTGGCGTATTGCTCTATCGACCAGATGCAAGCACGGTTTTGGCTTACTCAAATATCTGTAGCCATCAGGGATGCGCAGTGGGCACAGAAACTCCCGAAGCGAATTTTTATTGCGCTTGCCACGGCTCACGTTATAACTATGAAGACGGCAGCGTGCTCGCAGGACCTGCGCTGCGAGGGCTTACTCGCTACGCAGCGAGCATCAAAGGAAAAGACATCGTGGTTTATCCACCGCTAGATGGCTGAGTAAGAGTTCATTAGATACCTTACGCAGGGAAAATCACCAGCATTGCGGTCTGAGAAAGTTCTGCCCGAAAACTTACACTAAGGCGTTCGCAACCTGTTGAAAGGGTTCATGGGCAGTTGATTTTCTAAGTGATTGCAGGCCGCGGGAATCAGCGGATTCGCCGACCAGACATTCGCAGAGGACCTTGAACGCTTTGTCGACTAGTCAGTGGCTGGTCGCCACTGGGAACGCACAACCACTCACGCTGCGTTCAATCACAACTATTGCCTGTTTCGTAGTGGCATCGTCGAACACCGCATTGTCGAGCAAGACCTGTGCGTGTGCGTTGAGCTGTATTTGTCGAGCGCTAAGTTCGGATTTGAGGTCATGTCGGGAAAGCCCGCCAACCGTAACTTCGTGTGAACCGTCGTTGGGACGAGTGCCTAAAATATTCATCTATTCAGCCTATAGCGGGCGATTCACACATAGCGTTCCTGCTGCGGGCAGACTCTGGGCGGTTTCCATTGGCAAGTTGCAGCCCAGTGGTTACCTGGCTGCACGCTCCTTTATCATACGATTTTTCCGTTTTCTGAAGCGATCCCTTATTGTTGACTTTTCATTGCAGCCTTATCCCGTGATACTTTTCGTCAAGACGAAGCGAATGAGACACATGAGCATTCAACTAGCGTGATTTCACAGTTGAACGGGTGACCGCTACTGCTTAGCTGTTCCAAACGCGTAAGTGCGCTGCAGGGATTGATGTGACTTGTCTTGGAGCTTTTGCAGGCGGTCCCATAGGGCCTGTAATACTAGGAGTTCTAATGGCTCTCTTGAGTTGCGGCTAGGAGAATATTCAATGAATAAAAGTTCTATTTCGCCCGTTATTGCTTGGGTAGTTTCTGCGCTCTTTCTTCTTATCGGGATCTGGCAGATTAGTACTAATGCGTTTTGGCCAGGTGTCGTGCTCGTTGCTTTAGCCGTAATTTGGGCCATAGTCGCCCTGCGACAATCCCGGAAGACAAACGCATAAGCTAGAGATGCACTAGTTAACAGCTAATAGATTCTGGGTTGTCATACAGTCTCAGTGTTTGGGCACTAGCAGCACATCATGCGAGTCGTTCAGCTGGAGCTTCCCAGCTGAACGTCTGTGGCAGGTCGTCTTCTAGCGGCGCACACGTCCAATAAATGCCCGATGTTATTTCAATATCGAAACAACACCGGGCATTTTTGAAGGTGTCGTATATGAAAATCAGACCTCGAACAATAGCTATTATTTGGTTATTGACTTAGTGGTTGAGGCGGTGGCCCAGGTTGCCTGTGGGATAGCCACGCGGTAAGTTTTTTTCTTCGAGTCCTTCAGCTTGATGGAAGCTTTGCCACTCTTCAACTTTACCGACTTGATAGTCTTCCATGTCTTGCCTGACTTGACTTGGATTTTTGCTGTCGGATTGTACTGCGCGTAGCGGTACTTTTCAGGTGCGTAGACGCTCGCGGTAGTGGTTAGGGTGAGGTTCTTCCCGGATCGTTTAGCTGCAAGCGTGCTTTGGGTTTTACCCCGCAGATAAATGGTTTTACCTGTTGCGTCCCAGTAATCGCTGAACCCGTACGATAAATAGCCGTCCCGGTCTACGTATTCGTAGTCCACAGCAACGTCTGTGGGGCCGATCTTGTAAGCGCCGAGCCCGTCGAATGACGGGCAGAGCTGTACATAATCAGTCGTGGTGTCCATAAAAAAGGCTGAAGCGACTTCTCCGCCGCCCCTGCTCACTGAAGTGCTGAGCCAAAACCCAACGTTCTTCAATCCGGAGTAGCTTTTTTTAATTTTGGCTGTGACCTTTATCTGTCGGCAGTTGCTATTAGAGATCACTTGATTCGTTGCGGTAAAACCGGTGACGTCGATTGGTTTCTTGGCAGCCTGAGCCGGAGCGCCGGATAGGAGTAGGCTGCCGGCTAGTGCCAAAGCTGTGAAGGAGCCAGTGATTTTTTTCGCGAGATATTCCCCATGAGATGTCCTTAGACGTGATGCGCGGCTACCCCATTTGATTGCCACTTATTGATCATAAGGATTTTTGCGGGTTTTTAGAAGCCAATATGGAGCATAAGTGTAGATCTTCGTGGTGATTTTTCTGTCTGAATAAAGTCAGGACAAGCTACGAAATTCGTTTAGATAGGCATTCGATACAACAGATTGCGCTCGTGCCCTAAACCGGGGCGATATCAAATCTATCTTTCCGCCATTCTTCACCAAGCAGTCGGTAAGCCGTCACATCCGGCGTTGTCAACGAAGAAATAAACTATCCATCATCTTGTGTCGCCATGGCGCTGCCGTTCCACTCGACTCGTTCGCGATCAAACACTCTGGAAAGCCCTCGGTGTAGCGCCGCGAAATTTTCGGTCTCTGTGCAGGAATTATCACTGGTGGGCAGTGAATGTGAATTCCCGCACGGCTCTTCCTCGGGAGATTGACCGCTTGGCCCGTGGCTTTAAGCGCCAATCTGGGAGTAACCGAGAATTTGTCCGTGGACGTCCTCAACAGTGACCTCCACTGTCAGGTGTTCGGCGAGCAGCTCGGCTCCCAGTCCCGTCTGCACATATTCGAGAATTTCCTGCTCGATCCGTTGGACGGTAGCTTCGGTGAGCATGCTGACCGTGCAACGAACCAGCCAGTCAACGTGAGGTATTTTCGCGTCCGTTGCTTTGACCTCGGTGTAGTTCAACTGCGCAGTCACGTAGCGGGCGAATTGCTCTCTGATCCGGCCGATGAGTTCACTCGAGGGGATCCGGACGATCTGTCCGGTCTGTCATGAGGTAGCATCCCATGTTCGCTGCATGGGACGGAGCTTAGAAATTCTGCTGAGAACGTTAAGAGGCAGCTCAGAGTCCTCTGTTGATCTGTCTTCACCTTTGAGCTGGTCTAAGATACTGCTCGTCTGGTCCTTGAGCCGGCGGCGTTCTTGATGGCACCACCTGCATTCAATTTCATGCAGATCAGGTGCATCATCGAGCTTGTGGAGTATGTGGTCAGTGGTGCGTCCGCAGGGGAGGGTTTTCATGACACCGCCTCAATGAATGCCTTGCGTGCCCGGGCGACCCGGCCGCGAAGAGTGGATTCTGATGTGTTGGCGATAATGGCGGCCTGCTGATAGGTCAGTTCCTCGATGGTAACCAACACGAAGGCCTGCCTCAAGGTTGATGGGAGCGAAGCGACGATGTCCCACGCTCTGTCGACCTCGCTTCGCTGCACAGCCAGATAATCCGGCGAAAGGTTCTCAGGTGCTGGAGTCTCGGCGAACTGCTCGGTCGCGACTCCCTGGATCAGACTTGAGGCGAACGAACGCGGTCCAGACAGGCATTCCTCGCGATTCTGAAAGGGCAGGTCTTGAAAGCGCCGTCCTGTTTGAGCATGCGCCTGCTTTTCCACGCTTTGATCCATGCTTCTCGGGCCGCGTCGTTTGCGACCTGCCAATTGTCAAAAAGGGTACGACAGCGTCTTCTGAGCCCCGAAGTTAGTTCGGCGATCAGCACGCCGAAGGCCTTCTGATCGCTTTCTCGGGATGGGCTGATGATGGTCAGTAGCTCTCATGTGCCCACCGAGCCACTAGTGTGATCTAGATCACTTAAATTATGCGTGAGGATTTGAGTCCGGGCCTCGTCTGTATGAGTGTAAGCAAAAAATTCCCCTCGATATAGGAGCGAAGAACATGGCACAGCCACAGTCGAATGACAAGATCATCAAGCCAACCGGCGAGGAATTGGAACGCCAAGCCAAGCGCCACGAAAGCCAAGATGCTCACGAAGAGCATCTCACTGGTCCACTTCACACCGAGCTGGGCAAAACAACCATCGAGGACCGCGTGGTTCAGAAAATTGCCAGTATTGCAGCTCGAGAAGTACCAGGCGTATACGCGATGGGCAACGCAGCCCGGCGCACCTTCAACTCGCTGGCAGAACGCATCCCGGGAGCCTCGGCAAACACCTCCGGCGGAGTGAGCGTGGAAAAGGGCGAACAGCAGACCGCGATCGACGTTTCCATCGTCGTCTCTTACGGCTACTCCATTGTTGAGGTGTCCAGCGATATTCGCTCCAACATCGTCTCCCAGGTGGAACGAGCCACCGGACTGGAGGTCATTGAGGTGAATGTTGATGTCACCGACGTTCACCTGCCAGAAGACGATGATGACGACGTCGAACACCGCGAAGACCTCAAGTAGACCGCAACACCGCCGGTGACCAACGAAAGGAACACCCATGAACCAACTCAGGTGGGGACTGGCCGTAGGGCTAGTGGCCGGACTGCTCATCGCATTCGGCTCATTCACCCAATTCATAGTCGTAGCATTTTTCGTGATCATCGGCGGTGTGGTCGGCTGGTTCCTGCAGACCCGCGTCGACTGGGAGCGTGTGTTCATTAGCCGCCGGAGGTGAACCTGATGACCGCTGAAAACACCTCTCACGGGACAACAACCGTGGACACTCAGGTTTACACCAAGATTGCCGCCCAAGCCGCCTCTAAGATCCCGGGGGTCGGGGCTAGCTCTGGAGGGTTACTGCACCTGGGCAAGCCGCGCGGCATTGCAGGAAAGCCTGACGCCACTGTTGAAGTCCTGGGGAACACCGTGGCAGTCGACCTGAAGGTCGGTATTCGATACCCGTTGAACCTGCGGCAAACCTGTGATGCGATTCGTCAACAGGTGATTGATGAGCTTATGAAGTACTTGGGGGTCTCATCAGTTCAAGTTGATATCGACATTGCTTGGCTTCACGCAGGTTCAGCCAGTTCCAAAGAGAGGATTTTACGATGAGGAGGTTTTGGCATGTCCGCAGTGCCCGGACTGCAACGTTGTTGACCGCTTCTCTCGTGCTGCTTTGCGTCTCAGTGACCTCTCTGGTGGTGTGTCTTATCCGAGTGGCTAGTGGCTCTTGGCCTAGCTGGGCCGCAGGATTTCTGGATTCAGCTAAAGGCACTGTTTGGGCTGATCACAGGGTGCTTGGTGGCGCGGTTGTCGTGGCAATCTTAGGACTACTTCTTTTGATGGCCGCATTGATCCCAGGGCAGCGTAGGACGGCGTTGCTGAACTGGGATTCATCAGACGCGCACGAAGAATGGGTGATCGAGAACCGTGGACTAGCACATCTCGCCCGGTATGAAGCGCAACGTACAGACGGAGTGGAAAGCGCCTCTCCAGTGCTCCGTGGCAGGAAGATGCAAATCAGCCTCTCTACTCCGGTGCATGAAGCAAGCGATATTTCAAAGTCAGTACAGAAGAACGTTCAGGATGCTTTAGCCGTGATCCCTCTGGTGCAGGGCATTAGCGTCAGCCCCAAAATCAACTCCCGAGGAGGGCAGTAGATTTGTGGAAAGCAAATAGTCTGCGGCAAAGGGTTATTCTCACGCTGCTCGGACTCCTCCTTCTTGCCGGTGGCGGCGCGGTTGCCTGGACGAGTTGGGCTGCGAACAACTCCGGCGGACCGGTGCAGCCCCTGTTGCGTGATTTCCTTCCTGTTCAAATGCCGGAGCTGGCCATGTATGCGGCCGCGATATTTGCGCTGATCTCAGTTCTGACCGTGTGGGCAATTTTGTCGGCTCTTCCGCAAAAGCCTGGCAAGCGTACTTTCGTCTATCAGTCTGAGGCTGGCAACGGTGTGAGCCGTATTGATTCAGGAACCATCTCCCAAGCCGCACAGGATGCGGCCGAAAAATCCCCGGAGATCAGCAGCGCAGAGATTCGTATCAGCGGAAGCGTTCAAAACCCGGTGCTTTTTGCCCGCTACACCTTGCGCGTCGAAGCCCTGCCATTGGATGGCATGAATCTGATCCGGGAGATCCTAATCCCGCAGATGGAGCAGGCCCTCGGTGCTCAGTTTGCTCAAAAACACGTCAGCATTGATTTTCGGCCAAAGAAATCAGGACCTGCCAACAAGGCGACCCTGACCGCATGATTTTCATAATCACAAATCGAAAGGACCCATCATGGGACTCGGAGACAAGATCAAGAACAAAGCCCAAGAAGTATCAGGCAAGGCCAAAGAAAACCTCGGCGAAGCCACCAATAATAAGGATCTGCAGGCCGAAGGTATCAAGGACCAGACAGCAGCCAAGGCCAAGCAGTCCGTGGAGCAAGTGAAGGACGCGGCCAAGGACGTCAGAAGGCAGCTATAACCCTCCGCCTTGCCTCATGTCAATATGCTCGCGAAAATTAACCCCATGCCTCAACTAAATTGCTCGCCAAACTCAGTATTAGTTCCATTGTTACGGAACTTAGAGCGGGCAATCAGCTGTCCCTGAATCTCCGCGATCCGTCTGGTGATGGCCGCCGGATTCAAAGAATAGTTGATCGCCGCGAGCTCTGCCGCATGCGCTTCATCCATG
>NZ_DATEXC010000054.1:0-2461 GCF_035257265.1 Glutamicibacter sp.
GCCGACTCTCTGATGTTTGACGGAATCCGTAAAATGGCTATCATGTCTGAATGGCATTAAGTTAAGCACCAATGCATTCTGTATCAATACGTTACGAGGCTCTCAGCATTTAGTCAGGTAGCCACCCAGCGAGGTGGACTGATGCATGACGGTGTAGGATTCGCCATCTTTTAGTCCATATAGAACTCAATAGTACAAGATGCGATCCCCCATAACCGCCAGTAGGACAACAGGTACGGCTATCTTAATGACATTCGGCACATGTGCCATTATCCGCCGCTCGCTCCTAGAACCCCACTATGAAACGACCATGGCGGCCATGGAGTGTATCAGCGTGCTGCAAGCCAAGGCGCGCCGCGTGTTGAGCCAGACCCCGGCATGATCGACATGGCCGCCATGCTTGACACCGGATTTCCCCATGCCGTACCCTCAAGGCATGGAAGTGCATTTTACCCCTGATGTCGAAGCGAAGCTGCACGCCCTGGTCACGGAAACCGGACGCGCGGCGGATGAGTTTGTCCAGGACGCTATGGCCGGGTATTTCGAGGAGTTGGCCCAGGTGCGCGCCATGCTCGACGGCCGTTATGACGAGATCACGAGCGGTCCGGTCAAGCCCATGGACGGCGAAGCCTTCTTTGAACGTCTGCGGCAACACGAGGAAGCTTTGCTCAAGAAGCCTACGCCCCAGCCCTTCCAAGGTCCTGCTATTTTTTGGTAACTTTGTGCCTCTCGCAAGGAGAAGAGATCCTGTGAAGGAGGGGCTAAGGATGTCGATGGCGCTGGGGAAAGTCTTCGAACCGTTTGCGGAACAGCGACCGATCTGTGTGATGGCCCGTGGCGTGTTGGAGCATCTGTGCAATGCCGAGCGGATCGATGCGCTGTTTGCCCGCACTGCCCAAGTGCAATATACGCGCGCGGTGTTGTTTTCGTCTGTGGTAGATCTTATGGGCCAGGTCGTCCTGGGTGTCCACCCCAGTGTGCATGCTGCCTATCAAGCGCAGGCGGACCAGCTTGGTGTCTCGGATCAAGCCATCTATGATAAATTGAATCATGTAGAATTGTGCGTCTCGGCTGAGTTGGTCCGGGATGCGGCACGGCAAGCGGCCCTGGTAATTGGTGAGCTGCACGCAGAGCTGCCACCGCTGGTGCCAGGATACCACACGAAAATTCTCGATGGGAATCATCTCGCGGCCAGTGAACATCGCCTGGAAGAACTGCGCCGGACGTGGGCGGCACCGTTGCCTGGCCAGATTCTGGTGGTGTTGGATCAGCAGCAGATGCTGGCCACCGAGGTCGTCTTGTGCGAGGACGGCCACGCGCAGGAGCGGTCGTTGCTGGGCCAGGTCCTCCCCTTGGTCACCCAAGACGACTTATGGGTGGCGGATCGAAACTTTTGTACGGTCGATTTTCTGGGGGGTATTGCCGCGCGTGGTGGCTGCTTTGTCATTCGTCAGCATGGGCAACTGCAGGGCACCTTGGTCGGCTCGCGCACATACCAGGGGGCCATCGACACCGGGAAAGTCTACGAACAAAGGATCGATCTCGTGCACGCCCAGGGTGACACGATGCCCCTGCGGCGTATTACCGTGGCCTTGCATGAGCCCACCCGGGATGGGGACGCCGCCATCCACCTCTTGAGCAACGTCCCGAGGCGGCACGCAAGCGCCCAGACCCTCGCGGCAAGTTACGGCAAGCGGTGGACGATTGAAACGATGTTTCAAGAATTGACCGAAACATTGACCTGCGAAGTCCATGCGTTGGGCTATCCCAAAGCCGCCTTGTTTGGTTTCTGCTTGGCGTTGCTGGCCTACAACGCCGTGGCGGTGCTCAAGGCGGCCTTACGTGCGGTCCACGGGGGTGCACAGGTCCAACAGACCATCTCCATGTATTACCTGGCGTTAGAAATCGCGCAGACGTATGACGGCATGATGGTCGCCATCCCCAGTCCATATTGGATGGTCTTTCGTACCATGAATGCCAGGCAACTTGCCGACGTCTTAAAAGAGCTGGCGACGTACGTCAACCTGCGACGCTACCAGAAACATCCGCGCGGGCTCAAGAAGGAACGCACGCAACGAACGGCCTACAAAAATGGTAACCACGTCTCAACGGCGAAAATTCTGGCCAAACGAATCTAGGTCTACAAGTACCTTGGGAGGGCTGGTCTTCAGGGCCATAAATAGCGTATGGGCATTGTTTGCATGCGCTGTGGCAGCGTCTCGGTTCCCTTGCGCGTGGGCGAGTTCGGCAAGAGCCAGATGGGTGCGCCCGACCTCGAAACGCCCTTGGGTCGAGGTAAAGGTCTGCAGCGCCGCCATGTAATGAGTCTCAGCCTCTGCTGGAGCCCCGCTTACCTGGGCAATACGGCCCAGAGCCCGCTGAGCCCAGCCAATGCCGTGCTGATACCGGCAATCCCTGGTGATCTCTAACCCCTGGAGGACTGTGGCTCGCGCTTGGTCGA
>NZ_DATEXC010000055.1:0-50148 GCF_035257265.1 Glutamicibacter sp.
AGATGCTTCGGCAAAATCACATGCGGCAACCCATCAACCACCACAAGCTTAATCCGGCCAGAATCAGCATCCATATGCGCACCCCGGCACAAACCACCCAAATTGATCAGCTTCGTCTCGCCGCCCAACCACCACGGATCAATATGATGAAACTCAATCTTCTCCGGCGGCTCCGTGCAACCAGGCACAATACACCCATGATCACGCGCCAGGACCGCGCGTTTAAGTTTCTCCGGCACCAACCGTTGGGCACGGCCATAGTCAAGCAGTTCACTCTTCGAATTGAATACCGCCGGGATGATATCTGCTTCGCATAACAACCGCCGCAGATCCCCGGGTGGAAGTTTCACCCCGTGAGCGGTGCGTGCGTCCCCGGAGGCGAGGTCCTGCAAATTTTCGAGTTTCAAATGCACCAGAACCTCAGGTCTGATCCGTTGGCTGCCACCCCCGCCGGTGGGGATCGTGGTGAGCAGGTCCAGCAACGCGTTCAACGCCCGTTCCGGGACCGTAGCCGGAGCTTCAACGGTTTCTGGTTCCCAGATCGCTTCCTCCAACGCCCCTTCGGGTAAGAAATCCAAGATGCTGGGTTCTACTGGGGCCATCTGCTCTGGTGCTTCGACTTCTGGTTCTGGGACTGGTTCGGAGGACTCCGGAGTACTAGCCGGTTCGTCACCCGTGCCAGCCTGCGGAGGACGGTTGACCCGAGCCTGCGCCCCAGCACGGGTGCGTCCGTTAGCTGCATGCGCTGCCAACGAATCAAAATACTCACCTTCCACCGTGGTGACCCGCAAGAGAAACTCGCGGGTGAACTCGTTCTTGATCGGCAGCGGGAAGAACCCCCGACGCAACGACGAAGACGTCGCAGTGCCCGCAGTGGTGCTGGCGGTAGTGATCAGCTCTTTGACCTGTTTGTTCGTTTCGGCAACACTCTGCCCAGCAGATAACAGGTTAGCCGCGTGTTCTTCGACCGGGCGGCCATCGGCATGGAACAAGGTTGGCTCGGTACGGATCCCGTCAAAGGTCTGGTCTTTCGGTTCGCGATTGGCGAGTTTCTGACTGGTTTCGCGCACGGCTGCTGGGTGCAGGGCCGGGGAGTGTGCCGGGTCGGGGGTGGTGAATAACGCGGCGAGGTGTTCAAAGCGCGGTGGGAGCTGGTTGCCCGCCATATCGCGGCGGCTGATCAAGTCACTCGCGTCGTTGATGAGCTTGTTCGCTTCACCGAACGGGATGTGAGTCCAGGAGGCGAGCAGTGCGGCGGGGGTTTGGAAGCTTGCTTTACCCGGGCAGCGGCGCGGCGCGCGGCTGGTGTCTGGGGGTGTGGTGCGCAGTGTGTCGAGTTCTGTTTCGTCTAGGGTGTGGGCGTTGGTGGCGGCGAGCCGGTCGGCGCCGGTGACCCGGAGGCGGGCTGCTTCGTCTTCGAGGTGCTGGCCGGTGGTGGCTAGTTCCAGGGCGAGGCGGGGATCGGTGGTGTCTGCCAGGTGCAGGCGCAGGAAGGTGAATAGCTTGGTGCCGGTGGTGGCGAGTTTGCGCAGGGTTTCGCCTGTGAGGTTTTCTGGCGTGCCGGTGGCTGCGGTGAGCTCGGTGAGCGTCGTGTGCAGTTCGGTGAGGGTGGCCCCGGCGGTGGTGTTCATGAGTTGAGTATGCGCGGGGCGGTGGGCCGGACTAGTGGAGGCATCACCGAATGTGGATAAGTGCGGACACACCCGGTTGGATCGAACATTTGATGGCTGGAGGAAGCGGGCCCGGCCGGTGGTGGAGGCGGTCGGTGGGGATCGATGATGGGAGAGCTGGGGGTGGGTAAAGGTGCTGGTAGTGCCGATAATGCGGCGTGGGGTGGAGCGCGCGGATTGGGGCTGGGCAAGGTGGCGGGGACTCGTCAAGGGGTAGCGCGTGTGGATAAGCTCCCACCGTTTGAGGTGCCTGCGGCGGGCAATGCGTACTAGACTTGAAGCCATGGTGGAACAGTCTGAGGAAACCCGTGGCGGAACGGCAACGATCGAGCGCACAGACACGAGTCAAAGTGTCGAAGCCGGAGATCATGAGCGCTTTGCGCACTATGTGCAGAAGGAAAAGATCATGGAGTCGGCGATGTCCGGCGAGCCGGTGATCGCGCTGTGCGGCAAGGTGTGGACCCCGGGGCGGGACCCGAAGAAGTTCCCGGTATGCCCCGAATGCAAGGAAATTTACGAAACCCTGATGGGCTAAATTGCTGCGCTGAGCACTAGGTAATACGGCAAGCAGCAGGCACGTTCGGGAAAAGGTATATGACCGAGACACTTTTTGACTTTGGTGACAAGCTTCCACTGGAAGACAAGCTCCCGCCGGCGTACCCGGAAAGGGCGGCCTGGGGGACCGGGCCGAAACTCCGCGCCTGGCAGGCCGAGGCGCTGGCCAAATATTTTGACACCGAACCACGGGACTTTATGGCCGTGGCTACCCCCGGCGCGGGTAAAACTACCTTTGCGCTGCGCCTGGCGAAGGTGCTGGTGGATTCGGGCAAGATCAACCGGCTGATCGTCGTCGCACCCACGGACCACCTGAAAAAGCAGTGGGCCGATGCGGCGGCGCGCGTGGGAATCTCGCTGGACCCCAATTATAAAAACGCCGATGGCCGGCACGGCTCGCACTATCTGGGTGTGGTGGTGACCTATGCGCAGGTCGCGCAGAAGCCTGCGGTGCACCGGGCAAAAACCGAGGGTGCCCGCACGCTGGTGATCATGGACGAGGTGCACCACGCCGGGGATGCGCTGAGCTGGGGCGACGGTATCCGTGAGGCCTTTGAACCGGCTGCCCGCCGGCTCGCGCTGACCGGTACGCCGTTCCGCTCGGACGCCGCTCCGATTCCTTTTGTGCAGTATGTGGATGAGGGCGACGGGATCCGCCGATCGACCGCTGACTATTCCTACGGTTATGGCAAGGCGCTGAAGGATAACGTGGTCCGCCCGGTGCTCTTTATGGCCTATTCCGGGGCGATGCGCTGGCGTACCGCCGCGGGCGAAGAAATGGAAGCCGAGCTGGGCGCCGGATTCACCAAGGATGTCACCGCGCACGCCTGGCGTACCGCGCTGGACCCGCATGGGGATTGGATCCCTTCGGTGCTGCGCGCCGCGGATCGGCGGCTTTCCGAGGTGCGGCGCACCGTGAAGGACGCCGGCGCCCTGGTGATCGCCACCGACCATGAAGATGCGCGCGGTTATGCCACGCAGCTGGAGGCGATTTGCGGCGAGAAGGTCACCACGATCCTCTCAGATGACCCCAAGGCCTCGCAAAAGATCGACGAATTTGCTGCGTCGGACTCGCGTTGGATGGTGGCGGTGCGCATGGTGTCCGAGGGCGTGGATGTGCCCCGGCTCTGTGTGGGCGTGTATGCGACGAGCACCTCTACGCCGTTGTTCTTCGCGCAGGCGGTTGGACGTTTTGTGCGCAGCCGCAAGCGCGGCGAGGTCGCCAGCGTGTTCCTGCCCTCGGTCCCGGTGCTGATGGCACTGGCCAACGAGATGGAAGTTGAACGCGACCATGCACTGGACCGCGAGGGCGACAAGCTTGAAGACGGGTTGGATGACGCGTTTCTGGAGGAGGCCAACCGCGAGGAGAAGGCCAGCGATGAGCTGAACAAATCCAAGTTCGAGGCGCTGAACTCCCAGGCGGCCTTTGACCGGGTGCTCTTTGACGGCGGTGAATTTGGCACCGGCGCCGAGCTGGGCAGCGACGAGGAGCTCGGCTTCCTGGGGATCCCCGGTCTGCTTGATACCGAGCAGGTCTCCGCGCTGCTGCGTGAGCAGCAGAATAAGCAGATCAGCCGCGGTGCCACGAAGCCGGCCCCGGTCAGTGATCATCGACGGATGATGGATTTGCGCTCGAAGCTGTCCAAGAACGTGTCCGCGTGGGCCTCGCGCACCGGGATGCCGCACGGGCAGGTGCACAATAAGCTGCGCAGCGTCTGCGGCGGTCCGGCGGTGCCGCAAGCTACCGCCGATCAGCTCCAGGCACGCATCGACAAGCTCCAAGACTGGTTTGTGGGACGTAAATAACCTTCGCGGTGGCACGCACCGGCTGAATCCGGTGCGATACTACCGCTATGACCAGTAGCAATATTTCTGCCGCAGCCCGGGTGCATCAACGCGATCGCGCCCGGGCCGCCGCGTCTTATTTAGCCATCTTTTTGGCGGTGGTGAGCCTTTTTGGTCCGTTGCTGCACCCGTTGACCTCTCTGATTTCGGGGTGGCTGCAGGGTCCGGTGAACTTGTTCCCCGAATTCCTGACGCAGATCTCGCGCATTTACGCGGTGTTCGGTGCCTTTGGATTATTTGTTGTCGCCCGCTATCTGCGCACCGGAAACGGTGTGGCGTGGGCCGGGTCGTTGATCTTGCTGCTGGCCAACGCGGTGCTCCACCTGGGCAAGCTCAGTGACTGGCCGGTGATGGTGTTATCCGTGGCCGGCGGAATCTGGCTGGCCGCCAAGCACCGTGCGTTCCCGGTGTGGCCGGGCAAATTTTTGACCCGGCGGGTGCTGTGGATCAGCGTCGGCGCGCTGGGCGTCGCCACATTGATCGCGGGCGGATTTTTTGTGCGCCAGATGAAGGCCGGGCATCAGAGCATCGGCGGGGAGGTGCAGACCCTGTTCGGTGCCTTTGGCGGAGAGCTGGCCGAGCGCGGTGCTCATCCGCGCTGGGAGTTGGCCGCGGCGCTGATCATCTGCCTCACGGCGATGGTGCTGTGGTTCCTTTATGACTCGAACCGTGCCAGGCCCGCCGGAACCCGCGAGCAGCTCGCCGACCGAGAACGCGCCCGGGCGGTGGTGCTGGCCCATGGCGGCGGCACCCTGGACTACTTTGCCTTGCGTGATGACAAGCAGTACTTTTTCCTGGGCGGGTCTGTGATCGCCTATGCGGTGCGCGGATCGGTCTGTTTGGTATCTCCGGATCCGATTGGTCCCGAGGCGCAGCGCGAAGAAATCTGGGCCGAATTCATGCTGCTCGCCGAGCGCCGCGGGCTGAGCGTCAGCGTGCTCGGCGCGGCGGCGAGCTGGCTGGATATTTACGAACACTCCGGTTTGCGCGCGGTGTATCTGGGCGATGAGGCAATTGTGGAAACCCAAGGGTTTACCCTGGACGGTAAAAAGTTCAAATCCTTACGCCAGGGCCACGCACGGCTGGCCCGGGCCGGGTACACGGTGGTGCACCGCAACCCGTTGGAGATTGACGGATTGCTCCGCGAGCGGTTGACCGTGCTTGCCGCCGAAAGCCGGCAGGGGGAGGTGGAGCGAGGTTTTTCCATGACCCTTTCGCGTCTCTTTGACCCGGCGGATCAAGAACTGCTGCTCTCCATTGCGCTGGATGCCGACGGGGTAGCCCAAGCGTTTATTCAGTGGGTTCCGGCGCCCGCGGTTAACGGCTGGTCCTTGGATGTGATGCGCCGCAGCACCGCCGAGCAGGTGCCTGGCGGGCTGACCGACTTTGTGATCCTGGAAACCATTTTTAAGCTGCGTGCCGAGGGAGCTGGCGGGTTGGGGCTGAACTTTGCGGTCCTGCGCGAAGCGATCGCCGGCGCTGCTGATGCCTCGCTGATTGAGAAGCTGGTGGCACGCCAGGCATCCAAGCATGCCCAGGTCGCCTCGCTGTGGAAGTTTAATGCGAAATACGATCCACGCTGGCAACCACGCTATGCGGCGGTGGGCACCGTAGATCTGTGGTTGACCCAGGGGCTGGCGATGGCTCAGGCCGAAGGTTATGCCGAGGTGCCAGGTCTGTCCTCACGTCTTAGAACGCCGGAGCAGAACTAATGGTGCTGGGGCTGATCACCGCACTGATCGCAAGTATTTGTTATGGCAGTGCCTCGGTGCTGGAGGCCGTGGCCGCACGACGTGCCGATGGGGTAAAAGTTTTTACCCAGCCGCTGTACCTGATGGGTTTGGGCTTGGACGGTGTGGCGTGGGTGGCCTCGCTGGTGGCACTGCAATTTTTGACCTTGTTCACCGTGCAGGCGCTCATCGCTGGTTCGCTGATTGTGACAGTTCTGCTGGCGAAGGTGGTTTTTTCTTCGCGGCTGGGCACCTCCGCCTGGTGGGCCATGGGATTGCTGGTTGCCGGGTTGGTGGTGATCGCACTGGCTACCGGGGAACAACCTGCCAGCGGTGCGCCGCGCCTCTTGGCTCCGGTGCTGGGTACGGTGATGCTGCTGCTGACGGTGCTCTTGCTGGTGCTTTACCGCCGCCGGGCACCACTGGCGATGTCGATTTTAGCCGGCCTCGCTGCCAGCGTCTCCGCGTTGGCCGCGCGCGGCCTGGAACTGGACGGTTCACTGTGGCAGATTCTGCGGCAACCGTTGCTCTGGGTGCTCTGTGTGGCCGGGGTGGCGGCAATGGCCAGCTACACCAGAGCATTGGAGCATGGCTCGGTGGGTGCAATGACGGCGGTCTTCACGGTGATCGAGGTGGTCATCCCCGGAGTGGCGGGCATGCTGCTGCTCGGCGATGCCTCCCGGCCGGGCTGGGAAGCGGCTAAATTTATGGCGATCGCACTGAGCCTGGTGGCTTGCGTGTGGTTGGCTAAACAGCCCGGGGCGGATCCGTTGCATGAAGCTCAGAGCGCGCAGGTTGACGAAGAAAAGATGGCAGGACGATGAACATGAAAATGTTGGATCGGGCAAAGATTTGCCGCACGGCGTTGCGCGTCGGCGCGGTGGCCTATTCGAGCGGCATGCTCGCCGAGGCGCTGCTGGGTTGGAAACTGGACCCCCGGGTGACTCTGCTTTCCGAACTGGCTGCGCGAGACCGTGAGCATCGACGTCTGTTCCAGGTCCTTGACCTGGGGGCCGGGGGCCTATTTATTTCCGCCGGGATCACTGTGCGCGGCGCCGGTTCCAAGTGGTTGGGAACCTGGCTGGAAGTTTTTGGTGCGGCAACTATCGGCGATGCGCTCAGCCCACTGGATTATCCGATTTCGCATGAGCATTTACGCCCGGGGCACGCGCAGAAGTCGTGGACACCAAGTATCAGCCACACGATGCATTACGCCACCACCACCGTGGCAGGGGTGGCCGCAGCCGGAATCTGTCTGGAGCATTGGAAAATGCAGCGCTCGGAACAAGATCCGGACGGGTTAGCCCGGATCTTACGCACCGGTGCGGGTCCGGCCGTGGGAGTGCTATTGCTCAGTGAAACGCTCACGGTGGTGTTTCCCAAGCTGCTTCCAGGAGTGGTGCAGCGGGTGCAAACTCTAGCCTTTTCCGCGCTCTGTCTCGATTTGGCGTCCCTGGATGTGGCGAAGCTGAGGAATTAAAAACCAACGCCGCCGAACAAATTTATTGTCCGGCAGCGTTGGTTTTTTAAGCGTTGGATTAGGGTGCGGGGCTGAGCGGTTCCAACCCGAGGGTGAGCACCGTGGCGCCGGCCTCGCGCAGCTCCGTGTAAACCCTTGGAAGGTTTTCCGGGGTGACCGCCGCGGTCAGCGGGGCCAGCACGGTGGTGATAAACCCGGCGGCCGCTGAGTCGATCGCGGTGGCACGTACGCAGTGATCGGTAGCGATACCCACGATGTCCACCGTGGTGATCCCGCGATCGCGCAGCCAATCGGCCAGCAACATGCCAGATTCATCCTCGGGCGCAGCGTTGGGATCGAACAAGCGTGCCTCAAAACCCGAATAGGCAGCGCTGAATCGGCCCTTGGCGAAGTGCGCGTCAACTTCCAGCGCGGCGATCTGCGGGTGCAGAGCCGCACCGGCGGTCCCAGCCACACAGTGCACCGGCCAGGAATCGACAAAATCAGGGGTGTCCGAGAAGTGGGCGCCCGGGCTGATATGCCAATCCTGAGTGGTGAGAATGGCTGCATAGGAGCCGCGGCGGGTGTCGACATCGCTGGCGATAGCCGACGCGACGGCGTTGCCGCCGGTCACCGCCAGCGCGCCGCCCTCACAGAAATCGGGCTGGACATCGACAATTAGCAGTGCTCTACTCATAAGTTTCTCCTAATCATTGCGAGTGAGTAGGGGTTTTAACCATGATACTGCCTGAGTGCTTAGCCTTCGCGCATAATCGTGGGGATGACCGGCTCGCCGCGCTGCAGCTTGCGCGCCACACCGGGCATTTCCTGAATCGACGCGTAGTGGCGAGCGCGCGCCTTCTGAACGCCGGACGCGCCTATGTAGGACTCATCGATCTCGCCGTTGGTGACAAATGGGATCGACAGCTTGCGTTCTGGACCGCCGGTGCTGAATTCGGAAAGTGAGACAACCTCGGCGGTGGCGCGGTTGCGTTCGTTGAGCTGGCGGATCGCGTGTTTGCGTCCGCCCACACTGGTCTTATTTGCCGCGGCCTTGGCCACCGGAATCCATTGGCCGGCCGAATCCTGCCGGGCCACCAGCTTGTACACCATCGATGCGGTGGGGTGTCCGGAGCCGGTCACCAGTGCGGTGCCCACCCCGTAGGAATCTACCGGGGCGCTGGCAAGCGCGGCGATTGCGTATTCGTCCAGATCTGAGGTGACGGTGATCTTGGTGTTCCAGTTGCCTAGGTCATCGAGCAGCTCACGGACCCAACCTGCCTGCGCGATGAGATCCCCGGAATCCAGGCGTACTCCGCCAAGCTGCGGACCGCCGACCTTGACCGCGGTGCGCACTCCGGCTTCCACATCGTAGGTGTCTACTAACAAAGTGGTGTCCCTGCCTAAGGAGTTAACCTGCGCGGTGAACGCGGCTTCCTCGGAATCGTGGAGCAGGGTGAAGGAGTGGGCGGAGGTGCCGACGGTTTTGATGCCGTAGCGAGCTCCGGCTTCCAAGTTAGAGGTGGAATCAAAGCCGGCAATGATCGCCGCACGCGCGGCGGCCACCGCTGATTCCTCGTGGGTCCGCCGGGAGCCCATTTCAATGCACGGCCGGGTGCCGGCCGAGGCGATCATCCGTGAGGCGGCGGAGGCGATGGCCGAATCGTGGTTCAGGATCGAGAGGATGTAGGTTTCAATGACGCAGGCCTCGGCGAAGGTTGAACGCACGGTGAGGATCGGTGAATTCGGGAAGTACAGCTCGCCTTCGGCGTAGCCGGTGATCTCACCGGTGAACTTGAAGTTTTCCAGGAAGCTCAGCGTTTCCTTGTTCACCACCTTGGTGTCCGAAAGGAACTTCAGCTGTGCCTCAGCGAAGTGGAAGTTCTTCAACCCTTCGAGCAGACGCCCGGTGCCGGCAACCACGCCGTAGCGTCGTCCCTCGGGAAGGCGGCGCGCGAAGGCTTCGAAGACCGAGGGGCGGTGAGCCGCGCCGGAGGCGAGGGCCGCCTGCAGCATGGTCAGCTCGTAGTGGTCGGTGAAAAGGCTGGTGAGCATGTGGTGCTCCTGATCGAAGAATGAATGGACCGGCCTTTACTGTATAACGGCTCACGCTTGCGGTGATATTCACAACGCACCGTGTGTACCGCGGTGTTGGGGCGTAAAATGGAAATTATGACCGCTATGCCCGATGTAATATCTAACCCCGAGACCGTCAAGGCGCAGGATAAGGCCTGGCGTCTGATCGTGTGGAATGACCCGGTAAACCTGATGAACTACGTTTCTTACGTGTTCCAGTCCTACTTTGGGTTCACCCGCGAACGTGCCGATCAGCTGATGCTGCAGGTGCACAACGATGGTTTTTGTGTGGTGCGTTCCGGCTCCCGGGAGGCCATCGAATCCGATGTGCATGCGATGCACGGCTTCGGTCTGCAAGCGACCATGACCCAGGAGGCCTAAGCTACGTGGCTAAAGCCTTTAAAAATGGTGCCCGCGGCATCACCGGTTCCTTGGCGAGCGCGGAACGAAAGTTATTGCGTGAACTATTCAGCGACGTGATCACCGTGCTCGAAGAACGTGCACAGATCCACGAGCTGCCCGAAGATCTTGACCCGCTGTACGCGCTGACCGGGATGCGCCCAGAATCGGCGAACCTGCCCGAACCCTCCGACGCCGCGGTCAAACGGCTGCTACCGGATGCCTCGGATGATCAAGAGGTGGCAGATGAATTCCGCCGGCTGACCGAAGCGGATCTGATTACCGAAAAGATTTCTTTGTTACGCCGTGCTCAGCTGTTGCTGGAGACCGAGAAGCTGGTGCTTTCGGTATCCGAAGCCCAAGGTTTTGCGCGTGCGCTGAACGATGTGCGGCTGGTGCTTGCCGAACGGCTGAACATTCAAAGCGAAGCCGATTCGGAGCGGATCGCGCAGTTGGTGGACGCCGCAAAGGTGACCACCTCCGAAGAATACCTAGGCCTGGTTTACAACCTGGTCTCCTGGGTGCAGGACACCTTGATGCAGGCATTGATGAGCGCGGAGCGCTAGGTCATGAATTCTTATTTCGCCTCTGGGCCTGTCAGCGCGCCACAAGCTAATACGCCCATCGGCATTTTTGACTCCGGGGTGGGTGGGCTGACGGTGGCACGTGCCATCATTGATCAGCTGCCCGGTGAATCTTTGATCTACGTGGGAGATACCGCCAATTCGCCCTACGGTCCGCTGCCCATCGCCCAAGTGCGTGCTAACGCGTTGGGTGTTATGGATGAGCTCGTGGACGCCGGGGTGAAACTATTGGTGATTGCGTGCAACTCGGCCTCTTCGGCGGTGCTGCGTGATGCGCGTGAGCGGTATACCGCGCGCTACGGAATCCCGGTCGTTGAGGTGATTCAGCCCGCGGTGCGCCGTGCGGTGGCGGCGACTAAAAACGGAAGGATCGGGCTGATCGGTACCCAGGCTACGGTGGGCTCGCGTGCCTATGAGGACGCATTTGCCGCAGCTCCAGCGTTGAAGGTGCATGCGGTGGCCTGCCCACGGTTTGTCGAATTTGTGGAGTCCGGGATTACTGCAGGCGCCGAACTGCTGGAACAGGCCGAAGAGTATTTGGCTCCGCTTAAAGCAGCCGGGGTAGACACGCTCATCTTGGGCTGCACGCACTACCCGTTGCTGACCGGTGTGATTTCTTATGTGATGGGCGATTCGGTGACCTTGGTGTCCAGCGCCGAGGAGACCGCAAAGGACGCGTTCCGCGCGCTGACGACCCATCAATTGATGCGTGATGATCAGTTGGCGGCGCGTCATGAATTCCTTGCCACCGGGAACGCTGATAGTTTTGGGGTATTGGCTCGCCGGTTCCTCGGACCAGAAGTGTTGCAGGTGCGCCATGTGGACCATGTGGCCGCCCACTATCCCACCGGTGCGATCACCAGGCTAACCCCGGAACTGATTGCCGCGGCGAAAGCGAGTAAGCAATGAAGCTGACCATTATCGGTTGCACCGGGTCATTCCCTGGCCCGAGTTCCCCGGCGTCCTGTTACCTGGTGACGGCCTTTGACGGCACCCGTGACTGGAAGATCTTGCTTGATTTGGGCTCTGGTGCATTGGGCGTATTGCAGCGCTACACCGATATTAAAGATCTCGACGGCATCATGATTTCCCACCTGCACCCGGATCACTGCATGGATCTGTGCGGGATGCACGTGGCAATCCGTTGGGATCCTAACGGCTGGAACCGCGAGCGGATGCTGGTGCATGGTCCTGCCGATACCGCCAATCGCATCGAAACCGCTTATGGGTTGCCCGAGGGCGACACCATGCACCAAGACTACGACTTTAAGCATTGGACACCGCTGGAACCGGTGAACATTGGCCCGTTTACGATTACCCCGTACCCGGTGCGCCACCCTATCGAGGAGTCCTACGCGTTGCGCGTGGAGGCCCACGAGCCGGGCCCGGATGGGGAACTGCTCACCAGTGTGCTGACCTATTCGGGGGACACCGATACCTGCCAAGGACTGGTGGATGCTGCCAAGGACTCGGACATTTTCTTGTGCGAAGCTGCCTTTGAAGAAGGCCGTGACGACGCGATCGATGGAGTGCACCTGACCGGTAAACGTGCCGGAGAGATGGCCACCCAGGCCGGTGCCGAACGTCTCTTGCTCACTCACATCCCGGTCTGGACCGACATTAACAAGATCGTCAATGAGGCAAAGGAAACTTACGACCGCGGTATTGCGGTGGCAATTTCCGGGGTGACCTACGGCGTGTATTCAGGAACTCTGAAGGAAGAGAAGCACCCAACGCTCTTTAAGGGCAATCTGGGTACCGATTACCTCAAGTCCCGTACCGGCTCGTTGCCAAAGATCAATTACGAGAAGGTCCGCAAATTCCCGCTGCTCAAACGCAAGAAGTAGCGGAAAATAACGACTGACTAAGCCCACCGGCGGAACTGATGTTCCGCCGGTGGCTGTTTAACCCCAAAGTCTTATCCTTGACCCGGTTTCAACCCTCGGCCATCCTTAGAGCCACCGCACCTAGTGATTGTTGAGGCACCGATGAAGAAATTTTCGCTCACTGCTCTGGCTCGGACGCAGATTCGCCAGGCTCTTGTGGCTCCGGCCGGACGCAGTGCCAGTACCGTCTTTGGCGGTCATGAGCATACGATGCGGCAGGCAGTAATTGGGATCAAAGCTGGAGTGGCGCTTCAGGAGCACGAAAATCCGGGAGAGGCCACGGTGCTGGTGCTGTCCGGGCGGATTACGCTCACTTCGAATGGCGATTCGTGGGAGGCCCGCACGGGGGACCTGCTGTTGATGCCGGCCGGGCGCTCCCAACTGAGCGCCATCGAAGATTCCGCAGTGTTGCTCAGCGTAGCGAAGTTGGGCCGCCCTAGGCTGTCCGATTTGGAAGCAGATTCAGTCTGAGACTTTTCTCCGTTTAGCTGGCTTGGATCGCTAAGCTGAAAGCGGGGACCACTTCCATTCTGCACTGAGGAGAGACAGGCACCATGTCAGCAACATTAAATAATGCGGTTAATCTGGGCAAGGTACATCCGAGGTTTATCAGGCCATGATCCAGTTTAACCAGCAGGCCGACACCGCATTTAAGGCTTCGGGACTTGACCCATTGATGGCCGAACTCATCAAAATTCGGGTGTCTCAACTTAATGGGTGTGCTTTCTGCTTGCGCATGCATCAGAGGGACGCGATCAAACTAGGCGAGAGCATGGATCGGCTCGCTGTCGTGGCAGCTTGGTGGGAATCGCAGTACTTCTCCGAGGTGGAGCAGGCAGCGCTGGCGTTGGCTGAGGAAATTACTCAGCTGCCGGTACCGCAGCATCAATCGTGGAACACCGGGGTGCTGAGCGAGGAACAGGTGTCGGCGATCAGCTGGTTGGCGATTGTGATGAACGGATGGAACCGAATCGCCATTCAAAGCCACTACCCGGTTGCTCCGTAGGCGGTGCAATCCGTGCAATGAAGGGCGCACGCGGAGGCCTCAACTGGTGAGTTTGCTCATCGAGGCCTAGCGCGCCGAATTCCTGCGTGCTAGCTTGGAAATGATTCCACAGTTGACCTGCGGAACTAAAAAATTACTGCACCATGGACGCGAACCCGCCAGGACTTCCTATGGACTATTCATAAGGAGCACCTCGTGTCCCCGGTTCTACGACGCATTGTCTACGTTTTTTCTTACGAGCTATTTGCTATTTTGCTCACCTCGGTAGCCTTGATCCTGATGGGATTTGGTGGAGGAAACTCCGGGATTGTTGCGGTAACTTCCTCGGCGGTGGCCCTGATCTGGAATTACGCCTGGACTTCTGCATTCGAAGCATGGGAAAAACGTCAAGCGGATCAATCGCGTTCAGTGGCCCGTCGGGTGGTGCACGCGGTGGGCTTCGAAGCTGGACTGGTGCTCATTCTTGTACCGATCCTGGCCTGGATCCTGTCGGTCACGCTGTTCGAGGCTTTGATCTTGGAAGCCGGACTGCTGGTGTTCTTCTTGTTTTACACCTTTGCCTTCTCCTGGCTCTTTGATCGGTTTGTACCTTCTGCGCGGCCCACACCGGCCAAGGCGCAGAACAGCACGCGGTAAAAATCCCCGGTATGCTCACGCCGCTGGGCTCCTGTTGTCCTAAACATACCTAGCACTGGCTGGCGTCACTGGCGAAAACGATGCTGCGTTTTCGCTACTATGGAAGTATGACTTTACGTGCCGACGGCCGCAGCGCCGCGCAACTTCGTGACATCACCATCACCCGCGGATGGTCCACCCAAGCCGAAGGTTCGGCCCTGATCGAATTCGGAAACACCCGAGTACTATGCACCGCTTCCTTCACCCAGGGCGTGCCGCGCTGGCTCAAGGGCGAAGGTACCGGCTGGGTCACCGCCGAATACGCGATGCTGCCACGTGCGACGAATACCCGTAACTCCCGCGAAGCAGTGAAGGGCAAGGTTTCAGGTCGCACCCATGAGATCTCCCGGCTGATCGGCCGTTCCCTGCGTGCGGTAGTTGATACCAAGCAGTTGGGCGAAAACACCATTGTGCTCGACTGTGATGTCCTGCAGGCCGACGGTGGTACTCGTACCGCAGCAATCACCGGCGCCTATGTAGCGTTGGCCGAAGCTATCGAGTGGGCACGGGGCGAAAAAATCCTGAAGGCCAATGCAAAGGTACTGACCGACTCGGTGGCAGCGATCTCGGTAGGCATCATTGATGGCACCCCGATGCTGGATCTGCCGTACGAGGAAGACGTTCGCGCGGAAACCGACATGAACGTTGTGGTCACCGGCAGCGGCGACTTCGTCGAGGTACAGGGCACCGCCGAGGGTGCACCCTTCAAGCGCGACGAACTTGATGCACTGCTTGATCTCGCCTTGATCGGCACCACCGAATTGGCGCAGATCCAGACCGAAACCCTGAAGAATTCCAAATGAGCCAGCCCGTTCTTGTCCTTGCCTCACACAATCAAGGCAAGCTACGCGAACTGCGTGAGTTGCTGCGCGGCCAGGTGCCAGGTCTAGACGTCGACACTCAGGTGATCGACGCGGCTACCGCAGGAGCACCGGATCCGGTAGAGGATCAGGTGACTTTCGAAGGCAATGCGTTGAAGAAGGCGCGGGAAATCAGTGCGGCGACCGGGCTGATTGCGCTCGCCGACGATTCGGGTCTGAGCATCGATGTGCTTGGCGGAGCGCCGGGGATCTTTTCCGCTCGCTGGTCTGGTGTGCATGGAAACGACGAAGCGAACATTGACCTGTTGCTTGCGCAGCTAGGGGATATCACCGCCGAACACCGCACCGGCGCATTTGTCTGCGCCGCAGCACTTGCGACCCCGCAGGGCACCGAACATGTGCAGCTGGGTAAGCTGTTGGGCAGTTTGCGCACCGAGCGTGCCGGGGACGGTGGATTTGGCTATGACCCGGTCTTCCAGCCGGCAGAATCGAATCGTTCACTGGCGCAGTACAGTGCCGAGGAAAAGAACGCGATCTCGCATCGCGCGCAGGCCTTTGCACAGTTGCTTCCGGTGATTATCGCCGAGGTCACCAAGGTGCTGAGCTCAAACTAGCAAGTCTTTTCAGTACATTAAAATCCGGACGCTGCCCTGGCAACGTCCGGATTTTTTGCATCTAGGTATAGTTCAATTTTCGTGGGCTTGCTCAGCTGGGATCGGCTGGCTCGGAGTTCTCGTCTCGAATTTTCTGTGCTGCTTCGGCGGTGGGCAGTGCGAGCTGCGCGTTGCTGCCCATCGCATATGCCCCGGCGCCTGAAGCGGAAGTCCGCGCGATAATTTTCCCGCTCTGGACGTTATTGGTGAGGTGAGGCTGGGAAGCAGTTGCCGTGGAGCCACTGGGGGAGCCGGCTAATGCCGCTGCCACGAGAGTTAGCGACGAGATCATCATCATGAGTTTCTGGGATTCACGCCGTCGCCCGTCAAATGAGTCGGGCTGAAAAGGATTGAGGGACATCGTGACGCCTCCTAGCTTGTTATCGAAATTCCGATACCTACATTTTCATGTTTCGTCATCAGCCTGTGGGGATCCATTGCGCAGGTGGGGAGCCAGCTAAATTCCGAGTATTCCGAGCTCGCCGCAGCACTCGTCCTGACTGGTCAGCGTCATTATTTAGCTGGTCATGCACACTCTAATTTTTTATTTCCTGAAGTTATTTCTCTGCCCAATGCTTGCCAAAGAGTTGAACCGGTTCTATGGTTAGTTACATGAGTAATGAACCAATGAACTGAAGCTCATCAGTTGGTTCCAAGTAAAGGCAGGAGGTGCGTGGTGTGATTGACGATTCAAAACCAATTTTCATTCAGATCGCTGAGCTGATCGAAAACGACATCTTCTCTGGCGTCCTGGCTGAAGAAGGTCAGGTGCCATCCACTAATGAATTTGCCGCCTTCTATCGGATTAACCCGGCAACCGCGGCCAAGGGAATAAACAAACTCGTAGAAGAGGGTTTGCTATACAAGAAGCGGGGAATCGGAATGTTCGTAGCGCAAGGCGCGCCGGAACGCTTACGGCAGAAGCGCAGGCAAAAATTCAATGACCAATATGTCCAGCCATTGGCCGCCGAAGCAGGAAAGCTCGGCATTGGAGCCGAAGAACTCATGGACATGATCAAGTCGGCACAACCCATCATCGATGCAGGGCCAGGAGGATCTCGCCATGTCTGAGCAAACCCCAGTGGAAGTACGTAACGTCAGCAAGACCTTTAAAGATGTTAAGGCCTTGGACGACGTGAACCTGCAACTGGATTCTCACAAAATCTACGGACTGCTCGGACGCAACGGTGCGGGTAAAACCACACTCATGTCGATCTTGACTGGGCAAGGCTTCCCCGATGCTGGCGAAGTCAAGGTCTTTGGCCATACGCCCTTTGAACATGACGCGACACTTTCTCGGATCTGCTTCATCAGGGAATCGCAGAAATACCCCGATGAGTACAAGGCCTTTCAGGCGTTCAAAGCCGCAGCTCTCTTCTTTGAAAACTGGGATGAGCAGTTGGCTCAGGAACTGATCGCCGACTTCAACCTTCCGCTCAAACGGAAGATCAAGAAGCTTTCGCGCGGTCAGCTCTCCGCAGTAGGTGTGGTCATCGGGTTAGCGTCTCGTGCCGAAGTCACATTTTTCGACGAACCATATCTGGGTCTGGACGCGGTGGCTAGGCAG
Source organism: Glutamicibacter sp. (assembly GCF_035257265.1). Lineage (GTDB taxonomy): Bacteria > Actinomycetota > Actinomycetes > Actinomycetales > Micrococcaceae > Glutamicibacter. The sequence continues at coordinate 16,927 of NZ_DATEXC010000055.1, forward strand.
ATCTTCTACGACCGATTGGTCGAAGACTTCGCCGAGTACCCGCGAACTATCGTGCTCTCAAGTCACCTGATTGACGAGGTAGCAAACTTGCTGGAACACGTGATCATTATCGACTCGGGACGCATTGTGATGGACGAGGACGCAGAATCACTGCAGGGAGCCGCGGTCACGATCAGCGGCAAGGCAGATGTGGTCGAAGAGTTTGTTGCGGACTATCCGGTGATTCATCGCGACTCGTTGGGTGCGCTGGCAAGTGTGAGTATCCAGCAACGGCTGACCCCGGCCCAGCAAGCCGAAGCCCGAGAGCTCGGTCTTGAGCTGTCGCCAATGTCGTTGCAGCAACTCGTGGTCCGAACAGCCATGGGACGCAACGTCCTTGCAGCACATCAGGATCAAGCGAAGGAGAGAGCATCATGGAACGCGTAATCAAAGTTGCTCGGATGCAGCTGATCAACAAGTGGGTCTTTATTGGCCTGCCCCTGCTGATTCTCGGCTGCGCGTTTATCTTCTCGTTAGTGATCTTCTGGATTGTTCGCGAGAACGGTGGCGAAGGAACAATGTATGGCGGCGGCGCTCAGGCGCCGATGTGGTATTTTCTCGCATTGGGAATCCAAGCTTTGACCTTAACCTTCCCGTTCTCCCAAGCGATGAGCGTCTCGCGCAGAAGTTTTTACCTGGGCACGGTATTGCTCTTTGGAGTGTGTGCTCTGGCCTTGTCCGTCTTCTACTACCTGATGGGACTTCTCGAAAAGGCCACCGGCGGATGGTGGATGGATGCGCGCTTCTTCGCCTTGGAATGGGTGGCCGATAACAATGTCGCGGTACAGATTGGCTTCTACTTTGTGCTGATGGTGCTGTTGTTCATGGTTGGCTTCTTGATCGCTACTATTTACATGCGCTGGCGCACCACTGGACTGCTCGTATTCTTCATCGCTTTGGGTGTGCTGCTGCTCGGAGTAATTGCACTGCTGACCTTCAATCAGCTCTGGGCCAACTTCTGGACCTGGGCGCTGACCTGGACTGCCGCAGGCGTGACCCTGTGGGGCGGTGTCGTAGCGGTAGTGATGGCTGGAGGTTCGTACCTGACCTTGCGCAAAGCGACCGTAGCCTAGTAGTTGTTCGGCCCAGATGCCCTTGACACGTTTTGGCGTGGCAAGGGCATCTGTATATGCACCACCGAACCGTTTTCGGTGCTTGTAAAGCTCGAGTGTGACAAGTCTGTGTTGCCGCACGTATTCAACATCGAGATTTTGACGCAGACACACAGGTCATCAGACATTTAGCCTTCGAATAGCAGTCTTCCGGAATGCGCAGCGCACCAGGAGGGATTATCCACACATTAGACTTCGGATGCTGGCCTTTGAGCATTAACGAGTAAACTGTCATGCGTGGCATTGGACTTCACAGCATTAGATTTTGAAACTGCAAACGGATTTATCGGATCGGCCTGCTCGGTAGGCCTGATCAAGGTCCGTTCCGGACGCATCGTCGAAACCGAACAATGGTTACTTCGACCGCCGGCAGGTTTTGACCACTTCGACCCGCGAAACGTCTCAATCCACCACATCACCGAAGACATGGTCACCGACGCACCACGCGTGGGGGAGAAGCTCGGTGATCTCCTCAAATTTATCGGATCCGACGTGCTTGTAGCGCATAACTCGGCCTTCGACTCCGGAGTCATTCGTGCCGCCTCGGAAGCCAGCGAACTCGCTGTCCCGGAAATCGCACATCTTTGTACTGTTAAACTTGCCCGCAAAGCCTATGATTTACCCAGCTACTCGCTGCCGTTTGTCGCCGAAGAGGCCGGCCACCCCATCGAAAACCACCACGAGGCGCTCGCCGACGCGGAAGCCTGCGCGTGGGCAATGATCGATATCGCTCATCGAAGTGATGCTCCGTCCGTCTTGCACGCGGCGGATCACTACAACGTCGGGTTGGGGCTCACCGCGTCATGGAGGCCGGGTGAAGAATTCTCCCGTGCCACCCGAGACGCTCAAGGTTGGATGGCCAATGGCCACCCGATGCCTGCCCTAGATTCCTTTGGATCCTGGCCGCAGGAGGGGGAGAACCCCGAACCAAATATGGACGCAGATCGTACGCACCCGCTATTTGGGCAGGTTATGGTGTTCACCGGAAACCTCTCGGTACCGCGGCCTAAGGCTAAGCAGTGGGCGGCAAACTACGGCGCACAGACCGCCTCGCGGGTCACCCGAGCTACCACCGCATTGGTGGTTGGTGATGGATTTGTTCCGCAGGATCTGGCCAACGGACGTTTGACCAACAAGGCCAAGCAGGTGCTGAAGCTGCGCGATAAGGGCCAGCGCGTGGAAATCATCTCGGAAGGTGAATTCATGCAGCTGGTCGAGGGCTTCGGAATGGCCGTTCAAGGCTGAGTCCTGCAGTCCGAACCGTTTTTAACTACTAAACACCACGAGGTACACGTGAACAACAAAAATGGCATGCTCACTAGGCTCATGCGATTTATTGGAGTTGGCGGATTCTGCTTCGTAGTAACTTTGGTTGTCAACTACGGGTTGAAATTCACGGTGCTCGAAGCGCATCCAACCACTGCATTTATCATTGCTAACGCTGTTGCGACGGTGGTCTCCTTCGTGCTGACCCGGCAGTACACGTTTCAAAATCAAAACGACGCGTACCGCAAGCGCGTTCAAGCCATTGGCTTCTTCACCGTGTCGTTGATCGGCATTGCCATCAACTCCGCTCCGCTCTATGTATCGCGCTGGATCCTGGGATTCCACTACCCGCAGGTATCTTTTCTCAGCCAAGAAGTAGCAGACTTTATCTCCGGGCCGATTATCGGCACGTTGCTAGCGATGGTGTTCCGCTGGTGGGCACTGCATAAGTTTGTTTTCCCCGATTCACAGAAAATTGACCTGCCTGAGGAACCACAGGAAGCGTTGGTTCCCTCCAAGGGATAAGCGAAAACCAGCGGTTTTCTCGCAGTACGTCTCACGTTGTACAAATGACTCGGCCCGGAACCAAAAATTTGGTTCCGGGCCGAGTCATTTAAATCGTTTGGGAGGGTTAGTCCACCAAGGCCATCCAGCGGTCGTGAAGCTCAGAGATGATGTCATCCAACGCAGAAGCTGGACGGTCACCTACAGCATCAGAACCATACACTGCAGCCAGCAGGGCTACCGCGTAGGCATCAGTTTCTGGATCACGGCTATCGTCTTCCTCAGCTGCCGGGGCATCTGCCGCCTCGATATCGGATTCTTCCTCCACCTCGGCTGCGCCACTTGCGTTGAAGTACGCGGCGTAGGCATCGGTGGGGGACAGGTGCAATGAATCGCGCACCACGGCCACCACCTGACGCAGGGCATCCGCTGAGGGACCTTCAAGTCCTTCGAGCATAGCGTCCCATTCGCTGCCAGCTGCCTGCGAGCGTTCAATGGCGGAGCGGACGATACGGGCGGCTGCCACCGTGGTTTTTGCAGCCTGCTCATCATGAGTCAGATATGCGGCGGCACGGGACAACGCCTCGGTAGTGGATTCTGGGACACGGGAGAGCAACGCGACCGCGGCAGCACGTGGAAGCACGCCAGTGGAGTCCGCATTCACGCCGGTAGGGCGTCCGCGTTGGCCCATATCTTTAGATTTCAGACCCGACATGTTCAGCGGATCGCCAGCCATCAGACCGTCATGAATCTCGACCTTCTTCATTTCAAGATCAATCCAACGCTTTAATGGCTCGGGCGCACCGGTCGGGAAGGACCCGGTCAGCTGAGAGTAGGCGCGAAGCGAAGCGAGCCACATGCAGGCTAACTCGTCGCTGCCCACACCATCTTTGGCCCATTCGAGGGCTTCAAGCAGCCCATCGACCATATAGAGCGGGAGTAGCTCGGTGGCACCGGGATCGATATCGTCCCGGGCGTGGGTTGCGCCGTCGGCTAGGCCGAGCAGGATCGCGAACACCTTGTCTGAGTAGTTCTCTGGCAGGAGTGCAATTTCACCGGTTTCATTCACAAGTACATTCTAGTGCGCAAACTGTCGAAGGTATTGCATAAGGTGGGATCATGCGATTGCTTCACACCTCAGACTGGCATTTAGGCCGTACCTTCCATGGTGCGTCGTTACTCGATGCCCAGCGCAGCGTACTGCAGGAAATCATCGATATCACCCGTGAACGCCAGGTGGACGTGGTGTTGGTGGCCGGTGACATTTATGACCGTGCACTGCCCCACGTGGATGCGGTGCGTTTGTGCAACTGGGTGTTGGCCGAGCTTCGCAAAACCGGAGCCACCCTGATTTTGACTAGTGGCAACCACGATTCCGCCTCCCGGCTAGGATTCGCCTCAGAACTCCTGGATTCTGCCGGAGTGCATATTTTTGCCGATACCTCACGCATGCTCGAACCGGTGGTGCTCGAAGCAGATACGCACCGCGTGGCCGTGTACGGGATCCCGTATCTGGAGCCACGGATGGTAATGGACGAGCTCCAGGTGGAAAAAGCCAGTCACGCGGCGGTGGTTGCAGCGGCCATAAACCGTATCGAAGGGCACCTGCGAGAACTACGGAAGAGCGGCACCCCGGTGGTGTCCGTGGCAATGGCACATCTCTTTGCCGCCGGCGGTGAAGGTAGTGACTCGGAACGTGAGCTAAGCACCGGCAACTTGGACGTGGTTCCCGCGCGGCTCTTTGAGAATTTTGACTACACCGCGCTAGGTCACCTCCACGGGCGCCAGCGCATCGCCGAGAAAATCCGTTACTCGGGTTCTCCTTTGGCCTACTCCTTCTCGGAAGTGAAACAGCGCAAGGGAATCTGGCTGATCGATACCGATGCACAGGGAATTGCCGGGTACGAAGAAGTACTGCTTTCGGTGCCGAAAAAACTCGCCATCCTGCGCGGAAATATCGAAGATCTTCTTGCAGATAAGGAACTGGCTTTCGCCGAGGATGCTTGGTGCCAGGTGACGCTGACCGATCCGGAACGCCCGGCAGATGCGATGAGCAAGGTGAGGACTCGCTTTCCGGACACCGTGGTGCTCGCCTTTGACCCGCAGGGTGGCAGGGCCAAGGAAAAGTCGACGTATTCAGACCGGATGGCTAAAGCAACAAGTACCGCACAGGTCTGCACGGACTTTATTGAACATGTCAGAGACCGGCAGGCCGATGAACTTGAACGGGAACTGCTTGACTCGGTCATCCGGAGCACGCGTGAAGCACAGGTGAGCAAATGAGAATTCATAAGCTTCATATCCAGGCCTTTGGCCCCTTCGCCGGAGTCGAAGAAGTCGACTTCGACGAACTGTCGGCTGGCGGATTGTTTTTACTTGATGGACCCACGGGTGCCGGCAAATCCAGCATTCTCGACGCAATTTGCTACGGCATATATGGTTCCTTGCCTGGAAACCGGACCGGTAGCCGTCAGATCCGTTCGGATCATGCAGCAGAAGGTATTGAACCACAGATCATCTGCGAACTAACCGTGGGAGACCGTCGTTTTGAGGTGACTCGTTCCCCGGCATGGATGCGTCCAAGCAAGCGGGGCAAAAACGGAGTCACCGAGCAGAAGGCGTCCAGTGCTCTGCGCGAACTGGTCAAAGGACAATGGGAGGCCTTGTCGACCCGTAATGATGAAGTAGGGCAGATCCTCGGTGGCCTGCTAGGTCTGGACCGTGATCAGTTCACCAAAGTGGTGATGCTCCCGCAAGGCGGGTTCGCAGATTTCTTGCGTGCCAAGGCCACCGCACGTGAAGACCTGCTCAGCAATCTGTTCGATACCAGTGACTACGGGAAGATTGAGGACGAGTTCAACCTGCGTCTTGCCGGGGAACGTAAAAAAGCCGCAGAAATTGAGGCTAATCTCAGTGCCCGTGAAGATAGCATCCGTCAAGAAGTTACAGCTTATCTTTCCAGTCATGAGACCGTGGATCCTGATGACGCGTTGGAAGATATCGCGCCGCCGGCGGATTTGGCAGCTGAATTTGCGGACTATGAGACGCGTATTTTCGCTATGTATTCCTTCCGTCAGGAACAGACCTCAACGCTGCGCAAACGGCGCGACCAGGCGCTGAATAACCAAAAATCCGTGGAAGAACGCAAACGGGTTTTTGAGCGCCGTGCCGAATTGAGCGAACTGGAAGCCGAACACGCTAAAAACCACGCGGCTGCTCTGCGCGCCGGAACGGCACTTAACCTGCACGCCAAAGCCGCCGGAATCCGAGGCTATGAGGCACAGGTCAAAGAGACAAAAAGCAGCCTCGAAGCCACGATGGAAGACTGGCACGAGTCTCAGCGCAGCGTAGCGACTAGCTACGACGTGCAGACTCAAGCGAACAGCGATGATCTAGAAGTTCTTCGGGCACGGGCGGCGAAACTCAATACCCGTCTCGTGGTGCTCAAGGCAGCGCTGGCCGACGAGACTAAGCAGCAGAAACTGCAAGAAGAACTTAAAGAGGCACAGCAACAAGTCCGCAACCAGCAGAAAATCCTCGAAGACGCGGAGCAGACTCTTCAGGCGCTACGAATCGAGCGTGAAGAGCTCGCTGCCGATCCACAAAAGCTAGATCTTGTCGCAGCCGCTGAGGTTAAGCAACAAGCTACTGAGGAGCTCAAAGCTGCACAGGATCTGGTTGTGCAGATCAAGCTGCGCGAGAAGCTACAAAAATCTTTGACTAATGCGGATATTGAGTATGCGGAACAAAGCCTGAAACTCAATGCTGCCGAGTCTGCGTTGATCTCAGCGCAACGCCTGCAGTTAGAACAGACCGCCTTGCGTCTTGCCGCTGCGTTGGAAGACGGCTCGCCGTGTCTGGTTTGTGGCTCGCTGGAACATCCGCAGCCGGCGCAGGCTGAGGATACTGCCGGACTCATCGATGACGAACAGATTGTGGCGTTGGAGAAGGTCGTTCACTCAGAGCGGGAACTGCAAGGCGCGAAGGCCAAAATCAGGGATGTGGCGACCACCAAATTTGAGACTGCAGCCGAGTCTGCGAAAGATGCAGATCTTGCCACCGGACAAGCGCTTGTCCAGGTAACGCAGGCAAAGCTGGATGAATCTACCGCGAAACAGGCGGAGGTTACCAAGCTGGCGCAAAAATTGGAGTTACTGCGTACCGGTATCGAAAAGGAAACCGCTAAGGTTGCGCAGGCTACACTTGCCCACGCTACGAGCAGCAAGCAGGTTGAATCGTTGAGCGGCCAAATTGCTGAGCTTGACGTCAAACTTGCCCAGCTACGCGAGGGGAGCGAATTAGGGCTTAACGAGCTAGTAGCGAAGGTGCGAGCCGAGTTCACGATCTTTAACCGAGCCTATAACGCACTGACAGATCATTTAGCTGCCATCGCCGGCGCAAGCAAAGCGGAGGCTACGTGGATCAAACAACGCGATGAAGCCGGCTTTGAAACTGACCAAGACTACGCTTCGGCCCTGCTCAGCGAGCAGAAGCGTGAAGAATATCAGCGACTGCAACACCAGGACACGGTGCGTGCCAGTGCCATAACCACGCTCAAAGCATCCGCTGATTACCTTCGGGCCAAAGATCTCACGGCCCAAGGAATTGACGCACCATCCGAGGAGGAAACGAGTCGGGTCAACGAGCACGTTGAAGCGACCGAGCAACGGTATGAGTCCGCGCGCCAGGACGAGGTGCTGGCGCAGACACAACTGGAACGCCTGCGTACCTCGGTGAGGGCTTTGAGTGAGTACCGTGCCGATTCTGGGCCGGTCATCGACGCGTACCGGAGACTGCGAGATCTAGCCGACGTGATTCGTGGCGGGGGAGAAAACAAATACAAGATGACCCTGAGCACCTATGTGCTGGCGGCGCGTTTGGAAGAAGTTGCACAGGCCGCCACCGAGCGGCTGAAGATCATGTCCTCCGAACGTTATTCGCTGCATCATGATGATTCCACCCGTGGCAATTCAAAGTCTGGGCTGGGCCTGCGCGTCCGGGATTCATGGACAGGTAAAGAACGCGACACTCAGACGCTGTCCGGCGGTGAAACATTCATGGCTTCACTGGCTCTGGCATTGGGACTGGCGGACGTAATCTCACATCACAGTGGTGCGGTAGATATGCAGACGCTCTTCGTGGATGAAGGTTTCGGCTCCCTTGATGCCGAGACCCTAGAGCAGGTGATGGAAGCGCTGGAATCACTGCGTGCAGGCGGACGCATGATCGGTCTGGTGTCCCATGTTTCGGAGATGAAACAACGAATTACCAACCGAGTGACGGTTATCAAAACCCAGCACGGTTCCACAATTGATATGACCCCAGAAGTGATGCTCACCATCTGAACTAGACATTGACCAAGACGCTGGTATCTTGAAAGTAGTGCCATCAGGCATGTCTGGGAAATTTTGTGTGTCGGGGGGCGTGGGACGACACACGCTTTGCTGTGGAGAATTGTTGACTCAACATATGTTGTCCAATGAACCGAACCAAAAACTAGAACCTAAGCCAGGGTTCTCTTCACTGGTTCCTATGGTTGGAACGGCCTACGTTCCGCTATCTTTCTTTGCTAGATTGCCCCTGGCAATGCTCACCATTGGGTCGATGACCTTGGTGACTGCAAGCTCCGGATCCTATGCACTCGGTGGCTTGAGTGCGGCCATGGTGGGACTTGGTTCTGCCGTGGGCGGGCCCAGTATCGGAATGCTCGCGGACCGCTTCGGTCAGCGTCCGGTGCTAATTCCAGTATCAATCTTGCATACCATTTTGCTTCTGTTGTTGACGTGGTACGGCAATAGCGGTTCGAACTTGCTGGTCGGTGTGCTGGTCATGATTTCCTTGCTCGCGGGAGCCAGCGGTCCACAGGTCGGACCGATGTCGCGAGTGCGTTGGATTTCAATGACGCGCCGGCAGCAAAAAAATCCTAAAGTGCTCACCGCGGCGTTGAGCCTGGAATCCATGCTGGACGAGCTTGGCTTCGTCTTCGGACCGGTTGCCGTAGGTCTATTAGCCTCGCTGGTACACCCAACGTTGCCGCTGCTGATCGCTGCAGTTCTCACCGTGGTGCTGGTTCCTACCTTTGCGAAACACCGCACCGTCGATGAGGTTAAACCGCATGGCAGTGGCGAACATGAAGTAAAGGTGCGCGTCTCTAAGGCGCAAGTGGCCGCTATTGGTGCGCTAGTACTTGGCATGATTGGCTTAGGCACGGTCTTTGGCTCATCAGCCGCCGGCACGCTGGCATTTGCCGGCGCACTGGGTAACTCCAATCAGGGTGGCTTGCTCTATGGCGCAATGGGGCTTTCCAGTGCGCTGGCAGCGATTTCCGTGGCTTCGTGGCCACAGGGATTTAGCCAGATCAACCGTTGGATCACCTGCGGTGTGGCGCTGACTATTGCCAGCTTTGGATTGCACTATGCCAGCTCCGTGCCGTGGATGCTTTTAGCACTGTTTGTGGCAGGTTTTGCTGTCGGTCCGGTAATCGTCACGGGCATGACCTTGGGTGGCGAGGTAGCTCCGCCGAAGCTGCTGTCCACAGTGATGACGCTGCTGTCGGCCGGAATCGTGGTGGGCACATCAATCGGTAACGGTTTGGCCGGAGTATTGGCAGAATCTTCCGGTTACCTCGGGGCCTACTGGGTCTCTACCGCTGCGGCGTTCCTCATCCTGCTTGCGGCTCTGCTGATGAAGCTGATCGTTGCAAAGGCTCCGTCGTTGCGACGCGTGCGCTAACACCAGAGTGTTAAGTCGCAGGCTCCTTTCCCTTATGGGAAAGGAGCCTGCGGTGCTTAAATCTGAGGGGACCACGTTTTTAGCTGAGTTCGTCGCCCACGTTCAGTGCAGCTTCTTTCAACGCACGAATAATGTGCTCACGGGTGTCGACGGTGCTGGTAGCGAAGATGACGGCGATGGCCGCCGGGGTAGGGCCGGTGTGGGAAATCGGTACCGCTATGGCGGTGACGCCTTGGATCACTTCGTTCTCGCTGGTGGAGTATCCCTCAATCCGTGCGGTGCGCGCAGGCTCACGGTACTCAATGCCGGTCTCCATCGCATCCCATTGGCTACGCGTGTATTGGGATTGGATGGCGATACCTGGCGCGCCAATATCCATCCCGTGCACCGAGCCGGGGCGGTGCACAATGGCGCTTCCTGAGTGCACCGGTTCAACTGACTGCAAGGTGGTGCACATATCGTGTTCCCAGACGGCCAAGAACGCCGTCATGGATAGTTCATTAGCAAGCCTGGTGAGCTCGGGCAGCGCGGCAGATTGCAGGTCGCGCTGCACGGAGCGGGCAAGGACTGCCAGCCCTGAGGCTGAACGAATCCTGCCGGATTCATCCCGGCTGAGCAGGCGGTGTTCTTCAAGCGTGCGCAGGATCCGGTAGGCGATGGAGCGATGGACGTCGAGCCGCTCGGCGATTTCCGCGATGGTGAGGTTGACTGGAGACTCGGCAACGATCTCTAAGGCTCGAATTCCGCGGGATAGGGTTTGCGAGGACGACATCTTCTTCATTCCGGCGCTGGCCCCGATTTTTTCGGTGCACAGTCAGCCTTAGGCTCGACGCTGGTGTACTTGATTCGAGTCTAGGGGTTCTTTATCCGAACAGCGAATTCTTTTTTTGAACTGTTAGACGGGAGTGTGACTAATGCAGCTTGTGAGGACAGTCACTCCTAGTTTACTATGTATCTATTACCCGTCCGAACGGTCGGTAATTATCCGCATCTTCATCTGAGGACACTCGCACATGTCTACAACCGCATCACGTACCCAGGAAGAACGGCGCGTTCTGGCCGGCACCCTGGTAGGTACCACCATCGAGTGGTACGACTTCTTCATTTTCGCTCAGCTCACCGCGACGCTGTTGACCCCGCTGTTCCTGGAACCGCTCGGTGAATCAAATCCAGCTGTAGCCCAGATCCTGTCCTTTGCCATGATTGGCATCTCCTTCTTCTTCCGCCCCTTGGGGGCCATCGTGGCAGGACACTTAGGTGACCGCTATGGACGCAAGAAGATTCTGGTGCTGACCTTGATCCTCATGGGAGCGGCCACCTCGCTGATCGGTGTGCTGCCAACCTACGCCGCAATTGGCATCGGAGCACCTATCTTGCTGGTGCTTCTACGTGTGATCCAGGGCTTCTCCGCAGGTGGCGAGTGGGGTGGCGCAGCGCTGATGGCAGTGGAGCACGCACCGAAGGCCCGCCGCGGTTACTTCGGAGCTTTCCCGCAGATCGGCGTGCCTATCGGCATGATCCTGGCAACTGGTTTGCTCTACATTCTGCGTGTCTCGATGACTCCAGAGCAGTTCCAATCGTGGGGCTGGCGTATTCCATTCCTCCTGTCGGTAGTGCTGATCCTGGTTGGTTACATGATCCGCCGTGCGGTGGAAGAATCCCCGGTCTTCAAAGCCATGGCTCAGCGTAAGGCCGCCGAGCACACTCCGCTGAAGGAGCTGATGACCGGGCACCTGAAGCCGGTGATGCAAGCTGCTTTGATCTTCGTTTCGAACAACGCCGCCGGTTACCTGGTGATCGCCTTCTTCATCTCCTACACCACCAAGGTGCTGAAGATGGAACTGGCTCCAGTCTTGCTGGCTACCACCGTTGGCTCAGTCGGCTGGCTGATCTTCACTCTGGTCGGTGGCTGGCTCTCGGACAGGCTGGGACGCCGGAATACCTTCTTGCTCGGTTACGGCATTGTATTTGTCTGGATGATTCCAATGTTCATGTTGGTGGACACCGGAAATATCGTGCTCTACACCGTGGGTATCTTCGTGCTCACCATTGGCCTGGGGTTGTCCTACGGTCCACAGTCGGCCATGTACGCCGAGATGTTCCCGGCTCGTATCCGCTACTCGGGTATCTCGATTGGCTACGCACTGGGTTCGATTCTCGGCGGTGCCTTTGCTGCCACCGTGGCGCAGGTCTTGCTGACCTCCACCGGATGGTCTGGTTCCATTGCGATCTACATTATGGTGCTGACCGTCATCTCCGTCGCCGCGGTGCTCTGGGTGGGCGAAACTCAGGGACGCAACTTGCACCTGGAGGAAGTTCAGGATGAAGAAGCGCCCACCGTTCGCTAACGTGCAGGTCTACAAAAACTGAATATCAATCACGCGCCCGCTGGCTTTATGCCGGTGGGCGCGTTGTTGATGAACGCACAATCAGCCGATGCTCAATGGGATGCCCCTGGGCTGGCTCTAACCCGCGAATGGTGCGCAACAACATGGCTACCGCAGTCTCGCCCTGCTGGTGGGGCCGCTGTTCAATGGTGGTCAGCCCGAACATGTCTGCAAGTTCATGGTTATCGATACCGATCACCGAAAGATCATGGGGCAGCTGCAGGCCTAAGTCCCGGGCGGCGAGCATCGCGCCGATCGCCATTTCATCACTGGCAGCAAAAATGGCAGTGGGACGGTTCACCGGGTGGCCGAGCAACTGCTTTGCCGCCTGATAGCCCTGGGCCATGCTGAAATCGGCGCCCAGGTAGAGACGGTCATCTACGGGCAGTGAAGCTTCACGCATGGCGCGTTCGTACCCGGCGCGGCGGCGGGTAGGCAAGTGGAAATCCTGATCGGTTTCTTGGCTTCCGCCAATGTGAGCGATACGTGTGTGCCCCAGCGCGATGAGGTGCTCAGTGGCTAAGGCCGCCACCGCTTCTTCATCCCAGAAAAGGGTGGGAGCGCCGGGTAATGGACCGCCTACTCCTACCAGTGGTTTATCCAGTGCATGCAGGGCTTTCATCTCCGCCTCGCCTAACTCCACGTTGACCGCGATGACCGCGTCTACACGTTGGCGAAGCAGGAAGTCAGAGAATACCTTTTCGCGTTGGTCCACTTCCTTGCTCAGCTGATACAAGGTGGTGTCATAACCTTCGCGCATCAGGGCCGCGCTAATGCCTTCAAGCACCGAGCCGTAATACCAGCGATTAATCATTGGTACCAGCACGCCGATATTCCGGGTTCGGCCCGAGGCCAGACCTGAGGCGCTGGCGGAAACCACGTAGTCGAGCTCGTGTGCTGCCCGGCGGACCGCGGCGAGCGTGCTGGCCGAGACGTTTCCGCGACCCGAGAGAGCCCTGGAGACGGTGGCGATAGAGACTCCTGCGGCCTCAGCCACGTCTTTGATGCTGGCCACGATGACCCTTTCACGAAGTATGTCTGGTAGCTGCGGCGGCCATTCGATGAGCGCCGCAGCTACTTTTTGAGCTTACCGTCCGCTAGCTACGCGTTGCGTTAAGCCACAGTGCGCTTTCGCCTTGTATGCTCTCGTCCGAGCTTTGTAAGGCACTGACGACCAGACGCGGTAGTTTTGCCAGGTCTTCCGGCAAATGAATCGGCTCTGCACAGAAATTCATCACGATAATAACCGAGCCATTTTGCAGGGTCAGCAGGTTTTCATCATTTCTAGCTAACCACTGTACGTCTCCGGAACCCAGCGCGTGTTCGCGGCGCAAACGCAATAGTTCTTGGTATAGGTGCAGCGTTGAGTCGGCGTCATTTTCCTGCAGTGAACGCGCATAACCGGCCCATTGCTCGGGCTGGGGCAGCCAGCTTTCTCCGGTGGTGCTAAAACCGTAGGCCGGGGCCTCCGCTTCCCAAGGAAGCGGCACTCGGCAGCCGTCTCGGCCGTAGCGCTCGTGATTGGTGCGGAACCAGGTCGGGTCCTGACGGGCCTCGTCCGGTAGCTCCATGGCTTCGGGCAAGCCGAGCTCTTCACCCTGATAAAGGTAAGCACCACCGGGTAGTGCAAGCATGAGCGTGGAGGCCGCACGGGCGCGGCGCAAGCCGGTGACCGGATCCGGATGGTTTGGCGTCAGCGGACCAATGCCTTCACCCTGCGGGTTGTCTGCGGTGAGTGCTAACCGTGAGGCATGGCGTACCACGTCGTGGTTGGACAATACCCAGGTGCTCGGTGCGCCGACCGCGCCGAAGGCCGAGATTGACTCATTGATTACTTCACGTAGTGCCGAGGCATCCCAGCCGGTGCTGAGATAAGGGAAATTGAAGGCTTGATGCATTTCATCTTCACGCACCCACTTTGCCATCAGATCTAGTGGATTAACCCAGGCTTCGGCACAGAGCACACGCTGGCCTTCGTATTCATCCATGACGGTTCGCCAGTCGCGGTAGATTTCATGCACGCCATCCTGCCCCCACCACGGGGCAAGCTCTTCGGTTCCACCCATGGATGCGCCCTTGGGGTCTGGGGCGAAATCGGGCAGCCCCTCGGCCTTGATCATGCCGTGGGCAACGTCGACGCGGAACCCATCGGTGCCGCGATCTAGCCAGAAGCGCAGTACGTTGCGGAACATCGCGCGGACTTCCTCGTTGTGCCAGTTAAAGTCTGGCTGCGAAGAGTCAAAGATATGCAGGTACACCTGGCCGGGGGTACCGTCTTCGTCGGTGGTCCGGGTCCACATAGGTCCTCCGAACACCGATTCCCAGTTATTGGGCACGGTTCCTTCTACGGCGTCGCGGAAGATAAAGCGGTCGCGTTCGGGGGAGCCGGCCGGGGATTTCAGGGCTTCCTGGAACCAGGGATGTTGATCAGAGCAGTGGTTTGGAACGAGATCAATGATGACGCGTAATCCGAGCTCATGGGCGCGAGCCACCATAGCGTCGTAGTCGGCCAGTGTGCCAAAGAGCGGGTCGACGTCTACATAGTTCGAGACGTCGTAGCCACCGTCTTTTTGGGGTGAGGTGAAAAATGGGGAGAGCCAGATTGCGTCGATGTCCATTTTGGCCAGCGATTCCAGGCGGGAGGTAATGCCCTGTAAATCTCCGATTCCATCTCCGTTGGCGTCTGCGAAGGAACGTGGATAGATCTGGTAGATCACCGAGGTGCGCCACCATTCCGAGCCGGGCTCGGTTGATGGCGTGGTCGAGAGCGCGCGCTTTTGAGTCATGACGGTAACGATAGGCGATGGAGAAGTGTTTGTAAACGCTTCCAGTAATTTGACGCTTTGCCATGAAGTAAGTCGTTAGACCGAGCTGAGAATGATTGATTCCTTGGCGACTGTTGCCAACTTCAATGATCTATGTCACTCTGGAAGCGCTTACATATATGTCGAAACCCTTCGACGCTCAGATCCGCCCGGTCCGGCCCATTGGACCGAGGTTGTCACGAAAGGTACACCAATGAAGGTGAACGCTCGCTCCCTGATTGTCGGCGGGGCCATGACGGCCATCGCTGCACTCTCGCTGACCGCCTGCGGCGGATCCGGCACCACAACCGAACCCACCACTTCCAGCTCACCAGCGGCTTCTGCCTCAGCGCCAGCCGAAGCCGGATCGTTGACCGTATGGGTTGACGCAAACCGTGAGCCAGTACTGAAACAGGCTGCCAAGGACTTCCAGGCCGCCAGTGGTGTGAAGGTAGAGCTGGTGATCAAGGATTTCTCGAAAATTCAAGAAGATTTCCTTCGCCAGGTACCTACCGGAAAGGGTCCTGATATCACCATCGGAGCCCACGACTGGTTGGGAAACCTCGTCAATAACGGTGTGGTTCAGCCGGTAGAGCTGGGCGACAAAGCCGCAGACTTCCAAGATGTTGCCGTGAATGCGATGAGCTATGAAGGAAAAGCCTACGGTGTCCCTTACGCCACCGAGAACTTGGCACTGCTGCGCAACACCAAACTGGCCGACAAAGCACCTGCAACCTTTGACGACATGATCACCGCCGGTGAAAAGTCAGGAGCAGACTTCCCATTCTTGGTGCAGGTCTCCGAAACCGGTGATCCATTCCATCTCTACCCATTCCAGACCTCGTTCGGCGCACCGGTCTTTGGCACCGATGCCGATGGCGCCTATGACGCAAGCAAGCTGGAACTGAACAATTCAGGCGGCGAGAAATTCGCTCAGTGGATGGCTGAGCAGGGCAAAGAAGGAACGCTGAAAACCTCGGTGGACTCCGACATTGCCAAGGAAAAGTTTGTTTCCGGCGATTCACCATTCTTGATTACTGGCCCTTGGAATGTTGAGGCGGCCGAAAAAGCCAAGATTGAGTTGTCCATTGACCCAATACCAAGCGCCGGCGGCGAGCCAGCACAACCTTTCGTAGCAGTCCAGGGATTCTTCGTTTCTTCGAAGACCGAGAATCTGTTGGCAGCTACAGAATTTTTGACCAACTACATTGGTACCGAAGCGGTGCAGACCGAACTATACAAGGTTGGCGACCGCCCACCAGCAAACAAGGCAGCTTTCGAAGCAGCGAAGTCTGACGAAGTAGTTGCAGCCTTCGGTGAAGTTGGCGCCAACGGTGTTCCGATGCCAAACGTTCCGGAAATGGCTGCGGTATGGGAATTCTGGGGTGTCGCAGAAGCTGACATCATCTCCGGTAAGGCCAAGGACCCAGTCAAGCGCTGGGACAAGATGGCTGATGACATCGAAGCAGCAATTTCCAAGTAGTTCTGCGTGGGCCGGGGTGCAAGTCTTGGACTTGCGCTCCGGCCTAACCACACCGATAACCGCTGGCAGAATCGTTCAAGGACCACGTAGATGAATCTCAATACCACCGCGCGACGAGAAGACGCCCCCGAACGTTCGTCGAGGGAGAAAAGTACTTCGCCCCATTTCAGCGGAGGACTGGGCACGATGCTCTTCAAGATCCTGGCGCTGGCGGTCCTGGATGCCACCGCAGTTTTTGCAATTTTCCTTGCGGTAGCCAAAGACGCGGTACTTATTGCCAGCATCATCGGTGTCATTACCCTATTGATTAACGTCATCTACCTCAAGCGAGGGTGGCTTCCGGCTAAGTACCTGGCACCCGGCGCCGTATTCCTGTTGATCTTCCAAGTTTTTGTCATTGGCTACACCGGGTATATCGCGTTTACCAACTATGGATCCGGGCATAATTCGGATCAAGACGACGCAATTATGTCGCTGCTGCAAACCAATCAGCAACGGGTGCCTGATTCGGCAAGCTACCCGGTGACTGTACTGGATGGTGCCGACGGGCTTGCGCTCTTGGTAGAGCGTGAAGGGCAGCAGCTTGTGGGGGACTCCGATGACCCACTGGCACCTATTGACCCGGCCGAACTTGGCAAATACACGCAACTGAACTTCGCTGATTTACTTGGCCGGCAGCAGGAAGTCACATCCTTAGCGGTGCCCATGAGTGAAGACCCGACCCAGGGAACGCTTCGCACCTCTGATGGACGGACCGCCTACCAGTACACTTCCACACTGGTCTACGACAAGGGCGCCGATACGATGACCGACTCGATCACCGGCACGGTATATAGCGACACCGGGGTGGGCGCCTACAGCGCACCGGATGGTGAGCAGCTGATGCCGGGCTGGTCTATCAACGTAGGTTTTGACAACTTCACTCGGGCTGTCACCGACTCGTCGATCCGCAGTTCGCTGATCTCTGTTACCGTATGGACCTTTGCCTTTGCTTTCCTCTCGGTAGCCACGACCTTCTTCCTTGGATTATTTCTCGCAATAGTGTTCAACGACCTGCGGATGAAGGGGCGCAAGATTTACCGAGTCATCTCGATCCTGCCATATGCGTTCCCTGCATTCCTTGGCGGCCTGGTCTGGGCTGGCATGCTGAACAAAGACTTCGGTTTTGTTAATCAGGTACTTTTCAACGGAGCCTCGATTCCATGGCTCACCGACCCGTGGCTGGCAAAGTTCTCCGTGCTCTGGGTCAACCTTTGGCTTGGATTCCCTTATATGTTCCTCGTCTGCACTGGCGCCTTGCAATCGATTCCAGATGAGCTCTCCGAGGCGGCGAAGATTGACGGGGCTAAACCGTTCCAGATCTTCCGATTGATCAAGATGCCACTGTTGCTCGTGTCTGTAGCGCCACTGCTGATTTCTTCTTTCGCGTTCAACTTCAACAACTTCAACATCATCTACATGCTTACCGAGGGCGGACCACGTTTGGACGGTGGAGCCATGAACGTAGGTTCCACGGACATCCTCATTTCGATGGTCTACAAGGTGGCGTTCGTTGGTTCACAACGCGACTATGGGCTGGCTAGCGCGTTCTCCATCATTATCTTCTTGATTGTTTCGCTGATCGCAGTCATCAGCTTTAAGCAGACCAAAGCTCTGGAGGAATTGAACTAATGAGCACTGCAACCTCAATCTCATCCAAGGCACCGAAAAAGACTTTCGGCCAGTGGTTTGCGGCAACCGGCTGGCGCCACCTCATTGGCGTGGCGCTGTGTATCTACGCGGCCTTCCCACTGCTCTATGTTCTCTCAGCGTCGCTCAATCCCAACGGCACGCTGCTTTCCTCCAACGGATTATTCAGCACGGTCGGTTTTGAAAGTTATGAGAAGCTCTTCGCCAACGAACAGCGTCCCTTCGCCGCATGGTTTGCTAACACGATGTTTATCGGACTAACTACCGCGGCCGCCTCCGTACTGCTGGGTGCACTCGCCGCCTACAGCTTTAGCCGGATGCGCTTTAAGGGCCGCCGCTTTGGACTGGTGTCCCTGTTGGTAGTCCAGATTTTCCCGCAGCTGCTGGCAGTGGTGGCAATCTTCATTCTTCTCACCACACTGGGCGATGTGTACCCAGCACTGGGTATCGATAACCAGATTGCTCTAATCATGGTGTATCTCGGTGGCGCACTGGGTGTAAACACCTACTTAATGTATGGGTTCTTCAATACTGTGCCGATAGAAATTGATGAGGCTGCCAAGATTGATGGGGCTGGGCATGCGCGCATCTTCTTCACCATGATCCTGCGCCTAGTGGCACCAATCCTTGCAGTGGTGGGATTGCTGTCATTCATCTCCACTACCAGCGACTTCGTAATCGCCTCCGTGGTGTTGGTCAGCCCGGAGAATCAAACGCTCGCGGTGGGGCTGTATTCCTACGTCTCTGAAGAATTCACCTCAAACTGGTCGGTGTTTGCCGCTGGAGCGGTGCTCGCGGCCATCCCGGTCATGGCATTGTTCTTGTTCTTGCAGAAATACATTGTGGGCGGGCTGACGGCAGGAGCCGGCAAGTAGCTTTTCCTGAAGCGGAAAAGCGGACACCACGCCATCAGACACCCCGTGTCAGACGCAACGTTGGCATCCGCCAAACTGTGGAGCGCACCGGCTAAAGTAAGCCTCATGAAGTCACGCCTCCCACGCGCAGCACGCAAATACTTGGATCAATTGCGCCTCGAATTGGGACACCTGAACGCTGAAGAGCGAAACAGGATCATTGAACAAACCAACGCGAAGATCCGTCAACTGCCAGGACGCGGCCGCAATCAGGTAGAGCTATTTGAGCATCTCGGTACCGCAGCCATGCGAGCCGAAAAGTTCCGGCGAACCGAACCCGAAGCATTAGCGGTACGTAGTGGCAAAGAATTCTTGAACCGAATTCTTGGCTGGCCGATTCTTGCCTTCGCTCTGCTGACCGCAGTGGTGCTGTACTTCGGTCCGATTGCCACCTCCGAGTCAGCTGGCACAGGGATGGCAGAGACTATGCTGACCACGTGGGAAGCCACGGTGGGAGCTCAGATCATCTGGCTTGCGGTACTTCCAGTCTTGCTCAGCGCACTGCGGCTCTGGGCGCAAAACAAGTTCACCTGGATCCTTGGACTGCTCGGCGCGATACTTTTCACGCTCGTGGTGTTCCTTGGTGCCGCAGGCATTGGGCTGTATTTCATCCCGATCACCGTGTTGCTCTGGGCGCAGGTACTTACCCCGATGATCATGATGCGTGGCTCGATGGCTCATCCTGGAGCGCTCTGGTTGATTTCCGGTGCCTTGCTGGTGCTCTTGGGACTGGTATGGGCGGTGCGTCCAGCCTTAGACGAGAGCACCGGTAACATCTGGCTGATTATTGCACCCGCGATTGTCTTGGGGCTGTTGGCCGTGCTGCTGCCCACCCGCAAATTCTGGGTCCAAATAGCATTGATTATCGCCGGGCTCCTGGTAATTGCCGCCGGACTAACTGTCGCTTTCGGCAATGTAGGCCAACCAGCATTAATCGACACCTGGATGGTTGGGGGACTGGCATTCGCCGTCGGGCATTTAGCGCTCGCCGGTGGACTGTGGCACGAGCGGGTACGCAAACTGCTGGCCCTGTATTAGATCTGTTATCGAAACTTACGATCGACCGTTGGACGAACAGCCAAGTAGGTTCCGGAATATAGTTGCCCGACTGCTTAGAATGGATCTATGAGCGACGCCCCAAATTTCCCGCCGACACCGCCAGCTAAGCGGGGGCGAGGCCGACCCCGGAAAGACTCAAATTGGGCGACTTTTTCCCGTGAAGAACTAGCTGCCCGTGCCCTGCACATCGCTGGAAATGAAGGATTCTCCGCGGTGACTATGCATCGGTTGGCAGCAGAGTTCTCCGTGACCCCGCGGGCACTGTATAACTACGTGGCTGACCGCCAGGAGATTATCAACCTCGCGGTAGCGCAGTTTGTGGAAAAGGCTCCGTTCATCGACTTTGATCCGGAGAACTGGCGGGAGTCCGTGGGCGAAGCCTACAACCGCTCACGCGAGGTCTATCGGATGTTCCCACGCGCCACCTTGGTGGGAATGGAAGAAAGGGTGACCGCCGAAATTGGACCCAGGCACACCGTATTGCTTGAACGGTTACTGAAGTTTTTTGTAGACATTGGCCTGCCGCTGAAGAATGCTGTCAGTCTGTCACGTTGCTTAGAACAGGATGTGCTCAGCTTCGCACTGAAATATGACTACGCCTATGACCGCGCTCCGGAGCAATACCGCGATGCCGTCACCAGACTCGTGGCCGAACGCTGGCTAGATAACTACCCCGAGGTGGATGCGCCACTGTGCCGGGCGTCGCTTGAGCTTCCCGAACAGACCAGCGACGAGATCTTCGCTGAACTAGTGGAGATGCGGATACTTGCAATCGAAGCGATTCTCGCGAGAAACTGACGGTCACTAGGGAATAACTTCCTCGCCTTTGACGCTTGAGTACTTGTTGCCATAAATTTTGGACCTCCTGCAAAGTTCGTCAGGTATCGGCCTACCAGTTGAAAGTTGGACCATGCCACAGCGCGATCACAAGCTGCCTGAGCCATTATCCTCCGCGGCACGATGGCGCTTGCTGGGGGTACTCCTGGCGACGATGTTTATGTCCTTGGTTTCGGTCAGCATCGTCAATGTGGTGCTGCCGTCCATTGAGTCCACCCTCGGCGCTACCGAAGCCGATATGCAGTGGGTGCTCGCCGGATACGCGCTGACCTTCGGCGTGGTGCTCGTTGCCGCCGGACGTGCCGGAGACGTGCTGGGGCGCGGGGTGATGTTTGTGGCCGGAGTAATCATCTTTACCCTCTCCTCAATCTTCGCCGGCCTAGCTCCGGATCCCACCAGCCTGAATATCGCACGTTTCATTATGGGATTTGGTTCTGGCCTGCTGAACCCGCAGGTTATGGGCATGATTCAGCAGCACTTTAAAGGTCATGAGCGCGGACGTGCTTACGGACTGCTGGGCACGGTAATCGGTGTTTCGGTGGCTATTGGCCCGGTGCTTGGGGGTTTCTTGATCGGCTGGCTTGGCCCGGATGCCGGCTGGCGTTGGACCTTTTTGATCAATGTTCCGGTGGGAATCATTGCGGTACTGCTGGCATTGATATGGTTGCCGCGCCCATTGTTGATCCGCGGCACCGGAAAGCTGGACCTCGACCCTGTGGGAGGGGTCCTGCTGGCGGTGGGATTGCTGGCCTTCCTGCTTCCTTTCGTCCAAGGGCGCGAGAATCCTGCGTTGTGGGCACTGCTGGTAGTGGGTCTAGCGATCTTGGTTTTCTGGGTTTACTGGGAGAAGAAATATAAGGCGCGTGGACGTGCCCCGATGGTGGAACTGGCCCTATTCAAGATTTCCAGTTTTACCAACGGCTCACTGATTGCCGGACTGTATTTCATGGGTGTCAGCAGCGTATGGGTGCTCGTGGCCATCTATGTCCAAAGCGCACTGGACTTCAGCGCACTGGAAGCCGGACTGATCTGTCTTCCGGCGGCGCTGCTCTCTGCGGTGAGCTCACAATTGGCGGGAAATTACGTGATGAGTATCGGGCGCAAGATGATTGTGTTCGGTACCGGTAGCGCACTCTTTGGCCTGCTGGCCACGGTGGCCGTAGTGGAGCTGGAATCACGCGCTGGGTTGAATATCTGGTGGATGATGCTGGCACTGTCATTTATCGGGGTGGCCCAAGGTTTCATTATTTCGCCAAACCAGACGCTGACGTTGATGGAGGTACCGGTGGAAAACTCCGGCAGCGCCGGTGGGCTGATGCAGACCTCTCAACGTATTGGAACGGCGGTAGGTATTGCGGTGATTACCGCGATCTTTTACGGAGTCAACCACCTTTCGGGCTGGACTAACGCGATGAGCTTGTCCTTTGTCGCCATCGCATTGCTGGTGCTGATCACCATGTGCGTGGCCATTGCTGATCTACGCAGGGGACACCGGGACCTGGTCCCGCTGAGCTAGCGCTAGTTGGCCTACCCTGAAGCTGGGTGAAGTATTGGGGCGCACCGGGTAGTGCCGGCGAAAATTGCCCAATGCGTTGGAAGACTCCTGGGATCGCTCTACGCTGAAGATATGAAGCGTCTTACTGTGGTGCTAACCATCCCACTTCTTATGTTTGCCTTGGCCTCCTGCGCCTCGTCTTCTAGTGGCGCGTCAGCGCCCGAGGGGGTGTGGGGAGAGCAAGCCCAAGGTAAACCCTGGATTGAACTTTCAGCAGATGGGAAAGTGTCGGGCAACGACGGCTGCAACCGTATCGCGGGGCAATGGGCTGACAAAGATGGCGAGATCCACTTTGAACAGTTAAGCAGCACCAAGATGTACTGTCCTGGAATCGACCCGTGGCTTTCCGCTGCTGTTAGCGCGCAAATCAGCGGCGACAGCATGCTGGTATTGGATGCGGAAAATGCAGAGCTTGGGACGTTGAAACGGACCATGTAGATTGGGTGGTAAAACGAAAAAGACTTCGCAATGAACTGTTTTTGGTTCATTGCGAAGTCTTTTTAGTATGTGGTTCGAACTAGACGATGCGGTATCCGCTAACCAGCGGGCAATCAAATGGATCGCGAGCCGAAAGTCCAACCTTGTTCAGGTAGGTGACGACCTGCGAATAGGATTCACGTACGCTGGCAATGGTGTAAGGCACCTGGTGTTCGTCGCAGTACTGGCGAACGATTTTGGATACCGCAGCCAAGTTGGCACGTGGCATCGAAGGGAACAAGTGGTGCTCCACCTGGTAGTTCAGCCCGCCGTAGACATGGGACAGAATGCGGTTTCCCCAGTTGGACTTGGCCATGACATTACGTCCGGTCAATACCTGACGGGAGAAGAAGTCAATCCGGGCAGTCTCTGGAACCATTGGCATGCCCTTATGGTTCGGTGCGAACGAAGCGCCCATGTAAACACCGAAGACTGCCAGCTGTACGCCGATGAAGGCGAAGGCCATACCGACGGGCAGGAAATAGAAGATGGCAGCTAGGTAAAGCGCGATACGCAGTGCAATCCCGGTCATTTCACGCTTGCGGTTCTTCACGCGGTTGGCCTGGAATAGGTACTTGATTGACTGCATGTGCAGATTCAAGCCTTCAAGGGTAAGCAGCGGGAAGAACAGGTAGCCTTGGCGCTCGGTGATCCACTTCAGGAATCCGCGCTGGCGCTTGGCATCCTCAGGCTGGAACGAGATGGTGTCCCACTCGATGTCCGGATCCTTGCCAATGGTGTTCGGGGTTGCGTGGTGCTTATTGTGCTTGTTCATCCACCACTGGTAGCTGATGCCGACAACGATGTTTGCCAAGAACTGGCCCAGCTTGTCGTTGCGCTTGTGCGAGGCGAGGATCTGCCGATGGGCTGCCTCATGGGCCAAGAAGGCGAACTGGGTCAACAAAAGGCCCAGTGCACCGGCCATCAGTAGCTGGAACCAGCTATCACCGAGCAGGAAAAAACCTGCGACGGTACCTGCAAGGAGAACCGTCAGCACGGCGGCTATGCCAAGGTAGTGTCCGCGGCGTCGTTGGATCAATCCAGCGTCGCCGACCAACTTCTTAACGTGGAAAAAGCTTTTAGGATCTCCCGGTTTGACCGACGGGCCTGCGGGGTCCAGTACGGAGCTACTGCTCAAGAAAACATCCTTGGGTGATAGGCGTCGACTTTGCAGTCGAAAGAACTGAAAAACTCGGCTCCCATATCCTTAGCTTACTTGGATAAACTGTGAAGTGACTGTCCGGTAGATGCCAAAATTTGAAATATTGAGTAATACGCGATACCCAACATTTTCCGCCCAAGCCAGATAACAGTTAGTGCCGTACTATCAATTGGCCATCTGTTATTTCCCAGCGTGCGTCGAGGCGCACATTTTCTAGCATCCGCCGGTCGTGTGTGACGAGCAGCAAGGCACCTTCGTAGGATTCCAATGCTTCTTCGAGCTGCTCAATTGCCGGTAGGTCCAGGTGGTTGGTTGGCTCATCAAGGACCAGCAGGTTAACACCTCGCGCTTGCAACAGAGCCAGGCCTGCACGGGTGCGTTCACCCGGGGAGAGCGCAGCGACTAGCGAAGCGGCTTGGTTGGCTTTCAAGCCAAATTTTGCGAGCAAGGTCCGGGCATCCGCTGAGGTCATTTCCGGCAGTTCCAACTCGAAGGCTTCTCCCAGGGGAAGATCAGCCGGGAGGTAGCTGCGGGCCTGATCGATTTCACCAATCTTCACCGAGGCACCCAGCGAAGCGCTTCCCGCATCCGGGGTGATCTTACCCAGCAACAAGTTGAGCAATGTCGATTTCCCGGCGCCGTTGGGACCGGTGATGCCGATGCGCTCTCCGGCGTTCAGCTGGATTGACAGTGGGCCAAAGCTAAAATGGCCGCGCTCAAGGGCCACTTCGTTCAGCGTGGACACCACGGTGGAAGAACGTGGGGCCGCCGCAATTTCAAACTGCAATACCCATTCTTTACGCGGTTCGATGACCTCGTCCAGACGCTTGATCCGCGACTCCATCTGGCGGACCTTCTGTGCCTGCTTTTCGGAGGACTCATTGGATGCTTTACGGCGCAGCTTGTCATTATCTGGGTTCTTCTTCATGGCATTGCGAACGCCTTGGGAAGACCACTCACGCTGGGTGCGGGCACGGGAGACAAGATCTGCTTTTTTGTCCGCAAACTCGTCATAGGCTTCACGCGCATGGCGACGGTTGATGTCCCGCTCTTCAAGATACGAATCGTAGCCGCCTTCGTAAACTGCGACTTGGTTCTGCGCTAGATCCAGCTCCACAATCCCGGTAGTACAACGAGCCAAGAATTCACGGTCGTGAGATACCAGCACCACGCCTGCGCGCAGTGAATTGATGAAGGTTTCCAGTCGTTCCAGCCCGGCCAGATCCAGATCATTAGTCGGCTCATCAAGCAGGACGATATCAAAACGGCTCAGCAGCAGAGCGGCCAGAGCAATACGCGCCACCTGTCCGCCAGACAGTGCAGTCATCAATGAATCGGTGGGAAGTTCAAAGCCAAGTTCCGCCAGTACCTCCGGCGCACGGTCATCCAAGTCCATTGCGCCCGAGGCCATCCAATGGTCAAAAGCCAATGCGTAAGCGTCATCTGCGCCCGGATCTCCGGAGCCCAGTGCCTCGGCGGTCGCTTCCATGCTCGCTGTGGCTTGCGCGCAACCGGTGCGTCGGGCCAGATACTCGGCGATAGTTTCGCCTTCAATACGTTCGTGTTCCTGCGGCATCCAGCCGATGAATGCGCCATCAGGTGCGGTAGAAACGGTGCCGCCCATGGGTTCGTCAACGCCTGCGAGGAGACGAAGCAACGTGGTCTTTCCAGCGCCGTTGGCACCGACGATTCCATAGACATCCCCCGGAGAGAGGGTGAAGCTGAGTTTGGAGAAGAGGGTTCGATCGGCATGGCCTCCGGAAAGGTCCTTGGCCACCAGCGTTGCAGTCATAGTCTCAATTCTATGCGGTCGGGCACCCCGATTAGGCTTCGTCGGTTAAGCCCTGTGTGTGATGCTGCAACAGATCTTCTTGCCGCGTGTCTGGAGTCCGAAATGCCTGGGAATGCAGCATTAAAAGCAGGGCAATGAACTGTCCCAGGCAGTCTCCGTTATCGGCTCCGTGACCGGAATGGGCCGAGAGGCACGAGGGATACTGGTCCTTCGCCTGCTGAATCAGCCAAGGTTGCGGACGTTTCCATGTCGAATTGCGTGAGGCCAAGGAGTTGGTGCGCACTTTCTTTCCGGCTACCGCCGCCCGTCTCACTCGTACGTATTTTTCCATTGCCTTTCGCCGCGGTGTATCCGCTGGTCATCGGTGGATTAGGCCGCGCGTGGTCGGAGTGCGCCCAAAGTTATTCAGATCAACCCTTGCTGTGTCATGGCTCACTTGCTACAGTCTTACCGCTGATGGGGAAGCGCTTCCCACTGCATGGGATATTGAAGATTTTGTAGAGACTGAAATGAAAAGGGCCGCTCCAGTGGATAATCAACTGAACCTTGGCGAAAACAACCTGCCGTTAGCCGGGATCCGTGTTTTGGAATTGGGTAACTTTGTTGCCGCCCCATTTGCCGCCCGAATTTTTGGCGACTTCGGCGCCGAGGTCATCAAGATCGAGCGCCCGGGTGAGGGTGACGAACTGCGCGATTGGCGCAAGACCCGCGGGGCAACCTCGATGCTCTTTCGCACCATAGGCCGCAACAAGAAATCCGTTGAACTGGATCTGCGCAGCGAACTGGGCGCTCAAGCCATCAAGAACATCATCAAAACCACCGATGTGATGATTGAAAATTTCCGTCCCGGCACACTGGAAAAGTGGGGCCTGGGACCAGAGGTGCTGACCGAGATCAACCCGGACCTGGTGATCGTGCGGATCTCGGGTTACGGGCAAACCGGCCCATACAAGAACCGTGCAGGTTTCGGCAGCTCCGCCGAGTCCTTCGCCGGGCTGCGCTACGTCACCGGCGAGCCGGACCGCCCCGCCGGACGGGCAGCGGCATCACTGGGAGATACGGTTGCCGGACTCTACGGGGTGATCGGCGCACTCATGCTGATGTTCAACAAGGCGAAGGGCGGTCAAAACCAGAGCAGCAATGTTGTTGACGTAGCACTGTATGAGGGCGTCTTCTCGCTGCTTGAGTCCCTCGTCCCGGATTACGATGCCTACGGATTGGTGCGCAAACGTACCGGCGGACGGCTGCCAGGGGTAGTGCCAACCGGGTCCTACAACTGCGGCGACGGACTGGAGGTTGTCATCGGCGGCAATTCCAACTCGGTCTTTGTGCGTCTGATGAATGCCATCGGCCGCGAAGACCTGGCTGCTGATGAAAGCCTGCTCACTACCGAAGCCCGCGGAGCGCGTGAAGAAGAACTCAACGGAGCTATCGAAGCCTTCACCGGTTCTATGACCATGGAACAGGTACTCAATGCGCTTGAATCCGCCGGTGTTCCCGCCGCGCCTGTTTATGATGCCCCTTCCATTGCGGACGATGAGCACTACATTGCTCGAGGCATGATCGAAACCCACGAGGTAATCATCGAAGACGAACCGGAACTGATTCGATTCCCCGGTGTCGTTCCGAAGATCCCGGGCCATCAGGGTCAAGTCAACTGGGTCGGGCCGGACTTGGGTGCGCATACCGAAGAGGTGCTCACCGAACTTGCAGGCTTTGATGCCCAGCAAATCGCTGCAATGAAAGAAACGGCATCGCAGTCATGAAGATTCAGATCACCGACGTCTTTTTACGCGACGGGTTGCAAGATGAACCGGTCATCGTTTCGACGGAAAACAAGCTGAGAATTGCTGAAGCCACGATGCATGCCGGCATCCGCCGGCTGGAGGTTGCCTCATTCGTCAACCCGGCCCGGGTGCCCCAGATGGCCGATGCGGTTCAAGTCGTTGCGGGCCTGGTGGCAAAGCCGAGCGTGAGCTATACCGCTCTGGCGCTTAACGGCAAGGGAATCACCCGTGCCGTCGAGGCCGGAGTCACCGAAATCCAGGTAGTCGCCTCCGCCAGCCAAGCGCACAGCAATGCCAACGCGGGGACAAAAATCGAAGCGGCCCTCGCCTCGCTGGCTGCGGATGTGGCCAAGTACTCGGACGTGAGCTTTTTTGCCGGCATCTCCACCGCTTTCACCTGTCCTTTTGAGGGGGAGATCTCCCCGGAGCACCTCTTGACGCTGGTTCAAGCCTTCAAGGCCATGGGAATCAGAGACATCGGCTTGGCGGACACCCTGGGGACCACCGCACCGCAACGGCTCATGGACTCGGTGAAATATGTGCAGGATGCCGAACCGGACCTGACCTACTACCTGCACCTGCACAACGCGCACGGGCAGGCATTGGAAACCGTCGGTTTGGCCGTAGAAGCGGGAATAACTCGTTTTGACGCGGCACTTGGCGGTTACGGCGGATGCCCATTCGCACCGGGAGCGGCGGGAAACCTGTCCACCGGGGAACTGGCCAGCTACCTTCACCAGTCCGGTCACGAAACCGGAATTGATGAAAAAGCGCTTTCCGAGGCGACGGACATGGCCCGACGCATAATCGCAGAATCGCCGGTATTACAGCACGAAGCAAGCCTGAAGAACTAACCCGAACCCATTCCTCTATCATGAGTTTGCGCCGATCTCGTAGTCCACGAGGCTGGCGTGCTCAGCACCGGGAGACAACGATGTCACAGATCAAAAATGAGAACTTGGACGAGCAGCTGCATGGAAGCTCCGACGAGAAGCACGAATTCAACAAAATCAAGAGCGTGCGTACCGCAGACCGCACCACCCGGGCAGTGCATTTGCCGCGCAAGCCCACCGGGCGAATCGCCAGCCTGCCGATTCTGCTCTACCTGGTGCTGGCCGCGGTCGTAGTGATCGCAGCCTTCACCGGAACGCTGCCAGATTCGATGCTTGCAGGATTTGTCACCACGATCCTCTTCGGCGGCCTGCTGATCTGGATCGGCAATCTTGTCCCGGTCATTCGAGACTTCGGCCTGCCGACCATTCTGTGCACCTTCATTCCTGCCACGCTGCTCTTTGCCGGATTGCTGCCCGAGCAGCTGGTCCTCGTGGTGACCAACTTTGTCACCGTGCACGGCTTCCTGGACTTCTTTGTCATTACGGTGATCGCCGGATCCATCCTGGGCATGCCGCGGGCGTTGCTGCTCAAAGCCGGGCCGCGGTTCGCGGTGCCGCTGGTAGGCTGCATGATCGTCACGTTCCTCGTGGTCGGCGGGATCGGGATGATCACCGGTTTTGGATTCATCGAAGCGATCTTGCTGATTGCCGCTCCGATCATGGCCGGTGGCCTGGGCCTCGGCGCGCTGCCGATGAGCGAAATGTATGCCGAGCGAACCGGACAGGATTCATCGGCGTTCATGGGGGACCTGATGAGCGCCGTCGTTGTCGCGAATATCTTCTGCATCCTGATCGCCGGCATCTACAACGGTTTGGGCAAGCGCAAGAAGCAGCTGTTTGTCGGTTTTAACGGCCATGGCCAGCTGCTGCGAATCAACGGGACCCGCGGGGACCTTACCCTTCCACCCAAGCGGGACGTGTCATCGTTCATCGCCCTGGGCAAGGGGCTGGCTATTGCCGGCGGGCTGTTCGTCTTCGGCCAGCTGGTCGGCTCGTTCGCCGAGTTCCTGCACCCTTATGCCTGGACGATTATTGCTGCGGCTGTGGTGAAGATCTTCGGTCTGCTTCCCAAGGAAGTGGAGGATGCAGCCACCGACTGGGGTGATCTGGTCACGGCCACCATGGTGCCGGCGCTGCTGGTTGGCGTCTCAATCAGCTACATCGATATTTCCGAGGTGCTCGTCTCGCTGAGCAACCCGCGCTTCATTTTCCTGACGGTGGTCACGGTGGTCGTAGCGACCTTGAGCTCGGGTCTTCTGGGTTGGCTGGTGAAGTTCTACTTCGTCGAGGCGTCGATTACCCCTGGACTAGTCATGGCTGACACCGGTGGCTCCGGCGATGTGTCGGTGCTGAGCGCGGCCAACCGAATGCACTTGATGCCCTTCGCGGCGCTGACCAATCGCATTGGCGGAGCGCTGGTGCTGTTCATTACCTCGATGCTGGTGCCATTCTTGGCGATTGGCTAAGTCGAGCATTGGCATAAGCAAAAGACGTGTGCCGCCCGCACAGATTCCGTGCGGGCGGCACACGTCTTTTGCGTTTTAACCAAGGGGAGAGCAGAGTTGACGCTGGCTGCGATGTTGTATTGGGGGCCAAAACCCAGCTCGCCGATGGAGGTCCCACGCTTGGAACTACTCTGGGTTGCACGAGGACCTGCTGGGGGTAGGAATTGTTCTGAGCGCCTTCGATACTGTGGTGGATGCTGGTCCAACGAGACCGGCCGTGGCCTCCGGGCCTGCCTAGCGCTGGTTGGCGAAGGCTTGGGAAATCAGCTCGGCAGTGTGGGCGACCAGCGAACCGTGGTCCACACCAGGGGAGACCAAGCAGCGCGAGAGCGGCATGGCCAGGCAGATCGACGCCACCACGTGGTCTTTCTGGGTGATCGGCGCGCTGACCGAGCCCAGTCCCGGGGTGCGCAGTCCCACCGATTCCACCCAGCCGGTGGTCTCTACCGAAGCGAGTGCCGCGGCATCAAAGGCAAGCAGGCGACCGCTGGACCCGTAGGGAAGCGTCAGGCTGGCCCCGACCGGCAAGGTGGCTTTCAGCTCGTGCCGTGAATCGACCGAGGCAACGCAGACTCGCGAGTCGCCGCGGCGGATCCACAGTTGCGCGGTCTCGCCGGTGGTATCGCGCAAGTGGGTCAGGTGGCTGAGCCCTACGATTTCAAGCCGGCTGCGCACAAAGCGTCGGCCGAGGCTGAAACTTCCAGAGGATTCACGGCGCAGGAAATCGTACTCTGCCAGGTTCTGCGCCAGGCGATGCGCAGT
Organism: Glutamicibacter sp.; assembly: GCF_035257265.1. Classification (GTDB taxonomy): domain Bacteria; phylum Actinomycetota; class Actinomycetes; order Actinomycetales; family Micrococcaceae; genus Glutamicibacter. The sequence goes on from NZ_DATEXC010000055.1 coordinate 47,686, forward strand.
GGATGTTGACAGCCCGGTGCGCCGGGCCAATTCGCTGGCCGTTGCGTCGCCGAATTCCAGTGCGTCAAGGATCAGGCAGATGCGGTCCAGTTGGCGGTTCGCGGTGGTTTCGGACAAGTGTTTGGCCTTTTCGCTGGAGGGAAATACCTCGTCAGTCGGCGGTTATTGCCACTTAGAGGAAATTGATTCCTACTGTATGGGAAATAGCAGTGTGTAATCAAGAAGGATTTTTGCGCCGCGGGCTGGTGATTCCTATCACCTGCTGTTATTGTATTCCCAATAAATAGCAAGCATATCCCATTCAGTGGGATTTTTGTCGAAGGTAGGAAAGTTATGGCGCAGTACGAAATTTCGGTGATCCCCGGCGACGGTATCGGCCCCGAGGTAGTTGCATCAGCACTCGAGGTGCTCGGAGAATGCGAAAAGCAATTCGACCTGAAGCTGAACTACACCACCTATGACTTCAGCGCCGACCTCTACCGCCGCACCGGACGCAAAATTACGGTGGCGGATATGGAAGTGATCGGTGAAACCGACGCGGTGCTTTTTGGTGCCATGGGACTTCCGGACGTGCGCGACGAGCACGGCCTGGAGCTCGGCGCCCAGGTGGAAATGCGCGCCTATTACAAACTCTTCGCGAGCCTGCGGCCGGTGAAGCTCTTTGCGGGTGTCCCCAACGCGGTCAAGGCTGAGAAGGTGGACATGCTGGTCATCCGCGAAACCTCCGAGGGAATGTTCGCCGGGCTCCACGATGAACACGAGCCAAGTGATGAACAAGCCACCGACCGGATGACTATCACCCGCGCCACCTGCGAGAAACTCTTCGACGTGGCCTTCGAAGAGGCCCGGGCGCGCCGCAAACGCGGCACCCCGGGCCGCGTCACCCTGCTGCACAAGTCCAATGCGCTGCGCAGCAACGTGCTGATGGAAAAGGTCTTTGACGAGGTGGCGGCGCAAAACACCGATATCGAGAGTAATAAGTTCTACATCGACGCCGGGTCCATGTACATGGTCACCGACCCGGAACGCTTCGACGTGATTGTCAGCGAGAACATCTTCGGCGACATTACCTCGGAGATCGCCGCCGGCCTGGTCGGTGGACTGGGCGTGGCGCCCTCGGCCGATGTGAGCCTGAAGCACGGGGTCTTCCAGCCGTCACACGGCAGTGCACCGGATATCGCCGGCGCCGGCATCGCCAACCCGATTGCCATGATGCTCTCCGCCGCGATGATGCTGAACTGGCTCGGCGAACACCGCGAGGACGCGCAATGCCTGCAGGCCGCACGCCAGATCAATGAAGCGGTGGAGCGAGTGCTGGCCAGCGGGCCGCGCACCAAGGACATCGGTGGCACCGCAAGCACCGAACAGGTGACCGATGCGGTGCTCCAGTCGCTGAGGTCCGCCGCCGCGCTATCCACCCAGAGTTTGTAGAAAGGCGTCTTAAATGAGCTACAAAGTACTGTTTCTGAACCCGTTGAAGGACTACATCGAAGGACTGGAGCGGTCCACTCCGGCAGAATTCCAGCTGACCGTGCTGCCCGCAGGCACCTCGGCCCAGAGAATGTGTCAGGAGGCGGCGGACGCTGACTTCATCATCTCGGGCATTGAAATCCCTGAAGCGGTTTTCCGCGCCGCAGGCCAGGCGAAGTTCATCCAGTACATGAGTTCGGGCTACGGCCAGCTGTCCGAAGAGGTGCTCAACGACCTTGGCATTCCGGTGGCGCAGATGAAAACCCATTCGATCTCGGTCGCCGAGCACGCGGTGACCCTCATCCTCACCTTGCTGCGCCGGCTCCCGGCCTCCACGGTGGCGCTGGGCGAAGGCAAATGGCGCCAAGATCTTCAAGAAGCCTCCTACTCGGAGCTCTACGGCAAGACCGTGGGCATCGTGGGGCTGGGAAATATCGGCCGCTGGGTCGGCAAGGTGGTGCATCACGGTTTCGGTGCGAACGTGATCTTCTACGACAATGCCGAAATTCCGCTGACCGTCTCCGAACTGATCTCGGCCAAGCAGGTTTCGCTCGATGAACTGATGCGCGAATCCGACATCGTCTGCGTGAACCTTCCGCTGAACGCCGATTCAAAGCAGCTGATCGGCCGTGACGAGCTGTCCAAGATGAAGCAGCGCAGTGTGCTGGTCAACGTTGGACGCGGCGAGGTCATCGACGAGCAGGCACTCATCGAGGTCTTGCGCGAAGGACGCATTGCCGGGGCCGGGCTGGACGTCTTCGAAAGCGAGCCGCTGAGCCTGAACAGCGAACTGCTGAAATTGGAGAGTGTCGTCTGCACACCCCATATGGCCGGGGTGGGCTGGGAGAACGTGCAACGGCGCATTGATACGGTGTGGGAAAACATCCACGCGGTACTGCGCGGCGAGATCCCACGCGGGGTCATCACGCAGACCAAGCGTGCACCGAGCCTGGAAAGCGCGAGCTAGGCTCCGCGCAGCGGCCCGCACTCGAA
>NZ_DATEXC010000056.1:0-203939 GCF_035257265.1 Glutamicibacter sp.
CGCTGCATACACGGAAGGATATTCAGAGAGCCGGTCCACAACCATCGCTACGGCGCGGTCACGAACTTCGGCAGGATACTTCTTGGGCATGGTTTCTATCTTTCTCTCGAAAGACAGCGGCATCAAATCAGGGACGGTTCAACACCCTTATCTCCACAAATTAAATTCAAGAGTCCCATCTCGTTACTCACGAGATGGGACTCTTGTGTTCTACCAGGTTTGAGATCCGTGTTTCGAGAGTTTCAATGTCTTGAACTACGCGGCAGAGGACGCACTGTCTGCCTGTGGCATCGGCTGATCCACCGGGATGAAATTTACAGGAGTAAGGTCGAAGATATCGCGGGGCTATAGCTCAGGTGGTAGAGCGCTTCGTTCGCAACGAAGAGGCCAGGGGGCCGATTCCCCTTAGCTCCACTGCCTGCGTTGAGAGGCAAGCTTTTGAATATCTTCAGATACGTTCCCATTACTCTGTTGCGGAACCGGTTAATGGCCTCCCAAATTCGGTCTCCATACCTAGCTGAACTATCCAGCGTAGCCTTAACGAGATCTGGACAAGACTAGTTAGGCTTGCTCCATCCCTCCAAGGCTTGCACCCACGGACTAATGCGAATCTTCGCACCGTCGAGAATATCTAAGGGGGTGTCGGCACCTTCAATTTGTGGCGTTAGCGTGGTCGGTTCCAGTCCCGGCAGTAAAGAGATTTCCAGACGGGTAGTCTCATCGGGATCTTGAGAAGTCGACATGGCGCCCCATTTCATTGTGGTCATTGCCGTTTCTCCTTCTGGAATGACCACTATTTCTGGAGAGATTCCCGGATCTGCTGTGACCGTGACATCCATTTGGGGTTGGTCCTTTTTGTTGAAAAACTCCAGATTCGCCACGCCTTGAACCGCACAAGGTGAATTTGAAATGTTCGTGGCGTAGACCGACAAATATCGGGAACCAACAGCCGCGTCAGGCGCGCTGAGTTCGAACTTCACGTCATCGGTCGTACAGTAATTAGCATTTGGGTCTTGTTTCCATGCCGTGGTTCCCTCAGGTAAAGGTGCGGGCACAGGGATTAATGAATCCGGGAGTGCTTTGCCAATCCACCCCTCAAGGATTTTTGCGTAGCCAGGGGAGGAAACGGAGTACTTCAATGGTTGATTGTGTGGAGGCGTGCGCTGCTCCAGCCATTGTTGAATGGCGCTGGTTTCCACGGTGCTATCAGCAGTGGTGCTGTGAACGGAAAGCACTTGACTGCCGTAAAGGGCTGTCTCGACGTTTGGTAATGCTCCCGCATCGGTAACTAGAGCCACTTTTTCCATATCGATCGTCGGATCGGGGGTATAGCGCACTTTTTGATCCTCGGTTTCCAGACTGACATCGAAACCGTGTTCTTTGGCAAAACTGGCGATCTGTTGCAAGTCGTGTGGATTAGCAGCGACCACGGACGAGTTAGTGACGCGCAATGCCCCAGCATTTCTGAGCATGAAAGCTTGGCGCAATTCGCTCTTTAGATCCTCAAAGGGGGAGACACTCAGCGCATAATATTGACCTGTTGTTGCTTCGGTTTTGATGACCTGTGGTTTTCCGAGCACGTATTGAGAGTAATTTTGTATCCGTACGGTGGGAACCACCGTTCCCTGCAGGATCTCTTCTGCGCGAACCGCAGCTTCGATGGCTGTGCTATCTTGTTGATTTTCTGACAAATTGACAGTCCAAGTGGCGGAGGAGCTACTTCCATCCTTGAGATCAGTAGCCATCGTCTCATAGTCGACTTGTACTAAGGCGATGCCATCTAGGCTCTGGATCTTTTCGAAATTCTCACATATCGGTTGAGGCCCATCGCAAGAATCCCAAGGATTCCAGATGACAAGCCCCACGGCGACAATAAAAAGCGCCGAGACCAGTGCGAGTATTCGAGACTTCTTCACCTCGTTACCGTACCAAAAGTTCAGAGTCAGGCGTCAGTTGGAATACCACTGCGGACGCGGGAGGCCAGAAGTATCAGCATGAAAACGATATTCGTATGCAATGGCCGTTCCTGGTTCTTTACAGTACTAAAGCGCTATGCAGCACTCCTAAACCAGCAGCCGGGTACACTGCGTTGGTGAATTTGAATAGCTACTTATGTCGAAGTCGCAGATCGTCGCGGCAGTCGTAGCACGAACATCGGCGTCGAAGCTAGACCGTATCAGCGCGAAGATTCCTGCAATCGCGTCGTAAAGCAGCGATACCCAAGAAAGCGGACGCGACAAGTGCGGCGGTGAAGCCTCCTGGGAAATATCTGACGCCGGTAAATGTCTACTAACAGCCGAAAAGACGCGTGTAGGGCCGACAATTTCCCCAGTAGCGCTATAACTTAGAGGGATACGATACGTTGAAGCCCGTTTGGTTCACTGGAATGCCGCGGAATTCGCCTACGCCCAAGTTTCGTTGGATTTTGGACAGGAGCCCAGATGAGGGAACCAACCCGCAAAGTATTACACCGCACTAATCGAGCCAAAGATGCTCTGAAGTATGAACATGCGCCTTTTATGGTGAGATTCGTTGAGGACGGTTCAGTGCGAGCAGCGCCAGCTGCTACTTCGCCTACTAACGCATTGGAATACGCTGACAGTGCCGCAGGACGCGTGTCATTGAGCCTATACTCGACGCCAGATGAACAGGATATTCACGAGCTCGCACAAGCCTGGCAATTGCACCCGGTCCTGGTAGATGACTTGATGCATGCGCGGCAAAGACCAAAACTAGAACGCTATGGCAACGTACTGCTCTTAGTGGTGCGCTCGGCACGATACTTAGACGATCTTGAAGAAGTCGAGCTTTCGGAATTTCATATCCTACTTCGACCGGGTTCTATTGCGGTGCTTTGCCAAGACCATCGCTGGATCGATGGCACCCCTGGGCTGGAGCTTGAAACTTCCGTGGCAGACGAATTTGTGGCCCGGGATCGGACATTATTTGCAGATAACAAACTACTGAGCATGGGCGCCGAAGCGGTGCTCTATAGGTTGCTAGATGAGATTGTCGATGGCTACGTGCCCGTCTTGCAAGGCTTGGGAATTGATAAAGAACAGATTGAGCGTCAGGTATTTAGCGGCGATGCAGCGGTCACCGAACGCATCTACCGGTTGAGCCAAGAGATTATCGATATGCAGCACGCGACGGCCTCTTTGCTTGAAGTAGTTCGTTCGCTATCGGATGGCTTCAATAAATATGACGTACCCAATGAGTTGCAAACCTATCTCCAAGACGTCACCGATCACCTGACTCGGGCACATGCGCAGACCGTGGAATATCGTGATGCGCTCTCCCAAATCCTGAATGTGAATTCAACGCTGGTGGCGCAACGTCAAAACGAGGATATGAAAAAAATTTCCGGGTGGGCTGCGATCTTGTTCGCGCCGACCCTGATTGCAGCGATCTATGGAATGAACTTTGACGTGATGCCCGAACTGCACTGGGCTTTGGGTTATCCTGCGGCAGTAATTTTGATGATTGGGTTCGCAGCGACCCTCTATATTGTCTTCCGACGACGTGGCTGGTTCTAAGAAGGGGCGAAACCGATGGCTGAGAAAGTCGACCTGAAGAAAAGTTTGCTCGGGTATCGAGCGAAACACGAAGAGTTCGCACTACTTGAGCTCCCCGAACGCAGATACCTGATGATTGATGGGTGCGGGGATCCGAACACTTCACCAGCCTATGCCCAGGCACTGCAGGCGCTGTATCCGGTGGCCTACAAGCTGAAGTTTTTCAGCAAACGTGAACTTGGCCGTGACTACGTGGTGATGCCCTTAGAAGGGCTCTGGTGGGCGAAGGATATGACCTCCTTCACCGAGCACAGGAACAAGTCCTTGTGGCACTGGACCATGATGATCATGGTTCCTGACTGGGTAGAACAAAGCATGTTTGAAAGTATCAAAGAAGACCTAGGGCAGAAAGATCCGCCGATAGATCTAGCAAAGGTCAGATTCGAAATTTTCGTCGAAGGGCTATGCGTACAAACCCTACATATCGGTCCCTATGATGATGAATCCCAGACACTACGCCGATTGCATCAAGAATTCATTCCTGCACATGCTCTTGAGCTAACTGGGAAACATCACGAAATTTATTTGAGTGATCCACGACGTGTTCCAGCGGAAAAACTCCGGACGATTCTTCGTCAGCCTGTGCAGAGCATAGACGGATAACCCGATATGCAGACGGGTCCCGGGCAGTGGTCCGATGGAACAGCATGGCCGGCAGACGAGCCTGGCCTGGTGCGTCTGCCTGATGGAAGGCAAATTCGAGGTGCCAGCCTAAAACGTAGCAGGGCCTTGAGCGCTCCTGACTTTGGAGTGTATCTTCTAGGCCGGGATCCTCAATATTCGGACCGTGAATACCGGTGGGTCCAATGGCGGGATTTTTCGACACCCACGTCAACTGAATCCGCCGTGGCTGCGCTCCGCGAAGCATATCGGCGGGCCTCGTTTCAACGCGTGGAGGTCTCTTGCCACGGGGGAGTAGGCAGGACCGGAACCGCCTTAGCGGTACTCGCCGTGCTCGGCGGCGTATCGCCAGCAGATGCTGTGACTTGGGTCAGAGAGAACTTTCATCCCAAGGCTGTAGAAACTTTCGGGCAGAGACGTTGGCTGAAACGTCTGCTACCCGTACTTGCACGGTAGATAATTCGCTGAAGTAACAATCACGGCTGCCTAAATGCAGTTGATGATACGAAGCCAGATATCAGGGAAGATAAGACCATGAGCACCGACATTGAACTGAGCCCTTCGAGCAGTGTTGCCGACGTGCAACGGGCGTTGGAATCCTTAGAAGATCCGCGGATCCGCGCCATTAACGAAAAACACGGGGACGACTACGGTGTAAATCTTGGCAAGCTGCGTGCCTTGGCTAAGGCACTGAAAAGTAATCATGAACTCGCCGCCGAGCTGTGGCATACCGACCAAACCGGATGCCAGCTGGTCGCCACTCTCATTTGCAAGCCGCGGCTTTTCACCATTGATGACTTAGAACAGTGGGTCAGGCAGTCGCGAACGCCAAAGGTTCAAGCATGGTTCCTGAACTACGTGGTGAAAAAGAGCAAACATCTTGAAGAGCTTCGCCGTAGGCTCGTGGATGATCAGGACCCAGTGGTCGCGAGTGCAGGATGGGAACTCACGGCCCACCAGGTAGTCAAAGCTCCAGAAAATCTCGACCAATCCACATTGCTTGACATTGTCGAAGCCCAAATGCTTCACGCACCCCAGCGGTTGCAGTGGGCCATGAACAACACACTGGCCCAAATTGGTATCGAGAACGAAGAACTACGCCCCCGTGCTTTGAGCATAGGCGAATCGTTGCAGGTTTTGGCGGACTATCCCACCCCTGCCGGATGCACTTCGCCCTTTGCTCCGATTTGGATCAATGAAATGGTCAAACGTCGATCGGCATGAAATGCGTAGACAAAAACCGGGAAGCCGGCGGAACCAAAAGGTTCCGCCGGCTTCCCGGTTTTAGTTCGGGTAGTCAGTTACCGCTGGTGCTGCGTGGCAGCTCCCAGCTTCAATGCCTTGGAAACTAACCAAAGTGCTGCGGTCAAGCCAAGAGTGAGCAAGAGCTGCGTGCGGGCTACCGCATCGGTCATCGCGATACCCACAATGACAACCATCATCGCAATGGTGGCCAATGATAAGTAGGGGAAGCCCCAGAGCTTCAGCGGCAAGTGCGTTCCGTCGCGTTCTGCACGACGGCGCAGAATGTATTGCGTGAGGGCAATAAAGCACCAGATCACGATGATCGTTGAGCCGACCACGTTGAGCAGAATCGGCATGACCGCATCTGGCCAGATCCAGTTCAGCCCCACGGCAATAAAGGAGAACGCTACCGAGCTGAGCACCGCCTTGGCTGGAACTCCCTTACCGGTGACGTGTGTGACCGCACGCGGAGCCATCTTGCGAGTGCCAAGTGAATACAGCATGCGTGAAGCGCCATAGATGTTCGCATTCATGGCGGAGAGCAGTGCGATAACAACCACGGCACTCATGACTAGTTCAACGCCCGGTACGTTCAGCACGCCTAAGACCGCGGAGAATGGACCGTCGACAATGGCTGGGTTATTCCAAGGAAGTACTGCAACGATCACGATGATCGAACCAAGGTAGAAGAACATAATGCGCATCATCACGGATTTGATGGTCCGCTTGATATTGCCCTGCGGGTCATCGGACTCGGCTGCGGCGATAGAGACTACTTCGGTACCGCCGAAGGAGAAGATCACGATTAACAAGGCTGCCGCGATACCGGTCAAACCGGCTGGTGCGAATCCGCCGTGGGCGGCAAGGTTCGCCAGACCAACTGGCTCGTCGGTAGGAATAATTCCAAGCAGAACTAGTGCGCCGACGGCCAAGAAGGCAACAATCGCGGCGACTTTAATGAACGCAAACCAGAACTCGAACTTTCCGTAGTTTCCTACGCCCAGTAAGTTAGCGCCGGTAAACAGGACCACAAAGCCAAGGACCCAAGCCCATTGCGGGAAGTTGGGGAACCACGCGGCAACAATAGCGGCAGCACCGGTTGCTTCGGCCGCAATGACCACGACGAGCTGGATCCAATAAAGCCAGCCAACGGTACTGCCGGTACTGCTGCCCATTGCCTTATGGGCGAAGGTGCTGAATGCTCCGGAGGAGGGGTCTGCCGCCACCATTTCGGCGAGCATCGACATGATCACGATAACCACGGTGCCGGCGATCAAGTAGGACAGTAGTACGGCTGGGCCAGCGATTGAGATCGCTTGGCCTGAGCCTACGAAGAGCCCAGCACCAATAGCACCGCCAAGGCCCATCATGGAGATCTGACGCTGAGTTAGCCCAGCATGGAGCTTGGGGGCATCCTCACTTTTCCGGATGTCGGTCTTCGTACTCATAGGCTGGTTACCTGTACTTTGTTGTTCAAGGCTGCCAGCACGCGGTCAACGTCGTGGGCATTGCCAGAGGAAATACGCAGACCCTCGCCTGCAAAGGCACGAGCCACGACATTTCCTTCGTTTAAGGTGGCCTCCAACTGTGCAGTGTCTTCACCGGCAGCGACCCACACGAAATTGGCTTGCGAGGGAATCGCTGGATAACCGGCGGCGAGTAGTCCTTCGAGCATGCGATCGCGTTGCTCGACTACTTCTTCGATGCGAACGTTGAGTTCCCCGGCTGCTTCAAGCGAAGCCACGGCTGCGCGTTGAGCAAGGTCGGTGACGCCGAAAGGCACTGCGACCTTGCGCAGGTTCTGTGCAACCCGAAGCGGGCTGATGGCATATCCAATACGCAGTCCGGCTAAGCCGTACGCCTTGGAAAAGGTATGCAAAACTGCAACGTGTGGGTACTTGCGAAAGAGCTTGAGTCCGTCGGCGCGAATATCCGAGCGGTCAAAGTGCACATACGCTTCGTCAATGACTACCAGGATGTTTTCGGGGACTGCCGCCACGAATTCTTCCAATGCCTCAGCGGCAACGACGGTTCCGGTGGGGTTATTTGGGTTGCAGATAAAGATGAGCCGGGTGCGCTCGGTAATCGCAGCGAGCATTGCAGGCAGGTCATGCTTGAACTCGGCGTCTAGCGGAACCTCAACTGGTACGGCTCCAGCGATACGAACCAGCGAGGGATAAGCCTCAAATGAGCGCCAGGCGAACATCACCTCGTCACCTTCGCCTGCCACAGCATGAATGAGCTGGGAGGCCACTTCAACGGAACCTGCCCCTAATGAAATCTGCTCCGGATTCAAGTCGTACTCTTTAGCTAACGCGCCAATGAGTTCTGGAGCGGCCATGTTTGGGTAGCGATGGATGTTCTCTAAACCCTGCGCGATGCTTTGAATCACCGAAGGTAGCGGCGCGTGCGGCGATTCATTGGACGAGAGCTTCGAGGCACCCGGCGCAGCAGATTTCCCTTGGCGGTAGGCCGGAACTGCGGCGAGGGAGGGGCGTTGATTGATGTTCATTGATTCCTCTCTAAAAGTCATGAATCGCCGTAGGCAAAACGGTGAAGTGCGGTCTGCCGAGCATTTGATACCCAGGACACAAACCCAGGTGAAGCGAGTCACAAGAAAAGACTGTAGGTGCGAGTGCGTGCGCCGCGCAATCAGGTCGCAAAAGGCTATGCATGCTGTATACCGATTGGGCCGTAGCTGCAGAATTTACTGATCGATTTGTATAGTCTTCTCATCGGGTGGCGAATTTTTTGCATAGGCTTTAACCAATGGAAGGGTTCGTCCTTGAAAATGCTCACGGAGCGCCAGTGATGATGAGGTGCGGGCCACCCCGGGTACCTGATTGATCCGGTCGAAAATTGCTTGAAGGTCGCCGGCGTTTCTTGCCACGACCCGCAACTGCAGATCGGAGGTTCCGGTGACCGTATACATGTCCACAATTTCGGGGATGGAATCGGCTAATCCTGTGGCTACTGGTTCATGACCAAATTTTTGGATGATTTCCACCGAGCAGAAGGCGACCAATTGATAATCGAATCCGGCAGGTTGTACTTGCGGAACGATTGCCTTGATCACCCCGCCTTCGTGTAAGCGTGCCAAGCGGCTAGTCACCGTGCCACGAGCCACGCTAAGGCGCCTGGCGCATTCCATCACGGGCAGCATGGGGGATTCGGTGAGGAGCTCGATTAAGTCGGCGTCGAGGCGGTCGATATGCACTGCGTAAGTCCTCTGCTGGAGGTAAACATCGGATGCGGTGGTCAAGGTGGTCGAAGCTATGGGCCACCGCGCACCACTGTTCAAGAGTATCGCGAACAACTTGAGGCGCTGGGGATCAAATTATGGCAGGGCACCATGGACTAGGGGATCGACGCGCTCTCACCCTTCGCGGTGTAACGCGCCTCACGTTGTAGGGTAAGTTTCACTTGGCCATTGTCGGCTTAAATACGGGAGGAAACCGATGAGCAAGAGCGCACGATTAGAATCAGTGGCAGGTCTGACGGTTCTGGTTACCGGAGCAGCCCAAGGACTGGGCGCGCTATTTGCCCGTATGGCCTGTCTGGAAGGTGCTCAGCGTCTGATCCTTTGGGATATCAGCAGTGAGCAACTCAGTGCGCGTGCCGAAGAGCTCATGGAGTTAAACCCTGCATGCAAGATTCAGACCCAGGTCGTAGACCTGCGTAATCAGTCGGCAATCACGGCCGCTGCAGACCAGGTTCTAGCCGGTGGAAGCGTCGACGTGCTGGTGAATAATGCCGGTGTGGTCACCGGCACGAACTTTGCAAAACATCGTACGGCGCAAATTACGGACACCATGGCGGTCAATTCCCTCGCCCCGATGTATTTAACTCATGCACTGCTAGAACAGATGGGCAGGCAGGGGCGCACAGGCCGAGTTCTGACAATTGCCTCAGCGGCCGCGTTGGTATCCAATCCGAATATGAGTGTATATGCAGCTTCTAAAGCCGCGGCCATGAGTTGGAGTGACTCGCTGCGTTTGGAACTCGAGCAAGAAACCGAACGGAACATTAAAGTGACCACTTTTTGTCCCACTTATGTTTCCACCGGGATGTTCGCCGGGGCGAAAAGCATGTTGCTGACTCCCATCATGGAACCTGAGCAAGTAACAACTAAGGCCTGGAACGCGATGCTTCGTGGAACACCGTTGGTATTGATGCCCTGGACCAGCAAGCTTGGGCAAGCTTTGCGTGGTATTTTGCCGCGCGCAGCTTGGGATCTGGTAGCAGGCAAGGTCTTCAGAATCTATGGATCCATGAACGAGTTCACCGGTCATCAAAGCCCATCTGAAGTAGACGAAACAGTGTCCTAACGAAGGACTTCGCTAGCACCATATTTACTGCCAACCTATTTACCTCAAGGTTCAGCCGGAGTAGCGTAACTGAGGTAACCGGGGCGTAGCTTCTGACCCTCCAGGAGCTGTTGCGCAGACATCGTAGCCAGTTTTTAGTTTCAGGAGTGAGTGAGCGTGCAAAAGTTCATCCCCAATCTATGGTTTGCCGGAAATGCCGAAGAAGGCGGGCAGTTTTATAGCTCGGTCTTCCCGGATACCTCCTCTGCAGTGGAATCTCGTTATCCCACCGAGGGACTTCTCGATTTTCAGGAGCCTTTAGCCGGTCAACCATTGACCGTGACGGTGAATATTGCTGGGACTCAACTCACCTTGGTGAACGCCGGCAATGACTTTACTCCCAACCCATCAATTTCATTTATGCTCAGCTTTGACCCGGAAAACTATCGGGGCTCCGCAGAAGCTGCAGGTAAAGCCCTCACCACAACATGGGACCAGCTTCGAGAAGGTGGAAGTGTTTTGATGGCGTTGGATAACTATCCATTCAGTGAACTGTATGGGTGGGTGCAGGACCGTTATGGGATTAGCTGGCAACTGTTGCAAACGCAATCCGGACAGAGCGAGTCATTCGTGACTCCTTCGCTGATGTTTGGCGGAGCCGCTCAGAACAAGGCAGTACCGGCGGTTGATTTTTATGTTGACGTTTTTTCTGATGCGCAGCTCGGTAGCCGGTTCCCGTATCCTGAGGCCACCGAAGTCACCACGGCCGGCGCCGTAATGTTTAGTGACTTCAAAATGGCGGGACAAAACTTTGCCGCCATGGATTCGGCCGTCGAACAACCTTTCAGCTTTACCCCAGGCATATCCATTGAGGTTCAATGCGAAGATCAAGCCGAAATCGACAGGCTCTGGACGGCGCTGTCGGCGGTACCCGAAGCCGAACAATGTGGTTGGCTGCAAGATCAATACGGAGTGAGCTGGCAGATAGTTCCACGTAACATGGGCGAGCTCATGTCTCGTCCCGGAGCCTTCGAAAACATGCTTAAAATGAAGAAATTAGTGATCGCAGATTTCTAGTGTTTGAGTCATCATCGGTACCGGTGATGATGTGACACCAAGCTGCGGTTCAAGCTGAAGTGCGTGAACGGAGAACACAGGTGTCAGCACGGCGCGCAGTACTCGCCGGGGCGTCCGGATTTATCGGGGAACGTCTGCGAAGTGGCCTATCAGCCCAAGGTTACGAGTTGTCGATTATTGGACGCCGTGGACCCATCCGTTGGGATGAGCCCAGAGCCGTGGAGCACGCCGTCAACGGTGCGGAGCTACTGATTAACTTGGCTGGAAAGAACGTGGGTTGCCGCTATACCGACAAAGCGCGCAATGAAATCCTAAATTCACGGGTCCAGACAACCCGAATATTGCACGATGCGGTTTCCAAAGCCACGAAACCACCAAAATTATGGCTGAACGCCTCCACTGCGACCATTTATCGTCACGCCATGGACCAACCCAATACTGAAAGCACCGGGCGACTCGGTGACGGATTCTCCGTGGATGTCGCCAGGAACTGGGAGCGGGAGTTTTTGCGCGGCGAGTTTCCGAATACTCGGCGAGTGGCTCTTCGCATGGCGATTGTGCTCGGTGATGGACCGGCATCGCGAAAACTCATGTCGCTAGCTAGATGGGCAGTGGGCGGTCCGCATATTGACGGTTGGTGGCCATCGCATACGCGGTACCGGGGCATAGGACCTGACCCCACCGGACCTCAACGAAGCAGTTTTTACCGCACTCAGGGCCGGCAACGGTTTAGCTGGATTCACCTTGAGGATGTGATCGGGGCGATTGGGCACATTCAAGATCATCCAGAAATTTCCGGCCCAGTAAATCTCTGCTCGCCTCAACCAGTGACTAATACCGAACTTATGGCGGGCTTGCGACGAGTCGCTGGCCGAAGCTTCGGCTTACCCGCGTATCGTTGGATGCTTGAACCTGCGATGTTCTTGCTCCGGGTTGAACCGGAAATGCTGTTGAAGTCTCGGTGGGTACTGCCCGAAGTCCTTTTAGAGTCGGGCTATAAATTTAGCTGGCCGGAGCTATATCCAGCGCTAGTAGACATCGCAGACTAAAGGACGTGCATCGTTGGTGAACCCCACAGTGTGCTTGTGAAAGGAACCTAGGCATGGCCCGTGGAAAGACAATCGGGGCTGCCCCGCGTATCAGAGACTTCCAACTACCTGATCTCGAGGTAGGGACGATTGAAGACCTGTTGGGAGGTGGATACGTAGAAGTACTGCATTTCACCGGCTTTGATCAGTCCCTACTAGATTTGACCGATGGCCGGCTCGAAGATTGCCTGTTCTCAGAGATGAACATCGGCGAGCTGTCTATGCGTAATGCGCGGTATATTCAATGCGAATTCAAACAGCTCAGTGCACCGATTCTTGAAGGGGCTGGTGCAACACTCAACGATGTGCGCGTGTCACAAAGCCGTTTCGGATCCGCAGATCTCTCAGACTCTTCGATTGACTCGGTGGTCTTTGAGCACTGCAAATTTGGCTGGGTAAACCTTCGCACGGCTCAACTTCGCGATGTTGTTTTCCGTGATTGCAGCTTTGACGAAATAGATCTTCGACTAGTTAAGGCTCAGCGCGTCAAATTTGAGAATTGCCGTACCGGCGCATTAAATGTTGAACGCGCTGGCCTCAGCTCAGTTGATTTAACTGGCCTTGAAATTGCGCAAGTCCAAGGCATCGAAGGATTACGCGGGGCAATGATCAGTGAACAGCAACTGATGTCACTATCCCACGAGTTTGCCGCTCATCTTGGGATAAAAGTTATGGGCTGAGTTAGCCACCGACCTGCAAACTAGTGATTCGGGCTTGCCGTGAGGCGAGCTGGCTAGCGGTGTGAAGAATGATTTCCTGCATGGCCGCTGCCGCGCGAGTTAAGCTGACGTCCTTGCGATGGGCTAATCCAATGGTTCGCGTCAATCGTGGATTTTGAAGCGCTACAGCGGTCAGCCCTGGGCGATCTACAAGTACCGTGGCCGGAACAATTGCCACCCCTAGCCCGACTTCAACAAAGCGTAGTACCGCATCCATCTCGCCGCCTTCTAGCACCACGTTCGGCATGAGGTTCCGTGAACGATAGGCATCCATGGTGCTTGCTCTCAGGTCGTAACTTTGCGAAAAAACGATCTGCGGTAGTCGTGACAGGATTTTTAGATCAATGGAATCTTTCCCTAGTAGCCGTGGGTTATTGCTGGAGTCGATGACAACTAGCTCTTCGGCCAGTAATGGCAAGCTTTCCAAGCTTTTCTGCGCGACTGCGTGTTCCGAAGTGACGATCAGTGCAAGATCCAGTTGCCCGCCGTCTAGCTCATCTAACAGGTTTTTTGAGCCTGCTTCGCTCAAATGAAGTTCAATGCCAGGGTACCGGCGATGAAAAACGCCAAGTACTTCGGCTACCAGCGACACACACAAAGTAGGCGGAGCGCCCAGACGGATACGGCCTTTGCGCAGACCGGCTAATTCAGCCATTTCCAAGCGGACGTTTTCTTCATCTGCAAGCATCCGCCGTGCCAGTGGCAGTAATGCTTCACCGGCCGCTGTCAGCGAGATATTCCCTCGTGCGCGATGGAAGAGTTCAGATCCCAAATCCTGCTCGAGGCTTGCAATCTGACGACTTAGGGATGGTTGCGCCAGGTGCAATTCTTCGGCTGCGCGCGTGAAGTGCCCCACTTCGGCGATAGTAGTGAAGCCACGCAATTGCTCTAGATTCATACTTCATAGCGTACTGCTATCGAAACCATGATAATAATTCATTGGACGCATGATACTTTTGCGCAGAAGCTTGAAAGCATGAACACATACACCAGCAAAGAACAGCAGATTTCGACCACAGTCCTGGTAATCGGCACCGGAGGATCCGGGTTGCGTGCGGCCATCGAATTAGCCGAGCTCGGCGTGGATGTGCTGGCAGTGGGCAAACGTCCGCGAAATGATGCCCACACCTCGCTGGCCGCTGGCGGAATCAACGCCGCTTTAGGCACCATGGATGACGAGGATAGTTGGCAGCAGCACGCGGCTGACACCATCAAGGAAAGTTATTTCCTCGCAGATCCTCGCACCGTGCAAACGGTAGCCCAAGGCGCACAGCGAGGCATCGAAGATCTAGAGCGCTACGGGATGAATTTTGCTAGGGAAGAAGACGGCAGAATTTCTCAGCGATTCTTCGGTGCACATAAATTCCGGCGCACCGCTTTTGCCGGCGATTACACCGGCCTAGAAATCCAGCGCACCCTCATCCGGCGGGCTGAGCAACTCGACATTCCCATCCTGGACACCGTGTACATCACCCGATTGCTGGTCAAAGACAACCAAATTTTCGGCGCCTACGGCTTCGACCTCAACAACGGTACGCGATACCTGATCCATGCAGACTCGGTGATCCTGGCCGCCGGCGGGCACAATCGGATTTGGCGACGCAGCTCATCTCGCCGAGACGAAAATACCGGCGATTCATTCCGTTTGGCCGTTGAAGCCGGCGCCCGCTTACGGGATCCGGAATTGGTCCAATTCCACCCCTCGGGCATCATCGAACCAGAATCGGTGGCCGGAACTCTGATCTCCGAGGCTGCTCGCGGGGAAGGCGGCATCTTGCGCAACGCCTTGGGCGAACGCTTCATGGAAAACTACGATCCGCAACGTATGGAGCTATCCACGCGCGACAGGGTGGCATTGGCTGCCTACACAGAGATCCGCGAGGGCAGAGGAACTGCCAAGGGCGGTGTGTGGCTCGACGTTTCCCATCTGCCACGAGCTGTGATTATGGATCATTTGCCGCGGGTCTACCAAACCATGCTCGAAGAACAAATGCTCGATATTACCCGTGAACCCATCGAAATCGCACCTACCGCGCACTACTCAATGGGCGGGGTCTGGGTTGACCCCTATGATCATTCAAGCGAAGTGGAAGGCTTGTACGCTATTGGCGAGGCTTCCAGTGGACTGCACGGTGCCAACCGGCTAGGAGGAAACTCCTTGATTGAACTCTTAGTCTTTGGACGCATTGTTGGCCAAGCCGCGGCGAAGTACTCGCAGTCCCTCGAATCCCAGCCTCGAAGTCTTGAAGCTATCGATACCGCGCGAGCGGACATTGATGATCTGCTTGCCAGTGACGGAGTGGAAAATGTCCGCGCTTTACAGCGTGCCATCCGCGATCTGATGACTGAGCACGCTGGAGTAGTGCGTGACGAACAAGGCCTGCTCAGCGGTCTGAAAAAACTGGATGACGTGGAAGCGCGCATGGCCAACGTAGGAATACATCCCGATATCGCCGGTTTCCAGGATCTTGCGCACGCATTCGATTTGAAGTCCTCGGCGCTTTCGGCCCGGGCCACTTTGGAAGCTGCCTTGGAACGGCGCGAAACTCGTGGATGCCATAACCGAAGCGACTTCCCAAACATGGATCCAGAATTACAGGTCAATCTTGTTTGGTCAGCGAAATCGGGAATAGTTCGGGAACCCATCGTGGATGTACCAGAGGAAATCGCCGAGCTCATCGAAGAGATTTCCAGCGCCGGCAAACTGGTCGAATGATCGAGCGGATTAAACAGTCGCCCACGAATAGCTGGAAAGCATTCGTGGGCGACTGTTCTGCGGGATCAATTAGTGGTGAACTATCGATCTCGTTCTACACGTTTTTCGTCCCATACTGGAGTATCGGATTCGTAGACCTTGCCGTCCGAGCCGAAGACGAGGAAGCGGTCGAATGATCTCGCAAACCAACGATCGTGTGTCACCGCGAGCACGGTGCCCTCAAATGAGTCGATAGCACGCTCCAGTGCCTCACCAGAGTGCAGGTCCAAGTTATCGGTCGGTTCATCAAGCAACAGTAAGGTGGCTCCTGAGAGCTGCAAGAGCAAAATCTGGAAGCGTGCCTGCTGTCCACCCGAGAGTGACTCAAACTTCTGCTCGGCCTGGCCAGCCAATCCATAACCATCCAACGCCCCCGAGGCTGCCTCACGGGCCATACCTGAACGGTGTTCGTCACCGCGATGCAAGATCTCCAGCAACGTGCGGCCAAAGAGATCAGGCCGGGTATGAGTCTGAGCGAAATAGCCAGGGCGGATGCGAGCGCCCAGTTTGACCGTACCTTCATGGGGTACCTCGGCAAGTTCGACGTCCGAAACGGGAAGGTGTTCGCGTTCCGGATCGGTACCGCCGGCCGCTAAGAGGCGCAGGAAGTGAGATTTTCCTGAACCGTTGGACCCCAGCACACCAACACGGTCACCGAACCAGATTTCATTGCTAAAGGGTTTCATCAAGCCGGTGAGCCCGAGCTTTTCGGCGACGACCGCGCGCTTGGCGGTACGTCCGCCCTTCAACCGCATCTGTACATTTTGTTCCAGAGGGATAGCCTGGGGTGGGCCAGCCTCTAAGAATCTGTCCAACCGTGTTTGCGCCGCATGGTAACGGTTGGCCATGTCGGAGCGGAATGCGGCTTTGGTCTTGTACATGATGACCAATTCCTTGAGCTTAGAATGTTCTTCATCCCAGCGCTTGCGCAGTTCTTCGAAGCGCTCGTTACGTTCCTTACGCGCCTCGACATAGGAACCGAAAGATCCGCCATGAATCCACGCCGTGGCACCTCCATGACCTGGTTCTAAGGTGACGATTCGGGTGGCCGCGTTGTTCAGCAGCTCGCGATCGTGGCTAATGAAGAGAACCGTTTTGGGGGAGCGAGCCATCATCGCTTCAAGCCAACGTTTACCCGGGACGTCGAGGTAGTTGTCAGGCTCGTCGAGGAGCAGCAAGTCGTCGTTGCCTTCAAAGAGGGCTTCCAGGACGAGGCGTTTTTGTTCGCCGCCGGATAAGGTGCGGGCCAAGCGTTCTTCCGCCTTGTCGAAAGGTATGCCAAGCGCTGCCATGCAGACTTTGTCCCACGTGGTTTCGAGTTCGTAACCGCCGGCATCACCCCAGGCAATGATCGCTTCGGCATAGCGCATATGAACTTTTTCATCATCGCTCACCAGCATCTTGGCTTCACAAGCGGAGACCTTGGCAGCGGCAGCGGCTAGCTCCGGGGCGGCCGTTGAAAGTAGTAAATCCTTGACCGTAGATTCATCGCGGACTTGCCCGACGAACTGACGCATGATGCCCATCGAACCTGAGCGGTTGATGGCACCTTCATCGGCCTTCAGATCACCGGAAATGATCTTGATCAAGGTCGTTTTGCCCGTGCCGTTAGGGCCGATTAGCGCGGTCTTTGAACCTGCACTGACCTTGAAGGTGACTCCGCCCAGCAACTGTGTGCCATCGGAGAGGAAGTATTGGATTTCGGTAACGTCAATATGTGCCACCAAGCCATCCTAGCCGTGATTAGCGCTGGGGCTCATTCGAACAATTATTGGTACCGACCGCTGAGCGCAGATTCAGCTATGCTGCTCGTGGCACCCACACGATATATTGAGTACATGCAGATCAAAGTGAATATCGAGGGATGGGCCCATGCCTGTTGCGGGCAGGCATTTAGCGTTGGTGACACCATTAAGTGGGAGATGGCCCAACTTCGTTCTGCACAGGGGGACGTGAGATTCGAACTCAATGATCATGACGAGCTCAGTGCATCGGGTGTTCCGGTCAGCCTAGTGGCCGCCCGAGTTGTGTCTATTGAGTTTGCAGACCGGGACTATGTCGCTGCCATCGGGGATCCCCATGAAATGGTCGAGTCCGGTCAACCTGCCAAAATAACCAAAGCCTCCCACGTCCCGGCCGGCACCGACTTTGCGCATTCTGCGATCATCGTCGCGCTCCAAGTTCATGATCCTGAGTCGTTGCCACCAGTTCACGACTGGGACCCGCAAGCAGACTTCGGGGAAAACGAAGAATTCGAACGGCTCGAAGCCGCTCGGATCGACATCTATCGGAAGTCTGAACTTCGAGAAGAACTTGTCGGCCTGATCGAGCAGTTAGCAAGAAATTATGGCATCGTGGCGCGCGCACGTTTCGACGACCTGGGAAATGCTTCATTCGTTCCGAATAATAATCAAGCTGCTTCCATTCATTGGCGAGTTGATTTTGAGACGGATAAACCCCGTCTCCTCGCAGAAATCGCGCGGGCCGACTGGGAATTTGAACTTGACGAGCGACACATTGGCTTGCTCGGACAGATCGTTGGGGCAGCAGCCGAAGGACGCATTACCGATCGCCGTCGCGGTTGGAGGATGAACGCGATGTCCATGGAAATGGTGATCGAGCTTGCCTCGGGGCAGAAGCTAAAACAGCGCCAGAAAATCGAAGGATACTTCGGCAAAGGAAACTTTGGCATTCTGGGGGCCATGGGAGATCGGATGACCCGTGAAAATGACCGGTGCGCTCCGTGGCACTAGCTCAGATTAGGTCCAACATCAAAGCCCCATCTTGCTTCCTATATGTTCGATTCGATTAACTTCGAATTCACCGTCTAGTGGTTATGGTTTGCCAATCTTAGGAGGACATTACTAGCAAACTTTAAGTTTTATGGGGGAAGACTCACGTGAATCGAGCCGCAAGAAAATCGGTGGGTGTTCTGGCCGCCGCTATGGTGCTTGGCGCTGCCGGTATCGCACCATTGGTTACGGCGGGCACCGCAACCGCCGACTCGGGAAACTACTTTGAACGCATCTCTACCTATCCGGTATATCAGAATCATCCGGACGGTAAAGCAGCCGAAACGGCCTCTGAAATTTCCACCGTCTCAGAAGACGGGAATACGCTGATCTACTCTGACGCGCTGTCGCGGCTAATTGGGTTCGTTGACATTTCGGATCCGTCCAACCTGAAGGGTCTGGGTACCCTCGGGCTGCACCAGCTTGGTAGCCCGGAAGATGAACCCACAAGTGTTGCTGCGTACGGTGACTACGTTTTTGTCGTCGTAATAAATACCTCGGAAAGCTACGCAAATCCTTCGGGACGGGTTGACGTTGTGCGCATCGCCGACCGCAGTCTGGTTCGTAGCATCGAGCTTGTCGGGCAGCCGGACTCGATTGCTATTTCCAAAGACGGTGGCTTTGCCGCAATAGCCATTGAGAACGAACGTGATGAGGATGCCGGCGATGGCGGCTTGCCCCAATTTCCAGCTGGATCGATCCAGATCCTTGACCTGGTTGGCGCCCAACCTGAAGGATGGAATATTCGCGAAGTTGCGCTCACTTCGGGAACCCGCGAAGAGCCAGCGGCCCTGCCAATCCTTCAAGAAGCTGGATTTGATACCCCACAAGATCCGGAACCCGAATACGTCACCATTAATGCCAAAAACCAACTGGCGGTAACCCTCCAAGAGAACAACGGCGTGGTCTTGATAGATCTGCCAACCGGTGAAATTACCAAGGCTTTCAGCGCCGGCAGCGTTGACCTGAAAGATATTGACATTGCAGAAGACGGAAAACTGGATCCCACCGGTGCATTGAAGGATCTCCCGCGAGAACCCGATGCTATTGGCTGGATCCAGGAGCGCTATCTAGCCACTGCCAACGAAGGGGATTGGAAAGGCGGAAGTCGAGGTTTCACGATTTTTGATTCTGAAACCGGCAAGGTTGTCTGGGATGCGGGAAACAGTTTTGAACACTTAGCTCTTTCTCAGGGTCTGTTCCCGGAGAAGCGCGCAGGCAAGAAGGGGACCGAGCCAGAGGGGTTGGCCGTCGAGAACTTCCACGGCATTGACTACTTATTTGTCGCTTCCGAACGCGGCAACTTTGTCGCTGTTTACGAACTGAGCGATCCAACCAACCCCACTTATCTGCAGACCCTGCCAACCACCAATGGGCCAGAAGGAATCCTCCCGATTCCCGGTCGTGATCTACTGGCGGTAGCTTCGGAAACGGACGAAGCAGATAACGGTGTTCGTTCGTCGATGACACTATTCAAATTCGGGGCCACCGAAGCACAGTTCCCAACTATTGAATCTGACAGGAAAAATCTAGTTCCTTTCGGAGCACTCAGTGGTCTAAGCGCCGACCCATCGCAGCCGCGCAAACTCTTTGCCGTCAGCGATAGTGCCTATGAACCGCGTATTTACGTGATTAATACCGAGGAAACACCCGCGTTGGTCGAAAGCTCACTGCCGGTCACCACGGAAGGCGCTCCGGCTACGCTGGATCTCGAAGGTCTCGCTGCTCGCTCCGATGGTGGATTCTGGGCTGCCCACGAAGGTAAGAAAGGCGCAGATAACGCACTGATCCAGATTGATGAAGCAGGTGCTGTCCTAAATGAAGTCACCTTGCCAGAAAACGTGGTCGGTCAACTGGGTGGTCAGGGACTGGAAGGAATCAGTGTTCGAGGTAGCGGTGATCAAGAAGAAGTAATCTTTACTCTGCAGCGTGAGGTTCCGGGCGAAGACTTTGTTCGGATCGGCAAATACACCCCGGCTAATGGAGAGTTCACCTGGTACGGATATCAGCTTGAACCTACCGGTGGAGATGATTCGTGGAATGGGCTCTCTGAAATCACCGAACTTCCTGACGGGAAATTCGCTGTCATCGAGCGTGACAAACGAATCGGCGAAGACGCGCAACTGAAGGCAATTTATCAGTTCGAGCTGCCCGACGAAGTTTCCGACGAGGTGACCATGCTGGACAAGGCTCTGGCAAAGGACGTCCTGCCGGTACTGGAAGCAACACATGGCCGCACCCAAGAGAAACTTGAGGGGCTAACAATTTCCGGTGCTGGAGACGTTTTTGTTGTCACCGACAACGACGCCGTGGATGATGCGAGCGGTGAAACCGTCTTTGCCAACTTGGGTTCCGTCAGCGAAGTATTCGGAATATCGGAGCAGCCAACCGACACGGAGTCTCCGCAGCCGAGCGAGTCTGCAGAAAGCAGCCAGACGCCAACAAAATCTGCTGAACCTACCGTCACCAGTGAAACCACGCAGAGCCCTGAGCCTATGGAGACTGAGACGGAGTCCTCTCAAGCTGACGCCTCGGAAACCAAGCAGAGTTCGACTCCCTCACAAACATCCTCAGCGCACAATGAGGGTGAGCGATTAGCGGATACCGGTGCCAGCAGCTTATGGCTGATCCCCGTCGGATTAGTCATGGCGGGCTTTGGCGTAGCAGCAGCGATGAAGAATTCGCGATCACGCAGGGAACACTAAGATAAAATCTCACCATTAGTCCCATGGCCTGCGCAGATTCTTCTTGTGCAGGCCATGGGATTTCTTGTTGCTCCCGGTAATGGAAGTAACTGCGCTACGCTGAGCGCGTGAGCATTTTTCTAGTGGGTGGCGGCGTGCCTGATACGCCTGTATACGAGCCGATCTTGGACGCGTTCCTCCAGGATGTTCTCCAGAACAAGTCGCGTGAGGGTGAGCCAATTCTTGCGCTGGCCCTTGTTGACCATGCGGGCAGTGGCCAACATTATCTTCCGGCCTACGCAACACCCATAAAAGCACGTATGCCTTGTCAGCTCCGGCCAATATATCTGCGTCCCGATAAGCCCGCCGACCCTGTGAGCTTCGAGAATGTAGATGGAATTATTGTCTGTGGCGGCCCCACTCCAGAGTATCTAGCCAGGCTGCGCACTTGCGCGGACACTATTCGTGGAGCAGTAAACCGGGGGATTCCCTATCTGGGGTTCTCCGCTGGAGCGATGATCGCTCCCAGAAATGCACTTATTGGTGGATATTTTTCTGGCGGGATAGAAATTTGCCCGGAAGAATCTTCAGAGAATCTGAAGGAGATCACACTAGCGGACGGGCTTGGGCTGACCACTTTTACCGTTGAGGTGCACGCCGCACAAGCGGGGACACTGGGGCGAGCCATAGCTATCGTTGAAAGTAATCTTACCGAGATGGCTATTGCGATCGATGAAGACACCGCAGTCGTTCTTGAACTGGAGAATCCAGAGAATCTCAAAGTTTTGGGTGCTGGGCACGTCTGGGTTGTGACACGCACTGCTGAGTCAATAAATGTGGAGCTGCGCACCGGCAGCTGAGCTGGTGCGAAGTTCAAAGCCGCAGAAGTGCTTGACACGGATCGTTCTCCGATGGGGACAAATCACGATGAGATCAGCGTCGGAAGGCGCTGAACGCACAAACCGTGGTCCTGAAAATTCAGAACCACGGTTTGTGCGACGTTTAGGTCATGCAGACTTCGTTAGTGCGCGGCACTCTTCTTGGTGCTCGCAACCACTACGGCGACGATAGCGGCAACAATGGTGCCCACTAGCAGTAGCTTGCCACTCTTGCACGATGACTTCTGTGGAGCACCCAGTTTCTGCTGTGCGGTCTTCACTGCGCTTTCAACCGATGAACGGGTGCGCTTCGCGGCCTTTGAGTTGCCGGTGACGTTTTCGATCAGGCTGGCGCCTGCGTTGCCGATGGCTTCGCCGTTGACTCCGGAGATGGCGTTATTCCAAGTCTCGCGAAGATCCTTCGGGAGTTCTGCCTTGGCTGACTTCGCTAGTTTGTTCAGCGACTTTTCAACTTCTTTGAAACTC
The DNA here is from genome assembly GCF_035257265.1 of Glutamicibacter sp. Taxonomy (GTDB): domain Bacteria; phylum Actinomycetota; class Actinomycetes; order Actinomycetales; family Micrococcaceae; genus Glutamicibacter. The sequence continues at coordinate 22,228 of NZ_DATEXC010000056.1, forward strand.
TTAGCAGTCTTTGACATCTTAAACCTACTCTCGTCGAGGATCCCGGGGTTGTTACTTGTGGTAACTCGGGCCACCCAATCTACCCTAGCCAGCCTGAAGATAACTCTCAAGAGCATAGGGTTTAGCTCACCGCGAACTCACAGGAAACCGGAGCTTACAGCGAAGCCCGGTGGCCTCGGTTTCGTTCACGTCGGTGCTGAACGAAAGTGAATAGAGTAGAGATAGAGTAGGTGCGTGACTGAGCAGATAAGCAAACCAAATCATTGGGTCCGGAACGCTATTGCATTGCTTGACGCGGATGCCAACCGTAGCGCCGACACCCACCTTCACGTTTTTCCCCTCCCTGAAGAGTGGGGGATAGACCTTTACCTCAAAGACGAGTCTGTACATCCGACCGGGTCTCTTAAACATCGTCTAGCTCGTTCGTTGCTGCTCTATGGTTTGGTCAACGGAAGAATTGGCGAACACACCACTCTGGTGGAAGCATCCAGTGGATCTACGGCGGTTTCAGAAGCCTATTTCGCTCGCATGCTTGGCCTGCCCTTTATTGCGGTGGTCCCCAGAAGTACCAGTAGTGAGAAAATTGAACTTATCGAGTTCTACGGCGGACACTGCCATCTGGTTGAAAAAGCAGGCGAAGTAGATCTTGCCGCCCGCCGACTGGCCGAAGAATCTGAAGGTTATTACTTAGACCAGTTCACTTATGCCGAACGAGCAACTGATTGGCGCGGAAACAACAACATCGCCGAGTCGGTCTTCTCGCAGCTTTCCGCCGAGCGGCACCCGATCCCATCATGGATAGTCGTCGGTGCAGGTACCGGAGGAACCTCGGCAACCTTTGGCAGATATGTGCGATACCGTCAGCATGATACTCAGGTGGCCGTGGCCGACCCGGAGAACTCATCTTTTTATGAAGGATGGCGTACCAGAAATATGAGCCACGCAACCGGTCTTGGCTCACGTATCGAGGGAATTGGGCGACCAAGCGTCGAACCCTCTTTTGTGCCCGGAGTCATCGACCATATGATTCAGGTGCCTGACGCAGGATCGCTCGCTGCCATGTACCTGCTGCGGGCACATACCCGACACTGGACCGGTGGGTCCACCGGAACGAACCTCTACGCGGTCTTCCAAATTATTGCTGGCATGCTCGAACGCGGTGAACAAGGCAGTATTGTCACGCTCATTTGTGACTCCGGCGAGCGCTATGCGAACACCTATTACAACCAGCAATGGTTAGACGAGCAAGGACTAGATCTTGCCCCACACAGAGTGAAGCTTGAACATTTTCTGGAAACTGGACGTTTCGAGGCTTAGCCGTTTTTTGTTCGCAGCGTAGGCATTAGACCGAGCGTCTTCTTGCGCTGGTGAACGGAGAAGTATTTAAGTCCGTGGTCACCTGCCACGAAGTGTCTCCGGGATCGCGCAGGGAGGTAGAGCACGTCACCGGGATTCAGCGGGATTGAATCTATTTCGGAGTGTAAGGTGCCGGTGCCTTCAAATACGTGGATGAGCACATCGAGATCCGGTCCGCGGTGTTCGCCGATTTCTTGGTGTGGCTGCAGTGCGATGATATTTGCGTCGAGGTCTCTGGCATCGGGTTCGAGCTTCCAGATGGCCCCGTCCAGCGTGTTTTCTTGTTCCCCGAGCCATGCGGTGTTTGTCATGATTCGTGGAGCCGGGGTGCTGGTGAGTTTGGTAATGATGATTTCCCAGTCGCCGCCGATGCGTTCGGTGGCTTGCCAGGTGTAGGTGCCAGGCAGGTTACGTTCGAACTCTTTATGCAGATTTACCGGCTCATGATCGTTGAGCAGGCTCAGGTAGCCGCTGGCGGGCAGGGCGTTGTAGGCCGCCATGATTTTTGGGTGGCGTTCTGCTTTCGGGATGTTCCGCACATCCACCACTTGCCCGCTGGTCTGCTCGTCCATCGATACCTCCAAAGCGCTGTGTCTGAGTTGATGCTTGTCTCCAGCCTAGTAGCTCATCGGCCTTATCTGTCTAGGGGTATTACGATGAAGTGAGATTTAGAATTTACTTCGTTAGTACGAGGAGCAGTATTTTCATGAGCCAACCAGTTCCGAATTCAAGCGCAGCGAGTTCGGCTAGTACCGTCGAGGACTTCAAAGCTAACCTCGCCTCCATTCGCGGGCGGATCGCTGCGGCTGAGACGGCCGCGGGACGAGCCGCGGGTAGTGTGCGCTTGCTACCGGTGACCAAAACGGTACCGGAGGATCGACTGCGGCTGGCTATTGAAGCTGGTGTGGATTGGTTGGGTGAAAACAAGGTGCAGGAAGCCGCCCGGAAGGCCGAGAACCTGGCCGGTATTGCGGGACTCAAATATTCGGTAATTGGGCATCTGCAGACAAACAAGGCCAAGGACGTGGCTCGTTTTGCGCACGAGTTCCAAGCTTTGGATAACCTGCGCCAGGCTACCGCTTTGCAACGGCGTCTTGAACTAGAAGATCGCAGTTTAGATGTTTTTGTTCAAGTGAACACCTCTGGTGAACAAACAAAATTTGGTCTGGAACCCGCGGCGGTACCGGCATTCCTGAAATCTTTACCGGGCCTTGACCGGCTGCGCGTCAAGGGGCTGATGACTCTGGCGATCTTCTCCACTGATCATCACGCGGTGCGCACCTGCTTCACCACGTTGCGTGAATTACGTGATCAGCTGCGAGAAGATGCACCCGAAGGAATTGGTTTGGAGGAATTATCGATGGGAATGAGCGGAGATTTTGAGCTGGCAATTGCCGAAGGTTCCACGGTGGTTCGTGTGGGGCAAGGAATCTTTGGTGCTCGCGCGCTACCTGATTCACATTATTGGCCGGGGTTTGCCGGATAGTCGGTAGCCAGAGAGGCGATTTTTCTCGTAGGCTGGCGATATCAACCGGTAGTAACCGGCCCTTTGTTTGCAGGAGGAAATTAATGCCTACCGTCGCCGAACACATGATCGATCAGTTCTACACCCAGGGTGTTAAACGTATTTACGGAGTCCCGGGGGATTCACTCAATGGGCTGACCGACGCACTGCGGGAAAATGGGCAGATTGAATGGGTTCACCATCGCCATGAGGAAGGCGCGGCCTTCGCAGCTGCTGCCGAGGCCGAAATTACCGGAGAGCTCAGCGTATGTGTGGGCTCCTGCGGACCGGGAAACCTGCACCTGATCAACGGACTCTACGATGCCCAGCGCACTCGGGTCCCGGTGCTGGCCATCGCGGCACAGATACCCACCGAAGAAATCGGATCGAACTATTTTCAGGAAACCCATCCGGTAGAAATCTTCCGAGGCTGCTCCGTATATGCCGAGCAAGTCTCGGATCCTAAGCAGCTTCCCCGAATGCTGCGTATTGCGATGCGTGAAGCAATTGAAAAGCGCGGTGTTGCGGTGCTCGTCATTTCCGGCGATGTGGCTCTGTCGCAGATGGACCGTGTGCTCACCCAAGAAATCGTCAAAACAAATCCGCGAGTGGTGCCCAACGAGGTAGAACTCGAACGGGCCGCGCAACTCTTGCAATCCTCGGCCAAGGTCACCATCCTTGCCGGAGCAGGGACTGCCGGGGCGCACGCCGAAGTGATGGAGTTGGCCGACAAACTCGCCGCACCTATTGTGCATTCGATGCGCGGTAAAGAACATATCGAATACGAGAACCCCTTCGATGTAGGAATGACCGGGTTGCTGGGCTTTGCCTCCGGCTTCCGGGCCATCGATGAGTGCGAGGTGCTATTAATGCTCGGCACCGACTTTCCATACCAACAGTTCTACCCGCAGAACGCGAGCATCATTCAGGTCGATGTGCGCGGAGAGCAGCTAGGCCGGCGGACCAAGGTCGATGTCCCCTTGGTGGGTACGGTTAAAGACACCGCAGCCGCGCTCGCCGCCATCCTGCCACGACAGAAGAAACGTAAGCACCTAGATGATGCATTGGCGCACTATGCAAAAACCCGCATCAAACTCGATGAACTAGCCACCCCGTCCAAGGGCAAAGCAGCCATCCATCCGCAATATTTGGCGCGGCTGATCGATCAGGCAGCAGATCCCGACGCGATCTTTACCGCAGACGTGGGCTCGCCGGTTATTTGGGCTGCCCGTTATGTGGCGATGACCGAGCAACGCCGGCTGCTAGGTTCCTTCAACCATGGGTCGATGGCCAATGCGCTCTGCCATGCGCTGGGTGCTCAGGCTATCGACCGCAACCGTCAGGTGATCGCATTCGCCGGCGATGGGGGACTGGCGATGATGCTTGGCGAGTTACTCACCGCGACGCAAAATAAGCTGCCCATCAAGATTGTCGTGTTCAACAACTCCTCGCTGAACTTCGTAGAACTTGAAATGAAGGCCGCAGGTTTTGTCACCTACGCGACAGATCTAGAAAACCCAGATTTCGGTGCGGTTGCCAACGCAGCCGGGCTCAAGGGATACCGGGTGGAAGACTCGAATCTGCTGGAAGCCACGGTTGCTGAATTCCTTGCCCATGATGGGCCTGCCCTCCTTGACGTGGTCACCGACAGGCAAGAAATGTCCATGCCGCCTAGCATCAAGGTGGAACAAGCCAAGGGATTCGCGCTCTACGCCATCCGAACGGTGCTTTCCGGGCGCGGTGACGAACTCTTTGACCTTGCCAAGACGAATTGGCGTCAAATGTTCTAGAACGCGAACTATGCCTATGCTTAAAGCCGGACTCGAGTTCTCGAGGCCGGCTTTTTGCAGGTAGTTTCACCAAACTGAAAGAGGCATAGGCGTTTTATGACTTCGCAACCGGCCGCGGCACAGGCGGTAACCACCGAGGATTTCTCCCGGAACTTGGCAACTGTGAATCAGAAAATCGCCGAGGCTGCATCGCGCAGTGGGCGTCAGGCCAGCGCCGTGCGGCTGTTACCAGTAACCAAGACCATTGAACCTGAACGCCTGCGTCTGGCTATCGCAGCCGGTGTGCAGACGCTGGGGGAGAACAAGGTCCAAGAAGCCTTGGCTAAATCCGAGGAGTTCGCCTCCGAATTTCCGGCGCTACGCTACGCGGTTATTGGTCCCCTGCAGGCAAATAAAGCGAAGTTCGTGGCACGCTTTGCCCACGAATTCCACGCTCTGGATTCGCTGAAACTTGCCCAAACACTACAACGCCGTCTTGAGCTTGAAGAGCGCACCTTGGAAGTTTTTATCCAAGTTAATACCTCCGGTGAGGACAGTAAATCGGGCATTGCCGCCGGCGAGGTGGCCGAGTTGCTCGAAGCTATTGCACCGCTGGACCGGTTGATCCCGCGCGGATTGATGACGATGGCTGCTAACACTACCGACGAATCAACTATTCGTGCTAGTTTCGCGTTGCTACGTACTACGTTGGAAGATTTGAAGGTTTCGGGTGCGCCAGGTGGATTCGATCAGCTCTCCATGGGAATGAGCGGTGACTTCGAACTGGCTATTGAAGAAGGGGCCACCGTAGTGCGAGTAGGCCAGGGAATCTTCGGAGCGCGCAGCTACCCACAGGCGTCGGCGTGAACGGTTTCGAACTAGATGTTCGCCCCGTAGCTGCCGTGGTGCTCAGTTCCCAGTTAGCCTACGGTGCGGTGGGAAATAACGTCATCGCCCGGATGATCGAGCGGGCAGGTCACCGCACGGTGGCGGTACCTACCGTGCTCTTAAGCAACCTGCCGCATTACCCGACGGTTTCCGGCGGTGCGATCAGCGACCAGTGGCTCTCGGGAATTTTGGCAGACTTGCTGGAGCGCGGGGCCCTGGTTCAAGCTCGCTACGTGGTGGTTGGTTATCTTGGGTCGCCGAGCCAGGCGCGGATCATTGCCGAATGGTTCGTTACTGCCCGCGCCCGCTACCCGCAGCTTCGGCTGATCCTGGATACCGCATTTGGGGATTCGGATGTTGGGCTGTATGCCAGTGAGGAAGTCGCAGCCAGTTACGGAGAATATCTGATTGAGCATACCTGGCTGATGACCCCGAATGCCTTTGAACTGGAGCTGCTCACCGAGTCAAAAATCCATGACGAGCAAGACGCGGCTAACGCGGCCCTGGATTTGATGGATGCCGGCCCCGCCCACGTGATCGTGACCTCCGCTCCCACCGAGGACTCGGATTTTATCGGTTGCCTGTTGGCCCTCGACGAGGAGCAGTTTGAACAGTTCGACACCGGCCGGATTGCGACCGAGGCCAAGGGGGCCGGAGACTGCTTCCTAGGCATCCTCACCGGCGCCTTGCTCAGCGACGTCGCGCTGCCCGAAGCGGCGGCGCAGGCGGTCGCCGGGACCTCCGACGCGTTATCCGGTGTACACCCTGCCTTCAGCGTGCAACGCACCGGGTAAGCGTTACCCACACGTCGTGTGTTGTCGCTCCAAATGTCGGAAGGACGGCGGACACTACATGTAGGGCACAAGAAATGTGGCCCGTCTAGCCAGAGGAAGCTGAACACGCCGAGGAACATCTCACATGAAGAATTTTTAAACTGCATCGACCATTGCCCGGGCTGTGGACAAGTTTTGGTCGACCGCGGGAAATCGCGGTTTAAATGACGGTTAATATCCACAGCTCCTGTGGACTGGCCGGTGGATGAATGACATACTTGTAATACATCATGTTGTGGCCACTTGACCGACCAAACACAAGATGTAGTATTGAAACCGTTGGTGAGTGAAACACCGAAAGCACCCCAGAGACAACATTTTGGGGCATCCGAGAGGATGGCCGGAAGCACCAGAAAATGGTGGAGGCCGAGCCAAAACATGGACTTTTTAAAAGGGGAAACAGGCAAATGGCAATCACCGTTTACACGAAGCCGTCCTGCGTGCAGTGCAACGCTACATACCGCGCTTTGGACAAGCAGGGCGTCGAGTACAACAAGGTAGACATCTCGCAGGATGCCGCCGCCCTGGAGCATGTACGTGGCCTTGGCTACCAGCAGGCTCCGGTTGTTATCACCGACAACGATCACTGGTCGGGTTTCCGCCCAGACAAGATCGCTAGCTTGGCAGTAGCCAACTAGTCGGCAGCCGGACCCCACCATGGGTCCAAAGAATTATCTCGTCGAGCATCTCGCGGAGGCGACAAAAATGCCACCAACAGCAGTTGCCGATTATCGGCAAAACGCTGAGGCGAATGAAGTCACGGTGAACACCGATACCACGTTGATTTATTTCTCGTCGGTATCGGAAAACACCGCGCGCTTCGTTGAAAAATTAAATGTCACTGCGGCTCGTATCCCAGTTTTTGCAACTGAGCCGCAACTGATCGCCACAGCACCGTATGTATTGCTCATACCAACCTACGGTGGTGAACGCGGAAAGCGTTCGATCCTTCCCCAGATCATGAAATTTCTGGGTCATGAAGCAAACCGCGCAAACCTGCGCGGAGTGATCGGCGCAGGGAACACGAACTTCGGCGAGTACTACTGCATCGCAGCTAAAAAAATTGCGGCCAAATGCAACGTACCCGTTTTATACACATTCGAACTTATGGGAACGCCAGAAGATGTTCTCAACGTCAATGAAGGGCTTGAAACCTTTTGGGCACCAGCGTCGCACAAGAAGAAGTAACGATGAGCGAAACTAAAGAGCTCCCCGCAAACATGCAGGGTCTGAGCTACAACGATCTGAACGCCATGCTGAACCTTTACGGTCCAGATGGCAAGATCCAGTTTGAGGTGGACCGCTACGCAGCCCGCCAGTATTTCTTGGATCATGTTAATAACAACACCGTCTTCTTCCACGACTTGGATGAGAAGCTCGAATACCTGGTCAAGCACGAATACTACGAGCGTGAAACTCTCGACCAGTACTCGATGAACTTCATCCGTGATCTTTTCAAGCGTGCCTTCGCTAAGAAGTTCCGTTTTGAAACCTTCCTCGGTGCCTTCAAGTTCTACACCTCCTACACGCTGAAGACCTTCGACGGTAAGCGTTACCTGGAGCGTTACGAAGACCGCGTGTGCATGGTTGCCTTGCACCTTGCACGTGGTGACGAGCAGTTGGCCACCAGCCTGGTTGATGAAATCATCGGCGGCCGTTTCCAGCCTGCAACCCCCACGTTCCTCAACGCCGGCAAGGCACAGCGCGGAGAGCTCGTCTCCTGCTTCTTGCTTCGTATCGAAGACAATATGGAGTCCATCGCCCGTGCGGTGAACTCCTCGCTGCAGCTGTCCAAGCGTGGCGGTGGCGTCGCACTGTCGCTGACTAACCTGCGTGAGCATGGTGCACCGATCAAGCAGATCGAGAACCAGTCCTCCGGTGTCATCCCAGTGATGAAACTTCTCGAAGATTCCTTCTCCTACGCTAACCAGCTTGGAGCACGTCAGGGTGCTGGCGCGGTCTACTTGAACGCCCACCACCCAGATATCCACCGCTTCTTGGACACCAAGCGTGAAAATGCCGATGAGAAGATCCGCATCAAGACTCTTTCCCTGGGCGTGGTTATTCCGGACATCACCTTCGAGCTTGCCCGCAAGAACGAAGATATGTACCTCTTCAGCCCATACGACGTGCAGCGTGTCTATGGCGTGCCGTTCAGCGAAATCTCCGTTACCGAAAAGTACGAAGAGATGGTTGATGACTCGCGCATCAAGAAGACGAAGATCAGCGCCCGCGAATTCTTCCAGACTCTGGCCGAGATCCAGTTCGAATCCGGTTACCCGTACATCATGTTCGAGGACACCGTAAACCGTGAGAACCCAATCGAGGGTCGCATTACGATGTCGAACCTCTGCTCGGAGATCTTGCAGGTTTCCTCGGCTTCCGAGTTTGCCGATGACTTGAGCTACTCCAAGGTCGGCAAGGACATCTCCTGCAACCTCGGCTCGATGAACATTGCCAAGGCTATGGACGGCAAGGACCTCGAAGGTTCAGTTGATATCGCGATTCGTGCCTTGAGCGCGGTCTCGGACATGTCCTACATCGGTTCGGTTCCATCGATTGCCGACGGAAACAAGAAGTCGCACGCCATCGGCTTGGGCCAGATGAACCTGCACGGCTTCCTAGCCCGCGAACACATCTACTACGGATCCGAAGAAGGCATCGACTTCACCAACATCTACTTCTACACGATCCTGTTCCACGCGTTGACCGCGTCGAACAAGATTGCCATGGAGCGCGGTGAAACCTTCGATAACTTCGAAAACTCGAAGTACGCATCCGGTGAATTCTTTGACAAGTACACCACTCAGCAGTGGGTCCCGGCCACCGCGCGAGTGAGCGAACTCTTCGACGGAATCCACATTCCTACCCAGGAAGACTGGAACGCGCTGAAGGATTCGGTCATGAAGCACGGAATCTACAACCAGAACCTGCAGGCTGTGCCGCCAACCGGTTCGATCTCGTACATCAACAACTCGACTTCCTCGATCCACCCGGTCGCAGCGAAGATCGAGATCCGCAAGGAAGGTAAGATCGGCCGCGTGTACTACCCGGCTCCTTACATGAACAACGAGAACATCGACTTCTACGAAGATGCTTACGAAATCGGTTACGAGAAGATCATCGACACCTACGCCGCTGCAACTCAGCACGTAGACCAGGGCTTGTCCCTGACGCTGTTCTTCAAAGACACCGTGACTACTCGTGACATCAACAAGGCGCAGATCTATGCATGGCGTAAGGGCATCAAGAGCCTGTACTACATCCGCCTGCGCCAGCTTGCGCTGGAAGGCACCGAGGTTGAAGGTTGCGTCTCCTGCGCACTGTAAATTGAGGGCTTAAAAACTTCTGGGGACAGATTTGCACATCTGCCCCCAGAAAAGTCCCGGATGACGGAACTTCCATTGGTATGGAACGTTCAGTTTAGCGGAGATACTGTCCCACAACCAAGTGGGCCTCCGGTCCGGGCAATGCTCAGACCGTAAGGAGGTGGTTATTTTGGCAAAAAGCAACGGCGGTAAGTACCGCAGTGCTATTTCCGGTCGCTATGTAACGTCAGCGCACGGTAAGCGCAGCCCAAAGACTACTGTCAAAGAATCTAAGTAGATAACCTACTCTGATCTTGCTCGGTAAGTTCGATCCTAATTCCAGTTGATCGTGCCCCGTGATGTCTTTTCGCTAGGGTCAGTCTGACTTCTTCAATGGAGGTCAGGCTGACTTTTGTGATTTAAAAATATTCGTTCGATGTTGTGTAAAGCACGACCCACTAGAATGAGAGAAAACGTCAATACAGGGTAGAGTTGATCCGAGACATAAGCATGACTGAGATAGGTAGTTAAGGGATTTAATGTCGGATAGAGTTCAGCTCACCCACAAGGTTGAGGCAATCAACTGGAACCGTATCCAGGATGATAAAGACGTAGAGGTTTGGAACCGTCTCGTTAACAACTTCTGGCTACCGGAGAAGATTCCATTGTCCAACGACATCCAGTCGTGGGGGACTCTGACCGAGGCCGAGAAGCTGCTCACCATGCGCGTTTTCACCGGTCTGACTTTGCTTGACACCCTGCAGGGTACCGTCGGTGCGGTCTCGCTGATCCCTGATGCACTAACCCCTCACGAGGAAGCCGTGTACACCAACATCGCCTTCATGGAATCGGTGCACGCAAAGAGCTACTCTTCGATCTTCTCCACCTTGGCTTCCACCAAGGAAATTGATGAAGCTTTCCGCTGGTCCACGGAGAACGTGAACCTGCAGAAGAAGGCCCAGATCATTGAGAGCTACTACCACGGCGAAGATCCGCTCAAGCGCAAGATCGCTTCGACTCTGCTCGAGTCCTTCTTGTTCTACTCCGGCTTCTACTTGCCGATGCACTGGTCCTCACACGCGAAGCTGACGAACACCGCGGATCTGATCCGTCTGATCATTCGCGATGAAGCCGTCCACGGTTACTACATCGGCTACAAGTTCCAGAAGGGACTTGAAGGAGCCAGCGAAGAGCGCAAGCAGGAGCTGAAGGATTACACCTTCGAGCTGATGTACGAGCTGTATGAAAACGAAGTCCAGTACACCCATGATCTTTATGATCCGGTTGGCCTGTCCGAGGATGTCAAGAAGTTCTTGCACTACAACGCCAATAAAGCTCTGATGAACCTGGGCTACGAGGCAATGTTCCCGGCAACCGTGACCGACGTATCGCCAGCGATTTTGGCTGCGTTGAGCCCGAATGCCGACGAGAACCACGACTTCTTCTCCGGCTCTGGTTCCTCCTACGTCATCGGTAAGGCAGTAAACACCGAAGATGAGGACTGGGACTTCTAGGAAATTTTCCTAATCGTCTAGCTGAAAAGATTTGATGAGGCTCGGATCCCCGCGAAAATGCGTCGGGATCCGAGCCTTTACCTATGTTATTGGCTAATCGGTCTAGTGCTATCTGGCCTTCAGAATTTTCGCCGAGGATTATCCGCTGTAAACTTGCGCCAACTTAGAGTATCAAGGCAATGGGTATCGCCTGATTGGCGACGGATCGACGATACTTGAAAAAGTACTGCTTCTAATGGGCAATGATCGCGGGGATGAAAGTGCAACTTCAGTCATCGAAGAATGACTTCAGCGCATTGGGCGAAGAAGAAGTCCAACGTATTCGGCGCAAGTCAATTTCGGTGCTTGCGACCGGACAGATCCTCGGTGGATTGGGCAGCGGTGCCACCCTCACTCTCGGCTCACTACTTATCGTCAGCATCTCAGGTTTAGACTCCTTGGCGGGAATGGCTGCCACCATGAATACGCTTGGTGCGGCAGTCATGGCCATTCCGTTAGCTTTAATGGCTCAGAAGCATGGTCGCCGGGTTTCACTTTCTAGCGGTGCATTATTGGCCGCCAGCGGCATCGTGGTGATTATTTCCGCAGCAATATTGAACTTTTGGCCATTGCTGATGCTTGGAATGCTAGTACTTGGCACTGGGTCGGCGATGAACCTCCAGTCGCGTTTTGCTGCCACCGATCTATCCAGCAAAACTACTCGCGGCCGAGACCTTTCGGTGGTCGTCTGGTCAACTACTATTGGTGCAGTGATCGGGCCAAACCTCTTTGAACCAGGCGAAGTAGTTGCCCAATATCTCAATCTTCCTGTCTTTACCGGTGGATTTCTTATAGCGATGGTAGCTCAGCTAGCTGGGGCTCTAGTTTATTTCTCTGGCTTACGTCCTGACCCATTACGGGTGGCGCAATATCGGGCCTCCGCTCAGGCAAAAACTGACCAGCTTCGCCGTCGAGGTTGGAATATTCTGCGCAACACACCTATGGCCAGACGTGCGGTGCTGACCGTTGCGCTATCCCATATGTACATGGTCGCAATGATGTCGATGACACCGATTCACATGCAACACCACGGAGCAGAACTAACCCTCATTGGGTTTACGATTTCCATGCACGTGGCCGGAATGTACGCTTTATCTCCAGTATTTGGTTGGCTTACCGATAAATTCGGTGCCCGACCGATCATTCTTCTGGGGCAAACATTGCTGATCTCGGCGAGTCTTTTAGTGTGGGCCAATCCATCAGACCATACGATGACAACCATCGCACTGCTTTGTTTGGGTCTCGGGTGGTCAGCGTCAACGGTGGCCGGTTCCACCATGATTTCCGGCGCCGTAGAAGTCTCCGAACGGCCACAACTACAGGGAACATCCGATTTGTGCATGAGTTTAGCTGGGGTCATTGGTGGGCTTAGCGCTGGTCCAATTCTCGCGGTTGTCGACTTTGAAGGCTTGGCAGTGGCCTTATTGGCTCTCGCAATAATTCTGATTGGGCTGAATCTGCGGGCAACCCGAACTGAGACTATCCGCGCCTGAGAAATAGTGCCAAGCTGAAAGTAGCCAGAAGCTTCCTAAGGAAGGGTAATTATGGACTCCTCGACTCGATGCATCATAGTTGGTGGCGGCCCTGCAGGCATGGTGGCCGGTTTGCTTTTGGCACGGTGCGGAATCCCAGTCACTGTTTTTGAGAAGCATGGTGATTTTCTCCGCGATTTCCGCGGAGATACCATCCACCCATCAACGCTTCAGTTATTAGATGAACTGGGACTGATGGGTGAATTCGAAAAAATAAACTACTCCAAAGTGACTCATGCTGAATTCCCTTGCAAAGACGGAACCCTCAGCACTGTGCTCGATCTGTCCAGACTCAAGCACCCCTATCCTTATATTGCTATGGCTCCGCAGTGGGATTTCTTAGACCTCTTAGCGCGCGCTGGTGCCAACGAAGACTGCTTTGAACTGCGCATGAACTGCGAGGTGACTGATTTACTCATCGAGGGTGGTCATGTCGTTGGGATTCGCTATTCCGGACCCGAGGGTATGGGGCAGATGCAAGCGTTGCTGACGATCGCTGCAGATGGCCGCTGGTCGAAGGTTCACGAAGTTGCAGGAATATCAATGAAAGCGTTTCGCGTGCCACTAGACGTTTGGTGGTTCAAGGTTCCGGGCCAGCTGAAGACTGAAAACGTACTTGCACCAGCCTTTACGAAAAACCGTGCATTCGTTCTTATTCCGCGTAATGGTTATGTCCAAACCGCAATGCTTCTATCCAAGGGCACGGACGCACAGTTGCGTACTTTGGGTGCCGAAGTTTGGCACCAGGCAATTGCCGCTGCAGCTCCCGAGCTGCACGACGGTGTCCAAGGATTAAAGCTTGAGGATGCAAAACTACTGGATATAAAGGTCAATAGGGCAATACGTTGGTGGCGTCGAGGGCTGCTGTGTATCGGCGATTCGGCTCATGCTATGAGTCCAGTAGGGGGAGTAGGTGTAAATCTCGCGGTTCAAGATGCGGTGGCGGCCGCCCGCATTCTCGCAGGGCCACTAAAGTCAGGGACTATTTCGGATCGCGACGTAGCCGCCGTGCAGAAACGCCGAATTATCCCTACGGTGTTGGTTCAGAACACTCAGCGGCTGATGCATTTGGGCTTGGAACGACTGATGAAAAGCGATGAAGAAGTTGCTATGCCTGCACCCGTGGCAAAATTCTTGAAAGCGTTTCCTGGCCTAACTTCGATTCCGGCCAGGCTACTAGGTGTAGGTATTCTGCAGGAACGACTGCCGGAAGCGGCGCGGAGCCGAAAATAAAAAGGTAAAGCGGGGTTAAACACCAATGGTGCAATACCATCCGAAACGGACGGTATTGCACCAGAAGTTTGGCAGTGCTAAAGCTTAGCGAGCCTGGATGTTGGTTGCCTGTGGGCCCTTTGGACCGGCTTCCAAGGTGTATTCTACGTTCTGGCCCTCTTCGAGGCTACGGAAACCGAAGCTCTGGATTGCGGAGTAGTGTGCGAACACATCTGCCGATCCATCAGAAGGAGCGATGAAGCCGAAGCCCTTTTCAGCGTTGAACCATTTAACAGTGCCAGTAGCCATGTTGTTATTTCCTTATTTATTCATTGGCCACTACGTGACCTTGTTGCCGAGTCGAAATCCGAAACGGAAAATTAGTGGTTACCTCGAGCAGTACTATATTTGGCGAATTCCATGCCGTCGGTATCAGCTATCGAATGCTGATTTTGCCGATACCGGCCAAAACGGAGGTCGCTACGCACGCTAGATGTCCTTGCGGTCCATAGACATGACTGTGGAAATGCCAGAGTCAGTGGAGTAGAATTTGGAAGCCGCATCGTGGAAACGCTGAGAAGCGTCTGGACGAGCTGTAAGCGGTGAAGAAGAGAAGATGAAAATTCGTTTCGATAGGAGTTCGCTCATTCCGAAGAATCATTGAACCGATTTGCTGCACAGACGATTTGCTTGTCTTGCTACAAATCTAACTGCTAACGTTTGCTGGCGGATGACTCACACCTGCAAGCGTCGAGGTAACAAATTAAGCGTACCATCATTTTTGCTGCTTTGCCTACCGCCGGCCTCTCAGGCAGAGGCCGGCGGTAGAAATGGCACCAAGATCTATAGATGCGAGTGCCAGTGCGCGAACGGATTGGTGGTTTGCGCCAAGTCGCCCTCATCGTCCTCAACTCGAAGGATGGACCTATCAATCACGCCGCCCTGGTAAGCGACAAAATCACCGCCATACCGCTCTTTATTTCCGTGCCGAACAAAGAAAGGTCCACTCGGCAGGACCCCTTGTTCGTACATTTCATGATGAACATGCTGGACCATTTGGTTCCATTCGGCAGTGCCGAAAGCTGAGAATTCGGGTACGGCAAAACCAATCTCAATGTTTCCAAAATTATTTTTCACGGATCCAGGAATAGCTGGTAAATTTTCGCTCTCTTCTAATCCCGCATACATCCGGAAGGGAGCCTCATCAGGATCTTCTGTGGTTTCAACCCAATACCAAACTTGTTGCATCATTTCTTCGCTAAGTGCTTCTGAAAGAAGTTTCTTCTCAAGTCGCTGGGTCGCTTGCTTGAGGTTGGCGGAGCTTCTTGACACGAGAGGGGTTGAAATACTCAGTAAAGAGCGCGCGGGGCCATGCTCGGAAGCAACGCTCTCAATTCCTGGTGGCAGTAGCAACATGCAGTCCATGGGGGATGGAGATGACGCTAGATGATAATCAACCGAGGTCATTTGTTTGTACATTTCTGCAAACTTTGAGAGTTCGTCAGGCTCCTCGAGCTGCGCGGCAAGCGCTCCATAGGTTTCCAGGTCCTTGTAAATGCGACTGGCTAAAACTCGCTGACTACTTCTCAGGATGGCCTCATAGGTGTCATCGTCGACGTCATCAACAATGACACGCTTAATGCCTGCCAGGGTGAGTCCCAGTGCGCGATACTGACGAATCAGCATCACCGTTCCAAACTGGGCCGAACTATATTTGCGGTATCCAGTGAGCCGATCAACCCGAACTGGTTTAAGCAGGCCGATTTTTTCGTAGTGGTGAAGCGCCTTCACCGTCACGTTCATTAACGTGGCAAATTCCCCAATGCTGTATTCCATATGGTTATCGTATGGTCTGCCCCTAGGGGAGAGTTCAAGCCTGTACCTCATTTTGTGCCATTTTTTTCTTCGCTGTTTCCATGGCTAATTCAGCATTAATGAAAGCGCCGGACATGGTGCCGGCAGCGGCTGATGCGCCAATCATCGCGCCGATATTAGCTACGTTTCCTGCGGCGTAGACTCCGGGGACGCCAGTGGCTCCCGTCTGTTCGGCCGAAATGAACGTACCCATAGGGTTTTCGCTGAGTTCGCCACCCAGCTCCAAATAAATCGAGGCGTTCGCAGTGACTTGGCTCGCTACAACGACAGCTTGAACTTCCAAGTCCGTACCATTTTGCAAGCTGAGCGAACTGACCTGACCACTGGCGTTGACCGCTAGCCTGATCACCGAGGAATCAATTACCTCCACTTCGAGAGCGGATAGCAGCTGACGATTTTCAGCACTGAGCTTTTCTGGTGTGTGGTTGACGAAGATAACTTTGTCGCTGAGTTGGCTGAAAAGCAGAGCCTGATGAGTGCTCATTTCACTAACTCCGAGGATTGCAATTTGCTGATCGCGCACCTCCCAGCCGTGGCAGTAAGGACAATGCAGCGCGGAGACGCCCCATGCTTCTTGAAGACCGGGAATTTCGGGCAAGATATCGCGTGCGCCTGTTGCCAAAACGATGCGGCGGGCGGTCCACTGTGACGATTGGGTGGAGATTTTGAACCCCTCTTCAACTGAGCCCTGAACGGATTCGATGTGCGCAGAAACGAATTTGACGCCGTAGCCAACAGCCTCGGCGTGGCCCGCGGCGATCAAGTCCTTTGGGCTGATTCCCTCGTGGCCAAGAACATTGTGAGCATGTGCTGAAACGGCATTGCGTGGATGGCCTTCATCAACCACGAGCACTTTTCGCCGTGAGCGGCCTAACGCTATGGAAGCTGCCAGCCCTGCGCTGCCGCCGCCGATGATGATTACGTCAAAGTTTTCCATGGTGTTCTCCTTGCGTGTGATTACTAGTGCAAGATCCAAACTATCGACTTCTTGCATGAATCGTGTATCTTTTTGCGTATGACGCAAGAATTGGATTTGGACTCGGTAATTCGACAACGCATACGCGCATTACGGCAAAGCAACGGCTGGTCTTTGGACTCGCTGGCCAAAAGGGCAGACCTCAGCGTCTCTACGCTCAGCCGGATCGAAACTGGGAACAGGCGTATAGCCCTAGACCAGTTAGTTCCTATTGCTAGATCCTTGGGTACAACCTTGGATGAATTGGTAGCCCCAGCCGATGGGAAAGGCGTAATTATTGGCCCTGAGCCCATTACGGTTCCCGGCATGACGATGTGGAAGCTTTCCGATGACGACGCCGTCAACGGGGTGGTGGTTACGAAGATCCGCTTCGATCCGGAGCAGCATGTCGCACCAACCGAAGCCCGAGTGCACCCGGGCAAGGAATGGTTCACGGTACTGTCAGGCGAAATTCAGCTCACCTTGGGGGATCGGGTGTTCCATGTGAAATCCGGGCAGGCAGCACAATTCGACACCATGACTCCGCACGTTATCCGCGCCATCGGTGGTGTCGCCGAGGTATTGAGCATGATGGATAGTGCCGGAACTAGAGCGCACCACGACGACGGGCGAGAAAGCTAAGCCACTTCTCTGTCCAAGTTTTGGTTAGGCTGTGAGCTAGGACCCATAAGTTTGTAGACCGGGAGATTGACTCATGACACACCAGCTCGAAGATGAACTGGATAAGATCCTCGCCAACGGCGACTTCTACTTCGAAACGCTAGGAGAAGGTCGTTATCGCTCGTCGTGGCATACGCAGGGAGCGTGGAACGCACACGAGCAGCATATGGCCCCTGCCTCGGGAATCCTGACCCATGCTTTGGAGAACTTCCAGCCCCGAGATGACATGCGTATCGCTCGGCTGAGTTTTGAAATTCATGGGTTGATTCACGCAGGTGAATTTGAAATCACGACTCGGATGATCAGGCCGGGACGCACCATTGAACTGATCGAAGCTGAGATGACCGCTAAGGGGCGCACCAGTATCGTGGCCCGGGCCTGGCGAGTCATCACAGCTGACTCCACTGCTGTCGCGGGAATCGAAGATGTCACAGTACCTGGGCCTGAGGAAAGCGAACTGCAGAACATTTCTGCGCAGTGGCCCGGTGGTTACATTCGCTCCATTGAAATGCGTGCTGTGCCAGGTCGTCGCCCCGGTAAGGGAATCGCTTGGCTGCGCACCCCATATGCTCTGGTAGACGGTGTTCAAGCTTCACGTTTGGCCAGTTTGATTGGGCTGGCAGATACCGCCAATGGTGTGGTGCCACGTACGGAACCTGGAGACGGAAACTGGATGTTCCCGAACTTGGATCTACAGATCCACATGTACCGTGCGCCCGAAGGCCAATGGCTGGGGCTAGAAGTTCAGCAAAGTTACGGTATCGATGGCATTGGGCTAACCTCTACCGTGTTACACGATACTTCGGGAGCTTTTGGCCGTGCTGAACAGATTCTGACCGTACGCCAGCTCTAATGAGCCGTTTCAGCGAGCTGCGCTAGAAGCTTCTTCAACTGTGGTTTAGGCGTGACTGTGAAGCCCTTAGCGCGGTAGGTTTCGCGATCTGCGCCGTGCGCCCGGAACAGGGCGTAGCCGCGCTTGATCAAGAACAAGACGGGCTTACGGCGTTGGGAAACATCTCGGACGAAGCGCCGGATGGAGGTCAAGAGAGCCGGCTCATCGACGTAGTAGGCCTGTACATTCAGGCCCTTGTCGCGCAAAGGTTCCAATATCTCGGAGAGGAATATTCCTTCGGCGATGATTGGGCCACCATTTCCGCGCACTTCGCGGTGTCCGGTGTAGCTGGAGGTAGTGATCGAATAGTTCGGCACCATCGTGAATCCCTGGGTTAAGAGCTCATCCACCGCGTTCAGTGCTGCCTGCATATTCCAGGTGTCCGGGTGATCCCAGTCAATCTCTCCGTAGCCGGTGCGTGGGAACTGTCCGGGGTGCCCATCCTCGCTGATCTGCCGATAGAACTCATCGAGTGGGAGATGCGGGTTGCCGAAACGGCTGGCAAGGTATGACTTGCCCGAGCCGGAAGGCCCGCCGACGAGGATCACGGGGGTGGAAGATAGAGGCACCAGATTATTATCACGCAGAACCTTGGGTAATTCGAATCGGGCGATTGGCATCACGGCTCTCACAGGTCGAGTTAAGCCGCGGCGGGCGGGCATGTGTAGCTAACTGAATTAGACTCGGAACATGACCCTTTGGAATCCCGAATCGAGCGCGCCGCTGTCCTATCAGTTTGAGGATGCTAGTGGGGATCCCGAAGCTGACTTGGAACGCGGTGTGCAATTACTGCGTGAAGTTCAGGCCGGCAGCAGGGGCGCGCTATTACGGTTTTACCGACCCGATCCAACGGTAGCCTTTGGACAGCGTGATATCCGGCTACCGGGATTTGAACGTGCAGCCCAAGCAGCCCAAGCAGCTGGCTATGCTCCACTGGTACGCAAGGCCGGGGGACGTGCAGCTGCCTACCACCGCGGCACATTGATTGTGGATCATATCGAACCACATTCCGAAGCGATTATTGGGCAGCAACAGCGTTTTAAAGTATTCGCAGATCTTTATGCCCGAGCTTTTCGAAAGCTGAACGTCGATGCCCATGTGGGCCCGATCGATGGCGAATACTGCCCGGGTGACTACTCGGTACATGGGGTCCCTGCAGAAAGCTCACGTGCCAACTCCGCGGTCAAACTTATCGGCACAGCTCAACGGGTGATCTCCGGTGCCTGGCTATTTAGCAGTGTGTTTGTCATTGAAGACTCCGCCCCGCTGCGTTCGGTACTGGACACGGTCTATCGGGCCTTGGAGATCCCCATGGATCCATCCACCGTGGGTGCCGCGGATGACTTGGTCGAGGGCATTACCGTAGAAGACTTCGTGCTGGCGCTGCTAGAGGTCTATCGCGAACATACGGGACTTCTCGACGCCTAACAGCTTTCTAACGCTGAACTTAAAGAAGCCTGATACCTCCCTTTGAAGGGGAGGTATCAGGCTTCAAAATTTTGTGCGGGCTGCAGCTAGGAAGTTAGGCGCCTACGCGCTCGACAACTTCTTCGATTCGTGGGTTGGTGGCTGCGGTACCATCTGGGAAAATCAGGGTTGGCACAGTCTGGTTTCCGCCGTTAACGGATTCCACGATCTCGGCGGTGCCCTCGACCTCTTCGATATTGACCTCGGTGTACGCCACACCCTTCTGATCCATCAGACGCTTGAGGTTGCGGCAGTAACCGCACCAGCTAGTGGTGAACATGGTGACCCCGCCGGCAGCAGGAACATACTTTTCAAGATTTAATTTGTTGCTCATACTTCATGTAACCATGTGAGCTTACTGTTTGTTCCGCTTTACCGGGCGCAAGCCAGATGAATTTTCTTAGCTGAGCGAGGAACGCGCCAACAGCAGTCATGCGGACTACACTGGTGCCCAACGACCAAGGGCGACAGGAAGTGAAAACATGTGTGGACGATACGTGATGGCCAAAGCCATCGGTGACCTGGTCGCGGAGGCAGAAGCTGAAGCGGATGACAATTTGCAGCTACGCCACTCATGGAATGTTGCACCCACTACGGATGTGCCGATAGTGCTTGAAAGGCTCATCGATGACCAGCTGCACCGCCAAATCCATGTAGCGCGGTGGGGCCTAGTGCCTGGATGGGCTAAAGAACTATCGGTGGGTGTACGCGCCTTCAACGCACGCAGTGAAACTGCTGCCAGCAAACCAACTTTTCGTGCGGCCGTCAAAAAGCGCAGGGCGGCGGTGCCCATGCAGGGGTACTACGAGTGGACGAAAGAAGGCAGCAAAAAACGGCCGTTTTTCGTTCACCGTGAAGATGGCAAGCTCATGTTTTTCGCCGGCCTCTACGAATGGTGGAAAGACGAGAACGGCGACTGGATCTTATCGACCTCGATCCTCACCATGGAGTCACCTTCCGCCGAAGAACCCGGTGTTTTAGGTGAACTTGCCGGACTCCATGACAGGTTACCCATACCGCTGGATCGCCAGATGATGTCCCGCTGGCTGAACCCGGAGGAACAAGATGGCGAAGGGCTAATCGAAGAAGTACGTGCACAAGCCTATGACGTGGCGTCCACCTGGACCATGTATGAGGTCGATTCGGCCGTGGGTAACGTGCGGAATAATTCAGCAGAACTCATCGAAGGGCACACTAACGCGCTCTTCTAAGCCAAGCGCTCGCCGGTTTGCTCATGCCGGCCCCAGATGAGGCCACGGCCAACTCCCAAGCCAAGAAAACCGAGCCCCAAGGCGATCTTGCCAAAAATTGGGGCTGCGCTGGCCATCAGCTCTCCCCGAAGATCCGCATTGCTCAACGGTGCGTAGGCAAACCAGCCGAACTCCTTGACCTGGTAACTATCCCACCACAGCAGGCCAATTCCGAGAAGCAAAAACAGCACGCCGAGCCCGATGACCAGCGCAGTGGAAATCTGCCGTAGGTGTGCTCGTTTGGAGTAGCTGAAGCCCGCGGCTACACCGCAGGCCGCGATTCCGAGCCCGACCAACAGCTGACCTAGGATCATGGTGAGGCTGGGGCCGAAATAGAACGTGTCCTCTTCAGGTAGCGAGACATAAGAGCCAGTGTAAAGCGTGACCATCTGCCTGCTATCCCACCAGACCAGCAAGATCCCTGCGAGCAATAATAAAACTCCGAATCCCAAAGCGCTACGCGGTATTCTTCGGGAAGGCTGACCAATACGCTCTGACATGGGAACTATCTTGCCATACCAGGGTAGCTATCGGACGCCCTTACATAACATCTAGTTCGTCCTTAGCATGGTCTATATTGCAGATATGAATGAAAATATGAGGGATGAGCATGCAGATAATCGCAGTGTATCCAGCGGTGGTGTATTGAACTTATGTTGTTCTTGAAGTCATTCCTGCGATCAGCCGTCGATTTCCTGAAACAGACTGTAGTCCTCACCGCTTTGGCCTTTGTCTCTGGTTTCGCTGTTGCTCGGGTACTCCCACCATTTATCATGGATGACCCGTTTTGGCGCGATTTTTGGTCCGGCCCGCCTGCTGCTGGAATCTTCGCCGTGGTTGCAGCGTTCTTTGCTTACTCTGCAGCTGTGCACAGTGCGTCCGTGACCAAAAGAAATGCTGAAGCAGATGAGTTTTGGAAGCAAGCGGAATGGGCACTTAACCTAGCTATTTCTGACTCGAGCACAAAGCGGGCAGTCGGTCTCAGCTAGATACTTTCGCTCATGGGAAAGCATAGCGAGACTGCCGACGAGTTAATGCTGAACGTTGTCCAAGGGGTCACCGGAAGCGAGCTCAATGTAGACAGTTCAGATCAAAGCATAGTCAATGAAGGTGAGGCAGGTGGTGAATATGAAGGATAGAAACAGTGGCATTTTGCGTGATCGCATCGCATCCGGTGAAGCCGAACCTATCTCTGATTTCGAAAAGAAACTGGCTAACCAGATTATCAGCAAGTATGAAGCCAAGTACGGCTTGAAGAAGACGGATCAAGACAAAAAGCGCGAGGAAGGCCGTGTTGTGCGGCGCTCAGCCTGAATCTAACTTGAAGAAACAGATCATTTTGGGGGTTGGTGTCTTGGATAGCGCAAAATTGATCATGGTATCCGACCGCAACCGGTTTTCTCTATGTCATATGAATTTTCGCTCCTCTGAGGGAATTGAACCGGCGATCTGCACGTAGCGGAAATAAAACGGCCGGCTAACTCTCAAGGAGTTAACCGGCCGTCAGTAGAGCAACCGAGGTGTTAGTGCCCGCGCTTAATCCATTCATCTACATTAGGTGCCTCGGCACCAATGGTGGTCGCATCGCCGTGACCGGTGTTCACCACTGTCGCTTCTGGCAAGACCAGCAGCTTGGCCCGAATCGACTCGACGATTGTCTCGAAGCTAGAGTAGCTGCGCCCGGTGGCACCTGGGCCACCATTGAACAGCGTATCGCCACTGAACAACACTCCCAGGTCCGGAGCATAGAAGCAGGTGGAACCTGGCGAGTGCCCTGGGGTGTGGATTGCGGTCAGGGTAGTGTCACCGATGGTGAAGGTGTCGCCTTCCTGAATTTCTGCATCGACCTTACGCTCTGGGTAGATGGCGTCCCAGAGCATTGAGTCGGCAGGGTTCAGGTACAACGGTGCTTCGACCTCGTCAGAGAATTCAGCGGCCGCACGAATGTGATCATCATGCCCGTGGGTGAGCAGTACGGCCATCACTTCGCGGTCACCTACCACCTCAAGGATTTTTGCCACATCGTGGGCTGGGTCGATAACCATAACTTCGGAATCATCACCGATGACCCAGACGTTATTATCAACATCCCAAGTGCCACCGTCCAAGGAGAAAGTCCCCGAGGTGACGACGTTTTCAATCTGCACAGTCATTAGAGCTCCACTACTGATCGCAGTACGGTGCCTTCATGCATCTTGTCGAAGGCTGCTTCGATTTCGTCCAGCTTGATGCGTTCGGTGACAAATGCGTCCAAGTCGAGGTTTCCCTGCTTGTACTGCTCGACGAGCATCGGGAAGTCGCGGCTTGGCAGGCAGTCGCCGTACCACGAGGACTTCAGCGAACCGCCATGTCCAAAGACATCGAGCAACGGCAGTTCTAGCTTCATCTCCGGGGTTGGCACACCCACTAGAACTACACGGCCTGCAAGGTCGCGGGCGTAGAAAGCCTGCTTGTAGGTTTCCGGGCGGCCTACCGCATCGATGACAACGTCCGCGCCGAATCCGCCGGTTAGTTCCTTGATAGCTTCAACCGGATCACCCTTCGAAGAATCGATGGTGTGAGTAGCGCCCAGCTGCTTTGCGGTCTCCAGCTTTGCTGGGTTCAGGTCTACGGCGATGATGGTGGTCGCACCTGCCAGCTTGGCGCCGGCGATGGCTGCTACGCCTACGCCGCCACAGCCAATAACTGCCACGGATTCTCCGCGCTTAACTTCGCCGGTGTTGATCGCCGCACCGATGCCTGCCATGACACCACAGCCGAGCAGGCCTACTGCTGCAGCATCTGCATCCTCGTCCACCTTGGTGCACTGTCCGGCTGCCACGAGAGTTTTCTCTGCAAAGGATCCAATGCCCAGTGCAGGGGAAAGCTCGGTGCCATCTTCCAGAGTCATCTTCTGGGTGGCGTTAGCGGTATTGAAGCAGTACTGAGCCTGGCCCTTGGCGCAAGCGCGGCACTGACCGCATACTGCACGCCAGTTCAGGATCACGCGGTCGCCCACGGCTACATTGGTCACGTTCTCGCCGATCTGGCTGACTACAGCGGTGGACTCGTGGCCCAACAAGTATGGGTAGTCGTTGCCGATTCCGCCGAGCTTGTAGTGCAGGTCGGTGTGGCAAACGCCGGCGGTCAGTACATCGACGATAACCTCTCCCGGGCCTGGATCGGGAACGATAATGTTTACGACCTCTACCGGTGCGTCTTTGGCGCGGGAAATTACGGCTTTGACCTTATGCGGCATGGATTTACTCCTGAGTTTATTTGTATGTATGTCTCGATGCTATCGGGGTGCTCGGCGCTAATCGAGTATTAGGGCCACCGTGACGTAAGAAGTTTCGCGCAGAGCCAAGTTAGTAATGTGGCCGGCAGGTTTTCTTGAGGTCAATTCTGAGTGCTCAGGTGGTTCGAAGTTCGTGTTCAAGCGTCGGTGAGCAATAAAATCACACCGGCCAAGGAGGTTATGGCACGTAAGGTATTTGCGCGGATCCAACGGTCTCGATAATGCTTCCAAGATATTTTTTGCTGATCCAAGGCGCGGTTCAGTGGAACATTGACACAAATCGTCAGCAGTCCACCACCCAATACAAGTGCCGCACCAATGCATTGGACCGTCGCACCATGTGTGATCGCCTGTCCCAGATATCCGATGCTGCTGAGCAACCCGAGAAAGAACAGGCTCAAAAACGGTGCTCGTTCGGCGTATTTATTGACTTTGACCATGAAATCGCTCGCATCACTGTCCTTCGCCGCGGTCAGTGCAGGGAAGATCACTAAAGAAAACGCTGTATAAAAACCGCCCAGGAGTGCGCCGAGGATAAGGGTGAGAGGGAACAAGGAGGTGATAAACCACTGGATGGCCATGGTCTCTATCCAACCCGACAAAATATGCAATGCAGTCCAAATTATTGCGATGTTTCCCCAACATTCGTTTCTCTCCGAGTAATGTGTGAGCGCAGCGTTCCTCGGCAGTTTTTTGCTGCATCTAGTTACCGGGCGGAGTATGAGCGAGTTTCTTCGGAGACCTTCGTAACCATGCGGCCACCGGTGGTGCCCCTTGATGGCGTAGCGGCCAGTCCTGCGAACGGTGAATCCATCGTGGCCTGCTTCCAAAATCGCTGGTTCCAGTTTTCGGGGGGAATTTCTGGAAGCGTGCCGAAGGGCGGTAGCCCGGTATGCCGCCCTCAACCTAAACTGTCCGTCGGCCTGACTAGCGTAACTGTTGTTCGAATACGTGTTCGAATATAATGGTTTTAGTGAGATGGAGGGGTACGCGTGGGCATGTTTACCGAATCAATCCAGGTTTCCTGCGCACCTAACGGGGTGCCATTGAGGATTTCGTGGAACGGGTGCGACTATCGACTGGTCGCCGAGCCGCAACGCTGGTTCGAGCGCCGCAAGTGGTGGGATGAAAACCTGCGTATTCCTCGTGGAATTGGCGCTGGACTAGTGGATTATGAAATCTGGCGACTTGAAATCACTCCCGCCATGAGTCGCGGGCCCATGCAGAGTATCGATGTAAGTTTTGATCCGCAATCAACTCGCTGGCGCCTGATTCGCGTTAATCAAGAAATGCCCATTGGCGCTTGAGTAGGGGCAAGTGCTTAATCTTCGAAACTTTGTTCTAATGGTATTCCGCGTAGTTTCGAAGGACCCCGACCATGAGCTTCACCCACCTAAATGTCACTTCCTCCTATAGTGCACACTATGGGGTTTCCAGCCCCTCGCAACTAGCGGCGACTGCTCATGCGCAAGGAGCGGATGCTTTAGCGCTCACCGACCGTGATGGGCTGTTCGGCGCGGTGAAACATGTTGGTGCCTGCCTGACCGAAGGGATCCGGCCAATCCTCGGAGTCAACCTAGCGGTACTTGACGATGCGGGAAAGCCAAGCGGTCGCATCATTTTGTTAGCACGCGGAAATGCACAGGGCCATGGGTATGCGGCTCTGTGCCGCGCGGTATCTGCCGCCCACCAAAATCCGCGCGGAATCATTGGACTGAGCCGAACTGAGTTAGCAACGCGGCTAGCGAGCGGCCAGCTCATGCTCTTGGTTGGGGCCGAATCTGACGTATCCCGGGCTATCGAGCGACATAAGCATCAGCACGCTAGAAACTTGCTTGCAGGCTGGAAAAAACTTGCAGGATCTGCCCTGCGCGCGGAAATCACCACCCACCTTTCCGAGCCGGGTAAGCGTTACAGCCTAGGGTTCGCCAGCAAATTACTACGCTTTGCTGAGGAGCTGAACATTACCCCGGTGATGAGTAATGCGGTACGTTATGCAGATCCTGACGGGGCGGTTACCGCAGACATTTTGGATTCTGCGCGGGTGCTGCACAGCCTGAAAGCATTAGAGGAACTACAACCTACGGGGCAAGGGTGGCTGAAAAGCTCGGCTCAAATGCACCAGCTTGCCCAAGACCTCTCCCGAGTGACCTCTCGTTCTTGGGCGCGCAAACTCCTGCACAACACCGAGCAGCTCGCCGACTGGGCAGCATTGGACGCCCACTCAGACTTAGGCTGGAAGCAACCGGTTATCCCCGAAGCTAAGGTTATTGGCCTATACCGCCCAGCACAGCAGGAGCTGACCGAACGAGTCTTCTCCGCCGTTCCGCGTCTGCTGCCAGATGCTAATCACAGTGCCGTTGAAAAACAGCTCGCACTAGAACTTGGGGTTATCGACAGGCTGGGCTTCGCCGGTTACTTCCTGACCGTCGCACAAACCGTGAAGCTGATTACCGATATGGGAGTACGCGTCGCCGCACGCGGGTCCGGCGCCTCCTCGCTAGTGAACTTCCTGCTAGGCATCAGCCAAGTCAACCCGCTTCAACACGACCTGGTCTTCGAACGCTTCCTCTCCGATACGCGAACCACCTTGCCCGACATCGACATCGACGTGGAATCCGCACGCCGTCACGAGATTTACCACAAGATCTTTGACACTTATGGCTTAGAACGAGTGAGCCTAATGAGTATGCAAAATGCTTATCGTGCACGTGGGGCAGTCCGCGACGCCGGAGCAGCACTTGGAATTGAACAAGAACAGGTAGACGAGATCGCCAAACAACTCTGGCGCTTCTCCGCCTCATCCTTCCGCGAAGCCTTAGAACAGAAACCAGAACTCGCACCCTTAGCCAAACGCATTACCCAAGATGGGCAGCTAGACGTACTCATTGACGCGACCGAACGCCTAGACCGGTTACCCCGACATATCTCTATGCACCCGTGCGGGGTGATCCTCTCCGACGCGAGCCTGCTGGACCGTACCCCTGTCCAGCCTTCCGGCATGGGATTGCAGATGAGCCAGTACGACAAGCACGACATGGATGTCATGGGGCTAATCAAACTCGACGTTCTGGGGGTACGCATGCAATCGGCGATCGCCTACACACTAGAGGAAATTAAGCGCCTGCACCCTACCGCTCAAGGAGTCGCACGAGCCGGCGGACACCAGAACACGCAGTACATCGAAGAAGACGGACATATCGATTTTTCTAAGGTGCCGCTTGACGATGCAATCACCTATGAGCTGATCCGCTCCACCCATACCCTGGGCTGCTTCCAAATCGAATCTCCAGGACAACGCGAGCTCATCGGCAAACTCGCACCACGCGAATTTAACGACCTCATTATCGACATCTCACTCTTCCGCCCCGGGCCCATGCAATCCAATATGGTCAAGCCCTATCTAGAGCACCGCCACGGCTTCGCCCCCGAACAATACCTTCACCCAGACCTGAAACCTGCGCTCGCCGAAACCCACGGAGTCACCGTCTTCCATGAGCAGGTACTACGCATGCTCCACGTGATGACAGGCTGCACCTTAGGGATGGCAGACGTGTACCGCCGTCACCTAGGAAACCCAGAGAAAGAAGAAGCACTTGCAGGCTTCTTCCGAACCAGCGCTACCGCTCGCGGATATAGCCAAGAAACTATCGACAAGGTCTGGCAAGTGCTCTCCGGCTTCGGCTCCTTCGGCTTCTGCAAAGCCCATGGGGCAGCCTTTGCCGTACCCACCTATCATTCGGCCTGGCTCAAGGCCCATCACCCGGAAGCATTCCTTGCAGGCATCTGGGAACATGACCCGGGAATGTATCCCAAGCGCTTACTGGTCTCCGAAGCCAGACGCATGAACATTCCTATCCTTGGCTTAGACATCAACCGCTCCACGGGGCACTACCGAGTAGAACGCGTATTCGAATCAGCTATACGCCCAGCACCGCTGATTCCACGCGCCGCCGGAACTATTCGTCCCGGCCAATACGGCATCCGACTCGCCTTCCGCGACATTCATCAGCTGAGCGAACGCGAAGTGAACCGCCTAGTCGCCGGACAGCCCTATGAATCCCTCGCGGATGTTCGCCAACGCGCGGGCCTATCCAGACGCAGCTACCAAAACCTCGCGGCCCTAGGAGTCTTCGACTCACTGCTAACCGGAACCTCTAGAGCAGACACCATCGCCCATACCCAATCTATGGCGCATACCCACCTGCCAGCTAAATACCGTCCAGGCCCTGGACAGCTCGCCCTGCCCCTAGGCGAGATCGAACCGATCGAGGCCACCGGAGCGCAACTAAGCGCTGAAGAAGTAGTGCGCACAGAACTAGACCTACTGCATCTAGACGTGAGCGAACACCTGATCACCTCATACCGTCAACGGCTGGCACATCTGCCCATCACCCAAGCGGCCGAACTGCTCCACCTACGCAACGGCACTGAGGTCCTTGTTGCGGGGGTACGTATTGCTACACAAACCCCGCCCATGCGCGGAGGCAAACGCGTCGTGTTCATTTCACTAGACGACGGCAGCGGTTGTATTGACGCCACCTTCTTTGACGACACCCAGCAACGCACCGGGCCGCTACTGTTCTCCACCCGGATGCTGCTCATTCACGGAGTAACTCGTCGCACCGGACCACGCGGCATCTCGTTACAAGCGCTACATGCTTGGGACCTGCACCAGCCAGAGGCGCTGCCGGCCGCCGGATATCTGGACGACGCAAACCGGCCGCAACCCACCTATAGACCCAAACTTGGCCAAGCAGTCCCTGGGGGAGGAAGCGTCGCAGACCTCGCCAAGCGCATGAACGCAGAAGGACTCGATCAGCGTGGAGCCTAGCTATACCGAGGAGATCCGACCATCGGCTTCAATCACAAACGTCGGGTTATGCACAAAATCCCAACGAAACCCGTCAGGATCAGCCACACACGCACTCATCCCACCCCAGGACTGCTTCGTCGGCTCATTAACCGAACTAGCACCGGCATTCAGCGCTCGCCGGTAGTAGATTTCAACTTCCTCATCGCTTCGCACATTGTGCCCGAGCGAGATTGGGGGAGCGAGCCTGGAATGGCCAACCTCGCCATACTCACTGGGCATCTGGACTACGTCCCAGAGCGCGAGCATCAGACCACGTCCGGCGCGGACAAATGCGATCTCGGGATGTGCCGGTTGCACCAGCTCGAACCCGATGCCCTCGGTGTAGAACTTGAGCGAAATGCCGACATCACGCACGCCGAGGGTGATTGCGTTCAATGTTGGTGGCGCTGGCGTACTCATGGTTCTAGCGTAGAAGCCTCTGTTCGGGAAAGCTACAGGTAAATCCATTGCCCGTTGTCCAGCGTAGAGCGCTGGGCTTCGATAGTTCCGCGACTGACTTCAGTGCTAATGAAAGAGGAAGGGACATAGCGGGTTTTGCTGCTGAAAACATGGCGCAATAGCGAAGGTTTGTTTAGCGGCGGACGGCTCTGTTCTGGTGTCGATTTCATTTCTGGTTCTCCTTATTAACTTGGTCAACTAACACGCTGGACTGTGCGTCCCGGGAGGTTTTTGGATTGAGAATTTCACTCTTGACGGGTTCTTCAAACCACTGGTCGGGATGCGGAATACCGCGAACCTGCGGTGATAGCCAAGCGGACAGCATGGCCAATACGACCAATGATCCAAAGAACATCAGGGTCGGGCCCATGCCAAACCCTTCCAGCCCGAAGCCTGTGGCTAATGGTGACAGTGGCATAGCAGCCAGTGCCATAAACGTGATCAGTGAGTTGGCCCGGCCGGCCATTTCCTGCGGGATGATGGCCATGAAGTAGCCGCCGACAGCCGCGTTAAGCGCAGGGACGCTCAGGAAGCTGATCAAAAGCATGACACCCATCCACAGCAGGTGCGTGTTCAAGCCGATGAGGATCATTGCGCCGCCCAGCACGCTGAGGCATGTGCAGGCCAGCAGGCCGGTGCGGAATTTATCGATCAGAGACGTTGCCACCAGTGAGCCGAGCAGCATTCCTGCACCCATGAATGTTGAAACCAATCCAATGACCCAGGCATCTTCTCCGCGCTGCTGCAACCCGTAAATCAAGGTTGTCATCAATCCGTTGACGCCAATGTTGACGGCCATGATCAAGAGCAGCAGTGCACGCAGTCGCGGCCGGGAAAAGCACCAACGCATGCCGGCAAGAATCCCGTGGTCCACCGTCTGGCCTGCGCCGGCAGGATCCTCACGGCGTTTCCGGGTGGTTTCTTCGGCCGCCCGCAAGGGTTTGCGTAATGCAAAACCGGTAAATGAGGCAACAAGATTCAAGGCGCTTACCACCAGGAGGGCAACATCGCCACCCAAGCCAAGCAATAAACCACCCAAGGGAGCGGAGCCGAGCATCAGCACCGAATCCCGCCCTTGATTCGCCGCCAGTGCTCGCCCCAACTGCTTCGGATGAACGATGTCTTTCAAAGCAGCATTAGTTGTGGAGCCAAAATATCCTCCGCGCAGTTCCATCAAGATATGTGCGACGCAAAGAACTGTGGCGGAAAGTGAACCCGTATTGCTGCCCAGCGCTAAAGCTGCAGTGAAGAGCGCTCCGCAAAGCCCGCCGATGAGCATCATCCGAGCTCTGTCGGATCGATCGGACATGGCACCGCCTGCCAGCGTGAGGCTAGCTCGGGCGGCCAATCCTAAGGCTGCCAAGGTCCCTGCCAAGACTGGAGAATTGGTCGTTGCCAGCAAAATGAGGGGGAGGATGAACCCGTAGATACCGCCGGCGAGCAGCGCTGAGGAATCTGCCAGCCACCAAATCCGGTAGTTGCCCTGGGCGCGAAGGGCCGGCAACTGCGTCACCGAATTGGTCGCGGAGGCTGGCGAACTGGTGGGCTGGGAGGGGTTCATGAGAACAACTTTAAACCCGCAAATATAATTGCGCAATAGAATTTGCGCAATTAAAACTGTGAAATTGTTATGCTGATCCCATGACCCAAGCGAAGCCACAAGTCACATTCACCTCGCCGATGCTCAAAGCGATAGCTAACCCGTTGCGCAGGCAGATTTTTGATGCGCTCGGGGCCATGCGAACTGGCCGTGCAGCTGATCTGGGGGAGCTGCTGGGGATTGCACCTAATAAGGTGAGTTTCCACCTGCGTGAACTCGCCAAGGCAGAGCTGATCGAAGAAGCGCCCGAATTGGCTCGCGACAAACGAGACCGAGTTTGGAAACCTGCAGCCGGCGCTTTCACCACAGGGCCACCGGCCGAGCGTGCTGCGGATGAATCGTCCAGTGCCATTAATGCCTATCTTGCGCAGGCCGTCCACGAAGAGCAACTGCGGCTCTCGGCGATGCTTGCCCATGCCCAGTACTGGTATGCGAAGGGCGAGAACCCTGGAAATTTAGCTGAGATGAGTACCAGTAATCTATTGTTGACCGATGATGAGCAGGCAGAATTACTACGCCGTTTTGCACAGGTCATCCCAAAGTTCCGTGAGGACCAGCAGAACGGAAAAATCGAATCTTCGCAACCGGCCTCCGCGCGGAAGCTATGGCATTATGCTGGATTGCTCTCAGCCGAAGAGCTGTTGAATATGCCACACCCGGGCGATGAATCTTCGTAAAACTGGTAGTAGGCAACGACTTGCACGCTTCGCTGAACTAAACTGGACTCTGGCTGGCTGTGGCCAAGGTATGCCACAAGCTATGAAGCCATCACAGATTGAAAGGCAGAACCCGATCTTATGAGCGAGCAGCGCACTCTCACCATCGACGGCGAGCAGGTCCAGGTCGACGCGGGAACCACCGGTTTGCAGTTTTACGCCAAGGATAAAGACGTGGTTGTTATGCACGTCGACGGCGTACTTCGTGACCTGGCCCGTGAACTTGAAGAAGGCACCACCGTCACCCGTGTAACCATCAGCGATCCGGAAGGTCTGGAGGTGCTGCGCCACTCAACAGCCCACGTGATGGCTCAGGCTGTGCAGCAGCTGCGTCCAGATTCCAAGCTTGGAATCGGCCCATACATCACCGACGGTTTCTACTTCGACTTCGACGTTGAAGAACCGTTCACTCCAGAAGACTTGAAGCAGCTGGAAAAGATGATGCAGAAAATCATCAACCAGAACCAGCTCTTTGCCCGTCGCGAAATAACCCCCGATGAGGCCAAGGCCGAAATGGCCGACGAGCCATACAAATGCGAGCTGCTAGCCAAGGCTGACTCCGCTGACACCTCAGGCGAGGGAGTCAACGTTGAGGTCGCCGCCGGTGAAACCACCATCTATGACAACGTTGACCGCAAGAGCGGCGACACCGTCTGGAAGGACCTGTGCCGCGGCCCGCATTTGCCAAACACCAAATTGATCAAGAACGCCTTCGCGTTGACCCGTTCAGCCGCCGCCTACTGGTTGGGCAGTGAGAAGAACAAGCAGCTGCAGCGTATCTACGGCACCGCATGGCCAACCAAGGAAGACCTCAAGGCCTACCAGGAGCGTTTGGCCGAGGCTGAGCGCCGCGACCACCGCAAGCTCGGTGCCGAACTTGACCTCTTTTCCTTCCCCGACGAGTTGGGCTCCGGACTGCCGGTATTCCACCCTAAGGGCGGCATCATCAAGCGTGAGATGGAAGACTACGTGCGCGACCGCCACGTCGAAGAGGGCTTCCAGTATGTAGGTACCCCGCACATCTCCAAGGACGGGCTCTTCCACACCTCCGGCCACCTGCCGTACTATGCGGACACCATGTTCCCTGCGCTGCACATCGATGAAGAGCGCGATGAAGACGGCAACATCACCAAGCAGGGCCAGGAGTACCGGCTGAAGGCAATGAACTGCCCGATGCACAACCTGATCTTCCGCGGTCGCGGGCGCTCATACCGCGAACTGCCACTGCGCCTCTTCGAATTCGGCCACGTATACCGCTATGAGAAGTCCGGCGTGGTTCACGGCCTGACTCGCGTACGCGGTTTTGCCCAGGATGACTCGCACTCCTACGTCACCAAGGAACAGGCCCCAGCCGAAGTTGAGCACCTGCTGAACTTCATGCTCTCCCTGCTCAAGGACTTCGGCATGGATGACTTCTACTTGGAGCTGTCCACTCGCGATGAGTCTGACAAGTTCATCGGTTCGAACGAACAGTGGGACGAGGCCACCGCGGTCCTCGAGCGCGTAGCTACTGAATCCGGTGTTGAGCTCGTCGCCGATCCGGGTGGCGCGGCCTTCTATGGCCCGAAGATCTCGGTTCAGGCTAAGGACGCTATCGGCCGTACCTGGCAGATGGGCACCGTGCAGTACGACTTCAACCAGCCTGCCCGCTTCGGTCTGGAATACCAGGCAGCCGATGGAACCCGTCAGGAGCCGGTGATGATTCACGCGGCTAAATTCGGTTCCATCGAACGCTTCTTGGGCGTACTCACCGAGCACTATGCCGGTGCTTTCCCAGCATGGTTGTCCCCGGTTCAGGTTCGTGCAATTCCAGTGGCCGAGGCCTTCAACGATTACCTCGCAGAGGTCGTCGCGAAGCTCAAAGCACAGGGCGTACGCGTGGAACTGGATGACTCCTCGGACCGTTTCCCGAAGAAGATCCGCAACGCGTCCAAGGATAAGATCCCGTTCACGCTCATTGCCGGCGGTGAGGATGCCGACGCAAATGCGGTTTCCTTCCGCTTCCGCGATGGTAGCCAGGAAAACCAGGTTCCGGTTGACGACGCGGTAGCCCGCATCGTTGAAGCTATCAAGAGCCGCAGCAACAACAACTAGGTCCGCCGGAAAATAGGAGTCCACCAACATGCAATATCCGCAGGACGAAAACGTCACCGACGACTTTGAACTCGCCGGTGTGCCAGATTCGTTCCAACGTTTGTGGACCCCTTACCGGATGGCCTACATCAAGGGCGGTCAGACTCAGGTGACGGACGAGGCAAGTTGCCCGTTCTGCGCCGGACCGAACCGCACCGATGAAGAAGCACTGCTGGTGCACCGCGGTAAAACTTGTTACGTGATCCTGAACTTGTTCCCATACAACCCAGGGCACCTGCTCGTTTGCCCATACCGGCACGTGCCGAACTATACGGATATCACGGTAGAGGAAACCGCAGAGATGGCTGCGCTCGCGCAGCAATCGATGCGGGTACTGCGCAAGGTGTCTAACGCTGCCGGCTTCAACTTGGGTATGAACCAGGGTGAGGCTGGGGGAGCGGGTATTGCCGCGCACCTGCATCAGCACATTGTGCCGCGCTGGAATGGGGATGGAAATTTCTTCCCGATCATCGCGCAGACTAAAGCGATCCCGCAGACCCTATCTGAGGTGCGTCAAGCGATCGCCGATGCGTGGGATAGTGAAAATCCGAGCTAGATTCAGCAATGCTTAAATCAGGGTGGTAGGAACATTTAGTTGTTCTTACTGCCCTGACTGCTTTAACTCGAACTATCTCTATCTCATATTGTGATTTCTTAGCTTCAATTCCCGCGTGACATGGTTAGGCTAAAGCTAAATACCGAAGACTTACACGATTTTACGGAGGAACCGTGACAGGAAGCGTTGGTTATGGCTTGAAGGCCCTTTCCTTGTCTGCTGCTTTGGTACTACTGCTTGGCGCGTGCTCGGCACCCGTGACCCCGCAAGCGCAACCGACTCACTCTGAGGTAGCGGTAAGCTCCTCGGCTACGGCCAGCACTAGTGCCACGCCAACTCCTGAGGAAACAAAAAGCGTGGCACCAGCTAAACCAACACCCACCGTCACCAAATCCAGCAAACCTGCCCAGCCGACCTGTGGGCCAAAGTTAACTCCTAATGCATTGACTAAACTTGCGAGCAAGTTGCCGGCGCCAAAGATTTCCACCGGAGAGATCATGGATTGGGAATGGGACGCTGACTATGCAGATTCGTCTACTTATGATGAATGCGCCGCATTGTCATGGGTCACCTTTCCCATTGAGGGGGCCACCGGGTCATCGCCATACATCATTGCCCTCTTCCATCAGGGGAAGTACCTCGGTGTCGCCACTCGTACGACGTTCGGTTTTTTCCCACAGGTAGTACGCGTTGACGATGGGCAACTAAAGGTCACCTATACCTATGCCAAAGACGGGGAATCCAACGCGGGAGCCTCAGGCCGAGCGGTCTCCACCTACTCTTGGAACTTGGGCACTGAGTCCGTCAAACATCAAGGTGCATTCCCGCCGGGCTACGCGCAGTAAAGCCGGTCGAACCCTAGACGAAATTCACGGCTGCATCATCAATGGCACAGCACCTGAGCTGTGACGCGCAATTCACGGGGCAGCCCGCTGCTCGATTTGCCTGATCAATGAGGTTCTCGAAGAGCTGACTGTCAGCACGACGAAAATTGCGGCGCGTTCCTTCGCAGCCGGCTGCAGCCGCTAGCCCCAGCGGAACATCTCGCCGCGGCGGTGGCCGAAGAAAACAACAATGATGTTCTGCTGGTCCAATTCATTTCTAACGAAGTGCCGTGCACCGAGGATGATAACGCTGAAGGTTACGGCCAGCCGGCAAAATATCAAGTGAAAGCCACTTAAGTGCTAAACCCTAAAATTACAGTTAAAAAGTCGCTTGACTAGCGTGTTCATCGAGATTGACAATGTTACGCACTAACCACTGACTGAGGGATAAATCCACTACTAGTCAATTGTGACGCAACACCGGAGGTAATAAAGTAAAGCGCTCCTACGATTACTGGCAGAGCACCACTGTGCTTGCCAGTGTTTGAAAGGAATAACCCCCAACATGTCTTCTGCAGATCAGCGTCAGGACAACGTCGTCGGCTCCGAACGCGTTAAGCGCGGTATGGCCGAAATGCTCAAGGGCGGCGTCATCATGGACGTTGTCACTCCGGAACAAGCCCGCATCGCTGAAGATGCCGGCGCCGTAGCCGTTATGGCCCTAGAGCGCGTACCGGCCGACATTCGTGCCCAGGGCGGCGTCTCGCGCATGAGCGATCCGGACATGATTGATAGCATCATCGCCGAAGTGTCCATCCCAGTGATGGCCAAAGCTCGCATCGGTCACTTCGTCGAGGCACAGATCCTGCAGTCACTCGGTGTGGACTACATCGACGAGTCAGAGGTGCTTTCCCCAGCAGACTACGAGAACCACATCGATAAGTGGCCATTCACCGTGCCATTCGTTTGTGGTGCCACCAACCTAGGTGAGGCGCTACGCCGCATCAACGAGGGTGCTGCAATGATCCGTTCCAAGGGTGAAGCCGGAACCGGCGACGTCTCCAACGCGACCGGACACATGCGCAAGATCCGCGCCGAAATCGCTAAGTTAGCTGCGCTTCCAAAGGACGAGCTGTACGTGGCTGCCAAGGAACTTCAAGCTCCATACGAGCTGGTCAAGGAAATCGCTGCGACCGGTAAGCTTCCGGTGGTGCTGTTCACCGCCGGTGGCATCGCCACCCCGGCAGATGCGGCGATGATGATGCAGCTGGGCGCCGATGGCGTATTTGTCGGCTCGGGCATCTTCAAGTCCGGCAACCCGGTACAGCGTGCCGAGGCGATCGTGAAGGCTACCACCTTCTTCGACAACCCGGATGAACTAGCCAAGATCTCCCGCGGGTTGGGTGAAGCAATGGTCGGCATCAACGTCACCGAGTTGCCAGAACCACACCGCCTTTCCGAGCGCGGCTGGTAAAAATCTCTAAGTGAGAAGTAGGGGTCACGCTGCCAAATATTGGTAGCGTGACCCTGCTTCGTTAACGCTCTTTCCGGAGACTGTGCCAGCCAATGGAGACTCATCGCTCACTTCATACAAGGCAATAAGTGCGCAAATGGCCACGGCTACCAATTGAGCCATGTGCACCGCATCTTCATTGTTCGCCTGCTCAGCAATACGGGCGTTGACTGGTCATGAATGATCACGACTTCTCGAAGTCCAGCCATTCGTGCCAACCCAAGCTGCAAAGATTACCAACGCCGAGCCTGGGAGAATTCCGCTGTTGGACGAGCAACACACCAGGGCAGATAAGTAGCGCTCCTAGCATTTGTCTGGTTCCTAAAACCCGCTGCCCTCTTGAAAGCGTGACGAGGGCACTATTTAAACGAATGCTTGTCCACCCTTCAGCCACAGGTCTAGTGTGGGCATCAGGAGTCTTCGCCACCAGATGGGTATCAAAAAATGTGCCGTTGGCTAGCTTATCTTGGCTCACCGATAGAGATCGCAGACATTCTGGTGCGGCCAAATCATTCGTTGATTGATCAGAGCTTGCACGCTAGGGAGCTGTATCTGCCCAATGATCCGCTGGCTGCACAATTCACGAACCACGCATTTCCCACTAATGGCGACGGCTTTGGAATGGCTTGGGCCGGACGCGCAGAAACCTTGGGACAGTACCGACAAGTTGGTCCGGCCTGGGATAGCCAAAACCTGAAGCATCTCGCGCAACAGCTTGAGTCCGGATGCTTCCTCGCTCATGTGCGTGCGGCACCCGGTGGAACGATTGCGGAACAGAACTGCCATCCATTTGTGGATCACGGCTGGATGTTTCAGCACAACGGGTCGATCCCTAACTTTCGTGAACTCAAACGCGAGCTGACCTTTGACGTGGCCACGCCACTATATCCGTCGATTCTGGGCAATGCAGATACCGAGCTTTGCTTCTATCTGGCGCTGACCTATGGGCTGAAGCAAGATCCCGTAACGGCACTTACCCGTATGGTGGCTCGGGTTGAACAGTCAAGGAGCGAACATCAAGTTCGGGCTCCCTTCCGGGCGACCATGTGTGCCTCCGATGGCAGACGTTTAGTGGTATTGCGCTGGGTAAGCCCAGATTCGTTAGGCGCAGTGGCGCCGAGCTTGTATCACGCGACCGGGTCAACAATTCTGCACGGTGTTGCTGGTGAAAAACTTTCATTGCCGGCCGATGCGCAGCTGGTCGTCTCCGAACCGCTTTCTCTCCATTGGAGCAGGCATACCTGGGTCGAGGTCCCCTCGGGAACTATTGGAGTCTTCGAGCAGGGCCAACCACCAAAAATTGAAGCGCTGAAGCTGGAGCGGTGAAGGCGCAACTGGCCATCCAGCAGCCGACGGCTGGCATCATGTTGGTGCCTTGTGCGCTCTAAACCTCGATTATTTGGAGAAATGGGGATGGCCCGTTGAGTGGTTCTGCACGTCAGAATATAGAGGGGCGATTGAAGAGAATTTACTGCGCGAGCAATACCTCAAGTGCATTCGGAAGTCCTGCGAAAGGGTGACTTCTCAAGGAATCAGCCAGATCTTGTGGACACCATCAGCAATTCGGCGACAGGCGAGGATTCGATGGGAAACTTGAGTTATGAGTGAAATAATTTTTGACGCAGCGGTATCGTTAAACGGCTTCTTGGCCGATGAGAGTCATAGTCTGCAGTGGCTTTTTGATGTTCCTGGAGCCCAGGAGCCAGACCCTAATTTGCTGCCGAAAAATGTCGGTGTGCACGTGGAAGGCGCAAATACCTACCAGTGGATGCTGGAGCATGAAAACCTCATTGCCGAACCCGAAAAATGGCAGCAGTTCTACCCAAATATCACCATCTTCGTCTTCACCCACCGCAAGCTTCCGGTACCGAAAGGTGCCGATGTGCGCTTCGTTTCCGGAGCCCTGCAAGGACATCTAAAAACGATTCGTGATGTTGCCGGCTCAAAGAACATTTGGGTGCTCGGTGGAGGGGAATTACTAGGCCAATTCCTCGACGCTAACGCCCTGCACACACTGGCGCTCACCATCGCACCGGTGACCTTGGCGGCTGGGGCTGCGCTGCTGCCACGCAACATCGGAAGCGACCGGTTGGAACTACGCCAAGCCCATCAAGCCGGTCCATTCGCACGACTGATCTACAAGGTGAGACCAACGGATTAAAAAGCAGTGGCGGGACCCGTAAGGATCCCGCCACTCACTGTTCACGTTAAGACCAAGAACGCAGAATCATATGCCGCCCGCGTCCAAGCAAACGCAGCCCATTGGCGCTGAAGAAGTCCGCACTGCTCGGCGGGGACGCCGCAAGCAGTTCCTGGGTTGCATCCTCATCCGGTGGATCCAGCGGATTGATTAGCGACCGAGACAGTCCGTGCAACAGCGCGGTGCCGACGCCCTGACGGCGGTGGCCTTTGCCCACCGCCAGCGAATGCACCATCGCCTGACCATTCAATCCTTGTTGCACAAAACCTCGACCGACGATGTCGCCTCCCTCGGTGCGTGCCAGAGCATGCTCCACCCTGCGTAATGCCGGGTGGCCGCTGGACAGCTGCGAAGACGGATCACGCCACAGATTTGTGACTTTCAGTTCTGCGGCGTCGGCTCCGGTGGCTTCTGGAACATTATTGCCCAGCCGGATCTTCCCCTCCCAGCGTTCCATCGGGATTGCGAGTCGTCCTGCATGCCAGGCGATCTGCGCATTGTCGGTAAAACCTGCGTCTTTGAGTCCAGTGGCATCGGAACCCGAATTCACCCAGGCTTCCACGCGGCGTGCGCCCAAGCGCATACCCTCGGCAAACGCCGGGCGTAGGCCCGCGGAATCTGCATGCTCCGGAAAGAGCAGGATCAGGCGCTTACGCACCGGCTGCCAAGCCCAGGAGCAACCGTGGGTGGTAAAGATCTTGCCACCTGTAGCTACCGCGAGGGCCTGCTGCCAATGGCTAAGAGCTTCTTGCGCGGAGGCAATTGTCGTCATTATTCTGCGTTCACCAATCCTCGACGGCGCAGCAACGGTTCAACTCGTGCGCTGCGTCCGCGGAACATTTCGTAAGACTCTAGTGGATCGCGCGTATTTCCGCGCGAGAGCAGTTCCTGACGGAACCGCATTCCATTTTCTCGCATTAAGCCGCCATTTTCCTCGAACCACTGCACAGTGTCGGCATCTAGCACCTCACTCCAGATATAGGAGTAGTAGCCGGCAGAGTACCCATTGGCGAAAATATGCTGGAAATACGCGGTTCGGTACCGTGGTGGGATCAGCTCGGGGGTGAAACCAAAGTTGGATAAGGTCTCACGTTCAAATGATTCCGGGTCCTCGATGCTGGTTCCCGGATCGATGGTATGCCAAGCCCAATCCAGCACACTGGCCGCCAAATATTCGGTGGTCGCAAAGCCCTGACCCCACAGCTCCGCAGCGCGGATCTTCTCGATGGTTTCCTCGGGTAGCGGCTGCCCGGTTTCATAGTGTTTGGCATAGCCGCCAACCACATCCGGGTGCAATACCCACATCTCGTTGACCTGAGAAGGGAACTCAACAAAGTCTCGTGGCACCGACGTTCCCGAGAGGGTCGCATATTTTCCATTGGAGAGCAGCCCATGCAGCGCGTGGCCAAACTCGTGGAACAACGTGTTCGTCTCATCCAAGGTCAGAAGGATCGGTTGGCCCTCACCCGGAGCCGCGATATTCAGCGTATTTGTCACGATGGGGCGTTCATCCAGATCTGCGGCGGAATCGCGCATGGAAGTCATCCAGGCGCCGCCCTTTTTCGTTTCACGCGCCAAGAAATCGCCGCTGTATAGGGCCATGGCCGAGCCATCTGCGTCAAAAACTTCCCACACGCGTACCGCTGGGTGGTAGGTCGGAAGGTCAAAACGTTCGGTGAAGCTGAGGCCATAAAGGGTCTGTGCGGTGGCAAAGACACCGTGGTGCAGCACCGAATCCAGCTCAAAGTAGGGGCGCAGGGCTGCGGAGTCCACAGCAAAACGTTCGCGCAGCACCTGATTGGAGTAGTAAGACCAATCCCAAGCATTGAGCTCACCGCCGGCCAGCTCGCGCAACGTGTCCGCCTCAGCATGCGCGTTACGAACCGCGGCTTCGGTCAGTTCCTTCAGCCGGGTGGCTACCGCTTCGGTCGAGGGAGCCGTTGCATCGGCCAAAACAGTTTCGGCATGGTTCGCAAATCCAAGCAGTGCTGCCCGCTCCGCACGCAGTGCCGCCATCTGTGCGGCCAGCGGCAGCGTGGAATTCTCCCCGGACCCACGGCTCAACGAAGCTTCAAAAATCTTGCGCCGTGACTCCGAACGCGTCAAGGAGGCGAGTACCGGTTGCCCGGTAGGGGAGACCAGCGGAAGCAGATAGCCGGTGTTGTGACCGGCACTTTCAGCGGCCGCCCGGGCCGAAGCAATCCGTGCCTCGTCGAGGCCTTCGAGCTCATTCACGTCGGTAAAGAGCACGGCGTGGGCATTCTGATTTTCTAACGCCTTGGTGGAGAACTGTGTGGACAGTTCCGAAAGCTGTGCGTTCAGCGCCTTCAGTTTCGCTTTAGCCCCTGCATCCAAGCGGGCGCCGGCAAGCTCAAAGGACTTTAATGTCTCGCTGGCTAGCCGGGCATCTTCGCCTGCTAACTTACCCAGATCCACCTCGCGCAGCCTTGCATAAAGTTCTGGATTCAGCTGAATCTCGTCACTCTGTGCGGTCATGATCCCGCTGAGTTCGGACTGGATCTCACGCAACTGATCGGTGCCGTGTGCCGACAGCACACTGAAATAGGCCATCAGTGTGCGGCGCAGCAGTTGACCACTGCGTTCTAGCGCGAGGAAGGTGTTCGCAAAAGTCGCCGGCCTTGCATCGGCCACGATGGTGGCGATCTGCGCAAGATGCTCCTGCGCGCCCTTGCGGGCTGCCTGCAGGTAATCTTCGGCGGTGATGTGGGCGAAATCTGGCCACTGGTAGGGCAGTTCGCTGGGTTTCAGAAGCGGGTTTGGCATAGTGCCAGATAACCACAGGACACGTGATTTTGCTTGCATTAACACGAGGTATCAGCCGATAGGGTAGAACCCATGAAGTCACGTGCGCTGCTCGCGGTCCTGGCATTACTACTGCTCACGGGATGTTCTGCGGCTCAGCAGCAGTCAACGGCGGAACCCACGCCCAGCCCAGTGCCGGCCCAGCAGAACACACTAAGTCCTAGCCCAACACCGAGCCAAATGCCGGCGCCAAAAGAACTCTCCTTGATGGCCACCGGCGATGTGCTGCTGCACCCGCAACTGCTTACCGAAGCGAAAACCTCCAAGGGCTACGATTTCCTGCCGTTGTTGGATGGACTCAAACCCTATGTCCAGGATGCCGATGTGGCACTGTGCAACCTCGAAACACCGATCGGCACGCCGCCCTACTCCGGATACCCCACCTTCAGCGTGCCGGCCCAGATTGCCGCGGACCTGGCAACCATCGGCTACGACGGCTGCACGACCGCCACCAACCACACCGTGGATATTGGCACCGCCGGAGTCAAGCGCACGCTGGACACGCTAGAAAAATATAAACTCTTCGCCACCGGGTCCTACCGCACGCAGACCGAAGCGCAGGCACCACCGCTGATGGACGTCGAGGGCATCAAACTCGGTGTCATCGCCAGCACCTACTCGCTCAACGGTATGCGCGCCGATACCGACTGGCGGGTAGATACCGGGGTGGACGCGAAAAAACTGATCACCCGTGCCAAGGCCGCACAGAAATCCGGCGCGGAAATAGTGGTCGCTGCCATTCATGACGGCACCGAATACAGTACGCGTCCCAGCGACGCACAGCGCAAGCTCGGCCAAACCCTGGCCGAATCCGGCGCCTTCGATTTCATCTACATGCATCACACCCACTCGGTGCTGCCCATTGAAAAGCATGAAGGCACCTGGATCGTCTACGGTCTGGGTAACTCGGTAGCTAAGCACGCCACCGACACAATCCTGAACCGTGAGGGAATCAGTATCAAGGCCACCTTCACCCGCACCGGAAAAGATCAGTGGAAGGTGGGGGAGCTAGCCTGGGTTCCACATCAGTTGAGTTCCTCACCGGTCAGATGGTGCCAGGTGTTCACAGTCGATGACTGCCTGCCTGCGGCCGATGCCAAAGCCTCGCTGGCGCGCACCAGCAAAACCGTCAACGCCTATGGCGCCTTCGACGACGGCCTGCAACCCTGGGAACTGGACTAGATACGGCGCACCGGCCACGGCGCCCATACGCCATCGGCTGGAAGCATCGCTCGCGCCCTGGCCAAATGCTCCGGAGAAATATCCTCCACCCCGCCAGAGCTTTCGCGGCCTGCCACCCCGTCCGGATCAAAGCGGTGTGTCAGCAGGCCGGTTCCGGACTCATCAAGTATTTCGGTGAAATACCCGGCCACTACCGTCGCGATCTGTTCTTCTAAATCATCCAGCAGTTCATCGACTGAATCATCGCATGCATCACAACCGCTAAAGTCACCCCGGGAAAATCGGTGAACACTAGACTCAGCGGTGCACAGGCCCGATCGGCTGGAATCAGCCGTACCGACTGAACCGCCGGCTCCGCTGTTTCACTTAGTTCGGCCGCTATTCCCGGGTCTTGAAGAGCACGCACCTCAAAGCGTGCACACAACCAATCCACTAGCGCCTGCGCCACGGTATGCAATGGTGCAAAACGCTGTGGGTGGACGGTCACCGTATAACTCTCCTCGCCAGGTTGTCCGGGCCACCGCTGACCATAGGAGATGGGTGTACCTCGGTCATTAAAGTAATTTTGCTCGCCGGTTACCGGCCGCCGGTAACCTTCTAACTGCATGCGGTGTTCCTTCCGTCCTTCGGCGAGAGCGCCGGCTAGTGCCCGAACTCGTCCGAGTCGGTAAATGGTCCGGCACCGGTATCCAGCGCCTCGATGTCTGCCATCTGCGCGGCGTTGAGTTCAAAATCGAAGATATCCAGGTTCTGTGCCTGCCGCGAGGGGTTTGCCGATTTCGGCGCCGCTGCCCGCCCCGACTGCACATGCCAACGCAAGGTCACCTGCGCAGGCGTTTTCGTGTGCGCCTCGGCAATCTGCACCAGCGCAGGATGCTGCAAAAACTCTGATTTCCCCCGGCCCAACGGTGAATAGGCTTCGGTGAGTACCCCATGTTCGGTGTTAAATTCCTCCCACGCTGCACTGCGCCGCTCGGGGTCCAGCTGAATCTGATTAACCGCTGGGGTGAATCCCGCATCAAGCAAAATCTGCAATTGTGCGGGCTTAAAGTTTGAGACACCCGCGGCGCGAATCAGCCCTTCGGCTACAAGCTTTTGCATCTCGGCGAACGCCTGTATAAAAGTGCCCTGCTCCGGGTTGGGCCAGTGAATAAGTAATAGGTCCAGGTAGTCCATGCCTGAACGATTCAGGGAATTTTCCAATGCTTGGCGCACCCCGGTGGCCGAATGCCATTGTTTATTAAACTTCGTGGTCACAAAAACTTCATCGCGTGGCACCCCACTATTTCGAAGTCCCAGGCCCACCGCTGGCTCGTTCTGGTAATTTTCCGCCGTGTCGATCCGGCGGTAACCAATGCTGAGGGCCGAAGTGACCGCGTCACTGGCCTCTGACTCGCGCATCGGCCAGGTTCCTAAGCCGATGGCAGGCATCAAAAAATCACCGGGCAATTTAAAGGACGAAATATCTGCACTCATGTCCCTGAACCTATCAACCCCGGCAAACTTCTGGCGACACACCGAGAAATAAAACGGCACAGCACGCCCTGCCGGCATTAACGTTATTTCGGCGCTTGCTGCGCCGTCCATCCATAAACTGTGAAGGCTCAACATGAGCGAATTTGGTGTGCTCGCATTACAGGGCGACTTCCGTGAACACCTTGCAGCGCTCGACAGCCTGGGAGTCAAAACCCGCATGGTGCGCACGCTCGACGAGCTGAAAGCCGTAGACGCACTGATCATTCC
Organism: Glutamicibacter sp.; assembly: GCF_035257265.1. Lineage (GTDB taxonomy): Bacteria > Actinomycetota > Actinomycetes > Actinomycetales > Micrococcaceae > Glutamicibacter. The sequence goes on from NZ_DATEXC010000056.1 coordinate 67,184, forward strand.
CGGCGGCGAGTCTTCGGTGATCGACCGGCTCACCCGCAACTACGGTCTGGCGCAGCCGATCAAGGAGCGCATCGCGGCTGGGATGCCCACGTACGGTTCTTGTGCCGGAATGATCATGCTGGCGGACCGGCTGGAAAACCCCGCGGTCACCAGTACCGGCGAGCAACAGCAAACGCTGGGCGGAATCGATATGCTCGTGCGCCGCAATGCCTTCGGCAGGCAGGTCGATTCCTTCGAGCACACGCTCAAATTTGCCGGCCAGGATCTCAGAGCGGTGTTCATTCGAGCTCCCGAAGCGGTTCAAGTAGGCCCCGACGTGGCTGTGCTCAGTGCGGTGCCTGCCCCCGATAGCCGCGCACAAGGTAGAATCGTTGCAGTACGTCAGGGAAATTTGTTGGCCACTAGCTTTCATCCGGAAGTTACCGGAAGCAGGGCCATCCACGAATTTTTTGTTAATCTCACGCGAGGAGACGCTTAAAGCATGTCAGGCCACTCCAAATGGGCAACCACCAAGCATAAGAAGGCAGCCATTGACGCCAAGCGCGCCAAGGCCTTCGCTAAATACATCAAGGGCATCGAAGTTGCCGCTCGCGCCGGCGGCGCCGACCTGGCCGGTAACCCGGCACTGGAACTCGCCGTCAGCAAGGCGAAGAAGAACTCCGTACCCATCAACAACATCGATCGCGCCGTCAAGCGCGGCGCCGGACTTGACGGCGAAGTTGTCGACTACACCGAAATCATCTACGAGGCCCGCGGCCCGCAGGGTTCGGCACTGCTCATCGAGTGCCTGACCGATAACAAGAACCGCGCAGCTTCCGAGGTCCGCGTGGGCATCACCCGCAACGGTGGTACCGTCGCTGATCCGGGCTCCGTGTCCTACCTCTTCGCCCGTCAGGGTGTTGTTCGTCTGCCCAAGGGCGAGCTGACCGAGGACGACCTTTTGATGGTTGTACTCGATGCCGGCGCCGACGAAATTCTCGACGAAGGCGAAACCTTCGCTATTGTCTGCGACCCGTCGGATCTGCGTGCGGTAGCTGCCGCGCTGGATGAAGCGGAAATCGCCTACGAAACCGACGAAATGGAATTCATTCCGTCGATGAAGGTTGATTTGGACGTTGAGGGTGCGCGCAAGTTCTTGCACTTGTACGACGCGTTGGAAGAACTCGACGACGTGCAGGGCATTTACACCAACGCCGACCTGTCCGACGAGGTCCGTGCGGCCCTCGACGAAGAGCAGTAGGACTTGGCCCTACGCGTCGTAGGCGTCGACCCCGGACTGACCCGCTGTGGTTTGTCCGTGGTCGACGTCGCAGCCAACCGCAAGGTGGAGCTAATCGATGTCACCGTCGCCGGCACCCCACCGGGCACCCCGCTGGACGCGCGGCTGCTCACCATCGCCGATGCGATCGATGCCTGGCTTGATAAACACCAGCCCGACGTACTCGCCCTGGAGCGGGTCTTCGCCTCGGCCAACGTTTCTACCGTCATCGGGACCGCCCAGGTCACCGGCGTCATTATTCTGGCAGCCGCGAGGCGCAGCATACCGGTGGCCCTGCATACCCCCACCGAAGTTAAGGCCGCGGTCACCGGCAGTGGGCAGGCCACCAAGGCAGCCATCGGTAAGATGGTCGCCAAGATTTGCCGTCTCGATGAGCCGCCTAAACCCGCAGATGCCGCCGATGCGGTGGCCCTGGCCATCGCCCACGGATGGCGTGGCGCGGCCGTTGGCTCCAACGCTTCGGCCTCAGCATCCGCCGCACGCACCGGTTCTCAGCAGCTCACCGCCGCGCAGCAGGCATGGATTGCCGCCGAAGCCTCCTCGAAGCATCGTGCGGCCCGTCGCTAATCGCCATTCGTAACTATCTTCGATAAGCTGGAAGCGTTCGAACATACTTTTGAGGAGTGGCATGATCAGCTCACTGACCGGCACGGTCCAGGCGGTAACCCTAAACACCGCGGTTATCAACGTCAACGGCTTCGGCATGCTTATCCAAGCTACCCCCGGCACGCTATCCACCTTGCACGTGGGCCGTGAAGCCACCGTGCACACCTCAATGGTGGTGCGCGAAGATTCGATGACGCTATTTGGCTTCGCTACCCCCGACGAACGAGAGGTATTCGAAGTAGTTATCGGCGTCTCGGGTGTTGGTCCCCGCACAGGCCTGGCGATCCTGGCGGTACACACCCCCGAAGAGGTCCGCGTCGCGGCGAACACCAAAGACACCGCCGCCTTCACCAAGGTCTCGGGCATCGGTCCCAAGGGCGCCAGCCGAATCGTGCTGGAGCTGAACGGCAAGCTGATCCCCACCGGCGTAGATACCGCCACAGCCCGTCCGGGCACCGGCTCGGTCTGGGAGCCGCAGGTCATCGAGGCGCTCACCGGCCTAGGCTGGACCGAAAAGGACGCGCAATCTACATTGAAGGCACTGGGCAAAGCGAACCCTGAAGTTGTCGAAACCGGCAACGTCTCCGAAATTCTGCGTGCGGCGCTGCGTAGCATGTCCACCGGCACCCGTGCCCGATAGGATAACCCTGTGAATGATTCCTCGCAGCTGACCAACGCCGGCAGTGAACCCGAAGAGCGGGTGATTGAAGCTGCCCTGCGTCCGCGCAATCTGGATGACTTCGTCGGTCAGGGCCGGGTGCGCCAACAGCTCTCACTCATGCTTGAAGCGGCGAAGATCCGCGAGCGCACCGCCGACCACGTGCTGCTCTCGGGCCCTCCCGGCTTGGGAAAAACCACGCTCTCCATGATTATCGCCGCGGAAATGAATGCCCCGCTACGCATCTCCTCGGGCCCTGCCATTCAGCACGCGGGAGATTTGGCTGCCATTCTCTCCTCGCTCACCGAGGGTGAAGTGCTCTTTTTGGACGAGATTCACCGGATGTCCCGGCCGGCTGAAGAAATGCTCTACATGGCCATGGAAGATTTCCGCGTCGACATTATTGTCGGTAAGGGCGCCGGGGCTACCGCTATTCCATTGGAACTTCCGCCATTTACTTTGGTGGGGGCAACCACCCGTGCCGGGTTGCTTCCTGGTCCGCTACGCGACCGCTTTGGCTTCACCGGACATCTAGAATTTTATGCAGTTGAAGAACTCGAACTGGTGCTTCGCCGTTCGGCGATGATGCTTGATCTACGTGTGACTTCCTCGGCCTTCAGCGAGATCGCTGGACGTTCGCGTGGCACCCCACGTATCGCGAACCGCTTGCTTCGCCGCGTGCGTGACTGGGCGCTGGTGAACAAACTTGAAGAGATCGATCAAGTTGCGGCCGCTGCAGCACTTGAGATGTACGAGGTTGACCCCAAGGGGCTTGACCGTCTGGACCGCTCGGTACTCGAAGCCCTGTGTCTTAAATTCGGCGGGGGACCGGTAGGGCTGTCGACCCTGGCCATCGCGGTGGGCGAAGAAAGCGAAACCGTAGAAACCGTCGCTGAGCCTTTTTTGGTTCGTGAAGGACTCATGGGACGCACCCCGCGCGGGCGTATCGCGATGCCAGCGGCTTGGGAGCATTTGGGCCTCGCGGTGCCTAAGGATGCGATCTTTGCCGGAACGCAAAGCTATGAATCCGATGAGGATTAGATGAATACCTCTACTCTGCCCGCGTAAATGGCTTGGTGCTTTGCTTCTAGCCATTAGACTGGAGACGCCCGACACACGCCCTGACTTTGGCGTGCCCGGGCGTCTTAGTTCTTTAAACGAATCGTTAGCAGGTATTACAAGTGAATTCCCTCGTCCTTGCACAGGGAGCCGGTGGCGGCTTCAATCCATCCATGATTCTGATGGTCGCGCTCTTCGCAGTGCTGATCATCATGATGATCCGTGGCCGCAAGAAGGTTTCCAAGCAACAAGAAGCACTGAAGACCAAGTCGGTTCCAGGTGCCAAGGTGATGACCAACTCGGGCATCTTCGGCACCATCATTTCCATCGATGAGCAGGATCGTGTGCTTGTCGAGGTTGCCAATGGCGTGGTGCTCACCTTGCACCGCCAGGCTATCTCCACCTTCTTGGATCCAGCAGTCACCGAGGCTCCTGCCGAAGAAGCCGCTGGCACTCCTGCCGTCGCCGAATCCCCAGAAGAGAGCCTTCGTCGTTTGAACGACCAGGGCAAGGACGACCGCAACGCCTAAGGCAGGCACCATCGTGGTGGCTGTCTAGCACGCCACCAGTTCAAGAAAGCACAATAGATGTCATCAATTGGACCTGTAAAACAGGCACGCAAGGCGTTGCTGTGGTTACTGGTCGTCCTCATCATTGCAACCGGTGTTCTGGTTGCTGGTGTGTCGACGGGCAAGACCGGCGCGGCCCCAAAGCTGGCGCTCGACCTCGAAGGCGGCACCCAGATGATCCTGGCGCCCCGGGTTAAAGGCAATGAGACGATCAGCCAGGAACAGCTTGATCAAGCGGTGGAGATCATTCGCCAGCGTGTAGCCGGTTCCGGTGTTTCGGAAACCGAAATCACCACCCAGTCTGGACGTAACGTCGTCGTGTCGATGCCCGGTACCCCGGATGCTGAAACTCGCCAGCTGATCCAGGCCTCGGCGAATATGGAATTCCGCCCGGTGCTCATTACCGGTTCCTACGAGGCAACTCCCAAGGAACAGCGCACGGCTGACAAAGACATTCCAGCCCCTACGGCTAAGCCGGAGAATCCTTCGGATACCAGCTGGATCACCAAAAAGCTTTACAAAGAGTTCGAGGCCTACGACTGCCCAATCGAGCTCGAGAAGCGTGAAACTACCGATCACGATCCTAAGACCGCGATGATCTCCTGTGACCCGCGCCAGGGAGTGAAGTACATCCTCGGCCCGCAGGAAATTCCAGGTGACCAAATTTCTGATGCCTATGCCAACTTGGCACGCGGCGTGCAGGGTGCGGTGACAGGCGAATGGGTCGTGGTGATCGAGTTCAATAAGCAGGGCGCCGCAACCTTTGCGGAAACGACTCAGCGTCTCATCGCGTTGCAGGGTTCACAGAACCAGTTCGCCATCGTGCTTGACGGAACCGTCATCTCAGCTCCAACCACCAATGCGGTGATCTCCGATGGCCGCCCACAGATTTCTGGAGGATTCACCGAGGAGTCCGCACAGGCGTTAGCTCAGCAGCTCAAATACGGCGCACTGCCGATCAGCTTTGAGATTCAGTCTGAGCAGCAGGTTTCGGCGACCTTGGGTGGTGACCAGCTTGAAGCCGGTCTCATTGCCGGTGTCATCGGCCTGATCTTGGTGTTCATCTATTCGCTCTTCCAGTACCGCGCACTGGGTCTGGTAACGATTGCTTCGTTGCTAGCATCCGGTGTACTGACTTACCTCGCGATCGTCTTACTTGGCTGGGCGATGAATTATCGTCTCTCGCTGGCAGGTGTCGCGGGTCTGATCGTGGCCATTGGCTTGATTGCGGACTCCTTCATCGTGTACTTCGAACGTGTCCGTGATGAGCTGCGTGATGGCCGATCATTGGCCAGCGCAGTCGATGTCGGCTGGTCGCGCGCTAAGCGCACCATTCTTGCTTCGAAGGCAGTCAACGTGCTGGCCGCCATCGTGCTCTACCTGGTAGCAGTGGGCAACGTGCGAGGCTTCGCCTTCACCCTGGGCCTGACCGCAATCATCGACCTCATCGTCGTTTACGGTCTGACCCACCCAACCTTGATGCTGCTGGCACGCACAAAGTTCTTCGCAGACGGGCACCGCCTCTCCGGCCTGGACCCATCGCTGCTTGGCGCGGTGCCGCTGTACCGCGGTGCCGGCAGGGTGCGCAGCTTTAATGAAAATGCGCAGGAGAACCGCGGCAAGAAGAACTCTAAGGCCAGCGGTGAGGCAGCCAAGCGGCTGACCATCGCCGAGCGCCGCCGCGCCGAAGCAAACCGGGAGGAGAACAATGAATAAGCTCGCAGAGTGGGGCAATCAGCTCTACACCGGGAAGCGCTCCTACCCGTTCACGCAGAAGCATCGTCTGTGGTTCTTGATCGCCGGCATCTTGGTAATCGCCTCGATCCTGGTCCCAGTGGCCAAGGGCGGGTTCAACCTCGGAATCGATTTCCGTGGCGGTTCGGAATTTATGGTCTCTGGTGTGCAGAACACCGAGGTCAGCGTCGGCGAAGATGTGGTGAAAAACGCCGCTGATGGCGCCAAAGCCACAGTCACGAATATCGCTCCGGGCACCATGCGCGTGCAGACCGATCGACTCAGCGATGATCAGACGATCAGCGTTGCCGGAGATCTGGCCAAAGCCTACGAGGTGGAAGCCAGTGAGGTAACCAGTAACTTCATTGGCCCAACCTGGGGGCAGGATGTTTCGCGTCAGGCGGTGCTGGGCCTCTTGGTCTTCATCGTGCTGGTGGGCCTGCTGATGGCAGCGTACTTCCGCACCTGGAAGATGTCTGCCGCAGCCATTATTGGTCTGCTGGTAGTGATTATCATTACCGCCGGAATTTATTCACTGTCCGGTTTTGAGATCACCCCTAGCGCGATTATCGGCTTCCTGACGATTCTCAGTTACTGTCTGTACGACACCGTGGTGGTCTTCGACAAGGTTCGAGAGAATACCAAGAACTTTGAGCAGCAGACCAAGCGGACTTTCCAGCAGCAGGTGAACCTCGCGGTGAACCAGACGTTGGTGCGTTCGATCAACACCTCGGTGGTCGCAGTGCTGCCGGTGGCTTCGATCTTGTTCATCGGTTCCTACCTGCTCGGTGCCGGTACGCTCAAGGACCTGTCGCTGGCGCTATTCGTCGGTATTATCGTTTCGGCACTATCGACCCTCTTCGTGCAAGCTCCGCTGTATTACCAGCTGCGCCACGGCGATGAGGACGTGCAAAAGCACAATAAGAAGATGGAAGCGCTGGGCGCTTAAGCACTAAAAACCTTCGTGGCATCAAGCCACGAGCGAAGTGCCCCGGATCAACCGATCCGGGGCACTTTTTTATAGTAGTGTCGAACGGGTAATTAGTTGTCATCACGCGAATGTGCTATAACGAATGAACTAAAACATTGCACGGCGCCGGCATCGCTAGCTTGGCACCTAGCACCGTGAGGACCGGCAACGGTGGGAAGGAGCGAGGCATGGCTAACACGCCGACCCCAAACAATTCGAAGCGACGCTCTATCTCACGTCTAGTACGCTTTGCGGGCCGAGGTAGCACCCCGAGCACCTCGCCAACTTTGGAACCGCTGCTGCGCACGGTTAAATCCAAACACCCCAAGGCTGATCTGGATCTGCTGATCCACGCCTACGAGGTGGCAGAAAAGTACCACGAGGGTCAAAAACGTAAAAGTGGAGACCCCTACATCACCCACCCGGTGGCCGTAGCGACGATCCTTGCAGAAATGGGTATGACAGGTTCGATCCTGGCTGCCGCGCTGCTGCACGACACCGTGGAAGACACCGACTACTCGCTGGAATCGGTCACTAAGGAATTTTCCGAAGAGATCGCGATGCTCGTCGACGGGGTGACCAAACTCGACAAGGTCACCTATGGGGATGCTGCCCCGGCGGAAACCGTGCGCAAAATGGTTGTCGCGATGTCCCGCGATATCCGCGTGCTGCTCATCAAATTAGCCGACCGCCTGCACAACGCGCGCACCTGGCGTTATGTCTCCCCGGAGTCCAGCTCGCGCAAGGCGAAGGAGACCTTGGAGATCTTCGCTCCGCTGGCGCACCGGCTGGGCATGAACGCGGTTAAATGGGAGCTGGAAGACCTTTCCTTCGCAGCCCTGCACCCACTGGTGTACCAGGAAATTGTCCGCATGGTGGGGGACCGCACCCCGGAGCGCGAAAAATACCTCGCAGGCATCCGCGAACAGCTGAACGATAAACTTAACGAACTGGGCGTGCACGCCCAAGTCTCGGGCCGGCCGAAGCACTACTACTCGATCTACCAGAAGATGATCGTGCGCGGTAAAGACTTCGACGACATCCACGACCTGATGGGCGTGCGGATCACCGTGGACTCGGTGAAGGACTGTTATGGCGCCTTGGGCGTAGTGCACTCCGAATGGAATCCGCTGCCCGGACGTTTCAAAGACTACATCGCACTGCCGAAGCTGAACCTTTATCAGTCTTTGCACACCACCGTGATGGGCCCAGAGGGCAAGCCGGTGGAAATTCAGATCCGCACCCATGAGATGCACCTGCACGCCGAAAACGGGGTGGCAGCGCACTTCCAGTACAAGCATGGCGACCGGTCTGATGCGATGCTCTCCCCGGAGAAGAACATGGAGTGGCTGCGCTCGTTGATGGAGTGGCAGGAGGACACCACCGATTCCGAGGAATTCCTCGACGGACTGCGCTACACCATCAACTCCGCCGAAGTTTACGTGTTCACCCCCAAGGGTGACATCATGTCGCTGCCGGTGGGTGCTACCCCGATCGACTTTGCCTACTCCATCCACACCGACGTCGGACACCGCACCATCGGGTCGCGGGTGAACGGCAAGCTCGTTCCGCTGCATACCGAGTTGAAGCAGGGCGATGTGGTGGAGGTTTTCACCTCCAAGGCAGAAGACGCCGGCCCCTCGCAGGACTGGCAGAACTTCGTCAAATCCCCGCGGGCCAAGGCTAAAATTCGTGCATACTTCTCCAAGGAACGCCGCGAAGAAGCCATTGAAAAGGGCAAGGAGCTGCTCACCAAGGAGCTGCGCCGCAATCAGCTGCCACTGCAACGTTTGATGACCCATGAGTTGCTGACCACCGTGGCCACGAACCTGCACCACGTGGATATTTCAGCGCTCTACCAATCGGTGGGTGATGGGCACACCAGTGCACAGAACGTCATCGAACATCTGGTCTCACTCACCGGGCCTCCGGCGGGAGAGCAGGTTGATGAGGAAGCCGTCGTCAGCACCAGCCTGTCCAAGCCCACCACGGGCAACGACGCAGGCGTCATCGTGCAGGGCGTCGGCGACGTGCTGGTCAAGCTCGCTCGTTGCTGTACACCGGTCCCGCCGGATGAGATCCAGGGTTTCGTGACCCGCGGCGCCGGAGTCTCGGTGCACCGCACCGACTGCCTCAACCTCGCACAGCTTGCCCAACAGCCTGACCGGTTGGTTCAGGTATCCTGGGCGGAAAAGCACCACGGGGTGTTCCTGGTAGAAATCCAGGTGGAGGCGCTGGACCGCAAGTCACTGCTCTCAGATGTCACCCGGATCCTGTCCGAAAGCCACCTGAACATTCTCTCGGCCAGCGTGCAAACCAGCCGCGAACGAGTCGCGATCTCACGGTTCTCCTTCGAAATGGGCGATCCCAAGTTCCTGAGCCATGTGCTCAATCAGGTTCGCCGCATCGATGGGGTCTACGACGTCTACCGCACCACCGCAGGAAGCCGGCGCTAAACACCAAACCCTGCGTAACGCCAGCTAAAATCTGGGTCGTTACGTGGGGTTTCGTGCACCCTGCCAGTTCAGGCAGCGCGCGCCTCATAGGACTGCACCAAGCGCAGTGCACGCGCCACCGGGGGACTAGCCTCCAGTTGGGCCAGGTTTTCACCCACGGCGCCCAGATTCAAAAACGGATCACCGAGGCGTTGCACTTGATTAAACACCGAGGTGGCGATCGGCAGCGGGTCATAACAGGCCACATCGCATACCGTGCGCAATGAACTGCTCAGCCGCACCCGCTTACGATTGACCACATCCTCATCATCGATCGGCAGCTGCACAAATTCAAAGTGCAGCCCGTTGCCCGGCCGGTAGGGCCGATGATAGAGCTGCGATGAAATGCAGACTGTGTTCACATGAGGCAGCAAGCCATGGATCCACGCGGCGGTCTGCTGACAGAAAATATCGGTTCTGCCAAAATGCCGACCGGCAAGAAACGCGGCTATTTGCGCCCGCGCGGTCGAATCGTAGCGGAACCTGCTCTCCACAAAACACCCGCCAATGGATTCGCGCAGCAACCCATGGGTAGCCATGGCGCCAAGCTCATTGCGGGTAAAAGGTTCGCCGGCGATAAACAGGTCTTCGGGGATACGCAACGCGGCGACGCGCTGTCCGGTAACTTTTTCCATAAAGCTACTGAACCAGCAAGCGCCGCCGCGTAGGGGGTGTTTAAACGATCTGTGGATTCTAGTCGAGATCCGCCGCAGACTTCTCCAGGGTGTTCAACCACATCTGGCGAGCCTCCAAGGCCTCCTGAGCCTTCGCGATCCGCTTGGCATTACCCTGCTTTTTCGCTGCCTCAAGGTCGTTTTCCAAAGCTGCAATGGTGTCCTGCAACTGCGAAAGCATCGAGTTCGAGCGGGCCTTGGTCTCTGGATTTGACCGGCGCCACTGCTCTTCTTCGGCGCCCTTGACGGCCTCTTCCACCTGGCGCAATGCCGATTCGACTCGCTGGAGGTCAGCGCGTGGCACCTTGCCAGCTACTTCCCAACGGCTGCGAATTGAATCGAGCTTCTGCTTGGTGATGGTTAGATCCTTCACCGGTACCAGGGTGCGCGCCTCTTCAAGCAGCGCCTCCTTGACGATCAGGTTTTCAGCGTATTCGGCGTCGACCTTCGCATTTTCCGCGGCACGCGCCTGGAAGAACACGTCCTGCGAGGCACGGAATCGGCTCCACAGCGCGTCGTCATCCTTGCGTGAGGCACGGCGGGATTTTTTCCACTCGTCCATCAGCTTGCGGTACTCGGCGGCGGTGCCTGCCCAGTCGGTGGAGGTCTGCAGCGCCTCGGCGCGGCTGATCAGCTCCTCCTTGGCAGACTTTGCCTGCGCGTTGGTGGCATCGAGCTGTGAGAAATACGCCCGGCGGTGACGGTCAAAGGTGGTGCGCGCGGCACGGAAACGCTTCCAGAGCGCATCTTCGGTGGCACGCGGCAAACGCACGGCCGAACGCTGGGTTCCCTTCCAGGTTTCGAACAGTTCGTTCATCGCGGTGGAAGCGGTCTTCCACTGGATCTGCTCCGGACGCTTCTCAGCCAAGGCTTCGGCCTGCTCAACCAGGGCTTCGCGCACCTTGAGCTGTTCGGCACGGGCGGCCTCGGTGACCTGACGCTGTTCGCCAGCCAGGGCACTTACCGCGGTGCGTGCCGCGGCGATCCGCGCTTCCAGCTTCGGAATATCGCCGACCAGATGACGCTCGGCCACGGTGGCGTCCAAGGTATCCAGGGTTTTGGGCATATCGCCGCTTGGTGCCTTCGCGGTCACACGCTGCTCGAGCAGCATCAGCTGGGACAGCACATCGTCGTACTTGCGCACAAAGTAGGCCAAAGCCTCATCCTTTGTGGCATCCGGGTACTGTCCAACCGGGTGCTCGGCGCCGTCAATGATGACAAATACATGCCCATCGTCGGTGACGCGGGCAAATTTTGCCGCTTCTTCAAGGGGGGTACTGTGGTCGACGGGCTGAGCCACAACCTGCTTTGCCACTGGCTTATGCGCCTGCGGCAAGGGGATGTTCGGGCTGTCGTCGGATTTCTGACTGGTGGTCACCGCTGAAACTCTTTCGCTTTACTGTTCGCTTGCTTTGCCTAACTCTACCTGTGAGCTGCACTTCTTAGTAAGCCGACGTGCACAGTATTGCTGCCTGTTGCGTCGTAAGATGGATAGGCAACCATTTTGTATGAAGGAGTTTCATGGCACGCAAGGCCTCATTATCAGGTTTCCCCGAATGGCTTCCCGCCGAGCGGGTCGTCGAACAACATGTGTTGGACACCTTGCGTCGCACCTTTGAACTGCATGGTTTTGCCAACATTGAAACGCGCGCGGTGGAAACCCGCGGGCAGCTGCTGCGCAAGGGCGAGATCGACAAGGAAGTTTACGGCCTCTCCCGGCTGGCGGCTGAAAATGAAGATAAGCACGATCCCAACGCACTAGCCCTGCACTTTGATCTGACGGTGCCCTTCGCCCGGTACGTGGTAGAAAATGCCGGACACTTAGCCTTCCCCTTCCGCCGCTACCAGATGCAGAAGGTCTGGCGCGGCGAGCGTCCGCAAGACGGCCGCTTCCGCGAATTCACCCAGGCAGATATCGATGTCGTAGGTGAGGGCACGCTCGCCTTTAGCTACGACGTGGAGCTGGCACTAACCATTGCCGATGCCTTGTCCGCACTGCCGATCGGCGACTTCCGTCTGCGCGTGAACAACCGCAAACTGGCCGAAGGCTTCTACCGTGGCCTGGGTCTGGATGATCCGGATGCGGTGCTGCGCGCCATCGACAAGCTGGAAAAAATCGGCAACGAGGCGGTCGCCAAGATCCTCATCGACGAGGTCGGCGCCACCGGCGAACAGGCCGACGCCGCGCTGGCCCTGGCCGCCATCTGCACGCTGGACACCAGCTTCGTGGAGCAGGTGCGCGCCCTGGGCGTGGAACACGAACTGCTGGACACCGGGCTCGAGGAACTCTTCCAGGTGATCGACGCCGCCTCCAAGCGTGCGCCGGGCAAGGTGATGGCGGATCTGTCCATCGCCCGCGGCCTGGATTACTACACCGGCACCGTGTACGAGACCGTGCTGGTGGGCCACGAATCCTTGGGTTCGATCTGCTCCGGCGGCCGCTACGAATCCTTGGCGTCCAAGGGGAAGAAAAATTACCCGGGCGTGGGCTTGTCCATCGGTGTCACCCGTCTGGTCTCCCGCATCCTCGCCGAAGAGCTGGTCAGCGCCGCGCGCACCGTGCCGTCGGTGGTATATGTCACCTTGGCTGACGAGAATTCCTGGCACCAGGCGCAAGACGTTGCGGCAGCGCTGCGTGGCCGGGGGATCGCCTGCGAGGTCGCCTCGAGCGCCGAAAAGTTCGGCAAGCAGATCAAGTTCGCAGACCGACGCGGGATTCCGTTCGTCTGGTTCACCCAGCAAGACGGCACCCACGAGGTGAAAGATATCCGCACCGGTGAGCAAATCACCGCCGATCCAAGCAGCTGGAGTCCGCCGGCAGAAGATCTGCACAACACCGTCAACTAGCCGCGGTGCACTAAACTCGTCAACGAGAAGAACTGAAGAGATTTCTAGTCTCAACCGACCGAAAGGATCGTAGTGCTACGCACTCATCAGCTGGGCGAACTCCGCGCCGAGCACATTTCACAGCAGGTCACCCTCACCGGTTGGGTTGCGCGTCGCCGCGACCACGGTGGCGTGGCGTTCCTCGATCTGCGCGATGCCTCGGGTTTCGCCCAGGTAGTCGTGCGTGATGAAGAGGACTTCCACCCGCTGCGCAATGAATTCGTGCTGCAGATCAAGGGCACCGTTGAGCGTCGTCCGGAGGGCAACGAAAACCCGAACCTGCCGACCGGGCAGATCGAGGTGATCGCCGATGAGGTGATCGTGCTCAACACCGCAGCCCCGCTTCCTTTCCAGATCGATGAGCACGTTGAGGTCGGCGAAGAGGCGCGTCTGCGCCACCGCTACCTGGACCTGCGCCGTCCGACCCCGGCCCGCAACCTGCGTTTGCGTTCCGAGGTCAACCGTGCCGCACGTAACCTGCTGCACGACGAGGGCTTCGTCGAAATCGAAACTCCAACGCTGACTCGTTCCACCCCGGAAGGCGCCCGCGACTTCGTCGTACCGGCACGCCTTTCCCCGGGCTCCTGGTACGCGTTGCCGCAGTCCCCACAGCTGTTCAAGCAGCTGCTGCAGGTCGGCGGATTTGAAAAGTACTACCAGATCGCCCGCTGCTACCGCGATGAGGATTTCCGCGCAGACCGCCAGCCGGAATTCACCCAGTTGGATATTGAAGCCTCGTTTGTTGAGGAAGATGACATCATCGAGCTCGGTGAGAAGCTGGTCAAGGAAATCTGGTCGTTGATCGATGTGCAGGTTCCTACCCCGATCCGCCGCATGGCGTACTCCGAGGCGATGGCCAAGTACGGCAGCGACAAGCCAGATCTGCGTTTTGGTCTGGAATTGACCGAAATGACCGAATACTTCTCGAACACCTCCTTCAAGGTGTTCCAGTCCGCGTATGTCGGTTCCGTGGTCATGCCAGGCGGCGCATCCCAGCCACGGCGTACCCTGGATGCCTGGCAGGAATTTGCTAAGCAGCGCGGTGCCAAGGGTCTTGCCTACGTGCTGCTGAAGGAAGATGGCGAGCTGGCTGGTCCAGTGGCCAAGAACCTGTCCGACGAGGAGAAGGCCGGCTTGGCGCAGGCGACCGGCGCGAATCCCGGCGACTGCATCTTCTTCTCCGCGGGAGACAAAACCGAATCGCGGGCATTGCTTGGCGCGGTCCGCGTGGAAATCGGCCACCGCACCGGTCTGATCAAGGACGGCGACTGGGCTTTCGTCTGGATCGTCGACGCACCGATGTTCGAGCCGGCTTCCGCGGCCGTGGCCTCCGGCGACGTGGCAGTGGGCGCCGGCGCATGGACTGCCGTGCACCACGCGTTCACCAGCCCGAAGCCAGAGTTCATGGACACCTTCGACACCGATCCGGGTTCGGCGCTGTCCTACGCATATGACATCGTCTGCAACGGTAACGAAATTGGTGGCGGTTCGATCCGTATCCACCAGCGTGATGTGCAGGAACGTGTATTCAAGCTGATGGGCGTATCCGACGAGCAGGCGCAGACCCAGTTCGGCTTCCTGCTGGAGGGCTTCAAGTTCGGCGCTCCTCCACACGGCGGCATCGCCCTGGGTTGGGACCGCGTACTGCAGCTGCTCACCGGTTCAGAGTCAATCCGCGACGTCATCGCCTTCCCGAAGACCGGTGGCGGTTTTGATCCGTTGACCGCAGCGCCTGCGCCGATCACCCCGGCCCAGCGCAAGGAAGCCGGCATCGACTTCAAGCCAGAAAAGAAGAAGGTCGAAGAGAACGCCAAGGCCGAAGCCAAGTAGGCTTACGCTGCTTCAAGATGCCGGATGGAACGCACTGACGCGTTCCATCCGGTTTCTTTTTGCCCAAAAATAATTCAGAAGATGGATTAAGGCTGATTTTTATACTAGGTTAGTTTTCAACCTAGATATTTCGATCCCAGGAGACCAGTTGGCCCCGGCAGAACCCGAAGACATCGTCGAGCAATACCCGGAAACTGACCGCGAATGGGCGCGGGACTTCAGTCTTGCGATGTGGCTGAATGACCTGAATGATTCGCAGAGCCTTCAAGAACTGGAAAATGTCTTGGCTGCCATCCGCGATAGCGGCCAAGGTGCAGAAGATCTCTTTGGCGATCCAAGGGAATACGGCGAAGTCCGGTCCTATGCGCGATTGACGCCGCAGCAGCTCGCGGATTCAGAGATGCCGATCAACAGCAGTGTGCTGCTGCTCGCTGGCTTTGGCCTGGTGGTTGGCCTGCTGTGCGCCGGTTTCGGAACTTGGGTTGGATTCCGTGATGGATGGGCTTCGAATTCGTGGCACTATTGGCAGCTGGCCGCCTTGAGCGCAGGCACTGGAATCGCCTTGTCCGGGCACTTGTGGTGGTTCTACCGCTTGAAAGGAAGGTTCGCCCGATCATGGGCGCTGGGTTTGGCAGGAATAGCGGTTTCCATCGCAGCGGCTGCGCTCATCGCAGTACTCGGCGGTGAGGAAGCCATGCAACTGCCCAACTGGCTAGCGCCGTTCCTCGGGATTGCCCTGGCCGTCGGTGTCTTTTGGCTGCCCTTCAATCAAGAACCCGCAGCAACACGTAACGGTGACTCGGCTTTCACTGATCCAGAGACCTGGTTTGCCGAATCCACGCGTTTGCTGCGCGGACGCTACGGAATGCGGGGCAAGGAGGCGGCAGCTGCCTTGGCGCCTGCCCGCGAGCACTGGTCGAATATGAACGTGGCGCGCGGCGAGCCAACAATTGTCGAAGAATTCGGCACTCCGGGCGAATTTGCCATCGGTCTGGGAGTTAACACCGCAAAGGCGCTGCAACGGCGATGGTTAATGCTCCGGTTGCTGCCACTGGTGCTCGTTGGCCTATACGCCCCCAACCTCGTGGAAGGGTTACTTGCCCCGGAGCGCAGCGGCTGGGATATCTTCTTCACAGTCTGCATTGTGATTTATGCAGTAATTACGCTCTACGAGCTGCGCCCAGCAAATCGCGCAGAATACGTGCAATCAAAACTTGATCAAAGGCGCGCCCATGCCCGCGGCCTGGAAGAAGGCCGCGATGAATAAGGAGTCGCCATTTCCCAGCAGCTGGCAGCGAGCCATGCTTCCGATGCTTTTGCTCGCTGAATTATCCACGGGGCAAGCCCACGGCTACGCCCTGTCCAAATCCTTGCAGGAACGAGGTTTCGGGCCGGTTAAGGGCGCGACACTTTACCCGGCACTGGCTAAGCTGGAAGCTTCCGGATTTGTCGCAACCAGGTGGGAAGAAGGCCAAGGTGGGCCCGGGAGGAAAGTATACGAACTCTCCGCTTCCGGCAGTGCCGAGCTAAAAAGCCAGCGCGCACACTTCGATATTTTCGCGCAGCTGGTGAAGACTACCGGCAGCTAAGCCAGCTCGGCCGAATCCACGATCACCGTGAACGGGCCGGTGTTGGTCAGTGACACGTTCATCATCGCGCCAAATTTTCCGGTCGCGACCGTGGCGCCTAATTCGCGCAGATACGCCACGAAGTACTCGTAGAGCGGCTCGCTCACCGGACCGGGGGCCGCGTTAGACCAGGAAGGGCGCCGGCCCTTGCGCACCGAACCATAGAGGGTGAACTGGCTGATCACCAAGAGGGGAGCGTTGAGGCCTGCAGCCGAGGATTCATCCTCCATAATGCGCAACTGCCAGATTTTCTCTGCAACCTTGCGCGCGGTGCCCTGGTCATCGTCATGCGTCACACCCAAAAGAATCACCAGCCCCGGAGCGTCAAGTTTGCCGACGATTTCCCCTTCGACCTCGACGTGGGCGTTGCTGGCAACCTGGATGACGGCGCGCATAGGGCAGGTCCTTTCAAAAACTGGTAGGTGGCGGCGGTGAAGTGCTGACTAGCACCGCGCAGCTATCAGAATATCGGTAGGCTGGGTCTGTGAACGATTTGCTGGATGCCCTGGATGACGGTTCGATCAAGCGCCCGCGCCCACCCCTTGCGGTACGTATGCGCCCCAAGACGCTGGATGAACTAGTAGGCCAAGGCCACCTGCTGGGTCCCGGCTCCCCGCTG
Organism: Glutamicibacter sp.; assembly: GCF_035257265.1. Lineage (GTDB taxonomy): Bacteria > Actinomycetota > Actinomycetes > Actinomycetales > Micrococcaceae > Glutamicibacter. The sequence goes on from NZ_DATEXC010000056.1 coordinate 84,191, forward strand.
CGGCAACTCGCCGAGCATCCCGAAACCGGGTTGGCCGGACCCGCCAGTGTGATCTTGTACGGCCCGCCAGGTATCGGCAAGACCACCATCGCGCACGTGATTGCCCGCGCCACGGACCGGAAATTTGTAGAGCTTTCGGCGATTACCGCCGGGGTGAAAGACGTCCGCCGGGTCATCGAGCAGGCCAAGGATGACCGCGATCTGCGCGGGGTGACCACGGTGCTCTTCCTCGATGAGATTCACCGCTTTAACAAGGCCCAGCAAGACGCATTGCTTCCCGGGGTTGAAAACCGGGTGGTGGTGCTGGTGGCCGCCACCACCGAAAACCCCTCCTTTTCGGTGATCTCTCCGCTGCTTTCGCGCTCCTTGCTGCTGACCCTGCGCCCGCTGACCGATGGCGATCTCGCGCAGCTCCTTGACCGTGCGGTGCTCGACGAACGAGGTTTTGACGCGCAGGTAGTTCTTCCCGAAGCGCAGCGGGACGCGATTGTCCGGCTGGCTCAAGGCGACGCGCGGCGCTCCTTGACGGTGCTGGAGGCCGCCGGGGCTGTGGCCTGGAACGCGGCTGGGACCAAACCGGAACCGCCGATCGAAATCCTTGACGAACACGTCCAGCTCGCCATGGATCAGGCGGTGCAGCGTTATGACAAGGACGGCGATCAGCACTACGACATCATCTCCGCGTTCATTAAATCCATTCGCGGCTCCGACGTCGATGCGGCCCTGCACTATTTGGCGCGGATGCTTTCGGCCGGGGAGGACCCGCGGTTTATCGCCCGCCGGCTGATGATCAGTGCCAGTGAGGATATCGGCATGGCCGATTCGACCGCCCTGCCGCTGGCGGTGGCCGCCGCCCAATCGGTAGCGCTGATCGGCATGCCTGAGGCACGGCTGATCCTCGGGCACGCCACCGTGCATCTGGCCACCGCACCGAAATCAAACGCCGCCTACACCGCGGTCAATGAGGCCATCGCGGACGTGAATGCCGGCAAAGGCTCGCTGGTGCCGGACCACCTGCGCGACGCGCACTACCCCGGCGCCAAGCAGCTGGGCCACGGGGTCGGTTACATTTATTCGCACGATGCCCCGCATTCGATCGCCAGCCAGCAGTATCTGCCCGACGATCTGCTCGGCACCAACTACTACCGGCCGACCGCCAATGGCACCGAACGCACGCTGGGCGATCGGCTGGCGAAGCTGAGAGAGATTATTCGCCGCAAAGACAAGAAGAAACGATAGCGAGCTACGTTACAACGGGCCTAGCTGGCCCCTGCATTCGTGTAGACTTGATCTTTGGCTGGCAAGCTAAGTCGCGCCCGCGAGTAATCGCAGGGGCAGCAAGGTTGCAGTGGTTCAGGGGCGCGGCGCCCCAACACTCTCCGTCCCGGAGGCCAGTAGATCCCGTCGCTGAAACGAAAAGGACACACTTATGGCTAACGCCCGTGCCCGCCGTACCGTGCGCCTCTCGCGCGCACTCGGCCTTGCCCTGACTCCAAAAGCTGAAAAGTACATGGAGCGTCGTCCCTACGGTCCCGGCCAGCATGGCCGCGCCCGCAAGAAGCAGGACAGCGATTACGCGGTACGTCTGCGCGAAAAGCAGCGTCTTCGTGCCCAGTACGGCATCCGCGAAGTTCAGATGCTCAACGCTTTCAAGGAAGCAAAGCGCCTCGGCGGCCAGACCGGTGACAACCTGTTGGCACTGCTCGAGTCCCGTCTAGACGCTCTGGTTCTGCGTGCAGGCTTCGCCCGCACCATCCAGCAGGCTCGTCAGCTGGTTGTGCACCGCCACATCCTAGTTAACGGCCAGCGCGTGGACCGCCCATCGTTCAAGGTGCAGCCGGGTCAGCTGATCCACGTGCACGAAAAGAGCGAGAAGATGGTTCCTTTCCAGATGGCAGCAGCCGGAGAGCACGCTACCGTGCTTCCAGCAGCTCCTGCTTACCTGGACGTGAAGCTGGAAGCCTTGCAGGCTACCTACCTGCGCGCTCCTGAGCGTGCAGAGATCCCAGTGACCTGCGAAGAGAACCTCGTGGTCGAGTACTACGCACGCTAAACTTAGTGTGTGTTTGGTGGCCCGCAACCGACTCGGTTGCGGGCCACTGGCTTAACTACCTTTAATCGGCTCCGGTTCGATAAGGTGGACTGGCAGCAAGCACTCAAAGCAGAAGAGGAAGCACATGTCGGGTTCGGATATTGCAGGGCTCATCGCGGCCGGCGTCTTTGCCATTTTGGTGGCACTGTTGGCCGTACCAATTATCAAGTTGGGCAAGGTGTTTGATGAGCTTCGAAACTCGATCAAAGATCTCTCTGACGGGACCACTCCGCTGATCGGCGAGGTTGCCAACACGGTGGCCACGACCAATGACCAGCTCAAGAAGGTCGACGCGATCACCTCAAACGTCTCCGATGCGAGCGCCAACGTCTCCGCGCTGTCCTCCTTGGTGGCAGCCACGGTGGGCAAGCCACTGATCAAGGTCGCAGCTTTCACCTCGGGTGTGAAGTCAGCGATGAATGCGAATGCCAGCGGCAAGGGCCGCCGTAGCCGTTAGGGGAGACTAGAATGAAGAAGCTTTTGTGGGTTGTTATCGGCGTGGGCGTCGGAGTCCTCGCCACCAAGAAATACACCGAAGTATCCTCCGGGGCGGCGTTGAACCGTCAGGTCGGTAAGTATGCCGATCGCATCTCGGAGGTCGTGGGAGCATTCCGTGAGGGAATGAACTCCCGCGAAGTAGAACTACGTTCCGCCTTAGGCGTGGACACCGCTAAGTGAAGGGACCATCCGTAACACGATGAAAACGCAGGAAATTGCACGCCGCTGGGTAGACTTCTTCGTCTCCAAGGGGCACACGGCGGTACCCAGCGCGTCGCTGGTCTCATCTGACCCTTCGCTGCTCTTTACGGTGGCCGGCATGGTCCCGTTCATCCCTTACCTCACCGCACAGGAAGAGCCGCCCTACACGCGTGCCACCTCGGTGCAGAAGTGCATTCGCACCGGTGACATCGAAGAGGTCGGCAAGACCTCACGCCACGGCACCTTCTTCCAGATGTGCGGCAACTTCTCCTTCGGCGATTACTTCAAACGCGAAGCGATCCACTTCGCCTGGGAACTGCTCACCGGTTCGATCGAAGACGGCGGCTACGGGCTGGATAAGGCCCGGCTCTGGGTCACCGTCTACGAGGACGGCGAGGAAAAAGACACCGAAGCCCGCAGCATCTGGGAAGACGAAATCGGCATGCCTGCCGAACGCGTCGTCGGCACCGGCAAGGAAGATAACTACTGGAACACCGGCCAGCCCGGCCCCGGCGGTCCCTGCTCGGAAATCTACTACGACCGCGGCCCGGAATACGGTGTGGACGGCGGCCCGGCAGTCGACGAAACCCGTTTTGTCGAAATCTGGAACCTCGTCTTCATGCAGTACCGGCTCTCCGCGGTACGCTCCAAAACCGACTTTGATGTAGCCGGCGAACTGCCTAAGCGCAACATCGATACCGGCCTGGGTCTGGAACGTCTGGCAATGATCTTGCAGGGCGTGGAGAACATGTACGAGACCGATCAGCTGCGCCCGGTACTCGACAAGGCCGCGGAACTGGCCGGCATCGTATACACCTCCACCGAGGATCCGGAAGATCCGAACCACGCCAACGACGTGCGCCTGCGCATGATCGCTGACCACACCCGCTCCTCGCTGATGCTCATCTCCGATGGAGTCACCCCGGGCAACGAAGGCCGCGGCTACGTGCTGCGCCGACTGATCCGCCGTGCGGTGCGCGCGCTGCGCCTGATGGGTGTGGACACCGCGGTCTTGCCAGAGCTGCTGCCGGTCTCCCGCGATGCGATGAAGGGTGTCTACCCGATCGTCGCAGATGACTTCGAACGTATTGCACGCATCGCCTACGCAGAAGAGCGCGCGTTTAGCCGCACCATCGCCTCGGGCACCATCCGGCTCGACGACGCGCTGAAATCCGCTCGGGCCGAGGGGCACAACCTCTCCGGAGATGACGCTTTCGCCTTGCATGACACCTTCGGATTCCCCATCGACCTGACCTTGGAAATTGCTTCCGAGGCGGGGCTTGCGGTGGATGAGAAGCGTTTCCGCGAACTGATGACCGAACAGCGCACCCGCGCCCAGAAGGACGCCAAGTCCAAGAAGGGCGGGCACGCTGACCTGAGCGTCTTCAACCAGCTGGCGCAGGCCGGCAAGGTCAACTTCACCGGTTATGACACGCTCGTGGGTGAATCAAAAATCCGCGGTATCGTCTCTAACGGTGCGGTGGTGAACTACGCCGAGCAGGGTCAAGAAATTGACCTGGTGCTCGACGAGACCCCGTTCTACGCCGAATCCGGCGGCCAGGCCGGCGATATCGGATTGATCACCGGCGACGGCTTCGTCCTGGAGGTCACCGACGTGCAGGCTCCGGTGAAGGGGCTGAACGTGCACAAGGTGATTGTGCGCGAGGGTGAACTTCCCGCCGACGCACTGGTGCGCACCCAGGTAGATGCGATCCGCCGCCACTCCGGTGAGCAGGCCCACTCGGCCACCCACCTGGTGCATGCCGCATTGCGCCAGCTACTGGGCGACACCGCCACCCAGGCCGGTTCTTTCAACAAGGCCGGCTACCTGCGCTTTGACTTCTCCTGGACCGAGGCACTCTCGGCCCAGGCGCGCACCGAGGTTGAGGAGGTCGTGAACCTCGCGATCGCCGCCAACCATCAGGTGGTCACCAACGAGATGGCTTTGGCCGAAGCGCAGCAGCTGGGTGCGATGAGCCTGTTCGGTGAAAAGTACGGCAGCGCGGTGCGCGTCGTGGAGATGAACGGCGCCTGGTCCCGGGAGCTGTGCGGCGGCACCCACGTGCCGACCACCTCGCGAATCGGCCAGCTCACCTTGCTCTCCGAAGCATCGGTCGGGTCGGGCAACCGCCGCGTCGAAGCGCTGGTGGGCATGGAGGCTTTCCGTCACGGAGCGGCAGAACGTGCCCTCGTTTCCGAGCTTTCGGGTCTCTTCCGGGTACCTTCAAATCAGGTTTCCGAGCGGGTTAACGACACCGTGGCGAAGCTGAAGGCAGCGGAGAAGCAGATCGCCGAGCTGAAGAGCCAGGCGATGCTCGCCCAGTCGGCCACGCTGTTGGAAAAGGTCGAGACTATCGGCCAAACCCGGCTTTTGGCGCACAATGCGGGGACCATCGATTCGGCCGACGCGCTGCGCACCATGGCGTTGGATCTGCGCGGCAAACTCGGCAGCGAAGCGGCCGTCATCGTGCTGATCGGCGAGTCAAACTCCCGTCCGCTGGTGCTCGCGGTGACTAACGATCAGGCCCGTGCCAACGGCTTTAAGGCCGGCGCGCTGGTTCGTACCGCAACCGGGGTACTGGGCGGCGGCGGCGGCGGCAAGGACGATATGGCTCAGGGCGGCGGCCAGGACGTGTCAAAGATCGATGACGCGCTGGCAGCAATTCGGGCGGCACTTGCCAATGGCTAATATTGCGTTCGGCGTCGACGTGGGTCTGGCCCGCGTCGGCGTCGCCGTGTCCGATCCCTCAGGTATCCTCGCCACTCCGGTGATGACGCTGCGCAGGGACCTGAAGAAAAACTCTGATCGACGCATGCTATTACGCATGATCGTTGACCGGGGGGTGTCAGAGGTATTCATCGGTGAACCGAAATCACTGGCCGGAAACTCAACCGATTCCACTAAAATGGCTCGTGACTACGCGATTGCCTTGGCGGAAGAGGCAAATGAGGCTAAAATCGAGGTTGGAATTTTTTTGGTTGACGAACGTTTGAGCACGGTCAGTGCCCATCGTTCATTGCATGCCTCAGGTCGCCGCATGCAAGATCACCGCCAGGTCGTTGACCAGGTGGCAGCCGTCGAAATCCTGCAGCAGGTGCTTGAAATGCGTCGCAACTCCGTGCGTGTGCAAGCCAGCCGTATCGTGCTGAAATAACTGCGCGACGCGAGAAACCACTTGGGAGAATTAATGCGAGATGAAGCCCGCCGCAAACGGCAGCGTGAAACCCACTCCGAGCTTTACGCACGTTTTGCTGCCGGGCAACGCTCGGTTCTACCCGAGGCTTCCAGCCCTGAGCTGACCGGTGGGGGAGTGTATCTTGATGCCGCCGCTGGCACGCCAGCGCAGGCTCCACTGGAATCCGCTGCCGTGGCACAGGAATTCGCGCAGTCCGAACCCGAGTATGCCGGCGAGCCCGGCACGCAGCAGACGTTGCGTGCCGGCTCGGCCGGCACTGGGGGCAAGGCGCGCAAAAAGCGTAGCAAACGCCGCCGCAACATGGTGATGCTGGCAACTTTCCTCATTTTTGCCGTGGTGGTTGCCGGATCTTTCTACTTCATTCGCTCGCTGTACAAGCAGTTTAACCCCGATGATTACCCTGGACCCGGCGGCCAAACGGTGGAGTTCACCGTGGAAGACGGCTGGGGTCCGGCACTGATTTCGCGCAAGCTCGAGGACCTCGACGTCGTGGCCAGTGACAAACTGTTCATGTCGGCCATCGACAATTCGGATGCCGCAAGCAAACTCATCCACCCCGGCACCTACCTGCTCAAAACGCAGATGCCTGCCGCGGCGGCCGCCGACGAGTTGATCGACAAACGACCAGATAAGGTCTTCTACATCGGGCTGAAGGCAAATATGCGCCTGGGCGCTGCCTTGGAAGAGATTGCCAAGGGTTCGGGCCTGAAGCTTGAGAGTCTGCGCAAACTGGCTGATCAACCAGAAAAGTTCGGGCTGCCCAAGGAATCGCCAAACCTCGAAGGCTGGTTGCACCCCGGAGAATACCGCTTCCCGTTGGATACCAAGGCCGACGAGGTACTGACGACGATGGTTGACTCCACTAAAAAGGCGTTGACCGATGCCGGTGTGAGTGACCTCAGCGAAGGTTACCAGGCGTTGAAGATCGCCTCCATTCTGCAGGCAGAGGCCACCCCGAAGGATTACGAGGTCGTCTCCGGAGCCATCCGGAACCGGCTGGACCCAAATAATAACGAAACTCATGGTCTGCTGCAGACCGACTCCACCGTAATTTATGGGCTGAACCGCTACTCGCTGCAGTTCACCAAGGCGGAGAAGAAGGATGCTGGCAACAAGTACAACACTTACGTACACCCCGGCCTGCCACCCACCCCGATCGGATCCCCGGCCACCTCGGCGATCAACGCCGCGGTGAACCCACAGGATAACGGCTTCTACTATTGGGTCACCGTGAACACCCAAACCGGTGAGACGAAGTTTGCCTCCACCTACGCCGAGCATCAGGTGAACCACGCACAATTCAGTGCCTGGTGCGAGGCAAACCCCGAGGTCTGCAAGTGATGCGCGCAGCGGTGCTCGGCCAGCCGATCAGCCATTCCAAGTCGCCGGTCCTGCACCGGGCCGCCTATGCGCTGCTCGGCGCAGACATTGCCTACGAGGCGATCGAGCTGGCTCCCTCGGAGGCCGCAGAATTCGCGCAACAGCTGCGTGTTAACCAGTGGGCCGGCTGCTCGGTGACGATGCCGCTCAAAGATGTCTTTGTGCCACTGATGGACGAGGTCTCGGACCGCGTGGCCCGGCTCGGCGCGCTGAACACCATTGTGGTGCGCGGCGATGGAAGTCTCTTCGGCGAAAACACTGACGTTGCTGGAATCGTGCTGGCCCTATCCGACGCGGGCGTGCGGCACAGTAGCCAGGCCACCATACTTGGCGCGGGAAATACCGCGTTGGCGGCTATTGAGGCCGCCGGCGAACTGGGCACAACCGAGCTGAAGCTTGTGGTCCGTGACACCGCCCGCGCGAGCCGCGCCCGCAGCTTAGCCCAAGAACTCGGAATGCGCGTTGAACTGCGGGCGGTCGCTGAACTCAACGAGCACGGAATTACCGCCGATCCACTGGTGATCAGCACCTTGCCCCCGCGTGCGGCCGATAGCTGGGTGCAGCCGCTCGGCGCCGGTCAAGGCGTGCTCTTGGATGTCGCCTATGACCCCTGGCCCAGCGAACTGGCGCAGAACTGGGCGGGAACGGTGATTTCCGGGCTTCACATGCTGGTGCATCAAGCGGTGGAACAAGCCCGGTATTTCAGCGCTTTACCCTTCGACGAGCAAACCCGTGAAAACGTCACAAACGCGATGTATCACGCACTTGGGCTTCATCGACGCGGTTAAAGAAGCCATGTCATGGCAAAATAGATTCCATGTTGCGTTGGTTGACGGCGGGCGAATCACACGGCCCGGCACTCGTTGGAATTCTTGAAGGCCTACCCGCCGGAGTCTCGGTGGACAGTGAAGTGGTGCGCGATGCGCTCGCTCGGCGGCGTCTTGGCTACGGCCGGGGCGCGCGAATGAAATTTGAAAAGGATCAGGTCAGCTTCCTCGGCGGCGTGCGCCATGGCAAAACCCAGGGTGGCCCGATCGCCATTGAAATCGGGAATACCGAATGGCCTAAGTGGGAACGCGTGATGAACGCGGACCCGGTAGACCTCGACGAACTGGCCTCGATGGCGCGTAACGCCCCATTAACCCGGCCACGTCCGGGCCACGCAGATTTCACCGGCATGCAGAAATACGGGTTCGACGATGCCCGTCCGGTGCTCGAGCGTGCCAGCGCCCGGGAGACCGCTGCCCGCGTCGCGCTCGGCTCGGTAGCCCAAGCTTTCCTGGCGGGCCTTGGCATCGAACTTGTTTCACACACCACCGCTATTGGTGCGGTCGCCGCCCCGGTGGATGCACCACTGCCCACCCTGGCCGATGTCGCTGCACTAGACGCCGATCCACTGCGTTGTTTCCACGGCGAAACCAGCGCGGCAATGGTTCTCGAGGTCGATGACGCGCATAAGGCGGGGGAGACCCTGGGCGGTGTGGTTGAGGTGCTTGCCTACAACCTGCCTCCGGGCATCGGCTCCTACGTGCATTGGGATCGCCGCTTGGATTCGCGTCTGGCCGGAGCCCTGATGGGTATTCAGGCCATCAAGGGTGTTGAGGTCGGCGACGGTTTCCTGACCGCAGCGCGACGCGGTTCGGCCGCGCACGATGCAATTATCCCCGCCGAATCCGGCGGAATTAAGCGTGAAACTAATCGTGCCGGCGGCATCGAAGGCGGCATGTCTATCGGCGAGGTACTGCGCGTACGCGCCGCCATGAAGCCGATCGCTACCGTGCCCCGCGCGCTAGCCACCATCGACACCGCCACCGGTGAAGAAACTACCGCGCACCATCAGCGTTCGGACGTCTGTGCGGTTCCGGCCGCCGGTGTGGTCGCCGAGGCAATGGTCGCCCTGGTGCTGGCGCAGTCGTTGCTGGAAAAGTTCGGCGGCGACTCGCTGAATGAAACCAAGCGCAATATCGGCAGCTACCTGGCGAATATTCCTACCTCGCTGGGCTCGACCGGGGTCTAAATGATTTACCTGATTGGTCCGATGGCCAGCGGCAAGTCCACCGTGGGCAGGTCGCTGGCTAGGGCCTTGGGCACCAGCTTTGCCGATTCTGACGCGCATATCGTTGCCGCGCATGGGCCGATCGCACAGATTTTCGTCGATCACGACGAGGCGTACTTCCGTGACCTTGAGGTTGCGGCGCTGGCGCAACTGCGTGCCGGGGTGATCGCCACCGGCGGCGGCGCGGTGCTGCGCGAAGAAAATCAGCAGCTGCTGCGCGGCGGTACGGTCATCTATCTGGCGATGAACTTGGAGACCGCAAAGCGTCGCCTCGCGGGGGATACGCACCGCCCGCTGCTTGCTGGTGACCAAACCCTCACCACGTGGTCCCGGCTCTATGAGACCCGCAAAGAAATTTACAAAAACCTCGCTGATCTGACCTTACAGGTTGATAATTTGAGTCTCGAGCAACTCGTTGAGGCGATCGAGTCCCATGTGATTCACGCCACGAGATAGCAAAACCTGTAGCGCTCCCGCGTACGCTGGATAGATCAGCACCATCAGGAGGAACGTCAAGGATGCCACTGCCACCAACCACACTTCAGGTCACCGGAGCCACTCCAGCGGAGTCATATCCGGTGATGGTCGGTAACGGCTTACTGGGAGAATTGCCCGCACTTTTGGGTCCGGCAGTTAAAAAGGTTCTGGTGATCCACCCTCGTGCCCTGCGCGCCACCGGCGACGTCGTCCGCGACGACCTGGAAAAGGCCGGGCTCACCTCGCTGACCGCGGAAATTCCCGACGCCGAAGAGGGCAAGCACATTCAGGTCGCCTCCTTCTGCTGGGAGGTACTGGGCAAGAATGACTTCACCCGCAGCGACGCAATTGTCGCCGTAGGCGGCGGAGCGGTCACCGACCTCGCAGGTTTTGTGGCTGCTACCTGGCTGCGCGGAGTGAAGGTTATCCACGTGCCAACCTCGCTGCTGGGTATGGTCGACGCCGCCGTGGGCGGCAAAACCGGTATCAACACCGCCGAAGGTAAAAACCTCGTTGGTTCCTTCCATCCGCCGGCCGGCGTACTGGCAGACCTCGACGCGCTAGCCACCCTGCCTAAGCACGAACTGGTAACCGGCCTCGCCGAGGCAGTGAAGTGCGGGTTCATCGCCGATGAGCGCATCCTGGAACTGATCGAAGAAGATCCCGAAGATGCGATCCGCGCCGACAGTGACCGGCTGCGCGAAATTATCGAACGCACCATCGCGGTGAAGGTTGAGGTGGTATCACGGGACCTGAAGGAAGCCGGGGACCGCGAGTTCCTGAACTATGGCCACACCCTGGCTCACGCGATCGAGCTATCCGAGCGCTACAACATGCGTCACGGCGCGGCAGTATCCATCGGACTGTGCTTCGCCGCGGAGCTGGGCCGCTCGGTTGGGCACACCCCGGACGCGGTCACCGATAGGCACTTCAGCATCCTGAAGTCCTTGGGCCTGCCTACCAGCTACCGCAACGACAAGTGGATGGCATTGCTGGACGGCATGAAGCGCGACAAAAAGACCCGTGGCGATCAACTACGTTTTGTAGTGCTCGACGCCATCGGCAAACCACGCATTTACGAGGTGCCGGATAACTCGCTGTTATTCGCCGCCTACCAGGAAATCGGAGAGTAAGCATGAGCGAGTTCACCGCATACGCCATTGACGTCGCATCGGTAAACCACGAAGGCGTGGGCACCTCCATCGACGGCGTACTGATCGACCCGAACACGCTGCGCCCCTTCATCAACGATGAACAGGCCGCCGATCGTTCGATGGCCAACGGCACGCCTACCGACCAAGTGGTCATCCACATGGCCCGCGGCGAGCTCGCGCTGGCCGGTAATCTGATTGCCGAATCACGTTTTGAAGACCCCACCAATGCGCACCTGCGCGTGCTGGACACCGAATTGACTCGTTTACAAGGTGATTTCGATCGCGCTATCAACCGCTTGCGCAAGCTGGTGGATGAATTTTCGGGCACTTACTACGAGCCGCTGATGCAGCACCACCTAGGCATGTCATTCTTTGCGAAGGGTGACTACAAGGCAGCAGTAACCCGGTTCCGCACCGCCTTGGAACAGCGCCAGCAGATGGGTTCTTCGCAGCATCTGCTCAACGCGTCGGCCGGTTGTTTACGACTGGCCGAGGAACGTGCACAGAATTAGTCATTAGCGCGGTTTGCTATAGTGATAAATGGATTTTTGATAATGCCGGTGTATGCCGGCAAAAAATAGAGGATTGAGGACCCGTGGCGGATACAACTGACATCAAAAATGGTCAGGTCATCAAGATTGACGGCCAGCTTTTTACCATCATCGACTTCCAGCACGTTAAGCCGGGCAAGGGCGGCGCTTTTGTCCGTACCAAGATGCGCAACGTGATGTCCGGAAAGGTCTTGGATAAGACCTACAACGCCGGCACCAAAATTGAGCTGGCCACCGTTGACCGCCGCGATTACCAGTACCTCTACCAGGACGGCGATGACTACGTCTTCATGAACCTGGAAGATTACGACCAGATCACCGTTTCCGGAGTTACCGTTGGCGACGCAGCAGGCTACCTGCTGGAGAACCAGGAACTGACCATCGCAATGTACGACGGCAGCCCACTGTACCTGGAACTGCCGGCATCGGTCGTTCTGGAAATCACCTACACCGAGCCGGGCCTGCAGGGCGACCGCTCCTCGGCTGGCACCAAGAACGCAACCTTGGAGACCGGTCTGGAAATCCAGGTTCCATTGTTCGTTGAGCAGAACACCAAGGTGAAGGTTGATACCCGCACCGGCGATTACCTGGGACGTGTCTCCTAGTGAGGGCCCGCGCTAAGGCGCGACGTCGTGCACTTGAGTTTCTTTTTGAAGCCGAGGCCCGCGACGTTGATGCGCTTAGTGTAGCGATCGGCCGCCGCGACAATTCTGACATCGTGCTCAACGAGTACTCGTTGACGATCCTTGAGGGCGTTATGGCCCACCTGGACCGCATCGATGAAGTACTTGAAAGCTACGTCAAGGGCTGGACCATCGAGCGTATGCCAGGCGTTGACCGCATGGCGCTGCGCATCGGTGTCTGGGAAATCCTGTACAACGACGACGTTCCGGACGCGGTGGCCGTGGCCGAAGCGGTCGTGAACGTACGTGAACTATCCACCGACGAATCTCCAGAATTCGTCAACGGTGTGCTCGGACGCATTCAGAGCGTCAAGGACACCCTGATCGACTAATCCTCGACTTCATAATCTACCGAGAGCCGGAACCTGCTGGGTTCCGGCTCTCGGTATTTAAGCCAGACTTACCCGGCGCGCAGCACGAAGAAGATGAAACTCAAAAATGCTTCACGGTCCTTTAAGTTCTCCGGGACCAGCTCATCGGGTGCGTCCTTGGAGTAGGGCGGCTCGCTGATCAGCTCGATGCTGAATCCGGCCTGGGCAAAAGCGTCGGACATCGCATGCAGCGGTCGGTGCCAGTAAGTCAGGCTGCCTGGCTCACCATTAAATTCGAGCTCATCGGTGTACTTCGTGGTCTTGAAGTACTGCACACCCTGATGGGTGAGCGGGTACAGCAGTGGGTGATTCACCGACATCAGCAGCCGTCCGCCAGGTTTGAGCACTCGTCGCAGCTCAGTTAGTGGAGCGCTCCAATCTTGCAGATAGTGGAAGACCAAGGATGCGCAGGCATCGTCAAAACTATGCTGGGCGTAGGGCAGCGGCTCCCCGAGGTCCGTGCACTTCAGCTGCGCCCGTGCGCCGAGCCTGCGTCGGGCGATATCAAGCATGGCTTGGCTCGAATCAAACCCGTGGACCGTGGCCCCGCGCCGGAGCAATTCTTCGCTGAGCACTCCGCCGCCGCAGCCGACATCAAGAATCGTTTTACCTTGCACCTGCCCGGCGAGCCTGAGCATCGCCGGTCGTTCATAGTAGGCGTTGAGCAAGCTGGTTTCGTTTTCGGCGTTGTATGCCTCGGCGAAGGTGTCGTAGTTCGTGTCTTGGCTCATCTGTGAAAACCGGTCCATTTCCTCGCAGGTCGCTGAATTTTTCACGCTAGCAGCCATATCGGTGCATCAGCTTCAAGAATCTTGCCGGTCAGCTGATAGTTCTTCCCTGGTTCGGGTTTTGTTACGCCAGTGTGTGCCGCGCGTGACTGGCAAACCCTGAGGAGCTGCATCACACTGTGCGGTTCCAGCTGCCCTTGGCGGTGTGCTCAAAGCGACAGGATTGTGGTCATCAAACGCGACGAAGAGCGCGAATTAGCGCACTTTACGGTGGATCGCTGCAGCGCGCGCACTACGCTGTGAAAGAAGTCACGCACTATTCACGGGTATGCATAGGTTTCCGCTAGGGAATGATGGCCGGATCGTGATAATTTGAACTAGCAATATTCCTTTAAATCCCGTCCCGTGAGGCGGAGAAGGGAGAGGTGCACACAGATGAATGAAAATTCACAGCACGATGTGGCTCGCACGGTTTTGACCGGCGAAGACATCGAACGTGTACTGACCCGTGTGGCCTTCGAAATTATCGAAGCCAACAAGGGCACCGAAGATCTGGTGCTGCTGGGCATTCCGAGTCGCGGTTATCCGCTGGCCCAGCGCCTGGCCGAACGCATCGCCGCTTCGACGCCGAACCAGCTGGACCCCGCGTCGCTGGTCGGACAGCTGGACATCACCATGTACCGTGACGATCTGCGTCACTCCACCACCCGCACCCCGGCGCCCACGCGCCTGCCCGCAGGCGGCATCGACGGCAAGGTGGTCGTCCTGGTAGACGATGTACTCTATTCCGGGCGCACCATTCGCGCCGCGCTGGACGCGCTGTCGGACTGGGGACGGCCACGCATTGTGCGTCTGGCCGTGCTGATTGACCGCGGACACCGCGAGCTGCCGATCCGTGCGGACCATGTAGGCAAAAACCTCCCCACGGCAAAAAGCGAAAAGGTGCGCGTGCATCTGGCCGAGATCGACGGAAGCAACGAAGTGGTCATCGAGGCCAGCGCATGAAGCACCTGCTGTCCACCGCGGATTTAAGCCGCGAAGAAGCCATCGCGATTCTGGACATCGCCGAAGAAATGCGCGAAACCGGCACCCGCCAGGTGAAAAAGCTCCCGGCGTTGCGCGGGCGCACCGTGGTGAACCTGTTTTTTGAGGACTCCACCCGCACCCGTATCTCCTTCGAAGCGGCCGCCAAGCGGTTGAGCGCCGACGTGATCAACTTTTCCGCCAAGGGCTCCTCGGTCTCCAAGGGCGAATCGCTCAAGGACACCGCGCAGACGCTGCTGGCCATCGGCGCGGACGCGGTAGTGATCCGCCACCCTGACTCCGGGGCGCCGGCACGGCTGGCTGCCACCGACTGGATCGGGTTGCCGATTGTCAACGCCGGGGATGGCACCCACGAACATCCCACCCAGGCGTTGCTCGACGCGTTTACGCTGCGCCGCCAGCTGGCGCTGCGCGAGGGCGTCTCTCCGGTAGGCCGGGGTCTGGACGGGCTGAAGGTCGCAATTGTCGGCGACATCCTGCATAGCCGGGTGGCCCGCTCAAATTTGTGGCTGCTGAACACCTTAGGCGCTTCGGTGACCATGGTTGCCCCGCCCACGCTGCTGCCGGTCGGTGCGGGCGCTTGGCCGTGCAGAATCAGTTACTCGCTGGACGCGGTGATCGAATCCGGAGTCGATGCGGTGATGATGCTGCGTGTGCAAGGTGAGCGGATGCGGGCAGCGTTCTTCCCGAACCCCCGCGAATACTCGCGCTACTGGGGACTGGATGACACCCGCCTCAAAGCGCTTGAAGCCAAGGGGCACGACACACTGATCTTGCACCCTGGCCCGATGAACCGCGGTCTTGAAATATCCTCGGCTGCCGCAGATTCGCCAGCGTCGATGGTCCTGGAACAGGTCACCAACGGCGTGGCGGTCCGCATGGCAAGCCTCTACATGCTGCTGTCCGGCGATTTGATCTAAGGAACCTAAGATGAAGTATTTGATTCGACAGGCCGCCGTTCTGGGCGGTCAAGCTACCGACGTGCTGATCATCGACGGTAAGATCGCGCAGCTCGGTGAGCTCCATGACGCCGAGGCGACGGTGATCGAAGCCGCCGGGCTGGTGCTGCTGCCGGGTCTGGTTGACCCGCATACGCACCTGCGCGAACCTGGCCGTGAGGACGCCGAAACCGTGGAGACCGGTTCCCAGGCCGCCGCGCGCGGCGGTTATACCGCGGTGCACGCGATGGCCAACTCCACCCCGGTGGCAGATAACGCCGGCGTCGTGGAGCAGGTCTACGAGCTGGGCCGCAAGGCGGGCTGGGTGGATGTACGCCCGGTCGGTGCGGTCACCGTAGGACTGGGCGGGCAGCAGCTCTCCGAGATCGGCGCCATGGCAGACTCCCGCGCGAAGGTGCGGATGTTCTCCGATGACGGGATCTGCGTCTGGGATCCGCTGCTGATGCGCCGTGCACTGGAATATGTGAAGGCCTTCGACGGGGTGATCGCCCAGCACGCCCAGGAACCACGGCTCACCGAGGGCGCCCAAATGAACGAGGGCGAGGTGTCCGCGGTGCTGGGCATGACCGGCTGGCCGGCGGTCGCCGAAGAGTCGATCATCGCCCGCGACGTGCTGCTTGCAGAACATGTCGGTGCCCGCTTGCACGTGTGCCACGTGTCAACCGCCGGATCGGTGGAGATTATCCGCTGGGCCAAGGCGCGCGGCATCTGCGTCACCGCCGAGGTCACCCCGCACCACCTGCTGCTGACCGATGAAAAGGTGAAAACCTTCGATCCGGTCTTCAAGGTCAATCCGCCGCTGCGCCGCGAAGAAGATGTGCTGGCGCTGCGTGCGGGAGTCGCCGATGGCACCATCGACGTGATCGGCACCGACCATGCCCCGCACCCTTCCGAAGCGAAGGACTGCGAATGGGGTGCGGCCGCCATGGGCATGACCGGGTTGGAAACCGCACTGTCCATCGTGCAGCACACGCTGGTTCAGACCGGGCTGCTTTCCTGGGCCGACGTAGCGCGGATTACCTCGTTCACCCCGGCGAAGATCGGCAGCCTGGAAGATCAGGGCCGCCCGATCGCCGTAGGTGAACCGGCCAACCTGACCCTGGTGGACCCGGCGGCACGCTGGATCGTGGACCCGTCCACGATGGCCACCAAGGGGCGCAACTCGCCGTTTGCCGGAATGGAGCTGCCAGGTGCGGTACGCGCCACCTTCTTCCACGGTCACCCCACCGTGCTTGACGGCGCGCTGGCTACCCCGCGGGTGGCTCATGACTAGCGGGGAACTGACCAGCGTGCTGGTCACCATCGGGATCGCGGTACTTTTCTGTGCGCTGATCCTGATTGGCTGGCGCAATATGAAACGACGGCAGAGCGCCATCCCGGCGCCGTATGCGCAGTTCGACGACGAGCCGGAACACCAGTTCACCGGCATGTACGTGGCCACCACCCGCTATGAGGACTGGTTGGACCGGATCGCGGTCCATCAGCTCGGAGTACGTTCGAACGCCACCTTGGAACTGGGCAGCGCCGGGGTGCATCTGCTCCGTCCAGGCACCACCGACCTGCACATTCCGTGGAACGCGTTTGTGAAGGTGGCCCGGTCCGCCGGCATGGTCGGCAAGTTCGTCGAACGTGACGGGCTGATCGTGATCACCTGGACGAAGGATGATTTCACCTTCGATACCGGATTCCGTCCTCGCTACCACGAGGACACCGCAAAGATTTATCAGTTGCTGGCGTCGCACCAAGCCGACGCGGCCGAGCAGGAGACAAACTAAGTGAATTCCCTGAGCAACCTACCAGCAGTGCTGGTACTCGAAGATGGCCGCATCTTCCGTGGACGCAGCTACGGCGCCGTAGGCACAAGCCTTGGCGAAGCAGTGTTCACCACCGGAATGACCGGGTACCAGGAAACATTGACCGACCCTTCCTACGCGCACCAGATCGTCGTGCAGACCTTCCCGCACGTGGGGAACACCGGCGTGAACAGCGAAGATCCGGAGTCCACGCGCATGTGGCCGGCCGGCTATGTAGTGCGCGACGCGGCCCGGCGCCCCAGCAATTGGCGCAGCGACCGCACCTTGGATGAAGACCTGGTGACCTACGGCATTGTTGGTATCCGCAACGTGGACACCCGCGCGCTGACCCGTCACCTGCGTGATGCCGGGGCCATGAAGTCCGGAATCTTCTCCGGTGAGGCCGCCGCACAGTCCGACGCCGAGCTGATCGCCGCCGTCAAGGCGCAGCCAGCGATGGCCGGACGGAACATCTCCGCCGAGGTTTCGGTAGCCGCCGCCTACACCGTGGAGCCTGCCGATCACGGATTCAGCGGTGCGCCGTTGCACACCGTGGCCGCCGTGGACCTGGGCATGAAGTCGATGACCCCGCACCGCCTGGCCGAACGCGGACTGCGCGTGCACGTTCTGCCGTACAACGCGACACTTGAAGAAATCAAGGCCACCGGCGCCACCGGTGTGTTCTTCTCCAACGGCCCCGGTGACCCGGCGGCAGCTACCGCACAGGTGGAACTGGTCCGTGAAGTGCTCGACGCCGGCATGCCGTACTTCGGCATCTGCTTCGGCAACCAGATCCTGGGCCGCGCGCTGGGTTTTGAGACCTACAAGCTGCGCTTCGGACACCGCGGAATCAACCAGCCGGTCATGGACAAGTCCACCGGGCGTGTGGAGATCACCAGCCAGAACCACGGCTTCGCCGTCGACGCACCGCTGGAAGGCACGCCAACCGCACCGATCGCACGCTTCGGCAGGGTAGAAGTATCGCACTTCTCGCTGAACGACCACGTGGTGGAGGGCCTGTCATGCCTCGACATCCCAGCCTTCTCCGTGCAGTACCACCCGGAGGCAGCATCCGGTCCACACGATGCCGCCTACCTCTTTGACCGTTTCGTTTCCGCGATGGATTCCGCCGCAGATAAGGACAGCAAGTAATGCCTAAGCGCACCGATCTCACCTCAGTACTCGTCATCGGTTCGGGCCCGATCGTCATCGGCCAGGCCGCCGAATTCGATTACTCCGGCACCCAGGCACTGCGCGTGCTCAAGGAGGAGGGCCTGCGGGTCATCCTGGTGAACTCCAACCCCGCCACCATCATGACCGACCCGGAATTCGCCGATGCCACCTACATCGAGCCGATCACCCCGGAAGTTGTCGAAAAGATCATCGCCAAGGAACGCCCGGACGCGATCCTGCCGACCCTGGGCGGGCAGACCGCACTGAACACCGCCATCGCCCTGGATAAGTCCGGCGCGCTTGAGAAGTACAACGTCGAACTGATCGGCGCAAATATCGAAGCCATCGAGCTGGGCGAGGACCGCGAGAAGTTCAAGGGCGTGGTGGAGCGCTGCGGCGCCGAATCGGCTAAGTCACAGATCGTGCACACGCTGGACGAGGCCTTTGCCGCCGTCGAGATTCTGAACTACCCGGTGGTAGTGCGCCCCTCGTTCACCATGGGCGGCCTGGGCTCGGGCATGGCCTATGACGCCGAAGACCTGCGCCGTATCGCCGGAGCCGGGCTGCAGTACTCGCCGACCACCGAGGTGCTCCTGGAGGAGTCCATCCTGGGGTGGAAGGAATACGAGCTGGAAATGATGCGCGACAAGAACGACAACGTCGTCGTCGTGTGTTCAATCGAAAACTTCGACCCGGTAGGCGTGCACACCGGCGACTCGATCACCGTCGCCCCGGCCATGACGCTGACCGACCGCGAATACCAGAACCTGCGTGATATCTCCATCGCGGTCATCCGCGAGGTGGGCGTGGACACCGGTGGCTGCAATATCCAGTTCGCGATCGAACCGGACACCGGACGAGTGGTCGTCATCGAGATGAACCCCCGCGTTTCGCGTTCCTCCGCGCTGGCCTCCAAGGCCACCGGCTTCGCGATCGCGAAGATCGCCACCAAGCTCTCGCTGGGTTACACCCTGGATGAGATCCCGAACGACATCACGCAGAAGACCCCGGCCTCCTTCGAGCCGGCGCTGGACTATGTGGTTGTCAAGGTCCCACGCTTTGCCTTCGAGAAGTTCCCGGCAGCCGATAAGACGCTGACCACCACCATGAAGTCCGTGGGCGAGGCGATGGCGTTGGGCCGTAACTTCACCGAAGCGCTGCAGAAGGCGCTGCGCTCCCTGGAGCAGAAGGGATCGGAGCTTTCCTTCGAGCCGATTGCCGAAGAAGAGCATGAGGCGGTCCTCGCCTCGATCGTGAAGGGCTCCACCGAGCGCCTCTCGCTGGTTCAGCGCCTGCTGTTCTCCGGGGTATCCATCGAGAAGCTCTTCGAAACCACCGCAATCGACCCGTGGTACCTGGACCAGCTCGCGCTGATCAACGAGACCGCGCAGATGATCGCGGCGAATAAGGACCTGTCCGAAGAGGTCCTGCGCGAAGCCAAGCGCCACGGTTTCTCCGACGCGCAGATCGCCCAGCTCACCGGCAAGCCCGAGGCGGTCATCCGCGGGATCCGTCATGCGTTGGGGGTGCGTCCGGTCTTCAAGACCGTGGACACCTGCGCGGCCGAGTTCGAGGCATTCACCCCGTACATGTATTCGACCTACGACGAAGAGACCGAGGTGACCGCCCACGAGAAGCCGTCGGTGATCATCCTCGGTTCCGGTCCGAACCGCATCGGCCAGGGCATCGAATTCGATTACTCCTGCGTGCACGCGGTGATGGCCTTGCGTGAAGCCGGCCACGACACCGTGATGATCAACTGCAACCCGGAAACCGTGTCTACCGACTACGACATTTCCGATCGTCTCTACTTTGAGCCGCTGACCTTGGAAGACGTGCTGGAGATCATCCACGCGGAAGAAGAAACCGGCGGAGTGCTCGGGGTGTTCGTGCAGCTTGGCGGGCAGACCCCGCTGAAGCTCGCAGCCGAGTTGAAGGCGGCCGGGGTGCGGATCTTGGGTACCTCCCCGGAGGCCATCGACCTCGCCGAGCACCGTGGCGCCTTCCAGCAGGTGCTGGATAGCGCCGGGCTGATCGCCCCGAAGAATGGCACCGCGGTGTCCTTCAATGATGCGAAGAAGATTGCCGACTCGATCGGCTACCCGGTCTTGGTACGTCCTTCCTACGTGCTCGGCGGCCGCGGGATGGAGATCGTCTACGACGAGGCTAACCTGGAACGCTACATCGCCAACGCCACCGAAATCACCGTCGATCACCCGGTCCTCGTTGACCGGTTCCTGGAAGATGCGATCGAGATCGACGTGGATGCCCTGTTCGACGGCACCGACCTGTACGTCGGCGGCATCATGGAGCACATCGAGGAAGCTGGCATCCACTCCGGCGACTCGGCCTGCACCTTGCCTCCGATCACGCTGGGCCCGGACGTGCGCGACCGCGTGGCCGCAGCCACCCGCGCCATCGCCGAAGGTGTGGGGGTACGCGGGCTGATCAACATCCAGTTCGCGCTCGCCTCAGATATTCTCTACGTCATCGAAGCGAACCCACGCGCCAGCCGCACCGTGCCATTCACCTCGAAGGCTACCGGCGTGCAGCTGGCCAAGGTTGCGGCATTGATCGGCGTGGGGCACACCATCGCCGAACTGCGCGGCAGCTCGCTGCCGGCTACCGGAGACGGCACTCACCTGCCGGATTCGGCGCCGATCGCGGTGAAGGAAGCGGTGCTTCCGTTCGCGCGCTTCCGCACCCCGGAGGGCAAGGTCGTCGATTCGCTGCTCGGCCCTGAGATGCGTTCCACCGGCGAGGTCATGGGTATCGACAAGTACTTCGATACCGCCTTCGCAAAGTCCCAGGCAGCGGCGAACAACCCACTGCCTACCGGCGGCAAGGTCTTCGTTTCGGTGACCAATCGTGACAAGCGCTCCATCGTGATCCCGGTCAAGCACCTGGCAGACAACGGATTTGAGATCCTGTCCACCGGTGGCACCGCCGAGGTACTGCGCCGCAACGGCATCCCTACCCAGGTGGTGGGCAAGGTCCATGAGGGCGGGGAGTCCATCGTTGATCTGATCAACGCCGGGCAGATCGGCCTGATCTTGAACACCCCAACCGGTTCCGAGGCACGCGGGGACGGCTACGAGATCCGCGCCGCCGCGGTATCGGTGGGCACCCCAATCATTACTACCGTCGCCGAATTCGGTGCCTGCGTGCAGGCTATCGACGCGCTGCGTGAGTACGAGTGGGATGTCACCAGCTTGCAGGTGCACGATCAGAACCTGCGCGGTGCGCGTAATGCCTAACTTCGGAACCCGCCTCCGGGCGGCGATGGAGGCGGCCGGGCCGCTGTGTGTGGGAATTGACCCGCACCCGGCGCTGCTTCAGGCGTGGGGGCTGGAAAATACCCCCGCTGGGGTGCGATCTTTCTCACTGAGCGTGGTGGAAGCCATGAGCGGTGTGGCAGCAATCGTGAAGCCACAGATCGCGCTGTATGAGCGTTTTGGGTCCGCGGGATTTGCGGTTTTGGAGGAAACTCTCAGCTTGGCCAAATCTGCGGGAATATTAACCCTGGCAGATGCCAAGCGTGGCGACATTGGTTCGACCATGGCGGCCTATGCCACGGCATGGTTGGACGACGCTTCCCCGTTGGCTTCGGACGCGGTGACACTGAGCCCATACCTGGGTTATGAGTCACTTCGACCGGCCATTGACCTGGCCGCGCAGACCGGTCGCGGAGTGTTCATTCTGGGGCTCACCTCGAACCCTGAAGGACCCTCCGTGCAGCACGTTGGTGGTAAAAAGTCGGTTGCAAAATCGATTATTGACCAAGTCACCGCAGAAAATGCGGGCGCTGAAGATATGGGCCACGTGGGTCTGGTGGTAGGCGCAACCATTGGCGATGCACCGGAGAAACTGGGCATCGATCTGAGTGCAACGAAGGCGCCATTGCTCACCCCTGGGCTCGGTGCCCAAGGAGCTACGGCAGCTGATATCGCCGCCGCTTTTGCCGGTAGTTATTCACAGGTGCTGGGTACCAGCAGCCGGGACATCCTCAAGGTGGGGCCAAGTGTAAACGCCTTGCGGGCGAAAGCGGCGCAAGTTCGTGATGAATTACTGGCCGCGGGCTAAATAACTAGCACAATCGCGTTGTGGCTACTACAGTTTCTGGTAGCCACAACGCGATTACTCTTGCAAAATGCGCGTTTGATCGCTATGTTCACTCTCATAGCCTTAGTCCACTACACATGAAGGATGGCTGAACGATGGTACTGCGAGAACTCTCAGACGAAGACCGTATTCGGGCTCGTGCCAAGGCATTGGCAGCTCGCACACGCCGTGCAGAACTTAAAGCCCAGTTCAGTACCGGCAAGATCTCCATCACGGAGGTACTAGACTTGGTATACGAAGACGAGGCTGTGGGACGCATGCGTGTCATGGACCTTCTGGAGTCGGTGCCGGGTGTTGGCGAAGTTCGTGCAGCAAACCTGCTGGAACGTCTTGGCATTTCCCCTTCGCGTCGCTTGCGCGGTTTAGGCCGTAAGCAGCGCACGGCGATCACCGAACACTTCAAGCAATCGCCACCAAAAACGAAAGTGTAGTCAATGACCGCTGCGTCGGTAACTGTTCTAGCCGGCCCCACGGCCGTAGGTAAGGGCACCGTCTCCACCTACATCCGAGATAACTATCCTGATGTCTGGCTTTCGGTCTCGGCCACAACCCGAGACCCACGGCCAGGCGAAGAGGATGGAGTTCATTACTTCTTCGTCGGGCCTGAAAAGTTCCATCAACTGGTCGACGGCGGTGACATGCTGGAATGGGCTGTGGTGCACGGGCAGAATAGCTACGGGACCATCCGCTCCACGGTTGACGACGCGGTGGCTAATGGCAAGAAGGTCCTGCTGGAGATCGATCTGCAGGGTGCGCGGCAGGTGAAAGAGTCGTTGCCTGAGGCAACGTTCGTCTTTTTAGCCCCGCCAACCTGGGATGAATTGGTGCGCCGGCTGATAGGCCGCGGCACCGAAACGGCCCAGGAGCAGCAGCGTCGTCTAGAAACCGCTAAACTAGAACTTGCGGCGGAATCAGAATTCGATGTCACCATCGTCAATGATGATGTTTCACGCGCCGCCGAAGAGCTTGTGGCCCTTATGGGCCTGAAGAATGACTAAAGGGAGTCCTGTGTCCAATCTAGAGGGAATCATTAACCCATCGATCGACTCGTTGCTTGAGACCAACGACTCGAAGTACGCGCTGGTGCTCAACGCATCAAAGCGCGCACGTCAGATCAACGCTTACTACGCGCAGCTAAATGAAGGCCTGTTCGAGTATGTTGGTCCATTGGTTGAGACCAAGTTGAACGAAAAGCCACTGACCATCGCATTGCGCGAACTGGACAGCCAGCTACTGAAGGTCACTCGGGCTGAAGTTACCGAAGACTAACATCAGAGATGGCGCCCCGACCGGGCGCCATCTTTTTTCTTTAACCACCAGGTAAAAATCACCAAAGGATCTTTCGCGTGTTGCGTATCGTTTTGGGCGTCTCGGCCGGGATCGCCGCCTACAAGTCCGTGTTGCTGCTGCGCCTGCTCAAAGAGGCCGGGCACCACGTCGACGTCATCCCGACCGCGAAGGTAGAAAACTTCGTTGGCAACGCCACTTGGGAAGCTTTGTCGGGCAATCCGGTGACCTCCAATGTTTTCGACGCGGTGGATTCGGTGAATCACGTGCGTTTAGGCCAGCAAGCGGACCTGGTGCTGATTGTGCCGGCTACGGCGGACCTGATGGCGAAGGCGGCGGCGGGGATCGCCGATGATTTGCTGACCGGCACGCTGCTGGCGTCCCGTGCTCCGGTAGTGATGGCCCCGGCAATGCACACCGAAATGTGGCAGCACGAGGCCACCCGCGCCAACGTAGCCACCCTGCGCTCACGTGGGGTGACTATCATCGAACCGGCTAGCGGACGGCTGACCGGAAAAGACTCGGGACCCGGGCGACTCCCAGAACCCGAAGATATTTTTGCGCAGATTACCCCGC
Source organism: Glutamicibacter sp. (assembly GCF_035257265.1). Classification (GTDB taxonomy): domain Bacteria; phylum Actinomycetota; class Actinomycetes; order Actinomycetales; family Micrococcaceae; genus Glutamicibacter. Next base: position 108,533 of record NZ_DATEXC010000056.1, read on the forward strand.
TGCTGAGTACCCCGGTCCTGGCCGGCCAGCGTGTGCTGATCACCGCCGGCGGTACCCGTGAACCTTTGGACCCGGTGCGCTTTTTGGGCAACCGATCCTCGGGCCGCCAAGGTGTGGCGCTGGCGCAGGCAGCCCGTGATGCCGGCGCCGAGGTAACGCTGCTAGCCACGCACCTGGAAGTTGCCCCGCCGGCTGGGGTGCGTCTGGTGCATGCATCGAGCGCGTTAGAACTGCGCGCCGCGGTGTTCGCCGAGGCGCCGGGCCACGATGTGCTGATCATGAACGCGGCGGTGGCTGACTTCCGTCCGGCAAACATCGAAAATTCGAAGATCAAAAAGCGCGACGAACACTCCGCTCCGGTGATCACCTTGGTGCGCAACCCGGACATTCTGGCGGAGATTGTGCAGGCCCGTGCGCAGGATGCGACGCTGCCTTCACTGATCGTCGGGTTCGCGGCCGAAACCGGCGACGAGCAGGGCAGCGTGCTGGACTACGGGCGCTCGAAGCTGGCGCGTAAGGGCTGCGAAATGCTCGTAGTCAACGAGGTGGGCGCGCAGCTGACCTTTGGGCAGGATACCAACAGCATTCAGGTGCTTTTTGCCTCGCAGGCTCCGAGCGTGCAGGCTACCGGAAGCAAGCTCGAGGTAGCCCGGGTGGTCATAGAGCAGATCGCGGGCGCAATAATCGGACATCCGCACGTCATAAAGTGAGCCGCACCATATGGTGTTTGGTCACGTATCGTCGCAACTAAAGCCAATCGGTCGGTTAGACCAGATAGAGTAAAAAGGTGACTTCAACTACCCCCGAACTTCGTCTTTTCACCTCGGAATCCGTTACCGAGGGACACCCAGACAAAATTTGCGACCAGATCTCGGATGCGATCCTCGACGCCATGCTGGCGCAGGACCCGAACTCCAAGGTCGCCGTCGAAACGCTGACTACCACCGGACTGGTGCATGTGGCCGGCGAGGTGACCACCAACGGCTACGTAGAGATCCCCGAGATCGTGCGCAGCACCATCCTGGACATCGGCTACGACTCCTCGGCCAACGGCTTTGACGGAGCGCGCTGCGGTGTGTCGGTGTCGATCGGACAGCAGTCCCAGGAAATCCACGACGGCGTGTTCAACTCGCTGGAAGCACGCGAAGGCACCGCCAAAGACCCACGAGATATGCAGGGCGCCGGGGACCAGGGCCTGATGTTTGGCTACGCCTCGGATGAAACCGATTCGCTGATGCCTACCCCGATCTTCCTGGCCCACCGTCTGTCCGAGCGGCTGACCCAGGTGCGCAAGAACGGACGCATGCCGCTGCTGCGCCCGGACGGCAAGACCCAGGTCACTATCGGCTATGACGGGGACACCCCGGTCTCCATCGACACCGTGGTCGTTTCCAGCCAGCACGCCTCGGAATACGAATTGGCGACCTTGAAGGCAGACCTGCTCGAAGAGGTTGTCACCCCGATCCTTGAGCGATCAAATCTGGACACCTCAAGCACCAACGTGATCCTGAACCCTTCGGGTCCTTTTGTGATCGGCGGACCGGTAGGCGACGCGGGACTCACCGGGCGCAAAATCATCGTGGACACCTACGGCGGTTTCGCCCGCCACGGCGGCGGCGCGTTCTCCGGCAAGGATCCTTCCAAGGTTGACCGTTCGGCCGCCTACGCGATGCGCTGGGTAGCGAAGAATGTCGTGGCCGCGGGGCTTGCCCGCCGCGCCGAAGTTCAGGTGGCCTACGCCATTGGCGTGGCTCGTCCGGTGGGTCTGTATGTGGAGACCTTCGACACCGAAACCGTGGACCCGTCCAAGATTACCCGCGCCATCAACGAGATCTTTGACCTGCGCCCGCTGGGCATCATCGAAGACCTGGATTTGCTGCGTCCGATCTACCGTAAAACCGCCGCGCACGGCCACTTCGGACGTGACGACAACGACTTCACCTGGGAGCGTACCGACCGCGTGGATGCGCTGCGCAGCTGGTTCAACGTCTAGGAACCAGCGTGCAGCAAGACGCCCTCATATCAGCACCCGAGCCGGCCCGTATCAAGCGGGTTGCCCGGGTGCTGATTGATTCTTCCGTGCCGCATCTGGACCGGCTCTTCGACTATCAGGTGCCCGAATCAATGGTGTCCAGCGCGGTGGCCGGCACGCGCGTGAAGGTGCCTTTTGGGGCGCAGCAGCTGCCTGGCTTCATCACCGAGGTGCTCGAAGACTACGCCTCGCCGATTAAGCTCAAGGCGCTGTCCAAACTGGTCAGCGACAAGGTGGTACTGCACCGCGAGGTATATGAGGTCGCCGAACTAGTGGCGCAGCGTTATGCCGGAACCGTGTGGGATGTGGTGCGCTTAGCCGTTCCGCCACGTGCTGCCAAGGTCGAAAAGGAAGAACTGGAAGTGGCAGTCCCCACGCTGCCCGAGCATCCAAATCAGCTAGAACACTACGAGTTGGGTCCCGAGGCGCTTCAGGCATGGGCCAACGGAGATACGCTGCGCGCGGTAGCCACCTGGGTGCCGAACTTTTATGGCTCATGGCCCGGGTTTTTGCTTGACGCGTGCCGGCCGGTGCTGTCCCGCGGGCAGCGCGTGCTGCTGCTGGTGCCCGACGCCAGCGACCTGGCCCGACTGTCCGAACACCTGGACGAGCACTTCGGCAAAGACAGTTATGCGCGGTTGCAGGCCGACGACGGACCGACCCCGCGATACCGGAATTTCCTGCGTGCCATCGGCGGGCAGGTGCAGATCGTCATCGGCACCCGGTCCGCCGCGCAATGCCATATCCCGCAGCTGGGGCTGATCGTGCTCTGGCAAGACGCGGATCAATCCCACCGTGAACAGCGCTCACCGTACCAGCATGCGCGCGAGGTGGCGTTGCTACGCAGCACCCACAGCGGCTGCTCGCTGCTCATTGCCTCACCGTCGCGTTCGGTGGAGGCCCAGCGCCTGGTGGCTACCGGATGGGCCACGGAACTGAAGGTGCCTCGAGCGGTGCTGCGCGCGCAGACCCCGCGCGTCGTGGCCACCACCAATGATTTTGAAATGGAACGCGACCCGGTGCTCGCCCGCGCCCGGATCCCGTCGCTGGCCTGGCGCGAAGCGACAAAGGCTCTGGAAACCGGGCCGGTGCTGGTGCAAGTGGCGCGCACCGGTTTTATGCCCGCGTTGGCCTGTCAGGACTGCCGGACGTTGGCGCGCTGCCCGGCCTGTCAGGGCCCGCTGCAACTTGGCGGGTCAACCCACCATATTGCCTGCAAATGGTGCGGCGAACAGTATCGCGAATACCGTTGTGCCGAATGTAATTCGCCACGGATCCGCGCGGCAAGCATTGGCGCGGATCGTACCGCAGAGGAGTTGGGCCAGGCCTTTGCCAAGGTGCCGGTGATTTCTTCTACCGGGGCTAAACCGGTGCGCCGGCTGGAGCGGAAACCTGCGCTGGTGGTGGCAACCCCCGGGGTGGAACCGGTGGTGGACGGCGGCTACAGCGCGGTGCTGCTGCTGGACGCGGATAAGATGATGGCCCATGACTCGCTTCGCAATACCGAAGAGGTGCTCAGCCGCTGGTTCAGCGCGGCCTCGCTGGCCTCGCATGAGGGGGTCGTGGTGCTGACCGGCACGCCAAGCCCGGCCGGTGCGGCGCTGGTGCGTTATGACCCGGCCAGTTTTGCCGAGCGTGAACTGGGGGAGCGCCGTGAATTGGGGCTGCCGCCGGCGGTACGCAGTGCGGTGGTCTCCGGGCCCGGTGCCGAACGGCTGATCGCCGCGATTTCACCGAAGCTGCGTGAGAAGCTGGCGGTGCACGGTCCGACGATTATCGATGGACCACCGATTGAACACCGCTATGTGCTGTTTTTTTCCTACGCCGACGGCCACCTGGTGACCACCTCGCTGCGAGCCTTGCGGGCGCGGATGTCCGCGGCTAAAGATCCGGTAGTGAACATCGCCGTGGATCCCGACGAGGTGCTTTAGCCCGGGATTGGTCCGGCAGGTGCTGCAGAAAATCGACGATCGCCGCGGCGGTGTCGCCGGCCTTTTCATAGTGAATCAGGTGACCGACGTTCTGAAGCATGACCAGCCGCGCGTCGGCAAAGCTCGCCCGGAGGTTCTCCTGGGTTTCCGGCGTGCCCAACTCGTCGAGCAGCCCGCCGACCATGAGTACCGGAATGCGAATATCTGCACTGTATTCACCCACGGTGTGCGCAATGGATGCCTGATAAGCCTGCGCGAGGCTCACGCGTGAATGAAACCCGCCAAAGTAGGCGCGGTGCTGTTCGCGCACGTACTGGCGCATGCTGCGGTCTTTACTCTTGGTCATCACCACGCTCATGGCGTCGGAGAATAACTTCGAGCGCAGTACCGCCGAACCGAGGCGTTCGGGCAGCTTCGCGCAGAGCTCGTAGTAAAAACCGGTGAGTTTAGCCATCAGCGCCTGCGAAGAATCCAACGCCAGCTCGGAGATCGGGTTCAGCAGCACGAGCCCGGAGAAGCCGCGTTCGGTGGCCAGTTTGGCCGCCACCAGCGAGCCAAAAGAATGCCCGAGCAAGATGGTGCCAGATGGCAGGGCGAACTCGTCGGCCAACGTGGACAGTGCCGTCGTGTAGCCGTGGACGTCGTGGGGTAATTGCATCGAGTTGGAGGAGCCAAAACCAGGAAGATCGGGCACGATGATGGTGTATTGCGGCAGCTGGTCCACGATGCGCTGCAGTCCATGATGATCGCCGCGAAAACCGTGGATCGCAAAAATCGTTCCGGCACTTGGCTGCGTGCTGGCCGGGTAACTGTAGACCTTGGTGGTGGAACCGTGCAGGGTATGGGTGGTGACCAGTTCGGTGCGTGGCGTCATGTGTTTAACCCTACCCGTCGAGCAGGGCGAGCGCGGTGCCCTCGTCGATGACCAATTCGGTGATCAGCTGGCCATTGAGCGCTCCGCGGACGGCTTCTAACTTGCCGCGGCCCGAGACTACGCAGAAGCGCCGTGGAACCTTGCGCAGTTCGGCCAGTGTGGGCCCGGTGGCTCGAGCGTTGATCTCAATGTGGGCGTCGTCGCCGCTTTTGTCGAAAAAGACCGTCGCGACGTCTCCCACCACACCCATCTCACTGAGCTGCCGGGTCTCGGCCTTACTGAGGTAACCGCCGCGGTATACCTGCGAGGCGAGGTTTGAATTGGCGGCCCCCAAGGAAAAGACCGCCAAATTCATCTCGCGTTGGATATTCCGTACGCGGTGTATCGAGGTTTCCTGCCACATCGCCTCGCGGGTACTGGCTTTGTCGAAAAAAGCCGGGACCGGGAACTGTTCGGTGCGGGCGGTGAAGGCCTGGCCGAAACGGGTCAGAATTTCGCTGGCGTAGCGCACCCCGCTGGAGACCGGGTTGGCCGCCCCATTCAGCTGCACGACCACCGAGTCATGGGTGGGGTGCCCGGCCAGTGCCGCGGAGACCGCCTGCATGGTCTGGCCCCAGGCGACACCGATGGTCATTGAAGAGGACACGATAGTGCCCAGTAGATAGGCTGCATGCGCCGAGACGCGTTGGAGCAATTCGGTGTCATCCATCGAACCGTCGGTGGGGACTAAATGCACGTTGATCCCGTATTTTTCGGCTAGCTGGTTACTGACCAATGCCGACAGGTTAGCCGAGGGGTTAATCTTCACCGAGACCATTCCGGTGCGTTTGGCGTGGGCGAGCAACCGCGACACCGTTGACCGCGAGACTCCCAATTCCCGGGCGATCACCTCCATCTTGATGTCCTGCAGGTAATACAACTGTGCGGCGCGCAAGGCGTCCTTGGCTTTGGGATTAGTCTGCACGGATGTGTCAGGATTTGGCAGTTTATAGGGTCCGTTCCCGGGGGATATCTGCATCAATCGGACCATTTCTGCACGTTTGTGCATTTCGTTTGACCGTTTTGTTCCATGGTGACAAGACTAACTGTTGACAGACACCAACAGTCAAAAAAGGGGCAAGCAATCGTGAATCGGGACCAGCTAGAGCAACTACGTGCACGGCCAAAGGCGCGGGTGCTCGTTGTCGGCGGTGGCATCAACGGCGTGGCGACTTTCCGTTACCTCGCGACGCAGGGAATCGATGTGGCACTGGTAGAACGTGGCGATTACTGCCAAGGCGCCTCCGGTGCGAGCTCGCATATGATCCACGGTGGGATCCGTTACCTGGAAAACGGTGAATTCCGCCTCGTCCACGAGTCGGTTCAGGAACGCAACTCATTGCTGGAGATCGCTCCGCACTACGTGAAGCCGCTGCAGACCACGATCCCGATTTTCTCCACCTTCTCCGGCATGCTCAGCGCGCCGATCCGTTTCTTGACTCACAAGTCCGGCAAGCCTACCGAGCGCGGTGCGGCGCTCATTAAAGCCGGACTGATCATGTACGACGTTTTCGCGGGCATCGATGGACGCAACACCCCATGGCACAACTTCAAGGGCAGCAAAGCAGCCCGCAAGGATCTGCCCGAACTGCGCGAGGACGTCAAATATACTGCCACGTACTTCGACGCCTCGGTGCACAATCCCGAACGCCTGACCCTCGATGTGTTGCGCGACGGCCTGGGTGCCAACGATCAGGCGCGAGCTAGCAACTATGTGGAGCTAGCCACCGTCACCGACGGCACCGCGACGCTGCGCGACGTGCTGACCGGCGAGCAGTTCGACTTCCAAGCCGAAGTCATCATCAACGCCACCGGTGCCTGGGTGGATCTGACCAACGCTGAGCTTGGAAAGAACACCAAGTGGACCGGCGGCACCAAAGGCTCACACATCGTGCTGGATCACCCAGAGCTGCTGGCCGCGACCGGTGGACGTGAAATCTTCTTCGAAAACGAAGACGGCCGCATCGTACTGATCTACCCAATGCTTGGCCGGGTACTGGTGGGAACCACCGATCTGGAGCACGACATGCGTGAACCGGCGGTCTGCACCGACGAGGAAGTTGCGTACTTCTTCGATTTGATCGGACAGGTCTTCCCGCGAATTTCCGTGAGCGAAGAGCAGATCGTCTACAAGTTCTCCGGTGTGCGTCCACTGCCGAACCACGACGACACCGCCCCGGGTTTCGTCTCCCGTGATTACCAGGTGAGGGAAACCCGCCTGACCGATTCGACCATGATGCTTTCGCTGATCGGCGGCAAATGGACCACCTTCCGCGCGCTGGCCGAAAACCTCGGTGGCAAGGCGCTGGCCTTCCTGGGCGAAAGCGAAAAGCACAGCACCCAGGGTGTGGCTATCGGCGGCGGCAAGAAGTTCCCCACCAATGAGGGCCAGCTGGCCGCCTGGTACGCAGCCCGTGAAGACCGTGCGCCGCATGCGCGGCTTCGCGTACTGCTCGAGCGTTATGGCACCGGAGCGGATCGGGTGCTTGCTGAAGTGGGCGAGCACGAAGAGCTACTGACGCACAGCAGTGAACTGTCGGTTCAGGAACTTTCCTACCTGGTCACGCATGAGCAGGTCGGGCGCTTGATCGATGTATTTATTCGCCGCACCAACCTCGCCTTCCGCGGGTTGGTCACTAAAGATTTGGTCAACGAGGTCGCCTCGCACCTCGCGGTACCGATGGGCTGGGATCAGACCCAGACCGCAGCCGAGATCGACAATTCGCTCTCGGTACTTGCAGAAAGCCATGGGGTCATCCTCGCGTAACCTGCACCGGCCGGCGGTAGGTTGCCGCCGGCTTTCGAAACCACTAAGAGGTCAATGTTGTCCACTCACGTGTTTCTTGCCGAATTAGCCGGCACTTTCATTCTCATCCTCATGGGCTCGGGCGTATGCGCCAACGTGGCACTCAAGGGAACCCTCGGTAGCGCCGCCGGTTGGCTGGCGATCAGCTTTGGCTGGGGCCTTGGTGTGTACTGCGGTGTCTGGATCGCCGGTATTTCCGGCGCGCACCTGAACCCTGCGGTCACTCTGGGGTTGCTGATCAACCCGGACGCCGCCGAATACGCACCCGGTGTTGCCAAAACCTTCGCCAACACCATGCTTTATTTCCTCGCCCAGCTCGTGGGCGCGTTCCTTGGTGCCGTGGGTACCTGGTTGGCTTACAAAAAGCACCTCGACGATAAGCAGAACGCCGGTAACCAGCTGGGCGTGTTTGCCACCGGTCCTGCGATCCGCTCCTACGGCTGGAATATGGTCTCCGAGATTTTCGGTACCTTTGTACTCGTCTTCGTGATTGCCGGTTTCGGTAAGACCCCTCATGAGCTTGGCCCGCTAGCGGTCGCGTTGCTCGTGGTGGCCATCGGTCTATCCCTGGGTGGAGCTACCGGTTATGCAATCAACCCAACTCGCGACCTCGGGCCGCGACTGGCACACGCTATTCTTCCTATCAAGGGCAAGGGATCATCGGACTGGGCTTACGCCTGGGTTCCGATCGCTGGCCCAGTCATTGGTGGTCTACTTGGCGGCGTCGGCGCCGGCCTGATGTTCTAGAAAGAGAGATGTGAATCATGACTGAAAAATATGTTATCGCCATCGACCAGGGAACCACTAGTTCCCGAGCGATCGTCTTCGATCACGCCGGCGAGGTTGTCTCGGTAGGCCAGCTCGAGCACGAGCAGATCTTCCCGGCCGCCGGCTGGGTGGAGCACGATGCAGCTGAAATCTGGAACAACATCCGCGAAGTGATCGGCCAGGCGCTGTCCAAGGCGAACCTGACCCGGCACGACATCGAAGTAGTTGGCATCACCAACCAGCGTGAAACCGCCGTGGTGTGGGATAAGAACACCGGCGAACCGGTGTACAACGCGATTGTCTGGCAAGATACCCGAACCCAGGAGATCGTTGACGAACTGGCTGCCAAGGGCGGAATGGATCGTTACAAGGACCGGGTCGGGCTGCCACTGGCAACCTACTTCTCCGGGACGAAGATCAAGTGGATTCTGGACAACGTGGAAGGCGCACGGGAACGCGCAGAAGCCGGGGATCTGATCTTCGGCACCACCGATAGCTGGGTGTTGTGGAACCTGACCGGTGGCATCGACGGCGGCGTGCACGTCACCGACGTGACCAATGCCTCGCGCACCTTGTTCATGGACCTGAAGACCCTGGCGTGGGATGAAGAAATCCTTGCCGACTTCGGTGTGCCGGTATCGATGATGCCGCAGATCCGTTCCTCCTCCGAGGTGTATGGCACCGTGGCGGGCAACCAGTTGCTGCGCGAAGTGCCTGTGGCGGGTATTTTAGGTGACCAGCAGGCGGCCACCTTCGGCCAGGCAGCGTTCACCGCGGGTACCGCGAAGAATACCTATGGCACCGGTTGTTTCTTGATCTTCAACACCGGCACCGAGATCGTGCATTCCTCTAACGGGCTGCTGACCACGATGGCCTACAAGCTGGGCGACGCCGCTCCGGTCTACGCGCTGGAAGGCTCCATTGCGGTAGCCGGATCCCTGGTGCAGTGGCTGCGCGACAATATCGGCATGATCGCTACCGCCCCGGAGATCGAAGAGCTGGCGGCCAAGGTAGATAACAACGGTGGCGTGTACATCGTGCCTGCCTTCTCCGGTCTCTTCGCACCGTATTGGCGGGCCGAAGCACGTGGCGCAATCGTGGGCTTGACCCGCTTTGCGAACAAAAACCACATTGCCCGGGCCGCATTGGAAGCTACCGCATTCCAGACCCGCGAGGTGCTGGACGCGGTGAACGCCGACGCCGAGGTGCCGCTGACCGAGTTGAAGGTCGACGGTGGCATGGTGGCCAACGAGGCATTGATGCAGTTCCAAGCCGATATTCTTGGGGTGCCTGTGGTTCGCCCAAAGGTTACTGAAACCACCGCGCTGGGTGCTGCCTATGCAGCTGGCCTGGCAGTGGGCTTCTGGCAGGACCTTGGCGAGCTGGAATCGAACTGGTCTGAGGACAAGCGTTGGGAGCCGGAGATGGAAGACGCAGAGCGCGAACGTAGCCTGCGCCTGTGGAAGAAGGCCGTGACTCGTACCTTTGACTGGGTAGACGAAGACACCAAAGCCTAGCCAGCTTCAGCACGCACAAACGCAGACCTCGAACCCAAAAGCCACGGGTTCGTGGTCTGCGTTTTTTCCGGTGCCGGCCGGTGGGGGATTGGGGGTTCGGCTGGCACGGTCTGCTTGCTAACTTTCCTCGGGTGGATCGGGTGGATCGGGTGGATCCGGTGGATCGGGTGGCGTTACCTCCCGGTCGGGGGAGTCTGCCAGTTGCAGTGCTCCCCAATAGGTGTTGCGCCGAGGTTTTTGTTCAGGGTCAAGATGCGCAGGCAGGATCACGTGGGGTAGGCCATCGACGTCAACGATTTTAATTTGATCCACGTGGCGGCTGTGATGCCCTTCGGGACACAATCCTGCCCCGGACTGCACACTGGTGGTCCCGCCATCGGCCCACGCGCGTTGATAGTGATCAATTTCTACGTGATCTGGCGCGGTGGTGCAGTCCGGCACAATGCAGCCACGATCGCGCGCTAACACTGCCGCCCGGACATACCCCTGGTGATAGCGTCTGGATCGGCCCAGATCTAGCGGTTGGCTGTTGCCGCCCAAGACAACCGGGATGATATTGGCGTCGGCTAAGGTGCGTCGAAGTTCACCGGGCGGCAAGTTCACCCCATTTGCGGTGACGGCGTGAGCTTCGGCGAGGTTCTGCAGGTCACTTAGCCACATATAAACGAAGATGCGTGGAATGATTGGCTTGAATTTTCCGCCGGTGGCAGGGGCGGTAAGGATGGCCATGAAAGCGTTCAGTGCGCGGAGCTCCGGGGTGAGGACTTCGTAGACATTGCTTACTGGTTTGGTCTGCGTGGTGCAGTTCGCGGTGCCATCGGCTTCAGACTGCTCATCGGCCGGCTGAGCCCATGCGGGCATCGGGGTCTCGGGCTGTAGCCAGGGCGGGTCACTGGGCACATCGGTCGGCATGAGCACGGCGTCGGCAACTGGCTGCTGCGCGTTCATTTCTGGCGACCGCGAAACGGCATCAGAGGCAGGTTCTGCGGTTGCGCCACGTGCGGCCTTGCCTGCACGGGTGCGCCAGTCTGCCGATTGCACGCGGATCGAACGGATCACCTGAGCATGGGAGGCCAAGGTGCGCAGGGTGAATTCGTGAACACCTTGGATGATCGGGCCGATGAATAGGCCCAGCGCCGGTGGCTGTTTTTCGGTGTGCAGTTCCTTGTAGATTCCGATCCGGGTGCTGATCTCTTTGCGGGCGGCATTGGGACCGAGCTGCGCTAAGGCGCGGGCGGCGTGGACCTCTAGAAGTTGCCCGTCGGTGTCTCTGGCGGTGAGCTGCACCGGGATCCCGTCGAAGGTGGTGTCTTTGGGTTCGAGTTTTTCAAGCCTGCGGGCGGCGGCAGTGATGCTGCGTCGGTCTGCGCCACCCTCGGCATAGAGTCTTGCAAGTTGGGGTAAGCGAGGCGGGCAAAGCTCACCCTGGGCGGTGCGCCGGCCGATAAGGAGATAGGCGTCGTCGATGCGCCGTTGTGCCTCGAAATAGTTCAGGCCTAACCACGCGGCCAGCAAGTCCCCGGCAGATTTGTAGCAGGTCCGGCCCACGGCGAGTTCCGGTTCACCCTCTAGCACGCAGGTCCCGGCGCGTAACCGATCGAAACTTTCAAGACTCAGCGCGTGCGCCCCGCTGAGCTCAGCGTCAAGGGCGGTGGCCAGTTGTTCGTGATGGACCTGCTGGGCGAATTTTTCCACGAGGTCACCGTAGGCAAGTGCGAGGCGTGGGTCGCGCTGCTGATGCACTAGCTGGCCAATGGCGGTGAACAGGGCGAGGGCCAGGGAGCCTAAACGCAGCATCATGGCACCGGTGAGCTGCGTCCCGAGCTGAAGCGGGGCGGCGCACAGGGTGTGCAAGGTGGCGATGAGTGCTGGGGTGTTCATGAAGCCATTGTTGACCCGGCAGCTCGGTGCTGGACCGCCGTGGGTGCCAGCTGTGGATAAGCGGTGTGCGAATTCATCGGACACCGGCGTGAGGTTTGTGAGCGAAGACATTGGACCGGTGGCGGAGCCGGCATTTCACGGATGCGCCGTTGCGAGTTGAACTGCGATAGAATCGGCGTATGCATTTTCAGCGCAACCTAGGCTAAGCACGGCCAATGGCCGTACCCCCGAGTGGTGATTTGGGGGCTTTTGTTGTGTCTGGACCCGAACCAAGTTTTCCGTCAGGAAATTTTTCCGCAAGTGTGTGAGAAGAGCTCAGTGACATCATCGACGAACGAACCCAGAACCTACGATTTTAAGGACCTCGAGTCCAAGTGGCTACCGGTGTGGAACGAACTTGAAGTGTTCAAGCCCGCCGATGACGGCAGCCGCGAGCGTCGCTATGTGCTGGATATGTTCCCGTACCCCTCCGGTGACCTGCACATGGGTCACGCCGAGGCTTTTGCTATGGGCGATGTGGTGTCGCGTTACTGGCGCTTGCGTGGCTATGACGTGATGCATCCGATCGGCTGGGATTCCTTCGGCCTGCCAGCGGAAAACGCCGCCATCAAGCGCAATGCGCACCCGGCGGAGTGGACCTACAAGAACATCGACACCCAGGCTGAGAGCTTCAAGCGTTACGCGATCTCCGCCGATTGGGATCGCCGGTTGCACACCTCGGATCCGGAATACTACCGCTGGACTCAGTGGCTGTTTAATAAGTTTTACGAAAAGGGTCTGGCCTACCGCAAGGACCACCCGGTGAACTGGTGCCCTACGGACCAGACCGTGCTGGCTAATGAGCAGGTAGTTAACGGTGCCTGTGAGCGTTGTGGCACGGCGGTGACCAAGAAATCATTGAACCAGTGGTACTTCAAGATCACCGATTACGCCGACCGCCTGCTCGAAGATATGGACGGGCTCAAGGGCCACTGGCCTGAGCGCGTACTGCTGATGCAGAAGAACTGGATCGGCCGTTCCGAGGGCGCCCAGGTGACCTTCTCCATCGCCGCGCAGGATCAGCTGGACGAAGTCAAGATACCGGTCTTCACCACACGCCCGGACACCTTGTACGGTGCGACCTTCATGGTCGTTGCAGCCGACGCCGCGCTGGCTGGCGAGCTGGTCACCGACGAGCACCGCGCCGCCCTGGAAGAATACCAGGAGCAGGTGAAAGCACTCTCCGAGATCGAACGCCAGTCCTCGGAACGTGAGAAGACCGGTGTGTTCCTGGGCCGTTACGCGATCAATCCACTCTCCGGCGAAAAGCTGCCGGTCTGGGCCGCGGACTACGTGCTGGCCGATTACGGGACCGGTGCAATTATGGCCGTGCCCGCGCACGACCAGCGTGACTTGGACTTTGCCCGCACCTTCGACCTGCCGGTGCGCGTGGTCGTCGAAACCGGTGAAGAGGATCCGGCAGTTTCCGGAACCGCGACCACCGGCGAGGGCCAGCTGATCAACTCGGGTGAGCTCTCCGGTCTGACTAAAACCGAGGCGGTCGCGAAGGCGATCGAGATCGTTGAGGCCGCCGGCACCGGTGAGCACACGATCAACTACCGGCTACGCGACTGGCTGCTATCGCGCCAGCGCTTCTGGGGTACCCCGATCCCGATTATTCACTGCACCGACTGCGGCGAGGTCCCGGTTCCCGATGACCAGCTTCCGGTGCGCCTGCCAGATAACCTGCGCGGCGAGCAACTCGCTCCGAAGGGCACCAGCCCGCTGGCTGCCGTCGAAGAGTGGGTCAACGTGGACTGCCCGAAGTGCGGCGGCGCCGCCAAGCGCGACACCGACACCATGGATACCTTTGTGGATTCCTCCTGGTACTTCCTGCGTTTCGTTTCCCCGCATTACACCGAGGGTCCGTTCGACCCGCAGGCAGTGCGCGATTGGATGCCGGTTGGCCAGTACGTCGGCGGTGTAGAGCACGCGATTCTGCACCTGCTCTATTCGCGGTTCTTCACCAAGGTCATTTTTGATCTGGGCCTGATCGACGTGGACGAACCATTTAGTGCGCTGCTGAACCAGGGACAGGTACTCAACGGCGGCAAGGCGATGAGCAAGTCGCTGGGCAACGGTGTTGACCTTGGCGAGCAGCTGGACAAGTTTGGTGTGGACGCGGTACGTCTGACCATGATCTTCGCCTCCCCGCCGGAGGACGACGTGGACTGGGCCGATGTATCCCCATCGGGTTCGCAGAAGTTCTTGGCCCGCGCCTGGCGTATCGCCCAGGACGTGCACAGCGCCCAGGACGTCGATTACACCACCGGTGAGAAGTCCTTGCGCCAGGTCACTCACCGCACCGTGCACGAGGCCGCGCAGCTGCTGGACTCGGGCAAGTTCAACGTGGTGATCGCCAAGACCATGGAATTGGTCAACGCGGCGCGTAAAACCATCGATTCCGGTGCCGGGTCCAGTGACCCTGCGGTCCGCGAGGCCGCAACGGTCACCGCGCAGCTGCTGAGCATGTTCGCGCCATACACCGCCGAAGATATGTGGGCCCAGCTGGGCTACGAGCCAAGCGTGGTGAACAGCTCCTGGCCGCAGGTTGACGAGACGTTGCTCATTGATGACACCGTCACTGCCGTGGTGCAGATCAAGGGCAAGGTCCGCGCGCGTCTAGAGGTGCCCCTGGATATCTCCGAGGATGATCTGCGTGAGCAGGCTTTGGCCAACGAAACGGTGATCCGCATGCTCGATGGCAAGGAGCCGCTGAAAGTGATCGTCCGTGCGCCGAAGCTCGTGAATGTGGTTCCGGCCCCGTAGGCTCAACCCATGAGCGAACGCACGAAGAGTCCACGCGCGGGCTGGCTGCCTAAATGGCTGGCCCCGCGTGGGCTTTCGCGTACCCGGATTGGCGTGGTCACCGACTCCGCCGCCTGCCTGCCTGGCAGCTTGCTGCAAAGCGCCGACTTCGCCTGCGTGAATATCCCCATTATCGTCGACAATCATGTGCACGGCGATGACCTGAACGCGTTGATGATGGGTCTGGCGATGGGAAAATCGGTGAAAACCTCACGCCCAGCCCCGGGGGAATTCACTAAGGTCTACCGGCAGCTTCAGGACGCCGGTTGCGAGTCAATTATCTCTATTCACATGTCCGGTCAGCTTTCGGGCACGGTGGATGCCGCCCGGCTGGCAGCAAAGGATGTTCAGCTGCCGGTGACGGTAATCGATACGCGTACCGTCGCGATGCCCCAAGGCTTTGCCGTCGCCGATGTGCTGGCCGCCCGGCAGGCCGGCGCGCCACTTGAAATGCTGACCCAGATCGCGCGTTCGGCCACCGCGAATTCCGTCTATTTTGCGGTGCCAAGCCTCGAGCAGTTACGCCGCGGTGGGCGGATCAGCACCATCTCCTCGGTGCTGGGAAACCTGCTCAACGTGAAACCGATCCTGCACATCGACGATGGACTGATTCAACCCATTGAAAAGCCACGATCTTTTGCCCGCGCCCAAGCCCGTCTGGTGGCGCTGGGTACCGATGCGGCCAGCAAGGCTGAAGGACCGGTGCGTATCGGAGTGATGCATTTTGGGGCCGCGGAGTTGGCTACCGAGGTGGCCAACGAACTAGCTTCGCTCAGCGATGAGCCGGTGCAGATCGAATCCCTGCCGGCAGTACTCGCCGCGCACACCGGGATTGGGGTCCTCGCGGTGGCCGTCGGGCCGCTGAATCCACAACCCGACACCGTGCAGCGCGTCAAGGACTAAGTCTGGCGCAAACTGTGGCTCATGGGGCGCCACGACTTCTTCTCTAAATTTGCGCCACGGCCGACCCGTCTGCGCTTCGCCGTGTCGCGCGTGGCCGCGCTCGTGCTGGTGCTTGTGGTGCTGGTTTGGGTCGCCTTCTCCATTATCTTTGCCCCGCCACCGGCCGCCGAAGAATTAGAAGCAATCCCGCTGGTCGCCGATCCAGAACATCCCGCCGCGACCCAAGAGGTCAACATGATTACCGTGCATGTGGTCGGCGCGGTCAAAAAACCCGGTGTGTATGAACTAGCTGAGGGTTCGCGCATTATCGACGCCATTAACAAGGCGGGCGGGATGAGCAAAAAAGCTGCGCCCGAACTTCTCAATCTGGCGGCCAAACTCACCGACGGGCAACAAATCATCTTGCCCGGTGCCAGCAGCAGCAGCGCGCCGGAAGAAGCTACGAAAGCTCCCGGCGCCGGATCGAAGATCTCGTTGAACCAAGCCGATGATCAAACGCTGATGACCTTGCCCGGCATCGGGCCGGCGCTAGCCAAACGCATCATCGACTTCCGCACCAAAAATGGCCCCTTTACCAGCGTGGAGCAACTCGACGCGGTCTCCGGTATTGGGCCGGTCCTGCTGGGTGAACTTTCCGAGCTGGTGGTGCCATGAAAACAGATTTTCGCGGTTTATGGGTGCTCGCCGGAGCATGGCTGACCGCGTATTTGAAACCGGCCTTGCCCATAATGCTGGTGGTGCTGGTGCTCTTCTTCGTGATTCTGGCATTTCTACTGCGCCAGCGTCATGACGCACCCTCATCGGCACCGTGGTTTACCGGGCCGCTGTTATTGCTTTTAGCCGCGATCAGCGTCAGCGCTCTCGGCTCTGGGAACAATGAATGTTTATTGCCCGGGGACGCTGAACAGCAACGCAAGGTGATCGTCGCCTTCGACGAGCAACCCAGGGTAGGTGCGGATGCTGTCAGCCAAGGCGCTGCGCAGATTCTCAAATACTGGCACGAAGAGCAATGGGTTAGCTGTCCTCTTGAGATATATCTGAGCGTGCCCTACAGTCTCGATGTCACCGCCGATCGTTTTGAAACAATCCTCGCACTGCAAGCCACCGATTCAAACGGTTCGTTTGCGTGGTGGGCTAGGGCGCAGAGTGCGCCGGTCGTGCTCAGCACCCAAGATCTCGACGCCGCCGATTACCTAAAAACACGATTCGCATCCAGCTTGCAAGAGCTCAGTCCCGAAGCACAGGGTCTACTACCTGGAATGCTCTATGGCGACCGGTCGGGGCAAAACGAAGAACTCTCGACCGCCATGAAAAATAGTGGCTTGAGCCATTTGACCGCGGTCAGCGGCTCAAATGTGGCATTGCTTGGGGCGATGGTGTTAGTTCTCCTGCGGCTTTTTACCGTGCCCAGAATCCCTGCGGCCCTCTTGAGCATCGCGTTTTTGGGGCTGTTTATTTGGTTTGTGGGACCAGATCCCAGCGTGCTCCGAGCCGGACTAATGGGAATGATCGCCACTATCTCGCTGCTGCTCGGTCGTGGCCGCGGTTCACTGGGCATTCTGAGCTTGTCCGCGACGATCCTGCTTCATCTGGATTCCTCGCTCGCGGTAGATCCGGCCTTCGCCTTATCGGTGCTGGCGACCCTAGGAATCATCGTACTGACGCCCGCGCTCACCGAGATTTTCTCGCGTTTTTTCCCGCCATGGTTTGCCCAGCTCACCGCAATTTGTTGCGCCGCCCAGTTCACTTGCCTTCCGGTAATTATCGCGTTGAACTCAAACTTCAGTTTGTACTCATTGCCCGCGAACCTTGTAGTAGCCCCCTTGTTGCCGTTGATCACCACCGTCGGTGTGCTTTGCCTATTGCTTTGCACCGCCTTGCCCGGTGTAGTTCAGCTGCTGGTGTGGGTGCCTGGACTGCCGGCCGGTTGGATCGGAAAAGTAGCGTTATGGGTGGTCGAGTTACCCGGTGCTTCGCGTCCTTGGCCAGCGGGGATTGCCGGTATCAGTCTAGCCATTGGATTCTCGGTGGTTTTCACCGTATTGCTTGTGACTGGCCGTGAAAGTGAACATCTGGCGGTGCACCGCGTCGCTGCCGGCGGTTTGATCGCAGCACTGGTGGCGATGTCTGCGATAGTTGTGCCGGCGACCTTGTTCTATCGTCCAGATCTTGGCGGAGATTGGAATGTTGCAATGTGTGATGTCGGGCAGGGGGATGCTTTTATGATCCATACCGGTCCAGAAGAAGCGTGGCTGCTGGATTCGGGCCCGCCCGATGGGGACGTGGAATCTTGCGTGAAGCGATTAGGAATCACGAAGCTGTCCAAGGTGTTTATTACCCACGAGCATGCCGATCATTTTGGTGGAGTACCTGAAATAGAGGCATCCGGAATCCAAATCGGCCAGCGGCTAGTCTCCTCTGGTTTTACCCCGGACCTCTGGCAGGGTGCGGAAGTTATCGGCCCCGGCGATAGCGGCGGCACCGACGAAGTACGGTACCGGGTAATCGGCCCTGATGAGGTCAGCGCGCGCTATGCAGAGCCCAATGACACCTCTTTGGTGATCGTCTTCGACTTTATTCTGGATGGGGGAGTAGTCAGCTTCTTTACTGCCGGGGACTTAGAGGAAGCTGCGATGCATCAGTTGCTGGCGAGCCAACCACAACCACCGGTCCAAGTGCTCAAAGCCTCGCATCATGGGGCGAAAAATGGTGGGGTCGAAATCATCGAGAAACTCAAACCCCAAGTGATCTTGGTATCCGTGGGCGAAGACAATTCATACGGTCATCCGCACCAACAGATTCTTGACGGCGCCGCACAAGTGGGCTCGAAGGTTATCAGGACGGATCAGGAAGGTAGTGTTCTGCTCACATTCGAAGCAGACAAGGTGCTGGCCAAGGCGATTGGAGCTGTAGTTCGGTAGGATCAAGGTACCGCACGACGCATAAAGGAGCTCGATGGCACGCGCGCAAGCATCCCCGGGAATCTCGTGGAGGGATTTAACTCCTCAACCACTGATCCTACTGACCGGATCCGAACAATATCTGGCTTCTCGGGCGTTCGAACTGTTGCGTAGCCAAGCGGCAACACGCGAAGACATTCAACATACGCGACTCAACGCGGCCACCTACGAGCCCGGAGAACTATTGCTTGCAACGAGCTCCTCGTTGTTCTCCAGCGCCAACTTGGTCGAAGTCCATGACCTGGCCAGCATGAATGAGTACTTCCTCAAAGACGCCTTGAACTACCTCAAAGATCAGGCCCCTGAGAATGTCCTGATACTGCATTATTCAGGCGGCACCCGAGGCAAGAAACTATTAGACGCCATCAAGGCTGCCGGAGCGTTGATCGTCAATTGCCAGCCAATCAAGCGCGATGCTGAAAAAATTGATTTTGTGCAGGCTGAGTTTAAGGCCGCCAAACGTCGAATCACTAATGACGCAGTGAAGTCGTTGGTTGCAGCCGTGGGCAATTCGTTGGCAGAACTTGGCTCAAGCTGTCATCAGCTAATTCAAGACACCACTGGCACTATCGACCAGGAAGTAGTGGATCGCTATTACGGCGGACGGATTGAAGCGACAGCCTTCAAAGTGGCAGACGCGGCGCTGGCAGGAAATGCGCAGCTCGCGTTGACTACCCTGCGCCATTCACTGGACACCGGAACCGACCCGATTCCCATTGTTGCAACTTTGGCGATGAAAATTCGCCAATTGGCCAAGGTACTTGGTGTTAATGAGCCTGCGGCATCGTTGGCTTCAGAACTCGGTATGGCACCGTGGCAGGTGCAGGCCGCTCAGCAGCAGGCCCGCGGGTGGAAGCGTGCGGATGTCGCCTTGTGCATTGAAAATATTGCGCAAACAGATCGTATGGTTAAAGGTGGTGGCCGTTCTCCAGGTTATGCCTTAGAACGTGCCATCTTATTCATTGCGTCCAAAGCCCCCAAACGTTAGTTCACTTGCTTTGTTTCTGCGGCTAATTTCTCATAAAGGGACCAAAAGTCTGCCATCGGGCGAGGCGACCCGCAAAGTAGATCTTCTAGATACTGCAGGTGTGTCTGCCATCCGGTGAAGTAATTAGTAGCTTGATCCGACAGCTGACTGTGTATGAGCGATAACTTGGTACCCGTTGAGTTGCCGGCGAGTCGTAGTTCCAGCATTGACAGGTTCTCGTCCGGGAACTTCCACGTCATGATCAAGAGTTTCGCTGGATCGCACCGTTGGATGAGACAGGTGCACCAATAGTCTGTGGCGTGTTGAATTTCTACAAGCTGTCCGACTTCGAAATTTGCCAAGCGAGGTTCACCAAGCCACTTACTTAGCTGGGCGCCTTGCGTCAATGCGTCCCATAGCTGGTCAGTTCTGACCGGGTACTGCCAGTGATGGATGACCGCGGTATTCTCGGATCCGATCCAGCTATTGAGTTGAGGCATGCTCACAGGCTAGCCCAACGATGAAAATAGTGGTTAAAACACAAGATCCCCGAAGCCCTGAGGATTCGAGGATCTTGCTGAAGTTTAGCGGTGCTTAGAGGGCGTTAACCTTCTTGGCGATTGCCGACTTACGGTTAGCAGCGTTCTTCTTGTGAAGAACACCCTTGCTAACTGCCTTGTCGAGCTTCTTGCTAGCCAAACGCAGTGCGTCAGTTGCCTTCTCCTTGTCAGCGGTGGCGACTGCCTCGCTGACGTTACGGATAAGGGTCTTGACCTCCGAGCGGACTGCTACGTTACGTAGACGAGCCTTTTCGTTGGTAAGGTTACGCTTCTTCTGGGACTTGATGTTTGCCACTTTAATAAACTCTCTCGTTTATCGTCAAATACGGTCGGTAGAGGGTTCATCCTTCGGGCCATCGACTGAGCGGTGTGGGGCACCTATGGCGACCCAAAGGGGGCGTGTCACCCAACCTGCGTGACACACAAGAGTTAACTCTAGCAGAACGGCCGTCCAGCGACTAACGCCTAGCGCTGCTTATTTAGGGTGTTCACCACATTGCTAAAACGCTGTTCATCAAGGATTGCACCCTCGCGACGCACCGAACTTTGGCTGAGCCGGATAATTCGGTCTAGCTTGACCTCGCTTGGCCTGCGTTCACGATCCCAGTCACCGGTACCAATATCCATGTAGTCCGAATTCTGGTGACCCTCAAAGTTTTTGTCCTTGCTGGTCAGCATCAAGCCCAGAAGCCACCGCCCATCACGTCCGATAATCAATACCGGGCGGTCTTTGCCTTGGTTGTGATCTTCCTCGTAAGGAACCCAGCCCCAGACAACTTCACCGGGATCTGCTTCGCCGTCCAGGCTCGGGTTGTACTCGTAGCGAACGGTACCGCGAAAATCTCCGGGATATGCAGAGCCAGACTGAGCCGCTGGGCCGTTGGAAGCTGCCTGCGGATGCCGGGATCCGCTTGGTGCCTGAGTTGGCCGACGGGTAGTAGTTGTGCCGGTTGGTCCGTTGCTGCGTGAGGAGTTAAAAAGTTTAACCGCACGCAGTACAAGAGAAAGAATCTTCTGTGCATTCAAAGCCATGATCGACAAACTATCAGGGCGCGCCCTTCCAAATAGGTAGTGACGCGTAAATCATGACAGAATGGAGCCTAATTCCGCGTAAATTCTTAGTTTGTAAATGAGGTCTGTTTAGGTGTCTCCATTGGCCCGCACCGCCCAGGTGCCAGCCGCGACCGATCCGTCGCTCATCCGTAACTTCTGCATAATTGCCCACATCGACCACGGTAAATCAACCTTGGCCGACCGCATGCTGCAGTCCACCGGCGTGGTTTCCTCGCGCGATATGAAGGCCCAGTACCTGGACCGCATGGATATCGAGCGTGAGCGCGGTATCACCATTAAATCGCAGGCAGTGCGCATGCCGTGGGAAGTCGACGGGGTGACCTATGCGCTGAACATGATCGACACACCAGGACACGTTGACTTCACCTACGAGGTTTCTCGCTCCTTGGCGGCCTGTGAAGGCGCCATTTTGCTGGTTGATGCGGCTCAAGGCATCGAAGCGCAGACCCTGGCTAACCTTTATTTGGCCATCGAGAGTGATCTGAACATCATTCCGGTGCTCAACAAGATTGATTTGCCTAACGCTCAGCCGGAAAAATACGCCGAGGAATTGGCAAACTTAATTGGCTGCGAAGTTGAAGACGTACTGAAGGTCTCGGGTAAAACCGGCGAAGGCGTTGAAGACTTGTTGGACGAAGTGATCAAGCAGTTGCCAGCGCCTCAGGGTGTGGCTGAGGCTCCGGCTCGCGCAATGATTTTCGACTCGGTGTATGACACCTACCGCGGTGTGGTTACCTATGTTCGCGTGGTTGACGGCATGCTTCGTCCGCGTGAGCGTATTCAGATGATGTCCACCGGCACTACTCACGAACTTCTTGAAATTGGCGTTTCGGCACCTAACCCGGTTCCAAGTAAGGGTCTGGGCGTGGGTGAAGTAGGCTACCTGATCACTGGTGTGAAGGACGTTCGCCAGTCCAAGGTTGGCGATACGATCACCAATAGCATCAAGCCTGCCACCGAGTCTTTGGGCGGCTATGAAGATCCGAAGCCAATGGTCTTCTCTGGTTTGTACCCGATGGATGGCAGTGACTACCCAGCGCTGCGCGATGCTCTGGACAAGCTCCAGCTCAACGACGCTGCATTGGTGTATGAACCAGAAACGTCGGTAGCACTAGGCTTCGGCTTCCGTGTTGGTTTCTTGGGCCTGTTGCACCTGGAAATCACCCGCGAACGCTTGGAAGCCGAGTTTAATCTCGATCTGATTTCCACCGCTCCCAACGTGGTGTACGAGGTCATGCGTGAAGACAAGGTCATGATCACCGTGACCAACCCGTCGGAGTTCCCAGAAGGCAAGATCCTTGAGGTTCATGAACCTCTGGTGTCCGCGACTATCCTTGCCCCGGCTGAATTTATTGGTTCGGTGATGGAGCTGTGCCAGGGGCGACGTGGCACGCTTCGTGGCATGGACTACCTCAGCGAAGAGCGCGTAGAAATGCGTTACACCTTGCCGCTAGCGGAGATCGTGTTCGACTTCTTCGATCACCTCAAGTCCCGTACCCGCGGGTACGCCTCCTTGGATTGGAAGGCCGACGGCTCGCAAATTGCCGACCTTGTCAAGGTTGATATCTTGTTGCAAGGTGAGCAGGTTGATGCTTTCAGCGCGATCACTCACCGTGACAAGGCGTACGCCTACGGTGTCATGATGACCGGAAAGCTGCGTGAACTGATCCCGCGCCAACAGTTTGAGGTGCCAATTCAGGCAGCTATCGGTTCACGCATTATTGCTCGTGAATCCATCCGAGCTATTCGCAAGGACGTGCTCGCAAAGTGCTACGGCGGCGATATTAGCCGTAAGCGCAAGCTGCTTGAAAAGCAGAAGGCCGGTAAGAAGCGTATGAAGATGGTCGGTCGTGTGGAGGTTCCGCAGGAAGCCTTCATCGCCGCCCTATCCACCGGTGAAGAGAAAAAGAAGTAAATGCCCTCAGTTTTGCCTGATGGCGATCCGGCACCGGCCGATGGTCTGCTCCCCGCATTATGTTCGCACAATGCGCAGGAGCGGACCATGTCCTTCTATGTGCATATTCCGTTCTGCACTGTGCGTTGCGGTTATTGCGACTTCAACACCTACACCGCGAAGGAACTTGGTTCTGGTTCGAGCCAGGCCAGTTATGCTGCGACGGTAAGTCAGGAAATCAGTTTCGCTCGCGGTGTGATGGACAAGTCTGAAATTGAGCATCGCGAGATTGAAACCGTATTTTTCGGCGGTGGTACCCCGACCTTGCTACCGGCCAGTGACCTTGTTTCGGTATTAGACCGCATTCGTAGTGAATTCGGGCTCAAGCCCGGTGCTGAGGTCACCACCGAGGCGAACCCCGATTCGGTGACTCGTGAAAGTCTGCAAGAGCTCAAAGATGGCGGATTTACCCGTGTCTCCTTTGGGATGCAGTCTGCAGTACCCCATGTCTTGGCGGTCCTAGAACGCACCCATGATCCCAAGCGTGTTCCACAGGTAGTTCAGTGGGCCCGCGAGGTGGGTCTGGATGTGAGCGTGGATCTGATTTATGGAACGCCGGGGGAGTCGGTTGAGGACTGGCGTACCAGCATCGAGGCCGCGCTATCCTACGAGCCCGATCACATTTCTGCTTACGCACTGATAATCGAAGAGGGAACTAAACTGGCGGCGCAGATTAGGCGCGGCCAGGTTCCTAATATTGACGATGATGATCATGCCGAAAAGTATCAGCTAGCCGATGAGATGTTCGCTGCCGCCGGCTACCAATGGTACGAAGTCAGTAACTGGGCCAAGGGTGAAGAGCATGCTTGCCGCCATAACGTTGCCTACTGGCAAGGTGGTGACTGGTGGGGCGCAGGCCCTGGAGCGCATTCGCACGTGGGCGGTTTGCGCTGGTGGAATGTGAAGCATCCGGCCGCTTACCAGCAACGTATCGATGGTGGCATCTCTCCTGGACACGGCCGTGAGTTTCCTAATGCAGAAGCGGTTCAGTTAGAACGAACGATGCTCCTGACCCGGCTCAGCAGTGGAATGCTTATCGCAGACCTGGAAGAGCATGGCCGGAAGGCCGTGGCAGGTTTAATCGCCGATGAGTTGATTGATCCGAAGGCAGCATTTGCTGGATCTGTGGTGTTAACGCAACGAGGCCGGCTCTTGGCCGACCTGGTTGTTCGAGAATTATTAGATTTCTAGAGCGTAGAAAATTAGTTACTTCATCAACCGCAGGTTAATGAGGTAACGGTATGGGCGTCCCTTGTTGACCTGAATGGCTGCACGGGCGCCCATTAGCGTCATGTAGACCCAGAGTGCCACGGTAAGTACAGCGAAGATCCAACCAATGCCGGGGATCAAGGTCAGCACGTTCAGGATGATTGCCAAGATAGTTAGCGGGAACGTGAAGTTGAAGGCTTCCTTCGACTCCTGAGAAGTGAAGGGCCCCCGGTCGCGGTACACCGCGAAGATAATGGCCGATGGGATGCAACCGAGTATGGCGCCGAAATGCGACATCATTGCCCATTGACGATCCTCGGAAGGAGACAAGGGTAATGCTGAGACCTTGGAACCTTCGAAACGTGAATTCTCCGGCGGTAGGGTCTTGCGTGTTGTCACGTGGCTCTTCCTTGTCTCGATAGGGTGTTGTTCCAATTCTATCGAGGTTCTAGCGATGTAAAGGCCAACCCGCCCTAAATCTCCAACTATTGGTCAATCGTTAGGAAACCGTAATCTTCACTGGTGAGGAAATCGATCAGCTCTTCAACTTTGCCTAAGAGCTGTGGTTCTAGCTGAGAATAGTGGTCAACGTGGGAAAGGATGCGTTGCCAACCCAGGCCGATGTCCTCTGCTGTGGAGTGTGGCCAACCGAACTCGCGTAATATTCCGGTTTTCCAATCGGTACCGCGCGCAATGACTGGCCAATTCGTAATATTAAGCGCCGAGGGTTTAACCGCCTGCCAGACATCGACGTACGGATGGCCCAGGATCAACACATGCTGCGCTGCGCCGGGGACCCGCATGGCTTCCTTGACGATGTGGTCTTCTTTGGTTCCAGAAATAAGGTGATCCACTAGGATTCCCAGGCGCCGTTCCGGTGAGGGATTAAATGCTCGGATTGCCCCGGCAAGATCATCAACCCCGTGTAGTGGTTCCACCACAATGCCTTCCACACGCAGGTCATGGCCCCAGACTTTTTCGACTAATTCGGCGTCGTGTTTACCTTCGACCCAAATACGACTGGCCCGGGCGGTACGGGCCTTGAGATCAGTGACCGCACGCGAACCGGATGCCGAAACTAACTTCTTCGGTGCCGCCGCTTTAGGCTGCGGTTCAACGATCTCGACCGGTTCTCCTTCGAGCAGGAATCCGAACCCGGCTTGGAAAGAACGTGTTTTACCTCGACGGTCCTCCAGCACGATGACACGCATCCCTCCGGACTTTTCGGTGCGAACCACTTCGCCGACCCATCCGCTGTCCACGTCTTCCAACAACAAACCGACGGACACCGGAATTTGACGTAGTTTTTTGGGTGCTGGTGCGCTGAGGTCTTGCGCTCCCCAGGAGTAATTGGACACGTACTGCCTTTCGCTGTGATCGAATACGCTCGAAATCCAATGCTAGCAACCGATGAACGTATTAGACTTGGCACTTGATAGGTTCGAGTGCCAAAACCTTGCGTGGTTTCATAGGAGGTGTTGAGGTGAGTGAGTTTCGACGACTAGACGTCTTGCGCGCCATTGTGGAGGACTACGTCCAGTCCCATGAACCAGTCGGGTCCAAGGCATTGCTCGATCGTCATAACCTAGGAGTTTCCGCGGCGACGATCCGTAATGACATGGCCTTGCTGGAAGAAGAAGGGCTGATCGCGGCTCCACACACCTCTTCAGGGCGTATTCCAACGGAAAAGGGCTACCGTCGTTTCGTTGATCAGATAGGTGAGCTGAAGCCGCTGTCTAGGGCCGAACGCGAAGCGATCAACAAGATCTTAGATAGTTCCCAAGATCTCGACGAGGTTCTGCAAAGTACCGTTCGGTTGTTGGCGCGCCTGACAAACCAAGTCGCACTGATTCAAGTTCCGCACTATGACACTGCGTCCTTGCGAAATCTGGATCTTGTGGGGTTGGGTTCCGCGCAGGTTTTGATGGTGATGATTGCCTCCAATGGGACGGTAGACCAGCGAATGATATCCACCGTGAGGGCTTATAACGACGAGGAACTGCACGCCCTGAAGCTGACTTTGCTTAACGCTCTTGGCGGACGGCAGCTTGCCGAGCTCGTGGGAAGCCTAAAGCTGGATATGATCCCACCGCAGCTTCAAGAAGATCCTTTGTTCGAATCGATCGTGGGTAGCCTGCAGGAAATGGCACGAGCAGCGAATGCGCAGCGCATCGTGATGGCCGGTACTGCTAACCTCGCACGTTCCTCGGGTGACTTCCCGTTGACGCTGACCCCGGTTCTGGAAGCCTTAGAAGAGCAGGTAGTTTTGCTTAAGCTATTTTCCGAGCTGGAAGCCGACTCACGTGGTGTAGCGGTGACCATTGGTACCGAACATCATTACGGACAGTTATCCGATGCCACGGTGATTGCCACAACTTATGGCTCCGACGCGCGTAGCAAATTGGGTGTGCTTGGACCGACCAGAATGAATTACCCCTCATCGATGGCATCGGTACGCGCGGTAGCGCGCTACTTATCGAAAATTTTGACGAATTAGTATTCGTCACCACTAAATTTTTTTATATTTACGAAAGGACACGGCGAATATCGTGAGCTCGCATTACGAGACGCTGGGTGTTGCTAAGGATGCGACCCCGCAGGAAATCAAGAGTGCCTACCGCAAACTGGCACGAAAGTTGCACCCAGATGTAAACCCTAGTGAAGGTGCTGCTGAACAATTCAAACTGGTCACCCGCGCCTACGAGGTCCTTTCCGATGAAAAGAAGCGCGCCAACTTTGACGCGACCGGGGACCTGAACGGCAACGGTCAGCAGGGTTTCGGTGGAGGCGGCGGACAGAACTTCGGTGGCTTCGGCGATATCTTCGAACAGTTCTTTGGCGGGGGACAGGCTCAGGGGCCGGCCTCGCGTACGCAGGCTGGCCGCGATGCGCTGATCACCATCACCATTGATTTGGAAGATGCGGTCAAGGGCACCGTCTATCCGCTGGAAATGGAAACCGCCGTGACGTGCAAGGCCTGCGATGGTTCATGCTGCCGCCCAGGCACCAGCCCGGTCACTTGTGAAACCTGCCGTGGTGCAGGTCAGATCCAGCGCCCGGTACGTTCCTTCCTCGGACAGATGATGACCGTCGAAACTTGCCCCGCCTGCCGCGGGTTCGGTACCACCATCCCCGATCCATGTAATGAATGTAATGGCGAAGGCCGCGTGCGCGAGCACGTGTCGAAGTCGCTGAACATTCCTGCCGGTGTTGATTCGGGAACCCGAATTCAGCTGCGCGGGCAGGGCGAAGCCGGTCCTGGTGGGGGACCGAACGGTAACCTCTTTGTTGAGATCGATGTTCGCCGCCACAAGGTGTTTGAGCGCGCCCAGACCGATCTGCATGCGAAGATGACCATTCCGATGACCGCTGCAGCACTGGGCTGTGAGCTGAAGCTTGAAACCTTCGATGGCGAGCAGCAGATCAACGTGGAATCCGGTGCCCAAGATGGGGATACGATGACGCTGCCAGGTCTGGGCGTACCACGTCTGCGCGGTGGCAAGCGTGGCGACGTTATCGTGCACCTGCAGGTGGAGACGCCAACTAAGTTGGATGCCGCACAGCGTGAACTGCTTGAGCAGCTGGCAGAACTTCGTGGCGAACAGCTCACCTCTGGTCGTGTTGAGCAGTCCGGCGGCATGTTCTCCCGGTTGCGCGATAAGTTGAACCAGCGCTAAACATGAGCAATCACAGCTTTGTGATCTCCGCGGAGCAGGGTGCACTAGCCCTGGTGGGGGAAACTATCGAACTCACCGGGGCTGAAGCCCATCATGCAGTGGCCGTGAAACGGGTGTCTCCCGGCGAAGAGCTTGATCTGCTCGATGGAACCGGATTGCGCTTGCGCGTTAAAGTGCTGGACGCGTCCAAGGAGTTGCTGCGCGTCATCTTGCTTGAACGCCAACAGGAAGATCCTCCGGCACACCGTATTGGATTGGTTCAGGCTCTAGCCAAGGGTGACCGTGACCTGCAGGCCGTGGAATCCGCCGTGGAGCTCGGTGTGTTTACGGTCCGTCCATGGCAGGCCGATCGGTCTATCGTGCGATGGAGCGGAAGCAAGACCGAGAAGGCAATGGCTAAGTGGCGTTCGCTGGTGCGTTCGGCACAGAAGCAATCGCGTCGTGCATTTGAACCTGAAGTCTTGGAACCGGTTAATACCAAGGCGCTGAGAAGCCAGATTCGCCAGTTGTGTGAAAACGGCGAGTTAGTCTTGATTCTTCATGAGGCAGCGCAACTATCCGTCACGCAGGAAATGCAGAACTGGCTAAGCCAGGCATCCGAGCAGGCCGGTGTCACCTTGGTGGTCGGACCTGAAGGCGGTATCAGCGACGCTGAGCTTGAACAGTTTGTTGTTGCCGGTGCCCGCCCGGCCCTGCTGGGGCAGCATGTCTTGCGTGCTTCAACCGCAGGGCCTGCAGCCTTGGTTCTGGTTCGGCACCTGCTGGGCGAGTTATAAATCGACAAACAGAAAATGTTCAGCATAACCAAGCGGTTGTGCTGAACATTTTTTGTGGTTAAACGGGCAAGGATTTACTTGATGGTGAATTCACTGGACACCGAAGCGATTTTCTTCGTGGACCCAGTTTCTTGTCCCCAGAAGGTCAGCTTGTAGGAACCCACTCCTAACTGAGTGGTGAAGCTGAACGAACCGTCTTTTTTGATCGATGATGCTTTGATAGCTTCAGCCGCGGTCAAAACGGTCAGCTTGCCGGTTTTGTCCTTGCTTTCCAGACTGAAGTAGATGCCGTCGGTAAAGTCGGCGGTTCGTCCGGAGAATTTGATTTGCCCGGCCTTATTTGTGGCACCAAATTGTGGATCGATGATCCAAATTGGCGCCATAAAGCTTGCATCGCGTTCGTATGAATCGGCGAGTCGTAAGTCGCCGAAGACCGTCGCATTTGCTTGACCGTCGACCAGGATTTTTACCTTCGGAGGCAATGTGCCGATTAACAGCCCCGCGTTGGAAGCGGCAGCGGTTGAGGTGAAAACCAGTTGCTGAATGGTGCGTTCGGACAGCCCGCGGTCGAGTTTAGCGCTGAAGACCTTAGCGGGAAGATCAAGGGTAATGACGTTTTCCTTGTTCATGGACACGCCAACTTCGCTTGATGGCTTCAGATGTGTGTACCAGACAGGATTTACTGACTTTTCATTAAGCAGGTAGGAGATGGAATCCCCAATGGGCTCGCCAGTCACATTTTTTGTGGCGTATTCACGGTATAGATATACGCCAAGATCCGTGTTTTCCAGCCAATAGATCGGCAACCGGTCAATTGATGATTGATGTTCAACTGAGTCACTTGCAGCGGGTAGTGCCAGTGAGGCAGCGGCCGAGCTAATCGGCATTTGGTGTGATTCCTCGCGAGAAGCAAGACCACAGCCTACTGCCGCGACGAGACTTAGAGTGACTCCAATAACGGCAACCCGCTTTGAAACCTTTCTCGTGAATCTACCCTGCACTACTTACCAATCCGTTGATCAATCGCTTAACGTCGAGCCATTAGATGCCCTGACGCTCAAATAGTTTGGCACACGAAGCTGAGCAAAAAGCAGAAATCGGGCGTTTCGACGCATTCTTAACCAAATCTATACCTTGGCCACCAGTGATACTTAAGAAACACTTCAGATGCAATGAGCCCTTGCTCATGGCGAAAATCTTCCCGAAGACTGACCGTCACGGATAGACTGTAAGGTACGAGAAAGAACCATCGCCAAGCTTGATAAGAGGGGCACTAAGCACTGCATGCAGGTTAAACATAATAAGATACCGGCCGAGTCTGACTCCGCGTCCATGACCATCACCTTCGAGACTGCCGAACTTATGGTCGCGACGCTAGGTCCTAGTGATGAATTATTGCGCATCCTGACAGGTGCCTACCCCTTGGTGCAGTTCCGCCCCAGCGGCTCCGCCCTGACCTTGATCGGCGAACCCATCCAGGTACGTAAGGCGCAGCGGGTTACCGAAGAAGCGCGGGCCTTAGCTAGCCGCGGTTCGCGGATGAGCGCCGATACGATCGAGCAAATCATCAAAATGCTCTCTGCTGGCGGTGGCGATACACCCACCGACGTGCTGGGTCTGAAGATCCTGTCTGGCCGTGGTCGATCGATTCGGCCAAAGACGCTGAACCAAAAAAGCTACGTCGACGCGATCGAGGACAACACCATCACCTTTGGTGTGGGTCCAGCCGGTACCGGTAAAACTTTCCTTGCCATGGCGATGGCGGTGGCAGCCTTGCAAGCCAAGGAAGTGAGCCGCATTATCTTAACCCGTCCAGCGGTAGAAGCGGGGGAGAAGCTGGGTTTCCTCCCCGGAAGCCTGACCGAAAAAATTGATCCTTACCTGCGTCCGCTGTACGACGCGTTGCACGAGATGATCGACCCGGAGACCATTCCACGGCTCATCGAGGCCGGGACAATTGAGGTGGCCCCGCTGGCTTACATGCGCGGACGCACGCTCAATGATGCCTTTGTCATTCTGGACGAAGCGCAGAACACCACCAGCGAGCAGATGAAAATGTTCCTCACCCGTTTGGGCTTCGGTTCAAAAATGGTGATCACCGGAGACGTGACCCAAGTGGATCTGCCCGGAAACGCGGTCTCCGGACTAGCCATGGTCATCGAAGTGCTCGAAAAAATCGACGACATCAAGCTGTGCCGGCTGGATGCCGGGGACGTGGTGCGCCACCGCCTGATCGCAGACATTGTCACGGCTTATGACCGTTGGGACACCAAAAAACGTGAACAACATTCCCGGGGACGGACCAAGTAATGAGCGTTGAAGTAAATAACGAAACCGACTATGAAGTGGACCTGCACGATGTCCAGAAACTCGCCGACTCGATTACCGGGGCGATGTTCATCCACCCGGAAACCGAAGTTTCCATCGTCTTCATCGACGAAGATGCGATGAGCGAATTGCATGTGGAGTGGATGGACCTGGAGGGCCCCACCGACGTGATGAGCTTCCCGATGGATGAACTACGTCCAGGATCCGAAACCGCTCCGTCGGAAAGCGGAATCTTAGGCGACATCGTGATCTGCCCAACCATCGCCGAAGCTCAGGCGAAGGCCGGCGGGCACGCAGTCCATGATGAGATTTTGCTGCTGACCACCCACGGCATGCTGCACCTGATGGGCTTCGACCACGAAGAGCCAGAGGAAAAGGCCGAAATGTTCGCCCTGCAGCGCCGCCTGCTCGAAGGCTACACCGGCCGCCCAGCACCGAAAGAAACGGTGGAATAGCCGGTGGGCGCAGTACTACTCATTTTGGCATTGGTCTTCATGGCCTGCGCCGCAATCTTAACCGCAGCGGACTCGGCCTTCTACGCATTGTCGCGTAATGCGGCCGAACGGTTGCGCAGCGAATCGGATTCAAAGTCGCTGAGCCACATTCTTGACGACACCGAATCCCACGCCCAGGCAATCCGCTTCTGGCGTATCTGGTTTGAAACCGCCTCCGCGGTGGCGGTAGCACTACTGGCGGCGCGCTGGATCGAAAGCCTCTGGCTAGCCGGACTACTGGCCACCGTGGTGATGGCCGCCATCGGGTTTGTGCTGGTGAGCGTGTCACCTCGGCGTTATGGTCGATCCAATGCTCGCAACGTCGTCCGCGCGACCGCGCCGATGGTGCGCTTGTTGCGAGTCTTATTGGGCCCGATCACCAATTGGCTGGCCAGCATCGGTACCGCCATGAGCCCAGGGACTGGCAACGACGAAGACGGCTACCTGGGCAAGGAACGCCTCCGTGACATGGTCGATCGCGCCAGCGAGGGCGAAGACCTTGATGAGGAATCTGCCGAACTGATCTCCTCGGTGATGGACCTGGAAGAAACCAACGTGCGTGCGGTGATGGTGCCGCGCACCGACATGGTGGTGCTCACCGGGGATCACACGATCAACAGTGCGTTGGAACTGTTTATGGCCTCAGGCTATTCGCGGATCCCGCTGATTGGCGAAGATACCGATGACATCCAGGGCATCATCTACCTCAAGGATGTAATCTCTGAGATCCACGGTCTGCAGCAGGCCGAACGTCTGGAAGATCTGGCCCGGCCGGTACGCTTTGTGCCCGAATCAAAAAATGCTGCAGACCTTCTGCAGGAACTGCAGCAAGAAGCCATTCACCTTGCCGTGGTGATCGATGAGTATGGCGGCACCGCCGGGCTGGTGACACTCGAAGATCTGATCGAAGAGATCGTCGGCGAAATTGACGACGAATATGACCGCTCACGTAACGAGATCATCGAGAATCCAGACGGTTCGCTGTTCGCCATGGCCTCGGTGTCCATCGATGATGTGGCAGATCACTTCGACGTGCTGATCGATGATGAAGATGTTGACACCGTCGGTGGGTTACTCTCGAAGGTGCTGGAATCTGTTCCAGTACTCGGCTCCACCGCCGATGTCCACGGACTACGGCTAACCGTGGTGGCCCTGGCGGGCCGCCGAAACCGTATTGGCAAGATCCATGTAGAGCGTCTGGAAACGGACGCATCCGACCATAATGAGAACAACGAGGTTTCCGCCGATGAGCGATAACGAGAAAATGATGCCCACCAGTGGCTGGCCCGAGAACTACCGTTCGGGCTTCACCTCTTTTGTGGGACGCCCAAATGCCGGAAAATCGACGCTGACCAACGCTCTGGTTGGCCAGAAGGTCGCGATTACCTCGGCTAAGCCGCAGACCACCCGGCACACCATCCGCGGTATCGTCCACCGCGACGACGCCCAGCTGATCCTGGTTGACACCCCTGGTTTGCACCGGCCACGCACCTTGCTGGGCCAGCGCCTCAACGACTTGGTCGCGCAGACGCTGTCCGAGGTGGATGCCATTGGTTTCTGCCTGCCGGCCAATGAGAAGATCGGTCCCGGTGACCGCTTTATCGCCACCCAGTTGGCGCAATTGCAGCGCAAGCCAATCGTAGCCCTGGTCACCAAGGCTGATCTGGTTGACCGTGAACAGCTCGCCGCACAGCTCATGTCGGTAGCCGAGCTAGGTGTGGAACAGTTTGGTGAAGATGGTTTTGCGGCCATCATCCCGGTTTCCGCGGTGAAGGAATTCCAAGTTCAAGAGGTCGCAAACGTGCTTGTGGAGCACCTGCCGAAGGGTCCACCACTGTACCCGGATGGTGAACTCACCGACGAGCCTGAAATGAAAATGGTCGCCGAACTTATTCGTGAGGCTGCCCTTGAAGGCGTACACGACGAGCTCCCGCACTCCTTGGCCGTAGTGGTCGAGGAAATGATCCCACGTGAGGGACGCAGCGAAGATAAGCAGCTGATCGACATTCATGTCTCCTTGTTTGTGGAACGTTCAAGCCAGAAGGCCATCATCATCGGCAAGGGCGGATCACGTTTGCGCGAGGTGGGCTCCAACGCCCGTCAGGGCATTGAAAAGCTTTTGGGCACCAAGGTGTACTTGGACCTGCATGTGAAGGTCGCCAAGGATTGGCAGCGCGATCCTAAGCAACTAGGACGCTTGGGCTTCTAAGTCCGCGTTCCTTGGGAGCGCTCGCCCCGGGATCGGTCTGGCTACTGCAGACCGATCCCGGGGCGAGCGCCCTTTAAAAGCACCATTATGGCCAGCAATTCACTGTTTTCGGTCTTAGCTGCCGGCAGGTTGCTGATGCTCACCGGAGCGGCGCTGGTTCAGGTTTCCGAACCTCTCGCACTGATTCTGGCCGGCCAAGGAGTGCTGATTTTCCTTGCGTGCCCTACCTTTACCTTGGCGATAGAAATTCGTTGTTCACGGCTCCGCAAACGAGGGCTGGAAATTGGGTGAGGACTAGGTCGCGCCCAAACGTTGATTGCCAGGGTTCAAAGAATCACCCTGCTGTTAGCTCCGCCGGTGCCGGCCCGGAGCTGCGAGAGGGCATTGATAGTTTCCCGGAGGCGGTGCTGCTCATTGCCAGCATCGTGCTGGTGGCCGCGGGACTTTGGCTGGCGCCACCGGACGAAACTCTGTGCGTCGCTCCTAACAAATCCATGCACTGCAGCAGAGAATCGTTTGATCTTGTAGGGCATTAATTACCAGTTCCTTGTAGACCAAGAGTTGCCTGCTGGCCAGCAGAACAACACGGCCTTGATCAGGAGTGTCCACTATTTGACACAATTGAGTAGCAAGTCACGGTCCACATCAAAGCGGTGTTATGCTCAAATCGTGCATTTCGAGCTTCTACTACTAATCTGCCGCTGCGAGGATCCAAGAGACCGTTAGTGGTCAATTCGGCCGACCTTCTCGCCGCGGAGTAGCTCATGTCTGGCCCCACACAACTAAGCACCAACATTGTCTAGGGGAAAACCGAAATGCAGAACATGCAAAAATCTTCGAACATGCCGGTCCACAAGTATGTTCCTTTCCAGGATCAGATCGAAGTCAACCTGCCCGATCGCACCTGGCCAGATAAGTACATTACGAAGGCTCCGCGCTGGTGCGCGGTTGACCTGCGTGATGGAAACCAGGCACTGATCGACCCGATGAGTCCAGAGCGCAAGCACAAGATGTTTGACCTGTTGGTCCAGATGGGTTTCAAGGAAATCGAAGTTGGTTTCCCTTCCGCTTCGCAGACCGACTTTGACTTTGTCCGCCAGCTGATCGAACGCGGCATCCCTGATGATATCACCATCCAGGTGTTGACCCAGTCCCGTGAGCACCTGATCGAGCGCACCTATGAGTCGCTGCAGGGCGCCAAGCAGGCAATCGTTCACCTGTACAACTCCACCTCGATCTTGCAGCGCGAAGTTGTCTTCCGCCAGGACGAGGATGGCATTGTTGATATCGCCGTGCAGGGTGCACGTCTGTGCAAGAAGTACGAAGAGCAGCTGACCGGCACCAAGATCACCTATGAGTACTCTCCAGAGTCCTACACCGGGACCGAACTGGCATTCGCCAAGCGAATTTCCGAGGCAGTAGCCGAAGTTTTGGAAGCCAGCCCGGAGAACAAGATGATCCTGAATCTGCCGGCCACCGTCGAAATGGCTACCCCAAACGTGTACGCCGACTCCATCGAGTGGATGCACCGTAACCTGTCGAACCGTGACTCGATTATCTTGTCGCTGCACCCACACAATGACCGCGGCACCGGCGTTGCCGCCGCCGAGCTGGGTTACCTGGCTGGCGCGGATCGCATCGAAGGCTGCTTGTTCGGTAATGGCGAGCGCACCGGCAACGTTGACCTGGTAACCCTGGGGATGAATATGTTCGGGCAGGGCGTGGATCCACAGATCGACTTCTCCGATATGGACCACATCCGCCGCACCGTCGAATACTGCAACCAGCTGCCAGTTCCAGAACGCAGCCCTTACGGTGGCGACCTGGTCTTCACCGCTTTCTCCGGATCCCACCAGGATGCGATCAAGAAGGGCTTGGAGGCTATGGACGTCAAAGCCACCGCCGCAGGCAAGGAACTGAACGACATGGTCTGGGCTGTCCCATACCTGCCCATCGATCCAATGGATATTGGCCGTTCCTACGAAGCCGTGATCCGCGTGAACTCGCAGTCCGGCAAGGGAGGCGTGGCTTACCTGCTGAAGAACGACTACAACTTGGATCTGCCGCGCCGTGCGCAAATCGAGTTCTCCGGAGTCATCCAGAAGAAGACCGAAACCGAAGGCGGCGAGGTTTCCTCGGCCACCATTTGGAATGTCTTCCAGGACGAGTACCTGCCAGTCAGTGAAGACTCCGGATTGGATACCTGGGGTTACTACCAGATTGCTTCGGCGACCGCTGCCTCGGCCGAAGATGGAAGCTTCCAGCTGGACGTGAAGCTGATCATCGATGGAGTGGCGCATGAGCGCAGCGCCCAGGGTAATGGTCCGGTATCCGCCTTGGTCAAGATGCTCAATGATGATGGAGTAGACCTGCGCGTGCTGGACTACACCGAGCATGCAATGAGCGAAGGCGGCAACGCGCGCGCTGCCTCATTTGTTGAATGCGCCGTCGGAGATCGCATCCTGTGGGGCGTCGGGATGGACACCAACACCAACATCTCAGCACTGAAGGCAGTGGTATCTGCCGTCAACCGCGCGATTCGCGACGCTAAGTAACTACAAACCACAAGCACAAAAATGCTAGGAACCAAATGGTTCCTAGCATTTTTGATTTCGGGGGACGGGAATGGGAGCCGCAGCCACTGCGGTCCACTTTTACGCTCGAGCGTGACAAGGACGGCGGCAACAAGGACTTAGGGCACAGTGCGGAACAAAGCGGTAGCCATCTGAAAACTCAGTGGGATTGGCCGCTGACCAGACTAACCATTCGGGCCCCGGTTGCTGCAGAGAAATACCGCCCGTGTAATCCGCGGTGACCAACGGTACCGCTGAGAGAAGGATCCCCGGTGGTGAATTGCGATATTTCCAGTTTCAAGTGGGAGAATTGAAGACGTGTCACGTTCCGGATTCGCCTCACGCAGTTACCACACCCGTGGGCTGGTGTTGCGTACCCATAAACTGGGCGAAGCAGATCGCATCATCACACTGATCACTCCTAAAGGTTTAGTACGCGCGGTCGCTAAGGGTGTGCGCCGGACCTCTTCGCGGCTCGGTGCCACATTAGAACCATTTATGGAAGTTGATGCGCTAATCGTGATGGGGCGCAATCTTGATGTCGTCTCGCAGGCTCAGCTGCGTCATCCTTATGGGCAGCAGCTAG
This sequence comes from Glutamicibacter sp., assembly GCF_035257265.1. Classification (GTDB taxonomy): domain Bacteria; phylum Actinomycetota; class Actinomycetes; order Actinomycetales; family Micrococcaceae; genus Glutamicibacter. The sequence goes on from NZ_DATEXC010000056.1 coordinate 145,498, forward strand.
TAAGCGACTACACGAGTTATACGGTGGGCACGGCAATGGTTGAAATTGCCGAAAGACTGCTCGAGGCCGACGCGGATTCAACTGGCAAACAATACTTGTTGCTGCACGGCGCGATTGCGCTGTTGTCAAAACATCGGGTTGATTCCGGGGCCCTGCTGGACTCCTATATTCTACGAGCGCTATCTATTGCTGGTTGGGCGCCATCATTTACCAACTGTGTTAAATGCGGGAGGCCTGGCCCGCATGAAGCGTTGCATATCCAATTGGGCGGGGTCGTGTGTGCCGACTGCCGGCCTTCAGGATCATTGGCACCGCATCCGATTACCATTGGTTATCTGCAGGCATTACTCACCGGCGACTGGGACACGGTTGCTGAAGCCGGACCACGAGCTAAAAAACAGGCAGCTGACATTGTTGCCAACTACCTGCAGTGGCACCTGGAGCGTGCCGTGAAATCGCTGAAACACGTGGAGAGAACATGAGCAAGCTTCGTCCGATTACCGGCCGTCCTGGTCCGGTCAAGCCATACCCGCACCCGGATAACCCGGTGATGCCCAGCATCCCTGCAGCCTTAGTGCCTGAGCACGTAGCGATCGTGATGGATGGCAATGGCCGGTGGGCCAACCAACGTGGATTACCTCGCACCGAGGGACACCGGGCCGGCGAAGCAGCGCTCCTGGATGTCATGGCCGGAGCAGTAGAGATGGGCGTCAAACATATCTCCGTATACGCTTTTTCCACCGAGAATTGGAAGCGAAGCCCCGAGGAAGTACGTTTCCTGATGGGATTCTCACGCGACGTGCTGCGACGCCAGCGCGATACCCTGAACTCGTGGGGCGTACGAATTCGTTGGTCTGGTCGCGAACCGCGATTATGGAAGTCGGTGATCAACGAGCTGCGAGCCGCCGAGGAGCTAACCAAAGATAATCTGGGCTGTCAGCTGACCATGTGTGTCAACTACGGTGGCCGAGCCGAAATTGGTGATGCGATGTCCGCGATCGCTGCAGATGTTGCCGCCGGTAGGCTGAAGGCCTCCTCCGTGGGCGAGAAGACTTTGGGCAAGTACCTCTACGCTCCGGAGCTTCCAGATGTGGATCTTTTCTTGCGTACCAGCGGGGAGCAGCGCACGAGTAACTTCCTGCTGTGGCAGTCGGCGTACGCGGAAATGGTGTTCCTTGATCAGCTGTGGCCCGATGTGGACCGTACTACGCTATTCACCGCGGTAGAGCAGTATGCGCAACGCGATCGTCGTTACGGTGGAGCCGTAGACAAACCGAAGAGCTAGCGTTTACGTTGAAACATTCTCAGCCACAAGGCTAAGTCTCGATATGCCGCAGCCCTGGTTGGTTCCGCCGAGGTGAACACGTCGTGCATGGCCCCATGTATTTGTGACAGTGTCACAAAACTGCCCAGTTTAATGGCACGCAATCGGGTCTGCTGCACATCGATCACGGAATCAGAGTTCTGCATGATGGGGGAGTAGTTGGTGCTCAGGTGAGACGCATTTGAACTGAGCACCAGAATCGGTTGGGTTAGGTCCAAACCTTTGGCGACGAGCGCATGCCCATCGAGGATGGTTTTCATCCAGGCGGTAGTTGGCTGGAATGCGTAGCGCGGTCGCCACAGTCGGTGAATGTCCCATTCACCGACTCCTTGATCACTGAGCGAATGCCAGTAGTGATCGCGTTCGGGCAGCACGAGTTTGCGTCGCCCGTTATTACGTCCAATAGCTTCTAGGATCCCGTGCATGGGAACGCGCAAAAATGCAGTTCCTTGAAATTCCAGCCAGGGGGCGTTGAGTACTAAGGCCTGTACACGAGCTGCCGTACGCGCTAACCAGAGGGTGAGGATTAGCCCGCCTTGGGAGTGACCTTGAGCAATGATCGGAAGATCTGGATGCGCTGCACCGAGTACCTCCATGGAGGCGTTGAGCTCTTCGTCATACACAGCAAGGTCATCGACGTAACCAGGTATTTCATGCTCGGCCCGAAGACTGCGACCGTAGCGGCGCAGATCAAGTGCGTAGAAGTGGTAACCGCGCGCTTCCCAGAATTCGGCCAGTTCCCGGTTGTAGAAATAGTCGCTCCACCCATGCAAGCTCAGGACCACGCCGCTGTAACGTCGCGGGAGCAAGGTGCGCCAGCCAAGCGGCTTATAACGAACTAAGGTGCCGACGGCGGGGCCTTCAGCATCAACACCGAAGTCCAGGGTCGTGTATTCGAATCCTTCGCCCAGTGGATCTGGAACCCATTGACCGGGTTCGGTGCTGACCGTGAAGTCTGGCCATTGCCCGCTGGATGAATACGTTGAGCCCTTCATATCTTGAAGCATACCGATCTCAAGTTGTCTGTTAGGGGATCTTCGCGGGAAACTATTAACCATGCGCATTTATCCTCTGGTCTTCAAGCATGTTTTCACCAAGATGGATCCTGAAAAGGCCCACTATTTCGCTTTTGACGCCATCAAACTCGCGCAGCGTGTGGGTTTGACCAAGGCAGTCCGTAAGTTTTTTGCCCCCAACCCTAAGCTTCGTCGTACCGTGATGGGAATTGATTTTCCTTCACCGTTTGGTCTCGCGGCGGGGTTTGATAAAGGTGCCACCGGAATTTTGGCGCTCAGCGACATCGGGTTTGGACATGTGGAGATTGGTACCGTCACCGGTCAAGCTCAACCGGGTAATGAGTTGCCTCGGCTATTTCGTTTGGTCGAAGACCGCGCAGTCATTAACCGCATGGGCTTTAACAATGAGGGTGCCGAAACCGTAGCGGCACGTGTTGCGACTGCACGCCAGCAACTGAAGAGCCACTACTCCGGTACCCGTCCGGTAATCGGTGTGAATATCGGTAAAACCAAATTGGTTGAACTCGAAGATGCCATCGGCGACTACCTTGAATCAACCCGCCAGCTGGCAAACCATGCAGATTACCTAGTTGTTAATGTTTCCAGCCCCAACACGCCGGGTTTGCGGCTGTTGCAGAGTGTTGAGTCATTGCGTCCTCTGCTCAGTGAGGTGGGAGCACTGGCCGATCAAGTCGCCGGGCGTCACCTTCCGTTGTTGGTCAAAATAGCTCCCGACCTGAGCGACGAAGATGTTGCCGATGTTGCAAAATTGGCCACCGAGCTTAACCTTGATGGCATTATTGCCACCAATACGACAATTACTCGCGACGGTCTAAGCAGTGACTCTGCGCGCGTGGCAGAAATCGGCGCCGGTGGACTCTCCGGAGCACCGTTAAAACTTCGTTCATTGGAAGTGTTGCGCCAGCTACGTGAATTGGTTCCTGCCCAGATGGCTTTGATTGCCGTGGGTGGCGTGGAGAATGCTGACGACGTGAAGGCACGTTTGGATGCCGGTGCAGACCTAGTTCAGGGTTACACCGCGTTCCTCTACGAAGGTCCTTTCTGGGCTCGTGCGATTAATAAGGAACTTGCTCGTACCCTGTAGTGCAGCACCTATGCAAACAAACGGTCCTCTGAAACTTGGTTTCAGGGGACCGTTCGCCGTTTAGCCAGCTGGTCGTTGCCGGGGGAGAAGTCGAATTCTTAATGGACGTCGTGAGCGGCTTTGGTGGGGATAGGCAACGCACCAAAGTAAATCATTGTGTACGCCCCATAGAACCTTGTATGTCGCGTTACAAATGAAAGCGGCACGTTGATGGAAGACTCCACAACGCAAATATTTTAAAGCTTGTGAAAGCATTTACAAACTTTTATCTTTGTGGAGTTGACGATGAATTATTGCCCGTTGCGTTTTTGGGCATTAAGAAGGGCGGGCCTTTTGGGGCCCGCCCTAGAAGATTTGGACTGAGAGACTAGTCGATATTTGCGCCGCGCTTGACCTGCGGCTTAGGAAGCCGCAGCTTGCGGAACTGCATTCCGCGCATTGCAGCATACATGCGAAGGCCGCGGTCCATCGAGCCGAACTTGGCCACCAGGCGACGCTTGAGAAGTATCGTGGTCACAATGAGTTCGATGATGACCAAAGCGATTACGACCCAGAGCGCACCCTGGACGTACATTTGCACGCTGAGATTCTTGTTGAAAGTCAGTGACAAGATCAAGAAAGCGAAGATCACAAACATCATGAACTCGCTGAACATCCAGCGGGAATCGATGAAGTTACGGGCGTAACGCTTCTGGGCTCCCTGATCACGTGGCATGAGATAGCGCTCGTCACCGGTTTCGTTAGCGATACGCAAACGGTTCTGCGCCTCGATACGCCGCTGACGGTCGGCTTCTTTCGCCGCCTTGCGATCGGTGGGCACCAACGGACGCTGGCGGCTAGCCTGCTGTGCGCTGCGCTTCGGGGTCGGTCCGGTCTTGCGGCCGTCCGTTGTTTCAGGAGCCGAGGCTGTCGGCTCTACATTTGCGGGGGATTGAGAGTCATCTTTTTTACGTCCAAACACGCCCCTATCCTACCGGGTTGTTGGCCACCTAGTGACATTGGCAACCGCGGTCGTTGCTAGGCTGAATACATGACAATTAATTCTCCAGTCGACAGCTCAAACCATGGCGTCGATGTTACTGCCCTAAAAAGTCATGTTGAGAAGAACTTTGAGAAGATCCTCGAAGAGCTCAGCTCACTGGTCGCCATTCCCGGCGTTGCTTGGGAATCATTTGATCCGGCTAACTTGGAACAGAGCGCAGAAGCCGTAGCTGCTCTCGCCCGCGAGGCTGGCATGGACTCCGTCGAAATTCTGCGTGAAGCAGACGATAACGGTGTCATGGGTGCTCCCGCGGTGGTTGCTCGCCGCAAGGCGGCCCCGGGCAAACCGACTATTCTGCTCTACGCACATCATGACGTGCAGCCTCCGGGAAACGACGAAGACTGGAACACTCCAGCCTTTGAAGCCACCCGAGTAGGGGATCGGCTCTATGGCCGCGGCGCCGCAGATGACAAGGCCGGAATCATGGTTCATATTGCCTCGTTGCGTGCAGTCTTGGAGTCCGTGGAGGACTTCGGCGTGGGCGTCAGCTACTTCTTCGAGGGTGAGGAGGAAGCTGGCTCACCATCCTTCCGCAACTTCCTCGAAGCGCATCAGGAAAAGCTCGCTGCCGATGTGATCATCGTGGCAGATTCCTCCAACTGGGCGGTGGGCACCCCCGCATTGACAAGTTCGCTTCGCGGTATGGCAGCCGCAGAAATCACCGTCCGCTCCCTGGGGCACGCAGTGCACTCGGGCATGTTCGGTGGCCCGGTACTCGACGCTCCGATCCTTGCAGCAAAGCTCATTGCTTCGTTCCATGACGAGGATGGTTCCGTTGCTGTTCCGGGCCTGGTCGCCAATGACAGTGCGGAGGTCGACTTCGATGAGGCCGAATTCCGTCGCGATAGTTCCGTCCTCGACTCGGTTCAACTGGCAGGCACTGGAAAGATCACCGACCGTTTATGGAATAAACCAGCGCTGAGCGTCATTGGAATGGATATGCCCAGTGTTGATCGCTCGTCAAATACCTTAATCCCGCAGATGCGCTTTAAGGTGTCGATGCGGCTAGCCCCGGGACAAGAGCCACAACAGGCGCTGGCTGCGTTGGAAGCACATGTGAAGTCGGTGGATCTTCGCGGTGCCGAGGTTCAGTTTGTCGCCACCGAGGGTGGAAATGCCTACCAAGCGGATCTTGAAGCGTCGGCGAACGACACCGCACGCTGGGCGCTCGAGCAGTCGTGGGGAGTGGAGCCGGTCAGCATGGGGCTAGGCGGATCTATTCCGTTTATCGCCGACCTGCTCGACGTATTCCCCCAGGCGCAGATCTTGGTGACCGGGGTGGAAGATCCTGATTCACGGGCACACTCGGCTAACGAGTCGCTTCATATTGGGGACTTCCAGAAGGCAATTGTTGCCGAAGCCTTGCTTTTGGCACGGATTAACTCGACGGGACTATGAACCACGTCATATGACGAGAAGATCGAAGAGCATTTTTGATCCTCGCGACGTAGTATTGAATCAAGAAATGATGCCGTTTAGCCCGATGCACTTCGGGATGAGGGCGTCACATCAAACAGTATGGGAGGAAAATCATGACTGTAGCCGTTGACCAGACCACGGGTGACTCAACCGAGGTGCCAACCCACGAGGTGGAAATTTCCGACGTGGCTGCGCAGAAGGTACGTTCACTTCTTGAGCAGGAAGGTCGCGACGACCTTCGTTTGCGAATTGCCGTTCAGCCTGGCGGCTGCTCTGGCTTGATTTACCAGCTCTACTTCGATGAGCGCATGCTTGAAGGCGATCACGTACGCGATTTTGACGGCGTCGAAGTAGTCGTCGACAAGATGAGCGTGCCGTACCTCACTGGCGCTTCGATCGATTTTGAAGACACAATTTCCAAGCAGGGGTTCACCATTGATAACCCTGCCGCATCCGGATCTTGTGCCTGCGGAGATTCCTTCCACTAGGCCACAAGGAACTAACGCCGCTGTTTAAACGTTGAAGAAATTTCTCGTTCAAACAGCGGCGTTTTTCGGTATTCTGGGGTCGAAGAGGGTAAGCTCTACAGTAAGTAGTAAAACTATGTTTCCCCTTCGTGAGCCACCTCACCGTGAACTCGTTTAACCGCGAGGTGACTTATGAAGACCACATTCTGCACCAACAAAGAGGAAGGGCCGTCTGTGAGTTCGCAATACCGAACCGGCAGTCGCGGATCTGCTAAAGCTAAAGTTATTGCTTTGGTCGGCGCCGGCGCATTGCTGCTGACGGGATGTACAGCGGAGGCTAAACGCGGGTGGCTCCCAAACGTGGAGCGCGACACCACGAACCACACTGGAGCAATCCAGGATCTATGGGTTCACTCCTGGATCGCCGTAATCATTATCGGTGTGATGACTTGGGGCCTGATGCTTTGGTGCGTCGTGGCTTACCGTCGTCGTAAGACCGATACTGGCTACCCGCGTCAGCTAAGCTACAACCTGCCATTGGAGATCTTCTACACGGCCATTCCTTTGGTCCTTGTTTTGGTCTTCTTTAGCTTCAATAACACCGTTGAGAAGTCAATCAACGCACCTGTAGATTCCGAGGTCGTCGTTGACGTCCGCGCGAAGCAGTGGTCGTGGGACTTCAACTACAACTACGAGGGCCAGAAGAAGTACTTCGCTGGCGAACAGGCTCACCTGAACAAGGATGGCTCGGCAGGCGTTGAGGAAACTCTGCCTACCCTGTACCTACCTGCAGGCAAGTCGGTAACTCTCGAGCTTAACAGCCGCGATGTTATCCACTCGTTCTGGGTTCCAGCATTCCTTCAGAAGCTGGACATGATTCCAGGCAAGACCAACCACATCTACCTGACTCCACAGGTTGAAGGTACCTACGCTGGTAAGTGCGCCGAGCTTTGCGGCGAGTACCACTCGGAAATGCTCTTCAACGTCAAGGTCGTCAACGACGCCGAGTTCAAGGCCCAGCTTGCCAAGATGGAAGATGGCCACATTGGCGAAGAATACGACCGTCAGCCCAACAAGGTTAACTCCGTTGTTGTGGAGCACGGCCATGAAGAGGGAGGAAAGTAGTCACTATGACAACGTTTGAATACGCTACCGACGACGTCAAGTCGATTGCCCCATCTGTCGTGCCGCGGTCAAAGGGTCGAATCTTCGTCGACTACATCACCACGACTGACCACAAGAAGATCGGGTACATGTACCTGATCACCTCGTTCATCATGTTCTGTATCGGTGGCGTCATGGCGCTGCTGATTCGTGCTGAGCTGTTCGAACCGGGTATGCAGATCCTGCAGACCAAGGAACAGTACAACCAGCTATTCACGATGCACGGCACCGTCATGCTTCTGATGTTCGCAACTCCGCTTTTCGCGGGTTTCGCCAACGTCATGATGCCTCTGCAAATTGGTTCCCCAGATGTGTCCTTCCCACGTCTGAACGCGTTGGCCTTCTGGTTCTTCTCCCTGGGTTCGACCATTGCACTGGCTGGCTACCTCACCCCTCAGGGTGCAGCTAGCTTCGGTTGGTTCGCTTACGCGCCATTGTCGAACACCACCTTCTCGCCGGGCATCGGCGGAGACCTCTGGGTCTTCGGTCTTGCACTGTCGGGTTTCGGTACCATTCTTGGCGCCGTCAACTTCATCACCACGATCATCTGCTTGCGCGCACCTGGTATGACCATGTGGCGTATGCCGATCTTCACCTGGAACATCTTGATCACCTCGATCTTGGTTCTCATGGCTTTCCCACCGCTAGCAGCAGCGCTGTTCGCACTGGGTGCCGACCGACGCTTCGGGGCGCATATTTTCGACCCGGACAACGGTGGTGCGGTTCTATGGCAGCACCTGTTCTGGTTCTTCGGACACCCTGAGGTTTACATCATTGCGCTACCGTTCTTCGGTATCGTTTCTGAGATCTTCCCAGTCTTCAGCCGCAAGCCAATCTTCGGTTACAAGGGTCTGGTCTTCGCGACCATTTCCATTGCTGCGCTTTCGGTTTCCGTCTGGGCTCACCACATGTACGTGACCGGCTCGGTGATGTTGCCATTCTTCGGCTTCATGACGATGCTGATCGCGGTGCCAACGGGCGTGAAGTTCTTCAACTGGATCGGTACTCTGTGGCGAGGTTCGATTACTTTCGAAACCCCAATGCTGTGGAGCATCGGCTTCATGATCACCTTCTTGTTCGGTGGCCTGACCGGTATTATCCTGTCGGCTCCGTCGCTTGACTTCCACGTTTCGGATACCTACTTCGTGGTTGCCCACTTCCACTACGTGGTCTTCGGTACCGTGGTGTTCGCAATGTTCGCCGGATTCTACTTCTGGTGGCCAAAGTGGACAGGCAAGATGCTCAACGAGCGTTTGGGCAAGATCCACTTCTGGCTCCTGTTCATCGGCTTCCACGGAACCTTCCTCATCCAGCACTGGTTGGGTGTTATGGGTATGCCACGTCGTTACGCTGACTACATGCCAGAAGATGGCTTTACCGCCATGAACCAGGTTTCGACCGTGTTCGCCTTCATCTTGGGTATGTCGATGATTCCGTTCTTCTGGAACGTTTGGGTTACACACCGTAACGGCAAAATGGTTGAAGTTGATGATCCTTGGGGCTTCGGCGCATCGCTGGAGTGGGCAACTTCTTGCCCACCACCACGTCACAACTTCCACTCGATTCCACGTATCCGTTCCGAGCGCCCAGCGCTTGATCTGCACCACCCAGAACTGAGTGGCCGCGCTACTCCTACTGCTGGTGCCGCAAAGATCTTCGGACCGGCTGACCAGAAGGACCTGTAAAGATGAAAGTTGAATCCTGGATCTTCCTGGGTGGAATCTTCTTCTTCACCCCTATCGCGGTTGTATACGGTTACATGACTAACTGGAACGAATGGGTTGGCCTGTTAGCACTGCTAATGCTGGTTGGCCTGTCCGCAATGGTTGGCGGTTACCTGTACTTCACCGCAAAACGTGTTGGTCCTCGTCCAGAGGATCGCCTTGATGGCGAAATCCACGAGAGCGCCGGCGATGTCGGATTGTTCGCACCGTGGAGCTGGTGGCCACTGGTTCTTGCCAGTGCCGCAGCAATCGGCTTCCTTGGCTTAGCCCTTGGATGGTGGGTTATGTTCATCGGTGTTGGACTGTGTGTTATCGGTCTTGTCGGCTGGGTTTATGAATACAGCCGCGGCGATCACGCTCACTAAGTAGTTCTCCTAGCGGGGTGACAAGTTTTCACTTGTCACCCCGCTAGCATTTTAACTAGCATTACCGTGTCCAAGGAGATCAACATGCGCTACTCGCCGACGCCACCGGTCACCGGCACCATCGATGCCCAAAGCACTACCAGCAAGTACCGACAGATCCGCGACATCCTCAAAACCCATGCCCGTGAAGCCTGCAAACCGGGATACAAGCTCCCACCAGAACGCGAACTGGCCACGCACTTCGGAGTTGCTCGGAAAACTATCCGGCAGGCAATCGACGCCTTGGTTGACCAGCAGGTCCTCAAGCGAGTGGTGGGTATTGGCACGTTCGTCGTTCCAGAGAAAATGGATCTGCGTGTGCGGCTGCACTCCTATTCCGAAGACATGATGCGTCGCGGCATGGTTCCAGACGCTCGCGTCCTCGAATTTGACGAAGTGAAAGCTTCGCCCTACCTCAGCACCCAACTGATGGTCGATGAGGGAGCCGGCGTAGTGCGCTTCAAGCGCCTGCTCCTGGCCGACGGCACACCCATGAGCTTGGATGAAAACTACATGCCTGCTGACCTAGTGCCCGGCTTCGTTGACGGCCCTCCACCCTCGAAGCTCTACCAGGCGCTCCACGAGCGTTACGGCATCCTCCTTGAATGGGGAGAGGACCAGGTGGAAAGTACGGCCGCCACCAGCGCGCAAGCGTTGTTGCTGGGTGTTGAGCAGGGTTTCCCGCTCTTGCAGATCACTCGCTATGCGTATATCGGCGAACGCCTGGCCGACTACTCGGTCTCGCTGTACCGTTCGGACCGTTACAAGCTCTTTGTGCCGCTTCAACGACTTGGGACACGCACTCCACGCTACACAGATAATTTCTAGGCTTAGAAGCGATCCTGTCGTGTGCCAGTGATGCCGAGGGCGGTGACTTCGGGCGAGCAATGAGAAGCGCGAAAAATTTGCACTCGTTAAGCCGTCTGCGCGTCGGCACTGAAGCGGCACGAGTGCTGGAGTTCTATTCCCGTCTGAATCTGCCGTGATCCGCTGACACTGGTGATCGGGATGTGGTGGAGTTCCGCTTCAACGCCAAGCCTTCGCCGCTTATCAAACGAACAAGTGGTGGCTTCTTCCTGCCGTAGCCAGAGCCTGGTTCAGTCCGGCGCGCTTTTCGAGGACTACTCGCCCTCCGGGTTGAGGACGGCTGCGATTAGTCTGGAGCAAAGTTGATCGAGGTCGCAGAAACTCAACCGGCACGCACCAAACCTACCCAAAAGAACTGCCTCACCCGGCCTATCGTGTAATTCCGTTTCATTACTACCAAGACCCCGGAAATGAAACCCAAGACGGAGGAGAAGCAGGCGTAAAGCCTGCTTAACCCAGAAGAGGGACACACCAGTAGGTGTGTCCCTCTTTCTGTGACTAATGCGAGTCGCTGTTACTTCTCGATTGAGTCTTGCTTTTCACCTTCGACCTCATGGTGGCCGTGGGCTGCATGCGCAGCTTCGAGCTCCGATGGGGTCACTGGTGCAACGCGATCCTCGAAGAAGAACTTCGACAATGCTGCGCGACGCTTCTCCGAACCGGAGACGTGTCCTGCGGCATCCGGCTGGGCCGGGATGTACTTGTTGTCGTTGTAGCTGGTGAGCAAGAAGCGCTTGTACACGTCAACTTCCTCATGCTTCTCCGAGAAGCCACCTTCAGGGGACATCTGGATAATGCCAGCTTCACGGCCGTGCAGCACGATCTCGCGATCCTTGCGCTGCAGCGACAAGCAAATACGGCGGGTAATCCAGAATGCGAAGATTGGGCCCAGGAAGAAGAGGATGCGTAGCCAGTAGGTTACGTCATTCAATGCCACATGGAAGTGGGTTGCAATCAAGTCCGAGGAGGCCGCAGCCCACATCACGCAGTAGAAGACAACACCAGCTGCACCCATTGCGGTACGGAATGGAGCGTTACGCGGGCGGTCCAACAAGTGGTGCTCGCGGTTATCCTTGGTGACCCAACGTTCAATCCATGGCCATGCGAACATCACCATGAACAGTACACCGGCGGGAACCAGCGCAGGAAGCAGAACGCTCAAGACCAAGGTGTTATCGCCCCATGGGAATGGGATGATCCATTCGAAGCTGAAGTTACCAAGGTAACCAGGCATCAAACGCAACGCGCCATCAACGAATCCGATGTACCAGTCCGGCTGAGTACCAGCAGAAACAGGTGATGGATCGTATGGACCGTAGTTCCAGATCGGGTTGATCTGGAAGAGACCCGAAATGAACGCCACGATACCGAAGACGATGAAGAAGAAGCCGCCGGCCTTCGCTGCGTAGACCGGACCAACTGGGAAGCCAACAACATTGTCGTTGGTGCGACCCGGGCCAGGGTACTGGGTGTGCTTGTGAGTCACAACCATGAACAGGTGAATTACCAGCAGCAAGATGATCACTGCAGGAACGATCATGATGTGCAACGAGTACAGGCGAGGAATAACGTGTACGCCCGGGAACTCTCCACCGAAGAAGAACATCGACAGGTAAGTACCGACGATTGGCAGAGCCTTCATCACGCCGTCGATAATGCGCAGACCGTTACCGGAAAGCAAATCATCTGGCAGTGAGTAGCCGGTGAAACCAGCAGCCAGACCCATGATCAGCAGTACGCCGCCGACAACCCAGTTCAGTTCACGTGGGCGGCGGAAGGCGCCGGTGAAGAACACGCGCAGCATGTGCACCGACAGCGAAGCTACGAAGAGCAGCGCCGACCAGTGGTGTACCTGACGCATGAACAAGCCACCGCGAACATCAAAGGAGATGTCCATGGTCGAAGCCATAGCCGCCGACATGCCAATGCCCTTCAACGGGACGTAAGAACCGTTGTAGGTGACGTGGGTCATCGAAGGATCGAAGAAGAAAGTCAAGAAAGTACCGGAGAGCAGCAGCAGTACGAAGGTGTACAGCGCTACTTCACCGAACATGAATGACCAGTGGTCAGGGAAGATCTTACGACCAAATTCCTTGACCATGCCCGAAGCACCGACGCGGGAGTCTACGAAGTTCGCAAGACGGCCGGTCGTAGTTGACGGGGTGTATTCATTCGTTGTTGCCATAATTATCCACGCTCCCAGTAGCTTGGGCCTACAGGTTCGTGGAAGTCGCTCTGGGCTACGAGGTAGCCGTCAGCGTCCACGGTAATAGGCAACTGTGGAAGTGCGTGACCTGCCGGGCCGAAGATAACCTTGCACTCATTGGCAAGGTCGAAGGTCGACTGGTGGCATGGGCACAGCAGGTGGTGGGTGTGCTGCTCGTACAAGGCGATCGGGCAACCCACGTGGGTGCAGATCTTCGAGTAAGCAACAATGCCATCTACGTGCCAGTCTTCGCGGCCCGCGGAAATGTTCATTTCCTGTGGGTCCATGCGCATGAGCAGTACAACTGCCTTAGCCTTTTCGTTCAGCATGTTCTCTGCATTTTCCAGACCCTCTGGGATCACGTGGAAGGCGGAGCCAAGCTGTACGTCCGAAGCCTTAATGGGAGTACCCGATGGGTCGCGAGTCAGACGAACGCCGGTGTCCCACAAAGTGTGGCGCATCTGTTCGATCATCTGATGCGCGGTCTTACCGGTACGGTCAAGGTCGCGGAACATGAAGATTGCTGGAATCGGTGCCAAAGCGATGGCACCAATCAAAGTGTTGCGGATCAGCGGACGGCGCTTGATACCGGTTTCTTCGATCACGGTGTCGATGATATCGACTGCATCCTGGCGATCTTTTTCGGAGCTGATCTCGTGACGTTGTTCAACGAGTTCATGGTCCGGCATCAGAGTCTTAGCCCAGTGAACGATACCCACACCAATGCCGAGCATCGCGAATGCGGTGCCCAAGCCCAGTGCAGCGTTCTGCACACGCAGTTCTGCGAAGGTCATTTCGCCCAGGTGACCCAGGACGAAGTAAGCCACGAAGAAGAACAGCGTGCCAATGATGGAGATGGTAAATAGCAGCGCAACTTGGCGCTCGTGTCGCTTGGCTGCGCGCGGATCGCGATCTGCGAGACGCGGACGATGTGGGGGGAGTCCTGGATCCGGGAACCGGTCCTGAGCTACATCGTCAGCCTTAGCAACGGTGCCCGATTCTTCGGGACTGCCGTGACTATGGTCGCCCATGTTTCTCTCTCATCCTTCTGTTAGGAATTTATGTACGTAGTGATGTGTGCGGTTTTCACCGCGAAAGCCTTAGGAAGGACGCGAGGTCAACCAAATGGTGAAGGCGATAATGATGCCCAAACCGGCGGTCCAAACGAAGAGACCTTCAGCCACTGGGCCAAGGTTTCCAAGAGCAGCGCCACCGGCAGAACCATTAGCTTCAATGGTCTTCAAGAAGGTGATCACGTCACGCTTCTCATCGGGGGTGATGTTCGAGTCGTTGAACACTGGCATGTTCTGCGGACCGGTAGCCATCGCTTCGTAAATGTGCTTCTCTGAGACGCCTGCTAGCGTCGGAGCAAACTTACCGCGGGTCAACGCGCCACCACCGGCAGCGGCGTTGTGGCACATTGCGCAGTTCACTCGGAAGACGGTGCCACCGTGGGCGGCGTCGCCCTTGGTGGTATCCAGAGAATCTTCGTCTGGAATTGCTGGACCTGCACCGAGGCTCGCAACGTAGGCCGACAGCTGGGAGATCTGATCATCGTCAAACTGAACTGGCTTAGCCTGGGCCTGTGGCCCCTGCATCTGCATCGGCATACGGCCGGTGCCTACCTGGAAGTCAACTGCTGCTGCGCCGACGCCGATCAACGATGGGCCGTCTGCGGTGCCTTCGGCGCTCATGCCGTGGCAGGTGGCGCAGTTGGCTACGAAAAGCTTCTGGCCTTCCTCTACATCGGTAACCGATGCAGAAGTAGTATCCGCTGCCTTCGCTTCGCTTACGCTGCCTGCTGCAGTGTAGAGACTGCCGGTGACCAGCAATCCGAACAACAGCAGGGCCACAGCGGCGAGCGGGTGGCGGCGCTTTTTCGAAAGAGCCTTCACTTGCTGGTTCCTCACTTAGTTTCTTGGTGTGGTGTTGCCATACTTCCGTGGAGGCAACTGGTGGATATTAGTTACCTATTTTAGGAAGTAGATGATCGCAAACAGCGCGATCCACACTACGTCAACGAAGTGCCAGTAATAAGACACAACGATGGCGCCGGTCGCTTCGAAGTGACCAAACTTCTTAGCCAGCATTGCTCTACCTATGATCAGCAAGAATGCGATCAGGCCACCGAGCACGTGAATGCCGTGGAAGCCAGTAGTGATGTAGAACGATGAAGCGTACGAGTTCGAGTTCATTGCAACGCCTTGGCTCACGAGCACGGCGTATTCATAGGCCTGAACAGAGACGAAGATCGAGCCGAGAATGAAGGTCAGGATGAACCATTCGATCATTCCCCATTCCTTGAACTTAAAAATTCCACCGGAACGGCGAGGCTTGAACTCTTCGGCTTTGAACACGCCAATCTGGCAGGAGAACGAGCTGGACACCAGAATCAAGGTGTTAACCAGCGCGAACGATACGTTCAGCTTTGAAGTTTCGGTCGCCCAAAGCTCGGGCGCGGCAGCCCGGAGGCTGAAATACATGGCGAAGAGGGCGGCGAAGAACATGAGCTCGCTGGAGAGCCACACCATCGTTCCCACCGACACCATGTTTGGGCGGTTCGGCGCATGTGGCGCCGTCGTATTTGGGGCATGAGTCGCAGTTGTCACACTGTCATTATGTCTCTAAACAGCCCTCAGATACCAATGCAAACCATGGTTCTTTAGGGTTTGCTACGCCACACTATGAAAACAACCGCGGAAACATGCGGAAGTAGCCCGAAAACTCTTTCTACAATTTGTAGAGCTTGGGACGGCGCGCCGCACGAAACAATCGCTTAAGCAACATAAATGTACCCTAATTGAGGTCATTTTTGACCTAAAAACGGTCTTTTGACCGCGCATCACGTGACGACATGAACTAGCAGTGACGGTGCCCCGTGGATAGGCTTATATACGTGTCAACGAGCCTTGCAAACGAAAAGTTCCCAACGTGGCCAGATCTTTTGGCCTCTCTAATTAGCGGCCAGAACCTGAGCCGTGAAGATGCCGCCTGGGCCATGAATCAAATCATGACCGGTGAAGCCAGCGATGTGCAGATCGCCGGCTTCCTTGTCGCGCTGCGCGCCAAGGGGGAGACGGTGGCAGAGCTCACCGGCCTTGTTGACTCCATGGTGGGTAATGCACGCGAACTTACCATCGATGCACAAACTTTAGACATTGTAGGGACCGGCGGCGATCGACAGAACACCGTAAACATCTCCACGATGTCGACCCTGGTCTGCGCCGGCGCAGGTATGAAGATCGTTAAACACGGAAACCGGGCCTCGTCTTCGTCGTCCGGGTCGGCAGATGTTCTGGAAGCCTTAGGTGTCCATCTGGACGTCCCCATCGATCGCCTTGTAGAGGTGTACGAAAAGGTCGGCATAGCCTTCTGCTTTGCCAATATCTTCCACCCATCGATGCGCCACGTCGCGGGGGCCCGCCGCGGACTGCGAGTACCTACGGCCTTCAACTTCATGGGCCCACTGACTAACCCAGCGCTTCCCAGCGCCTCCGCGATTGGTTGCTCGGACCTGCGGATGGCCCCGATTATGGCCGGTGTACTAGCCAGCCGAGGTGTGCGTGGCCTGGTATTCCGTGGAAATGATGGTCTTGATGAAATGACCACCACCGCACCGAATATGGTCTGGGAAGTACGGGACGGAAAAGTAGAGGAATTTACCTTCGACGCTCAAGAAGTCGGCATCGCCCGAGCGACGCTAGATGATTTGCGTGGGGCTGATGCTGCGTACAACGCCAGTGTCGTTCGAGACATTGTCTCCGGGGCCAAGGGTCCGGTGCGTGACGCCGTAGTGCTTAATTCAGCGGCTGGAATGGTCGCCTTTGATCAGGATGCCCAGGGCAGCTTTGCCGATCGGATGCGGGCAGCAATGCGTCGCGCGGAAGAGTCCTTGGATTCCGGTGCCGCAGCCAAGGTCTTGGACGCATGGTCCTCGACGACCTCAGCGATTGTAGGAAAGTAACCACCTTATACAACGAAGGGAGCTTGTCTCAGGTGATTGAATACCTGAGACAAGCTCCCTTCGTTGTACTCTCAGATCTAGTCGTCCAAGCCCAATGAAAAGGCAGCTTCTAGGTCATGAGCCGAGTAGGCGCGAAATGCAATGTGAGTCTGAGTCTGGCGAATACCAGATATCTTCGATAGCCGATTGGCGATAACTTCCGCCAGATCTTCATGTTTGTGGACCCGTGCCACGGCGATCAAATCCCAGTCTCCGGCAACGGAGTAGACCTCGCTGATTCCTTCGATTTCTGAAATCTGCTGCGCCGACTCAGGAATACTGTCGGTTGCCGTCTGAATCATGACGAATGCGGTGACCATGAAAGCCTCTCAACGTTGAATAGTTCCCCATGTACAGGGATTGCTTCACTAAATAACTGTAGTGCACCCGGAGTCTGACTCCCATGCGTAAGACGAAGATCGCGTATCCATTAAACAGGACTTAAAGTTTGTTCAATAGATTACAATGCTTTAGACTTGTACCATGATCGTTCTGACAATCGACCAGCGTCGCTCTCGCCAGGGAGAAGATAAAGTCCAGGCGCTGATCAATCAAGCCAATAACACGGTCACCCACGTGCGTCCATTCCAGCGTACAGCTGGCGATGAAG
The DNA here is from genome assembly GCF_035257265.1 of Glutamicibacter sp. GTDB lineage: Bacteria > Actinomycetota > Actinomycetes > Actinomycetales > Micrococcaceae > Glutamicibacter. The sequence continues at coordinate 162,849 of NZ_DATEXC010000056.1, forward strand.
TGCAGGCAGTGTTTGATGAGGCCATGGAAGCCATCCATCTTGCGGTCATGATGGCCGCCTCCGGAGACTGGAGCGTGGGTCTCGGATACGGGGAAGTGGAACTTCCACTGCCTAAAGAAACCCGTGCCGGTCGCGGACCCGCCTTCGTTTTTGCACGTGAAGCGGTAGAGCGGGCTAAAAACACTAACGCCCACCTGTCAGTAGCCGGACCCACCGAAGAAGCCAGCCGTCTTGAAGCAGAACTTCAACTCACCGTTTGCATCGTGTCCAAACGACGCGCCACGGCGTGGGAGGCCGGAACGCTCGCTGACCAAGGGATGACTCAACAACAAATTGCCACGCGTCTTGGTATCACCCAACAAGCGGTGTCATCAAGGCTCTCGGCTGCCCTATGGTTTGAGGCTAACCGAATGATGGAAGAAGCCACTAAGTCTCTGTCCAGACAATTACGTAAATTGGGGGAGTGAACTTGGCTTGGACTGCTTGGTCGCTACTAGTACTAGCGGTGCTTATTGCCAGCTGCGCAACTTTCCTCGCTGGAAAGAACGGCACTAGGGCGAAAGTTCGAAACCTTCTCACCGTTGGTGCAGGTGTTGTTTCCCTCGGGACATTGATCATTGGCCTACTAGCCAAGTCCTCTGATCTATCGCCTGCAGTTCCCGACGTATTGATCATCGGTGTAAGCGTCCTTTTTGCGGTGAGTTTCGGTGGTCCACTAACCGAATTAATTTTCCACCTGGCATGGCGCCACGACCAAAGGCAGGAGCGGCAAAAGACCGACCCATCACCACTGCGTGGTGGCTTATGGATCGGTCTGCTGGAGCGAACCGCTATCGTTGCGACGCTTTGGGCTGATTGGCCAGAGGGTATCGCAGTAGTGCTCGCGGTGAAGGGGCTAGGTCGTTTTTCGGAACTGAAAAATCATCAGGCAGCCGAGCAGTTTATCCTCGGTACTTTCGCTAGCTGCCTCGTTGCCGCCGGCGGATACGGACTAGGCGTTTTGTTGCTTCGCTGATCGCTTGGAAAGCAGCGAGCAGATTAGTCTGCGGCCTAAGAGGAATACGCCTAGGACGATGATCGTAACGATGACAAATGCAATGGCTGCAGTTGAACCCATCGCAATTCGAAGCGCCATTCCCACAGCTACAGTTCCGAGCCAAACAAGTAGACCTGTAGGCCAGATCCGGTGGATAGTCAGCCATGGTCGCGATATCAAAGTCATGACTACGTAGGCGGCCAAGAACGGAACGGCTGTTTCGAAAATGCCACCGATGTCTAACGCATGTTCGTGTTCACGCCGACCTAAGATGGCGAAGAGAATGATCAGCGCGAGGTCAATAACGGCCCAGAGCGGCCAATTGCGAATACGTTCTTTCATGACTCCATCATATGTACCGCAATCCTCGATGATCCTATTCATTGGGCAAGTGTATGTTGAATCACTTGTCCAGCTGCGGAGCTCAGTTTGCTGACGTGCCAATGCTCGTAACCCTTGGAGCGAGCTGTTCTCCACTAGCATTAGAAACATGACAATTTGGCCTTGGGCGTCATGGACGCAACGACATCAAATTGTTCTGTACCTGGTCGCCATCGTGTTCGGTGCGGGTATTGGGTTTCAAGTCCCTGATGTTCGGTCGTCCCTCGAGGCCTCAATCAATCCGTTTCTTGGCCTTCTTCTTTACGCGACATTCTTAAGTTTGCCGCTGACAAAACTACTCGAGTCGTTCCGCGATCTGAGATTTATGGCGGCCCTGGGTTTCGTCAACTTTGTACTGGTGCCTGCCGTCGTTTTTATTCTGACCAGATTCATCGCCCATGACCAAGCCTTGCTCTACGGTGTGCTCTTAGTATTGCTAGCGCCGTGTATCGACTACGTGATTGTGTTTGCAGGGCTGGCTGGGGGAGATGCTGCAAGGTTGCTTGCGGCCACGCCGCTTCTCTTGTTGCTGCAGGTGCTTCTAGTCCCTGCATATATGTTCCTTATAGCGGGCTCAGAAACTCTGGCACTGATTGATCCAAAACCCTTTGCGCGCGCTCTTCTCGGGCTGATAGTGGTCCCTTTTATCGCCGCTTTCTTAACGCAGGTGTTAATGAAGAGGTTCTCATTAGCTGTCAGGATCGGCTCATGGGCCGATTATCTGATGGTGCCTTTAATGATGGGCACATTACTTAGCGTCGTGGGTTCCCAGATCCATGCAGTGGCAAGTCAGTTTCAAAACCTGGCTACGGCCATCGCTATTTTTGTCGTATTTGTGGCCGTTATGGCAGTAATCGCAACCGTCGTTGGAAAACTTTTTCACCTGGAAACAGCTCCGATGCGAGCCGTGACTTTTAGCGGGGTGACCAGAAATTCTTTGGTTGTCTTACCCCTTGCACTGGCCCTGCCACCGGAGCTTTCGCTGGCTTCCACGGTAGTTGTTTCACAAACACTAGTTGAGTTAGTTGCCATGCTGGTTTTGATCCAGCTGGTCCCTAGATTCGTCTCAGCAAAAAACGGCATAAACGATCAACACGGCTTGGCTTGATCGGCAGTCAGCAAAAATGAACGACTACGTTCTGCGCTCAGACCAAGCTTGCGCAGAAATTGCAGGTCCCTTTAGCTCCTAGCTACGACCACCGGGAGGGCCCAGGAATAACATGGTAGAAAATACTGCAACAATTGCTACGAACAGCAGGACAGCAGTTAAAGTCGGCCGGGCAACTAGCCAACGCATAGTTGCATCAGTCCATTTTCTGTCGCCAGGGTGATCAGAAGCTGAAGTACGCCAGTCGCCGACAAGTTTTCCGTTCTTTTCCAACCACTTGTCAAACGGGATGGTCAAGTACGGAGTGATCGAGGTGGCAGCGGCACCGACAATCAGTCTCTTACTCCAACGTTGGTTCATTCCGACAAGTATCGACATGACCACATACGACAAAAATACAAAGCCGTGAATAAATCCAGCGACAGATACCGGCCAGTCTCCAACTTTCACACCATATTTTAGAATCATTGCAATGATGAGCAATGTCCAGGTGACGGCTTCGGCCCGGGCTACGGTCCGATACATAACGCTTGGCGACATGAGCTGTTTTCAATCCTTGCTGTATTGGGGGAGAGGTATACCCAAAAGGGGTTACTACTGGATCAAGCTTATCGGTTCAACCCCTAACAGATTGAACAGCATTCCTCAGCCTCTGTTCAAAGCTGCAAGATGCACAAAGCTCACCTATCGACAATTGCGATAAAAATTTCTTTATCCTGCGCTGGGGGAGTCTAAGTAGATTCATGTGTGCACTCGGAGGAGACGCTCATCTGTAATTAGTTGTCATCATTTCGCTGGGTTGATCTAGGCTCAGTTCCCGCAAGTTTCTCGATAATCGACAGTCCCGTGGCGGTACCCGGCCAATGGCGGTGAAGTAATTCGACACCCGCAGAACGAATAACCGAGCGTAGGACTAGGGCCAGAATTATGACATCGTCGGCTTGTCCAATAATCGGAATGAAATCCGGGACGAGATCAACAGGGGACAACAGGTAGACCAGCAGCAAGGCAAGTTTTATCTTCACCGCAGGTGGTGCAGATTTATCCGCAGCCATCCTTCGAATGACTCTGATGAGATCAGGTAGCAGGCGTAACGCTTCAGGTACGCTAACTGATTCCGGATGGCGTCTGGCATATAACCAGAGCGCGATTAAAAGTACGAGATAGACGACCAATAATCCCACGAGTATTCCTGCAATTGCTTCCCACATGAAATCAACTCTAAGTCCGTATACTCAGAATTTTCTTTGAACCCGCCACCAGGACAACGTTGGAAGGTGAATTGGTGGCCTGAGTCCCAGATCCACATCCCTGGATTAGAGAACGGCAAGGGAGATGGCCCTTAGCAGGCACCCTGGGGCACTCGATTTCAACTACTTGACATAATGTAGATTATCGGCTCAATATCCAACATGCTGAAAGTGGCGGAAGTTAGCCAATGATCAGGATTTCATCCACACATGGTTAGCTGCTTCGAACCTGACCCACAGACTCATCCTGGTTGCTGACGGCAAGTCGATACTCGGCGAAATCTAGAGCTTGACCAATGAACTGCTTGAGACGTTCGTCTTGCATCGAGTAAATTACGTGACGACCAGATTTGCGTGTTTGCAGAACACCAGTTGCTCTGAGCCTGGCGAGCAACTGTCCAGCGACTGTTGGACTGACACCAACATATTGCGCAAGCTCAGACAATGAATGTTCGGCTTTACTGAGCGCCCACAACATTTGCAGTCGAGCAGGATCCGACAGGGTCTTGAGAATCGTCATCGACATGTCCAGCAAATCATTGGAAATGATCTCTTCGCGTGTTGGCGATCCAGCGTATTCACTGGTCATCTTCCTCGACTCCTCTGGCTCTGCGATAATTCGGACTCAGTGCTCCCAATGCTTCACTGCACTTGCAGTCCTCGGTGCAACCATTATGGACACGCTTAGCTCCAAAGCGATAGTAAAGATACGAAGTTGCCACTATCCGGTGTACAAGGTTGGGCGAGATTAGCACTACTCCCCCTTTGATACTTGATCTTTCAACTTATACGTTTCTCGGCCTACCCTCGTGTTCTTAAGCTGATTTCTCTTTTATCTCAGGCCATTGACTGAGAAAGTATTTAGCAAACTACCCTGCGCGTAGGCGGGCAAATTGGCAGTCAGTCCGGCTAATGGGAAGATTTGTATATGCCTTCACTATTGCCATCTCGACTTTTGCGCGCCCGTAGCGCCGCAAAGCGTAGGCGCCGAGTAGTTTCCCACCTTCAGCGACAAGGACTCATACTCGATGACCGACAGAACGAGCTCATAGGCTTACTGTCGCGAAATCTTGCACGCCTTAGTGAACAAGGGCAACGTGGAACGTATATTTATGGTCCGCCAGGCCGCGGAAAATCCATGCTTATAGATGCTCTCTGCGCGGATTTAGATCGGCAGACGACCGCACGTTTTCACTTTCATGAGTTCTTTCAAGCGATCAACAATCCAAGCAAACGCAGCAACGAGCAAAGCTTGGGATCGGTCTTTACCGAAGGCCTCCACCGCGAACTACAGGGTTTGCAGGTTCTGTTCTTTGATGAGTTCCACTGCGTCGAACCAGGGGACGCAATGTTTATGGCTAGGATGGTGAATTACTGCGAAGAGCATGGAATCTTCATCATCACGACGTCAAATTATGCCCCAGAAAAATTACTGGATGACGAGTATTTCCATCATCTGATCGAGCCGACTATTGCGAAAATCCGGTCGTCCTTCGAAGTATTTAAACTAGATGCTGCGGTTGATTACCGCATGCTGCAGACGCCGGATCAAATGCGGCTCAATGGCTACCGTTCGGGCACGCTGAACCCCGGATACTCCCCCATTGACGAAGCCGACTTCACGGAGCAGCTCCCCATCGGCTATGACCACATAGGCCCTGTCCGGCTGACCGGAACGAGCATTGAAATATCATTTAGTCAGTTATGCCGTACCCGACGCAATACCGCTGACTACCTTGAACTAGCTTCTCGCTTTAATTGCTGGCATATAACTTCCGTACCCTCCAGTGAGCACATGCCACTGGACGAGGAACGCCGGTTCGCCAACCTCATAGATGTTTTCTATGACAAGGACATCGAAATTCACTTATACACTCAAGACCGGCTGGAATTTCTTGGGCATCAATTACACGACACAGAGAGCGCACGTCTGAAGTCCAGGTTGGCGCAACTAACACACACCTTGAATACAACTGATCGGATTATGAAGTGAATTCAGCTCAGCCTTTAACTTCCGAGGATCTGACCGACCTCGTCGTGACTATTCTGTCCCAAGCAGAGGATCAGGTAGTCCCGATCGTTCAGCTGGGTCATCCGGTGCTTCGCCAGCAAGCACAACGCTATACAGATCAGCTGCCCAAAGAACTGCTTGAAGAACTCTTGGATGTCATGCGAGCGACCATGTACGCAGCTCCTGGTGTAGGACTTGCGGCACCACAAATTGGAATTCCGCTACAGATCGCCGTGTTAGAGGATCTGTATCCCACGGATCCAGAAACAGCTCAGTTACGGGAACGAGCACCGTTAGAGTACCTTGAAATCTTCAATCCCACTTATCGCGGCGTCAGCGACCGGCAGGCGGCATTCTATGAAGGATGCTTGTCCTTCGATAATTTCCAAGCTGTAGTGATTCGTCCGGCAGATATCGCCGCCGACTTCGAAGACCGTGAGGGAAACAAACTCAGCCAAGAGTTTTCTGGCTGGCAAGCTCGGATCATCCAACACGAAACCGACCATCTTGCGGGCACCGTCTATATCGACAAGGCCATCACAAGGTCGCTGATTGGGCAGGACGAGTTATATCGTTACCCGGGTCTTGAAATTGCCCAAGCCCGAGAGGACCTAAACTTCTAATGGACATTAGCACCTCGGCCCAATGTCCTGTCTGCGAACAGAGCCTTAGCCTCACCACGCAGCCGCGGCGCAGCCTGAGCTGTCCTGAGGGACACCGTTTTGACGCTGCTAAACAGGGCTACTTCAATTTCCTCACTGGGCGTGGAACGAACTTTCTAGAAGATACCGGGCCAATGGTTCTTGCCCGCGAAGAATTCCAGCACGCCGGGCACTACGAACCTCTGGCTGAAATACTCAGTGAATCTCTCAGCGGGCATCACCCAGATGATTCAGTAGATCTCTTGGACGCTGGCGCCGGCACCGGTTACTACCTGAACAAGATCATTGAGTCCCTACCCGGATCCAAAGTTGATGCACTCGCCCTGGACATTTCTCGCTACGCTATGCGACGAGCCGCGAAGGTGCCTCATACGCTTGCAATGGTGTGGGACGTTTGGCGCCGGCTGCCGTCGGCCGATGACTCACGCGATGTAGTGCTCAACTGCTTTGCACCACATAACCCGGAGGAGTTTCATCGCGTTCTACGGGCTAATGGTGCCTGCATAGTCGTCACCGCGGCAGCGGATCACCTCCAAGAGGTCCGCGAACCACTGGACATGCTCGGCATCGCGGAGAATAAAGAATCCTCGCTGATCGAGAAATTTGCAGCTCATAACCTTGTGCACCAACAGAGCAGTCCGTTGAAATACGCAATGGAACTGAGCGCGGACGACTTGTTCAATCTCGTATTCATGGGTCCTGCTGGACACCATCTCTCCCCCGAGACGCTACGCGCAAAAACTGAATCCCTCGGGGCGCAAAGTGTCAACGCATCCTTTGGCGTACATACATTCGTCCGTAAGGGCTAGAAAATACCCCAAAATGACTACCGCTTTTGTTCAGGTCTTACGGCAGAATAGAGCAAAGGCCACTCGCAATTGGCCCTTGCTCAATTGAACAGAGGTGGATGCCATGACAACGGCAGAATGGATTGTCAGCAACGCGTGGGTCATTTGGCTCGCGCTATTTCTGCTGTTGGCCATCATTGAGATGATTTCGTTAGATCTGTACTTCATCATGCTCGGTGTTGGTTCCCTCGGCGGAGTCGCCGTCGCATTACTTGAAGGACCCGTTTGGCTACAGGTAGTTATATTTTGCCTGCTGTCTCTTCTGATGATTTTCTTAGTCCGGCCAATCGCCATCAAACATCTAAAAAAATCGCCCGAAGGCTTTAGAACGAATATTGAACGGCTTATCGGCCAAGACGCGTTGATTCTTGAGCCCACCTCACGGCTGTCTGGTTCTGCCAAGATCGCCGGTGAAATCTGGACCGCCCGTGCTGAAGCTAACGCCGCGACGATGTCGCCAGGTTCCTATGCGGTGGTAAGTCGCATTCAAGGTGCTACCGCATATTTGAATCCCGCACCGCCAACTAAGTCCTAGCAGATTCAAAGACTTTTTTTACCTCATTACTACGCACAAGGAAAGAGAGTACACACCATGGAAAACGGCTTTGGCCTGACCATCGTACTTGTCGTCCTGGCGATCTTCGTGATCGTCGTACTGTTGCGCAGTGTTCGGATCGTGCCACAAGCACGAGCCGGCATTGTGGAGCGCCTCGGCAAGTACAACAAGACCTTGAACCCAGGGCTTACGATCCTCATCCCATTTGTGGATCGGCTTTTGCCGCTTCTCGATCTTCGTGAGCAGGTTGTTTCCTTCCCACCACAGCCGGTGATTACCGAAGATAACCTCGTGGTTTCGATCGATACCGTGATCTACTTCCAGATTACCGAAGCACGCGCAGCAACTTACGAAATCGCTAACTACATTCAGGCTGTCGAGCAGCTGACCACCACTACGCTTCGTAACGTCGTCGGCGGCTTGAACTTGGAACAGGCTTTAACTAGCCGCGACCAGATCAACGGTCAGCTTCGCGGAGTTTTGGACGAGGCTACCGGCAAGTGGGGCATTCGTGTTTCACGCGTCGAGCTGAAGGCCATTGATCCTCCGGTTTCGATCCAGGATTCGATGGAGAAGCAGATGCGCGCCGATCGAGATCGCCGTGCAGCGATCTTGACCGCCGAAGGCGTTAAGCAGTCCTCGATCCTGACCGCAGAAGGCGCACGCCAGTCCTCCATCTTGAAGGCCGAAGGTGATGCCCAGGCATCGATCTTGCGCGCTGATGGTGAAGCACAAGCGATCCAGAAGGTCTTTGATGCAATTCACGCCGGTAAGCCGGATTCTGAATTGCTTGCATACCAGTACCTGCAGACCCTGCCTAAGCTGGCCGAGGGTACGAGCAACACCTTGTGGGTTATTCCAAGTGAACTGACCGAGGCGCTCAAGGGAATCGGTGGTGCTTTTAGCAACACCGAAAATCCAGCCGCTGGTTCGGTTCAGCCACCACAAAGCGGCTCGGGAATCTAATTTCCGCTCTTTAGGGTGAAACTCATCAGCTAGATGGCGGGGTGCGTATGACGTACCCCGCCATTGACGCGTATAATGGATGTTTTGGTGTCCAAATTATTCCTTGGGAATTATCTTGTGCCATCAATCGTTGATACGTTTGTAGCGAATTCTTTTTAACATCGCGGAGGGAAAACATGAGCGATCGCAGCCTACGAGGCATGCGCCTGGGTGCACAGAGCATGGAATCTGAGGCAGGTGTGGAGCCGGCTGCCCGTCAGCGTGTGGAGTACCGTACCGAAGCGGGTGAACGTATATTCATCGTCTTTGCAGCCGAAGCCGAAATCCCTGCTACTTGGCTCACCAAGAACGGCACGGAGGCAAAGCTCGTCCACGGCGAAGCTAAAGCTCCTGAAGCAACGAACGAAAAGCCGGTACGTACTCACTGGGACATGCTGCTGGAACGTCGTAGCGTAGAAGAACTTGAGAAAATCTTAGGTGATCGTCTGACCCAGCTGCGCACTGCGCGCGGCGAGGCCGTCTAGGTTTCTAAGCTTTAGAAAAAAGAGTGGTGGTTTCCAGCCCTAGGGTTGGAAACCACCACTCTTTTGTTTCGCCTCGGCGAGGTTACTTCTTTGAGGTCAATTTCTTCCAGCGTGCGCTCATGCCCCAGCGGGTCACATTCCACATAGCTTCAAAGACGATGTTTCCACTCATCTTAGAATCGCCGAGTTCGCGCTCCACGAAGGTCACCGGAACTTCTACGATCTTCTTACGCAGCATCGCTACACGGAAGGTCATATCGACCTGGAAACCGTAACCGCGTGACTCTACGGCATCAAAATCGATGGCTTCGAGGGTGGAGCGCTTGAAGGCGCGGTAGCCTGCGGTGATATCGCGCAATCCCAAACCGAGCATGGTGCGAGCGTAGAAGCTGCCACCTCGGGAAATCAGCTTCCGGTGCAGCGGCCAGTTCACGACTTCCCCGCCCTTGACCCAGCGCGAACCAATAACTAGGTCAGCGCCTGCTGCGCTGGCTTCCAGCAAGCGTGGCAGCTGTTCTGGCATGTGTGAACCGTCGGCGTCCATTTCAACGAGAACGTCATAGTCGCGCTCGAGCGCCCAGCGGAAACCAGCAATGTACGCGGCGCCAAGCCCGTCCTTGCCGGTGCGGTGTAGAACGTGGATCGATGAGTCCTCGGCTGCGAACTTATCGGCGAGCTCACCGGTGCCGTCCGGGGAGTTATCGTCCACGATCAGAACATCCGAATCCGGAACGGCCTGGCGAAGACGCCCCACTGTCAGCGGGAGCGACTCCAATTCGTTATAGGTCGGAATGATCGTAATGACGCGCACGCGGCGGCACCTTTCTAGATATACAACAGAAGTTCCATCCGGCGAACCGGGTGGAGAGTCAAGCCAAACTTAAATTATAGACACCCATGAATCGGGCGACACTATCAGACACAGCAATCCCCGGTGACTTCGGCCCAATCTCACATCTTTGAAGAACGTGAAATGTTATCTAATGTCACCGGGGATCGCGATCGTACTGCGTCGTTTCGAACGCAATGCTACTGCATCACGATGAGGCGCTATCCCCCAGCCTAACCGTTTACCCACCCCGACTGTCAATCATAAGATGACTACAATCTTCATCAAATATTTACATGTCAAAGGCTAGATTCGTGATACTGGAGAACTTCCGAGAAGGATGATTACGCTGTCGGCTCATTAAGTTGTTCCAGCTGATCGAACAGCAGAACACCGGCGCGTACGGTGCGCAAACAGGTAGGAATTTCCTGATCAACGACCGGAAGCATCGGCGTTCCGGCTCGCGCATCGGTACTCCACGAACTAATCCGCTCATCAGGAGTTTGAATGGCAAGTTCGGAGGCACTCCAGATCGCAAACGTTGCCGGAGCACCAATCAGCAGCTGCCCAGCGAAGGGATTCATCTCCCCCATTGCGCGGTAAGTCGAACGGGTCTGTCCCATAAACCCGGCCCGAGCCGAAATTCGACCGGACTCGTTGCTCATGCTCATGGCAGCTCGCACCACGGCCCAACCGTCAACTTCGGTCACTGGAGCGTCAGATCCGAGCACCAATGGAACGCCGCTGGAGAGCATCGCAGAGAGATTGTTCATCGTGGCCGCGCGTTCACCCAAGCGTTGCTCGTACATGCCTTCAGGCCCGCCCCAGAGTGCATCAAAGCCAGGTTGCATGGAAACGGTGATGGAATAGCTCAGCAAGCGCGCACGCGTAGCTTCGTCAACCATCTCGGCATGCTCCAGACGGTGCCGGGCAGCTTGCAGCTTAGCGACGCCAACCTGTTCGGCTGCCGCATCAAATCCCTCTAGTAACAAGTCCAACGCTGCATCCCCTATGACATGGAAGGCTGCTTGGATTCCCTTGCTCGAGCAGGCGACCAAATGCGCGGTGATTTCTTCGACGCTCAAGTAAGCCAGTCCGCGGTTTCCGGCATCATCGGCATAATCTTCGCGTAGCAGTGCCGTCCGAGACCCGATCGAACCGTCAACGCACAGATCGCCACCCAAGCCAAGCACCCGGCCTTGGGGGAACGAACGAATTAGCTCCTCCGCAGCGGCTTCTTCCTGGACTAACTCGCCCCAGTAGGCATATACCTGAGGAAGGTTCGCTTGTTCTGCGGCTAGAAGCTGGTCCAACGCTTCGCGGCCTTCAAGGTGTGGCGCTGCCATTTCCACAACAGTCGCAAAACCCCGGGCCGCGTAGTGTTCTAGAGCCACGCGCTGGAATTCTTCAACCCCAGGAGCTTCGGCCATTAGTGCTTGGCGCACCTGATCATGCTCGGCACCGCGCACCACTCCTGAAGCAACTGAGCCCAAACCTAAGCGGTCTAACAGTTCACGGTTGACAAGAGCACTGTGCACATCACGGCGTGCAAGGTAATACGGCAGGCCGCCGGCAGCTGAACTCAAATCAGTCTCGCTTGGCAGGCTCGAATCCACCCAGGTGGTTTCATCCCAGCCCTGAGCGATGATTACCGACTCGGCACCCTTGGCCCGGGCCGAGAGCAGTTCAAGCAATTGACTGCCCGAAGTAGCTGCACCCAGGTCCGCTCCCCCAAGGTTTCGGCCCAGGGCGGCTAGGTGCGTGTGCGATTCAACGAATGCTGGGGTAATTAACGCACCGGCAAGATCAATGACTTCATCTGCCTTCTCCACATACCGCTCGGCCGCTTCTTCACCGCCAAGCCACGCGACGGTATCCGAATCAATAAGCAGCGCCGTTGCGAAGGGATCAGCGGCCGAATAGATAGTTCCATTGCGGTACAAGGTAGTTGCCACGAGTTATTTCCTTTACTCTCTGAACATTGCGGTTGATCAGAGGACGTTGGAGTAGGCGACGACGCCACGCTTGACGAGGTCCACTGCTTGACGAGCGGACTTCACCAGCTGGACCGGGAGGTCCGTGTTCTTGCCAAATTGATCTAAGGTGTCAATGACCTGCTTGGCCCAGCGCACAAAGTCGCCAGGTGCCATGTCGGAACCGCGCAGCGAGCTGTTCAGCGAGGACCCGCGGGACCACTTGTACATGGGCCAGATCAGGCCAGCTTCAGGTGGCGCTGTTTGGTTCAGCGACATCGCTTCTTCGGCGTCCGAGAGTTTGCCCCAGATATTTATTGTCTGAGTCCAAATATCGCCCACACGTGCCGTCGGCATTTTGGGATCTGGACGGTCATAGTCACGCCGGCCCTGATAGACCAGCGCAGCGACCACTGCACAAAGTTCTTCGGGATTAAGACCGTTAAGTTTGCCGGTTTCCAGCACCTGGCTGGTGAGCAGATCACGTTCACCGTAGATCCGGCGCAGGCGACGGCCGGAGTCGGTAATTTCGTAATCTTCCCCGTCGTTGCTCGGCACTAGGTACTCAAAGAGCTCGAGCACCCTACAAACTTTATCGAATTCTGTGGCGATGGTATTGGTCCGTCCACGGATAGCACGGCGGGACTTGTCCGTATCCTTCTTCAGCTTCCAATACCTATCAGCCCAGCGCATATGCGCGTCACGGTCAGAGCAGGCGTGGCAAGGGTGCTCTTTCATCGCTTCACGCAGCGCCGCGATCTCCCGTTCGAAGGAGTCCGCACCCTCAAAATTAAAGCTCGGCGCATCCTGCCTTGGTGGGCGCTGCTCCTCAATCGCAGCACGCAACGAGGCTGCCAGTGCGCGTCGTTCCTTAGGGCTGTTGCCGGTGAATCCCTTGGGGATGCGAATGCGGGAAAAAATCTCCAGCGGTCCATTCAGATCCTCCACCGAAATTCGGCGCAACTGGCCTTCTTCGGTGAGCACGGTGTGCCGGGGACTGTAGAGCGACTCATCCAATGCCACGATTACGCCGCGTCCAAAGCGCCGTGCGCCGGGCAGGTCGATAACATCTCCGCGAATCACCGACTGCAACGAAGTTTCAGCCGCCGAGCGACGAAGCGTCTTGCGATCTTTCGCTGAGCGCTTTTCCGCTTCGGCGATATTGCGTTGCAGTTGAAGGTACTCGCGGAAGTCCCCCAGATGGCATTCCATGGATTTTTCGTATCCAGCCAGAGATTCTTCTCGCGAGCGAACCTGACGCGCCATGCCAACTACGGAGCGGTCCGCCTGGTACTGCGCAAAGGAAGATTCAAGAATCTGCCGTGTCTGCTCACGACCAAACTGAGCGAGCAGGTTGGTAGACATGTTGTAGGTCGGGCGGAAGGACGAATTCAGCGGATAGGTACGTCGCGAGGCCAGTCCGGCCAATGCCTCTGGTTCGATATCGGGGTTCCACAGCACAATGGAGTGGCCCTCTACGTCGATTCCCCTTCGTCCGGCACGCCCGGTGAGTTGGGTGTACTCCCCCGAGGTGATCTGCACATGGGATTCGCCGTTGAATTTCACGAGTTTTTCAAGCACCACAGAGCGCGCTGGCATGTTGACGCCCAAGGCGAGGGTCTCGGTAGCAAAAACCACCTTGATCAGATTTCGTGCGAAGAGATCTTCCACGATTTCTTTAAAGATTGGCAACAGGCCAGCATGGTGACTAGCAAAACCACGTATTAAACCGTCACGCCAGGACCAGAATTCTAAGACATCAAGGTCTTCGCTGGGGATTCGGTGCGCCAGCTCATCGAGTACCTCGGCGATCTGTCCAGCTTCTTCGTTGGACGTCAGCCGCAAGTCTGCCATGGCGCACTGCTGGACCGCCATATCGCAGCCTTTACGCGAAAAGATAAAGAAAATTGCGGGGAGAAGCTCGGCTTTTTCCAACCGCGAAATGACGTCGCGGCGGCTGACTCTGAGGCTTTGCCCTGGACCCTGGGCTCGACCTCGTTGCGGCCCTCTTCCGCCTCGGTGCGGGCGCCCAGCCGGGCGGTGCCCGCGCACGAGTTTGCGCAGTTCTGGATTCACAGTGATTTTCGCGTCTTCATCGGCGGCTTGATCGAAAGCGACGTCTTCGGCAAACAAATCAACGAGCTGCGGACCAACCATGACATGTTGGAAAAGTGGCACCGGACGATGCTCAGAGACGACGATGTCGGTTTGTCCGCGGACAGTATCCAGCCATCCACCAAACTCTTCAGCGTTCGACACGGTGGCTGAGAGCGATATGGTCTGGACGTTCGACGGCAGATGGATGATGACTTCTTCCCATACTGCACCGCGGAACTTATCGGCCAGATAGTGCACCTCATCCATGATCACGTAGCCCAGGCCGTCCAGAGTTCTTGAGTCGGCGTAGAGCATATTGCGAAGTACCTCGGTGGTCATCACGACCACCTGAGCCTCGCTGTTGATGGAGGTATCACCGGTGAGCAGACCCACGGTTTCCGGTCCGTAGCGTTTAACCAATTCGGAGTACTTCTGGTTACTCAACGCTTTGATTGGCGTTGTATAGAAGGCCTTGCGGTTTTCCTGGATTGCTTGGTAAATGGCGAATTCGCCTACTACGGTTTTACCGGCTCCGGTGGGCGCCGCCACGAGGACACTATGGCCCTTTGCCACCGATTGGCAGGCTTGGGACTGGAACTCGTCGAGAGTAAACGACATGCTGGCGCGGAAGTCAGGCAAATAGGTGCCGCTCTCGACCTGTCGCGCCTTGGAATTCGCGTATCGTTCCGCGGGTGAAGTCACTATCGGCCGTTCACTTTCTGGAACGGGGTTGCCGTTCCGAAACACATATTTAGAGGGGCGCTAGACCTCGGTGCTGGGGGTATCGATCGAGGAGGCTGACCCGGCTGCCATGTTTTCGTTGGCAGCGTCTTGTTCCGCCTGTTTCTTGGCGCGTTTTTTATCGTTGATGAAGCAGAACAGCGTGGCTGCCGCGAAGGTAAGGAAGAGTGGGCCTGCGAGGGCGAACATGGTAATTGCGTCGCCGCCTGGAGCTGCCATGGCTGCTACCAAAGCGATGATGAACACCGTGATGCGCCAGTTTTTGAGAATCACCTTGGAAGGGAGTACTCCAACCATATTTAGCCCTACCATCAGTACGGGCACCAGCATGGCTAGGCCAAAGGCGAGCAGCAAGCGGAAAATAAAGGGCAGGTAGGTGTCGATGGTGAAGAGTGTTTCGGAGTTTGCCGCAGCAAGGCTCACGAAGAATTGCAAAGCAAAGGGCAACACGAAGTACGCCATAGCTATGCCAAAGAGGAAGAGTGGTACGGCTACCGCGGCGAAGGAGTAGCTCAGCCGGCGTTCCTTCTTTTTCAGTCCCGGAATGATGAACGCCCAGATTTGATAGATCCAGACCGGGGACGAAGCGACCAGACCAACAAAAATCGCTACCTTAAGCATGATGTCAAAAGGCGACATCACGGAGGTATAGGTGATCGACCCACCTGCGGCACGTACTGGTTCGATGAGCAACGCCAAGAGCTCGTCGTAGAGGAAGAACCCGGCTACGGTGCCTATTACTAGGGCGATCAACGACTTAAAGAGCCGGTTGCGAGCCTCGATCAGGTGAGATTTGAGGGACATCCGCCCCTCGGCGTCTTTGGACCGCGGTTTCTTTTTAGTCCGCGGTTCTTTATCTTTGCTATTTACCACTGAAGAGGTCTACGAATTGTTCTTTTCATTGGGATTAGGTTCGTTGACGGTACCGTCAACAGTTTCAGGCTTGTCGTCGTCTTTCATCTGGCGAACCTCAGACTTAAAAATACGCAGCGACTGGCCCATCGAGCGTGCCAGCCCTGGAAGCTTCGGCGCACCGAAAAGCAGCAGTGCCAAAACAATAATGATGACCAAGTGCCATCCCTGTAAACCACCCATGTGATTTCCCTTCTCTCAAACTTAAGTCTACGTCAGAACAGATTCAGATCGCGCATGTTTTGCGCCTGTCCCCGATTACTGCGACGGGCCACACGTTTGACCCGACGCGCCTCAATTCGTTCAGCCTTGCCAAGGTGGCGTAACTCGGAAATTTCTTCCCGATCGCCATGCGTCGCATCGGTTCCGTGCGGGTATCGTCGAACCACCGGTTCATAAGCCACCACCGTTCCAGGTTTGGCAAATTCCCCGCTGATATGGTCCGCCGCGTCAGATGCGCTGTCGAGCACGGACATGGCCCGACGGAACAGACGGAACCCTGCAAGCACCGCTAAGAGCAGTGTCGCGAGAATCAGCACGGTCCATAGGAGAACCCAAAACCACCAAGGAAGCATCTATCAATCCTCATACATTCTGATAGCGTCGTCCAACCATTTCTCCACGCGTTCGCGTGTAGCGTCAGGACCGACAACAACAATCTTACCGCCGTGGCGAGCAACCCATGGGGCAGCCACCAAATGGTCGGAAAGTCGAACTTTTGCTAAGTGACCTGATTCAACCTTGGATTGAGACCATGCTATCGGGTTGAAGGCCTCGATAACGGCCACGGCTTCGGCAGCTACGTAAAATTCAACTTCTAGATCATCGCTGTTTGCCGAATAGCTGAAGTCAAGCTTCTCATTGTCCTGATGACGTTCTCCAAGAACAAATGTTTCCCCGGTGAGTTTCACGTCGAGAACACGGTCAACTCGGAAGGTGAGGATGGCTTCTCGTTTGCGGCACCACGCGCGTAGGTACTGTACGGGCCCGTCCTCGATCAGCCTAATCGGTTCAATCTCACGTCGTTGATGAGTTTGGGATTTCGCCGAGTAGTAATCTATGTCTGCCACCGCATTGCTGCGCAGCGCCTGAATTAGCTGGGCAGGAGTGTCGTGTTCACGGACCTGGGTCAGCGCAAATCCGAGCGCCCCGTTCCAACCATCAAACCGTGCCACGGCCGAATTGATTTTTTGTAGCGCGCTGCGCAAGACCTCGCGGTGTTCAAAGGCCGGGATGCTGTCTAAGGCGTTAAGACCACCGAGCACTGCCACTGCTTCCAAGGGAGCAAGTTTTTGCGGTTCGGCAAGGAATGCGGCGTTGGTGATGGTGACTTCATCCGAGTCGAGGTCTCCATCATTGACGTTGATCAGTTCATCGTGTTGCCCATTAGGCACTCCACACATCATGATCATTGCCAGTTCATCGCGAACTTTGGCTTGGGTCATCGAATAACGTTCACAGAGTTCGCCAATAGTCACCGAACCCTGGGCAACAACATACTGGATCATGTCGATATTACGCATGACCTGCTGGGCCGTCGAGCTACGTCCTAGAGCGCGATGCGGCTTGAACTTTACTTCTTTGAGCGCTGGAAGCTGTGGAATATCGTGCTGTGCTCCCCGGGCATCTTTGAGCGTTCCAGCCACCTGCAACGCCAGTTCGCTCGGCTGCAGGACCTTGACCGCAGGGCCAAAACTGGCCAATTCCGCGGCGAATGAGTGCTGGTCTGCGTAACCAATATTCAGGGTTGATGAGCTACGAGTTCCGTTGATAGCTTGAGCGCGCAACGGCGTTGCCGAGTCATCGAGCAGTTCTACGACTGCTAGATGACCAGGATTTCGCAGATCAAAATCCTGGAGCACTTCGGTCATCGAAAAATTTTGCGGACGCGGACGGTAACCGGTGTTGGAAGCACCCTCACGCCTAACCTGAATGGTGAAGTGACCTTGCAGTCGGTTGAGCCGGAACACGCGTGGTGCCTCGCGGTTATGATCCCATCCGGTGAAGTACCAATTTCCGAAGCGTTGTCCGATCCCCCACATGTCTACGACACGTTTAGTGGTATTTCCTTGGGCATCTTCATAATCAAACTTCAGTGTTTTCTTATTAAAGACCGCAAGTGCGCACGCTTTAAAGTTTGGATCATCCACCGAGAGCCGTGGCAGCATGGCTCCGGTGTAAGGGGCAATACTCGCATTGTTGCTCTGATTGCCGGTAATCCGGGCGGCAGCGCTCAAGGCCAGAGCCTGGACTTTGGAGTCCTTCCAGAGGCTGGCGGCCAAGGCGATCATGGAAGATTCTGCCACGGAGAAGTTGATGGCCGGGAGGAACCAGTCGCTGGTATCGATCCGGTAATAAGGAACATCGTCAATAACCTCGGTGATCAGCCGCAGACCGAACTCGTTGCGGATGTCGTCCTTAAGCCGTTCAATGGCCTTATCACGCGCTTCGGTATTCCCTGTTGGATTGAGGTAGTCACCAATACGCTCGGCACTAAACCGCCGTTCGGTGGTTGCCAAGGCGTAGATGAGGCTTGTTAGGCGTTCGGCCTTGCTCGGTCCGTCAGTCTGCTTTATGCTCACGTGCCTACCCTAACGAACTTCCACACTGATCTATGACTATGAAGACAAGGAAAGCCCCAAGATTTGCCAAATTGCAATCTTGGGGCTTTCTTCAAAGTCTTACTTGGTGCCCATCAGGTCAACCACGAAGATCAATGCCTCGTTAGGTGCGATAGCACCAGGCGCACCGCGCTCACCGTAGGCGAGCTCAGAAGGGATCTCTAGGCGGCGGCGTCCGCCGACCTTCATTCCCAAGAGTCCTTGGTCCCAACCCTGGATGACCATGCCGACGCCCACTGGGAAGTCGAGGGTCGAGCCACGGCCCCATGAAGAGTCGAACTCTTCGCCGGTGGACCATGAAACGCCCACGTAATGGGCCTGCACCGTGGTGCCCGGGGTGACTTCTGCGCCGTCGCCCTCGATCAGATCGTTGATCACCAATTCGGTAGGCGCGTCGGTACCTGGGAAATCAATTTCAGGCTTGGTGCGCTCGTAATTACGTTCTCCAAAAGACATGTTTACGGCCTTTCTATTACTTGCTGGTAGTTACCTTGTCTAATTCTACGTAAAAGACCAGTGGTCCTTCAGGCTGACCCGGCTGCGGGTTCTTGCCGTAGGCCATATCGGCAGGAATGCTGAGCAAGACCTTGCTGCCTTCCTTCAAGCCCTTGAGGCCTTCAAGCCAGCCCTTGATGACGCCGCCGGACATCTTCATTTCGAAACCCTTGTCGGAGCCGAAGTTGCCATCGAACTTCTTGCCGTCTTCCCAACGAACACCGTGGTAGTGAACGCTGGCGCTGGAAGTATCGGTGGTTGCCGGTCCGGTGCCTTCTTCAAGAACATCAACCGCTAGGCCAGCAGGGGCCTCAGTGTCCTTAGGAATGGTGATCGCAGGATCGCCCTTACCGGTCTTTACAGTAGGCAGCTTGCCCTCGTCCTTCAGCTTCTTGACCTCGTCCTGGCTCAACGGCTTGCTGGCACTGACGGAATCAGCGATCTTGATGACGATCAGGCGTTCGGCACGGGAGCCAGCCTCGGGTTCCTTCATGGTTCCGTCCGGCTGCTGAACTCCATCGATGGCGGCGTAAGCAATCCAGTCACCAACCTGGGACTTGAGCAGAGTGTCATACAGTGCCGGCATCTGTGCCTTAAGCGCTTCATCGACCGGCATTGGGGTGGTGGAACCGGTGAAGTTCTCATTGGTCAAGTGACCGTCGATGGTCTTGTAGAGGCCCGACTGAATGTCGATAGTGTCCCCGTCTTTGATGTCCGCACCATCACCCTCAACGACGGTGACCGCTTCTTCTTTATCGGTCAACAAGGGGGCATCGAAGCTGACCTCGGGTGCGGTCTGCTCGTCAGCCGCCGGTTTTACATCAACTTTGCTCAATGTGGTGGTTCCTGACCCGCAAGCGGTCAGGGCCAAAACGGACGCGGTTACGCAAACTGCCAAAACTTTTCGCACGAATCTTCTTTCCGATAAGAACTATTGGTTCTACTACACGCACCGGGACGGGACCCGGTCGCAACGATCTGCATCTAGCTTAGGGGCATTTACTGTGTAAATACTTGTTTTCAGCTGGTCATACGGGGCGGCGCATCATTTCAATGAGCTCATCAACAGCCGAATTTGTGGTGGCAAAGGGATCCTTGCACAAGACAACCCCGCCTTCACCTTCTTCATATTTCATGTGAACCCAGTCAGTTGAATACCGCCGACCTGTCTCTCTGGCGGCCCGGATGAATTTACTGCGCACCGCCGCACGGGTGGTGGCGGGCGGATTTTCTACGGCATCGGCAATTGCCTGCGGGTCGAGAACCGAGCTAGCAAGTCCGCGCCGACGCAGTAAGTGGAACAGACCACGCGTCGGGTCAATGTCATGGTAGGTCAAATTCAATTGCGCAATACGATGCGAATCCAGGCTCAGATTGTTCTTCGCAGCATAACCAGTGATCAGCTTGTGCTTAATCGCCCAGTCAATGTCTTTGTCGATTAACGAGAAATTCTGGCTCTCAACGGCAACCAAAACGCGTTCCCACAGCTCAAGCACGCGCTCAACCTGGTCGTGGTGCGCGCCATGACGCGCGACAAATCCCTTGACCAGTTCAAGGATTTTCCACTGCAATTGCAGTGCAGTTGGTTCATCTCCGGACATCAACCGCACCACTGTTTGCCCGGTAAATTCATGGGAGATACTGCGAATTGAACGAATCGGGTTCTCCAGGCGCAGGTCATGATAGATCTCACCGGATTCAATCAGCCGCAAGACCAGATCGGTCGCACCAATCTTCAACAGCTGCGTGGTCTCGCTCATCGAGGAGTCCCCCACAATCACGTGCAGACGACGATGGTACTCGGCATCCGCATGCGGCTCGTCACGAGTGTTGATGATTGGACGAGACCTTGTGGTCGCTGAGGAAACACCTTCCCACATGTGGTCCGCACGCTGCGAGAAAACAAACTTTGTTTCATCGTCAACTTGAACCAGATGACCGGCACCGCACAGCAACTGACGAGTCACTAAGAACGGGATGAGCATATCCGCGAGTCGCTTAAACTCGACCTTGCGCGGGATCAGGTAGTTTTCGTGGCATCCATAAGAATTACCAGCGGAATCCACATTGTTCTTGAACAAGAACAAGCGGCCTTCATGACCTTCTTCGAGCAGCTGTTCTTCGGCCTGTTCAACAAGGTCCAGCATCACCGTTTCCCCGGCGCGGTCATGAGCGATCAGCTGCAGCAACTGATCACATTCCGCGGTGGCGTATTCGGGATGCGAACCAACATCGAGGTAGAGCCGTGAACCGTTGTTCAGGAAAACGTTGGAGCTGCGCCCCCACGCGACGACGGGCCGAAAAAGATGCCGGGCTGCGTCTTCTGGAGTGAGCCGTCGCCCATCAGATGGCACATAGTTCAGTCCGAATTCGGTCTCTAAACCGAAAATCCTGCGATCCACCGGAAACTACTTCCCCTCATTGGTGTTGCCAGAGTCCACCAGCAACATGTTGGTCATGCCCGTGACTGCAATTAGGCTACTGTCCACCCTTTTGAATGAAGCCACGCACGAATTCTTCGGCGTTAGATTCAAGTACTGAATCAATTTCATCCAACAAATCATCAACGCCGGCACTGGTGCCGGTGGTATTTACCTGCACCTGTTCGGTTTCTACTGGCTGGACTTGGTTTTCACGGCGGGCCGAGAAGTTTTCCTGAGTCATTTCTTGCTCCTCAAATCTTTTGGCGGCAGGTAATGCACGCCTAGTTCTCATTCTGCGCTGTTTAGCGATGCCGTGCCAACTGGTCGATGAACTCATTGATCTCTAGCTGCGCGTCAAAGAGTTCTCCAACCTGAGCACGACTACCGGCCAGCGGTTCGGGCATGTGGAACCGGCTGATTTTCCTTGCTCCCGGTACCGAGAATGACAGCGCATCCCAGTTAGCCGCCACCACGTAGGGCGCGTAGCGTTGCAGCGTCATCCCTCGCAGATAAGCGCGGGTATCGTGGGGTGGGTTGTCCGCCGCAGCATTGATTTCTTCCTGGCTGAAAATGGTTTCCATCAGGCCGCGCGCGGCCATCCGATAATACAATCCTTTATCCAGACGCAGGTCCGCCCACTGCAAGTCCATCAACGCGATGCGCGGATCATCAAGCCCCACACCGTGGCGTTCGGTAAATGACTTCATCAGCGAATATTTGGCGACCCAGTCGACTTGCCCTGCTGCCTGCATGGGGTCCTGTTCCAAGGTGTCCAAGATGGCGTGCCAGCGGTCCAGAATTTCACTGGTGTCGGGATCGGTGACCTCGCTCTGGGCGCAATAGGTTTCGGCCGCTTCCAGATAGCTGCGCTGGATCTCTATAGCGGTCATTCGACGCCCGCCACGCAGCGGAACAGAGGTCTGCAAGGTGGGGTCGTGGCTGATCTGCTGCAGGGCTAGAACCGGGTCTGCCAGCTCAAGCTTCGGCGACATACCCGCTTCGATCAGGCTGAGCACCAGGTTTGTGGTGCCCACCCTTAGCAGTGTGGAGATCTGACCAAGGTTTGCATCTCCGATGATCACATGCAGCCTGCGGTACTTATCCCAATTGGCATGCGGCTCGTCCCGAGTATTAATGATCGGACGGTTGACCGTGGTTTCCAGTCCAACTTCTGCCTCGAAAAAATCGGCACGTTGAGAAATTTGGAATTCGGCCCCGCGTCCCAGCATTCCGCGGCCGACTCGTCCGGCACCGCAAAAAATCTGCCGTGAGACAAGAAATGCGGTCAACCCATCGACTAACCGGGAGAACTCCACATCGCGCGGGATCAGATAATTCTCGTGCGAGCCGTAAGACACCGACTTATTGTCGGTGTTGTTCTTATATAACAGCAGTTCACCACCGCCTAAACTGGCGGCCGAGGCTGCGGCCCGGCGCATCACCTGATCACCTGCTTGATCCCAGAGCACCGCGTCACGCGGGCTGGTCACCTCCGGACTGGAGTATTCGGGATGCGCATGGTCAACATAGAGCCGGGCACCGTTACCGAGCACCATATTCATTACGACGTCGTTGGCATCATTTTCCTGATACAACGTGGCACCAACGCGCGCGTCATTTCCATCTAAGGCAATTGATTCGGCGGTCCACACCTGATTTTCGGCTTCCAGGGTGGGTTCCGAATCGGTGAGTTGACTCGGATGTGCTTCCTCGCGGGACATTGAATGACCCCGGGCATCATTGAGCGGAGACTCATCAGCGTAATCCCAGCGGGCAGCGCGGGTCGCGGAGTCGGTATCACGTACTAATTGCGCGTATCCGTCCACAATTTGAGCGGAGAGCACCGTAGAGTTCGCTTTGGGCATGGACGGCCGAATGATTCCGTACTCAGTTTCCAAGCCCACTAGTCGACGGGCGCTCATTTGCTGCCCTTCTGATTAACCAGCGAGCGAATATGGCTGATCCGTTCCCCCTTGCGTCCGGAGATACGCGCCCAATCATCGGGATTGGTGGTGTTTGGCATATCTTCGTGCTCGGCGAATTCTTCACGCACTGCACGTAGCAGATACTCCATTTTCAGTCCGCGTTCACCGGTAGTGATCAACGACTTAATTGCATGCTTTTTTGCTCGGTCCACCACATTGTGAATGACCGCCCCGGAGGCGAAGTCCTTAAAGTAGAGCACCTCTACTTGGCCGTTGACGTAAGTGACTTCCAGGAATTCGTTGATCCGTTCGGTGGAATACATCGCTTCGACGGTGTCGCTGATCATTCTTGCTACGGTCTTTTGGCGCGCTCCGCCATCGGTGGCAACTTCGTCCTCATGCAGCGGCAGGTCTGTGGTGAGATATTTACCGAAAATTTCTGCGGCGCCCACTGCATCGGGGCGGCGAATTTTGATTTTCACGTCCAAACGCCCCGGACGCAAAATGGCCGGGTCAATCATGTCTTCTCGGTTTGAGGCACCAATGACGATGACGTTATCCAAGCGCTCCACACCGTCAATTTCGGCAAGCAGCTGTGGCACGATGGTTGTCTCAACGTCGGAAGAAACTCCTGTACCGCGGGTTCGGAAGAGCGATTCCATCTCGTCGAAGAACACCACGACCGGGTCGCCATGCAGCGCTTTTTCGCGGGCTCGTGCGAAGATCAGACGAATATGCCGTTCGGTCTCACCCACATACTTGTCCAGCAGTTCCGGTCCCTTGATGTTCAGGAAGTAGCTTCTGGATTGGGTATTGCCGTTTCGTGCTGCCGCGCGCTGAGCTAGTGAATTTGCCACGGCCTTGGCTATCAAGGTTTTACCGCAGCCCGGAGGACCGTAAAGCAGAATGCCCTTGGGGGCGCTCAATCCGTGTTCCCGGTACAGTTCTGGGTGCGCGAAGGGCAGTTCGACCGAGTCTTGGATGGCTTCTATTTGCGAGTTCAGTCCGCCGATATCCGAGTAATCGATATCCGGTACTTCTTCGAGCACCAGCGACTGCATGTCGGTGAGCTGTACCCGGTTGATCGCCAACCCAGTACGCGAATCGATGGTCAGTTGATCTCCGACACGCAGGTGTTCGCTGCGCAGCGGCTCGGCAAATTCAATGACTCGCTGGTCATCGCCTCTTGTCATCACTACCGCTTGGTGGTGATCCAGAATTTCCTTGATCGTCACCAGGTCGCCGGTTTGTTCATAGCCTAGGCCAGCCACGACAACGAGGGCCTCATTGAGGAGCACCTGTTGGCCAATGTGGAATTTGTCGAAGTCCAGCAGCGGGCTGATGGATACACGCATTTTTCGTCCGGAGTAAATTACGTCGACAGCCTGTACCGCGGTGGTCTCAATGCCGGTGCCTGCTTCCGGATGCTTACGCGGGTGCTTAGCCACGATGGTTCCATAGCTAAATGGCGTATCGCCGTCTTTTTCAAGCGCAGATTTGAGGTTGATAATTTGTTCGCGAGTCTGCTCCAGCAAGGACACCAGGCGCTGGTTATTGCCGCTGATCCCGGCTAGCTGCTTATCAAGGTTGCGATTTTTATCGCGAAGCAGGTTGACCTGACGTTCGGTCGCCTGAAGACGCTCGGCGACGCGTTGCACCTCGTTGTTTTCGCTCACGGTTATTCTCCCAACCTTTGCAGTTCTCCTCGCGGAGCCACCAGGGGTGGCTACCTTGCGGGGCACTCTGATTCCATCTTAGGAAGCTAAAGCCCCGGGAATGAATTTCCCAGGGCTTTAGTTCACATATTGAAACGTTAGTTCTCGGTATCCGAGACGTTGCCGCCTTCGCGGACACGATTCGGACGGTTGGCGTCCTTGGCTGCGCGACGAAGTTTCTTAGGCGAAATGCCACGTTCTCCGAGTGCGGATTCTGTCCACTGCTCGGCGTCGTGTTCCCGGGTCCACGCGTTCAGGTCCTCAGCAGAGTAGCCGTGCTCTTTCATCCGCTTAGCTTTCGGGATGCCCTCCTGCGCGTCGGCCAACCGGCGGGTGGTGATCAGGAACGCCGTGTGCGCCACCATGCGGTGGTCCGGGCGAACCGCTAAACCGTCAACATGCCAACCGCGCACCATGGTTTCAAAGCAATCGGGCTCGGTAAACTGGCCCGATGCTCGAATTGCTTCCACCACGCGGGACATTTGGGTCACCGTGGCCACGTAGTTTGTCCACACTCCGCCAGGGGCCAGCACCGTAGCTACAGCGTCCAGGCATTCCCACGGGGAGAGCATATCGAGCACTACGCGGTCTACGCTGCCGGGCTCCTCAATTTCCAGTACCTTCTCTTGGAAGTCACCAATTGAAAGGTTCCAGGCAGGGTGCTCACCACCGAATACGGTAGCGATATTGCCACGCGCAATATCTGCGAACTCTTCACGGCGCTCATAGGAGTGCAGGTACCCCTGGTCGCCTACCGCACGCAGCAGTGAAATCGACAGCGCTCCGGACCCCACGCCAGCTTCGACTACACGTGCACCGGGGAAGATATCGCCAAACTGAATAATTTGGGCGGCATCCTTGGGGTAAACCACTGCAGCACCACGTGGCATGGACAGGACAAAGTCCTTCGCCAGCGGACGCAGCATCTGATAGCGCACGCCCTCAACGTTTTCCACCACCGAGCCTTCGGAGGTACCGATGATCAGATCGTGGCTCAACACACCCTGATGCGTGTGGAACTCTCCGCCGGCTTCAAGGGTGATGGTGTTAATGCGACGCTTTTCGTCGGTCAGCTGGACACGGTCGCCGACGCGGAAGGGGCCACGACGGGCGTTCGCGCCATGCGGCGCTGCGGTGTTCTGAGCACTCACTGAGTTTTCCTTTGTTGTAGAAATTTTTAGGCTTTGCGGCCGGTGACGGCCGAAATAATTTTGCGTTGGTGCAATAACCCGACCACGGCCCCACGGGCGTCAATGACCGCATATTCTGCGCTAGCCACACTGGCCAGATAATCGATCAGCTGCCTTCCATCGGCGTCAGCAGCTACCACGGCTCCGCGACCCAAAGCCCGCGAAACGGCCAAGGCGGAAACCTCGGAAGCCGCCTCCGGAGACACCCTGCCCAGCGCTTGTTCGTCTACCACGCCGCAAGGCATGCCCTGCGGGTCGATCAAAATGATCGATCCCCCACGGTTGCGTTTGCGGGTGTGCACGTCAGCTACCGTGGCTACGGACATCATGGCACTGGCTGGCGTCATCAGATCCCCGGCAATGACCTTGGGCAGGTTCAGCATCATTTTTGCGTGATTGATCAATTGCGTTGTGGCCTGCCACATGAAGACAGCCACCATCACACCAACCACCATGGTGATCAGTTGCGGCTGTTGGCCCTTGAAATATGGAAGCACCACAAACCAGAAGACCACGCCGATGACGATAATGCGGCCCACCCAGGAAGCGGCGATGGTGCCTTTAGACTGTGATCCGGTGAGTTTCCACACCGCGGATTCAACCAGGCGCCCACCGTCCAGCGGAAGTCCTGGCAGTGCATTAAACGCACCGAGCAGCAGGTTTGCATAGACGAAGAAATTCAGCAGCAGTCCCGGATATAACCCAAGGTTTGGAATTTGCATGGCCAGCCAGGCTAGGCCGGCGAGGACAAAGTTCGATAGCGGACCGGCCATCGCCACCGCCAGAGAGGCTCCCGGCTTAGCTTTGAAGGAGCCGAACTGTGTGTGTCCGCCCATCAGGGTGAGCACAATATGGGCATCGGGCCATTTGAAGGCGCGGGCGGTGAGCGCGTGCGCTACCTCGTGTACCAGCACAGCCAAGGCAATCACCACGGCGCAGGCAAAACCCAAGAGGTACGCGGCAACGGGTGGGATCAATGCATTATTGGATAATTGCATGCCAATGGCCACGGTGATGACCGCGGTAATAATGAACCACGAGCTAGACAGGTACACCGGCACTCCGCCGATGCGGCCCAGCTTCAGTCCTGGGGCCTTTTCATTTACTTCGCTCACGCGTTAACCTGCACCAACCAATCGGTCATGGTTTCTACTTCCACATCAACCAGGGAGGTGATCCGGCGCCACTTGCCCACTCCCGGGTCCGTGGCGTTCGGGACTAGCACCGCGTGAAGTTCGGCGGCCGAGGCGGAATGAATGCCGGGTTTTGAATCTTCGAAGCCAATGCAGCGGGCGGCCTCAAATTCCCGGCCCAGCTTTTCGCTCAATAAGGTTAGTCCGCGCCGGTAGGGTTCGGGGTCTGGTTTGCCCTGGGTGACTTCCTCGCCGGTGACGCTCACGGTGAAGATGCCTTCGGGCAGTACTTCCATCAGCTTGTCCACGATGCTGCGTTCACTCATCGTGACCAGCGCTTGCGGAATACCTGCCGCATGGACGGCAGTGAGCAGTTCCAAAGCCCCGGGGCGCCACGGTACTGCATGGCTCAACCCGGCGATGACCTCGTGCGATAAGTGGTCAATGATCTCGCGGATGCTGAGATCAACTCCGGCTTCCTGAAGGATCTTGGCACCATTAGGCAGCGCTTGTCCGACGAGGTTAAATGCTTGTTCCTCACTCCAGCTACCGCCATGGGATTTGACGAGTTCCATCTCGGCATTGATCCAATAGGGTTCGGTGTCGATGAGGGTCCCATCCATATCCCACAGCACCGCTTGCGGGCCGTGGGACGAAACTTTTGTATCGAACGCTGATCTGGTGCTTGGCATGACTCCATTCTAGATGGAAGAGTGGGGCTAAACCGCTTCGGTGGATACGCTGGGTCGGTGAAGTGGCAGGAAAGAGGTTTGTGATGAGCGAGGAATACCAAGCACCAACGCTGAATGGCTTCGTGGGGCAAACCGAACATGAGATGCGTCCCACTATTCTAATTTCGGCGTTTGAAGGCTGGAATGATGCTGGCTCGGCCGCTAGCGACGCCGTCCGGCGCATTTTGAATAGCTCCGCGCCCGAACATATCGCCACCGTGGGCTCAGATGATTACTACGACTACCAGTTCACTCGCCCGCATTCTCGGCTCACCAAGGATGGACGCGTGATCGAATGGCCGGCCACCGATATTTATCGCATCAACCTCGAACAAGCCCCAGCAGATCTGCTGATCGTTGTAGGGGTGGAGCCCACGTTTAAGTGGCAATCCTTCTGCGCGCAGGTTGTCCGGGCCGGCCAAACCCACAACGTTCATGCGGTACTTTCCGTGGGTGCACTGCTGGCTGATGTGCCGCATACCCGGCCTGTGCCTACGGTACTGAACAGCGATCATCCGAAGCTCCAGGAGTTCTTTAATATCTCCGCATCGCGCTATGAGGGGCCGACAGGGATTCCTTCAGTATTAAGCGCGGAATTCGACAAGCAT
The DNA here is from genome assembly GCF_035257265.1 of Glutamicibacter sp. Classification (GTDB taxonomy): domain Bacteria; phylum Actinomycetota; class Actinomycetes; order Actinomycetales; family Micrococcaceae; genus Glutamicibacter. The sequence continues at coordinate 191,584 of NZ_DATEXC010000056.1, forward strand.
GGGATTCCAACCATGTCGCTCTGGGCTCAGTTATCCCACTATGTAGCCCAAGCGCCGAGCCCGCGGGTGGAACTAGCGCTCGTTGAAATGCTCGAAGAGCTGGTCCCGATGACTGTGGCCTCGGAAAAGCTGCGTGAAGATGCGGTCGCGTGGAAACGCGGAGTCGATGAGCTGTTGGCAGCAGATCAGGATGTCTCAAAATATGTGGAGCAGCTCGAACGCGCCTCGGACGCCAGCGAATTACCTGAGGCCAGCGGCGAGTCCATTGCCCGCGAGTTTGAACGCTACCTTCGAAGGCGTGGCCGTTCACGAGGAGACGGTCAAGGGCCGGACTTTGAGATCTAAGCTCTGGGTATAAAAAATCCTCATGCGAAAAAATTCGCATGAGGATTTTTGTCTCAGTTAGAGCTTCAGGCCCAAGAGGGCATCAAAGCCGCGGGTTAGCAGGCCGCTGCCTTCGCCGCTGCCTTCGCCGCTGCCTTCAGCCTCAGTGGCCGCCCACTGGTCAATGGCTTCCAGCGCTGCTGGCGCGTTCAGATCATCGGCCATGCGCGAGCGGATGCGGGTGAGCAGTGCGGTGGCTTCAGCCAGTCCGCTAGCGGTGATCCGTTCCCGCCAGGTGGCTATGCGCTGCTGTGCAAGCTGCAATAGGTCATCTGTCCAAGACCAGTTGGTCCGGTAGTGCTGCGAGAGCAGCACCGCACGAATCGCTACGGGCTCCACCCCGGCCTCACGCAGTTTGGAGACCAGCACCAGATTACCTAGGGACTTGCTCATCTTCTCGCCGTCCAGGCCAACCATGCCTGTGTGCACGTAGCTCTGCGCCAATTCGATCTGATCATCGGCGGCAGCGTGTGCGGCAGAAAATTCGTGGTGCGGGAAGATCAGGTCTGAGCCGCCACCCTGAACGGTAAACGGCGCAGGGAGAGTCTTCCGGGCAATCACCGAACATTCGATGTGCCAGCCCGGACGACCGGTGCCCAGTTCTCCACCGTCCCACGAAGGTTCACCTTCTCGGGCCATCCGCCACAGCAGTGGATCGAGTTGATCACGCTTACCGGCTCGTTGCGGGTCTCCGCCGCGTTCGGCGAAGAAGCCGAGCATCGTTTCACGGTCGTAGTTCGAGACCTGACCGAGCTTCCACGCATCATTCTGCGAGGCCATGGTGTCAAAGTACACGTCACCATCCACCCCGTCTTCACCTGCAGGCACCCGGTAAGCCAAGTCTGCGGCCAGCAGGCGTTCGACGACCGGTACCAGCCAACTGACGGACTCTACGGCTCCGATGTAGTTGTGCGGAGCAATGACGTTCAATGCTTCCATGTCGGTACGGAACAGCTGAATCTGGCTCTCGGCCAGATCTCTCCAATCAACACCCGTCGCGGTGGCACGCTCGAGCAACGGATCATCCACGTCGGTGATGTTCTGTGTGTAGCTCACCTTACGGCCGTTATCCAACCAGGTGCGGTGCAGGAGATCAAAGGTGACATAGGTAGCCGCGTGACCCATGTGTGTAGCGTCGTATGGGGTAATTCCACAGACATACATGCTGGCTGGACTATTGGCTTTATCGGCCGGCGCGGTGGCCCGCTTGGTTCCGCTGGAGGTATCAAAAATCTCCAAAATGGGTGCGGATCCGACAACATGCGGTACTTCCGGGGACTTCCACGCGAGCACTGAGTACATCCTTTCGCAGATGTATAGACGATCTTCTCTTAAGAGCAAGTCAACGGGAACTTAGTTTATTCCCGTTGACTTGCTTGTCTTATTAGGCGTTGATCACACCGAGGCCAAGAAACACGAACAGCCCTAGGCCCAGGAGCAAGCGGTACCAGACGAAGAATCGGTAGGAGTGGGTGGAAACAAACTTCAGGAACCAGCCCACGATAAAGAATCCGACGACGAAGGCCACCAAGGTCGCCACGCCGGTTTGCGCCAATGTGTATACGCCAGGTTCGGCGAAGGACTTGTAAAGCTTATACAGTCCCGAGGCGTAGACCGCCGGAATGGCAAGCAAGAATGAGTACCTTGCCGCGGCTTCACGGGTGTAGCCCATCAGCAGGCCGGCGGTAATGGTGCCGCCCGAGCGTGAGACACCGGGAATCAAAGCCATGGCCTGTGCCAAACCGTAAAAAATACCGTGTTTGACGGTCAGCGTCTGCAAGGTGCGTTCTTGTTTGCCGTAGTGGTCAGCGATCGCAAGGAATACGCCAAAGACCACTAGTGTCGTGGCCACTATCCAGAGCGAACGGAAATTCGTATCGATGTAGCTTTCGAGCAGTAAGCCCAAAAATGCGATAGGGATCGAGCCGACAATAATCAGCCAACCCATTTTTGCGTCTGGATCCGAATGCGGAATCTTACCGGTGATCGCCTTAAACCAGGCTCCGATTATTCGTACAATGTCGCGCCAGAAAAACACGATGACCGCAGTTTCAGTACCCAATTGGGTAATGGCGGTAAAAGCCGCACCGGGATCTTGCGCATTGGGCAGAAGTTCGCCCACGATGCGCAGATGCGCCGATGAGGAGACGGGCAAGAACTCTGTCAGGCCCTGTATTAATCCGAGAAAAGCTGCTTCAAACCAATTCACCCCTTGACACTACGTCACGTGGGCAGGCGACACGGTGATTAACGGGCGTTTGAAAGAAAAATCAATCCGTGGCCGTACTCACTCGTCATCGTCATCATCCGTGGGTATGGTGAAAGGAAGTAATTCGGAAAATTGGTCGTAGAGGGCATCCTCATAAGTCTGGAACGCGTCGGCTAAAGAGCCAAAAGCCGCGTCAACGGCTGCGTCAGCCGATCCCCGGCTCTGGGAAACCACCGTCAGGTGCTGTTCAAGTCGTGAGATCAGCTGTTGTAGCGCGTAGCTCGGTTCGATGCTCATGAGTCACACGCTACAACCGAATGCCATCTTTCGATAGAGGTGAAATGCTTCAGGAACTTATCAAAGCCCCGCTGCACTTGAATAATGATGACCGGTACGAATATTTGGTGATCACTTCTTTCCCTGCGGAATCCAAACACGTTGCCCGAGCAGCCTTGCGAGAGCACTCGGACAACGGAAAATGGGAGCATATTCGCACGCTGCGCTACGAGGGTGGAGCCAGCAAATATTGGATGCGGCGCAAGGTAATCCGAGTGGTCAGCACGCTTGGGGGCTCAGGGCTCTAGCGGGCCCACCAGCCAACTAGCCACGGTGTTTTCCGCCGAGGCGGCATTTGATGGGTGATACCAGCTGGCCTGTACATCTCGGTAGAGGCGTTCAAACTCGCTGCCGCGGAAATATCCGCCGCCACCTAATAGTTGGCCGGCGGTTTCCATGTTCTCGCGCGCGGTTTGTCCGGCCAAAGTCCGTAACGTGACTAGCCGCGGGAACCAGCTGCCGCCGTGATCAACCCGGGATTCCAGGTCGCTGGCTACCGTGCGTTGCAGAGCATCCAGGCTCAGCATCCGCATCCCTGATTGGGCTAAGAGGCCACGAGCCCGAACGTCTTGGGTATAGCTGCTGCCGCCTTGGTGGGTGCGTTTAGTCAGTGCGTTTTGGCTTAGCTGCACCGCACGTTCAGCCATCCCGACATACACACTCGCCGTGAGCGTGAGGAACGAGGCGAAAATTCCGAAGATGAGCGGGTCAGCATTCGGTCCCACCGGCAAACGGGAATGCACCCACTGAGCTGGTGCTACGGCTCCCTCTAATTTGGTGGTGTGCGACTGGCTCGCACGCATTCCTAAGGTGTTCCAGTCCCCCAGCGAGCGTACTTTTTCTCCGCGTGCTACAAAGCCATGAACTAATTCACCGGTCTGCTCATCCTTGCCAAAGATTCCCAGGCGGGTAAAGGCCGGAGACAGTGAGGTGAAGATCTTGGTTCCGGTGAAGGCCACCGAGCCATCGCTCGCGGTGCGCGCCACGGTATTTGAATCAAAAAGCACCGAATCGTTGCCCGGTTCCGAAATGCCGAAGGCCATTACTTCTCCCTCTGCGATCCAGTCGGTGACCATGTTCAGCCGTGCATCACCGCGTGCGGCAAGCAAGTATGCGACGCCTGCCCATACGTGGTGCATGTTGATTGCCAGTGCGGTACCCGGAGCCGCTGTGGCAAGCCGCCGCTGAGCCAGCACGACTTGATCAAAGCTCCATCCCAGCCCGCCGGCAGACTGAGGCACCAGGGCCTTCAAGTAGCCGAGCGCCGCCAGCTCATCAAAGTCTTCGGTGGCGAAACTGTTCTCCGCATCGTATTCTGCGGCACGTTCGCGCATCCGCTGGAGCAGCTCGTCGCTGAGGAGAGTTTCTATAGTCATGCAGGATGCTCCTAATAATTGCGTAGTAGTCGGTCAAGCACACGTGTTCCGAACTTCAGTGCCGGGATCGGCACCCGCTCATCCACTCCATGGAACATGCCGGTGAAGTCAAGGTCTTTGGGCAGCTGCAACGGAGCAAATCCGTACCCGGTGATACCTAGCTTTGCTAACGCTTTGTTGTCGGTGCCACCGGAGAGCATATAGGGCAGTACTACTGCCTGCGGATCTTCGGCCTTTAATGCCGCAATCATCGATTCGACTAGGTCGCCGCTAAACGGTACCTCTAGCGAGGGCTGGTCCTGGACCAGGCTGAGCTCCACATGCTCCCCCGCCAGTTCCCGCAATGTCGCCAGTGTCGATTCATGTTCCATGGGCAGGGTGCGGCAATCGATCAGCGCCTCGGCATAACCGGGCAGCACGTTGTGCTTATATCCGGCCTTGAGTACCGAAGGATTTGAGGTGTTCTGCAAGGTGGCGCCTACAAAGCGGCTGGTGTTCCCCAACGCTTCGAGTAGCGGCTCGGGATGTGCTTCATCGAACTCGATCCCGGAGATTTCAGCGAGTTCTTCAAATAGCGCTCTGGTGATTTTCGTGTAGGAAAGCGGCCATTGATACTCGCCAATGCGTGCAACTGCCGAGGCCAAGCGAGTCACTGCGTTGTCTTTATTTAGCTGTGAACCGTGGCCAGCCACGCCATGAGCTGCAAGTTTGATCCACGCGATCCCCTTCTCAGCGGTCTGCACCAGATACGCGCGTTGCCCGGCGATTTCGGTAGAAAATCCACCCACTTCGCTGATCGCTTCGCCTGCTCCGGCAAAGAGTTCTGGATGCTGCTCAACCATCCACAAGGAGCCATAGTCACTACCGGCTTCTTCATCCGCGAAAAACGCGATGATGAGATCTCTACGCGGGCTGATTTTCTCGCGCTTCAGCTGCCGGATAACGGCGATAATCATTGCGTCCATGTCTTTCATATCCACGGCGCCACGGCCCCAAATCATGTCGTCGATGATTTGCGCACCAAAGGGGTCTACTGACCAGTCCTCCGCGATGGCCGGGACAACGTCCAGATGCCCGTGGACAACTAATGCGGGCAGGTTCGGATCGCTACCGGGGATGCGGGTGATCAGATTTGCCCGTCCAGGTGCAGACTCATAGATTGTTGATTTAATACCGACCTCGCTCAGCAATTGGGCAATGTAGTCCGCTGCTTCGCGTTCTCCTCGGCTATTGTTATCACCGAAATTTGTGGTGTCTATGGAGATCAGCTTCTGGCAGATTTCCACGACTTCTGTTTGCATCAATTCATACGAGTGCGTACTCGACATTATTCAAACCTCTATTCAGTCCAGGAATGGTTCTCGTTATCCATGGAGCCTGCGATAAGTTTCCAGTGCCGCCGGGTGCAATGTCTGACCACCTGTTGAGATCAGTGTATCGGGGGTCAAATATTGTATTCCTGCGCTGTTGCGTGGGATGAGTTCGGGCGCATGATTGACCAGAAGCTCAACAACCGCGGAGGCCACCCGATCTGGCAACGACACGTTAGCCATCAATAGGTTGGCAACACCCACGGTATCGACCTGGTCGATCCCCCGGTACGTACCTTGCGGGATAATCACGTGCTCGTAAAGTCGTGGGTATTGTTCCCGGAGGCTTGGCAGCACTGAAGACATATCTATTAAGCGCAACGGAACGCTTTGTCCCAATTCGGTAATCGAACTGACCGGGATTCCGCCAAACAGAAAAAGCGCCTCGATCTTGCCTTCGGCTAGGGCTTTGAGACCACCCACATAGCCTAACTGCCGTTCTCGTGGACTTCGCTGAGTGCTAGCAAGCCCAGCCGCCTCCAAAATCCGCTGGCCGGTAACCCAGGTGCCCGAACCGGGAGCTCCGGTACCCAATTTGCGTCCGCTGAGATCAGCTAATGTGTTAATGCTGCTGTTTTCAGGGACCAGACAATGGTAATAATTTTGATAGACCCGCCCCAGCGCCACCAAGGACTTGTCGTGTGGTTTCAGTTGCGCCACCGTATCAGCCAAGGCCAGCGAAAGACCGGCACGGCCGCTCTTTAGCAATCGCAGGTTCTCGACACTGGCCTCGGTGACCAACGCTTCAGAGCTTTCGGCAATGTTGTATTTAACCAGCGCCTCGCACAACAGGTTTGCGAACTCAAAGTACATGCCGCCGCTTTCACCGCCGGCAACATCCAACCGCCCCATTAGTGGCCCGGGCGAGCAAGCAGTCAATCCGGTTGCCAGCATTGACAGTCCGCCCCAACGAAGCAGTTGCCTGCGTCCTATCTTTCGCGGCGCAAGGTCCAAAGCTTTAGACACGGTGCCCCCCTTCCCGCGGTGCAGCGCCGCGTAGAAGCAACAAGCTCATTTGCAGTCCACCGCCAGGGGCCGAGGCAACGCTGAGCTGGCCTCCGTTAGCCTGAGCAAGGCGATCCACAATTGCCATGCCTAACCCGGTACCAGGATTTTGACTGGTGGGATCCGCACGCCAAAAACGTTCAGTCACCGAGGCTAAGTCTTCCTTGCGTAACCCTGGTCCGTGATCCCTGATGATGATCTCCACATTTTTCTCCGTGGCGATTATGCTCGTCTCTATCGGCGCCCCCGGCGCATATTTCAGGCAGTTTTCATATAGCTCGGAGAGTATTTGCTGCAACTCAAATTCATTGCAGTCAACCCAAACTTCACCTTGATGCTGCGCGCTAAGCACCAATTCAGTGCCAGATTTCCGGGCGCTCTCTGTTCGCCGCTCCATTTCTTCGACGAGCATCTCGCGAACTGGAACCGCAGTGGAGTCGGAGCGGCTTGTGGCTAAGGTACTTCCAGCGGCGAGCTCCGAGAGTCGATGGTCGGCGCTGGCTAGACGCAAAACCGCTTCCAACAGTGTTTCGACTCTGAGAAGTTCTTTCTCGACCGCTTGCACTCCTTGCGGGTCAGCGTTTTCGCCTAAACGCATTTTTAGTAGATCGACGCGAAGCCGCAAGGCGGCAACCGGGTTGCGTAATTGATGTGAGGTTTCGGCGATCAGTTCGCGCTGCTGTGTCAGGCTCGCGGTCATCACCTGCGCCATCGTGCTAAACGAACGCGCCAACTCGCGCAGTTCCGGTGGGCCGGCAACTTCTAAAGGTGCGGCAGTTTTTGTCGCGGCCAGAGCTTTGGTCGCTTCGTTGAGTCGATGAATGGGTCGTATTACCCAAGTAGTCACCCGGTCTGCCAGAAGTAATAGTGCGGCCCCCGCGGTCAGGCTGACTAACACCACCAAAACCCAGCGTTGCAAAACCAGCTGCCGGGCGGAATCGAGATTCACCTGCATCATTACCGAGCCCAAAACCTGTGTGGAATTTCCAAAGGGGCGTGCAATCAGCGCCTGATCGGCGGATAAGGGATTGACCGCAGGAATATCTATGTGTTCCAGATTCAGTTCGGTATTCGCGAGCGCTTGAATCACTTGTGGGTCGTGCGGATCAATATTTCCGGAGGTGAATGTCTGATCTTCCATCCGCACCAGAAGTCCCTCGCGGTAGATTCTCGAGTAGGTGTCCAGTTCCTGCTGGAGCTTGCCATGGTCTGCTTCTGCAGAAGCAGCCAGTTGAATAAAACGATTCAACGAAGCGGCTCGGGATAACCGCAATTGCTGGGTCGCGTCAACACTCGCATTTTGCATGAGAACCGCAGAAACGATCATCACTAATAAGGCCAGCAACGAACCTAGGATCAGAATGACACGGCGTCTCACGAGGACTCGATGCGGTAGCCGACTCCGCGCACGTTGATGATCATGCCGGGACTGTCTAGTTTCGCGCGGAGTCCAGTCAGGTGCACATCCAAAGAGCGCGATACCGCCAGGAAAGCGTCGCCCCACAGCGCGTCAAGTAGTTGTTCGCGTGTGACTACCGAGCCAGCATGCTGAGCAAGCAAGGTGAGCAAATCAAATTCCTTGGCCGTGAGATTCAGTAGCCGCTGCCCCATGTGGGCGGTTCGTTTATCGAGGTCGATACGAAGCTCACCAAGCTGAAGTTCGCTGCTGCTTTGAGAGCCTAGCTGTGAGCGTCTGGCGACGGCTTCAATGCGCGCCAAAAGTACCGTCAAGCCAATGGGTTTAACTAGGTAGTCATCCGCGCCTTGTCGAAGTCCGCGCACCACGCTGCGTTCATCATCCCGGGCGCTGAGAATCACTACCGGAATACTAGTGATCAGCCTCAGCTTGCGCAGTACCTCAAGTCCGTCCATGTCCGGCAGGCCCAAATCGAGCAAGATCATCTGTGCTTCACGGTGGCGCAGCAACGCATCTGCTCCACGAGTCACGCAAATTGCTGTGTGCCCGGCAGCTGCAACGGCGTCGGCAAGAGCCGCCGCGACGGCGTCGTCGTCCTCGACGATGAGCAGCTGCAAGGTCACGTCCTTTCAAATTGCGGTGCACCATGCACTGAGAAGCACTTTATCAGCTGGGCAAATCGTTTTACCGACCGATCGGTTTCCTAAGACAGTGTTAAGACTTGGCTAACATCTTGGTTATGGCACGAGTCACCAATACATTGGATCTGTCTCTCATATTGGCGTGACGAAGATCAACGTTGCTTTTTGATCACGACTGCAGAACTTAGACACCGGTACTCGCACCGGACTCGAGCAAAAACTTTTAAGGATTACATTCATGGCCGAACAACATCAGCCCGGCGTTCAAGACGCCGCGGTACAGGGCGACCGCGACGGTGGCGGTCCACCAAAATGGAAGATTATCGGACCGGGACTGGTCGTTGCGGCAACCGGTGTAGGCGCTGCCGATATGGTCGCCACCCTCGTGGCAGGCAGTCAGTACGGCTACGCCCTGCTGTGGGCCGTGATTTTGGGTGTCATTCTCAAAATTGTTTTGGTCGAAGGCGCCGGACGATACACGCTGGCCACCGGCAAGACCATCTTTGAGGGTTGGAAGACCCTTGGCAAGTGGACCACCTGGTACTTCGGTCCGTACATCATCATCTGGGGCTTCGTCTACGGCGCCACCGCGATGAGTTCTGCGGCCATGCCGCTGGCGGCACTCTTCCCGGCTGTGGATTTGAAGATCTGGGCCATCCTGATGGGACTAGCCGGCTTTGCCATGGTTTGGTTCGGCAAGTACTCCTTCTTCGAGAAGGTCACCGCGGTACTGGTGGGCATCATGTTCATTACCGTCGTTGGCTTGGCAGTTATTGCTGCGCCGAACTTCCCGGAGATGATCAAGGGACTCGTTCCGATGATTCCTTCCGGCGGCGTGGTCTACACGCTGGCGCTGGCCGGCGGTGTCGGCGGCACGATTACCCTGGCTGCTTACGGTTACTGGCTGCGTGAAAAAGGCTGGTACACCCCAAAGTGGATGCGCGTGATGCGTATCGACAACTCGATGGCTTACGTCATGACCGGCATCTTCGTGATTGCCATGCTCATTGTGGGCGCCGAAGTAGTTCAGGCTGCTGGCGTTTCCTTGTCCGCTGGTGACCGCGGTCTGCTGGACTTGGGTGATGTGCTCAATGAACGTTACGGAACCTTTGTAGGCACCGGATTCCTGGTGGGCTTCTGGGCGGCTTCCTTCTCCTCGATCATCGGTGTATGGAACGGCGTTTCGCTGATGTTCGCTGACTTCTGGGGCCACATGCGCAAGAAGCCGGCTGGCCATCCAGACACCATGACCGGTGGCAAGTACTTCAAGTTCTACGTACTTTGGCTGACTTTCCCACCAATGGTTCTGTTCTTGCTGGATAAGCCAATCGCACTGATCCTGGCCTACGGCGTGCTCGGCTCGCTGTTCATGCCGTTCCTGGCGATCACCTTGCTTGGCCTGCTTAACGGCAAGCGAATTCCTAAGGGCTGGGCCAACCGCTGGCACACCAACACGGCTCTTGCTATTACCGCGATACTGTTCATTGCGCTGGGCATCCAGCAACTGATCAAGAGCCTCGCGCCGCTTTTCGGCGGTTAGCGAGTTGCGTCCAAGGAGGTCTTCAACCCGAGCAATACGGGATGAAGACCTCCTTTCGTTCGTCAGTTAGGTCGCAACGAGTACGCTGAAGGCAATGACTACCGAGGACAAGAATTCGAGCCCCATGCGGGCAGATGCGGCACCTTTCACCGACCGCATTGGCATCTTAGGTGCTGGGCGAGCTGGCACCGCTTTGGCGCGAGCAGCGGCAACTGTCGGGATTCCGGTGAACATCGCCTCTTCGCGATCACCGAGCCAGATGAAATATCATCTGGCTCAATACGCCCCACAGGCTACGGCCGTAGAAGCCAAAGACATTGGCACCGGCGTTTCCTTAGTCGTGCTCATGGTGCCGCAAGACGATCTCGATGATGTGGACGTTGGATCGCTGGCCGGACTGACACTCATCGATGCAACAAACCGCTGGGACGACGCGCCCCTGCCCGGCTGGCTGGAAGACGGACTGGCCGCCGGGCGTTCTAGTTCCGAGGTTATTGCGGAACATTTCCATAGTTCACGACTCGTCAAGGCGTTGAACCACATCAGTCATTGGGACCTAGATTCGGACAGTTCCACGCTTCAGACTCAGCAACGGGCCTTAGCGCTCGCATCGGACTATAAGGCTGATGCAGCTTTGGTAGCTCGGCTGGTGAGTACCTTAGGCTTCACTCCAGTTCTAGTTGGGGAGCTGGCCAAAGGTGGTTTGCTGGAACCTGAGGGAGAAATCTTCAATCAGGTACTTAGCCCGGCACAGTTGCGCACACTACTGCACGAGAGTTAATTCCAACGCGGATGCTCTTTTAGTCAATACATACAGAAATTGCCTGTGACGCTTGACACGGATCAGAGCATTTGGCATTCGAAAGCACTACTCAACCGCGATTTATCCGCAAGATTCCGCGAAAATTACTACTCCGAGGGCCTAAGCTTGCCGAATTGGAGTTCATGAATATCTGGTGGTAGAGTTTTACTTCGTTGCCAGCGGTAATAACGCAGACAATGCATAACCTGCGCGGGTGGCGGAATAGGTAGACGCGCTAGCTTGAGGTGCTAGTCCTCGCAAGGGGGTGGGGGTTCAAGTCCCCTTTCGCGCACAGGTAGAATCCCCGGTTGACTTAGGTCAACCGGGGATTTTTTTATCCGCTGCTGACAGGAACACACAATCTGCTGACACGCGCTGCTAGCAAGGCATGAGCAAGCGAGCATGACCCACCATGCAGATATCGCCAGGGCACTCTGGCCACTTTGCCGCTCTAGCTTAGTTCCGATCTAACTACTGGGACATAACCCATGAAGCGCAAAGAACGGACGTCTTGGGTTCCAGCAGATTCCTCCGACGCAGGAAATCGACGAACGAAGTTCAGCAGCGTTAGTTCAAGCCCTGATTAGGTCGCTCACTCCCCTGACTAATGCTTCGAATCGTAGGCATATCCTCTGGCTAACCTGCCCGAAACACTGTGACCTTGGTCCCTGTAACGCACACAACATCGGTCACTTTTGAAGGCAGCTCCGTAATTATCTATTTTATGTTTCCAACCAGAAAACATAGGTTGACTTGAATATTCATGTGATCAATTAGGTCTCGCGCCGGATCAAACTTCACCATCCGATTCGTTGGAAACCCAATCAAGAACGAGAATTTACCGTTCGCGCGGACCTAATGACAGGATCTGCACAGTTCTTGATTAGTAATCACTGCTACTCATCGGTAATGTTCTGCGAGTGCATCTCAGTCCAGATGCTGAACGAAGTCACTTATAACTTGAAAGAGGAATAGTCATGGGTTTCATTGGTTGGATTGTCTTGGGTCTTATTGCCGGTGCGATTGCAAAGGCAATCAAGCCAGGTAATCAGGGTGGCGGCTGGATCGCTACGTTGGTGCTTGGCGTTGTTGGCGCCATTGTTGGCGGCTGGATCGGCTCCGCGCTATTTAACGTGGACATTAGCTCGTTCTGGTCGTTGTCTACATGGCTACTTGCAATCGGCGGTTCGTTGATTGTTCTCATTATCTGGGGATTCTTGACTCGCAAGAAGGCGTAATCACGCATATAGAAACGGCCTCGCTCCTTAGGGAGCGA
>NZ_DATEXC010000057.1:0-1073 GCF_035257265.1 Glutamicibacter sp.
GGGTACAGTGGGTGGGCCTCGGCGAGCTTGAGAACTCGCTCCTTAAGCTCAGGCAGAACAGCAGAATTACCATCAGCACCAGCAATCAACGCCTGCGCAATAATCTCCGCAACCTCAACAAACGCAGCCTCAGAAAAACCACGAGTCGCCAACGCAGGAGTACCAATACGCAAACCAGAAGTCACCATCGGCGGACGAGGATCAAACGGCACCGAGTTACGATTCACCGTAATCTCCACCTGAGCCAACAAATCCTCACCCTGCTGACCATCCAACTCACTATTACGCAAGTCAACAAGCACCAAATGAACATCAGTACCACCAGTCAAAACACTGATGCCCTTGGCAACAACATCTTCCTGAGTCAAACGCTCAGCCAAAATCCGCGCACCAGCCAACGTCCGCTGCTGACGCTCCTTGAACTCCGCCGATGCAGCAATCTTGAACGCCACCGCCTTACCAGCAATCACATGCTCCAACGGACCACCCTGCTGACCAGGGAACACCGCCGAATTCAACTTCTTCGCAATCTCCGCATCATTCGACAAAATAATGCCACCACGAGGACCAGCAAGAGTCTTATGGGTCGTGGAAGTCACTACGTGAGCGTGCGGAACCGGAGAAGGATGCAACCCTGCAGCGACCAAGCCAGCAAAATGCGCCATATCAACGAACAAGTACGCGCCAACCTTGTCAGCGATCTCACGGAAACGCTTGAAGTCCAGCTGGCGTGGATACGCCGACCAGCCTGCAACAATCATCTTCGGCTGGTTTTCAACGGCAAGGCGCTCCACCTCATCCATGTCCACCTCGTAAGTCTGCTCATTCACACCGTACGGAACGATGTTAAACAGACGGCCCGAGAAGTTCAGCTTCATTCCATGAGTCAGGTGACCACCATGGTTCAGATTCAAACCGAGCACGGTATCACCTGGACGCACCAACGCGTGATACACCGACGCATTCGCCTGGGCACCAGAATGCGGCTGCACGTTAGCGAACTTCGCCCCGAACAAGTCCTTCAGACGCTCAATAGCCAACGTCTCAATCACGTCGACTTCCTCACAGCCACC
>NZ_DATEXC010000058.1:0-134452 GCF_035257265.1 Glutamicibacter sp.
GAGAGAGAGAGAGAGAGAGAGAGAGAGAGAGAGAGAGAGAGAGAGAGAGAGAGAGTTTCTTCCCTCGTGAGCGGCAACACATTATGAGTGCTCCTTCTTCAACGTCGTAGATTTCGAAGCCATCACGTTCTTCGCGAGTGATCGGCAGTGATAGTTCCAGACCGGCATCGAGCATGGACTGGAAGAGGAGATCTTCGCCCGTTCGATCAGGTTTAATGCTAGATTCCAAAAGTTCGATGTCCAGTTGCTGAAGCACACCTGCCGAGCGCAGGGTGTCAGTTTTGGACGTGGTGTCGATACTGAGTGAACGGAAACCGGGATCCTGAAGGCCGGAGCTCTTGCCCGCAGCTGGCCTGCTCAGTTGTGTAGCGACACGGCGAAGACGTTCTCGCGCGACATCAGCGATCGTCGAGTACCCCTCCTGCTGAGCTGCGGCGTCAAGTTCTTCCGGCAGCTGGACAAGGATGAACCGTCGTGTGCCACCATCATCCGCGTTAAGATTCATGACTGCATGAGCGGTCGAACCTGAGCCACCGAAGAAGTCCATTACGAGTGCATCATTACTGTCCTGCGTGACCGCACGAATCCAAGTCGCAAGAACATCAACATCTTTCGGATAGTCGAAAAACTTACCGTCCAGCAGTCGGTTCAGTGCTTCACTTGCAGGAGCCCTCTCCTTGACAATAAGGGAACGAATCGCCTGGTCATCCTGCTCATCGAGATACATCTTGCGACGAGGCGACGTCATTTCATCCTTACCGAAGACAATCCGACCATCCGCCAGCAAATGATCCATGGTTTCGCGCGAATAGCGCCAGCCGTTTGGATGCATCGGAACTGGCTTGAATGATTCTGGATGCAGAATTTCATATTTCAGATTCTCGCGAGGATTTGGACTGGCGAGAGGCCCCCGCAAGTAGGCGCGACCGTTCGAATCAATCTCAGAATATGACTGAAGACCTTTCTCTGTGTCTGGAGATGTCTTCCACCACTCCCGCAGAAGTCTGGTCGCCAGCTCAGCGTCACCTTTAGCTCGTTCCCAACACTCTCGAACGGCTGAAACAACCAAAGAATAGCCCTTCTTTGGTTCTTTCCAGCGAGCATCTTTTCCAACCAGCGCTCCGCGATTACGGCCGAAAATCAACATGTAATCGATGCCTCCGGCAGAGAAGCGCGCATCATTTTTTGCACGCCCCTGCCACACGACGTTCGAGAGGAAGTTCTCTCCGCCGAACACCATGTCCATCAGGTTGCGGAGGTTGGCGAGTTCCTGGTCGCCGATCGCCACAATGATGACGCCGTCATCGGTCAGCAGGTTACGAGCAAGCTTGAGGCGCGAGTACATCATGCTCAGCCAGTCCGAATGGAACCGGCCGTTCGACTCCGAGTTCGACACTAGACGTTCTCCGGCCTCGGAGACCTGCTCGGACTTGGCGAGGTACTCAGCCGTGGACTCTGCGAAGTCATCCGCATACACGAAATCATTGCCTGTGTTATACGGCGGGTCTATGTAGATCAGCTTGACCTTGCCCAAGTACGACTCCTGTAACAGCTTTAAAGCGTCAAGATTGTCGCCCTCGATAAATAAGTTCTTCGTCGTTTCAAAGTTAACCGATTCCTCGCGCATAGGCCGCAACGTCTTGGCGATCGGAGCGTTTGCGGCGAAAGCTGCCGCACGTTTTCCCGGCCAATCTAACTGGTACCGTTCTTGCGGCCCCTCCACAATGTGATCGGAGACCTCCTGCCGCAGCAGGTCGAAGTCGACCGACGACTTGAGATTTCCTTCAATGTCTATATTTTCGGTGACAACATTCGGAAATAGCGCGGCGAGTGCCTCGATGTTGGCCGCGGTCATGTCACGCGATGTCATGCGGATCTTCTCCACCAGTTACCTCTGCTGTTCTCGAAGTGCTTGTTTAGTCTTGAGCAATCTGCGAATCTCAACCTTGCGGTTGAGCTGTTTCTCGGTGCGGAGTTTCCGCTCCAGCGCGCTGATCTCTCGGTCCAACTTTCGGACTGCTTCGAGTCGCTCAGCAACTTCCGACATTGTTTCCCTCGTCCGGATTTCCACCGGAGTGAGGGGTTCCAGCAAGGCCGTGTAGAGGACCTGTAAATTGATCGCATTTGGGAACGTAACTCGCTCTTGCTCCGTTGACAACCATCCTGTTGAATAATATCCGCTCAACTTGGTAGCTCCACCGTCAAGTAACTTATGAGCTGCAACCATACGAACAACCCCGTTACCACTGCCCACTTCTGCGGTGGGTCTAGTGACTTCAAAAATCAGCGGGCGCGGGATGGCGTTATCGATGGCGGTCAGAACGCTGTCGGAAAGTTCGCCATCCTTCGTGTCTATCCTGAAGACGTCTATCTCTGAGATACCGTCCATCGCCGGAATGTTAACGGTATCAACTGCAAGTTTGTGGCTCCAAACGACCCGTGAAACTTCAGAAACGAATTTTTCCTTTGTTCCTGCAGCTACAGTGCCCTGCGCGTAGAAGCGTTCTTTTGGAATGCGTGTGCCAACAGCCGCTGTCTCCGGCCAAGAGAAAAGTACATCAGCCATGTTTCTCTTCCTGATTGGGATCAACGACTGCGATGAAGGCAATCAGTTCGAAATCGTCTAGGCCAGCAATGGTGTTCTTGAGCGCTGTCGTCACGCCGGATGTGAAGAGGCTATCGATATCGTGTTCGTCATTGAGTTCGATCATGGAGCTGATCGCATCGGTGAGAAGCTGCGAATAGGCTCCCATGTCCATTCCTTCACCGGTAGCCGCATTAAACACGGCGACCGCGTCCGAAACTGGTGTGTTGAACGGACGGCAGCCGGCGCGCAACAGGTCGAGAAGGTGCTTTGCCTCCGTATGGTCGGAGATAACTTCACCCTGCTGATCGACATAAATCAAGTAGTAGGGGTGCAAGCGGTTACCGCGAGCGCCATCCTTGCCGCCAAGTTGTTCGGCATCGGTTTGGATGTTTCTCAATGCAAAGATGGCGCCTGGTTCCAAGCCTAATTCTGAGTTCGCAGGGATAACGGCATGTAGGCCCTTAGGCGTCCCGGCGAGGTTCCCGACCTGGCGGATGTACCCGAGCAGATCCATTCGAAAATCGTTGAGGCCCAAGTCAGTGATAGAGACTCCGGAACGTACATCTTCGAGTTCGATGACATCGTCTTGGAGCTTGCGTAGCTGTTCGCGCCGGTAGGACGCTTCAGCACTATTCGGTTCTAGGACGTTGTCGTCGCCGGTTCCGGCAAGGTTGGCAATCCTCATGCGGTTTTCGACGCGATCCTTAAGATTGATGTACTCGTCCAGACTGATATCCGGCCAGAAGTTGATGAGCTGGATGACATCATTTTTTGACCCAATTCGATCTACGCGTCCGAAGCGCTGAATGATACGTACCGGGTTCCAATGGATATCGTAGTTGATGACAGAGTCGCAGTCTTGGAGGTTTTGTCCTTCCGAGATAACGTCAGTGCCGATGAGAACGTCGATGTCTCCGGGCTGTCCACTCATGATCTGGTCGCGGTGTTTAGAGACAGGAGAGAACATTGCCATAATCTGGCCGAAGTCATATCCCGAGCCCAGAGTCGTCTTCGCACCGCTTTGTCCACCGGTGATCAGTCCCGTGTGCAGACCAGCGGCAGCCAATGCGGGTCCAAGCTGTCGATAGAGATAGCCGGCGGTGTCTGCGAAAGCCGAGAAAATCAGGATCTTCTTATTGCTTGGATTGATTGGATACATGGCCTTGTTGGCAATGATCTGCTTGAGCTTGATCAGTTTCAGGTCATGCTCGGGAGTGATAGCAGCCATGGCATTGATGAGTTCACGGAGTGTCTCTCGATCGTGCCATAGGTCGACTTTGTACCGTTCAATGTCGAGATCCGCTGAGTCGATCGGAAGGTCACCGATCATGAGCGCTTCAAGCCCTGAATTTTCGGAATCGTCAATGTCTAAATCGATCTCAGAATCAACGGCGTCACGATCATCGATTGGCATAGAGGTTGCAAGCTGCTGTAACCGATTAGCGACAGTTCCCTCAACTTTGGCCAGAGTAATACGAAACGCATCGACGCTGGATTCTAAGCGTTTCAGCAAGTTCACAGTCATCAGCTGCTTGATTCCCTGCTCGCGCCCGGCTTGGCCGGCACCTGCCTGGAAATTCTCCGTGTTCTTCGACGGATTCCCAATGTCCTCATACTTGGATCGGCGCGAGGGGAATACATAGCTCATGGGTGCGTAGACCCCGAGATTTAAGGTTTGAATCTGCTCGAAAATTTCGTTGAAACTTGGCGCAGTAGACAAATTCGTTAGCGGCTCACGAATAGCCTGCGGTGCGAGTCGCTTAGGAAAGGCCCCGATGGCGGTCATGTCATAGAAAGCCTCGATGTGCTTGCGTGAGCGCGCAATCGTCACGGCATCGAGAAGTTCAAAGAAATCGAAGTCAAGCATCGTCAGGATACGCTCCGTGGTGCGTTCTTCGGTTTCAAGCTTGGACCACGTATTAAAGACAGTCTGCGCGTCCTTGAATACTTTCTCCACGTTGGAAGAGAGATTCAAGCGAGTGCTGAGCTGTTCAGAGTCGCCCTCATAGGCCAGCTGGAGCTGGTTCTTTAGGTCATTGAAGCGATTGTTTACCGGGGTCGCCGAGAGCATGAGAACTTTAGTCTTCACGCCTTCTTGAATTACCTGACGCATGAGTCGCTGGTAGCGCGACTCTTTTTCTTCAGAGTAGTCCGCGTTGCGGAAGTTATGGGACTCGTCGATAATAACGAGATCGTAATTACCCCAGTTGATTCGGTCGAGTTGCAGGCCACCGATTGACTGTCCCCTGACCCGTGAAAGATCAGTATGTGCGAGTACGTCGTAATTGAACCGATCTTCATGGAAGAGGTTTGTCGTGTAGTTCGAGTTGTACGTTGTCCAGTTCTCAGCAAGCTTCTTCGGGCAAAGTACTAGTACCTTCTTGTTGCGTAGCTCGTAATATTTGATCACTGCGAGTGCGGTAAAGGTCTTTCCAAGGCCGACGCTGTCGGCGAGTATGCAACCGTTGTAGGTTTCGAGCTTGTTGATAATGCCGGTTGCTGCGTCTCGCTGAAAGTTGTAGAGACTCTGCCACACCTTGGTGTCCTCGTACCCAGTTCGATCGTTGGGCATCGTGTCCTCAGAGATGTCGTCCAAAAACTCGGCGAAGAGGTTATAGAGGATTAGGAAATAGATCCGGGCTGGCGAGTTCTCCGCGTATACAGCTGCGATATGATCATGCACCGCTTGAGTGACGTCGGTGAGATGATCAGGAGTGTTCCAGATCTGGTCAAAGGTGTCGAGGAACTGCTTAGTCTCGATTATTCCTTCGGTTTTCGTGACCATGCTCGTCATGGCGTTGCCTTGCTCGTAGCCGAGGTCGGCAGTGGTGAAACCCTGTGGCGCAAAGTAGGCTGCCTGTTCGCCAGCGATCACCATTGACTGCATCAGTCGATCGGTGGAGTTGGAACGGAAAGTGACCTTGTGGCGGACCCAGTCTGCGCATTCCTTGGCGATGGCACGCTGTGTGAGTTTATTGCGGAGTCGGATCTCGAAATCGGTGCCATAGAGGCTGGATTCTGCGTGCCCTACGGGAATGAAGAACTCTCGACGTTCCTTCCGAATCTTGTCACCGGTTTCGGCCGGCGTGAAGGAAGGAGAAGTAAAGATAAACTCCAGTTCCTCGACGTGTTCAAGTTCCTCCCGAAGCGCTTCGAACGCGAAAATTGAGAACGTCGAGGCTGCGATACGAACCTTCGATCCTTTTCGGAGTTCAGTTTTGAGGTCATCGCCGAGACGCTCGGTTGTATTACTGATTACGCGCACTTCCACCCCTAAGATAAGGCTTGCCATCTACGATCTGCTTGCCGTTTCGATTCTATCTAGCCAGCAAGAAATAGAGGCATCCTCGTAATCGACGAGATGCGAACGTGTCCCAATGTGATCAAGCAGTATTTGTTGCGGCGCTCTGATTATTCATTCCTTGTCATGTAGCCGGCGGCCACAAGATATCTAGCTTTGATCAGAAATTATGAGTTTTGAGCATTCTTAGCTCGTCAACACAATATTAGTCACCGGCTGAGAGGAGTCAGTGGCAAAATCCAGACCCGACTGTGCAATACCAGCAGCTACCAGCTGAGCGCCCAGCGCCGCGACCATTCCCCCGTTGTCCGTGCGCAGCGATAACGGCGGAACCACTAACGTGATGCCAGCCGAAGCACAGCGCGCGGCCAGCAGCGCGCGCAGACGCGTATTCGCCGCAATTCCCCACCCAACAGCAAAGTCTTTAGCCCATTCTCCTGCATAGCGCGCACCGCCTTGGACGTAATCACATCCACCACCGCTTCCTGGAAAGATGCGGAAATATCCGCCACCGCGATCGGCTCGGCCGCCGCTTCAAAATGCTCCACACAGCGAGCCACGGCGGTCTTCAAACCGGAGAACAAGAAGTTGTTCCTGTGCTTGCCCGGTTCTTCGGCGGAGCCCACAAACTTCGGCAACGACAGGCCTCGCGGGAAACGGAACGCCTTTTTGTCTCCGTCCTTGGCGATCTTGTCAATGGCCGGTACACCCGGATAGCCCAGACCCAGCAGGCGCGCGGTCTTGTCATAGGCTTCGCCAGCCGCGTCAGCGATGGTCGCACCGAGCAGCTGCACATCGTTAGTCAACGGCGTAACTTTGAGAATCTCGGTATGGCCACCGGAAACCAGCAGTGCGCCGAGGGTCGGTGGAAGGACGGTGCCTTCCAGTACTCCGACAGTCACCTGAGCTACCAAATGGTTGATGCCGTACCGCGGTTTGCCGGTAGTCAACTCTGGACTATTTTCGATTCCCCGTTCTCCACACCAGCTACTATCAAAATCGATGCTGCGCTTGCCGGCTGGGAAATCAGCGTTGTCCATAACGGAGAACCACTAGTTTCTGCAACAACCAAGGATTGAGGCTGGAGTGTGTAAGCGATCTTGGTGTATCTCAGGGGTTTATGACCCTGCAACCCGCTAATGTAATTCTGACTGGCTTCCCCGCGAAAGGCCGTCGACTCACCCATGGTGACGAATTCAGTTGCCGACTGCGGGGTAATGGTGAACTGTAAAATCCGGTAGTCACAGCGAAAAACTTGCCTCGATAATGATCAACTGGCCAAACAATGGCTGCTTCCTCTCGAACTATCCTGTTCAGAACTTCACCGGACTTAGTGGGACTTTGTTGAACCGCGACCTGATGCCAGCACTCATCATGGCTTACAAATTCCTCAGCGAAATCCTCAATTCCCCATCGCAAGTGATCGCAGGATCGGTCGGATTCTCCTCTTTGCACCTGAAAAAGTAGGGTTGGCCCGGGGAAGCAAGTTTCCCCGGGCCGCACTAGTCTCGACCGAGCCTGCGACTAGCTTCTATGCGAATGCCAGCTTGCGCACGGTGAGGTTCTTGTACGTTGCCGTCCCGCCCGAGACGAACAATTTGATCCCGGAATCCGAAGCCAGTGGGAATACCCGGTGCGAGTGGACGATCCTGCCATCCCCGTAGAACACCTCGACGCTGGAGCGGTCCACCAGGATGCGTACCTTGAGTCTTCCGCTTGGTACCTCTAATGGGCTCTTGGTTTCGCTCTTATCCCCGGGGTGGAAGCTTGGCTTGCGGTTCACGTAGGCGAACCCTCCAGCCAGATAGATTCCGGTAGCCACATGACGCGTGCCGGTTCTTGCCCGGCACAGCTCAAATCCCACGTTCTCCGGCGGGTTGGTCGGATCCCAGCTCAATTCGCATTCCAGCTCATAGGCGCTGCTTGAGAAATCCAAGACCCGCTCCCCGGATAACGCCGGGCTGCCTAAGCTTTTCGCCGGACCGGCCAGCTTGTCCAACTGCTTTACCGGCACCGAGGCGAGGTAGTAGCTTTCAGCACCGGCGATCATCCGCACCTCTCGCACAATCATGTCATCACCGTTGTAGCCATCTGTGGCCATGCTTGGGGCATTGTGTGGGTAATCCCAGAAGTTGTTCCACCCAATGACACGGCGCAGTTTGGGATTTTCACTCCCGTCGGCACGATGGTCCTGATAGGTCACCGCACCATAAAAGTCAAAGCCCCAGTCAAGCCATTGCGGATCATCTTCCTTGGTGGTGAAAGCCTTTCCATCAAAGTCGCCCACCCAGTATGCGTAGGTGGCAGGCAGATCATGTGGCTTGCCATTGGCGCTGGTGCCAAGCACCCATTGTTTGGTTCCGTCAGAAGCCTGGATCTGAAACAGGTCCGGGCATTCGAGGGTGCCCAAGGTGGTGCGCACAAATTCGCTAGTTCTTTTCCACTGCTTCAGATTCACCGAGGTATACAACCCGATGCGGTCCCCCTCAGCATTAAGCATGACCCATTTTGAACTTTGCTCATGCCAGATGATCTTCGGGTCTCGGAAGGCTTCCACGCCTGGGTTAGCCAGCACCGGCTTGGTTCCACCAGGTTTGAAGCTGCGTCCCTTATCGGTGGAGTACCAGAGGTACTGGGCTTGCACCCCGCCCGGTGCTTGGGTGACCAGAGCAATCAACGCGCCTTTTCCGTAGCCCGCGGTGTTCTTTTCGTCGATGACAATCGAGCCGGACCAGCAATCCCCGTTAGGGCTTTCATGCTTGCTGATGGCTACGCCGTGGTCGGTGAAGTTCACGTGGTCCGTGGTGGTCGCCAAACGCCAGCTTGTACCGCTACCACCGAGGATGTAGTCCTCGTTGTATAGGTAGTAGTACAGGTATTCACCGTCCAGATACACCGGACGCTGCGGGTCATTTTTCCAATTATCCGGAACGCTGAAGTGATAACTGGGACGGTAGCTCATCGCAGCAGAAGCCTTCTTCTCATTTTTTCCCCGTTTTGATGGGGTCGCAACGGCCGCCCCAGCGCCTAGCCCGGTCAGGGTCAAGGCAGTAGCCGAGGTCAGAGTGGCAACGACGCTTCGTCTGGACGGCCCGCCATGGGTCATGTCTTTATTTGCGCTCATGTCATTTCGCTTTCGTCCGCCAACACCCAGTGCTGGCTTGATTCATCGATAATGTGCTTTTGCAGGTTGGCGCTGGTGGACCAGCGCTGGATTTGTTCGCGTAGGGCCGCACGCTTTGGTGCGTCGAGGCTACTGTCTCGGTCAGGGTCTGGCACCGCACCCACGAGCAGCTGCGTATATGGATGGCTCGGGTTATCCAGCAGGTGCACGGATTCTCCTGATTCCACGATTCGCCCCTCGTTGAGCACAGCAATGCGGTCCGAGAGGTAACGGGCTGAAGCCAGATCGTGGGTGACGTACAAGATGGTGATCCCGTGCTCGTCACGCAGCTTGTGCAGCAGGTTCAACACACCAATGCGCACCGAGACGTCTAGCATTGAGGTCGGTTCGTCGGCCAGAATGATGCTCGGCTTGGCCGCCAGCACTCGGGCAATCGCGATACGTTGACGCTGTCCACCAGAGAGCTCATGCGGGAAGGAGGAGAGCACATCCGGGCTAAGACCCACGGTACTCACCAACTTTGCCATTTCACTGCGCTTTGACTTAATCTCTGGCTGGTGCAGAGCCAATGCGCGTTCTAAGATATGCTCCACCCGGAAGGTAGGGTTCAGCGAACCGAAGGGGTCTTGGAAGACCATCTGCACTTCGCTGCGGTACTTGCGCACCGCTGCCCCCTTCAGCCCCGCAATATCTTTTCCATTAACTAGAACCTCACCGGAATCCGGAGTTTCAAGCAGAGCAAGACAACGGGCCAGCGTTGACTTGCCGGATCCCGACTCCCCCACCAGAGCCACGATTTCCCCGCGTTGCATCTCCAAATCAATATCCCGCAAGGCAGGAATTTTCTTACGACTAAATAGCGCGGAGCTGGTAAACGATTTGCTCAGCGAACGGATTCGCACGGCCGGACCCACTGCGGTCCGCCGGGTAGCAGTTGAAGTCATAGCAGTTCTCCTTGCGACAGCACAGGCTGATCCGAGGGAGCCACCCAATGGCCCTCACCGGTGTCTTCCAGATCCTGGATGTTGATGAATTTGGTACCTTCGGCGAGCCCGGTGAGCTTAACCCGCGGGCCATGCAGAGGCGGGAAAGCTCCCAGCAGCGCTTGAGTATAGGGGTGCCGGGAACCATGGCGCAGCGTTGTTGCCGGAGCCAGCTCCACAATACGACCGCCGTACATGATGCCAATACGGTCAGAGAGTTCAAGCATCAATGACATGTCGTGGGTGATGAACAAAATCGCGAAGCCGAGTTCTTTTTGCAGTTCACGGATCTGTTCCAAGATCTCCTGCTGCACCACCACATCTAGCGCAGTAGTAGGTTCATCAAGGATCAACAGCCGCGGGTTCAAAGCACAGGCCATGGCAATGACAATGCGTTGGCGTTGGCCTCCGGAAAGCTGGTGTGGGTAAGCGCGCAACCGTACCGGATCAATGCGCACCATCTTAAGCAGTTCGTGGGCACGGTGCAGCGCGGCCGCCCGGGTGCCGCCACGATGGGTGCGGATCACGTCGATGAATTGCTCACCGATACGGGTGACCGGGTTCAGGGAGTTCATGGCCGACTGGAACACCATGGCCACGTTATTCCAACGCCAGGCACGCAACGCTGCCTCATCCATGCCCAGCACGTCCGTACCGTCAAAGAGGACTTTGCCGTTGCTGATCCGCGCAGGGTCCTTAAGCAGACGCATGATCGAGTTCGCGATCGTGGACTTGCCGCAGCCCGACTCGCCGGCCAGGCCAAAGATCTCACCGGAATGGATGGTGAAGCTGACCCTGTCCGCACCGCGGACCGCACGCTCGTCGCTGACGTATTCGACGGTCAGGTCCTGAACTTCCAATACCGGGACGCTCATTTTTCTTCCTTTCGCGCCACGGTAGTCGCCGCGGTGCTCTTCGTTGCATGCTTAGGCCGGCGCAGGCGCGGGTTGGTAATCTCATCTACCGCGTAGTTGCACAACGCCAAGGCGAAGGCCACCAACGCAATAGCCAGACCCGATGGAACAAAAATCCACCACTGGCCAAGCATCAGCGAACCATCGCTGGTAGCCCAGAACAGGTTGGTGCCCCAGGAGAGCGTGTTGACGTCTCCCAGACCCAAGAATTCGAGTCCTGCCTGGGCACCAATGGAACCGATGATGCAGCCCAGCAGGGTGGTCATGACCACCGAGGCCATATTCGGCAAGATTTCGCGCACCATAATGCGCAGTGGACGTTCACCGGAGACCTGAGCGGCCGCCACATAATCCTTGCCCCGAATGGACATGGCTTGAGAACGCATGACGCGGGCGCTACCGGCCCAACCGGTAATCACCAGCACCACGATGACCGTGCCAAGGCCCGGAGGCATGAATGCTGCCAGGATGACCAACAAAGGCAGACCCGGAACCAGCAGGAACACGTTGGTCACCAGCGAGAGCGCCTCGTCCAGGCCACGGCCGAAGTAGGCACCGCTCAAACCGATCAGCACGCCGATCACGGTGGACAAGATTCCGGCGGCAAAGCCGACAAATAGCGAGGAGCGCGCGCCCCACAAGGTCAAGCCGAGGACGTCTTGGCCCTTAGTGGTGGTGCCCAGCCAGTGTTCCAGGCTGGGAGCTGCGGCACCGGCAGAGGTGATGCGCGCCGGATCTCCCGGGAAGAACACCGGGGCCAGCAGCGCCAGCGCAATGAACACTACAATGATGCTCAGCCCGGCCACCGCCTTGCCGTTGCGCAGCAAGGTACGCAGCAGGCGTGTGGCACCCAGTCGAGCGCGGGCCGTGGCGCTTTCCGTCGACGGGTCCTCGGGAGTCAAGGTCAGGGAATCTGTGGTTATCTGGCTCATGAGGTTCAGCCCTTCCGCACACGAGGGTCAAGTCGGACGTAGACCAGGTCTACAAGGAAGTTCGCGATCAGCACCGCGGCGGTAATGGTCAGGAACATGCCCTGCATCAATGGGTAGTCAAGGCCTTGGACTGCAGCGAGCAGCTGGTAGCCAACGCCCGGGTAAGCGAACACTACTTCGGTGAGCAAGGCTCCACCGACGATAAACCCGATGCTCATGCCCATGCTTGTCACTGAGGGCAGCATGGCATTGCGTGCCGCATAGTTCAGCATGATGCGGTGCGGGCGCAGGCCCTTGGCCTCGGCCATCAGGATGTAATCCTCGGAGTTGGTTGCAATCATGGTGTTGCGCATGCCCAGCATCCAGCCGCCCAAGGACACCAGCACAATGGTGAGTGCCGGCAGGAACAGGTGAGCTGCCACATCCAAAATGAATTCAAGGTTGAATCCGGGGACCAGACCCACGGAGAAGGCGTGGCGCATCGGGGCGACACCCATATTGATACCAAAGATGTACAGCGCACCCATGGCGAGCCAGAAATACGGGAAGGAACCGATGAATACCAGCAGTGGCGGAGCCACCGAGTCCAGGAAACCGCCACGGCGCCAGGCCGCCAGGATACCCAGCAAGTTGCCGAGGATCACCGCGATCACCAATGAGGTGATACCGAGCAGCAGGGTCCAGGGCAGTTGAGAGGCGATTACTTCGGAGACTGGCGTGGGGAAACGGGAAATCGACATTCCGAAATCGCCGGTGAGAATGCGGCCAAGGTAGCTGAAGTATTCGGGGATCAGCGGGCCGCCGTCTACGCCCATCATGGTGCGTAGCGCGTCGACCTGCTGTGGTTCGAGGCGTTGCTGCGAGCGGGAAAGCATGCGGGTGACCGGGTCACCGGGCATCAGTCGCGGCAACAGAAAGTTTAGGGTGATGGACGCCCAGAAGGCTAGCAGGTAAAAGCCCAGACGCCGGAAGAGGAAGCTCATAATATGTGTCCTTCACGAAAGATCGCGACGTGGTGGGCAGCTAGAGGCCGCCCACCACGTGGGAGCTTGATGCTATTTCGCGGGTTCTAGGTTGGTGAGCACCAGCACGGTGGTCGGTGCGCGGTTGCTCAGAGTCGCGTAAGGGTTTTCCTCGGTGGGCCAACCAACAAAGTTCTCGGTGGTGTAGGCACCCCACTCCGGGCCAGGGAACAACGGCACAACCGGAGCTAGTTCGCTATACAGCGACTGCAAGTCATTGATGACCTGCTTCTGCTCGCCTTCATCACCGGTAGCAACAAACTTGTTCAGCAGGTCATCAGCTTTTTTGTCGCTGAAGCGGTGGTAGTTGTCAAAGGTCTGCTTGCCAACCGGCTTGACGTTTTCGCTTCCCATCAGGTTCAGGTAGTACTGGTACGGGGTCGGAGCGTTAGCGGTCCAGACGATGCCGGTATCAAATTCACCGGTCTCATAGGCTGCGGTCACCGCGGCCCAGTCAGGGGAATCAACGGTGGCCTTGATGCCCACGTCCTGAAGGTTCTGCGCGATAATGTTTGCTACCGACAGCCAGTCAGTGGAGCTTGAACCCACGGAGATGTCGAAGGTGAATGGTTTACCGTCTGGTGTGGTGCGCTGTCCTTGGGCGTTTTCCTTGTAGCCAGCTTCATCCAGCAACTTCTTGGCGCCTTCAAGATCGCGCTTAGTCCAGTCGCACTTCTCTACGACGGAGGCATCACGCCACTGGTCGTAGTTGCCCGACAGTCCGGTGCAGTCGGCCGGAACGGTGTAGTCGCTCATACCAACTTTGACCACTTGTTCACGGTCCACGGCCATGCTTAGTGCTTTGCGCACCCGCACGTCGGAGAATTCTTCCTTGGTGGTGTTTAGCTGCCAGTTGATCTCGGAGCCTGTGGTTGGGAACCAGTAGTGGCGGTGTTCTGGATCTTTATCCACATAGGTGGTCTGGATGTCTGGCATGTAGGTCTGGGTCCAGTCGACATCGCCGGAGATGGCGGCCAAGTTGGCACCGTCGTTGCCGGCGAAGGCGAGCATTCGGATGCCGCCAAGCTTCTGCTTCTCGGGCTGCCAGTAGTTCGGGTTCTTTTGCAGCTCGAAGGACTGGGCCTGGAAGTTGGCGATCTCGGTGTACGGGCCGGTGCCGACCGGGGTCGGGTTCTCTTCGTTGCCTGGCTTGTCGAACTTAGACCAGATGTGCGCAGGCACGATGACCTGCTGCCCCAATTCGTACAGTGCCGGAGCGAAGGACTTCTTGAAGGTGAACTCCACGGTGGTCTTATCCGGGGTCTTGATGGACTTCAGGTAGTCATAGCCGCCGAGCAGTTCCTTCTGCAGCTCCACCGAAAGCTTCACGTCCTTGGAGGTCAGCTCGGTGCCGTCGGAGAACTTGACTCCTGGGCGCAGATTGAAGGTCAGCGACTTGCCGTCGGTGCCCGCTTCCCAGTCGGTGGCCAGCCAAGGCACCGTGTCGCCGCCGGCAGGGTTGTAAACCAGCATGGACTCGTAGATGGACTGGCCGGTCATTGGCGCGGCGTTGGGCGAGAACGGGTTGAAGTTCTTGGAGAAGGTACCCATGTCTTCACGCGGGATGGTGAGGAACGCTGAGCTGGTTGTTGCTCCGTCAGCTTCGGTTCCGCCTGGGTTTGATGCGACGCATCCGGTCAGCGCGAATGCGCCGACCGCTGCGGTCGCAGCCACGGCAAGGTGCGCGCGGCGTAAGTATTTGACTATCATGGAAGTTCCTCATCCATTCATGTGATGTGTAGCGGAGGGGAAGCTCATCTTTGGCCGTGCATGGCCACAGATGAACGAATGCGTGGAGGGCAGCCGATGGTAATTTGGCGATTCTCAATCGGTGAGCCCTCTACCATTTGATTCAGTAATGACACCCCTGCCATACCCATTTCTTCAAAGGGCAAGGCGATGGTTGTCAGTTTTGGTCGCATATGTGGTGCCAGAATCTCTTGATCATCAAAACCGACGATTGAGATGTCTTCCCCCACTCGCAAACCGAGTTCCTTGATTGCGTCATAGGATCCCATGGCGATCCGGTCATTACCGCAAAAAATTGCGGTTGGCGGATCTGGTTGAGCCAGTAACTCTTGAGTTCCGTGGTATCCGCTATCGGCGGTACCGTCACCGGCAACAATCTTTGACTCTTCTTGGCTAAGTCCGTGATCACGCAGAGCCTGCTTCATACCGGTTTGGCGCCCGATCTGAGCAGGGATTCCTTGGGCAACAGTGATATGGCCAATGTTGGTGTGTCCGGCCCGTGCGAGGATCTCGGCGGCGGCGTAACCACCTGCGACTTCGTCCGGGACGATTGATGGAAATTCTCCCTCGGCGTCGAAGCAGTTGACCAAAACGCAGGGAACCGATTTTGCATTCTCCGGCACGATGATTTCTCGGTGCCAGGTGGTTGCAATGATCAGCCCGCCTACTTGTTGCTCAAGGAGCTTCTCCACCGCGAGCATTTCCATGCCAGGGTCGTCATCGCTGGGTGCGATGAGCAGAAAGTTTCCATCTTTCCATGCCGAGCGTTGCGCTCCCTTGATCACGTCGGTAGCAAAGGGTGATGTAGCAATCTCGGTCACCAGACCGAACCAGGCGCTGCGTTTGCTAGCCAGAGTTCGTGCGGCCGCATTGGGGCGGTAGCCCAGCATGCGCGCCGTCTGGTTGATTCTCTCTCTCGTGGCTTCGGGGATATTTGCTTCCATCCGGCCATTGAGCACAAATGAGACAGTTGTTCGGCTTACGCCGGCTGCCTTGGCGACATCGGCCATGGTCACGGATTGCTGCGTCATTTCCCCTCCTCCCCCTTGAGATCAAAGCGAAACTGGCCGTATTGCAGATTTGCTAACACGATTCAGTAACGCGCGTTACTACGTTGAGAAATAAGGTAACGCACATCACTTGCGGGTGTCAAGCAGTCGATTCTTTTTTGCGCATAAATGCAGATCTCTGCGAAGATCGCGCGTTTTAGACAGAGCCGATCTCTCCCGCAACAAAGACATTTTGGCGCACGGAACTACCCAGAAACTATTTTGGGCATCCAGGAACGCCATGATCAGGCCAGGTGAAGCGGCTAGTCGATTCGACTCTCGGCAAAGAAGCTTCATGAGTCACGCTGGGAGACTGCGGCATCTTGCCTGCAGTTGAAGCCCCAATAATCTTTAGCCCCCAGCCTTGGTCAGTCTTGGTTCAACGGGCCTTCATTGAATCGCGCTCAATCAGCGGCATCTCCACTTGATGTTCAACAGGATCCAGCTTTCCATCCAGAAGTAGCTCAACGGCGAGCGCTCCCATTTCTTCATAAGGAAGTCTGATCGATGTCAGCTGAGGACGCAGATAGCTAGCGATAATCTCATCGTCAAAGGAAAGTACCGAAAGATCCTTACCGGGAACTAGTCCTTGTTCGGCCAATGCTTGGAAGGCTCCCATGGCCACGCGGTCATTCGCGCAGATGACCGCATCAGGCTTGTGCCCATCGGTGAGCATTTGAGCGGTCGCCGCATAGCCGTCGGTAGGATTCCAGTCTTCGAGAACCCATTCGCCGAGTACTTCAAGTTTCGATTCTTGCAAGGCGTTGCGCAGCGAAGTGAAGCGGCGGGTGATACTTGGATAGCTCGTCGGGTCATTCTCAGCATTTTGATGCGCCCCGATCAGCGCGACACTTTTAGCACCGGTTTCCAGAACTCGGCGCACCGCACTGGCACCAGAATCCAGCTCATTAGGCAGCACCGCGGTGCAGGGGCTGTCATCAAGCCCATTGACCAAGATGGTGGGCAGACCCGTGTCTGGGATTTTTAAGTCATGTTTCCGTGAATCCATAAATCCTAGGATGAGACCATCAACGTCCCGATGAGCCATCTGCTGGATGGCTTCAGCTAGCTGATCACGTTTCCCGAAGGTCTCTGCAATCAGCACCGTATGGCCGCGCTCCTCGGCCGCGCGAAGAATGCCGGTGATCATGCCGGAAGCAAAACGTGTGACCGTGACCTGATCAGAAATCAGCCCCAGGGTTCGCGTCTTGCCACTGCGCAATGACTGAGCGGCAGCATTTGGACGGTAGCCCAGTTCCTTGGCTGCCGCGCGGACCCTTTCGGTGGCCTCTACGGAAAGCCTGGTCCCAGGCTTATTGTTCAGGATCAAACTGACTGCGGCCTTTGACATCCCTGAAGCTTCAGAGACGTCAGCTATTGTTACCCGCTTGGCTTTTTGCGTATTCACGTGTCCTTCTTGCGACTGGTACCTGCAATTATTCGAGCCTAGCCTATTGCAGGGTGGCCCTGTCGCTGTTAGAGTCTTATGCTAAATCCATTTAGCAGATCTTGATTAAGGATGGCGGCGTTGCCCGAACTACAACAAGTCGCGGTCATGCGACCAGAGCTTCACTTCTCCCCCAAGAAAAACTGGATCAATGATCCCAACGGTTTGTTCTTTGATGGCGAGCAATACCACCTGTACTTCCAGCACAACCCCCACGGAGTTGGCCACGGCTACATGTCCTGGGGACACGCGGTCAGCACCGACCTGGTGAACTGGACCGAACTTCCCATCGCCATCCTGCACGGGGATGCCGCAGACATCTTCTCCGGCTCCATCGTTGTGGACCAGGAGAACACCAGCGGCCTCGGAGACGGAAGCACCGCGCCGATCATCGCGCTGTACACCGCGGCAGCCAAGGATGACAGCAACCAGTCCCAAGCACTGGCCTATTCGCTGGACGGAGGCGCAACCTTCACCAAGTACGCACAAAACCCGGTATTGGACCGTGGTTCCAAGAACTTCCGTGATCCCAAGGTCTTCCGCTACGAATCCGCGCAGGGCTCGTGCTGGGTCATGGTGGCAGTAGAAGCCATCGAACGCCGCGTGCTGATCTATCGTTCGGAAAACCTTATCGACTGGACCGAGGCTTCTAGCTTTGGCCCGCAAGCTGCCACCGCCGGCATCTGGGAATGCCCGGACCTCATCCAACTGCCGGTCGCCGGAAGCGATCAGCTCAAGTGGGTCCTGCTCGTTTCGCTGAATCCCGGCGGCGTGGCAGGCGGCTCCGGCACCCAATACTTCGTGGGAGAATTTGACGGTTTCACATTCACCCCCGACAAGCACCAGGAAGCTAATGATTCACTGGCCTTCGAGCAGCTAAGCCAGGGCAGCTGGCTGGACTGGGGCCGCGACTTCTACGCCGGCGTCAGCTTCCACGGTCTAGAGGTTCACCAGCAAACCATCATCGCTTGGATGAGCAACTGGGACTACGCCCGCGATCTGCCCCACGACGGCTGGCGCGGTTCCATGAGCGCAGCTCGCACCCTGGACTTGGTGCAGCTTGGCGACGGCGGTTTTGAAATTCGTCAACGCCTGAGCGGCTTGCCCGAGTCCCCTGTACCAACCAGCGCGGTGCTGACCGGCGAGACGCGCGTTGAGCTTGGCGCCCCGGCTCTTGTGGAACTGAGCCTCCCCGGTGACTTCACCGGACAGGCACGGTTGCTCCTGCACCGCGCAGATCACAGCGTGATGAGCGAGGTGAGCGTTGAGCCAACTCTGATTCAGCACCACCGCGGCGCAGGCAAGGTTGCCCATGAGCTCTACGCTTCCAGCCAACGCATGCCGTTACCGGAGGATTCCACCGAGCTAGTCATCCAGGTTCTTCTGGATCATGGTTCCATTGAAATCCTAGGCGCGGATGGCCGCCGCTCACTGACCGATCAACTCACCGGCGAAGCTGTGCCAGCCTATGGGGTGCTCCAGTACTCCGGCAGTACGAGCGCAGTTGTTGGTGTCCTGCCATTGAGTGAAAAGAGCTTGGAGCGCAGCGCATGAGCAGTATTACCGTCATGGGAGAATCTTTAGTAGACGTAGTCTCAGGTTTGGCCCACCCCGGTGGTTCACCACTGAACGTTGCCGTCGGACTCGCGCGCCTAGGACATGTTGTGCAATTCCATACCGAATTTGGTCAAGATGCTCATGGGCAACAAATTGCCGAGCATCTGTTGCAAGCAGGTGTGAAGGTAGCTTCCGGCTCGGTCACCGAGCGGGCCACCTCGGTGGCTCAGGTTCACGTTGATGAGCACTTAAACGCCCATTACACCTTTGATATCCACCAGCAGATTCCACCAGTGGCAGCAGACGCAGTCACCGAACTTTTGCATACCGGCTCCATTGCCGCGTGGATTGAGCCCTCGGGACAGTGCATCGTTGATGCCTTCACTCATGCTGCAACTGGTTCACTGCGCAGTTACGACCCAAATCTTCGTCCAGATCTGGTGGAAGACCGCGAAGCAGCCATCGAACGAATCGAATTGCTGATGAGACTGAGTCATATCGTTAAGCTCAGCGATGTAGATGCTCAGTGGCTCTACCCTGAGCTGGACCTGTGGGACGTACTGGCGCATGTGTCCAGCCTCGGGCCAGCTTTTGCGGTGATGACCCAAGGAGGTGACGGCTGCCTAGCTGTTGCCCACGGAAATCAATATGACATCCCGGCCATGCCGACTGAGCTCAAAGACACCATCGGTGCCGGTGACGCGTTCATGTCAGGACTGCTTTACGGTGTGCTCTCACTACCCGAACTAGCGCAAGCGCTACGCACCGGAACCGCCTGCGAACCAGCTGATATCAGGCAAGCGCTGCACCACGCGTTAACTTCGGCAGCACTAACCGTGGCACAGGCCGGTGCAAATCCGCCGTGGTTCAACGATTTCTCCCGCGCCTTAGCTCACTAAGAACTTTCCAACGATGACAAAGAAACCAGGGCAAAGATGACTGGACTAAGCACAACACTTAGAAACCCTACGTACCTTCACAGTTCCTTCTCGATGCTGCTGTTCTTCGCATCATGGGGAATCTGGTGGTCATTCTTCCAAATTTGGCTCACCAGCGAATCCAACGGTTTGGGGCTCAACGGCGCACAGGTCGGTACCGTCTATTCGGTGAACTCGCTCGTGACGCTGTTCTTGATGTTCGGCTACGGCGCTCTACAAGACCGGCTGGGTCTGCGAAAGCATCTTGCGGTTGTGATTGCCGCGGTAACAGCGCTCACCGGACCATTCTGCATGTGGGTCTACCAGCCGCTACTGCAGTCCCATTTCATGATGGGTGTTATTGCCGGCGCAGTCGTATTCTCCGTTGGATTCCTTGCAGGCGTAGGCCTCTTTGAAGCGCTCACCGAACGTTACAGCCGCCGCTTTAACTTCGAATACGGACAAGCGCGCATGTGGGGATCATTCGGTTACGCCATCGTGGCACTGGCTGCAGGCTTCCTGTTTACCATCAACCCGATGCTGAACTTCTGGATCGGCTCGGTACTCGGAGTAATCCACCTGCTGCTGTTGTTGCTTTGGCGCTTCGAAGCCAAACCAGTAGCTCCTCTCCCAAGCAGCGGAAAACTCTCTCCAGCATCTACACCGGGCTTCCGTGAAATGCTGGGCCTTTTCCGTTTACCAAGCCTGTGGCTCATCATCGTATTCGTGATGCTGTCCTGGACGTTCTACACGGTCTTTGACCAGCAAATGTTCCCCGACTTCTACACCGGACTCTTTGAAGACCAAGAAACCGGTCAGCAGGTATATGGCATCCTCAACTCGGTGCAGGTCTTCGTTGAAGCCGCCATGCTGGGACTCGTACCTCTGCTAATGCGCCGTGTGGGCGTGCGTTCGGCACTGCTCTTGGGTGTCGCCATCATGTTCGTTCGCATCTTGGGCTGCGCGCTCGTTGATGATCCGTTGCTCGTCTCGGCTATTAAGATGCTGCACGCCATCGAAACGCCATTGTTCATTCTTCCGGTGTTCCGTTACTTCACCCTGCACTTCAACCCGGCGTTGTCTGCAACCTTGTACATGGTGGGGTTCCAAGTATCCTCGCAGATTGGTAACGTCTTGCTCTCCACACCGTTGGGCATGCTCCATGACCAGGTGGGCTACCGCCAAACCTTCATCACCATCTCGGTGGTAGTGCTGCTTGCTGGAGTCTATGGATTCTTTGCGCTGAAAAAGGACGATCAGCAAGTCATGGGTGACCCATTCATTCGTCACTCAAAAACTGCTGTTGACGCCTAAGTGAGAGTTCGTTCAAGCGGGGCGGGTTGCTATAGAGACTTACAGCAGCTCGCCCCCGCTACGTTAATACGTTGTCAACCGTTTGCCAGAATCTCGCTCGTGTTAAAACATCAACATCGTTCATTCATGATGCCGCGCCCGGGCACCGTCGTTTTGACTGGCCTGTCTGCTAAAGATCGCCAGATCACCCCCGGACGATGAGGTCTTCTGCTGTGTTGCGGGAATTGGCGAACTCCGCAACCGGTCTATTGCAGGTTCCTACTCCTCTTTCTGATCAATGCAGTAAGCGTCCGCACCCAGAAGGGTACGGACGCTTACTGCATCTCTAGCCAGATTCTTAGCCGCGTGGCTTCAGCACAATATTAGTGACCGGTTGCGAAGAATCTGTAGCAAAATCCAGGCCCGAAGGTTCGGCGCCCGCGGCCACCAGCTGGGCGCCGAGAGCCGCAACCATTCCGCCGTTATCCGTGCACAGCGAGAACGGCGGAACCACTAACGTGATGCCAGCCGAAGCGCAACGCGCCGCCAGCAGCTCACGCAAGCGGGTATTCGCGGCAACTCCCCCACCCAATAGCAAAGTCTTCAGGCCATTCTCCTGCATAGCGCGCACTGCCTTGGAGGTAATCACGTCCACTACAGCTTCCTGGAAAGAAGCGGAAATATCCGCTACAGGAATCGGCTCCCCCGCCGCTTCAAAATGCTCCACGCAGCGAGCCACGGCGGTCTTCAGACCGGAGAAGGAGAAGTTGTTCCGGTGCTTGCCCGGTTCCTCGGCAGAGCCCACAAACTTCGGCAGCGACAGCCCTCGCGGGAAACGGAATGCCTTTTTGTCTCCGTCTTTGGCGGCCTTGTCGATGGCCGGTCCACCCGGATAGCCCAGGCCCAGCAAGCGGGCGGTTTTGTCATAGGCTTCCCCGGCCGCGTCATCGATGGTCGCGCCAAGCAGCTGCACGTCGTTGGTCAGCGAGGTGACCTTCAGGATTTCGGTGTGGCCACCGGAGACCAGCAGCGCACCGAAGGTCGGTGGAAGCACGGAACCTTCAAGCACCCCGACGCCCACGTGAGCCACCAAGTGGTTGATGCCGTACAGCGGTTTACCGGTGGCCAGCGCCAGTGCCTTGGCCGCGGCCACGCCTACCATCAGTGCCCCTGCTAGCCCGGGGCCGCTGGTCACGGCAATCGCATCGATTTCCTCCAAGGTCACGTCGGCTTCGGCGAGCGCCTGCTCCAAGGTGGGCACAAACGCTTCGAGGTGCGCGCGTGCCGCAATCTCCGGGATCACGCCGCCAAAGCGGACATGCTCATCCATGGAGCTGGACACGGTGTTGGCCAGCAGTTGGGTGCCACGCACGATCCCGATTCCGGTTTCATCACAGGAGGATTCAATGCCCAGTACTAGCGGGTGCTGTGGGGTGCTCATTCGGAAGCCTCCGGGGTGTCTAGCTCGTCCAGTCGCAGACGCATGATCAGCGCATCGATGCCGCCCTTGTAATAGCGCGGGCGTCGATGGATAGTCTCAAATCCCATGGACTCATAGAGTCCAATGGCGGTGGGGTTGTCGAAGCGCACCTCGAGCATCAGGTCTAAGGCGCGGTTGGCTCGTGCAGTGGTGATCAGTTCCGTCAGCAGCGCCCTGCCCAGACCTTGACCTTGGTATTCGGGGATGATCGCGATGGTTTGCACGTCTGCAATGGGCAGCACGGTGCAGAGCCCGGCATAGCCGATGATCTTGTCGGCATCCTCATAGACCCAGTATTTCCGGGTTTCCAGCTGGGCCAGCTCAGCTTCGAATCCGGCCAGCGGCCACGCATCTTCGGGGAACAACTGCGTTTCCAGAATATGGACTGCGGCAATGTCGTCAGTGGTCATCGTACGGAGGGTGATGCTCATGCCTTGTCCTTCTTCATGAATGCCGGGACCTGGGCATCTGATTCACGCAGGTACTGCGGTGAGGTATCGGACAGGTCCACACCCTT
This sequence comes from Glutamicibacter sp., assembly GCF_035257265.1. GTDB lineage: Bacteria > Actinomycetota > Actinomycetes > Actinomycetales > Micrococcaceae > Glutamicibacter. The sequence goes on from NZ_DATEXC010000058.1 coordinate 22,873, forward strand.
GGCAAGATCCTTGATCCCGCGCCAGCCCAGCTCTGCGGCCTGTGCGATCCAGTCCAGCGACTCTTCGACGCCATGTGCTCCTGCTTCGGCCAGTTGCTCTGGATACAGCGAGGCACCCACGCCGTAGACCGGCAAGGCAGGCAGGGTTGCGGCGGTCGCCACATGGGGACCGTCCAGCAATTCGCCCGAGGCATCGTATTTGGCCCAGTACACTTCCTTGCGGCGCGCGTCGGAGGCAACCACAAATTCTGCCGGTACGTGCTCGGTATCCAACACTCGTTCGGCGAGCGCGTGCAGGGACATCACCCCATGCACCGGGACCTGCCAGACGAAGCCGAAGGTCCGTGCCGCAACAAGTCCCACTCGCAGTCCGGTGTAGGGCCCAGGACCCACACCGACAATGATGCCGGCAAGCTCCGCACCAACTTGCTGGTGCTCTGCCAGCAGGTCGCGGACAAACCCGGCGAGGGTTTCGGTCTGGTCGTTACCGCGTGGTGAGGTGCGTTCGCCGAGCACCGCGCCGGTTTGTGAGTCGATCAAAGCCACCGAGGCGTGCGCCGAGGTGTCGATGGACAGGTAGTTAGGCATGTGGTTCTCCCGAGTGCTGCAGCCCGGTGGCCTGCAGCAAGGCGTTTTTCAGTTCGGTGAAATTCTCTTCGTCCCAGCGTGGTCCGATGGCCTTGAGTGTGAACTGCCTTGGCTCATCGAGCTCCTCGTCGGATTCTTCCCACGGGTTGCTGCTAGGTGCGGCCCAGATCTCGCGGTCCAACTGGATTTCCAGGCGGGAGTCGGACAGGTGCTCCACCTTGCCCAGACCCCATTCCACCACGGTGACCGAGTCAGCCAAGGTGGATTCGAGATCGAGGGTATCCACGTCGTGTTCCCCGTTTAGCCGGTAAGCATCCACGTGGATTAGTGCCGGCCCATCGCCCAGCGAGGGGTGCTGGCGTGCCAACACGAAGGTGGGCGAGATGATTCCCTCGCGGACGTTCAGGCCCAGCCCGAGCGATTGCGTCAAGGTGGTCTTCCCGGCTCCCAGCGCCCCGGTGAGGATCACTAAGTCCCCTGCACTCAGCTGCTTGCCCAAGGCTTCGCCCAGAGCTTCAGTGACCGTGAGGTCCGCCAGCTGGCAAGAGAATTCTTTGATGTGCTCATTCACCGGCTTCGCCCCAGGTTCCTTCAACATAGAAGCGTGGAACTCGTGGAGAGATCCGGGTGACAACCTCATAGTTGATGGTGTTTGCTGCGTGCGCCCAAGTGGTTACCGATTCTCCACCTTCACCAAAGATGATTGCCTCGGCACCTAAGAATTCGTTGGGGTTGATATCTGGGCCTAGATCAATCACGCACTGGTCCATGGCGATAGTTCCGCGTACCGGGTAGGTTTTCCCGTTGATGGTTACCGGTGCCCCGGTGGCAACTCGTGGCAGCCCGTCGGCGTATCCCATCGGGACCAGCGCCAGGTAGGTCTCTGCGGTCGTTTGGTAACGCAGCCCGTAGGAGACTCCTTGCCCGAGGGTGACCTTTTTGACGTTGGCAACCTTAGTCATCAGCCGCATTGCCGGACGCAGACCATAAGTTGCAGGGCTCTCCCCCTCAAACGGGCTCAGGCCATACAGTCCCAAACCGAGCCGCACCATTTCGTGGTGGGTGTCCGGACGGGACAAGATGGCCGGAGTATTGGCAATGTGGCGCATTTCCAGATCGAAGCCTGCAGCTTCGACCATATCGATGGCCTCGTCAAAAGCGGCAAGCTGAATGTCAGTTTCGGGGCGGTCCGGCTCATCGGCGACAGCAAGGTGGGAGAACACTCCGACCACACGCAGCAGTCCTTCAGACTGATACTTAGCGGCACGCTCAATCAAGCCCGGGAAATCAGCCATGGTGGAGCCGTTGCGTCCCAGCCCGGTATCAACCTTGAGATGAATACGCGCAGGCGTCTGCACTGCCTGGGCTGCCGCTGCGATTAAGTCTAAGTCCCATCCTGAGACACCTAAATCAATACCTGCAGAGATGGCTTTTTCAAATGGGGTGTCGTTGGTGTGCAACCAGGCGAGCATAGGAGCTTCAATACCTGCGTCGCGTAGCGCCAGGGCCTCGGCAACGTGTGCGCAACCAATCCAGCGGGCGCCACCTTCTAGAGCCGCCTTGGCTACCTGTACGGCTCCATGTCCGTAGCCGTCTGCTTTGACGACTGCCATGACCTTGGCGGGGGCCACCAGATCCATAACCTGTTTGACGTTGCTGCGGATTGCGGAGAGATCAATGACAGCGCGACGTTCCCAACCAATGTAAGGAGCCGTGTCACCGGCTTCCGGCGCGTTGATTTCCTCAAGAGATTCAGAGTTCACCTATACATCTTCGCACTTTTCGCACGCTCTTGCCGCGCCATGGCAACGATAGGGAACGTGAGCTTCATTTGGGGCAAAAGTAAAGAGCCTGTTCTCGCAAAATTTCTTTGCGGGAACAGGCTCTGAGAAGTTTTTGAAGTTGGTTACTTTAGCGTGCGCAGTTCGTCACGGATCTGCTCAAGCAGTGCAAGCTGCGGGTCTACCTCTTCTTCTTCTTCGGTGAGACCGCGACGACGCTCGAGGTGCTCGGTAGCCTTCTGCATTGGCAAAACCAGTGCGAAGTAGACTGCTGCGGCGATCAACAGGAAGTTGACCAGCGCGGTGAGGAAGACACCGAACTTGATGTCAACCCCGTTGATGGTAAGTAGTAGGAAGCCATCAAATGATGGCGAACCGACCAAGGCAGCGATCAATGGCATCAGCACATTGTCTACCAGGGCGGTGATGACGGCGCCGAAGGCGGCACCGATGACAACGGCAACCGCCAGATCGACGACGTTGCCCTTCATTATAAAATCGCGGAATCCCTTTAGCATGGTTTGAGCATACACAGGGAAAACATAGCAAAGCAGGACATTTGGGCGAAAAACTTAAATTTTGTGAGAAATTCCGCTCGCGTTTGGATAATTGCCTAGATCTTACGAAGCAGCATTCTGTGAACCGAGTGGTCAGCGCTCTTACGAAGGACCAATTGAGCCCGGCCACGGGTAGGCAACACGTTTTCTTCGAGGTTCGGCTCGTTAATGGATTTCCAAATGCCGTGCGCGGTTTCGCGCGCTTGCTCATCGGAGAGCTGCGCGTAGCGGTGGAAGTAGCTGGCTGGGTCAGAGAACGCGCCGGAGCGTAGTTTCATGAATCGGCTGATGTACCACTCTTCAATATCTTTGGTCCGAGCATCCACGTAGACGGAGAAATCAAAGAAGTCACTGAGCGCAAGACCCACCTTGCCATCGGTGCGAGTACGCGCCGGCTGCAAAACGTTCAGGCCCTCAACAATAAGTACCTGAGGCGCACGGATGACGTTACGTTCACCCGGGATGATGTCATAAGTCAAGTGTGAATAGACTGGCGCACTAACTTCCGGAACACCGGACTTCACCGCAGAGACAAAGCGCAGCAGCGCACGCCGGTCATAAGATTCTGGGAAACCCTTGCGGTCCATAATTCCACGGCGGTTCAGTTCCGCGTTCGGGTAAAGGAATCCGTCGGTGGTGATTAGTTGGACGTCGGGCGTTTCTGGCCATCGACGCAACATATCGCGCAACACGCGGGCGGTAGTGGATTTACCAACTGCTACCGAACCTGCCACGCCAATAACGAACGGAGTCTGCCGGGTTTGTTCACCAAGGAACGTGGTGGTGGCGCGGTGTGTAGCACCGGCGCCCTGTACATAGAGGTACAGCAAACGGCTCAATGGTAGATAGACATCTCGGATCTCATCTAGGTCTAGGCCATCGCCTAGACCACGAAGTCGAATGATGTCCTCTTCATTGAGGGGTTGTTCCATCTTGTTAGAAAGTCTGGCCCAGGTGTCTCGCTCAAGCTCAACAAAAGGGGTTATAGGTGTCTCTAACGTTCCTTGTGGTTCCACGAGGTCAAATTGTGCCAAGAATATGGTCTACACCCCAAATTCAACTTGTAGAGTTCATTGGAAATTCAGCAAATTAGCTTTTCGCGGTGACCTATGACACGCAACTTTTTGAGTGATGTGCCACGATTTCTCCCATCATTGGGGAATCAACCGGTACGCTTTTTCCTATGTGCGGAATTGTTGGATATGCAGGAGCCTCAAGCCGAGTCGCCGATCACGGCGCCCTTGACGTTCTAATTGAAGGTTTACGTCGGTTGGAGTACCGCGGTTATGACTCGGCTGGTGTAGCCGTAGTAGCCGATGGTGCCATTCACTCACGGAAGAAGGCTGGCAAACTTGTCAACCTTGAAAACGTGATCGCTGAAGAACCATTACCCCAGTCTTACACCGGAATTGGCCACACTCGTTGGGCCACCCACGGTGGACCGAGCGACTCGAACGCTCACCCACACCTCGCCGACGGCGGCAAGCTTGCAATGATCCACAACGGCATCATTGAGAACTTCGCTGGCATCAAGGCGCAGCTCGTGTCCGAGGGTGCAGAGTTCCTTTCTGATACCGATACCGAAGTTGCCGCCGAGTTGCTGGGCAAGATGTACGGCGAAGCTAATGGGGACCTCACCCTAGCCATGCAGCTTGCAGTAAAGCACCTTGAAGGTGCTTTCACCCTCTTGGCAGTACACCAGGACCACCCGGGTCTCGTTGTGGCAGCTCGCCGCAACTCCCCACTGGTACTGGGCTTGGGCGATGGCGAGAACTTCCTCGGTTCAGACGTCTCCGGCTTCATTGACTTCACCCGTCGCGCCGTGGAACTGGGTCAGGACCAGATCGTTACGATCACCCCAGATACCCACACCATCACCGACTTTGACGGCAACCCTGCCGAAGGCAAAGAGTTCACCGTTGACTGGGATGCAGCCAGCGCCGAGAAGGGTGGCTTCCCATCCTTTATGGAGAAGGAAATCTTTGACCAGCCAGCCGCCGTGGCCGACACCCTGTTGGGCCGTTCGGACGCAGATGGCCGCCTGACCCTTGATGAGCTTCGCATTGATGCAGAAGAACTCACCAAGATCTCAAAGATTGTTGTTCTTGCTTGCGGTACCAGCGCTTACGCCGGTTCCGTTGCCAAGTACGCCATCGAGTCCTGGTGCCGTATCCCTGTTGAGGTTGAGCTGTCCCACGAGTTCCGTTACCGCGAACCAATCGTTGACGAGAACACCTTGATCGTTTCGATCTCCCAGTCCGGCGAAACCATGGACACCTTGATGGCCGTGCGTTACGCCAAGGAACAGGGCGCGAAGACCATGTCGATCTGTAACACCAACGGGTCTACCATTCCTCGCGAATCTGACGCGGTGCTTTACACCCACGCTGGTCCAGAGATCGCAGTAGCCTCCACCAAGGCGTTCCTTGCACAGATCACCGCCACCTACCTGCTTGGCCTGTACCTGGCTCAGCTGCGTGGCAACCTGTTCCAGGGCCAGATCAAGGACATCTTGGCTGACCTTGGAAAGATTCCTTCGAAGATCCAGGACATCTTGGACCGCTCGGATGAAATCAAGGAACTTGCTCGCTCCATGGAGGATGCTTCCTCGGTACTCTTCTTGGGTCGCCACGTAGGCTACCCGGTTGCTATGGAAGGTGCCCTGAAGCTGAAGGAAATCGCTTACATCCATGCTGAAGGTTTCGCCGCTGGCGAGCTGAAGCACGGTCCGATTGCCTTGATTGATGATGGCCAGCCGGTCTTCGTAGTGGTTCCTTCCCCACGTGGTCGCGACTCGCTGCACTCGAAGGTTGTCTCGAACATTCAGGAAGTCCGCGCCCGTGGCGCCAAGACCCTGGTTATTGCTGAAGATGGCGATGACTCGGTCAAGGACTTCTCCGAGTGGGTCTTCTACGTCCCTGAGACTCCAACTCTGCTGATGCCACTACTGGCCACCGTACCGCTGCAGATCTTCGCTTGCGAGCTTGCCTCGGCGAAGGGCTTTGATGTTGATCAGCCACGTAACTTGGCTAAGTCGGTGACCGTGGAGTAATCCACGATCTTCGAACTTTTGCGGGCACCCTTTTTGATGGAAAGGCTGCCCGCATTTGTTTAACTTCTTAATGTCAGATTAAAAGAGGAGTCCAAATGCTCCACCGATCTCGGTCTCAAGAATGCGCCGACGAACCCCATTTAAGAACCATTCGGACCGCGAGAGAGCCTCTGGTACCTCGTTGCTGTTCAACATGACAATGTATTGAAAATTGGAATTCTCTGGTTGAGTGACTAAGCTTTCCACTGTCTCCAAGGCCGTTTGCGTTTGAACAGTGTCTACACCGTCAAAAACGACGGAGTCGTGGATGAGGAATTTAGGATGAACCCGCGATTCTGTTTCCGCTAGAAGCGTCAGATCGTAGCTGAATAGTTTCATTCTGCTGACGCCAGTGCTGGCGGATGCAGGAACTTTCAATGTAACTTTGTAGCCGTCGTCGTCCACCTTCAAGGTAAGCGCACCTCCGCGTCCGTAAAGGGATCGAATGAGTGAATCGAATCGGTTCGCAAACCTATCGACTACGGATTGACGCTCCTTCAAGGTCTCCGATGCCAGTACTCGTAGTTCTCCTTTAGTGACATTTAGTTCTTCCCTCGCTCTATCCCAACGCCGCAGAGCATCAATCTGTAAGTCGAGATCGCGAACGTGAGTTCCAAGCTCGACGTGCGATCTTTGAAGGGCGAGTAGTTCATCGAGGACACCACCGGCATTAATCTGGCTGAGGACGTTGGTTCGACGATTCAGTGCTACAGATAGTCGACGTTCGTGATCAGACAGTCGTCCGCGAAGCTCTTCTAACTCTTGGCCGAGATAACCGACGCGGTTCTGGTAGATGCGATTGTGGAAAGCCTCCACCTCGTCCAGCCTAGCCAAAGCCTCTTCCCTAAACGCGCTAGTCATTTCCGCCCGCAGCATCGTCAGCGTCTCATCCGATGCCGACTGGGCCGATTCTTCTAGGGATTTTTCGTGCAAGGCAATCATTTGTCGAGCCATGTAGACATCGTTTCGGAGGGAATTCACCTCGCCCGTCAATCGGTCAGCTTGGGAGATGAGATCGTCGGGGTCGTCGAGGAGAACGAAATCGCGAGTCTGTTGAGCAACGCGGTCTCGGGCAAGAATAGCTTCCTGTCGCTCGATTAAGAGGTCATCTTCATTGCCTACCGCGGATGACAAGAACTTTGAGGACGTGGCCGTATCGATGGCCCTATAGACCTGCTGTTCATCCTTAAGCTCTGCGAGTTCGTTTGTAACTTGCCAATCCAGGCCCATCAAGTACGAAGTGTGAACCCGTGAAGAACGGGCCGATTGTTGAGCTATGATCTTAGTTGGATCGTCAGGGGCCGATCTTCGAATTAAGTAGGTCAACAGAGTGCGCGATGAGAGACGGGCAGTCTCATCGACGACCTGGTCCGGAAGGCCAAACCACTTCCAGCCTAGGACCTGCTTCCAGGTATCAACCTGTAACCTTCCTTCTTCCAAGAGCGAGAGCCAAGCTGGTACCTCACCTGAAAGATGATCGATGCTGACGCGATTTCTAGGTGATGCGCAGTTTCGTGAGACCGCGACCGTGACCCCGTCGAGAATGATCGTGAGCCGGAATTCCCAGTTATCATCAGCTAGCACTTCAAATTCGCGGGGGAAGTTTCCCCCTAGGCAATAGTTGACGGCGCTAAGGAGGCTGGATTTTCCGCGCGCATTTCGGCTATCGGTTTTTGACGCCTCCGCAGTTCGGTCGGCCAGGATGACATTTAATCCAGGTTCGAAATTAATTGGGACAAAGATGTCCTTATTTGCCGATAGCTGGACCAGCATTGGAGTCCTTCCGGGTCAGTATGTTCTCATCGGAATCGATGAGAGCGAGAATGAATAAAACATCGAGAACGAGGACGAAATGGAAAAAACTCGCTCGATCGTCAACTCGAGTCCGAAAGAGAAACCATGCCTCTCCGATGGTTATTGCGCTGGGCATAGCATTCCAAAGGTGCAGAGCGGCCCCTATAAGTGACTCGGCGGGCGAGACGAACTTGTCAGGAAGTAGCACGAACAGCCTCGAAGATTTCACAGATTTCGAAAAGGTGTACGACAACAGCGATCGCCGCGGCCTCAAGTAGTTCATTCCGGTTCACGCCAGCATTATCGAGAGCGGCTGAACATACGAAGGAGAACAACTCGTCTCCACTCAAGGAATCCAGCACACCCTCGGCATACTTTGCCTTGAACCACTGTTGAAGTCGTGTCGAATACCCTGGCATTCCGCGTTCACTGAAGCTAATGAACGCATCTACGGATGTTGTCTTGGAAATCCCTGTCTTGATAAGTGCTGCTGAAATCTCGCCCAGATCATTGGCCACCATTTTTTCGCTGATTCCAGGTGGCAGTACAAGGGTTTCGATGCCCGGAGAAACAGCCTGTGGCGAAAGCCGCAAGAAAGAGCAAACCGCCTCCAGCTCGGCGAATCCGACAGCGTTCATGGCATAAAGCTGTCCTCGGCTGACCGCTGCTTCGTGCTTGTTCTTCATTTCCCGAAGAATTTCTGGGGTGTACTTAACCCGTTGAGCATCCACCACTTTGTGGTGCCTATCGCAAAGCACGATTAAGTTCGAGATAGCGGCCCGTTCAACATCGTTCTGCGAAGAGTCATACCGCGCGCCGCCGGGACTAGCTGCAAGAATGTGGGCTATCTCAGAAACCACAGTGTCCAGATCTCGCGGATGATCAGCTTCTTCGAAGAGCTTCATAGTGCATCCATCAAACGCACAATGTTGACCAGATCGCATCAGTAGCACCTTGAGCTGTGGTGTAGAAATCGACTTCCTCGACAAAATAATGACCCCCCTGTTTAAGGATCAACCATATCAAGAGGAAAACCACTTCCACTGGTTCAGGTACTTCGTAAGCAAACTGAATAGAATGGACCTCTGGACCGTCAGTAGGCGACCGGTGCTGTTCAACTTGATCAATACTAACGATAGCAACGAGGTCCCTTACATCCCCTGGATAGTAAGACTTCGCATCGAACCCCGCTCACCCAATGCAAAATCCTGGAATATACAAGAGAAACAATTTCTCGCAACTTGTTGTTGCAAGCAGTGTCATGGATTCTTGCTTAAACATTGTTTGTAAGTCACTTTCACAGGGTCGACTGGTAGAGCTGATTGGATAAGCCCCTGTGTCTGCCAAAGCGCAAGAGGTTGACCGGCAGATCAAAAATTTACTAGCTTCCGGGTGCATCGAGATGACTTCTGCATCAATCATTGGCAATCCGGTGCATTGGTCACTCGGGTAGGGTTTTCCAAGATGCTGAACTCATTGGTCGCAGATGACAGACTGTTCATCACCACTTTGGGCAGCCTCGGTCGACCCACTCAGACAGTGTTCGACCTCGCTGAAGACCTCCGCACCCGCGACATCATGCTGCACGTATTCCACCTCAGTTGCCGCGTTGTCGGGACTAAAAGTCACATGGGCGCGATTGAGTTTACCGTTACGTCAACACTCGCCCAAATGGACCTAGCGATCAAACAAGAACGAGTCAACGACTCCGAATCCAAGCACCGCCACACTGGCAATGAACGCGGCCTAACAACCAAGGTTCGGATCGCAACCTTCCCCTGTCGAACGAGGAGTGCTCAAACACCCGAAGCCGAATCGCCAAACAGTACAAATGCTCGAATCTCAACTGAATCGGGTTCATTTGGTGACGCACACCTAAACTAGGAAAGAACAACTTGCCCCAGAAAGGCCATCATGCTTAAAGAAAAGCTCCAGCAGGACGTCATCACGAACCTCAAAGCTGGCGAAAAATGCGCGTCACCACGCTGCGCAACTTGATCGGCGCAATCGATAACCGTGAAAAGGGCGGCAAGACACCCACCGCCATGGATGACCAGCAGGTCGAGGCGCTACTTCGCAAAGAAGTCGCCACCCGCCGCGAAACTGCCATCACCTACTCGGAAAATGGTGCACCTGAACGGGCCGAGGCCGAAACAGCAGAAGCCGACTTCATCGAAACTTACCTGCCCAATGGACTTTCCGAGGATGAAGCCCAAGCGATTGTCAGCTCCGTCATGGATCGTCTGTCCGCCGAGGGCACACTGACCATGAAGGAAATGGGACGCGCAATGAAAGAAGTGAACGCCGAAATCGCCGACGCTTCGATGGCAAGGCAGTCTCCACGATGGTGCGAGCACGTTTGTCTTAAGTACTCCCTCAATGGCCGGCGAGCAGACTGCTTGCCGGCCATTGCTCAACCTGCGAAGTGAAAAACGGAATTTTCGTGACTTTGTAGACAAACTCATCTACTAATTCGCGTTTTCGCCCTAGCTATATTTTTCATACTTTTATTTAAATAGAAGTCACATATTGCTATTCGACGCGCAGTCACCGCAAGAGTAGTTGTTAGATAAAAAATGTTTAATAACAGTATTCCCAGACCCCATAACACTATAAACAAAAGCAAGGTGGCGTATGGTCCATTTTTCAAAAACAAAATAAAAGAAGAAATTACGAAGGGAACATAAGTTAGAAAAAGTGTCCATCCGAAACGCCAAGGCGCGATTTGTAGCGCGATTTGACAGCCCCGTGCCACTTTTACCACGCGGAGAGCAGTGAAAAATGGCAAGTCTTTGTGCGGCGGAACCCGCGAGAACACGTCATCGATAGCTCGCCTATCGAAAGAGTTTGAGCGTCGCTTATACCTGTATGGATCCATGGACCTGCCGTCAGCCATATAGTATCCGAAACGTCTAGGATTAATGCGAGCGCATATTTGATAGTAAAAATTTTCCACTTCTCGCGGGAGCCTTATAACTAAACGCATGTATACGAGCTTCAAAAATTGGTTTATGCATAAATTAGCCCTAGTAAAGCGCTTGATCTGAAGCGATCGAACAAAATTTGCCAGAGGTATAGCTGCCGATACCCGACTATCTGCAGGTTTGGCGACTGAGTCTTTTTTTGAGGGCCATTCGAAGGCAGCACTGATGCGTTCCGATTCGAAGATTTCTAGTTGCTCTTCGAGATTTGTAAGTACTTTCTTTGCCCGCTTCGTTTTCTTGGTTACCGATTTCGCTACAATCGAGATCCGCTGGGGGGGAGGACAGCAGGTCTTTGAAACGGCTTTTCCTGCCAAGTGTCGGCCAAAGTACAAGGACAAGCGTGGCTATCGAGCAAAAGAAGAAAATCAAACCAAAATAGAGGTGTTCGACAGTAGCTGTAGTAAGGCCTGAGAAGAAAAATGAGCTAGCCAAGCTAACAACTAGTCCGGTGAGTAGAGCTACAACCGCTGGCCTAAAGATAGATCTTAAATCCCGCTCAGAAGACCGTATCTGATCGATAGAGGCCACTTTTTCCGGTTTGTGCGTACGGTAAGTCATCAAATTTATTACCCCCATCAGAATGGGAGCGATAGTACACACAACGCTGACAACCATAAGTAGAAGCTCTACCTGCAAGAGAAGCTCATTTCCTCATTTTAAATTACTCTAGAGACAATATCCTCCTTGAAACATTACTCCCCTAGCGCGCTGTTGACATCATGGAATCATCTGTGATGTGAGAAGATAAAATCCATTGCCGCTTCATACCTCTTAAATCCTTGGTGTCACAGTAACCGATTGGATTTATCAGTTATTATTCGTCCTTCGTGGATGCCCTCCATACAATTTCATGTCTAGATTATCGCTCGATAGACTGGAACCCATGATTGCAGGTATCGGTGTCGACATTGTCGACGTGCCACGCTTTGGCCGCCAACTCGAACGAACCCCACGCTTGCGTGAACGTCTTTTTACTTCCATAGAACGTGATCTGCCGTTGCGCTCCCTGGCTGCACGTTTTGCTGCGAAGGAAGCCATTGCCAAAGCACTTGGTGTCCCGGTAGGGATGAACTGGCAAGACTGCACTATCGCCAAAGACGAAGCCGGAGATCCGCAGGTACTGATCCGTGGCACGGTAGCTGCCGCCAGTGAACTGCGTGGAATTACTTCCTGGCATTTAACCCTGTCACATGACGGAGACATGGCCATTGCGATGGTTGTTGCTGAACGCTAAACGACACGTTCGCTACTAAAACGGACGTATCACCGGATAGGTGAGTAAAGTTTGTCTTATGATCCCTGTCTACAGTGTTGCGCAAGTTCGTGCGGTCGAGGCCCAAGAGATCTCCAAGCGTGGAAGTGAATCGCTGATGCGCGCTGCCGCCAGCGAACTAGCTGCCGCAGCCGAAGCGATGCTGGCCCAGACCGTCTCCCCCTCCGATGCTCTAATCATCGGTTTGATTGGTCCAGGCAATAACGGTGGCGACGGTCTCTATGCGCTGACCGAGCTAGCTCAACGCGGTTATCAGACTCTTGCCCTCCAGTGCACAGAAACCGGCCACCCAGAAGCGTTGCAGGCTTATGCCTCCGTTGCTGGCACCGTGAAGTCTCTGACGGAGGGTGAAGAAGCACTATCGTCAGCCTCGTTGGTCATCGATGCAATTTACGGCATTGGCTACCGCACCGGAGCGCAGCTTCCAAAACTTCCTGCAGGCACGCGCGTACTAGCTTGCGATGTTCCTTCAGGGCTGGACTGCGAAACCGGGAGTGTCGATGACGACGTGTTGCTCGCCGAGCGGACCGTTACCTTTGGCGCGATGAAGACCGGACTGATTTCCCAGGATGCACCCTTGGTTACCGGTGAAATTCAGGTTGCGGCTTTGGACTTTGATTTCTCCTCGGTCATCCCGGAAACACACCTAGTCGATGAAAACTCGGCTCAAGAGCTGCTGAATGAACATCGCAGCTGGCGAGACGCCGGACGACACAAGTACGAGCGCGGTGTACTGGGCCTCATTGCAGGTTCCGCTCTCTACCCTGGAGCCGCCCAGCTGACTGCGCGCGCCGCAGTGGCCTGTGGTGTGGGATTGTTGCGCACCCACGTTCCAGAAGAAGTCCAGCCGTTGCTCTCTTTGGCTGCCCCGGAAACCGTGCCGCTGGATGATGATCAAATCACCGAAGCACTCTCTCTGGCACGCCGACACTTGCATGGCCGCGGAGCCAAGATTTCGGCGTGGGCCATTGGCCCTGGAATTGATAGCCGCACTCCCCCAACCGGAGTGATTGCCAACGTCTTCGACAGCCGCCAGCCAGCAGTTATTGATGCCAGTGGTTTAGAGGTAGTTCCTACCGGTCCTAGCGAGCAGCCACGTGTGCTCACTCCGCATGCCAAAGAGCTGCGGATGCTTCTGCGCCGTGCCGGAGTGAGTGTCACCACCGAAGAAATTCGGCAGGATCCTATTCGTTGGACCCGCTGGGTCGCCTTGGCTTATAACGCTGTGGTGCTGCTCAAGGGCCCAACCAGTTACGTAGTGGCACCGAATGGTGCAAACCTAGTCGTCTGCCATGCGGCGGCTCAACTGGCCACTGCTGGCTCTGGAGATGTTCTTACAGGCATTCTCGGCTATATGCTCTCCGATAGCTCACTGACCGGCATTCACGGCCTTGAGACGGTGAGCAATAGCCGCCTGATGGAACTGACCGCCTGCGCCGCGGTGATTCACGGCCAGCTAGGCCGGGTCACTGCCCAGCAGGGAACGGTTAGCGCCTCGCGCTTGATTGACCAGCTTCCAGCAGTCATGAAGGACTTTGGGTTCTAGCTAGAAACAGACCAAAAAAACAGATGCGGTTCATGCGCGAGAATATCGCGCATGAACCGCATCTGTTTTTAATTCTTAGTCTCCGGGCAGGTCGAACTTTTCGCCAGGCCCGGTCATAACCCAACCTTGTTCACGCCACAATGGACGGTCCAATACGTTGCGGCCATCAATCAAGACACGGGAGCTGACTACTTCGCCAAGCTCTTGCGGATCCAAGGCCCGGAATTCTTTCCACTCGGTGAGCAGCAGAACCAGGTCGGCTTCCTTTGCCGCTTCACGCCATGAGCCAACATAGTTCAGGCGTGGGAAGCGGCCTGCAGCATTCTTGTTGCCCTCTGGGTCATATACCGAGACCTCGGCGCCCGAGTTGTAGAGGCGCACCGCAATGTCCAAGGCCGGTGAGTCACGTACGTCATCGCTATCTGGTTTGAACGTCACGCCCAGCACGCAGATTCGCTTGCCTGCCAGCTGCTTGCCAAGGATTGAGGAAGCCAGTGAAACCACACGGTCACGGCGGCGCAAGTTGATCTGATCCATTTCGTCCAAAAATCCCATGGTCTGGCTCAAACCAAGTTCGCTGACGCGTGCTTGGAGCGCGCGGATATCCTTGGGCAGGCAACCGCCGCCAAATCCGACTCCGGCGTTGAGGAATTTACGGCCAATTCGAGCGTCATGGCCGATAGCGTCTGCCAGCGTCTTGATGTCGCCGCCCACGGTCTCGGTCACTTCAGCAAAGGCATTGATGAAGGAAATCTTCGTGGCAAGGAAAGCGTTGGCCGCCACCTTGACCAGCTCAGAGGTTTCCAGGTCTGTGACCACCTCTGGGGTCTCCAGGGCAAGAATCGGGGCGTAGACCTCGCGTAGCTTGGCTAGGGAGGTATCATCTTGGATGCCGTAGACCAGCCGGTCTGGGGTCAGCGTGTCTTTGACCGCAAATCCTTCACGCAAGAACTCTGGGTTCCACGCCAAACTGATCTTGCTGCCAGGCTTGGAGGCCGCTTCAATGCGTTCGCTGAGCCGGCGTGCGGTCCCTACGGGAACGGTGGACTTGCCAACGATCAGTGCTTCACCGGAAATATTTGCCACGAGAGAATCAACGGCTGCGTCCACATAGCTCATATCAGCCGACTGCGAGTCCGCGCGTTGCGGAGTTCCCACGGTCACGAAGTGGATGTCAGCGTGCTGCGCAACGTCTTCAAATGAGTCGGTAAAGCGCAGCCGACCGCTGTCCACGTGCTTACGCAGTAGCTCGGGCAAACCCGGTTCGTGGAATGGAAGAATTCCTGCGCTCAGGGCCTGAAGCTTTTCTGCATTGATGTCAAGGCCAATGACCTCGTAGCCAAGTTCTGCCATGCATGCGGCATGAGTTGCACCAAGATAGCCGGTGCCGATGACGCTGATACGCAAAGTCACGAAGAACTACTCCCCAGATCTCTAACCCAATAACTACTCATTAGAATGCCACACCCCCGCACCATGTTCCTTACTGGAACGCGGTACGGGGGTGTGAGTTTTCTCGATGTTTACTGAGAGGATGCTTTACAGTGCCAAGTGAGTCGCTACGGCAGCTGCCAGCAGCTCTGCTTCCAGCTGGGCCTGCTCATGAGTGGCCGCTTCGACCATCACGCGAACAACTGGCTCGGTACCCGAGGGGCGCAAGAGCACACGTCCGGTGTCGCCCAAACGGGCTTCAGCGCCAGCGATCTCCAGGAGCAGCGGCTCGCACTCTGGAGCGGCAGCCTTGTCGACGCCGCGCACGTTGATCAGAACCTGCGGAAGCACGGTCAATACCGAAGCCAGTTCCTTCAAGGTCTTTCCGGTGGCCTTCACGCGGGCTGCCAGCAGCAGGCCGGTGAGCACTCCGTCGCCGGTGGTGGCGTACTTGCTGAAGATAACGTGGCCGGACTGCTCGCCGCCAAGCGAGTAGTTGCCTTCGCGCATGCCTTCGAGCACGTAGCGGTCTCCCACTCCGGTCTGCTTGAGCGTAATGCCCGCTTTTTCCATGGCGATTTTCAGGCCAAGGTTGCTCATCACGGTGGCGACGAGGGTGTCGTCCTTCAGCTCGCCGCGGTCCTTGAGGTCCAGCGCCATAACTGCCATGATCTGGTCACCGTCTACAACGGTTCCCTCGTGGTCTACAGCGAGGCAGCGGTCCGCGTCACCGTCGTGGGCGATGCCAAGATCTGCACCGTGCTCAAGCACGGCAGCCTGGAGCTTTTCCAGGTGGGTGGAACCGTAGCCGTCATTGATGTTGATGCCATCTGGCTCGGCACCGATAACGATAACTTCTGCACCGGCATTCTTGAAGACCTCCGGCGAGCAGCCTGAAGCCGCACCGTGGGCGCAGTCGAGAACGACTTTGACCCCATCAAGGCGGTTTGGCATAGCTGCCAGTAGGTGCAGAATGTAACGGTCTTCGGCGTCAGCAAAGCGCGAAATGCGTCCTACTGCCCCGCCGGTGGGACGTGGGTTTGGCATGTCGAGGCAGGCTTCGATGGCGTCTTCCAACGCATCATCAAGCTTCTTACCACCACGTGCCAGGAACTTAATACCGTTATCCGGTGCAGCATTGTGCGAGGCAGAGATCATCACGCCAAAGTCTGCGTTGAGATCACCTACCAAGAACGCAGCAGCCGGAGTGGGTAAAGTACCCGCATCCTTTACGTCTACGCCAGAGGCAGCCAGGCCGGCCTCGATAGCCGCGGAGAGGAAGTCGCCGCTGATACGCGGATCCTTCGCTACCACTGCTACCGGTTTACGGCCGTCTTCCGACTGACTTAAACCAAGAACTACCGAAGCTGCCTGCGCTAAATCTAGCGCCAGCTCGGGAGTCAACAACTCGTTTGCTTTTCCTCGGACCCCATCGGTCCCAAATAACCTTGCCATCATCGTTAATCATAAGCCCTACGCATCGATTTACCGGCGCGATTGTGAGCTTTAGGACGCTATATCAACAAAGTTCATTGCCTTTGAAGTCACATTTGGGATTTTAACGGCCAAAGGCCCCACATCCGAAGATGTGGAGCCTTTGGGAAACCTGTGGGTAAGGTTTAGCGCTTCGAGAACTGCGAAGCCTTACGAGCCTTCTTAAGACCGGCCTTCTTACGCTCGATGACGCGAGCGTCACGAGTCAAGTAGCCATTCTTCTTCAAGGTCGCGCGGTTTGCATCGCGGTCGATCTCGTTCAACGAACGGGCAATGCCAAGACGCAATGCGCCGGCCTGACCCGAGATGCCGCCGCCGTGGATACGAGCGATAACATCGTAAGCGCCTTCTAGACCCAGAACCTTGAAAGGCTCGTTAACATCCTGCTGGTGCAGCTTGTTAGGGAAGAAGTTTTCCAGGGTGCGACCGTTGACGATCCAGTTACCTGAACCTGGGATCAAACGCACGCGGGCAATAGCCTGCTTGCGACGACCAACGGCACCGCCTGGGACGGTGAGTGGAGCGCGCTCGGTATCGGCAACAACGGCCGATGCAGAGGTCTCGGTGGTGTAAGTCGAAGGGGTTTCGCCTTCGAATTCAGTGGTCTCTTCAGTGTTCTCAGCCACGATATTCTCCTATTAAGTCTTTGTTCTCGAGGCCAGTACTACTGAGCGACCTGGGTGATTTCCAGTGCCTTTGGAGCCTGTGCTGCGTGAGGGTGCTCCGCGCCGCGGTAGACCTTCAGCTTCGAGACCTGAGCATCGGAAAGCTTGTTCTTTGGAAGCATGCCCTTGATAGCCTTCTCGACTGCAAGAACTGGGTTCTTCTCGAGGAGCTCTGCGTAGTTAACGCTCTTGAGGCCGCCCGGGAAACCCGAGTGGCGGTAAGCGCGCTTGTCCTGCAGCTTCTTGCCGGTCAGTGCGACCTTCTCGGCGTTGATGATGATGACATGGTCGCCCATGTCCATGTGAGCTGCAAAGGTTGGCTTATGCTTGCCGCGCAGCAAGGTTGCGGCCTGAACGGCGAGACGGCCGAGTACTACATCGGTGGCGTCAATGACATACCACTGACGAGTCTGGTCAGCCGGCTTTGGGGTGTACGTACGCACAGTAATTGCCTTACGTTGATTCGTTTCTGGTCAAACAGTCGCTTGGCTGAAGGCGGTGAGATCCCCCAGTGTCGAGCACTGTCGTGTTGTTCTTGTGCTAGACCAGTACGTCAGGTGAGGACTGAGATGACCGGCCGTCCATATATTGTTCGCACACCCAGCAGACCAGCGACTATGCAACTAAGCCGTCACGCTTGGGCGTGTAGTGTCGAACGTGGACATACACAACTCATAAAAGTTTAGCCGATTAACGGTCAGACGACCAAAACAAAGGTACCTCTAGGTGAGCAACAACACCCAGAGTGTCGTTAATCGAGGCTTTTTAATGAATCTGTCTGCGAAACATCGCGTCTTGCGCGGGTGAGCGCGGCGCGCGCAGCAAGTTCATCATCATCAGGATAATAGACCTCTTCGAGGACTAACGGGTGAGGATGAGCAAGAATCGACTTTGAATCACGCACCATCAGCGCCAGACGCTCGGCGAGGAAGCCTGGCTGCTCCCTGCCACTGGCAACACGCAGCGCGCCACCGATGAGCGAACGGACCATATTGTGGCAAAACGCGTCAGCTTTCAGGTGAACCATGATGTTTCCATCTTCGGCACGGCCGAATTCAAATTCCTGCAGTATACGAATGGTGGTGGCACGGGGCTTTGGCTTACAGAAAGATAAGAAGTCGTGGCGTCCGAGCACCGACTGAGCCTCAGCATTCAACAGATCAATATCGATCTCTTCGCGGTACCACATGGTCAGCTGGCGACTCAGCGGATCCCAGCGGTGAATACCGTCTGCAATCCGGTAGGAGTAGCGCCGGGCCAGCGCGGAGAAACGGGCATCAAAGCCATCCGCAGCACGGACCGCTTCATGCACCCAGACGGCACCCTCTTGCTTTCCCAGCAAACCATTGATGCGCCGCAGCAGTGCGGGGCCTGGTTCCAGATCCGAATTACGCGGCAGTCCGAGATATTCTTCCTCGGTCAGATCGAAGTGCACTACCTGGTTGCGGGCGTGTACACCGGCGTCGGTGCGTCCTGCAACGATGACGCGGATGCGGCGACGGATCAGCGTTTCTAAGGCTTCTTCAACTAGCTGCTGCACTCCGGTGACGTTAGGCTGACGTGCCCAACCGCTATAGGCGGCACCGTCATAACCCAGCACCATCCGCATACGGATCAGTGCTGGCCTGTCACTGGTACCCAGAGCGGTAGTTCCCAAGGGATCAATATTCTCAGACTGCAAACTCATGTATTCAATTATGCGCAAGGAGCAACACCAACAACGAATCAGGTGGCTGGCTTCACGGACAAACGAGGATCATTCCAGCCCTAAACCAAGTTTCTTATAGGCCTCGACACCGAAACCGCTATCGTGATGCGCCCTGAGCAATTGATATGCCTGCTCATGGTTTCCTACAATCCGCGCAACCAGCCGGATTGCCTCGGCTAGGTCAATACTGCCCGCTATTTGAGCTTCAGCGATCACAGGAAAGCGCTCCAGTATCCCAGGGTTCCGTACCTGTTGAGGTTCTTCTCCTTCCGCACGGCTTTGGATGGATCCCAGCACCAGCGTCAACGCAGTGCGCGTTTGCCCCGCAATCTGGTGGTTGGACAGCGAAGCCTCAACCGCCATATCTTTCCGATACTCCACACTGAGCGTCATAGATGTAAGCAGCTCTCGCAGATTCGAGATCTCCTCTTCCAACTTCACAATCCGGGCTTCGCTCATAGTTGGTTTCCTTAGACGAGTTGCTCAAAAATACATCGAGTACACCATACGCCAGCAATCGATCAAATCTCCTCGTTCACTGTAAATCAATCGCAGTAGCGATTTCACGTCAACCTAATAAGGCTAACGACTCCCTATACTTGACAGCACAGACTCATCACGGCTAATCCGCGCTGAACCTGCCGATCATCAAGCACCAAGTATTGGGAGTGTCCATGAAATTCACCCGTATCACCGCAATTAGTGCAATCACCGTGACTGCTGCCTTCGGTTTGGGAGCATGTTCTGAGAAACCTCTATCCAATGAAGAAGCCTGCCAAGAAATCATCAACCAAGCCAAAGAGCAAAAGCTCGATATGCATACATCGTCGAGCTTGGGCGACATGGTGGACCAGGGCCAGAAGGTTTCATCAATATTTCATGGCGTCGCGCAGAAAGCCGAACCAGAGCTCGCAACCGAGCTCAATGCCTTCGCGGAGGATACCGACGCGTTGCTCGCCGTCGTCACCGATGACTCGCTGGACATGCAGCAGATGCGCACGAAGATGTCTTTGCTCGACACCCAAGAAACTCGTGCACGTTCGGAAAACATGGGTAAGTTGTGTCCCGGGCTTGAAAACCTATAAGCATTAAACAGAAATCCCCGAACTCTTCCGCGAGGAAGTGTCCGGGGATTTCTTATCACCGAGTTACCGGCGAAGATTTATAAGCTAAAGCTTACGCCTCTTCGGTGGTTGGCTCAGCAGCGGTCTCGGTAGCCTTGGTGGCTTCCTTGACTACGGCCTGCTTTGGCGAAACCGGTTCCATAACCAGTTCGATAACTGCCATAGGAGCGTTGTCGCCCTTGCGGTTACCGATCTTGGTGATGCGGGTGTAGCCACCCTGGCGGTCAGCCATTGCCGGTGCGATGTTCGCGAATAGTTCGTGAACGATCGACTTGTTGGTGCGCGAGCGCGATGCGATCACGGCCTGGACGCGACGACGCGATGCCAGATCCCCACGCTTAGCGAAGGTGATCAGGCGTTCTGCGTGTGGACGCAGACGCTTGGCGCGGGTCAGGGTGGTGGTGATCTTCTTGTTCTCGAAGAGCTGTGCTGACATGTTAGCGAAGATCAATCGCTCATGTGCTGCACTGCCGCCGAGACGCGGACCCTTAGTAGGGGTAGGCATGGTAATTCTCCTAGATGAATGACCGAGCCTGTCGGTTTATACCGGCAGATCGGGTGAAGTAGTGTGTCGCGAGACTAAAGTCTTTACAGACCGTCGTCGAAGACGTCGTCGCCATCTTCCATGGCGCTACGAGCGGCAAGGTCAAAACCTGGAGGGGAATCCTTCAGGGCTAGACCTAGTTCAACCAGCTTGGCCTTGACTTCGTCAATGGACTTCGCACCGAAGTTACGGATGTCCATCAAGTCTGCCTCGGAGCGAGTTACGAGTTCGCCCACAGAGTGGATGCCCTCACGCTTCAAGCAGTTGTACGAGCGAACGGTCAGTTCCAGATCCTCGATCGGCAGCGCCATGTCGGCAGCCAAAGCTGCGTCGGTTGGCGATGGGCCGATTTCGATACCTTCTGCTGCGGTGTTCAGTTCGCGGAACAAACCGAACAGCTCAACCAGAGTGGTACCTGCGGATGCCACAGCATCGCGCGGGGTGATCGATGACTTGGCCTCAACGTCTACGATCAAACGATCGAAGTCGGTGCGCTGCTCAACACGGGTAGCTTCCACACGGAAAGTTACCTTCAGAACTGGCGAGTAGATCGAATCAACTGGGATTCGACCGATCTCTGCGTCAACGTTCTTGTTCTGAGCTGCTGACACATAGCCACGGCCACGCTCAATGGTCAGTTCCATGTCGAACTTGCCATTGGCATTCAAGGTAGCGATATGCAGGTCAGGGTTGTGGAACTCTACACCCGCTGGTGGGGTGATATCCGCTGCGGTAACGACGCCTGGGCCCTGCTTGCGCAGGTAGGCGACGACCGGCTCGTCGTGCTCGGAAGAGACCGAGAGGTTCTTGATGTTAAGAACCAATTCGGTGACGTCTTCCTTGACGCCGGCTACGGTAGAGAACTCGTGCAGTACTCCGTCGATTCGAACACTGGTGACAGCTGCACCAGGGATCGAGGACAACAGGGTACGGCGTAGTGAGTTACCTAGGGTGTAACCAAAGCCTGGCTCCAACGGTTCAATGACGAACCGGGAGCGATTCTCGGAAACTACTTCTTCGGTCAGGGTTGGGCGCTGCGTAATGAGCACTTACATTTCCTTTCAGCGAGCGTCCGCTATATGACGCCTCACGGGGGTGGAAACGACGGTAGCCAGTTGGCCGTTCGTCTGTTGCAGGCAAAAGAGTCCAAGAACGTCACCGACCCATTCTCTCGAATGGCTCGGTGACTTCTTCAGGCTCAGCCTAGCGAATCAATTAGACGCGGCGACGCTTTGATGGGCGGCAACCGTTGTGAGCACTTGGGGAAACATCCGAGATGGATCCGACCTCAAGGCCAGCAGCCTGCAGCGAGCGGATCGCGGTTTCGCGTCCCGAGCCCGGGCCCTTGACGAAAACGTCAACCTTGCGCATGCCGTGCTCCTGCGCGCGCTTAGCGGCAGATTCAGCAGCCATCTGAGCGGCGTATGGGGTCGACTTGCGTGAACCCTTCATGCCTACCTCGCCGGCCGAAGCCCACGAGATCACAGCGCCGGTCGGATCGGTGATCGATACGATGGTGTTGTTGAAGGTGCTCTTGATGTGCGCCTGTCCCATCGCGATATTCTTTTTGTCCTTGCGACGCGGCTTACGTACCGCTCCACGAGTCTTAGGGGGCATTTCTTCTCCTACGAAAAAAGTATTTGAACTAGATCGCTAAGATTTAGCGAGTCTTCTTCTTACCTGCGACGGTACGCTTTGGTCCCTTGCGGGTGCGTGCGTTCGTCTTGGTGCGCTGACCGTGGACCGGCAGGCCCTTACGGTGACGAATACCTTCGTAGGATCCGATCTCGACCTTACGGCGGATGTCAGCCTGAACCTCACGGCGCAGGTCACCTTCTACCTTGTAAGTGCCTTCGACGAAGTCACGCAACTGAACGAGTTCAGCGTCGCTGAGATCCTTCACGCGAGTGTCCGGGCTAATGCCGGTCGCTGCGATGGTCTCTTCTGCACGGGTCTTGCCCACGCCGTAGATGTAAGTCAGCGCGATAATTACGCGCTTCTCGCGTGGAATGTCCACGCCTGCTAAACGAGCCAAGTGGCTACCTTTCAACCAACGGAGGTCTGGAACAGTACCACCCAGAATTTCTCCTGGCCCCGGCCTCCGAACCCGGGGGTATGCACCGATTTCTCGATACGGTACTGCCTAAATGACTACGCGTGGGAAATTCCGAAGAACGGAATTAGCCCTGACGCTGCTTGTGGCGTGGGTTTTCGCAGATCACCATGACCACGCCATTACGACGGATCACTTTGCACTTATCGCAGATCGGCTTCACGCTAGGGTTAACCTTCAAGGTTTTTTCCTTTGGCGGTTGCAGTTATTGTGTGGAGCAGTAAACAAACAGTATGTCCCAAGAACATTAGTCAGACGGACGTCAGAAACGATTTCTCGTCAACGTCCGTCAAAAATGTCTATGGACTGCAGATTTACTTGTAGCGGTAAACGATACGGCCTCTGTTGAGGTCGTATGGGCTCATTTCAACCTGCACACGATCCTCTGGGAGGATACGAATGTAGTGCTGACGCATCTTACCCGAGATAGTTGCAAGTACTACGTGACCGTTTGGCAGCTCTACGCGAAACATCGCGTTCGGCAGCGCTTCGGACACAGAGCCCTCTACCTGGATGACGCCTTCCTTCTTGCCCATTTTCCCCGCTAACTTTTGTTGTCAATGATTTTCCATCAACAAGTAATTGGTTCTGATTGCTTCAACTTCGCCAAAGCTCTTGAGAGTTTTAGGCGCATTAAATAGACAACCAAAAATTAAGAATACGCCATCAGCAGAGCCTAGGACAAATCCAAGGGCGCACTAAAAGTGTTAGTTCCAGCACCTCGCGGGTACCGGAACTACGATTTACGCTGTGATGGGCGATGGAGTGACGCCAAATGGTGCCAGTCCGGCCGCTCCCCCATCATGGGCACTGAGTACCCAAATGCCACCCAGGTGGATCGCCACGGTGTGCTCCCACTGCGAAGCGTTGGCCTTATCGTCGGTGACGACGGTCCAGTCATCTTCCAGCACCGAGGTGCCGATCTGGCCGCGAACCAGCATCGGTTCAATAGCCAAAGCCATCCCCGGCTTGATGCGTGGGCCGCGGTGGCCGGTGTTGTAGTTCAGTACATCCGGAGCCATATGCATGGCCGAACCGATACCGTGGCCGCAGTAGTCTTCCAGGATTCCCAGTGGGGCACCTGGCTGAGCGGTGACAAAGTCATCGATGGCTTCGCCGATCTGACCGATGAAGCGCGCCTTGGAGAACGCGGCAATGCCGGCCCACATGGCCTGCTCGGTGATCTCGCTTAAACGCTGGTCGGCAGGATCCACGTTGCCAATCAATACCGTGCGAGCCGAGTCCGAGTGCCAGCCGTCAATAATCGCGCCGCCGTCAATCTTGAGCACGTCGCCATCTTTGAGTTCATAGCCGCTGGGGAAACCATGGACAACCTCGTGGTTCACCGAGGCGCAGATGCTGGCAGGGAAGCCGTGGTAACCCAAGAAGTTGCTGGTAGCTCCGTGGCGTTCCAGAACCTTCGCGAAGATCGCGTCAATTGACTTGGTGGTGACGCCCGGACGGGCGGCAGCACTGGCTTCATCCAGTGCTTCGGCGAGAACCAGACCGGCTTCGCGCATTTTTAGTATCTGCGAATTGGTTTTGTACTCAATTCGCGGCTGACCTAGAGCCAAGGTAATGCTCCTTAATTCTTATCTTTATACCCCGCAGTGCGGGTTGCTTAGTTCGCTGAAACTACATAGGGACCGGGCCACGGCCTGCACAGGCTGGTTGTGGCTCGGTCCCTATGTGTGAACTGGTATTTGCTAGGCGCTGACGTTCAAGGCCGCGAGCACGCGCTCGGTGACCTCGTCAATGGCACCGAGGCCATCTACCTTGCGGACAATGCCACGCTCTTCATAACGTTCAACCACGATGCGGGTCTCTTCGTTGTACAGGCTCAGGCGGTGGCGGATGACCTCTTCGGTATCATCTGCGCGTCCCTCGATTTCTGCACGCTTGAGCAGACGGGCTACGAGCTCATCATCATCTGCGGTGAGCTGCAGGACTGCATCCAACTCGACATTCTGAGCTTTGAGCATCGCATCCAAGGCATCAACCTGCGCGCTGGTGCGTGGGTACCCGTCAAGTAAGAAACCGCTGGCTACGTCTTCTTGCGCCAGACGATCTTCAACCATGTTGTTGGTGACCGAGTCTGGGACGAAGTTGCCGGCGTCAATGTACTTCTTGGCCTCAACACCCAGTGGGGTGCCGCCCTTGACGTTGGCGCGGAAGATGTCACCGGTGGAGATCGCGACGATTTCCAGACGCTCGGAGATCTTCACTGCCTGGGTGCCTTTGCCGGCACCTGGCGGACCAATAATTAGCAGTCGACTCATCGCAGTAGCCCTTCGTAGTTTCGTTGCTGCATTTGAGCATTGATTTGTTTGACGGTTTCCAGACCCACACCAACCATGATGAGGATCGAGGTGCCGCCAAATGGGAAGTTCTGGTCAGCGTTGAACAGCACGAATGCGATCAGCGGGATCAACGCAACGAACGCCAGATACAGGGCGCCCGCAAAAGTGATTCGTGAAATCACGAACTGCAGGTAATCTGCGGTTGGCTTACCGGCACGAATGCCTGGAATGAAGCCACCGTACTTCTTCATATTGTCCGAGACCTCAACTGGGTTGAAAGTAATCGCAACGTAGAAGTAGGTGAAGCCAATGATGAACAGCGTGTACACAAGCATGTACCACGGCGAGGAGGACGCCGAGTGGGTCTGCAGCCACATGGCCCATTCGGGCAGTGTGCCGTCATCGTTCTGATTGAACGAGACGATCATCTGCGGCAGTGCAAGAATCGAGCTGGCGAAGATCACTGGGATCACGTTCGCCATGTTGACCTTCAGCGGGATGTAGGTGGATGTTCCACCCACGGTACGCCGCCCGATGGTGCGCTTGGCGTACTGCACCGGAACACGGCGCTGAGACTGCTCCACGAACACCACAAGTGCAATCACCAGCAAGCCCACGGCGATGACACCAAGGAAGGTGCCCCAACCCTGCGACTGCTGGATAGCACCCATAGCGGATGGGAAGCCCGAAGCGATCGAGATGAAGATCAGGATGGACATGCCGTTGCCGATACCGCGCTCGGTGATCATTTCGCCCATCCACATGATCAGGCCGGTGCCTGCGGTCAGTGCGAAGATCATCAGCAAGATCACCATGATCGAGTCATCTGGGATCAGCGGAAGGGTACAGCTTGGGAAAAGTCCGCCGGTACGCGCCAAGGTGATCAACGTGGTGCCCTGAAGGAGGGCCAACGCGATGGTCAGGTAGCGGGTGTACTGGGTCAGTTTGCCTTGGCCTGCTTGGCCTTCTTTATGCAGCTCTTCGAAGTGCGGGATCACCACACGCAATAGTTGCACAATGATGGCCGCCGTAATGTACGGCATGATACCCATGGCAAAGATCGATACCTGCAACAGGGCGCCGCCGCTGAAGAGGTTAACGAACTGATAAAGACCACCGGTGGTTGAACCCATCGCCAGACACTGCTGAACGTTGCTGTAATCGACACCTGGGGCCGGAATGAAAACGCCGACTCGATAGATCGCAATGATCCCGAGGGTGAAAAGCAACTTGTTGCGCAGGTCAGGCGTCCGAAAAACTCGGGCTATGGCGCTGAACAAGCGTCCTCCTGAAGTATGTGCCTGAGTCTAGATAAAGACTCTTGCTATGACCTAATGATTCTAGCCGTCTCATGTACTATCGTGCCAAATACGCCACACAGTCAACAGCCGATTTTTTAGCCTTATGAGCATAAAATCGGCGTTTTACGTGGAATTACTTCGCGTCATAGTTCACATAATGAAAGATAAGAAAATCCCCGGTGAACTTGTTTAAACAAGCTCACCGGGGATTTAGCTTAAGCTCAAACCCTGATTTAGAGGGTTTCTGCCTGGCCGCCAGCAGCAGCGATCTTCTCGGTTGCGGAAGTCGAGTAGGCGTTAACCTTCACGTCAACCTTGACCGTTAGGTCGCCGGTGCCAAGCACCTTGACTGGCTGGTTCTTGCGAACTGCGCCCTTAGCAACAAGTGCCTCGACGGTGACTTCGCCACCCTCTGGGAACAATTCCGAGATCTTGTCCAGGTTTACAACCTGGTACTCGACGCGGAATGGGTTCTTGAAGCCTCGCAGCTTTGGCAGACGCATGTGCAGCGGAAGCTGTCCACCTGCGAAGCCTGCCTTGACCTGGTAGCGAGCCTTCGTGCCCTTCATACCACGGCCTGCAGTCTTACCCTTGGATGCCTCGCCACGACCAACACGGGTCTTAGCTTTCTTGGCACCTTCAGCAGGACGCAGGTGGTGGATCTTAAGTGCGGATTCTTTTATAGCCATCTTTACTTAGCCTCCTCAACCTTCAACAGGTGCGGGACCTTGTTGACCATACCTACGGTCACAGGGTCAGCGGTGCGGACAACGGTGTGTCCGATACGCTTCAGACCCAGCGAGCGAACGATATCGCGCTGAACCTGGCTACCACCAATGATGGACTTGATCTGGGTGATTTCCAGAGTGACGTCGCTTGGAACAATGTTCTTAGCCATTGATTAAGCACCAGCCTTCTGGGTCTGGATGTGACGCAACATAGATGCTGGAGCAACTTCGTCCAGTGGAAGACCACGGCGAGCTGCAACTGCTGCAGGCTCTTCGAGACCCTTCAGCGCGGCAATGGTGCCCTTCACGATGTTGATCTGGTTGCTTGAACCCATCGACTTCGAAAGGATGTCCTGGATACCAGCACATTCTAACACGGCACGCACCGGACCGCCGGCGATAACGCCGGTACCCGGGGCAGCTGGACGGAGCAAGACGACGCCAGCGGCGGCCTCACCCTTGACCAGGTGTGGGATGGTTCCGCCAACGCGTGGAACGCGGAAGAAGGACTTCTTAGCCTCTTCAACGCCCTTAGCGATAGCTGCTGGAACTTCCTTGGCCTTACCGTAGCCAACGCCGACCATTCCGTCGCCGTCACCTACAACGACAAGTGCGGTGAAGCTGAAGCGACGACCACCCTTGACGACCTTGGATACGCGGTTGATAGCTACAACGCGCTCAAGGAACTTGTCCTTGTCGTCGTTGCGGCTGTCCTTCGAATCGCGGCCACGGCCACGACCCTCGCCACGGCCACGGCCTTCTCCACCACGTCCACGTCCTTCGCCGCGAGCGGCGCCGGTCTTTTCCGTGGCAGGAGCTGCAGCGGTCGAGGCTGCTTCAGTAGCTTCAGACACCTGAGTTTCCTTCTTGTTAGTAGCTTCGCTCACAGTGCCAGCCCACCTTCACGTGCGCCGTCAGCAATAGCTGCCACGCGACCGTGGTAGCGGTTGCCACCGCGGTCGAAGACAACTGCTTCAATCCCAGCAGCCTTGGCGCGCTCGGCAACGAGCTCACCAACGCGCTTGGACTTTGCGGTCTTGTCTGCATCGCTTGCGCGAAGATCTGCTTCCATGGTCGAAGCGCTGGCCAGGGTAAGACCCTGTGAGTCGTCCACGATCTGTACGAACATGTGACGAGCCGAGCGGTTGATGACCAGGCGTGGGCGTACCGAGGTACCAACGATGCGCTTGCGCACACGGATGTGGCGGCGTCCGCGTGAAGCGGAGCGGCTCTTGCCCTTGATTCCGATAGCCATAATTATTTACCAGCCTTTCCGACCTTGCGGCGGATGATCTCGCCAGCGTAGCGAATGCCCTTGCCCTTGTAAGGCTCGGTCTTGCGCAGCTTGCGGATGTTAGCGGCAACTTCACCGACGTGCTGCTTATCAATACCAGCGATGGTGATTTTGTTGTTGCCCTCGACGGTAAAGGTGATTCCCTCAGGAGCCGTGACGCTAACTGGGTGCGAGAAGCCAAGAGCGAACTCCAGGCTGGCGCCCTTAGCAACCACACGGTAACCGGTACCGTGGATTTCAAGCTTCTTTTCGTATCCCGTGGTCACACCGGTGATCATGTTATTGATCAAGGTGCGGTTCAAGCCGTGCAACGAACGCGATTCGCGGTTGTCGTTCGGGCGGGACACGGTAACGGTGTTCTCATCCTTGGCTACGGTGATTGGAGCCGAAACGATGAGCGAAAGCTCACCCTTCGGGCCCTTAGCGGTGACCTTCTGGCCATCCACATTCATCTCAACGTTTGCTGGGACGGTAATCGGAAGACGTCCAATACGTGACATTGTCTGTTGCTCCCTTTCCGTTACCAGACGTAGGCGAGGACTTCCCCACCTACGCCCTTCTTTGCAGCCTGACGGTCAGTAAGCAGACCGGAGGAGGTGGACAGGATTGCGATACCAAGACCACCGAGCACGTGAGGCAAGTTGGTGGACTTTGCGTATACACGCAAGCCTGGCTTGGAGATACGGCGTACGCCAGCGATTGAACGCTCACGCGATGGGCCGAACTTCAGGTTGATGGTCAGCGTCTTGCCGACTTCTGCTGCAACTTCCTCGAACGAGGCAATGTAGCCCTGTTCCTTGAGGATGTTAGCAATGCGTACTTTGAGCTTGCTCGATGGCATCGACACAGTGTCGTGGTATGCCGAGTTAGCGTTACGCAGTCGAGTCAGCATATCTGCGACTGGATCTGTCATAGACATGTGGGCTTCAGCCCTTCCTCGTTACGGTTTCCTTAGCGGACCTGTAACGTAGTGAGATTAGTTGGAGGTCTTGAACGGGAAGCCCAGAGCCTTGAGCAAGGCACGGCCTTCATCGTCAGATTTGGCGGTGGTCACCACAGTGATGTCCATACCGCGCACGCGATCGATCTTGTCCTGATCGATTTCATGGAACATCGACTGTTCGGTCAGACCGAAAGTGTAGTTGCCATTGCCATCGAACTGACGGTCGCTCAGACCGCGGAAGTCGCGGATACGAGGCAGTGCCAGGGTGATCAAACGATCAACGAATTCCCACATGCGATCATTACGCAAGGTGGTGTGGGTACCAATTGGCATGCCTTCGCGCAGCTTGAACTGTGCGATCGACTTGCGAGCCTTGGTAACCACTGGCTTCTGACCGGTAATTGCGGTCAGATCGCGAACGGCGCCTTCGATAAGCTTCGAATCCTTAGCGGCCTCGCCGACACCCATGTTCACAACAACCTTAGTCAGGGTTGGAACCTGCATTGGGTTGCCGTAGCTGAACTGCTCCTGCAATGCAGGGCGGATGTCTGCGGCGTACTTAGCCTTCAGACGTGGCTGGATCTTGGTGGCTGTCTCAGTCATTACAGATCCTTTCCGGAAGCCTTGGCGTAACGGACGCGCACAGTCTTGGACACACCGTTCTTTTCGACAGTTTCCTCGCGGAAACCAACGCGGGTTGGCTTCTTGGTTTCTGGGTCAACCACTGCCACGTTAGAAACGTGAACTGGTGCCTCAACAACCTCGATGCCACCGGAGGTGGTTCCGTTTTCGGACTGACCGGCCTTGGTGTGCTTGGTGACGCGGTTAACGCCTTCAACAAGTACGCGCGAAGTGGCGGTGATGACAGTCAGGACCTTGCCCTGCTTGCCACGTTCCTTGCCCGAGATGATCTGAACCAGATCACCCTTCTTAATCTTTGCACCCATGCTTACAGCACCTCCGGAGCCAGGGAAACGATCTTCATGAACTTCTTGTCACGAAGCTCGCGACCCACTGGGCCGAAGATACGAGTTCCGCGAGGATCTGCGGCGTCACCCTTGAGGATCACTGCAGCGTTCTCGTCGAACTTGATGTAGGAACCGTCTGCACGACGGATTTCCTTCTTGGTGCGAACGATGACGGCCTTGACGACGTCACCCTTCTTTACGTTGCCGCCTGGGATTGCATCCTTGACGGTGGCGACAATAGTGTCACCAATGCTTGCGTAGCGACGCTTGGAGCCACCGAGCACGTTGATGGTAAGGATTTCCTTAGCACCAGTGTTATCGGCAACCTTCAGTCGCGACTCTTTCTGAATCACTGCTTACTCCTGTCGTCTCGCTGGTTCTCATAAATGAGCCTTGCGGAACGGATATGGTCTCCACGATACGTATCGCTTACCCCCACCGACGCGGGCGCACCGAATGCTGATCCCAATTGTTGGCAGGGCCGAGGCGTAAAATACCGAGGCTGTACTGCGCGGCAAGACGGTGTCAGGCCGCACTGCACTACACCGAAGGTGGATAGTCCCCGAATGAAGCGCGCACAGGTTTTCAAGTCTAGCCTAGATTGGCATCATTTAGAAATGGTGTGGTAGGGCGTAACTGAGCGTTGTTGGTCACACCGAAGGTGACCAAGAATCCCGAAATTTCGGGCGTAAGCAGCTTTTGCGCTGAGCCCCACCAGGGGCCAAATCGGCTTCGGCTGAGCCCTTAGGCTGGATTCCGTCGCTTCGATCTGAGCGATTTTCATCCTCGCTTAAGAATTCGCTTGCTTATTTCAAAATTAGGCTTCGTAGAAGGAATCTCATCTGGACGGGTGCTACAAATAAATTGGGACTTCCGTCAGATATTCTCCAACGCTTCGTTGGTACTTCCTATACTCTCGGTCATCCCTTCCTTGAAGTACGACTAAGCTGATCTGATCAAACAGCTCTGCAGCAGGATCGTTGAAGAAGTCCACCGCGTTCTTATTGCAGTTGCTATATCGGGACCCACCCAGGTAAATCGAGGTAATCGCCTCTCGCGGCGTGAAACGTCCGCCACCCCTGGCACGACCTTCGATCGTTGCAATCCTTCCCTGAGCCCACCGTTCGTAGGCAGAAGCCAAACACTTATTCTGTTCCTGTTCAATGGAAAGCAGCGTCACAGAACCGTAATCGTGAAGCATAAGCCTATGCATGTAGCGTTCCTTTAGACCAGGCCAAGAGAAGGTCCCTTCGACCACGACATTTTCATGAGCTTCCAAACTTCTTGCGATCAAGCGATCCGCGAGAAGAACACTTTCATTATGAACAAGCGAAGATAATTCGTTGAGCATTATTGGATAGCCATCACGCAGGGTTCGTGCAAGCAAGTCATCAAAGGTGCCGAAGCCCACCTCGGCGGACAAAATTCTAAGCTTGATCTCATCAGGATCAATTACCCGCGATCCAGTTTCGGCTAAGTTGAGCTCACGGACTGCGGTTGATTTGCCGGCACCCGGTGGGCCAGCCGTGAATGTCACAGCAGCTGATCGGTCGTTCGCCACTTCTGGCTGTCCCTCTTCAAAAAGTTCATCGAGCAGTTCTCTCTGAAAGCGCAGCCGTGAGTCCAAAATCGGCGCGTCTGGACGATAAGTAGCCCGCGGACCTGCACGGTGAAGTTCTGAACCCATCGATGTGAGTGTGTTTAGTTCTACTTCCACTTCACTCAAGTCAGCTGGATTCATTAGTTGCTCTTTGGCCACACAGCATTTTTGATGGTCTGGTAGTCAGATCCATCGATCAAGTCCCTGTGAAAAGCGTCAGTCATGTCATCCCAGCTACCGAGGCTTACCTGGCCTTCTGGATTATGAGGTTCTACGATTTCGGAGAACGTAAACGGCCAGCCGCTCAACTCCGTCATCATTTGTGCGTGGTCAATTTTCTCCGCGTGGAAATCGAGTATAACTTCACGTGGAGTTCTTCGGAGAAGGTCCGGTACGAGCTCTATTTTACGAAGAATTCTATGTACTTCGGGCTGCGAGATAAACAACCGATGTGCGATTTCGGTTTGAGTTAGCCCGTCGGCGCGCGCCTGCTCGCAAAGCCGAAGCTGTTCAAGCCGATTCAACTCGCGGACAGCGTAGTTATGGGACAGACGGCTTTGAATGGTTTCCACGACGTCTCCAATCTACGTTTATACAGAATGTATAAATCATATTACGCTCTTATCGTTCTCGCCGATAGAGGTCTTTTCACCACTGGGGAAAGTACGCAGATCAAAGTTGTACAAACGAGTTTGTTGGTCACACCAGGGCGGGATCTACCGCGTCATTTCGGGGATTAAAATCGCGCGGTCGTATGTACCGCGAGATGATCCGAACCGGAGATCGGTGTGGCACCCGTTTGAGCGAATGTCACGTCCCGTCCGAGAATGTGATCTATCTCTATGACTGGGAACGGGAGCATTGTCCGGGGCCACGTCGCGAGAGGACGCAAGCCGCTTGCCTCGGTCAAACCTGCCACGGCATCTCGGTACAGTCGGTGGCCGCTAGTCGAGTTGAAATCACCGGCAAGAATCATCGGAGATTCAGGATGCGCGTGAACCCACGTATCGATGGCCGACAAACCTTCGCGCCATTGCTGTGCATTTTTCAGTGGCGGGTAAACGTGCACCCCGGCAAGCAGTACACGTTGCTGGGCCACTTCGACCTCAACGGTTGGCATGGCAAACCATCCGGTGTCGCGTTCACTAAGCCCCGAATCAATCTCAGTCATCGGGTTCTTGGAAAAGATCACGGTGTCACGCACTCCCCCAGCAGGCGCCGGCGCCGTCCTGAAATCCAGGCCTTCCAACGCACCAAGAGACGTCAAGTCCTGATGCAGTCTCTCGCTGGTCTCGACCAAGATCAAAAGGTCAGGTTGTTCGTCTTTGATCAGCGCGGCCAGTTCATTGCTGTTTGCTTCGGCGAGGTATGCGTTGAAGCTCAGCACACGTAGCTCAGCGCCCGTTTCGCTTGGCCCGGCTGGCGCTATGTGCACCTGCGGAATAAGGCCAATGAACAAGAGAACCCCAATTGCTATCGCGGTCCTGCGTTTCCTCGTCAACAGCGTGAAAATCAAAGCCCCGAGAGGGACGAGCAACAGCCAACTGGCAAAGGCTTGAACCTTAGGAATGATTCCGCCGGCCAACCAAGGCACATACGGCAGGACGGCGATGAGCGCCGAGATGACGATCAGCAGAATCAAGAAAGTGTGCTTCTGTTGTTGCTGACCGTCTTTTCTCATATGTCGACTTTATCGGTTCAACATCGGTTACCCCTGTTGTTCAGCAGCCCACCGCGCAACGCGTTCCTTGCTCTCATCCTCGGAAAGGTCTATCACTCTGCTCAAAAGTGACCAGCGCACCCCGAAAGGATCAATAATTGACGCGAAACGGTCCCCGGAGACGAAGGTGCCCGCTGGCTCTCGCACGGTGGCACCGGCTGCTTGCGCCCGAGCTACTAGTTCATCAACGTTCGAGCAATACAGCGCCATGGAGTAACAGGCGCTCGGCGGCTCGGGTGGCGCCACCAGACCGTAATCCGGGCTCGGCTCCCCCAGCTGAAGTTTTCCATTGCCAAAATCGAGTTCAGCGTGCACCATCACACCGCCAATCTCGGTGCAGTCCACAATCCGCGCACCCAGAACATCTCGATAAAACTCAACTGCATTCGCCGCGTTCTTGATGGCCAAGAAAGGCGTCAACGAAGTCGAACCGAGCGGAATCCCGTCGGTCGTGTATGCGCCGGTGACTCCGGTGGTATTTTCCTCTTGATTTTCCATATCTTCACTCTAGGTTGCTGTGGCACCCTTGGACTTGTAGATTCACGCCAACTTTGAAAGGTCGTCACCGGTGGACAGCACGGCTGATCGTCGAGGCGTTTTGTATCCTGCTAGATTGCCAGAGTTCCAACGCATTCTCGCCCCACAGCATTTGCGCGAGAGGGTGGGTTGGTTCTGGATGGCCCGCTGGGATATCGCGCCGGGCCGTACCTCACGCCAAGAGTTACTTGCCTTCCCCTGCATGAACCTAGTTATCCAATCGACGGGTGTCACCGTCTCCGGAGTTTCTACCGGGGCATCTCATCGAGATTTGAGCGGTAGCGGATGGGTGCTGGCGGCGTTGCTGTTACCTGCCTCCGCCCGGAGCTTCGGTTTTGAACCACGCACGGTCTTAGGCCGTGAAGTAACGCTTGCCGCTGAAGGGTTATTAGAACCGGTACGCCATTTGATGGACGCGTCCGCTACGCAGGAACAACTAAACTCAGCTGTTGACTTGCTCGCAGGATGGATTGAGCAAAAGGTGACAATCACAGACCAACATGGGTTGATCGCCAATAAAATGTTGGCCTTGGTCGCAGAGAGACGGGATATCGTCAACGTGATTCAACTGGCAGACGCACTAGGTCTGTCGATACGCAGCCTGCAGCGGCTCTGCGCTGAGTATGTCGGGCTTAGCCCGCTGACCGTTATCCGCAGATACCGGTTGCAAGAGGCAGCACAGCGACTGCGTGAAAACCCAGAAATATCCATCACGCAGATCGCGGCAGAGCTCGAATATGCGGATCATGCGCACCTGACTAAAGATTTCCGGCAAGTACTCGGATTCACTCCCAGCGCCTATCGAGCGGGGTCTTTGGACTAGACCCCATCAACCCCACCGGACTAATCGAAACATGCCGCGACCGCGCTGATTTCGATCAAGGCTGAAAGGAGGCTCGCCGTGGCAACTGGTGGATTTGGTGAAGCCAATTTGATGGCGATGGCTCCATAAGCCTGCGAAATATCGACACCGTCAACTTGCGGAAGATTCCGCGAATTCACCTTGCTCAAATCAACCCCGGCAGCGTTCAGAGCTACTTGTGCGCGTCGCAGCGCGCTGACTTTGGGCTGTCATTGTTTCCTTGGAAGCTATCGGGATGCTCACGCGAACGTCTACGGTGAAGGGCCGGAAGATTTGTGCCGCTGCTCCCATCATGGAAACCCTGGATAACTTTGCCTTGCGGGCCGGGCAGCGGGTACGTGGAAGATTTACGCCACCGCCTGCGGAACGTTCAAGACCAGGACAACTCGTATTTAGCTTTCGCCCGCCGAAAAGTTCACACTTCCGGACATAGAAAAACGCCCCGAACTCTTCTTGCGAAGTGTTCGGGGCGTTTTCAGTTATTCACGTAATCCGTGAAATCACTAAGAAAGCTTACTTAGCCTTCTCAACGATCTCAACGAGACGCCAGTTCTTGTCTGCTGACAATGGGCGAGTCTCTGCGATTACAACCAAGTCGCCAATGCCGGCTTCGTTGTTCTCGTCGTGAGCCTTCACGTTCTTGTTGCGACGCATGACCTTGCCGTAAAGGGCGTGCTTAACACGGTCCTCAACGTCAACGACGATGGTCTTCTGCATTTTGTCGGAAACCACGTAACCACGGAGGGTCTTGCGGTCGTTGCGCTCTACAGCTGCATCCACGGCGTTATCCTTCTCGCTCATTACTTGGCTTCCTTGCCCTTCTTGGTCTCTTCAACCGGGACAACGACTTCCTGACGAAGACCCAGTTCACGCTCACGCATTACAGTGTAAATGCGTGCGATATCGCGCTTGATGGACTTCAGGTTGCCGTGAGTCTCTAGCTGGCCGGTAGCCGACTGGAAACGCAGGTTGAACAGTTCTGCCTTGGCCTTCTTCAATTCCTCGTTCAAACGAGCATTATCGAAGCCGTCCAGGGACTCGACGCTTAGATCCTTAGAACCAATAGCCATCCCTATTCACCACCCTCACGACGCACGATACGTGCCTTCAATGGCAGCTTGTGGATTGCTAGGCGCAATGCCTCTTTAGCTACCTCTTCTGAGACGCCATCAAGTTCAAACAAGATGCGTCCTGGCTTTACGTTGGCAACCCACCACTCCGGGGAACCCTTACCGGAACCCATGCGGGTTTCGGCTGGCTTCTTCGTCAGTGGACGGTCTGGGTAAATATTGATCCAGACCTTACCGCCACGCTTGATGTGACGGGTCATCGCGATACGAGCTGCCTCGATCTGACGGTTGGTCACGTAAGCAGGAGTAAGAGCCTGAATGCCGTATTCACCGAATGAAACAGTGGTTCCGCCCTTGGCAGCGCCGGAGCGCTTTGGGTGGTGCTGCTTACGGAACTTTACTCGACGTGGGATAAGCATTTAAGCCTGTCCTCCTTCCGCAGCCGGAGCTGCAGCGCCCTTGCTACGTTCTGGACGACGACGACGCTCGCCACCACGTGGGCGATCGTTGCCAGCGCCACCACGGCCACCGCGAGCAGGAGCTGCTGCGGCCTGCTGTGCAGCAAGTTCCTTGGCGGTTACGTCACCCTTGTAGATCCAGACCTTCACGCCGATACGGCCGAAGGTGGTCTTGGCTTCGAACTTGCCGAAGTCGATGTTCGCACGCAGGGTGTGCAGCGGCACACGGCCTTCGCGGTAGAACTCCTTGCGGGACATTTCTGCACCGCCAAGTCGACCGGAGCACTGAACGCGGATGCCCTTGGCACCAGCGCGCATTGCCGACTGCATTGCCTTCTTCATCGCGCGGCGGAAAGCCACACGTGAAGCAAGCTGCTCGGCGATGCCCTGGGCGACCAACTGGGCCTCCATGTCAGGGTTCTTGACCTCGAGGATGTTCAGCTGAACCTGCTTAGCCGTCATCTTCTCCAGTGCGCCACGGATGCGATCTGCTTCGGCGCCGCGGCGACCGATAACGATGCCCGGACGTGCGGTGTGGATATCCACACGAACACGGTCACGAGTACGCTCGATCTCTACGCGGGCAATGCCTGCACGATCCATTCCGGTAGACAGCAATGCGCGGATTTTTACGTCTTCTTTTACGTAATCTGCGTAGCGCTGTCCTGGCTTGCTGCTATCGGCGAACCAGTGCGAAACGTGGTCAGTGGTGATGCCGAGACGGAAACCGTTCGGGTTTACCTTCTGTCCCATTTAGTTCTCCCCACCCTTCTCCGGGGTTGAAACAACCACGGTGACGTGGCTGGTGCGCTTCTTGATCTGGAATGCGCGACCCTGAGCTCGCGGCTGGAACCGCTTCATGGTCGGTCCCTCGTCAACAAACGCTTCGCTGATGATCAGCTCGTCCTCATTGAATGCTTCACCTGCGCGGTCCGCGGCGGCACGGGCGTTAGCCACTGCCGATGCGACAACCTTGTACACTGGCTCCGAAGCTGCCTGTGGGGCAAACTTCAAGATAGCCAGCGCTTCGTTCGTCTGTAGACCACGAACAAGGTTGACGACGCGCCGGGCCTTCATAGGCGTCACGCGGATATGGCGCGCAATTGCCTTGGCTTCCATTGCTTTCCTTCTCTCGTCTTTCGAAGAAGTGCTAAGCATCTCTAGATCCCTTGCGGGACCTAGCGACGCTTGCCCTTCTTGTCGTCCTTCACGTGGCCACGGAACGTGCGGGTCAATGCAAACTCTCCGAGCTTGTGACCGACCATTGATTCGGTAACAAACACAGGAATGTGCTTACGACCGTCGTGCACGGCGATGGTGTGTCCCAGCATGTCCGGGATGATCATCGAACGGCGGGACCACGTCTTGATGACGTTCTTGGTGCCCTTTTCGTTCTCAGCTTCGACCTTTAGGAAGAGGTGCTGATCGACGAAGGGGCCTTTCTTCAGGCTGCGTGGCATGTTTCCAGGCTCCTATCGCTTGTTCTTGCCGGTCTTGCGACGACGCACAATGAGCTTGTCGCTTTCCTTATTTGGACGACGAGTACGACCCTCGCGCTTACCGTTCGGGTTGACTGGGTGACGTCCACCGGACGTCTTACCCTCGCCACCACCGTGCGGGTGATCAATTGGGTTCATGGCAACGCCACGCACGGTTGGGCGAACGCCCTTCCAGCGCATACGGCCAGCCTTACCCCAGTTGATGTTGATCTGCTCAGCGTTACCAACTTCGCCGATGGTTGCGCGGCAGCGCACATCAACGTTGCGGATTTCGCCCGATGGCAGACGCAACTGCGCGAAGCGGCCTTCACGAGCTACCAGCTGGATCGATGAGCCAGCGGAGCGAGCCATTTTGGCGCCACCGCCTGGGCGCAACTCGACAGCGTGGATAACTGAACCAACAGGGATGTTACGAAGCGGCAGGTTGTTACCTGGCTTGATATCCGCTGCTGGGCCGGCCTCGACCTTGTCGCCCTGCTTGAGGTTGTTCGGTGCCACGATGTAGCGCTTGGTTCCATCAATGTAGTGGAGCAAAGCGATACGTGCGGTGCGGTTCGGATCGTACTCGATGTGAGCAACGGTTGCCGGAACGCCATCTTTGTCATGACGACGGAAGTCGATGACGCGGTAGGCACGCTTGTGTCCGCCACCCTTGTGCCGGGTGGTGATCTTACCGGAGTTGTTACGGCCGCCAGTCTTGGTGAGTGGACGAACCAGTGACTTTTCCGGAGTCGATCGGGTGATTTCTGCGAAGTCAGCTACCGACGAGCCGCGAAGACCCGGGGTAGTTGGCTTGTACTTACGAATTCCCATTATTTAAATTCCTCGTTAAAGTGGTCTCCGCTTAGGAAAGCGGACCGCCGAAGATGTCAATCGATCCTTCTTTCAAAGTGATGATTGCACGCTTGGTATCCTTGCGTGCACCCCACCCGAATTTGGTGCGCTTGCGCTTACCGGTTCGATTCATGGTGTTTACGGACTCAACCTTGACGTTGAAGATAGCTTCAACGGCATTCTTGATTTCCGCTTTGTTTGAACGTGGGTCAACCAAGAAGGTGTACTGACCTTCATCGATTAGGCCGTAGCTCTTTTCCGATACGACTGGTGCGATGACCACGTCGTGCGGAGCCTTTGAGAAGATGCTCATTACTTGGCTTCCTCCTTCTGGACCAGTGCTTCGAAGGCAGCCTTGGTGAAGACTACGTCATCCGAAACCAGAACATC
This sequence comes from Glutamicibacter sp., assembly GCF_035257265.1. Taxonomy (GTDB): domain Bacteria; phylum Actinomycetota; class Actinomycetes; order Actinomycetales; family Micrococcaceae; genus Glutamicibacter. The sequence goes on from NZ_DATEXC010000058.1 coordinate 62,070, forward strand.
GTAGGTGTTCAACTGGTCGACGTATAGAACGTGCACAGAATCAAGGTTGCGTACCGAAAGGGCAGCAACATCGTTTGCGCGGTCAATGACGACGAGCAGGTTCTTACGTTCGGTCAGCGAACGCAAGGTAGCCAGAGCTTCCTTGGTCGATGGCGTTTCGCCAGAAACCAGGTTCTCGATCACGTGAACACGATCGAAGCGTGCACGATCAGACAAAGCGCCGCGCAGTGCAGCAGCCTTCATCTTCTTCGGGGTACGCTGCGAGTAATCGCGTGGGGTTGGACCGTGGACAATGCCACCGCCGGTCATGTGTGGAGCACGGATCGAACCCTGACGGGCGCGGCCGGTACCCTTCTGCTTGAACGGCTTGCGACCGGCGCCGGAAACTTCCGAGCGGTCCTTGGTCTTGTGGGTACCCTGACGGGCAGCAGCCAACTGTGCAACAACAACCTGGTGCAGCAGTGGGACGTTGGTCTGTACGGCGAAGATGCTCTCTGGCAGTTCGACGTTAAGTGCCTTAGTCATTTACTTATGCTCCCTTCACGGCGGTGCGTACGAGAACGACGCGACCGCGGGCGCCTGGAACGGCACCCTTGATCAGCAGGAGGTTCTTCTCAGCGTCGATAGCGTGAATGGTCAGGTTCTGAGTGGTTACGCGCTCAGCACCCATACGACCAGCCATCTTCTGTCCACGGAAAACGCGACCTGGGGTCGATGCGCCGCCGATGGAACCTGGCTTACGGTGGTTCTTGTGAGCACCGTGGGATGCAGGAGCACCGTGGAATCCGTGGCGCTTCATAACGCCAGCGAAACCCTTACCCTTCGAGGTGCCAACAACATCGACCTTCTGGCCAGCGTTGAACAGCTCTACGGATAGTTCCTGTCCTGCGGTGTACTCTGCGACGTCTTCGGTACGCAGTTCCACCAGGTGTCGACGTGGGGTCACGCCGGCAGCTTCAAAGTGACCAGCCAGTGGCTTGGTGACCTTGCGTGGGTCGATCTGGCCGTAGCCGATCTGAACTGCGGTGTAGCCGTCACGTTCTGCATTAACTAGCTTGGTGACAACGTTGCTGTCAGCCTGCACGACGGTGACTGGGATCAGAATGTTGTTTTCATCCCAAACCTGGGTCATGCCGAGCTTCGTGCCCAGCAGGCCCTTTACATTGCGGGTTGCGGTCATAGTTTTCTCGCCACCTCCCCTTAAAGCTTGATTTCGATGTTGACATCCGCTGGCAGATCGAGACGCATCAGCGAATCTACGGCCTTCGGGGTCGGATCAACAATGTCGATCAGACGCTTGTGCGTGCGCATTTCGAAGTGCTCACGGCTGTCTTTGTACTTGTGTGGCGAACGGATAACGCAGTACACGTTCTTTTCCGTTGGCAGCGGCACTGGGCCGACTACGGTTGCGCCTGCGCGCGTGACCGTCTCAACGATCTTCCGAGCAGAAACGTCAATGACCTCGTGGTCATACGACTTCAGCCGGATGCGGATTTTCTGTCCCGCCATGGCGTCATGCCTCTTCCTGTTAGCACTATCAAAAATTACTGTGCCTATATACGGGTTCTTGCGAACCGGCACGCCTTACGCTGCGACTGAATCCGGATTAGATCCGGGTTCCTCACCCGCAGGTGGCTCCGACCCCCGCGGTCGGGCGTGTCGTGAAATTTTCAGTCACGACAGTTCCGACATAGTTTTCACTTTGTGCGAAGGTCTTATAGTTTGTCACCGTTGTATCGATCCCGAACCCCAGGCATTATCCTGCGTGAGAGTCGATCCCTGTCGAACAAACCATTTCCGATTACCCCTGACGGGGATCGGGTTGCAATCAAGCAACTTATCTAGTCTGACAGGTCGACCGCCCTCGCGCAAATCTTTTGTACTGATTTAGCGCCGTGATCTTGACCTCACGAGTTCAAATTGTCTTGATCTGGCCGAGAATTTTCATCCCGGCCGAACTCAGCGCGGGTTTGGACTGGTTGCTCATCGCCGCGTGGTTTGCGTTCCACCCGGATCAGCTTCAATACCGCAGCCACAATCAACCCAACCCCGGCAAGCACCAGCCAGAGGAAAGCCAGGTAACGCAGGAACCACAGCACGGCCACGGTAATGGCAATCGCACCCCACCAGATGCAGCGTTTCTGTCCAAGCTTGAGTCCCAGGACAATCAAGGCGGCAAAGAAGAACAGGCTAAACACCTGCGCGAATCCATTTCCGTCTAGCAAGGTGCTAATCTGCGTGAGCGAGGCCAGGACCGCAGCGGTTATCACATACTGCTGGGCTGCAGGACCTCGTTTGCCCATGAAGTGCCGCGCGGCCAGAATAATCGCAAGCACCGTGAAGTACAGGAAGAAGACACTGAGAACAGGCATCTGGCGAATCTGAACATAACCGCTGAAGGCCAGCAGCCCACCGAGCGCTATGAGCGCGTCGCTCCCCAACAGCTGCCAGCGCGCAGGTAATTCGAAGAACCTGACCACGGCACCGGCGGCAAAGATCAGCAGCGCGCCGGCGATAATCCATGCGGTGCGCAGATCGTTGAAGTGCACCAGCAGACCGGCGGCTGCCGTGCTGAGAATCATTGCAGCGAAATAAACCCGGGCGGCTTGTCCCGCAACGTCCTTGGAAGAGTGCACGCCTCCCGGGTAGTGGGGCACCGGCTCCGCGAACCTGCCATGCAGCAGCGAAATTACCAGCAGCACAATCGCGGTGAGCAGCAGCTGCCAGGTAGGGTCCATCCATGGCTGCAGGCTGAACCTAGATCCTTCACGCCAGTAGGCAAGACCTTGGCCAACGGCGCCGAGCAGCGCCGCACTGGAACCGGCTGCCACCCATGCGATCTTCCGAGTATGCACCAAAAGTCCGAGTTGCCCCGCGCCAACCAGCAGCACCAACGCGGTCCAGCCAGCACCGGTAGTGATCAGAGTGATGGTCAGCAAGGCAAAGAGTGTGCCAAAGACCGGGGCGAAGCGCAGCGTGGATGAAATCCTCAAAAGCCATTGCGTGCCAACTGCCAGCAGTGCCACGGTGAGCAGCAGGATTTGTGCCACCTGTGCAGACCACCAAGGCCCGTGAATCCACCCGGTTACTTCGAAGCTTTGAATACCTTGAATATAGATCAGCGCGCACAGCCCGATCACCGACGCGAACAAGAGGAACTCTGCATGCTGCGTTTGTTTTCTCAGTGCATAGAAGCCCTTCACCGAGTGAATAATCCACAAACAGATCCCGAGCAGCATGGTGCCGCGATCAAATGATGCGAAGCCTAAATCGCCCGCGAGCAAGACCAACGGCAACAGGCAGACAAGGCCTACGGTAACCCAACGCATTTCTTGGCTCAGTGGACGCTTTGCACGCATCACCAGGAACAAGCGGACCAGCTGCGGGAGCATCACCGAAACTATCATCAGCGCAAAGCGCCCTGAGTAGTCAAAGTCGAAGAAGTTCGCGAACCACCAGATGCAAACGCTGAAGGTCAGTTGCGCTGCGGCTGCGTAGACCGTTTTCCAATGCGGCGCGTGGACCTTGCGCGCATTGAGCAAATAGAAGCCCAGATTTGCCAGCCCAACAATGACCACGATGAGCGCTGATCCTTGGAAACTGAAAATCAGCAGCGCGGCGCTGGCGGCCAACACCATGATGCGCAGTATTTGCGCATCGCGCTGTTGGCCGTGGCTGTCCAGGCGCCACCCTGCCAGGATCACATTGACTAGTGCAAGGATGATCCCAAACCCAAGCCAGATTCCTGCATTCAGCGTCAGGAAGCTTGCTTCCTCGTGCACGGCCACCGGGTGATGCAGCGACACGACGTAACTGAGCGTCATCACCGCAAGCAGCACCGAGGCACCAAAATGAATGAGGTCTTCGCGTGTGGCCGGAGCCTGGCCTTTTCTTCGAAGGGTCGAGAACAGCCACAGTGCAAAAAGCGGCAGCCATAAACCCACCACCCAGGCTAAGTTCAAGGCATCGAACTCCACTGCAGCGCGGCCGTAGCCTGGCGCCGCAGCCGTTTGCTGTCCATACCCGGTCAGCAGTTCTTGCAGTGCCCGGCCCACAAAACCGCCGAAGACCAGTACGCCAAGCCAGCGGGTCAGGTCCAAAACAAGGTGCCAGCGACCCTGTGTTTCATTGCGGAACGCAAGGGTCAGCCCAATAAGAGCTACCGCCAAAGCCGGCAGCACCCGCCACGCGAATAGACCGCTGGCCGTCATGGCTAGCAGCGCCAGCATGACCAAGGCGACGGCTTCAATCTTTCCCCGCTGGCGCAGTGCATTGAGCGTGAATACCTGCAGCACGGGAATCAACAGCACCGCGTACCACCAAGGCACCAGTGGTAAAGCGGCTTGCACCAAGGCTGCGAGCGCTGAGCCAATGACCAGCGCCCACATTGCAATGCGTTCGGTCCGCCACCAGCTGGCAGGAACTTGGAAGAGCTGGCGGTAGCCACGGGCAAAGTGCGTGAGGGCGAACCCCTGCCCGGCCCACAGCACAGCGCTGACTGCCCAGGTGATGTGTGATTCCATTCCCAGATAATTGCCGGTAGCAAAGATCAGCAGCATGAAGGTCACTCGGGCCGCATAGAGCCGGTACAACCTGAACTGCTCAATAAGCCGAATTGCCAGAAGCAGGTGCGCGGTAACCAGGAAGAAGACCCAGAGCAGATCGCGTGGGTTCAACGAACCGTACATGATCAATGCCAGGCCGAGCACTAGCAACGGCAGAAGCTGCCCGGTGGCGAAGACCGCCGAATAGAACAGAGAGGAACGGACCTTTTGACTGCGCACGGCCAGCACAAGCAAGACCACCGAGAGCACCAGCAGGAAGAGCAGATAGAACAAGATGCCGCGTTGCACCGTAGCCGCGCAAGCCATGGTGGTGGAGACCAAGACGAACACTGCAAGCCACGCGAGCACCCGGGAACGTAAACGGACCGTGGCAAAAGCGACGGCGAGTGTACCGATGAGCGAGAAAACCAGCCATACCACCGGGGCAGAAAGCGGCAGCGTCTGGTAGGTGGCGATCCCCGAGAGCGGAAGCAAGGCCAGACCGGTTCCGGCGAATGCGCTGGCAGCAGGTTTGAGGTTTTCCTTGGCCGCATGCACGTAGAGACCTACGCCGTAGAAGGCTGCGGCGAGCATGAACAGCGCGATGAGTTTTGGAAGCGGTGGCAAAGCGAAGCTGAGGAAGAGCGCTGCGGCGGCCACGATGAGCAGAGCCGCTACGTACAGCGTGACGTTGATATTGCGTAGTTCTCGTTCGCGTGCGGTGAGGACCTTGACCGGACGTGCCGGCGCTAGCGGAGCAGCAGGCTTAACCGCCAGCTGCGCAGAAACGCCTGCGGGCAGGCTTGGCGCCGGATCATTCGCTGTCCGCTCGATTAGCGGCTGAACTGTTGGCGGTCCGTTGCTGGCAGGCTGTGGCAGCTGGACAGCTGCCGGCGCCGCTTGCCTGGCCTCGCGCGCTGCATAGCTGGCGGCTGCGTTATAACCTTCTTGCCAGGCCTGCTGTTTGGCTTGGGCATCGGTGGACTGCTTCTTTTTACCGACTCGATATCCGATTAGAAAGCTTAACGCCAAGAGCAAGAGCACTACGATGAACCAGAACATACTTCGCCCTTAACTAGATGAGCCCGTCATGGGATATCAACTCCTCCAATTAGACCACTGTCTAGATATACTTGCGAAGTAAGACGCATGGTTAAGCAAAAAGATCTCCACTGCTTCCGGAGAAGCAGTGGAGATCTTTTATGTCAGACCAGTCGGTCTAGATCATTAGCAGCGAACTACTTGGTGATCTTGGTGACCTTGCCCGAACCAACGGTGCGGCCGCCTTCGCGGATAGCGAAGCCGAGGCCCTCTTCCATGGCGATTGGCTGAATCAGCTCAACCGACATTTCGGTGTTGTCGCCAGGCATAACCATCTCGGTGCCTTCTGGCAACGTGATGACGCCGGTGACGTCGGTGGTGCGGAAGTAGAACTGCGGACGGTAGTTCGAGTAGAACGGGTTGTGACGTCCGCCTTCGTCCTTCGACAGGATGTAGACGTTGGCATCGAAGCCGGTGTGTGGGGTGATCGAGCCCGGGGCTACGATAACCTGTCCACGCTCGACATCGTCGCGCTTCAGACCGCGAAGCAGCAGGCCACAGTTCTCGCCGGCCCATGCTTCGTCAAGCTGCTTGTGGAACATCTCGATACCGGTAACGGTGGTCTTCTGGATCGGACGGATGCCGACAACTTCGACCTCCGAGTTGATCTTCAGGGTGCCACGCTCGGCGCGACCGGTTACAACGGTACCGCGACCGGTGATGGTGAAGACATCTTCAATTGGCATCAGGAATGGCTTGTCGCGATCACGAACTGGGTTCGGGATGTAGGTATCGACAGCATCCATCAGATCCTCGATGGACTTGGTCCACTCTGGATCGCCTTCCAGAGCCTTCAGGCCCGAAACGCGTACCACTGGAGCGTCATCGCCATCGAAGCCCTGCGAGGAAAGAAGTTCACGAACTTCCATTTCGACGAGCTCCAGGAGCTCCTCGTCCTCAACCATGTCCGACTTGTTCAGTGCGACCATCAAGGTTGGAACACCAACCTGGCGGGCCAGCAGAACGTGCTCGCGGGTCTGAGCCATTGGGCCGTCAGTAGCGGCAACCACGAGGATTGCGCCGTCCATCTGAGCAGCACCGGTGATCATGTTCTTGACATAGTCAGCGTGGCCTGGAGCGTCTACGTGTGCGTAGTGACGGCTCGGGGTCTGGTACTCAACGTGCGAGATATTGATGGTAATACCGCGCTGGCGCTCTTCTGGAGCCGAGTCAACCGACGCGAAGTCGCGCTGCTCGTTGACATCTGGGTACTTGTCAGCAAGTACCTTGGAGATGGCAGCGGTCAACGTGGTCTTACCGTGGTCAACGTGACCAATGGTGCCGATGTTGACGTGCGGCTTGGTCCGCTCGAACTTTGCCTTTGCCACAGGTTCCTCCTAGAAACGTTTACAGAAGACTTACTTTCGTTTGCGCGGTTCGCAAACGAACTGAAATTAGTCTACTGGGGGCTTGGATAAATATAAAAATTTCGGTCCTGCGCGGGCCCTGCATGTGATGCAAATCCCTCGTTGGCCGTTTGCGAGGCCGGCTTCATTGGCAATAAAGCCGGCTTCGCGATCGGCCACTCCCCCACACGGGCGGGGTCACGGCCAAGTTTGGTTCCTAGACGATTACTCGCCGCGGGCCTTCTGGATGATCTCTTCGGCAACTGCCTTCGGGACCTCAGAGTAGCTGTTGAAGGTCATCGAGTAAACTGCGCGACCCTGGGTCTTCGAGCGCAGGTCACCAATGTAACCGAACATCTCCGACAGTGGCACGGAGGCATTGATAACCTTCACGCCGGCTGCGTCAGACATTTCCTGGATCGAGCCACGGCGGGAGTTCAGGTCGCCGATAACGTCGCCCATGTACTCTTCCGGGGTACGAACTTCGACGCTCATCAGTGGTTCAAGCAGGATTGGGTTAGCGCGGCGTGCGCCTTCCTTGAATACCTGTGAGCCAGCGATCTTGAACGCCATTTCCGAGGAGTCAACATCGTGGTAAGCACCGTCGAGGACGGTAGCCTTCACGCCAACCATTGGGTAACCGGCGAGGATACCGTACTGCATGGCGTCCTGGATACCGGCATCGATGGATGGAATGTATTCACGAGGAATACGGCCACCGGTGACAGCGTTCTTGAACTCGTAGTTCACGCCGTCGACAACCTCGAGAGGTTCGAATGCAACCTGGACCTTTGCGAACTGGCCCGAACCACCGGTCTGCTTCTTGTGGGTGAAGTCAACCTTATCCACAGCAGTCTTGATGGTTTCGCGGTATGCAACCTGTGGCTTACCAACGTTGGCTTCCACGCGGAATTCGCGCTTCATGCGGTCCACCAGGATATCCAGGTGAAGCTCGCCCATGCCGCCGATTTCGGTCTGGCCGGTGTCATCGTTCAACGAAACGGTGAAGGTTGGATCTTCTGCAGACAGCTTCTGGATAGCGGTCGACAGCTTCTCCTGGTCACCCTTGGTCTTAGGCTCGATGGCCACGAAGATCACTGGTGCTGGGAACGACATCGACTCAAGCACAATCGGGTTCGCTGGATCGCAAAGGGTATCACCGGTGGTGGTATCCTTCAGGCCGATCACGGCGTAGATGTGACCTGCGTGGATCTCGTCTACCGGCTGTTCCTTGTTGGCGTGCATCTGGAAGAGCTTGCCAACGCGTTCCTTCTTCTGCTTCGTCGAGTTGAGCAACTGGGTACCTGAAGTTGCCTTGCCCGAGTACACGCGGATGAAGTTCAGCTGACCGAAGAATGGGTGAGCGGCAATCTTGAAGGCCAGAGCCGAGAACGGTGCGTCCTCGGTAGGCTCGCGAGTGAGCTCAACTTCTTCGTTCTTTGGATCGTGGCCGATGGTTACGCCGACGTCCATTGGGTTTGGCAGGAAGTCAATCACGGCGTCGAGCATAGGCTGCACGCCGCGGTTCTTGAAGGCCGAACCACAGTAAACTGGGTAGATCTCCGAGTTGATGACCATCTTGCGAATGCCGGCCTTGAGCTCGTCATTGCTGATCTCTTCGCCTTCGAGGAACTTCTCCATGAGCTCGTCAGAGCCCTCAGCGACGTCCTCAACCAGCTTGGCGCGGTATTCCTCGGCCTTTTCCAGCATGTCTGCAGGAATTTCGCGAGTCTCGTACGCGGCACCCATGGTGACGTCACCCTTGGAGTCGCCTTCCCAGACGAATGCCTTCATGGTCATCAGGTCAACGACACCGACAAATTCATGCTCGGAGCCGATAGGCAGCTGCATAACCAATGGCTTAGCGCCAAGGCGCTTCACGATGGTCTCTACGGTGAAGTAGAAGTCTGCACCCATCTTGTCCATCTTGTTGACGAAGCAGATGCGTGGAACGTTGTACTTGTCAGCCTGACGCCATACGGTCTCGGACTGAGGCTCAACGCCTTCCTTGCCATCGAATACTGCAACGGCGCCATCGAGCACGCGAAGCGAGCGCTCCACCTCAACGGTGAAGTCAACGTGGCCAGGGGTGTCAATGATGTTGATCTGGTTGTTGTTCCAGAAGCAGGTCACGGCGGCAGACGTGATAGTAATGCCGCGTTCCTTTTCCTGTTCCATCCAGTCGGTAGTCGAGGCACCATCGTGTGTCTCGCCGAGCTTGTGATTTACACCCGTGTAGAAAAGGATGCGCTCAGTAGTAGTGGTTTTACCAGCATCGATGTGGGCCATGATGCCGATATTTCGGACCTTATTCAGGTCAGTAAGCACGTCCTGTGCCACGTTGTCTCCCTTAAAGGTGAGGCAAGGAATGCTGGATGCCTGTTGACACCCAGCACTTCCAAGCGTTTCTTACCAGCGGTAGTGAGCGAAGGCCTTGTTGGACTCGGCCATCTTGTGAGTGTCTTCGCGACGCTTCACAGCGGCACCCAGACCGTTCGAGGCGTCCAAGATCTCGTTCATCAAACGTTCGATCATGGTCTTCTCGCGACGAGCCTTCGAGTAGCCAACCAACCAGCGAAGAGCTAGTGCGGTTGCACGGCCTGGCTTGACCTCAACAGGAACCTGGTAGGTCGCGCCACCAACGCGGCGTGAACGAACCTCAAGGGCCGGGCGGATGTTATCCATGGCCTTCTTGAGAGTCGAAACAGCGTCGGCGCCGGACTTTGCAGCGGCACCTTCGAGTGCGCCGTAAACAATGCGCTCTGCAGTGGACTTCTTGCCGTCTACGAGAACCTTGTTGATCAGCTGAGTGACCAATGGGGATTCGAAGACTGGATCAGAAACTAGTGGGCGCTTTGGCGCCGGACCCTTACGAGGCATTACTTACCATCCTTCTTTGCACCGTAGCGGGAACGAGCCTGCTTGCGGTCCTTAACACCCTGAGTATCCAGAGCACCACGTACAATCTTGTAACGAACACCTGGAAGGTCCTTTACACGACCACCGCGAACGAGCACGATGGAGTGTTCCTGCAGGTTGTGTCCGACACCTGGAATGTAAGCGGTAACTTCGATGCCACCGGCAAGGCGCACACGTGCGACCTTACGCAGAGCCGAGTTAGGCTTCTTCGGGGTGGTGGTGTACACACGAGTGCACACGCCACGGCGCATTGGGTTGCCCTTGAGGGCAGGAGCCTTGGTCTTGACGACCTTAGGCGAGCGGCCCTTACGGACCAGCTGCTGAATAGTAGGCACTTTCGTGTCCTTCCATTGTCTAAGTTTGTCGGCACCACAACCGGACAGGAATCTGCCAAATCATGGAGCTAGCTGCTTGCTTTACAGCCACAGGGTAAAATGCCCCTAGGCGTGCGAAAGTGTGGCATTTGTTGCGCAACCTGCCCGCAACCCGGACTGAGTCCATTTTGCCACACCTAAAACAATTGCTTTCAGTCTAGCATTAATCCGCCATCGCTCTAGGTTCAGTAAGCTATCTCACCTATCACCCGAGCATAACCAGCTAAGCTGAACGCCGGCCATACCGCAGATGACCACAGGCTGAACCTCGGTGCACAATTCCCAGACTAAGCCCTAGTTGAGAACTCTCCCAAATGACTTATCTCCTCTTTGTCAGGTATTAAAAGGAACGCCCGCCGATACCAAAAGGTACCGGCGGGCGTATTGACTAACTAGTCAAGCATCCGTGTTTAGCGGAAGTCTGAACCATGGTCGTAGTCATCCATCGAGATGGCCTGGAATTCTGGCGAAAGGTTGCCTTCCAGAGCATCGTCGTACAGTCCCGAGGAGAATGCCGAGGAACCGGTGAACAAAGTTGCCTTTGCTTCGTCGGTTGGCTCAACGTTGATCTGGGTGTAGCGATCCAGGCCGGTACCGGCTGGGATCAGCTTACCGATGATCACGTTCTCCTTCAGACCCAGCAGTGGATCTTCCTTACCTTCCATCGCAGCCTGAGTCAGCACGCGGGTGGTTTCCTGGAAGGAAGCAGCCGAGAGCCATGAATCGGTGGCAAGCGATGCCTTGGTAATACCCATCATTTCGTCACGACCGGCAGCTGGACGCTTACCTTCGGTGACGGCCTTCTTGTTCGCAGCGGTGAAGCGCGAACGGTCAGCCAACTCGCCTGGCAGCAATTCAGTTTCGCCGGACTCAATGACGGTGACGCGACGCAGCATCTGACGGACGATAACTTCCACGTGCTTATCGTGGATGCCTACACCCTGTGACTGGTACACGTCCTGGACCTCGCGGACCAGGAACTTCTGTGCTTCACGTGGGCCCAGGACTCGAAGAACCTGCTTCGGATCCAGGGTACCGCTGGTCAGCTGTGTACCGGCAATGATGTTTTCGCCCTCTTCAACCAACAGGCGCGAACGACGCAGAACCGGGTAGGCCTGCTTCTCGTCGCCGTTGTCTGGAGTGACTACAACACGTAGCTGCTTCTCGTCGTCCTCGATCGACACGCGACCGGTGACCTCGGACATCGGAGCCACACCCTTAGGGGTACGGGCTTCGAAGAGCTCCTGGATACGAGGCAGACCCTGGGTAATATCATCAGCCGATGCAACACCACCGGTGTGGAAGGTACGCATGGTCAGCTGAGTACCAGGCTCACCGATGGACTGTGCGGCGATAATGCCCACGGCCTCACCAATGTCAACGGTCTTGCCGCTGGCCAGCGAACGGCCGTAGCACAGTGCACAGGTACCAACGGCAGAATCACAGGTCAGCACGGAGCGAACGCGGATCTCGTCAACACCGGCTGCGTACAGCTGGTCGATGAGCACGTCGCCCACGTCGGAACCGGCTTCTGCCAGAACCTTGCCGTGAGCGTCCTTGGCGTCGGTAGCCAGCGTACGGGTGTACGCCGAGTTCTCGACGGTCTCGTGCATCATGCGTACACCAACGGAGTTGTTGGCGATCGGCACGGTCAGACCGCGGCGGGTGCCACAGTCTTCTTCGCGCACGATGACATCCTGTGAAACGTCGACCAGACGACGGGTCAGGTAACCGGAGTTAGCGGTCTTCAACGCGGTATCGGCCAGACCCTTACGGGCACCGTGAGTAGCAATGAAGTACTCCAAAACCGACAGGCCTTCGCGGTACGAAGACTTAATCGGGCGAGGAATAATTTCACCCTTAGGGTTGGACACCAGGCCACGGATACCGGCAATCTGACGCAATTGCAGGTAGTTACCACGAGCCTTGGAGGTCACCATACGGTTAATGGTGTTCAGCTCTTCCATACCGTTCTTCATTGCCTCGGCAACCTCATCGGTAGCCTTGGTCCAGATGTCGATCAGGTCCTGGCGGCGCTCGGTATCGGCGATCAGGCCCTTATCGAACGAAGCCTGGACCTTCGCGGCACGAACCTCGTAAGGAGCCAAGATGGCTGCCTTGTCCATATTCGAGGTAATGTCCGAGATGGCCACGGTGACGCCCGAGCGGGTTGCCCAGTAGAAACCGGAATCCTTGAGGTTATCCAAGGTTTCTGCCACAGCGATCTTCGGGTAGCGCTCTGCCAGATCGTTGACGATCTCCGAGAGTGCATCCTTGCCGGCAACCTGTGCCACCCATGGGTAATCCGCTGGCAGGGTGTCGTTGAACAACACCTGGCCCAGCGAGGTCTCCAGAAGTGCTTCGGTACCTGGCTCCCAGCCTTCTGGAGCAGGCTGCTCGTCAGAAGGAACGAAGTTCGGAACACGAATCTTGATCGGGGCGTTCAGGTGCAGTTCACGCAGGTCCATTGCCATTATGGCTTCGGCAACCGAGGTGAAGGTGCGTCCTGCGCCAGCTTCGTTGGCACGCTTGGTGGTCAAGTGGTGCAGACCGATGATCATATCCTGTGAAGGAAGAGCAACCGGGCGGCCATCCGAAGGCTTCAGAATGTTGTGCGAGGACAACATCAAGATGCGGGCTTCGGCCTGTGCTTCTGGGCTCAGCGGCAGGTGGACTGCCATCTGGTCACCGTCGAAGTCGGCGTTGAAGGCAGCACAAACCAGTGGGTGCAGCTGCAATGCCTTACCTTCAACCAGCTGTGGTTCGAACGCCTGGATGCCCAAACGGTGCAGGGTAGGTGCACGGTTAAGCAGTACCGGGTGCTCGGTGATGATCTCTTCGAGAACATCCCAAACCTGTGGACGGTAACGCTCGACCATACGCTTAGCGCTCTTGATGTTCTGTGCGTGGTTGAGGTCAACCAGGCGCTTCATCACGAACGGCTTGAAGAGCTCCAAGGCCATCTGCTTAGGCAGACCGCACTGGTGCAGCTTCAGCTGCGGACCGACAACGATGACCGAACGGCCCGAGTAGTCAACACGCTTACCCAACAGGTTCTGACGGAAACGACCCTGCTTGCCCTTGAGCATATCGCTCAACGACTTCAGCGGGCGGTTACCCGGTCCGGTGACCGGACGGCCACGACGGCCGTTGTCGAACAGGGAGTCAACAGCTTCCTGAAGCATGCGCTTTTCGTTGTTCACGATGATCTCGGGAGCACCAAGATCAAGCAGACGCTTCAGGCGGTTGTTGCGGTTGATCACGCGGCGGTACAGGTCGTTCAGGTCCGAGGTAGCAAAACGGCCACCGTCGAGCTGAACCATTGGGCGAAGCTCTGGTGGGATCACCGGAACTGCATCCAGAACCATGCCCTCAGGCGAGTTCTCGTTGACCAGGAAGGCGTTAACAACCTTCAGGCGCTTCAGTGCACGAGCCTTCTTCTGGCCCTTGCCCTCGTCGATGATCTGCTTGAGCAGTTCAGCCTCGGCCGCAAGGTCGAAGTTCTGCAGGCGCTTCTGGATTGCCTCGGCACCCATGGAGCCTTCGAAGAACAGTCCGTACTTTTCACGCATGGTGCGGTACAGGCCTTCGTCGCCTTCGAGGTCAGCGACCTTCAGCCCCTTGAAGCGTTCCCAGACGGCACGCAGACGTTCGGCTTCAGCCTTTGAACGCTTGTCGATCTGGAGCACGGTCTTCTCTGCCAGGGTGCGAGCCTTGTTCAGCTCGGCGCCCTTGGCACCGTCGGCTTCCATGCGCTCCAGCTCGGTTTCGAGCTCAGCGGCAATAGCCTTCTTGTCTGCTTCAGCGTTATTAGCCAGGTTGCGCAGTTCCAGATCATGCTGGGCCTGCAGGTTAGGCAATTCGGCGTGGCGGCGGTCCTCGTTTACCGAGGTGATCATGTAAGCAGCGAAGTAAATGACCTTTTCAAGGTCCTTCGGAGCAAGATCCAATAGGTAGCCCAAGCGCGATGGAACGCCCTTGAAGTACCAGATGTGGGTCACTGGAGCTGCAAGCTCGATGTGTCCCATGCGCTCACGGCGAACGTTGGCGCGGGTCACCTCGACGCCACAACGCTCACAGATGATGCCCTTGAAGCGCACGCGCTTGTACTTACCGCAGTAGCATTCCCAGTCGCGGGAAGGGCCGAAGATCTTTTCACAGAAAAGACCGTCCTTCTCCGGCTTCAGGGTGCGGTAGTTAATAGTTTCCGGCTTCTTGACCTCGCCGTAGCTCCAACCGCGGATTTCTTCTGCGGATGCAAGGCCAATGCGCATGAGGCCGAATGAGGAATCGTTGGACATAGGGTCCTTTTCTCTCTTCTTTGGTGTCTGAAGTCGATACGAATAAGTAAGTCTTGGTTTCCCGCTACGCTCGCTGGGCCAGCTGGCCTCCTGAGGCAGCGATCAAGCCTAGACCTCCTCTACGGAGTTTGGCTCCGACCGGGAAAGGTCGATGCCAAGCTCTTCCGCCGCACGGAACGATTCCTCGTCCGATTCGCGCATTTCGATCGTGTTGCCGTCGGTACCAAGTACCTCAACGTTCAAGCACAACGACTGCATTTCCTTGATGAGCACCTTGAACGACTCTGGAACGCCTGGTTCCGGAACGTTCTCGCCCTTGACGATGGCTTCGTAGACCTTTACACGTCCGTGGATATCATCTGACTTGATGGTCAGAAGTTCCTGCAGGGTGTAAGCGGCGCCGTAAGCTTCCAGCGCCCAAACTTCCATCTCACCGAAGCGCTGGCCACCGAACTGGGCCTTACCACCAAGTGGCTGCTGGGTAATCATGGAGTATGGACCGGTGGAACGTGCGTGGATCTTGTCGTCCACCAAGTGGTGAAGCTTCAAGATGTACATGTAGCCAACGGAGACCGGGTCCGGGAAAGGCTCGCCGGAACGACCATCGAACAAGCGGGTCTTACCGGTGTTACCGATCAGACGCTCGCCATCACGAGTGAGGTTCGTTGAATCCAGGATTCCGCGGATTTCCTCTTCCGAGGCACCATCGAAGACCGGGGTCGACACGGTGGTCGGTCCGGACTGGCGAGGCAGGTTAGGCAGATCCTTCACCCATGCTGGCTCGTTTTCGATGTTCCAGCCCTGCTTGGCAGCCCACGCGAGGTGGATTTCCATTACCTGGCCGACGTTCATACGGCCTGGCACACCCAGTGGGTTCAAGATGATATCCAATGGGGTTCCGTCTTCGAGGAACGGCATGTCCTCAAGTGGCAGAATCTTGGAAATAACACCCTTGTTACCGTGACGGCCGGCAAGCTTGTCACCATTGGTGATCTTGCGCTTCTGTGCCACGTACACGCGAACCAGCTGGTTGACACCAGGGGAAAGGTCGTCATCGTTGTCGCGATCGAAGATACGAACACCAATGACGGTGCCCGACTCGCCGTGCGGAACCTTCAGGGAAGTATCGCGGACTTCGCGGGACTTCTCACCGAAGATGGCGCGCAGCAGACGCTCTTCTGGGGTCAGCTCGGTTTCACCCTTAGGAGTGACACGGCCTACCAGCACGTCGCCGGCTTCAACTTCAGCACCGATGTAAACGATGCCGCGGTCATCAAGCTGGGACAGGATGTCCTCGGAGACGTTCGGGATGTCGCGAGTGATTTCCTCGGCACCAAGCTTGGTGTCGCGGGCATCAACTTCGTGCTCTTCGATGTGAATCGAGGTCAGCACGTCTTCGAAGATCATGCGCTGCGAAAGAATGATCGCATCCTCGAAGTTGTGGCCTTCCCATGACATGAATGCCACGAGCAGGTTCTTACCCAAGGCAAGCTCGCCCTTGTCGGTCGAAGGACCATCGGCGATGATCGACTGGAATTCCAGACGGTCACCTTCGTTTACCAATACGCGCTGGTTGTACGCGTTGCCCTGGTTCGAGCGGGAGAACTTCATGATGGGGTACATCGACTCGGTGCCGTCATCATTCATGACAACAACCAGGTCTGCGGAAACCTCGGTGACAACACCTGGCTTCAGTGCAACGATGGAATCGCCGGCGTCAACCGCGGCGAACTTCTCCATGCCGGTACCAACCAGTGGCGACTCCGAAGCCAGCAGCGGCACAGCCTGGCGCTGCATGTTGGCGCCCATCAGTGCGCGGTTGGCATCGTCGTGCTCGAGGAATGGAATCAGTGCGGTTGCAACGGAAACCATCTGGCGAGGCGAAACGTCCATGTAGGTCACTTCGGAAGGCTCAACGATAACGGGCTCGCCGCCACCGCCCTTTTCACGGACTAGTACGGTCTCTTCGAGGAAGCGGCCGTCTTCTGCCAATGGAGCGTTAGCCTGTGCGATGAAGTGCTGAAGCTCGTCATCTGCGGTCAGGTAGTCAACCTCGTTGGAAACAACGTTGTCCTTGACCCGGCGGTAAGGAGTTTCGATGAAGCCGAAGGAGTTGATCCGTCCGTAGGTAGCCAACGAACCGATCAGACCAATGTTCGGACCTTCGGGAGTTTCAATTGGGCACATACGTCCGTAGTGGGACGGGTGAACGTCTCGAACTTCCATGCCTGCGCGGTCACGGGACAGACCACCTGGGCCCAGGGCCGACAAGCGACGCTTGTGGGTCAGGCCGGCCAGCGGGTTGTTCTGGTCCATGAACTGCGAGAGCTGCGAAGTACCGAAGAACTCCTTGATTGCAGCTACCACAGGGCGGATGTTGATCAGCGTCTGCGGGGTGATCGCTTCCACGTCCTGGGTGGTCATGCGCTCACGCACAACACGCTCCATACGGGAAAGACCGGTGCGGATCTGGTTCTCGATCAGCTCGCCCACGGCGCGGATACGACGGTTGCCGAAGTGGTCGATGTCATCTACGTTGACCGGTACGTCGACAATCTCGCCCTTGCGGGTACCGGAGATGGTCTTCTCGCCTGCGTGCAACGCGACGAGGTAACGGATCATTGCAATGATGTCGTCCTGGGACAGAACCGATGGGCTCTCGGCGTCAACCGGAACCTCTACACCAAGCTTGCGGTTGATCTTGTAACGACCAACCTTTGCCAGGTCGTAGCGCTTTGGCTCGAAGTACATGTTGCGCAGCAGACCCTGTGCAGCGTCCACCGTTGGTGGCTCGCCCGGGCGAAGCTTGCGGTAGATGTCGAGCAAGGCTTCGTTCTGATCCTTGACGTTATCCTTCTCCAAGGTGGCACGAATTGAATCGTACTGGCCGAATTCGGAGAGGATCTTTTCTTCGCTCCAGCCAAAGGCCTTGAGCAACACGGTGACCGACTGCTTACGCTTACGGTCCAAACGCACACCAACCTGGTCGCGCTTGTCGATTTCGAGTTCGAACCATGCACCACGCGAAGGAATGATGCGCGAGGAGTAGATGGTCTTATCACTGGTCTTGTCAGGCGTGGACTCGAAGTACGCACCTGGGGAACGGACCAGCTGCGACACAACAACACGCTCGGTGCCGTTGATGACGAAGGTGCCCTTGTCAGACATCAGTGGGAAATCGCCCATGAATACGGTCTGCTGCTTGATTTCGCCGGTTTCATTGTTCATGAATTCGGCCTTGACGTACAGCGGTGCCGAGTAAGTGGCGTCGCGATCCTTGCACTCTGCGATCGAGTACTTAGGATCAGCGAATTCCGGATCGGAGAAGCTCAAGGACATGGTGTCCTGGAAGTCTTCAATCGGGGAGATTTCCTCGAAGATTTCAGCCAGACCCGAGACATTCGGCACGCTGGTGTCACCAGCGGCCTCGGCCTTGGCTAGGCGGGCCTTCCACAGGTCATTACCGATGAGGCGGTCAAAGCTCTCAGTCTGCAATGCCAAAAGGTTAGGCACTTCAAGGGGTTCGTTAATCTTTGCAAAAGAAAGTCGGCCAGCGTATGCAGCATCGCGAGCCGAACTAGCGGTTTGGTTGTTAGGGTTGCTCGAGGCGACCAAGATGGATCCTTCCAAAGACCGTCAGGTTTCCGAACGCCAACCGTGCTAAGGTGCCTGTCATAGGACAAGCCCTCGTGTGACGACGCGAACCCACCGCTATATGAAGGCCACGCGCGCAAACAGGGATGGCGCAAATTTCTACTCTACCGGAGTATTTTAAGCTTGTCGATATCCGCGAGAGAAATTCATGCTATAGTTTCTTGCTACTTTTCGAAGCGTCCGGATTTCAGGCACATTTCTGCCATTCACGGTTGTCACCGGCGATACCCAGATTCCCTTTCAAGCGAAAATTCCGCTCACATTTACCCATGTGAGAGATCAAAAGCAGAGTCTTGGGCGAATATCTGCGGCCCACCTTCACTCCCCTACCGTGAAATAAGAATTCTCGCGCCATATCGCCAGTGTGCAGTTACTCACAACGGCAATAATTCATCAACTTTGCCCATCACGACGTACCGGGTCAGCTGACGCACCGTAATTTTCTCGGAATCTTTTTTGGTCTCCGATTCCATTCAACTGCGGCTTCGCAAGGAGCCATCAATAGCTCCTCCAAGCCCGGCGGGATTCCTCCTGCCCCAGTTCCCCTACAGGGATCAGCATTCGCGGGCGCGCGCACTTTTTGAATTCTTTTTCATTCACCAGGCTCCTGCGCACGGCCCATGGTCTCAGAGATTGTGGACGCACAGCTAAGCCATAAGACATAAAGGTCGACTTATGAATGCCTGACTATGTGTCCTAGATCTCCAAAAGATCACGATTATGAGCTAGCCTCGGGGGAAGGCTAAACCCAAGTGGCAGGAGCATCCGTGGAATATGGACTCTTATTTCCCGCTTGACCCTGCCCGGGTAGTAAGCCTTGAGCCGGTACAAAAAATAGCAGTCAAAAGCTAGGAGTGAAGAAGCATGAATCAGTCAAAGGTTAACGAAGCACTCACCCGAGTCAGCCTCGACGCTTCACGTCGGGATATACCTATTGAAATTGTTCCGCGCGAGCCAGCCACCTCGCTAGAGCACGCAGCAGAACTGCTCGATGTGATTCCAGCGCATTTGCTGAAGACACTGGTCATTAAGCGATCCGATGACACTTACCTATTTGCTTTGGTACCAGGTGGACGGAAATTGAGCTGGCCGAAACTACGCGAAGCAGTAGGTGTTAACAAGCTGTCTCTGCCAGACGCAGATATTGCCTACGACGTCACCCGCTACGTACGTGGAACGATTACTCCGTTCGGTTCTCATTCGGTGCTTCCGGTATATATCGATGCCAGCGTTTTCACCGAACCCATCCCCGAGGCTGTCGCTCTAGGATGCGGTGAACCCGAACATGGGCTTCTGGTCGCTCCCCAGGACCTGGCTAACGGATTTGATGCCACGATTGCCGATATTTCGATTTCCGAGTAGCTGAGCCGAAACCTGAAAGCGGGATTCTTTTAGCCCAGGTATTCAATGCGGTCAGGGACTTGATGGATTCATTGCGTAGCCATAGCCCCACTGGTTTCTCAATAAAGCGAGCCACCAGGTAGGCCACGAGAAGCATGATGGCGAAGGTCAAAGCAAGCAATACGTATTTGTTCATGCTGTCGCTCAGGCTATGGATGATCCACCATCCCCAGATTTGGTGGAAGAGGTACAGCGGGTAGGTCAGCGAGCCTGCTACGACCAGCCACCGTGCCTGAATATTTTTCAATGGGGTCAACGTACATACTGCCAACAAGGCCACGCAGAACACTGCCAGCAGCGAGAAGTGCCAGGCGGGAACGGTCAATCCCGAGAGGTAGTCGTTATCGAAGCTGCCCTTCAATCCGGTGAAGTAGGCGGAGACCATGGTGTTGAACGCGACCATCGCCCAACGCCCAACAGTGTGCCCATTCTGATAAATCAAAAACAGCACCATACCGGCGGCGAACTGTGCCGCGTATTGACCTGCAATCCACTCTTGAGCTTTGTCCATGCCGGTGACGTGCAGGGCGATTCCGAGAGCCGGCCAGATAAACGACAGCCACATAATGTTTTTGATTTTAACTAGTCCGGCAACCAACAGCAGTGCAAGCAACACGTAGAAGCGGAACTCCACCCACAGGGTCCAGTACACGCCGTCGAGATCGCGCACTCCCATGCCCTGTTGGACCATGGTGAGGTTTGGGACGATATCCTCGCGGCTTCGTCCGTCTTGCGCGTCAGGCCAAATTTTGAAGGTGAGAACTGCCGCTGCAATCACCGCAAGCCAGTAAGCCGGATATAACCGGCCCAAGCGTGAGCCAATGAAGTGGATCAGGTTCTTGCCCTGGACGGACATCAAGATTACGAAGCCAGAGAGCAGGAAGAAGAGCTGCACACCAATCAAGCCGTAGCGGCTGAACTGCGAAAGAACCGGCCAAGCTTCTGGAGCTTTAAGTCCCCAGTGGCTGTGTCCCCACGCGGTGTAGTGGTAGAGAACCACAATTAAGGCAGCGCTGATTCGCAGGCCGTCTAGTAAACCTAGCCGTGCGCCTGTCTTCTTCGTTTCCTGAGTTTGAGTTGTTGACACCATTTCACTGTAAACAATGAACTTGAATAAACCCTGTTAATAGAAACGTTATAAAACATTAGACACATTATTTGACTTTAACGACCAAAGGGCCCACGGACCCGAAGTCCATGAACCCTTTGGCAATAAGTTGCGAGTGACCGCGATACTTACTTTACGGTTACAGTTGCGCCGGCAGCTTCGAGAGCTTCCTTTGCCTTTTCTGCAGCTTCCTTGGTTGCGCCCTCAAGGACGGCCTTTGGAGCCGAATCAACGACCTCCTTGGCTTCCTTCAGGCCGAGGGAAGTCAATGCACGAACTTCCTTGATAACTGCGATCTTCTTGTCGCCAGCCGACTCAAGAACGACATCGAATTCGGTCTGCTCTTCTTCAGCTGCGGCTGCGCCGCCTGCTGGGCCTGCAACGGCAACTGCAGCTGCAGTTACGTCGAAGGTCTCTTCGAATTCCTTCACGAACTCCGAGAGCTCGATGATGGTCATTTCCTTGAATGCTGAAAGCAGCTCTTCAGTGCTGAGCTTCGCCATGGTCGGCGTCCTTTCGGTTTTGGCCCTGAGGCCTATGAATTGGGGTTACGATGCGAAAGAGTCGCGAAAGCTTAGGCTTCTGCCGGAGCTTCCTCGGCAGCTGCGCCACCGTTCTCTTCTTCTAGCTTCAGACGCAATGCGTCCACGATGCGCACAGCAGCGGAGGCCGGAGCCTGCAGTACTGCAGCAACGCGAGCGAGCTGAGTTTCGCGGGATTCCAGGGCTGCCAGAGCGGCGATGCCGGCCTGATCAAGGGCCTTGCCCTCGAAGAAGCCAGTCTTGACGACAAGCTTCTCATTAGCCTTTGCGAACTCCGTGAGGCTCTTTGCGGCAGCAACTGCGTCACCCTTAATGAAGGCGATTGCAGTCGGACCGGAAAGCTGACCATCGAATGCATCGATGCCAACTTCCTTCGCTGCGATAGCGGTCAAGGTGTTCTTCACAACTGCGTACTTGGTATCCTGACCAAGTGCGCGGCGAAGTTCCTTGAGCTGTGCAACGGTAAGCCCACGGTATTCGGTCAAGACAGCCGCAGTTGATTCCTTGAAGTCTGCAGCGATTGCTTCAATCGCTACAGTCTTGGTAGGCGTTGCCATAACACTCCTTCCGGGGATTTGTTCGGTACCGTTTCATAACCGGCGAGGCCAATAAAAAAGGCCCCGCGCAGGAGCACAGGGCATTTCAACTAATTCAAGTTAAAACAAATCTATGAAACCTGCGTTGGCCGCTCTTGCGAGCTCTTCGGGACTTATGCATGCATATGTCCGGCCGACGGTCTTCGGTATCTCTAGTCTAAACGGGGATTGTGGCATCTTCCAAATCGGTAGACGCCTTGGCCCCATGATTCGACTCACTTAATGGTCGTTAAAAGACAAGGCCTGAAGCCAGCACTTGGGGGACGCTGACAACAGGCTACTTGTCGATACAAAAGTTTTGGGGAAACTTTCATATCCAGGTCCTACATGGTCTTGGGGGGCCCATGTAGAAGCTGCCGAACAAGTCGGTGCTTTAACCTTATCACCACTTATTAAAGTAAAGGAACACATCTCAGGTAGATCACGGACAAAACTCAGGCAATTCGCATCTATACCTGCTTCTGCCAAGTCTCTGCTGCTTTGCCTCTAGTCATGGCGGGATCCCCCGGCTGCCAAAAAACTGTGGTGCGGCAAAACACAGCACCATGGGACGGTACTCACCTGGGCTTTACAGCACCAAAGCTACGCTGAGCTGCCGCGGTTTTACTCAGGTTCATGGAATAGCAAAAACCGCGGGGTAGATCAGATTTCTCTGATCTACCCCGCGGTTCTAATACTCGTTAAGGCTTAGGCCTCCACGCGAGTTACGTTCGAGTCAACAGGGATGCCTGGACCGAAGGTAGTCGAGATGGTTGCCTTCGAGATGTAGCGGCCCTTGGAAGAAGAAGGCTTCAAACGAAGTACTTCTTCCAGTGCTGCTGCGTAGTTCTCGTTCAGCTGCTTGGCTTCGAAGGAAGCCTTGCCGATGATGAAGTGAAGGTTGGCGTGCTTGTCGACGCGGAAGTCGATCTTGCCACCCTTGATGTCGGTAACAGCCTTGGCCACATCCATGGTCACGGTGCCGGTCTTAGGGTTTGGCATCAGGTTACGAGGACCCAAGATCTTACCCAAGCGGCCAACCTTACCCATGAGGTCTGGGGTTGCTACGGCCGAGTCGAAGTCGGTCCAGCCGCCCTGGATCTTTTCGATCAGGTCGTCCGAGCCTACGAAGTCAGCGCCGGCTGCGCGGGCTGCTTCTGCCTTGTCGCCGTTGGCGAAGACAACCACGCGGGCGGTCTTACCGGTGCCGTGTGGAAGGTTCACGGTACCGCGAACCATCTGGTCTGCCTTGCGTGGGTCAACACTCAAGCGGAATGCAACCTCAACGGTCGAGTTGGTCTTCTCGCCTGCGATGTCCTTTGCCAAGGCAATTGCCTCGGTTGGCTCGTAGAACTTGTCAGCCACGATCTTAGCCGCGGCGGCTACGTATGCTTTGCTGCGCTTTGCCATCTGCGTTATCTCCTTATGCAGTCGTGGTCATATGGACCGCGCCCGGTCCTGCCACGGGCAAGCGGGGGGTTCCCTGCTCGCCTTGATAATAAATTCTTTGGTGTAGTCACCGAGGTGAACTACGAAAAGCTAAAAATTAGCCTTCGACAGTGATGCCCATGGAGCGGGCGGTACCGGCGATGATCAACGAGGCGGCAGCCAAGTCGTTAGCGTTGAGGTCAGCCATCTTGGTGTTGGCGATCTCTTCAACCTGTGCCTGGGTCAGCTTTGCAACCTTGTCGGTGTGCGGGGTAGCCGAACCCTTAGCAACGCCAGCAGCCTTCTTGATCAGCTCTGCAGCTGGAGGAGTCTTGGTGATGAAGGTGAATGAACGGTCTTCGTACACGGTGATTTCAACTGGTACAACGTTACCGCGCTGCGACTCAGTCGCTGCGTTGTAAGCCTTGCAGAATTCCATGATGTTGACACCGTGCTGGCCAAGTGCTGGACCAATTGGAGGAGCCGGGTTAGCAGCGCCTGCATTGATCTGCAGCTTGATGAGTCCAGTGACCTTTTTCTTTGGGGCCATGTCGGGTCCTTATGCTCTTGCAGTTCCCATAACACAGGAGCGTGTCACGGGTTGTGGCTGTCGTGGCGCGACAGCCGAACGTACCCTCACCCCGTAAAGCAAACGGAATGGGGCACGAAGACTTAATACTACTGGATCTTGGTGACCTGATTGAAGTTCAAGGTCACTGGGGTCTCGCGCTCGAAGATCGAAACGAGGACAACCAGCTGAGCAGATTCCAGCTTGATTTCGGAAATCGTCGCCGGCATGGTCTCGAATGGACCGTCGTTGACGGTAACCGCTTCCCCGACCTCAAAATCGACGGTGACTTCGGTGATTGGCGAACGACCTGGCTTGGAAGCCGATGGCTGTTCGATCGGATCAACCACGGTGTGCTCCAGCATGGAGAACACTTCGTCAAGGTTCAAAGGGTTCGGATCGTGAGCGTTTCCAACGAAGCCGGTGACGCCTGGAGTGTGTCGAACTACACCCCACGAAGCGTCGGTAAGTTCCATACGAACCAGGACGTAGCCCGGAATACGTACACGACGAACGATTTTTCGCTGAGTATTCTTGATCTCAACGACTTCTTCCATCGGAACCTGGATCTCATAGATGAAATCATCCATGTCCTGGGTCTGAATACGGGTCTCGAGGTTCAGCTTGACGCGGTTTTCGTAACCTGCGTAAGTGTGAATAACGAACCAGTCGCCTGGCTGACGGCGCAGCTTCGAACGGAATTCTTCCTTGAGCTTTGCGACTACGTCTTCTTCAGACTCTGCTTCTTCTTCATCGCCTTCTACTTCGTCTTCTGCAGACTCGGTTTCAGCTTCAACAGATTCGTCTTCAACAACTTCGGTCTGAACTTCTTCTTCAGCAACAACGGCTGGAGCTTCGGTCTCGTCTGTTGCAACGTCAGCGGAGGTTTCTACCTGCTCGCTTTCAGTTTCAACGAACTCGTTTTCGACCTCGTCATTAATCTGCGGTTCGAGTTCCTTGTCGGACACTGCAGCTCCTGCTTTCTTTGACTGAATGACATCTAACTACTTGCCGGCGATTATACCGCCGTGGCAAATAATTTACTGTTCTGGCTGATTAGTAAACAGGAGGATCGAGCCTTGGCCCAATACGAGGTCAAGGACCGTAACGATCAGCATGACGATGCAAACGAAACCGATTACGACGAGCGTGTAATTGATTAGCTCGCTCCGCGTTGGGGTCACGACTTTTTTTAGTTCCGCGATTACCTGGCGCAGGAAAAGGAAGATGCGTCCGAAGAAGCCCTTCTTTGCCTTGTCACCGTTTCCGGGATTAACGGCAGCTGATTCGCTCAACTTGATCCTCGTTTCAAATTTTTTGGCCAGTTGAAACAATCACGGTGTGTCGCAGCCGGATCGACCACAACACACCGTGATTTGAGATTCGCTGTGCGATTATTATCGCAACTGCGCAGGGCAGACAGGACTCGAACCTGCAACCTGCGGTTTTGGAGACCGCTGCGCTACCAATTGCGCCACTACCCTTTGAGCTACTGCTCTTCACTACACACATCTTAGCCGATAGGTGTTTGACCATGTCGTTGTCGATGTCTGAGCAACGAGAAATAACTTTACGCAACGAAATAGCAAATGTCGAACTGACTGCCCACTGTGTGTCGCACACCGCATTCGGCACCACTGATCATAAACAGTTCGTGTCATTTACCGACTTCGCCGGGCATAGCTAATTGCAGGCTACTAGGATTGAAGAAAACAGCAGCTCACGTACCGTCAGGATGCATTTTCTATGTCTAGAATTTCTCGCCGCATCGGCGCCATCTCCGAGTCCGCCACCCTCGCAGTTGATGCCAAGGCGAAAGCACTCAAAGCCGCCGGGCGTCCAGTGATTGGATTCGGCGCCGGTGAGCCGGACTTCCCCACCCCGGACTACATTGTCCAGGCAGCAGTCGAGGCAGCCAAGGATCCAAAGAATCATCGGTACTCCCCCGCTGCAGGTCTGCCAGAGCTTCGCGAAGCCATTGCTGAGAAGACCTTGCGTCATTCCGGGTACG
The DNA here is from genome assembly GCF_035257265.1 of Glutamicibacter sp. GTDB lineage: Bacteria > Actinomycetota > Actinomycetes > Actinomycetales > Micrococcaceae > Glutamicibacter. The sequence continues at coordinate 87,942 of NZ_DATEXC010000058.1, forward strand.
AGCTCAGTGGATCTCAGGTACTGGTGACTAACGGCGGCAAACAAGCGGTCTACAACACCTTCGCAGCCCTGCTTGATCCAGGCGATGAAGTCATCATCCCGGCACCGTACTGGACCACCTACCCGGAGTCCGTCCAGCTTGCCGGTGGCGTGCCAGTATCGATCTTTGCCGGACCCGAGCAAGGCTACAAGGTCACCATTGAGCAATTAGAGTCGGTGCTCACCGAACGCACAAAGATTTTGCTGTTCGTCTCACCGTCTAACCCGACCGGCGCGGTGTACACCGCGCAGCAGATCACCGAAATTGGCCGCTGGGCTGCCTCTAAGGGTCTGTGGGTAGTCACCGATGAAATCTATGAACACCTCACCTATGGGGACGCTACCTTCAACTCGATCGCCACGCTGGTCCCTGAACTCGAAGATCGCGTGGTCATCCTCAACGGTGTCGCGAAAACCTACGCCATGACCGGTTGGCGCGTGGGCTGGATGGCCGGACCACTTGATGTCATTAAGGCGGCCACTAACCTGCAGTCCCATGCGACCTCCAACGTGGCCAACGTATCCCAACGTGCGGCTTTGGCCGCCGTTGCCGGTCCGCTGGATGCGGTTCAAGAGATGAAGGTGGCCTTCAACCGTCGCCGTTTGGCTATTGTCCAGGGGCTTAACGCTATCGAGGGACTGCACTGCCCAATGCCAGATGGTGCTTTTTACGCCTACTCGGATGTGCGTGGACTCTTAGGCCGCAAAATCCGTGGAGTTGTGAACAACACGAGCGCCGAACTCGCCGCGTTCATTCTTGAGCAGGCCGAAGTCGCAGTCGTTCCCGGCGAAGCCTTTGGCCCGTCCGGATACATTCGCATGTCCTACGCGCTAGGCGATGCGGACCTCGCAGAGGGTGTCTCACGCATGGCTAAATTGCTGGGCGACACCGAATAAACCTTCACCTAAAACACGTGTGGCTCGATCCTTGAGGATCGAGCCACCCGTGTTTTAACGCCCCTTTAGAGGATTTTTCGGTCTACTGCCCAACGGGTAAGCTCATGGCGATTTGAAAGCTGTAGTTTGCGCAGGACATTAGAGACATGCGATTCAACAGTTTTCACTGAGATAAATAGTTCCTTGGCTACTTCCTTGTAGCTGTAGCCGCGCGCAATCAGGCGCATCACCTGCAGCTCACGGTCCGAAAGCAAATCAAGTTCTTCATCGATGCCCGTCACCGCGGCCACGCTGGAACTTCCGAAGGCGTCCAGCACAAACCCTGCAAGCCGCGGTGAGAAGACCGCATCCCCACCGGCCACCCGGCGGACCGCGTCAGAGATCTCGGTCCCGGAAATGCTCTTGGTGACATATCCGCGCGCTCCTGCACGAATTACGGTGACAACGTCCTGTGCGGAGTCTGAAACGCTGAGTGCCAAAAACTTGGTATTGCCCAAAAGATGCGCGCAGCCGGCAAGTACTTCGGCACCTCCGCCACCACGTCCACCTGGCAAATGCACGTCGAGCAGCACCACATTAGGGCGTTCTCGATCAATGACCTCGATGGCGCTCTCTACGCTGTCTGCCTCGCCAACGATCACTAGATCTTCGCTGAGATCCGCGCGTAGGCCGGAACGGAAAATTCCGTGGTCATCAACTAGGACAACGCGGATGTTCTGGTCTTTGCTCAGTTCGCTACTCATTGTTTTGTTCTTCCTGCTCGCTGCTTCGCGGCATGCTCAAGGCTACTTCGGTGCCGGTTTTTCTACTGCGAATGATGGCTTTGCCACCGGCACGATCCATACGGCCAATAATCGATTCGCGCACCCCATGCCGGTCCTCATCAATTGCTTTGACATCAAAGCCGCTGCCTCGGTCCCTGATAAAGATTTCTACCAGTTCCTTTTTGCATTCCAGATATACGGAAATCGTTCCTTCTGCATGTTTAGCCGCGTTCATCATTGCCTCGCGGCTTGCTGCGACTAAAGCTTGCTGTCCGTCGAATCCCTTGGCGTGACCCACAGCAACCACGTCAACATCACGGAACATCAGTTTTTCGATATTATCTGCTTCGGACTTCAACTCCACGACTACGTCTTCTTCATCGAGATCTTCGGTCTCATAGAGCCATGCTCGCAGTTCACGTTCTTGCACTCTGGCTAGGGTACGCACAGCCGCCGGATCATCGCTGCGCTTTTGGATTACAGCCAGCGTTTGCAGGACTGAATCATGCAGATGCGCGGCAAAGTCAGCGCGTTGCGCGGCGGCTTGGCGAGAACTCCGCTCGGCGAGGTAGTCACGCCACAAGCGGGCACCCCACGGAAGCAGCACCACCACCGCGCCGGCAATAATTGCTAACGCCGCCCACATGCCGCCGATAAGGTCCGAGGTGCTTACGGTACCGCTCAAAATTGCCAGTAGCCCACCGATGGCAAGAATCAGGCCAAGAATCAACCGCCCGAGCACCATTGCCCTGGATTTACTGTCCCCCGATAAACGCTGCCCATCGATCTGCAGCCAAGCCAAAAGCACACCAGCCACAATGCCCATGGCCGGCCAAATCAGGTCCCAGCGGATATTCAGTCCCAGCCATTGGGCTAAGGCCAATACGGCAATAAGTAACAAGCCCGTACCAATGAGCGTCTCCCGCCAGGAGGCGAGCTTCGCTGTCATTTCCTGAGGGCTTGGGATCCCTTGCTGAACTCGTCCCATTTCCTCGGCGAGCGTTCGCCTGCTTGTCCCCCACGAACGCAGTTGGCCGGCTTTGGATTCTTCGGCACTCGGGGTAAAAACCCACAACCAGGCATAGAGCAGCACCCCTACCCCGCCTAACGCGGTCAGGGCGACAAATCCGAAACGAACATAGCTCACCGGGAATCCAAGGTGCGTTGCTAGCCCGTCGCATACCCCCGCGATGAGCCCTGAATCGCTGCGAACAATCGAAGTGCGCTGCTCAGAACTTTCCATAGTGATAAGTCAAGCATGATCCAGGAAGGAAAACCGGACTTGGAGTACAAGTGGGGGTCCACTCAGGGGAAGAATCAGGGTAGGCCCTCATAGCGTCAATACGCTTGGCGCGAGAAGATTGAAATATGAACAACGAACACCCTTCACGCAGCAATATCTTTGAGCGACTGCGCGGCGCCGGCATTAATCGCCAAGACTCGCAGTGGCTCGGCGGTGTCGCAGCCGGTATCGCCACTCGACTCAACGTTGATGTGGTGTTGGTGCGTGGCGTTTTTGTTGCACTGAGTTTGTTGGCTGGTTTCGGGCTCATTATTTACGCGATTGCTTGGGCCCTGCTGGCTGATACCAGCGGAAAAATCCATTTGGAACAGGCTATCGTCAACAAAGAATGGGCTGCCGCATTAACCGGTGCTTCTATTTTTCTTGGTGTTGGCATCTTCGTAGCCCCGTGGCTTTTGAGTACTGTGGCACCAGTTCTCTGGCCGGTACTGGTGATTGCCGGTATTGCATTTGTGATCTTTAGCCGCAGAAACAGTAAGTTCGCGGGGTCTGAAGCTCCGCATTCGGAGGATCACAAACCCAAAGCTCCAGCGCCGGCGACCACGTCGGCGGCCCATCCGGGCACTGGGTCGACCATCGAAGTTCCGTGGCGAGATTCCGGGGAGCAATCTTTTAGCATCGGCGCTACCGTGCCGACCGCCAGAGTCGCGGCGACCGCTTCCTTCGCCAACACACATCAGCAGCAACCGAAGTCTGAGGAGAAGCCAGTGGAACCCGACACCTACGGCGCCGGCCAAGAGCCGCGCTATACGCCGCCACGTCAGGATCCAGCCTTCGGCAAGTCGGCAAAGAAGCTACGTAACGCTCCTCCGATCCCTGGCTGGGTCTCCACGGTGATCCTGGGCGTAACGGTGCTTGCCGTCGCGCTGATTCTCAGCCTCGATTACCTCAAGGTGGTGGATCTGCCAGGAAACGGCTGGTCCGTAGCCTTAGCATCCGGTTTGTTCCTTGTGGGCCTGTCTATGGTCTTTGCGGCACTTTCAAATCGCACCAGTGGAGGGCTCTTAGGTTTAGCCATCCCCTTGCTCGTACTCACGGTCGTCTTTTCCGGGTCAGACTTCCGTCCCGGCAATAATGGAATTTATCAGTCAGCCGATAAAGACAGCGAGTACAGTGCGGTCTTCAGCAGTTCCACGGTAGATTTACGCGGCCTGAACAACATCACCGCCCCAAAAACCGTTGAAATTGATTCGGTTTTTTCCAAGCTTGATATTGCCTTACCAGCGAACGTTCCGGTCCAAATCGAAACCAACGGGCTTTTCCTATCCGATGACGGTGCTCAGTTACCCCAGGACAACAGGAATTTCCCTGAGGGTGCTCCGGTACTCACGGTCAAGATTGATGGGGTCTTCTCCAGCTTTGACACCAGCATTTCAACACCGGACCTCACCGGAACCACGACAGATTTCTAAGGAGCAGACACCATGAACACCTCGACACAGAGCGAATCAAAGTTCCCTGCCGGCACGCTGGTTTTCGGTCTGATCCTGATCGTCGTTGCGCTTGCCTCGCTGAGTCAGACGGTCTTTGACTGGCAGTTCGACACTCCCTTGTTCTTCATCAGCCTCGTAGCACTGGCCGGTGTAGCAATGATTTTTTCGGGAATTGCGTCGGCACGCAAAGCTAAGATCAAGAACAACGACAACTTTTCCAGCAACAACAAATAACTTCAGGAGAAATCATGGATACCTTCTTTAACCAGATCCGTTCAATGCCACTACGCCGTGGTCCAGCCCGTATGGTCGCCGGAATCGCTGGCGGCATTTCCGAAAAATTCGGTTGGGACGTCACCTTGGTCCGCATCGGCATGTTGCTTTCCTTCCTCCTGCCGGTCATTGGTATCGGCGCCTACATTGTGGCGTGGCTGCTCATCCCAGCCCAGGACGACACGATTGTATTGCAGAAGATGCTCCGCAAGTTTTAATCATCGTTTCCCCTCAGAGCGGGTTGCTTTCCACTAGTAATGGAGGCAACTCGCTCTTGTGGTTTTAAACACGTAGAATCGAACACAACTCGATGCTCAATGGCGCGCGGAATCGAAAGACGTCCGAAGGGTTTTCCGCGGATATCCGGCGCCTAATGCACATAACTTTTCTTAGGTTCACCGTATATCCGAGGTCTTCCCTGCTTACTAAGTGAGGGTTAATGCGCATTGGAATCATGACCTCGGGTGGCGACTGCCCCGGTCTTAATGCAGTGATTCGTGGAGCCGTACTCAACGGCATCAAAAGTTACGACTATGAATTTGTTGGCTTCCGCGATGGCTGGCGCGGAGTCAAAGACGCAGACTACTTCGAGCTGCCACGCACCGCCGTACGCGGTATCGCCAAACAGGGCGGAACCATTTTGGGCACCTCGCGCACCAACGCTTTTGAAGGTGAAAATGGCGGGGCTGAAAATATCGCGGCGATGCTCAGAGAACACCAGATCGATGCGTTGATAGCCATCGGCGGCGAAGGAACCCTAGCCGGCGCACAGCGCCTCTGCGAGGCCGGTTTGCCGGTGGTGGGTGTGCCCAAAACTATTGACAATGATCTTGACGCCACCGACTACACCTTCGGTTTTGACACCGCCAACCAGATTGCAGTTGAAGCAATCGACAGGTTGCGCACCACCGGCGATTCACATCACCGCTGCATGATCGCCGAAGTGATGGGCCGGCACGTGGGTTGGATTGCCCTGCATGCGGGTATGGCCTCCGGCGCTCACGCGATCCTGATCCCGGAGGTTTCCACCACCATGGAGGAAATCTACCAGTGGGTCCGCGAAGCACATGAGCGTGGACGCGCCCCACTAGTTGTTGTCTCCGAGGGCTTTGTTCCCGAAGGTTTTGATGAAGCGTTCTCCGTGCGCGGGGTCGATAGTTTCGGCCGGGCACGGCTGGGAGGCATCGGTGAAATGCTCGCCCCACTTATCGAAGAGCAGACCGGATTGGAAACTCGCGCGACGGTACTAGGACATATCCAGCGCGGTGGCGTCCCCACCGCCTTCGACCGGGTGTTAGCCACACGTCTGGGTATGGCAGCTGTAGATTCGGTGGCGGACAGCGCATGGGGCACCATGGTGGCTATTCATGGCACCAAAGTAAACCGGGTGCCGCTGCGAGCAGCCTTGAATAATCTCAAACGTGTACCGGCCGACCGCTATGAAGAAGCACGAGTACTCTTTGGCTAAAACAGATTAACGAAATGGTCGTGCCCTTGTCTAAGGACACGACCATTTTTTGATGCGTGGTGCTTTTACTTGCCCGGTGGGGTGCGCAAGAACCCGGTGAACCGGCCAGCGGTTTGTCCGGCGTCCGGGGCCACAATAACTTCCTGGGAGGCAGGGTAAGCACTTTCGCCATCGACCACGGTCAGTACGGCTTCGGGATCAACGTTGCGCTTGATGACACCCAAGGCAATCGGACCGGCTTCGAAGTGCAGGCTCGTCGAGGTCAGCTTGCCCACGGTGCGTTCGCCTAGCTTAATCTCCGAGCCCTCGGCTGGCAGAGTATGCATCGATCCGTCTAGGTGCAAGAAGACCAGTCGTCGTGGCGGATGTCCAATATTGTGCACCCGGGCAACGGTTTCTTGACCCTTGTAGCAACCCTTGTCCAGGTGAACCGCGGTACGTAACCAATCCAGCTCGTGCGGAATGGTTTTGTCATCATTTTCAAAGCCGAAGCGTGGTTCCCACGCTGCGATACGAAGAGATTCCACGGCCATGGTTCCGGCGAGCTGTTCGTCGCCAACGGCCTGGGCTAGTCGGTCAAGCTCCACAATATGCAAAAACCAAGGACGTTCCAGACCGGGGTGGTCCTCACGCGAGTAAGCCCAGCCGCCGGCGCTGATCTGTGGCCAAGGGTTACGCCAAACCAAGTCATTGCATGTGGGAATCTCACGCACTGCACCGAGTACACCGTGGGTGCCGGAGAGATTCGTAATCTCTACACGCAACATGAACCGCATTGAATTAAGGAATTCACGCAGTGGCTCGGCACGGCCAAGCTCGGTAATGAGCAGTACTCGATCGGTGTCAATGAGCACCTTCATCTCATGCTCAATACGGCCCTGCACCGAGAGCAGCAGCGCTTGGCTGGATTCTCCGGGTTTCAGATTGGTGATCGATTGGCTGCTCAGCGTGTTCAACCAGCTTTGGCGGTCTTCACCGCGCAGCTCCAACACATCGAGGTGACTGAGATCAGCAATAGACTTGCCCGCAAAAAGGTCACGGGCTTCGCGGGTCGGAGCACCGTAGTGGGATGCCACCCCGGCGTCTGCACCGGTTCCGGCAATCGCTGACTGCCGGTCCAGGAGTACCGACCGGTAGGAATTTTCGCTCATCTTTAGGATTCCATCGCTTCTGCAGTGACGCGCTTGAGGGCGGCCGAGGCATGTGCCTTGAGCTCGTTGTTTCCTAAGGAAACATCCCACCGCCAGAACAGATCTCCGTTAACGAGTCCATACATTCGGGTGGACGAGGCATACTGTTTAGCATTTTTGCTGCGCAGCAGCGCTTCGGTAGCCAGCTGTATACGCGGGCCGTCAATGAGCCCGTAATAAAGTTCGGAGATTCCGCCAGGCTGCACAATATGCGCTTGGATCTTAAATCCCTCTTTGGTGTGCAATTTCTGCACATCATCTGCCGAGCGTAGCGCCGGGAAGATATCTCCGGGTGTCATCCCTGGTCCGGAATCGGCATCTTGCTGTTGGCGTTCTAACGCCCAAAAGCCGCTTTCAACGGACAGGATGCGCAGCTTGGTGCCATCGGCATCGGTTAGCCACGCTTCGCTGCGGTATTCCAAATATGGTGCGCCGACGTCACGGAAGGTGACATGCTGCCAGAAGTGCGGATCCGACTCTTCCCCTTCACCGAGGCGCCCGGTCCCTGCCCAGCTGCCAATAAGCCAAGCGAAAGGGACGAGTTCCGGCGTGAGATCCGTGGGAATATCAAAAGCCATTAAACTAGCTGCTCCTTAAAGCCTTGTTAAATGAAAATAGCGCACACATTATTGTGTGCGCTATTTCTACTTCTGCCCCTTGAAAAGACGCTTTACAACAAGTCCAGCGAATCCGGCCATGCCCAGACCTGCAACGGTCAGCAAGGCGAGGAAGAAAATTTCGAGTGCAAGGTAATTTTCATTCATGCCTACATCTTAGCCCGAGCGCCTTGCCATTTCCGACACTCGTGACGAAGCAGGCATCACATTTCTTCAATTAGTTCAACAAGGCCATCGCATACCAGCTCAGTGCCCCTGCCAGCAGCAGGATGCCGCAGGCTAGCGCGAGCACCCCTGAGATAGTGCGCACACTGCGTGAGGACAAAGCCAACGCGCGCAAGCTACCGACCAGCAGACCTGAAAGAATTCCGATGCACAGCGCCGGAGCCCAGTGCGGGCCAAAGGTCAACGCGCTAGCCAGCGCGCCGAGGGCGCCGCCAATAAGCGGTGCAAGGATAAAGGTGATGCGGTCAGGCCAGCGAGTAATCGCGATAGCTCCGGCACCGAGCAGCGCCAACAACGTGGTCAAGGTGGTCCCAAATGCCGTGTCCGTAAGCCCAATCGCCGCCCACCCGGCGCCCTGGGTCACAATAGCCAACCCGGTCACTCCGGACACCACACCTGCAAGTCGTCCCTCGGAGGAAGCACCACGCAATACTTGCGTAATGAAAATCAGCAGCACCCCGGCGGCAATGACCTCCACGCTATGTGAAGTTTGCGTGGCTCCGGGCATAAAAAGGGTCGCCGCGGTGGATGCTACTGCACAGAGTGACAAGATCACGCTCAGGGTCCACGGGGTCTCCGAACGTGTCATCCGAGGCCAAGCGTAGGCAAAAATTAGTTGCACCACTACGGCGACAATTGCCATTGCGAAGTTCACCGAGCTCCATGCGGCAGCTCCAAGCAACAGGGCGGCCGCCAGCAGCCCACTGATCAGTACCTTGATTCGCAAACCAAATTTCCCATCGGTAATAGTCGGGGCACTTGCATGTCCACATGCAAGCTTTGAATGGTTCTTTCCTTATACTGTGACACGTAAAAACTAAATTTTTGTAACTATTTGGCAGGAGGAAGTCCGTCATGGCGCACCTGCTGCTCCTGAGCAACAACGCAGACACCGGCGCGCAGGTACTTCCAGCGCTAGAACTACTGCTTCACGAAGTTCGTTGCCTACCTGCAAACTCCGAGGCTCTCAGCCAGCTAGGTGAGAGCGAAGCGGTCATTCTTGATGCTCGCACCGATCTGGTCGCGGCTCGAACCCTGGCGCAAACCATACACTCTACCGCCAACCTGCCACTGCTTTTGGTCATTGGCGAGGGTGGCCTTGGAGTGTTGAACTCTGGATGGAACATTTCAGATTTCATCATGCCCACCGCGGCTCCCGGAGAATTAGAAACGCGCATCAGGCTGATCCTTTCGGCACATCCCGAAACCGAGGCACCGAAAAACACTTCCGGGCTAACTATCGATGAACTCAGTTACACCGCTCGGATAGATCGCCGCATGCTGGATCTGACGTACAAAGAATTTGAGCTGCTCAAATATCTCTGGCAATTTCCTGGCCGAGTATTCACCCGTGAACAGCTACTGCACGAGGTGTGGGGCTACGACTACTACGGAGGCACTCGAACCGTGGACGTTCATGTGCGTCGTTTACGCGCAAAGCTCGGTACCGATCACGAACAATTGATTGGCACTGTGCGAAATGTCGGCTACCGCTTCCACAGCGAAGTTTAAGTTTGTTCCGCTACTAGTCCGCGCGCGGATCATCGGGCTAAGGTGAAGGTATGAGCGAACTGCCACAGACAACTTTGACCATCCAAAAAACGCAAGGTGAACTGGAAGAACGCGATCTTTCCGATGTTCGCAAACTTGCCACAACGGCGCAGGAATCCGATGGGAATCCCCCGCTCAGCGACCAGACTCTGGTGGCCCTAGCTACTGAAGATTCCGCCGATTCGGTGCTCAGCCTGCGCGCCGAACTCCAGCTGGAACCAGGAGTAACTGCCTTGGTTGGCGTGCTTGCCGCGGTACGTGACAGCGCGTCAAATAGCTGGGTGGTAGAACTGGTGGTGCACCCCGAACACCGCGAGCAAGGAATCGGGTCGGCGTTACTTGAACGTCTGGGCGAAGACCTTGAACTAAGAAGCATCCAGGCGTGGGCTCATGGTGGACATCCGGCGGCCAAAAAGTTAGCGGCCGGCATCGGCCTTGCCACCGTGCGCGAGCTGTACAAGTTGCGCCGTGATGATTCCGAAGCTTTGGAAGTTCCCGAACTCAAACAACGCAGCACGGTGCGTACCTTCCGTGTAGGCGAGGACGAGCCTGCTTGGCTGGCAGCAAATAGTGCCTCCTTTGCGCACCACCCGGAACAGGGTTCGCTGACCTTGACGGACCTGGATGCACGTATGGCCGAAGACTGGTTTGACCCAACGGGCTTCTTCCTGGCCTTTGATGCTGAAGAACAGCTGATCGCTTATCACTGGACCAAGATCCATCCCGCAACAGCCGACGAGGTCCGCCCGATGGGCGAGGTATATGTCGTCGGTGTGATTCCCGAGGCGCAAGGCCTGGGTCTGGGCCGAATTTTGACGGCGATGGGTGTGAACTACCTCTTGGAGCTCGGTGTGGGCTCGGTGCTGCTCTATGTAGATGCAGATAATGAACCTGCGGTAAATCTGTACCGTTCACTGGGCTTCACACTTTGGGACACCGACATCATGTACGGTCCGCAGCCGATAGAATAATAATGCACCAGCGATAAACCAGTTTTTGAACGGTGCGTTGAGGTGCAACGAGGTTTCCACTTGCAGAAAGAAGCGAGTTAAGTAGATGACTACCACCCCGAAACAGCCGGCATCACAGCTTCGTGATGTACCAGCAGCCAAGATGAACGAAGACCGCATTGAGCCGGCGGTCAAATCGCCCGTGCGGCATCCCGAGGGTGATTTTAACAATGAACGCTTCTTGGATCGCGAGCTATCTTGGCTGCACTTCAACGCGCGGGTCCTAGAACTCGCCGAAGATGCCAGCCTGCCACTGCTTGAACGAGTCAATTTTCTTTCAATCTTCGGTTCAAATCTGGACGAATTTTTCATGGTGCGTGTGGCCGGACTCAAACGCCGCATTGCCACGGGTATGGCAGTTCCCGCAGCCAACAGCATGAACCCGGTAGACCAGCTTGAACTGCTGCTCAATTCTGCTCATGAGCTGCAAACCCGCCATGCGATGGTTTTTGCCGACCAGGTGCGTCCGGCCTTAGCCGAAGAAGGCATTCGCATTACTCGTTGGGACGAGCTAGGCGACACCGAACGCGAAACTCTCTCCGCATGGTTCATCTCACAGGTGTTCCCGGTACTCACCCCACTCGCCGTGGATCCTGCCCACCCATTCCCTTACATCTCCGGCTTATCGTTGAATCTTGCGGTGGTGGTGCGCAATCCGCTGACCGGCAAGGAGCTGTTTGCCCGTCTCAAGGTGCCGGACACCATTGCCCGGCTCGTGGGTATCGATGGTGTCAAAGCCGCCCACTCCTCCCAGCGCACCGCACGTTTCATCCCGCTTGAAGCACTCATCGCGGTGCACCTGGACCTGTTGTTCCCAGGTATGGAAATCGTGGAGCATCACTTCTTCCGGGTGACACGTAACGAGGACCTGGAAGTTGAAGAAGATGACGCGGAAAATCTTCTACAGGCTTTGGAGAAGGAACTGCTGCGCCGCCGCTTTGGCCCACCGGTTCGTTTAGAAGTTGTCGATGACGTTAATCCACAGATCCTCGAACTTCTGGTCCGCGAACTGAATATCGAAGACGACGAGGTCTTTAGGCTGCCCGCGCCACTGGACTTGCGCGGGCTCGGTGTGATCGCCTCCTTGGACCGGACCGAACTGCACTACACCAAGCATGTCGGGCATACTTCCCGGTTCCTCAACGAGTCGGAAACCGCGAAGGCCGCCAACGTTTTTGGGGCGGTCCGCAGGCGCGACATCCTGTTGCATCACCCCTACGATTCCTTCTCCACCTCGGTACAAGCCTTCTTGGAACAAGCAGCCTCTGACCCTAAGGTCATGGCAATCAAGCAGACCCTGTACCGCACCAGCGGGGACTCCCCCATTGTTGACGCACTGATTGACGCGGCCGAGGCCGGCAAGCAGGTCCTTGCCCTGGTAGAAATTAAGGCCCGCTTTGATGAGCAGGCAAATATCAGTTGGGCCCGCAAACTTGAGCAAGCCGGCGTGCACGTGGTCTACGGGATTGTGGGCCTGAAAACCCATTCCAAGCTCTCCTTGGTGGTTCGCAAAGAAGGCGACAAGCTGCGTCGCTACTGCCATATCGGCACCGGTAACTACCACCCACGCACGGCCCGCTACTACGAGGATTTCGGCTTACTCACCTGTGACGAGGCCGTTGGTGAAGATGTCTCAAGGCTCTTCAATCAGCTCTCCGGTTACGCTCCGCGCTCCACCTATCACCGGTTGCTGGTGGCCCCACGAACCGTACGCACCGGGCTGCTGGAACTGATTGAAAAGGAAATCAGCAATGCCGGCGAGGGCAAAGAGGCCTCGGTCTACATCAAGGTCAACTCGATGGTTGATGAAGCCATCATTGACGCGTTGTACCGAGCCAGCCAGGCCGGGGTTAAAGTCAATGTGATCGTGCGCGGTATTTGTGCGCTGCGCCCAGGTCTTCCAGGCTTAAGCGAGAATATCGAGGTTCGTTCGATCCTGGGCAGATTCTTGGAACACAGCCGAGTATTCATCTTTGCTAATTCCGGTGACCCGCTGGTCTATATCGGCAGCGCCGACATGATGCATCGAAATCTGGACCGTCGGGTGGAAGCCTTAGTTTCCCTCCGCGATCAGGAAGATATCGACACTATGACGGGATTGATGAAGCGTTATATGGATGACTCCACCATGAGTTGGCATTTGGGTGCCGACGGGGCTTGGACCAGACATCATCGAGATGCCGATGGAAACCCGCTGACAGATATCCAATTTTGGCTCATGGAAGAACATGCCCGGCGTCGAATGAGCGGGCTGCACAACTAGTGACCAGTACTCCAGACTCCCGCTTGGTGCTTTGCTCACTGCAACGATCCAGCGATGCCGAAGAGATCCGGCTCGGCGAATTTGATGTGATTGCGGCCGGGGCGATCCCTTGGCGTATTGAACATGGACAGCTGCAGGTGATGCTCATCCACCGTCCGCGCTATGACGATTGGTCTTGGCCCAAGGGCAAGCTTGACGCGGGAGAATCAATTCCCGAATGCGCGATTCGGGAGGTCCGTGAGGAAGTCGGGCTGAACATCACCCTGGGGCTGCCGCTGGCGGCCACCGCTTACACGGTCAAGAGCAAAACGAAGGTTGTCTACTACTGGGCGGCACAAGTTGATGCTGGGGTCATTGAGCAACCCGACGGGACCGAGTGTGATCAGTCGCGCTGGGTTCAGGCAGAGCAGGCTCGCGGGCAGTTAACAAACCCCTCGGATATCGCTCCGCTCGATGACCTGATCAAGGCCCATGCGCACCAGCGTTTAGGGAGCATGCCCTTTATCATCGTGCGTCATGCCAAAGCGAAGCCGCGCGGCAAATGGACTCGTGCCGAAGGTGAACGTCCGTTAGCCGCCACCGGCAGACGCCAGGCCCTCGCACTGGCCCGGATGCTCGAAGCTTGGCGTCCTTCACATGTCGCTTCGTCCCCATGGATTCGTTGTGTCCAGACGGTGACTCCCTATGTGTCCGTGCACGGGATCAAACTGAAAAACATCAATGCGATCACCGAGCACGCGGCCAATCGAAAACCAGCCAAGGCCACCCGCGCCCTTGAAAAGCTTGTGGCCAAGGCACGCTCGCAGGTGGTGTGCATGCATCGTCCGGTGCTTCCCTTGGCCATGGCAGTCTTGCGTTCTAAGCTTTCGGCGAAGGCTGCCGCGATCCTACCGAGCAGGGATCCATTCTTAGAACCGGGCGGAGTTATCGTTGCCCATCAGGTGCCCGGATCCAAACATCAGTTCGTCTCGGTGGAAATCCACGCGCCTTATCACGACTAGCCACTGGACACGCGTTGCATCTACCCTCCAAAGCGACTATGACTAGAGGTGAGAGAAATCACGTCCAAGGAGGCTAATGCCATGTCCGCTCATCAGCCAGAGCATCCGGTTCAGAAAATTGTGCATCAAGGGTTGCGTCTGGATCATGACGAAAGCCGCCAGCGCTACAGTCTTTGGCATGGCTCCACCTTCATCGGTTTTATTGGTTATCAGCGCGAAGATCAGCTGGTGACCTTGCAGCACACCATCGTCAATGAGGAATTCGGCAGGCGCGGTTACGCGCGTGCACTGGTGACCATGGTGCTGGATAAATTACGCGCAGAGGGAGCAAAAATTGTTCCTGAGTGCAGTTACGTCCAGGACTTCTTGACCCGTTATCCCGAATACCACGACATGGTTGCCACCCAATAGCTAGCGAAGTCTCACAGTTCGGCTGTAGCTCTCGCGCCAGAGCTACAGCTACGATGGAATGGTGACTTCCCAGAACATCGAGACCCCATACGAAGATCTGTTGCGCGACGTGCTGGAAAACGGCACCGCCAAAGAGGATCGCACCGGCACCGGCACACTTTCGGTGTTTGGTCGTCAGCTCCGCTTTGATCTGAGCAAATCTTTCCCGCTGATCACTACCAAGCGGGTGCATTTCAAATCTGTCGCCGCAGAGCTCCTTTGGTTTCTGCGCGGTGAATCGAATGTGAAGTGGTTGCAGGATCAAGGGGTGCGCATTTGGAACGAGTGGGCCGATGCAGATGGCGAGCTCGGTCCTGTTTATGGTGTGCAATGGCGTAGCTGGCCCACCCCGGACGGTGCGCACATTGACCAAATTTCTGAGGTCATGGAATCTCTGCGCAACAACCCGGAATCCCGCCGTCATATCGTTTCGGCGTGGAATGTCTCGGAAATCAAGAACATGGCGCTGCCTCCGTGCCACGTGTTCTTCCAGTTTTACGTGGCCGATGGAAAACTCTCCTGCCAGCTTTATCAGCGTAGCGCTGACATGTTCCTCGGAGTCCCTTTTAACATTGCGTCCTACGCGCTGCTGACCAAGATGGTCGCCGCGCAGCTTGATTTGGAACCGGGAGAGTTCATCTGGACCGGTGGAGACACACATATCTACACCAACCATCTGGAGCAGGTTCGCGAACAGCTCAGTCGCGATCCGTATCCCTACCCCACGCTGGAATTCGCGTCCCAGCCAAAGTCAATCTTTGACTACACGCTCGAAGACTTTGTGCTCAACGATTACCAGCATCACCCAACGATCAAGGGAAGCGTTGCGGTATGAGTTCACGTCACGCTAAAGAAACTCAGAGCCTCATAGGTGCCATTTGGGCGCAGGGCGCCAACGGCATTATCGGCGCTGGCGGAACGATGCCCTGGCATGTGCCAGAAGATCTCGCGCATTTTAAGCGGGTTACCGCCGGCCATCCGGTAATCATGGGCCGCAATACCTGGGACTCTTTTCCGGAGAAATACCGGCCCCTGCCAAACCGCAGTAATATCGTGCTGACCTCCGGTGACCACGACCAACTGCGCACCGCCGGCGCACTTCCTGTCGGCTCGGTCGACGAAGCTTTGGCGCTGGCTGGACAAAGCGAAGGCAGCGAAGAAATTTGGATTATCGGCGGAGGAAAGCTCTACGCCGCCACCCTGGATTTGTGGGACATCGCCGTGATTACACGGCTGAATTTCAGCCCGGCCGGGGATACCAAAGCTCCCGCATTGACTGAAGACTTTGTCCTGTCCTCAGCCGACCCGGCTGAGCAATGGCACAGCTCAAAAAGCGGAACCGAATACCGCTTCGAATCTTGGATCCGTGAAAAGGACTAACCTACGTGAAAAAATACCTGAGCGAGCTCAAACAACACTCTGACGCGTTGTTCATCCTCGGATACATGCTGTTCCCGTTGCTTGCCCTTGTGGTAGCGGTGCTGGGATTCTTTATGGTCCTCGACGGCGCTAAGATCTTCGGTCTTATCTTGTTGCTGGTCCCTACCCAGCTATTTATCTTTGCCGCAATGTGGGCGATCAAAAATCGCAAACTGCTGCTAGAGGAGAAGTAAAGCTTCTGCTTATTCAAATCACACTCGAACCCGGCTGGGGCTCGGGTGTGATTCTGCTTTAACTGCTGTAACGAACCGAGCCGGTTGCCGTGAAGCGTCCTACCATGGAGATATGACTTCATCTGTTGGATTTGTTGGTTACCGTGGCATGGTTGGCTCCGTGCTGATGCAGCGCATGCTCGACGAGGGCGATTTTGCGCAACTGAACCCGGTCTTTTTCTCGACGTCGAACGCCGGTGGTGCAGCCCCTGGCTTTGCGCAGGGTGCCGAACCGCTGCAGGACGCCTACGACATTAAAACTCTGGCCAAGCTGCCGATTATCGTCACCGCTCAGGGCGGAGATTACACCGCCAAGGTGCACAGCGAGCTGCGTAAGTCCGGTTGGGATGGCCTGTGGATCGATGCAGCCTCCACCTTGCGCATGAACGAAGACTCGGTCATCGTGCTGGACCCGGTGAACCGGAATGTCATCGACCAGTCGTTGGTTGCAGGCGTTAAAGACTTTGTCGGAGGTAACTGCACCGTCTCATGCATGCTTATGGGTTTGGGCGGGTTGTTCAAGAACAACCTGGTCGAGTGGAGCACTTCCATGACCTACCAGGCAGCATCCGGTGGCGGTGCACGCCATATGCGTGAGCTGCTGACCCAGTTTGGTGACATCAATTCGGCGGTCTCCGCCGAACTCGCCGATCCGGCCTCCGCCATCTTGGACATTGACCGCAAGGTGCTTGAAGCTCAGCGCGGTGGATTGGACGCCAGCCAGTTTGGTGTACCTCTCGCAGGCTCGCTGATCCCGTGGATTGACGCAGACCTCGGCAACGGCCAGTCCCGCGAAGAGTGGAAGGCCGGAGCGGAGACGAACAAGATCTTGCAGACCTCCGGGGATCATCACATCATCGTTGATGGCCTGTGCGTGCGTATCGGCGCGATGCGTTCGCACTCCCAGGCGTTGACCATCAAGCTGAAGGATGACCTCTCGGTTTCCGAGATCGAAGCACTGCTCGACGAGGACAATGAGTGGGCCAAGGTTGTGCCCAATGAAAAGGAAGCCACCATGGAGCGGCTGACCCCGGTCGCTGCCTCGGGCACCTTGGATATTCCGGTGGGCCGTATCCGCAAGCTGGAAATGGGACCTAAGTACATTTCCGCGTTCACCGTCGGTGACCAGCTGCTCTGGGGCGCAGCAGAGCCATTGCGCCGCATGCTGGCCATCGCTCAGGGTCGCCTGTAAAGACAAACCATTTAGCCCCTTCGAATTCGATTCGAAGGGGCTTTTTGTGCGCTAAAGCGCTAAATCAATGAGTAATGGTTCGTTGACCAGTTCAATGCCAAAGCGTTCTTGTACCCCCGCACGCACGGCGCGTGCGACAGCCAGTAGGTCTTCGGCGGTAGCACCACCTCGGTTCGTGACAGCTAGGGTGTGCTTGGTGGACAAGCTAGCGCGGCCTTGAGCCAGACTGAACCCCTCGGTGCCTTCGAGTCCGAAGCCCTTGGAGAATCCTGCCTGGTCGATCAGCCAGGCTGCGGAAAGCTTCACCAGACCATCGGTGTCCACCGGATAGTTTGGGGCGCCTTCTGGCAAGCGTTCAAGCACCAGCACGTCAACAATCGGGTTGGTGAAGAA
Source organism: Glutamicibacter sp. (assembly GCF_035257265.1). GTDB lineage: Bacteria > Actinomycetota > Actinomycetes > Actinomycetales > Micrococcaceae > Glutamicibacter. The sequence continues at coordinate 105,662 of NZ_DATEXC010000058.1, forward strand.
GGACCCGGTGGAGTGCGAGTCCACGTCCTTCGGTTCGTAGACCATGCCTTTGGAGCGACGTAGTTCAAGCACCTGCTGGCGCACCAGCTGCGCCGAGGCGGATTCACCGGGTGCAACGCCCAAGCGGCGAGCTAATTCCGCATAACGTATCGGCGCCGAAACTTCTGACCGAGTAAGTTCAAAGGCAACTTCGAGCACCACAAAGCGCGGCGAACCGGCTACGCTGGTGCGCTTGATCAGCGAATCCCGGTAGGAGAATTCGAGCTCTTCACGATGTAGCGTCAGCGCGGTTCCGAGGTGCCGGTCATAAACCCGCGCCCAGGCCAGGTGCTCAGACACGTCGGCGCCGTAGGCACCCACGTTCTGCACCGGGGTGGCCCCGGCGCAACCCGGGATGCCGGACAGCGCCTCCAAGCCGCTTAGGCCTTCTACGAGACTGTATTCCACGCAGGCGTCCCAGTTTTCCCCGGCAGCGACGCGCAATAACAGCGTATTGGTGCCCAACGCTTCAAGCTGCAAGCCGCGGGTGGCGATCTGAATGGCGGTTCCCCGGAATCCGCGGTCATTGATCACCAGGTTTGAACCGCCACCGATCAGCAGTACCGGGGTGCCGGCAGCATCGGCTGCCGCCAGCGCAGAGACCAGCTCTTCTTCGGTACCTGCCACTACCAATTGGTCGGCGGGTCCACCGACCTTCGAGGTCGTCAAATTCTTCAGCATGCTCCTACTTTCGCATAGTTTCGCGTTGCTATTTTTCGCTTCGGTGATCGGCCACATTGGAAGAGAGGAAGAAGGCCAAGAGCACCAGAATCGAGATGGATCCCAACGCCGGCAACAGGCCGATAGCGCCTGCTAGAAGGCCCAGCAGTGGCGGTCCGCCTAAGAACGCGCCATAACCAATGGTGGAGACCACCGAAACGCGGGTGGCCGCCCGCAATGGATCCTGCGAGGCTGCGCTCATGGCCAGTGGGAAAGTCAGGGCAACACCCATACCCCAAATGGCCAGGCCGATAAATGCAATGGGCAGGTTTCCGGCAAAGGCAAAAAGCAGCACACCTATCAGCGCTGCAATGGCACTGGCTCGAATCATAATCACGCGTCCCAGACGCAGGATCAGATCACCGGACAGCAGCCTCGTGAGGGTCATGGTGCTGACAAATACGCCATAGCCAATCGCTCCGGTGGCCTCGCTCGTTTGGTAACCGTCGGCTAAGGCCAGTGCTACCCAGTCCCCTGCTGCTCCCTCGGCCAAAGCCATGCCGAGGACCAGCACGCCGAGCAAGATAGTTTGTGGTTCTTTCCACGCTTGCGCCAATGAGGGGCCCGTATGGTTGCGCGGGGTACGGCTGAAATCTTCACCGAAGCTCCGGGCGCTGACCAGCACCGTCACCACGATGATCACGCCCATCACCGCATAGTGCACATATAGTGGCAGATTGACCGCCGCTGCCAACGCGCCAATGCCAGCTCCCAGCACCGTGCCGATGGAGAAAAAGCCATGCAGCTCCGGCATGATGCTTCGGCCCAATGCACGCTCCATGGCTGCGCCCTGCACATTGGAGGCCACGTTCCACGAAGCGGTACCCAGTCCTTGAGTGAACAGGAAAATCCCGGTCAGCCAGGTGGATTCAAACACCGAGGCGCTGATCCCGATCAGCAGCAACGAACTACCCGCCAAGGTGGCAGCTATGCGCATGACACTGGTGGCTCCGAGCCGCAACACTGCTTGTCCGGAGAGCGCCACGGACAAAAACGACCCAGCGCTCAGGCACAACAGCAGTAAACCGACATTCGCGTGGTCTAGCTGCAGCGCGTCGCGCAATGCCGGGAGCCGGGAGACCAGAGCCGAGATCAACAGGCCGCTGGCCAGGTAGGCGGCAAGTAACCCGTTGCGCCAGGCGATTACCGTGCCCTCGCCGCCTAGTTGCTTGTTCAGAGCTGGACTACCGCCTGGCACTTCATCAGTACCTTTGTGCCGTTGGCGGTGACCGTCAGGTCCACGCGTGCCGTTTGTGCTTCCTCATCCAGTGCACCGATCTTGCCTTCAACCTCAATGGCGGTGCCTTCGGCATCGCTTGGGTTGCTCCCTGCGGGATCTTCCACCACAACCGGCTTGGTGAAGCGGGTCTGGTAATCCACGATGGCGCCCGGGTTTCCTACCCACGCACCGACAAGATCAACAACTGCACCCATGGTGAACATGCCGTGGGCGATCACCGAGGGCAGTTCGACCTCTGTGGCAAAGCGTTCGCTGTAGTGGATCGGGTTAAAGTCTCCCGAGGCACCTGCATACCGCACCAGGTCCCCACGGTTGACCATGACGGTCGTTGAACCGATTACCTGGCCTTTTTCTAAGCTAGAGAATTTGATCACGGTTTAGTCCCCTGCCCGTACCAGTAGCGATGAAGTGGTGGTGGCGACCTTCTCGCCTGACACCGTGGTGATTTCGGCGCGCGTGGTGATCATTGCACCTGCACCCATTTCACGGATCTGGTCCACATAGAGTTCTGCCAGCAGTTCGTCTCCGGCCACAATGGGGCGGTGGTGAGTGAAACGCTGGTCAGCGTGCACCACACGAGAGAAGTCAATTCCGGAGGCCGGATCTGAGATCAGCTGCGCATCTGCGCGCTGCGCGATGATGATGACAAAAGTCGGCGGGGCTACCAAATCTGCGTAACCCAATGCTTGGGCGGCTTGCACGTCAAAGTGCGCCGGGGAGCTAGCTTTTGTGGCCGTGGCGAATTCACGAATTTTTTCGCGGCCTACCTGGTAGGACGCTCCAGCGGGGTAAATATGCCCCACGAGGTCAGGGTTGATACCCATTAGTTCTCCTGAACGTTGCGAGTTACTCGGTTACTTTTGCTTCTTGGCGCGCGGAACGGCAAGCCCATTGGCGATACGCCACTTGCGGGTGTCCTTGGCGCGGATAACTAAGCCGATGATGTGGCACAGCATGCCCACAATCATGATGCCAATGGCCGTGTATACCAGCGAGAGCGAGGGGATGTTCGAGCCAATAATTGCCAAAATGATGCCAAAGCCCATGACCCCCATGGCGGTGAACACAAACTTTTTGTAACGCGGTGAGGCCGCTTCCCATGGAGTGTTGGTCATGGCATCCAGTTTAGTTCAGAGTGCACGGTACAAAGCGCAAATGAAGGGATAAAACGGGTGAAACTCAGAACAATGGCGATTGTTCTTCGAAGAACTGGCCACGTTGCACTTCGATATCCACTTCACGGGTTTTCAACTCCGCCGCGTCCAGCAAGCGCAAAGTAGTGTTTTCCCCGCTGTCGACCAGAATGCTCTGGCCAAGCACTCCGCGCACGCGCAGATTCATTTCATGGCCGGCAATGGGTTCCGTCCACGGATGTACTGTTTTTGAATCCCAGGCTCGCACCACTTCCATGGCGTAGGCAGGCTGCTCCCACTTTTGGTCTAGCAGTTCCACTCCATACGCGGCTAGTTCACCTTGGGCCTCTAAGAATTTCTTGGCACGAGTCGCCTCTAACGCGTTGGCTGCGTCCAGACTAGTTTCGTCGAGCTCCCATGAGGTCAGCCCCTTGACCTTGGATTTCTGTCGGACTTGTTGTTTAAGACCCACGTGCTCGGTCACTAGGTCTTCCAACACTCGAATCGCACCACCATCACTGGCGCGCGCCACGTATCTAGCGCTCACGGCTCCTTGCTGTGCCAGACGGGTCCACTTACTCTGTGTGGAGGTCGTACCAACCTTGGTCGCGCCATGGGCAAAACTTGCGACATAGAGGAAATGTGGTTGTTCTAGATATTTGCGCAGGCCCTGCGGTGCCTCTCCAGTTTTGTGAAACTGGTGCATGAATTTGCTCTGGTCCGAACGCCGGCACCCCTCGCATTGAGTTCCAGTGTTAAGTCCCTTGAGTTTAGGGCAGCTATGCAGTGTTCGTGAGCCATCATCGCGCATGGTGACATAACCTAAACAAAATTTAGTTTGCCCAACACGTAGCTTGATTGAACGGTTTTCGCTGAGTGGTTCGTTGACCCATTCATCACCGCGACGCAGTCTGAGCACCGGGACCGGCTCATGGGGCGAGAAGCTAATGCCATGGCAAAGCTGCCGGTTTTCACGTTCGAGAATCATCTGCGCCTTTCAACAAGTTCTGCATTCAACGTTAGAGCATTGGACTTCTCGCCTCAGCACGCGCAACGTGCATCGGATTCATGCGCAATTCTTAGTCGACAGGATTAGGGTTGGAGCAAAAGACGAACAACTAGTGTGTTTCGAGTCTGCTAACTGAGCTAGAGGTGGTCGAGATTTCTTCCAATACAGATGAATCCCACGAAGTAATTCCATTGCCGTCGGTGGAGTCTTCAAGCTCCAACGGTGCCCTAGTCTACGATTTTGCGCATTCGCTACGGCAGTCGCTTCCAAAATTCATGATGGAGTACCGGTTCGCCGCGGACGAGGTGCTGACTAAGGTTTCAATTTTGCGCGAGGAATTTTTATACCTTCACAAGTACAACCCCATCGAACATGTTTCGTCGCGCGTGAAATCTCCAGAGAGTATCCTGCGAAAAGTCGTCAAGCGTGGCATCGATCCGGATCTGGCATCAATTAGAGCCAACATCACCGATATCGCCGGTATCCGTATCACCTGCAGTTTCATCAAAGATACCTACAAGGTGCTACACACGCTCACCGCACAAAATGATCTGAAAGTGTTGCAGATCAAGGACTACATCAAGCATCCAAAACCCAATGGGTATAAGAGCTTACACCTGATTCTGGAGATCCCGGTGTTCCTTTCCGAGGGCCCAGTCCCGGTCGTTGTTGAAGTACAGATACGCACCATCGCTCAGGATTTTTGGGCGAGTCTTGAACATAAGATTTTTTACAAGTATGAGGGCGCGGTTCCTGAACATTTGGTCGAGGAGCTCACCGACGCGGCAAACGCCGCGGAAAAGTTGGATCTGCAAATGCAACGGCTGCATACCGCGGTACACGGACATGATGTCAATGCAGAGTCGCCCACGGTAGGAGAACCGTTCGACGAGAGCTTGATGCAACAGGTCAGAGCCCTGGCCATGAAGTCAGCATCAAAAGAAGAGTGAGTCATATTTAAACGAGGAAAGCCTCGAAAACTCTAGGAGTTTTCGAGGCTTTTGTCGGTAGCGGCGCCGGGACTCGATCCCGGGACCTCACGATTATGAGTCGTGCGCTCTAACCAGCTGAGCTACGCCGCCACAAGTGGGAAGCCATCCTGTAGAAGCCAAGATGACTTCCCACTCAGAGCCCCCTGCCGGAATCGATCCGGCGACCTCGTTCTTACCAAGAACGCGCTCTACCACTGAGCTAAGGGGGCAACGAGTAAATACTCTACACGGATTTCTCAGCAAAGAAAAATCGCAGTCCACGTTGAATTGAAATCCGGCAAATCACCTATATAGCCAAGTCAAGTATGGATACGAATTTCGAATCGGAGCTTAGTTTCAGAAGTTCAGAGAAAACTTCTCCAGTGACGCTACTCACGAATTTGGTCAAGACTTCACTAGTCGTTTAGCAACGCGATGGCTAGTGATTCAAATGCAGGCATCAACGGATCAAAAGTCGAACATTGCTGCAAGTGCCTTCCTCCTACTTCACGAAAATCCACCAAGCGGTCACATCTATTTCGAAGCGCAGAAAGCCTACTGAGATCCGATTTTGTGACCTCCGGCACTCACCCTAGGGCGATTTTGAAAACCCTTTCAATGTGTGTAAAGTATTTATCTGTTGCCCCCTTAGCTCAGTGGTAGAGCGCGTTCTTGGTAAGAACGAGGTCGCCGGATCGATTCCGGCAGGGGGCTCAGATAAGAGGGAGAGAATCTTTTATAGATTCTCTCCCTCTTGCTTTATTTAACACCCGATTCGGTTCGGACCAGAACCGCTAAAACTTTCGAATTTCAGTAATCCACAGGTCGAATACTTACCTCTAAAACGTCTGTCTCACGCTATAAAATGGAATTATGTACGAAGGCGGATGCGACGATCGCGATAACTTCGAAAACAAGGCTCCGAAGTGGCCACCAGACAATGGACTTCATGAAGGCTGTGAAGCCTTGGTGGGAAAAGTTAATGACAACCTGAGCCAGATCGTTGCCCATGGCGGCAGATCGGCTTACTCAGCTGCACTTAATGAGCTGGAACGCACCAAAGCTAGTTTCTGTGCAGCTCAGATTAGGATGGCTTACCTTTTCGAAAAAGAAGTCGTTCGCGACCATGAGGAACGTGGCGTCTTCATAGACGAAAGCGAACGCGGTGCTGCTTCTGCGGTGGCAATGAGCCGTCGTCAGCCCCCGACGGGTGCCCGAAGCTACATGAAATCTTGTCGGATACTGGTAGAAGATATGCCGAATCTTTTACTAGCTCTTGATCTCGGCGATCTCTCGGAGCGACAGATACTCGCCGCTGCGTCCCCATTGCAAGAAGTTAATGCTGAACATCGTAGGGAATTCGACCAGCTGTTTCGCACTCATCCTGAGATGTTTGAAGGGCTAGGCGTCAAGGCAATCGGCGACACAGTTCGCAAGTTCACCGAACGTTTTGAAAGCACCACTAAGGCTTTCCTGGCTGAAGATGAAGCCTCGAAGCGTTACTCACGATTTCGCAAGAGCGAAAATTGCGTCATGCTCAGCGCCAAGCTCCCGCTCGCAGAAGGCACCGCCTTGTGCAAATCAATCAAGCAGCGAGTCAACGAACTACGTCGTAGCGGAGACCCTCGAACAAAAGATCAGCTGATGGCTGACATGTTGATTTGCAGTCAGATTGAGGGTTTCCCTCCCAAACTTCCGTTGTTCGTTGATATTAAACTGATCATGACGGATAAGAGTTTGCTCATGGGTGACCGCGAGCCGGCTAATCTACCCGGATACGGGATCATTCCTTCCCAATATGCGCGCGAACTAGTGGCGGGAGCGCAGGTACGGGTCAACGATTACTTCCATGAGTATCCGGAACACGACGACCTGGCATTACGAATCTTCACTTTCCCTGAAATCCAGCGGTTGTATACCGCACCCGGAAATCAAGATCTGATTGCCATGGATTCCAAAGCACGCGAGTTCCCGGACGCAATGAAGGAATTCATCAAGATCCGCGATGTTCATTGTCGGACTCCCTATTGCGATGGAATCATAGAAAACGTTGACCACGTGATGCAGCATTACCTTGGTGGTCCGACAAACGTAAAAAATGCCGACGGTAGATGCCAATGGTGCAATCTAGCCAAGGAACAACCGGGATGGTTTGAGATTGTGGTTCACGAACAACCACACTCGATGCGGATCAATCCCGGGGACGGTGCAATTTATCAGTCCTTGGCACCACCAGCAACGGGTGTAGTACGCGACGTTATCCCTCCGATTCTTCCGCATGGATATCGGTGGCAACGTGAATAGTTCTCAGAGAATCTAGATTCTCTATCTGGCTAGTGGGCATCTGGCACTGTTCAACCATTATGCCTACCCTGATTCACACTTGCGACGAGATCACTGCGCAATTTTACGGCCTCCGGGTGTTCCTTACAGACACGTTGCTAGACGCCGTGTGGCCTCTGCACGCGTTGGAGCGAGGAGAGTGAGCTCCGAGTCCATCCGGACTGACTAGGGAGGCTCAGCGCGACCTTTCCTGTCATTGGCTATGTCGCGTTTTAAAGAACAAAAAAGCACTCCCCCGAACCGTTTTCACGATTCAAGGGAGTGCTCTTAGGTTTTAAGACTTAGTAGTCGCGACGTCCGCCGCTACGGTTTCCGCCGCCGAAGCGCTTTTCGCCACCGCCGCGTCCGCCACCGAAGCCGCCGCGTCCACCGCCGCCGCCGAAGCCGCCACGTCCACCGCCGCGTCCGCCACCGAAGCCACCGGAACGCTTACGGTCGCCGTAGCCACCGCGGTCCGAATCTTCTGCTGGACTGCGACCGTTGTCTAGCTCCAGGTTGATGGCTTCGCCACCAATGCGGGTGTTAGACAGTGCACGCCACTGGTCCTTGGTCAGCTCTGCTGGCAACTCAACCAGGGTGTGATCCGAACGGATATCAATGCCACCGATTTCGGAGGAGTTGAAGCCGCCTTCGTTGGCAAGTGCGCCAACGATGGAGCCCGGCTGAACGCGGTTCTGACGACCCACGGCCAAACGGTACATTGCGTTGCCCTCGGCTGCAGTCTTACGACCACGTGGTGCACGCTCGCCACGTCCACCTTCACGCTCGCCACGTCCGCCTTCGCGGTCCATGCGAGCCTTCTTCGAAGGTGGGATCACTGGCTCGGTCATCAGCAATGGGCGACCACCCTGAGCCATCAGTGCCAATGCAGCAGCGATTTCAAGCTGATCTAGGTCTTCGTGCTCTGCAGCAAAACGCTCCACGATTTCACGGAAGGTGCTCAGGTCCTGACCACTGATCGTCTGGTCGATGCGATCGGTGAAACGCTGGATACGACGGTCATTGACCGTGTCCAGGGAAGGAAGCTGCATCTGAGTCACTGGCTGGCGGGTAGCCTTTTCAATCGCACGCAGTAGGTACTTCTCGCGTGGGGTCATGAAGAGGATCGCGTCGCCGGTGCGGCCTGCACGGCCGGTACGGCCAATGCGGTGCACGTAGGACTCGGTGTCGTGTGGGATGTCGTAGTTGATGACGTGGGAAATGCGTTCCACGTCAAGGCCACGAGCAGCCACGTCGGTTGCGACCAAGATATCGATCTTGCCCGAACGCAGGTTCTCGACGGTGCGCTCACGCTGCTGCTGTGGGATGTCACCGTTGATGGCTGCGGCGGTGAAGCCCCGGGCCTTCAGCTTGTCGGCAAGATCTTCGGTAGCCATCTTGGTGCGAACGAAGGCGATAACGCCTTCAAAAGGCTCGGATTCCAGGATACGAGTCATGGCATCGAGCTTGTGAGCTCCCATAACCTGCAGGTAACGCTGGGTGATGTTGGTGCCGGTCGAGGTGTTCGACTTGACCGAAACTTCCTGTGGGTTACGCAGGTATTCGGCAGCGATGCGACGAATGGTACGCGGCATGGTTGCGGAGAACAGTGCAACCTGCTTGTCCTTTGGAGTCGACTCCAAGATCTTGTCGACCTCTTCGGCGAAGCCCATGCGAAGCATTTCGTCAGCCTCATCCAGTACTACGTACTGAAGGTTGGACAGGTCCAGGGAACCCTTGTTGATGTGGTCGATGACGCGGCCTGGGGTACCGACAACAACCTGTGCGCCGCGGCGCAGTCCGTTGAGCTGTGGGCCGTATGGCGAGCCACCGTATACCGGAAGGACGGTGAAGTCGCTCAGGTACTTGGCGTAAGAAGTGAAAGCCTCAGCAACCTGAAGAGCCAGCTCGCGGGTTGGAGCTAGAACCAGGATCTGTGGGGTGCGAGCTGGACCGTTAAGGTCTGCAAGCTCAGCCATGCGGGACAGTGCCGGCAGCGCGAAAGCTGCGGTCTTACCGGTACCGGTCTGTGCCAGACCAACTACGTCACGGCCTTCAAGAAGCAGTGGGATGGTGGCTGCCTGGATTGGCGATGGCTTCTCGTAGCCTAGGTCGGCTAGTGCTGCAAGCACTCGGGCGTCAAGACCAAGTTCGCTGAAAAGCACGGTCGGCTCTTCGTTGGTCTTTTCGTCATTGGTGTTTACGGGCATGTCTGATGACACGAAGAATTACCTCATTCGTTTGGGGAAGGCCTACCCGTCCCCAATTTAAGAACGACGCATAGGCTACACAGTAAGAAAACTACTCACGCTCATCAAGCGCTCCCCTATGACATAAAAACCGCGCACACACTTGGCGGAAGAAATACAACACGAGAAGGCTCTTGCCTCAAAAATTGGGCTAGATGCAAGGAAACCCTGATGTTCGCGAACACCTAATACTATCGACAAGTAGGCTCATTTGTCAGCGTGAGAGCTGTGTGAGTTCGGGCACCGCTTGCAAAGTGGGCCGTAACACTTGGTCTTGACGCTAGGCTGGGAGACGTGAAAAAGCCCGTAACTCCCCCGCCAAATGCCCTGCCAGCACCCGGTGCCTTGCGCATCTCGCGGTTCCTCTGGATCTTGGCCGGAGTGCTCTTTTTAGGCTTCGCCGCGAATTTAGCCTTCGATGTCTTCGATGTTCACCCGCTGGACCCTGGTCCGCTGGCGCTGGTAGTGCTCTTGGCCGTGGCCGGAATAGCGATCTGTTTCTTAGCTGTACGGTTGTGGAAGGGTGAACGCTCCGCACGCGCGCAGCTGACCTGGATTGGCCTCATTGCGGCCCTGCCCACCTTGCTGCGCATGGGCCGTTACTCAATCCTCGCAGCCGTGGTGCTTCTCGCGGTATTGCTGATGTGGACCCCGGCAAGCATTAAATACTTCAAGCTCACCTCACCGAAAACCAGTAAAAAATAACACCGGCGTTAAACACTGCGGGGATCATGAACCAGTTGGTTCACGATCCCCGCAGTTTTCTAAGGCCTACAACGCGCCGAAGGCACGATCCAGGTCATCGATCAGATCCGCAGCATCTTCGATGCCAACCGACAAACGAAGCAGGTTGACCGGAACTGCCAGCTCGGTGCCCTTGACCGAGGCGTGGGTCATCTCCGATGGGTAATTCATCAGCGATTCAATGCCGCCCAGGGATTCTGCCAGGGTGAACAGCTTGGTGCTTTCGGCGATCTTACGCGCGGCAGCCTCGCCACCGGAGAACTGCACGGAGACCATGCCGCCGAAGCCGCTCATCTGCTTCTTGGCAATGTCGTGGCCCGGGTGATCTTCGAAGCCCGGGTAGAGCACGCGCTCTACTTCCTTGCGTTCGCGCAGCCAGTGGGCCACCTTGTCAGCGTTTTCGTTGTGTGCGCGCATGCGAACACCGAGCGTCTTCAGACCACGAGTGGTCAAAAAGGCATCCATCGGGCCGGAGACGGCACCTACGGCAAACTGGATGAACCCGATCTTCTCGGCCAGCTCATCATCCTTCACGATGACCGCTCCACCAACAACGTCCGAGTGCCCACCAATGTACTTGGTCGTGGAGTGCACCACGATATCTGCGCCCAGGGTCAGCGGCTGCTGCAGGAACGGGCTGGCGAAGGTGTTGTCCACGACCAGCAACGCGCCGGCAGCGTGAGCGATCTGTGCGACCTTCGCAATATCGGTGATGGTCATCATTGGGTTAGATGGAGTCTCAACCCAAACCAGCTTGGCCTTGTTCTTTTCAATGGCGGCGGTTAATGCCTGCTCATTGGACATGTCCACCGGAGTGTTGCCAATGCCCCACGCACCAAGGACGCGGTCAATGAGTCGGAAGGATCCCCCGTAGGCGTCGTTGCCCAGGACGATGTGATCGCCTGGGCGCAGGATTGCACGGATCAGTGAATCTTCGGCGGCCAGACCGGAGCTGAAGGAAAAAGCGTGCTTGCCCAATTCGGCACCGGCGAGCTGTGCCTGCAGCGAGTCACGGGTCGGGTTAGTTCCGCGGCCGTATTCGTAGCCGTTGCGCAGCTTGCCAATGGCTTCCTGTGCATAAGTGGTGGAGAAATGTACTGGTGGGACGACGGCGCCGGTGTGCGGTTCAAATTCCTGTCCGGCGTGTACGAAACGAGTGTTTGATCCCTGAATGTTTTCGGTCATGACGTTCCTGTCCTGTTGAGTCAATGTTTAGCGGGTTACGTAGGCCAGCAGGTCCGACGCGGTCAGCGCGGCCTGAATTTCGCCACCGTCGGTCAACAAGACCCCCGGGTGCGTGGCAAGTAGTTCTTGGGCTCGTTCCAGGCTTTCGCCAACGCCCAGTAGTGGGATGGGAAGCTGTTCGAGCTCAGCTAAGGTGCTGGCAGCTTCGGCGCCGGCCAACAACGCGTCGGTGAGTGTGGCTGCACCGATCACCGCGCGGATCTCTCCGATACGTGCCGGTAACTGCGCGGTGCCAACTACTAGTGCTTCGGCTCCGGACTCGCGCAGCAGCTTCGCGGCTTCGGCCAGAGTGGTTTCTGCGCTGACCGTAGGCTGCGGATCAGTGGCCAACGCACGAGCAATCTGTGCCAGCTGCGTATTTTCTTCTCCGGTGAAGCCTTGGGCAAGCATCCATGAGTCATTAAAGATCTTTGCCAGATAGCCGCGTCCGCCGTCGGGGGCAATGACCACCACGACGTCGTCTTCACTCAGGTTTTGAGCCACACGCAGCGCCGCGACGATCGCCATGCCCGAAGAGCCGCCAAGTAGCAGCCCTTCTTCTTTGGCCAGGCGGCGCGTCATCGCGAAGGACTCCGCATCGTTAACCGGTTCCACCACATCCGGTACCGCCGGATCGTAGTTGCCTGGCCACATATCCTCGCCGACACCTTCGACAAAGTATGGGCGTCCGGTACCACCGGAGTACACCGAACCATCTGGATCTGCCGCAATCACCTTGACCGGGCCGCTGGCTCGGCCGGCAGATATTTGCTTCAGGTACCGGCCGGTTCCGGTGATAGTGCCGCCGGTGCCGGCACCAATGACTACGTGGGTGAGTTTGCCGTCGGTATCGTTCCAGATTTCGGGGCCGGTTGATTCGAAGTGGCTGTCCGGAGCTGCCGGATTCGAAAATTGGTCTGGCTTGTATGCGCCGTCAATCTCGCGGACTAGCCGGTCCGAGACGCCGTAATAGGACTCTTCAGATTCTGGGGCGACCGCCGTCGGCGTCACCACTACCTCGGCGCCGTAGGCTCGCAGCACATCGCGTTTTTCTTCCCCCACCTTGTCGGGGGTGACAAAAATTGTTTTGTATCCCTTGAGCTGTCCGACCATTGCCAACCCCACACCGGTGTTGCCACTGGTTGGTTCGACGATAGTTCCGCCCGGCTTCAGTTCGCCGCTTTGCTCGGCACGCTCAACCATCTTCAAGGAAATGCGATCCTTGATAGAACCACCCGGGTTCAGGTATTCCAGCTTGACCAGCACGGTGGCTTTGATACCGTCGGTCACCCGATTGAGTTTGACGAGTGGCGTGTTGCCAATCAGATCTAGAACTGTAGACGCATACTTCATGTCAAGAACTTTACCGGCGCTTGTCACACATGTCGTGGCGGTACGTAGCTTTGCGTCATGCAATAGCGTGAAAGTATGGGAAATGTTAGTGACCGGAAGGGTTCAGGGCGTATGTACTTCGATGCAGTAACCGGTTCTTACGACCCGCAGCGTCCGCTAAGTCTGCAGAAGTCGTTAGGGATTCTACGGCGCGGTCTAGGCGACCCGACGATTCGGTTAGCTGATACCGAAGCCTGGCTGGCGTTCGCCACCGAGCACGGCGACGCCACCTTGCACATCACTAAACCCTCGGTGAACTCTGCCGCCCGATTTGAAGCGTGGGGCGCTGGGGCTCCCTGGGCCATCGAGCACGCACCGGATCTCTTGGGCGCAGCCGATGATTGGTCAGGCTTTGATGAGCCGGAATTTTTCTCTTGCCTGCCCGAGCTAGTCCAGCACCAACGTGTACTGCACCGCGATCTGGCGCTACCGCGAACAAACAGAATTTTTGACCACGCCGCCGGGGCCATCCTCGAACAACGAGTCACCGGCATCGAAGCGAACTATGCCTGGCGTTGGCTGATCCGCCACCGGGGACGTCCGGCTCCGGGGCCGGCACCGCAGGGGCTCATGCTTTTTCCGCGTCCCGAAGAACTTGCAAAACTCAAAAGGTGGGATTGGCAGGCCGCCCGAGTCGAACAGCAACGCGCACAAACCCTAGGCCGGCTTGCGGCGGCGGCGAGCCGTTTAGAATGGTGGGCTGGCAAAGATCTGAAAGCACAAAAGCCTCTTGCAGCAGGTGCGGGAACGATTGAGTCAGCGCTGTTATCTTTGCCGGGCGTCGGTCCGTGGACTGTGGCTGAAACTTTGCAGCGCTCCCATGGTTCGCCTGACCATATTTCCGTTGGTGATTACCATCTGGCTGGTTTTGTCGGCCAAGTACTTATTGGGCGCCGAGTTGATGATCAGAAGATGCTTGAGCTTCTTCAGCCTTTTTCGGATCATCGGCAACGGTTGATCCGGCTGTTACAGCTTTCAGGACAGAAAAGACAAAGCTTCGGGCCACGCTACGCCCCATTAGATCACCGAGGTCGTTAGCAGCCCGAAGCTATTAATAGTGCTTAGTGGATTACTCCGCCTGCGCAGCTTCCTCGGCGATTTGTGCGTGCACCTCGGACATATCAATGCCCTTCACCGCGGTGACCAGATCTTCAAGCTGAGCCTGGTTCAACACACCTGGCTGCGAAAAGACAAGGACCTTTTCGCGGAACGCCATCACGGTAGGAATCGAGGTTACGTTAGCTGCTCGCGCCAGACCCTGCTCCGTTTCGGTATCAACCTTGGCGAACACGACATCCTGGAATTTCTCCGAAGTCTGCTCATAAACCGGGGCGAACTGACGGCAAGGACCGCACCACGCTGCCCAGAAATCAACGAGCACAATGTCATTGTCTGCAATCAGCTGGGCGAATTCTGCTTCGCTCACATTTTTAGTTGCCATGCCTACACGGTATCCGAATTTATCCGCAAGTACGTAGCTTGGAGACATTGAACGCAGTAAAAATGCCCGAAATTCACGACTTTTAAGCAATGTTCTCCGGGATGCAAAAAACTCCCAGATCTTTCGATCTGGGAGTTATCTGTGGCAGATACTGGATTCGAACCAGTGAAGGCGTTGCCAGCTGATTTACAGTCAGCCCCCTTTGGCCACTCGGGTAATCTGCCATGTTTGTTCACGTCGGAACGAGAAATAACTCTACAGGAGTTTTTGTAGCTTGTGAAATCGAGAGGTGCATTTTTGATGTAAGCCTGATCACAGCCGAAATTCTTGCCGCTTAACCGGTAGGCTATGAAGCGAATTGGACCCGTAGAACACCAAGGAGAAATCACATGGCTAGCGATTCCACATTTGATGTTGTCAGCAAGGTAGACAGTCAAGAAGTCGCCAACGCAATGAATCAGGCTCAGAAGGAAATCGTCCAGCGATACGACTTCAAGGGCATCGGCGCAGAAGTTGATTTCAGCGGCGAGAAGATCCTGATGAAGGCGAACTCTGAAGAGCGCGTCAAGGCTGTACTGGATGTCTTCCAGTCCAAGTTGGTCAAGCGCAACATCTCCCTGAAGTCCCTAGACGCCGGCGAGCCTTACGCTTCAGGCAAGGAATACCGCATCGAAGCATCCATCGTTGAAGGTATTGCTCAGGATGTCGCCAAGAAGATCAACAAGCTCATTCGTGATGAGGCTCCTAAGGGAGTCAAATCCACCATTCAGGGTGATGAGCTGCGCGTATCTTCGAAGTCCCGCGATGATTTGCAGGCCACTATGACTCTGCTGCGCGGCTTCGACGAAGCAGACCTGCAGTTTGTGAACTTCCGCTAAACACACACCGCCCAGGGCTAGTGAGCCTCACGCACACAGAGCGTCGTTGCCATTTTGAGGCAACGACGCTCTTTCGTGTTTTGCAAGCAGTTACTGGCCGCGTGCCATCGCTTCAAGTCGTGCCACCCGGTCATCCATCGACGGATGCGTGGAGAACATCTGCTTCAGACGCGAGCCGAATGGGTTAGCGATCATCAGGTGTGAGCTGTTGACCAGCTTCTGATCCTGGGGTGCCAGCGGGGCGGCGCTAATACCCGACTCCAAGCGGCGCAGCGCACTAGCGAGCGCCAGCGGGTCACCTGTGAGCTTGGCACCGTCCTCGTCGGCGTCGAACTCGCGGGTACGGCTGACTGCCATTTGAATCATCGAGGCGGCGAGCGGCGCCAGCAAGGACATCGCAATCAACGCGATCGGATTAACGTTGCGGTTGTCGCGTCCGCCGAAGAACAGCATGAACTGGGCGACAGAGGTGATGACGCCAGCCACCGCGGCGGCCACCGAAGAGGTGAGGATGTCACGGTTGTAGACGTGCATGAGTTCGTGGCCCAGGACCCCGCGCAGTTCCCGCTCATCGAGCAGCTGCAAGATCCCCTCCGTGCAGCAGACGGCAGCGTTTTCCGGGTTACGTCCGGTGGCAAAGGCATTAGGTGAGGTAGTCGGCGAGACGTAGAGGCGCGGCATCGGCTGCTGAGCGTTGATCGACAGCTCGCGGACGATGCGGTACATCCCTGGCTGATCTGCCTCGGTGACCGGGTAGGCCTGCATCGAGCGCAGCGCGATCTTGTCGCTGTTCCAGTAGCCGTAGGCAGTGGTGCCCA
Source organism: Glutamicibacter sp. (assembly GCF_035257265.1). Classification (GTDB taxonomy): domain Bacteria; phylum Actinomycetota; class Actinomycetes; order Actinomycetales; family Micrococcaceae; genus Glutamicibacter. The sequence continues at coordinate 121,842 of NZ_DATEXC010000058.1, forward strand.
GACCGATCAGCGCAAAGATCCAGATAAAGGAGCCATTGCCGCTGCCGACGGAAATGAGCGAGCCAAGCGCAAGCAGCAGGGCAAACATGCCGCCGAGTAATAGCGCAGTCCTAAAACCATTGTTATGTTTATGCACTTAGGTCCACTCCCCGTGTCCGTCATCCCGATACCTTTAGTGTATTTGAACGACCGGTCCGAAGGGTTTGTTCCCCGACAAGTCGTTGCGCGGGCCCTAAGGTGACTACTATCACCTAGTGTGGCTGTGAGGCACTACGGGACATACGATCAACAGATAATGCGCGGCCCTGCGGATCGCGTGAACCTTTCATGACATGGCGGAAGTAGACACGAATAACTCATGAGTTCCGGCAGCAATAAACCAGTTCGCTCCGAACATTCCCTGGGCTTGATCCAAGGCACCGCAGCGTACCTCATTTGGGGGTTGCTCCCCCTGTACTTCCTGTTTTTACCGCAGATCTCAGCCTTTGAATTTGTTGCTGTGCGGGTCGTTTTCTCGCTGGTCTTCTGTATTTTGCTATTGCTGGCCACCAAACAGATTCGTCTGTTCATCAGCATGTTCAAAGACGGCAAAACGGTGGGCAGACTCGGCCTTGCCAGTGTTTTGATTGCGGTGAACTGGACGCTGTACGCCTTTGCGGTACTGACCGGCCACGTTTTGGAGGCTTCGTTGGGGTACTTCATCAACCCCATCGTCGCGATTGTCCTGGGCGTGATCGTTTTGAAGGAAAAGCTCAGCCGCCTGCAATGGCTCTCCTTGGCCGTTGCCGCACTTGCAGTCATCATATTGACGGTCGGCTTGGGCCGGGTTCCCTGGATCTCCTTGGGCTTGGCATTTTCCTTTGGATTTTATGGACTGGTCAAAAATCAGGTCGGCAGAAGCGGCACCGCTTTGGGTGCGCTCACCATGGAAACGCTGCTGCTGACCCCGCTATCGCTCATTTTCTTGGGCTGGACGATGCTCCACGGCACCTCGGTGTTTACCTCCGTCAGCGTCCCGGCCTTTGCCTTGCTTGCAGTCAGTGGCATCATCACGGCGGTACCGCTATTGCTCTTTGGCGGGGCCGCCCGTCGTCTTCCACTGAGCACCCTGGGCTCCTTGCAGTTCCTGGCACCGATTATGCAGTTCATCCTCGGCCTACTGGTATTCGGTGAGTCGATGCCGGCGGAGCGTTGGATAGGCTTCGCGCTGGTCTGGGTAGCGGTAATACTCATTGTTTTGGACATGGTACGAACCCCGCGCGTTGGACCCGGGCCCGAACCCAAAAAAGTCAGCTGATTAACACGTTCATTAAAAGCACTGGGGCTAGTTCATTGATGAACCAGCCCCAGTGCTATTTATTCAAGAACTAAGCGTGCTTGCGGATTGCCGCTTCAAGAACGTCAAATGCTTCGCCGAGCAGCTCGTCACTGATCACCAATGGTGGGAGCAGGCGCACCACGTTGCCGTAGGTACCGCAAGTGAGGATCAGAACGCCTTCTGCGAGGCATTCCTCGGCGATCTTCTTGGTCAGTGCGGCATCTGGTTCCTTGCCACCGGCCTTGACGAATTCAATGGCGACCATTGCGCCACGCCCGCGGATGTCACCCAGTGCGGAGACTTCCTTCTGGATTGCACCAAAACGAGTGAAGAACTGCTCTTCGATCTGGCGGGCTCGCCCGGCCAGATCCTGCTCTTCCATGAACTTGATGCTCTCTAGCGCTGCAGCCACGGCCACCGGGTTGCCGCCGTAGGTGCCGCCCAGTCCGCCGCCATGGACCGAGTCCAATAGTTCGGCGCGACCGATCAGGCCAGATAGCGGCATGCCGCCGGCGATGCCCTTTGCCACGGTTACCAGATCTGGTTCGATACCTTCGATGTCCGAGGCGAACCATGCGCCCGAGCGGGCGAAGCCTGCCTGGACTTCGTCAGCGATGAACACGATGCCGTTTTCCTTGGCCCACTCCGCCACGCGTGGCAGGAAGCCAGTGGCGGGAACGATGAACCCGCCCTCACCCTGGATTGGTTCGATGATGATCGCGGCGATCTGGTCTCCGCCAATCTGCTTCTCCATGGCCAGGATTGCGCGCTCTGCGGCTTCTTTACCTGAGATGTTGGGGTTTTCTTCGCGGTATGGGTAGCTCATCGGCATCCGGTAGATCTCTGGAGCCAGTGGGCCGAAGCCACGCTTGTAAGGGGCAGCCTTGGCAGTCAAACCCATGGTGAGGTTCGTACGTCCGTGGTAGGCGTGGTCAAAAGCGACCACTGCCTGGCGTCCGGTAGCTACGCGCGCGACCTTGATCGCGTTTTCTACGGCTTCGGCGCCAGAGTTGAAGAATACTGCGCGCTTTTCAAAGTGGCCCGGAGTGATCGTTGCCAGCTTTTCAGCCAACTCGATGTAGTTCTCATACGGTGCCACCATGAAGCAAGTGTGGGTGAATCGAGCTGCCTGCTCGGCAACTGCCTTGGCTACCGCTGGGTTCGACGCACCGACGGTGGTGACCGCGATACCCGAGCCGAGGTCAATGAGCTGATTTCCATCCACGTCAACGATGATTCCACCGTCTACATCGGCTGCGTAGACCGGCAGGCTTGAGGCAACGCCGGCTGCGACTGCCTTGGCACGGCGGGCGGCCAGCGCCTGGGACTTTGGACCTGGGAAGGCGCCATTGATCTGGCGCTTCTGCTCAATGCGGTAAGTAACGTCCACCGTGATTCCTTTCAAAAAAATAACCGGCTCTGATTCGGCCGGCATGACTCTAGATAGAACACTATGGCCGGGATTCGTATGGATCTACCGATACCGGCACAAAAATGAACTGTCTTCATAGTGCACATGCACAAGAAAGGCCTCCACCCCGCAAATCGAGGATTCGCGAGGTGGAGACCAGATGACTTTGCGGTTACTCGTTACCCGTTGGGGCGAGCTCTATATCGTCGTCCTGTTTCTCGGGATGACGGGATAGATTCCACAGGCTTAGCGCCAGGCCGCCCCAAATGGTCAGCATGGAGATGATCATGAAGGTAATTGCGATTCCACTCATGGCTAGTACTCTTTTCCAACTGGGTCAGGGAATTCTTCGGCTTCCACATCTTTTTGATGCTGTTCGAATTCCGGGTCATTCAGCTTGGAATTTTTACCCCAAGGAATAAATGACATCAATACCGCACCAATAATCAGCGCACCAGCCATGCCCCAACCGAAGACTCCGTTGAACCAGATGGGGTAGCCCGAGTAAGACTCGGTGATCTTGGTTTGGAACTCGTTGATCAGCATGTAGCCCAGCGCAGCCGGGCCGATGCCGCCAACCAGAACCATCCAGCCGGTGCCCAACTTAATCGAGCTGTGACGGTTCAGGTGCTTGGCCAAACGCGGCAGCATGCCAAGACCTGCACCGAAGACGATGACAAGCACCAATGCACAAGCGAGGATGCCGAACTGGTTCACGAAAGCGTCCAAGGTGTCCAACAAGTAAAGGCCCGTGGTCGTCGGGAAGAGAACCATCGAGATAAACGCCACCGGAAGGGTAACCACCAAAGTGGCGGACTTGCGGTTCCAGCCCAACTTGTCCTGGAACGCGGCAACGATCACTTCAAGGATCGAGATCAACGAGGTCAACCCCGCGAAGACCAGCGAGCCGAAGAACAGCACACCGATGACCGAACCAAATGGTGCGGCCGAGACAATGGTTGGGAAAGCGATAAACGCCAGGCCAATACCACTGGTGGCTACGTCGCCAACGGCAGAGTTCGCGTTGTAGGCCATGAAGCCGAGAGCTGCGAAGACGCCAATGCCGGCAAGCAATTCGAAGCTGGAGTTAGCGAAAGCTACAACGTAACCCGAACCAGTCAGGTCACTCTTGCGCCTCATGTAGGAGGAGTAAGTGACCATGATGCCGAAGGCTACGGATAGCGAGAAGAAGATATGGCCGAAGGCTGCAGCCCACACACCCGGGTTCTGCAACGCCTCGAAGTTCGGAGTGAAGAATGCGTTCAGACCGTCAATTGCGCCTGGCAGGAAGACCGACTGAACCACGAGGATCACGAACATCACGATCAGCAACGGCATGAAAATACCGTTGGCACGCGAGATGCCCTTATTGACGCCGGCCACCATGATGATGATCGCAACGAGCCATACGCCAAGCATCGGCCCGAAGACGCCACCGACGATATCTAAGGAGACACCGGCCTCAGGGGCAACCTGCAAGAAGTCTTCCATGAAGAAGCCTGAGGCACCGTCCGGGTTCTTATCCCAGGCCTTCGTGATGGAGAACCAGCAATACATAGCAGCCCACGCGATAATTGCCGCGTAGTAGATCGCGATCACGAAGCAGATGAGAACCTGCCACCAACCAAGCACTTCTGCTTTGCGGTTAGCGCGTCGGTACGCCAGCGGAGCTGAACCGCGGTAGCGGTGGCCGATCGCGTAGTCCAAAAATAGCAATGGGATACCCGCACAAAGAATTGCGACTAGGTATGGGATAAGGAATGCGCCGCCGCCGTTTTCGTAGGCGACGTAGGGGAAACGCCAGATGTTTCCCAGACCAACGGCTGAACCAATCGCCGAGAGGATAAAAAGCTTGCGTGACGAGAATGTCTCGCGCTTGCCTTCAGCGAGTGGAGCGCCCTTTTTCAAAGATGGAGTGCTCATGGCACTAAACTAGCCTAAATAGTTCACATTATGGGCAATTTTTTGATAACAATGTCCAGTATCTGAACAAGTTAGTTTTTCGGGAACTTTACCGGGCACTCTAGAATTGCCTTATGGCAATCACTTTACGCGCCCTATTGGCTATTGACGAGCTGGACTTACGTCCACTAAACGATCATTCCGCAGCCAGCAACACCGCAATCACCTGGGGCGCGGTTACCGAACTTCTCAACCCGGCGGACTTTCTCACGGGCCGTGAAATTGTCCTCACCACGGGGGTCCGGCAAAAAACAACTGCAAGTCAACGCGAGTTCGTGAAAACTCTTGCGGAGAACGATGTGGTGGCTTTGGGATTCGGCACCGGTTTGGGACATAAAAATGTTCCAGCAACAATCTTACAGACAGCAAACGAAGTTGGGTTGCCCGTCTTTGAGGTTCCATACCAAATTCCTTTTGCTGCCATCACCCGGGTCATCGCCGAGGCACTGAATGCCGACCACCTCAAACGCCTCGAACGCCTCCTGCGTTCGCACCAGAAACTGACGCGGGCGCTGCTCTCCTCAGATCTGCAAACGATGCTTAGCGAACTAGCGCGAATCCTCAACACCGATGTCGCACTGACCTTATACGGCGAATGCATCAGCGGTGATTTTGATCCGGAACGCGATTGGAATAGCCTGCCGGTAGCCACAGGCATCCGCGATAAATGCGTCCTTCACCTCGCCAAGCCCTATGCGGCAGACCCGCTCATCGAGTACGCACAGTCATTGATCGGTTTGGAAGTGGCCAACAACGCCCGGCTGCTCTCTTCAGAACGCCAGTCCAATGGGCAGGTATTGGCGGATCTGGCAGCGGGCACACTCACCGGAGCGGACGCGGCGGTCCGCGTAGGTGCACTGGGACTGAACCCGAAACGTGAACATGCGGTAATCCTCATCCAGGCCGCCACACAACCAGAACGCTTGCATACCCTGCCGCTACCGGCCGAGCTCAGCTCAAAGGTCTCGGTGATCGTGGAGGATCGCTTAGCGATTATTGTGGCGCACAATCAGCTCCAGGCGTCGGTGGCTCGCTTGGATGCATACCTCAGCGACGCCGGGATCACCGCCCGGGTTGGTTATGGCGGACGCTACCCCAACACCACAGGCATCCGCTGGAGCTATTTTGAGGCACTGGAAGCACTGAGTCATGGTGATCGTGTTAATGTTCCAAATAAGTTGTCATTGACTTCGCTTTTGCTTGCCGCGCGTGATGTGCCACTCCAAGACCTCGCCGAAGAGGCCCTAGGCCCCATCAGAAAATTTGATGCAACTCACGATTCGGATCTAGAACACACTCTGCGCGAGTACCTAAATCGTGATGGTTCGGTCGGTGCAGTCGCCGAATCACTAGGGTTGCACCGCAATACAGTGCGCTACCGATTGCAACAAATCGCCGAACTATCCGGATACGATCCGAACATCACCAGTGATCGAGTCCAGCTGTGGATCGCGTTGAGCGCACTTGAACTGGGCTAATTCTCGATAGGATAAAGACATGGCTGACATGTTTCTTGAGAAGTTCCGTTCCCTCGTCCCAAAATACCTTGAGGACAAGTGGAATGAAGCTGACGGGTTGAATGCCCAGGAGCTGGCCGAGGGCCTAGCCCAGTCCGGCGTCTCGATCCCGTTTGTCCTCGAAGAGTTCTACCTCGCGGTAGGTAACAACGAAGACTTCACCGAGGCCTACCACTTCTTCTTTGATCCAGAAGAACTGGAAGTTGACGGGGAATACCTACTCTTCCTAGAAGACGAAGAAGAAAAATACGTGTGGGGTTTCAAAACGTCCCAGCTTTCGGTGCCAGATCCAATCGTTTACCGCCGTAATAATTCGAAGGGAACGTGGACCAGCGAAGAAGGTACCTTCAGCGAATTTACCTTTGACATGTTCAGCTGGGTCTTTGAAGAACTAGCAGCTGAACTGGACGACTAGTGCTCCATAGCTCCCACGAACCTGCGGACTATCAGTGCCCGTTTTGCGAATTGCTCAACGACCAGCCTTTTAGCCCAGATAATCTGTGCGCGCCCAGCGACCTGATTTATCGCACGCCTTTGGCAGCCGCCATCATGGCTTGTGATGGCTTCGGAAACTATGGCGGTCACGTGATGATCATTCCCACCGCCCACTTGGAGGCGCTTTATGATCTGGATGAGCAAACAGGTTCTGCCATCATGTGGGAAACCAAACGTGTCGCTTTGGCGATGAAGTTGGCGTGGAATCCCGCGGGAACCAGTACCAGGCAGCATAACGAGCCGGCAGGCAATCAGCATGTCTGGCATTATCACCAGCATGTTTTTCCGCGCTACGCGGACGATGAGCTGTACCGCCAGCTACGCCACCGGGTCCCAGTGGAAGACCGCGCACGCAAGGCCCTGGAGCTTCGTAGCGCTTTGTTCTCCGCCGAGCACCCCTACCGGCTGAGCGACGCCGACGTGGTTCGCTAAAAATACTTAAACAAACGCTGCCTGCTCTTCGGAAGAAGAACAGGCAGCGTTTGTGCTTAAGATTTAGGCCTCGCGGGTGACTACCGCATCAGCGAAGGAAATCAGCGCTTGCTTGATAGTTCCTTCGGGAAGCGGCGCAAGAATCTGAATCGCATCATCTGCCCATCGGCGGGCTACGTTCCAGGCTTCCTGGGTTGCCGGGTGCGCGGCCACGGCGGTGACCGCCTGCGCCAAAGCTTCATCGGTGCTCAGGTCCGCGTCGACCAGCTTCACCGCGGCTTGCGCCTGGGCGTCACCGTGGTCGGCTGCCTGACGCAATAGCAGGATCGGGAGGGTTGGGACACCTTCACGAAGATCGGTGCCGGGGGTTTTGCCCGAGTCTGATTCTTCGGAAGCGATATCGATGACGTCGTCGGCAACCTGGAAAGCCACACCGACCTTTTCGCCATACTCGCGCAATACCTCAACAAACTGCGGGCTGCCGCCAAATCTGGCGCCGAATGCTCCGGAGGTTGCCAGCAATGAGGCGGTCTTATCGCTGATCACCTGAATATGGTGGGTGATCGCATCGTCATTCTCGCGTGGGCCAATGGATTCGTGCAGCTGGCCTAGGCACAACCGTTCGAAGGTTCGCGACTGCCAGCGTACGGCTTCGGGGCCAAGCTCGGATCCGAAGACCGAAGCGCGGGCGAAAATCAGGTCGCCGGCGAGGATCGCCACGGAGTTGCCCCACACCTCGTGGGCGGTGGGTGCCCCGCGGCGCATCGGCGCGGAGTCCATCACGTCATCGTGGTAAAGGGTCGCCAGATGTGTCAGTTCAACCACCGCGGCGGCCTTGATCACGTCGTCGTTGATGCCGTCGCCCAAAAGCGCTGTGAGCAGCACCAGCAGTGGGCGCACGCGCTTTCCGCCAGCCTCGACGAGGTGGCGGCTGGTAGCATCAATTAGCGGGTCCGAGTTGGCTATCGCGTCTCGCAGTAGCTTCTCGACTTTGGCCATACCCACGGAGATGGCAGGGCCAAACTCCGGGTCTTCGGCAATCAGCGCGAAGCCCGACGGAAGACTTATGGCCGCAGCAAGTACCGCGGTTTCAGGATTCAGCTCAATCGAGTCGGACACCTCGTGGCCGGCTGCGGTCCAGTTGCTCTTGGAATCAGTCACTGTTTTACGGCTTACTTATCTTTCATCGGGTTGGTCATCGCAAAGAACGAAGACTCCTTGCATGCCAAATGCACGCAAACTTCACTCTAGCCGATGCTTACCACTGAGCGTCTTCGGGCACTCCGCAACCGCCGTTGATGACCGGCGGAGCACCAGAACTGTATTCGTCCCTGAGTTTACCGGTTGATCCATAGTGTGCGACACCAACCCGCTGCATCTCACATGGGTGAGCAGTAACACCTAGCGCTGACCTACGCCGGTGCGCCGCGGTAGGCTTAGCCCTATCATGTCTGCCGATTCGACCGCTCTCACCCCCAGCGCGCACCAATCCCCGGCACCGGCTTTGACCAGTGTCACCTTCAAATTCCAGGATGCCGCGCAGTCACTTATTTCCGACTCTTTAAGACACCACGCGCTGGTGTGGACACGAAATGGAAATGGCCTCGTTGGATTCGGCGTGGCCGCCCAAATCCATACTCAAGGTGAAGAGCGCTTCGCTCAGGCACGGGCGTGGTTCGCGCAGCTCATCAAGCTAGCGCAGATCACTGACCCGATCACCCGGCCGGGCAGTGGACTAGTGGCTTTCGGTTCCTTCGCTTTTTCTTTCACCAGCTCCTTCGCCTCCCGTTTGGTGGTCCCCGAAGTGGTACTCGGCAAAGATGGCGAGCAGGCCTGGATTACCGTGACCGGCACGGCCGAAAAACTTGCCGGGATGCAGTTTGCCGACGCGTTGGCGCTCGCCGAGGCCAAGCTGGCGCAGGCGGCCATTGATGCCGGCGCTCCGGGTGAAATTGAACTAACCACCGGACAGCTCACCGCAGGCTCGTATTTGGAAGCAGTCACCAAGGCGCTGGGTCAGTTTGAAGATCGTGGCATCTCCAAGCTGGTCTTGGCTCGCGACATTGTGGCCCGCAGCAGCTCCCCGATTGATCTGGCCAGTGTATTGCGCACGCTGACAGAGCAGTACGGCAATTGCTGGACCTACGCCGTAGATGGCTTGGTGGGTGCAACCCCTGAAATGCTGGTACGTGTCACCAACGGTCTTGCCGAGGCACGGGTCTTGGCTGGCACCTTGGACCGTGCCACCGCCGGGGCAGACGCAACCGGGTATGCCCATGCGCAGCTCTTCGAAGACCCTAAGCAACGCCACGAGCATCAGCTGGCCATAGATTCGCTCACCGAATCTTTGAACCCGATCTCGCACGGCATGCAGTCCCCGGATGAACCTTTCATTTTGCAGCTACCCAACGTCTGGCATCTTGCCAGCGACGTGCGTGCCGAATTACGCGCGGATGCCGACGGGCAGTTGCCCTCCGCATTGGATGTCGCGGAGATTTTCCATCCCACTGCAGCGGTGTGCGGAACTCCTACCAAGCCGGCCGGAGTTCTGCTGCGCGAATTAGAGGGTCTGGACCGCGGCCCTTACGCAGGTCCGGTGGGTTGGGTTGATAGCCGTGGCGATGGAGAGTTTGGCATCGCTTTGCGCGGCGGCATGCTTGAAACCGAGAACATGATGCGGCTGTACGCCGGGTGCGGCATTGTTCCCGGCTCGGTGCCAGAGGCAGAACTTGCCGAATCATGGGCAAAGATGCGTCCGATGCGCCAAGCTCTGCAGGCCGAATAGGGTCCTGTGCATGGTGCTTTTTCACTGATTCTGAGCATAAGTAATACTTACGCTTGAGCCGACTTGTGTGATGGAAATCTCGGTCTAGTGCGTCCGTGGTTATGATTGTGCCTACGCACTGATCCACTCGCATTACCGAAAGTAGGTTCTGATCCTATGCGTCGAATCAAGAAGAACTTCGTCTCCACGCTCGCCGTCTCCTCGGTGGCACTACTAGCACTGACCGCATGCGGCTCCTCCGGCGGAAGCGACAGCCCCTCCGAAGAAGCAGCTTCCGGATTCCCGGTCAACGCCGGAAAGTTCACCGTCTGCTCCGATATTCCTTACGAGCCCTTCGAATTCGTCAAGGACGGCAAGAACGTCGGCTTCGACATGGACATCGCCGCCGAAATCGCCACCGATGCCAAGCTGGAACTAAATGTCATCGATGCTAGCTTCGACTCGATCGAATCGGGCTTGTTCAGCGTCCAGTGCGACGTGGCAATCTCCTCGGTCTCCATCACCGATGCGCGCAAGGCAAAGATGGACTTCTCCACCCCTTACATGGACGACGATCTGGTATTGATCGCCGCCGACGGGTCCGGAATCACCGACATCGAGTCCGCCAAGGGCAAGAAGGTCGGCGTTCAGCAGGCAACCACCGGCGAGAAGTACGCCAAGGAACAGGGCTTGAAGGACACCATCGGTTACGAGGATGCGGGCCTCCAGACTCAGGCACTTCTTGCAGGTCAGGTCGACGCACTGCTGGGTAACCAGTCGGTGCTCGGCTACACCATCAAGGACAAGCCAGGCTACAAGGTAGTCGCCGACTTCAAGACAGGCGAGCAGCTGGGCGTGGCAGTTCCGAAGGACAAGTCCGGCACCCTGGATCTTGTCAACGGCACCCTGAAGCGTCTGACCGATGCAGGCACCATGGAAGAACTGACTGTGAAGTGGTTCGGCGAGAAATAACCCTCCGCCACTAACAGTTTTCAAAGCGAGCGGGGCATAGGCCGCAGACCAACGGTGTTGGGCCTATCCCCCGCTCCCTTTATGAGAGGTAATTCAGCATGGCAATGACCACGAGTCAGCGCGCCCGCATGAGCAAGACCATCCAAATAGGCATTTTTGTCATCGCCATCGTTGCCGTCATCGCGGCCGTGGACTGGGATAAGACGGCATACGCTTTCTTCTCCTTCGACCAATTGGGACCGATGTTCCCGGACATGATCCTCATCGGTCTGAAGAACACCATTTTCTACACCATAATCTCCTTTGCTTTCGGCCTCGTTCTGGGTTTGATTTTGGCATTGATGAAGATGGCTTCTTTTGCACCATACCGGTGGTTTGCCACGGCATTCATTGAATTCTTCCGCGGCATTCCGGCCATCCTTGTGCTGTTGGCCTTCGGTTTTGGTCTGCCTCAGGCATTCGGAACTAACTGGCCGCAGCCGGTCAACGTGATGTTCGCATTGGGTCTGGTCTCTTCGGCATATATCGCAGAAACCCTGCGTGCAGGTTTGCAGGCTGTGCCTAAGGGACAGACCGAAGCTGCTCGCTCTCTGGGTATGCCAGCATGGCGGGCCATGGTTACCATCGTGATCCCGCAAGCCTTCAAGATTGTGCTGCCACCGATGACCAACGAAATTATCCTGCTCACCAAGGACACCTCCTTGGCGTTCATTCTTGGTGCATCTTTCGCTCAGTATGAGATGACCAAGTTTGGTCGCGACGGCATTTCCTCGCTTGACGCAGGTATCACCCCACTGGTTGTCGCAGGCCTGTTCTACCTGGTGATCACCATTCCATTGAGCCTGGTTGCCCGTAAACTTGAGTCACGTAGCACGCGGACCAAGCGATAGTTAGGAATAGAGAATGACGACTCCAAACAATGAGCTTCGGGTCAAAGCCTCAGGCGTAGACATTGCCGGACTACGCAAGTCCTACGGCTCAAATGAGGTACTCAAAGGCATCGATCTGACAGTCAAGCCAGGCGAAGTGGTCTGCCTGATTGGCCCCTCGGGTTCGGGCAAGTCAACGCTGCTTCGCTGCGTCAACCTGCTTGAAAAGCCAAACGGTGGAACCATCCATGTAGCCGGCTTCGAGACCACCGACCCGGAGGTGAATCTGGATAAGATGCGCCAAAATGTGGGCATGGTATTCCAGCAGTTCAACCTCTTCCCGCACCTGACCGTGCTGGAAAACTGCACGGTGGCACAGCTGAAGGTACTCAAGCGCAGCAAGCAGGATGCCGAGAACACGGCGCGGGAGAACCTGGAGCGGGTAGACCTGGGAGACTTCGGAGAACGCTATCCAGATCAGCTCTCCGGCGGTCAGCAGCAGCGTGTTGCTATTGCCCGCGCGTTGTCGATGGAACCATCATTAATGCTCTTTGATGAGCCCACCAGCGCCTTGGATCCAGAAACCGTGGGTGAGGTACTTTCAATTATGAAGAACCTCGCAAAATCAGGCATGACCATGCTTGTGGTTACCCACGAGATGAGCTTCGCCAAGGAAGTAGCAGACCGTGTGGTCTTCATGGACGGTGGCGTAGTAGTGGAGGAAGGCAAAGCCGCGGAAGTCATCGGCAATCCGCAGCAGCCGCGTACGCAGGACTTCTTGCGACGCGTACTTGATCCAACACACGTGGATATCTAGGCTCTAGAAACTCTCAACAACTGTGGCGTGGAATCGGTAACACCGATTCCACGC
>NZ_DATEXC010000059.1:0-2068 GCF_035257265.1 Glutamicibacter sp.
AATTGAATCTGACATGGTTACACAATATGCACAATAACTTGATTGTCCGACCGTACTATTTTATAATAGATTAAGGATCGACTCCGGTTGATCCTGCCGGACCCGACTGCTATCAGAGTGAGATTAAGCCATGCGAGTCAACGTAGCAATACGTGGCATACGGCTCAGTAACACGTAGTCAACATAACCAAAGGACGTGGATAAACTCGGGAAACTGAGGCTAAACCGCGATAGATCAAGATACCTGGAATGGTTTTTGATCAAAATCTATATGGCCTTTGGATTGGACTGCGTCCGATCAGGCTGTTGGTGAGGTAATGGCCCACCAAACCTATAACCGGTACGGGCTCTGAGAGGAGGAGCCCGGAGATGGGTACTGAGATAAGGACCCAGGCCCTATGGGGCGCAGCAGGCGCGAAACCTCTGCAATAGGCGAAAGCTTGACAGGGTTACTCTGAGTGACTTTCGTTAAGAAAGTCTTTTGACACCTCTAAAAATGGTGTAGAATAAGGGGTGGGCAAGTCTGGTGTCAGCCGCCGCGGTAATACCAGCACCCCGAGTGGTCGGGACGATTATTGGGCCTAAAGCATCCGTAGCCGGCCTTACAAGTCCTCCGTTAAATCCAGCTGCTTAACAGATGGGCTGCGGAGGATACTATAAGACTAGGAGGCAGGAGAGGCAAGCGGTACTCAGTGGGTAGGGGTAAAATCCGTTGATCCATTGAAGACCACCAGTGGCGAAGGCGGCTTGCCAGAATGCGCTCGACGGTGAGGGATGAAAGCTGGGGGAGCAAACCGGATTAGATACCCGGGTAGTCCCAGCTGTAAACGATGCAGACTCGGTGATGGACTAGCTATATGCTGGTCCAGTGCCGCAGGGAAGCCGTTAAGTCTGCCGCCTGGGTAGTACGGTCGCAAGACTGAAACTTAAAGGAATTGGCGGGGGAGCACCACAAGGGGTGAAGCCTGCGGTTCAATTGGAGTCAACGCCGGGAATCTTACCGGGGGCGACAGCAGGGTGAAGGTCAAGCTGAAGACTTTACTAGACAAGCTGAGAGGAGGTGCATGGCCGTCGCCAGCTCGTGCCGTGAGGTGTCCTGTTAAGTCAGGTAACGAGCGAGACCCCTGCTTCTAGTTGCTACCTCTATTCTTCGGAGTGGAGGGGCTAATTAGAAGGACTGCCGCCGCTAAGGCGGAGGAAGGAGGGGGCTACGGCAGGTCAGTATGCCCCGAAACCCTCGGGCCACACGCGGGCTGCAATGGTAAGTACAATAGGTTCCGATTCCGAAAGGAGGAGGCAATCCCGTAAAACTTACCACAGTTATGATTGAGGGCTGAAACTCGTCCTCATGAATATGGAATCCCTAGTAATCGCGTGTCATTATCGCGCGGTGAATACGTCCCTGCTCCTTGCACACACCGCCCGTCGCTTCATCGAAGTTGGTTTTAGGCGAGGTGGTGCGATATTGGCATTATCGAACCTGAGATCAGCAACGAGGGAGAAGTCGTAACAAGGTGGCCGTAGGGGAACCTGCGGCCGGATCACCTCCTTAAATTAGAGGTCGGACAATCTTGTGTAAAATATTGTGTAACTATATCAATATGCAATTTCTTCATGGTTTGAAGAAATGAAGGATGAAGCAAGCACATGGCTTGTAATGATCGTCATACAAAAGAACAAATGATCCACTGACAGAAACGTGGCAAATTGATCATATAGGAATTCCCGTAAAATTGAATGAGTTGAAATAAATCAAACTCTAGTAAGAGTGCTGGTGCAAAGACGCCGGTTGGAGGATGACTCGGCTTGATAAGTGATGAAGGACGTGGCAAGCTGCGATAAGCCTAGGGTAGGTGCATGCGACCGTCGATCCTAGGATTTCCGAATGAGGCCTCTCAATAACTCCCATGCTTACGCTTGGGAGGATGAACTGTCCGAAGTGAAGCATCTGAGTAGGACGAGGAAAAGAAATCAACGAGATTCCGTAAGTAGCGGCGAGCGAAATCGGAAGAGCCCAAACTGAACCTGTTACTGTAAAGTAATAGGGATGTGGTGTGCTATAGATCTA
>NZ_DATEXC010000060.1:0-2061 GCF_035257265.1 Glutamicibacter sp.
TGCGGCGTGATCCACCTCGATGATTTCAAATTTGAGATCCTCGATATAGGCGTCATCCACGCCAAACTGGCGCTTGAGAGCTCGATACGAGACCCGCCCCTGGCGTTGGAGCATGGCCAGGGCTTGATTCAGGATCTCCTCAAAGGTCATACGACCCTCCAACGACCGTAGGCTGCAGCAGATCACCGTCTGCACATCGTGGCTCTTCCCTTCACGATAGCGCATGCAGGAGCCAAAAGGAAGGAGGATTTTTGCGACTCACGGCGTGCGGATACACCAGGAATGCAAAGTGTTCTGGCCTTTTTTCAGTGGGTGTAGCTCTTTCGCAACGACACAGAGTTAAATAAAATCAATATATCACAGTGTAATATGCTTGAAAAAAGACCTCTCAGAGGGTAGATCAAACACTTGATCCATTCCACCCCCTAAACAAGAGGTCTGAACCATGGAAGCACAAGTGGTCACGATTGACCAGCCGTTTCATAGCGCCTATGAGAAGTTTATCGAGATCACGGACCATCTGAGTAGCGAGATGGCTGGCGACAAGACGCACAGTGAAATCGAGGCCTATCTGGAAACCGATGGGCGCGAACTGCTGCGCTTGCTGTTGCAAGATCATTTGGATAACCAGGGCGCTGGACGAGTTGGCGACGCGGTGTGTGGCTCGGACGGGGTGGTGCGCTCGCATAAACGCGATGACATGGAAACCGGGTATAAGAGTGTGTTTGGTGCCGTTCGTGTGGCGCGCACCGGGTATAGTCAACGCGGGGTGGCAAACGTATTTCCACGCGATGCGCAGTTGAACCTACCGGCCCGTGGCTACTCGCATCGGTTGCAGAAGCGGGTGGCGGCCAAGGCCGCCAAGATGTCCTTTGACGAGGTTGCCAATGACATTGACACAGAAACCGCCGTGCGCCTTGGCAAGCGTCAGGTCGAGCAGATCGTCTACGACGCGGCCCAAGACTTTGACGCCTTTTATGCCCAGCCCTGTTCACCCGCACTCCAGCAGTACGCCCAGGCCAAGCCGATTCAGGTGTTGACCTTTGATAGCAAGGGGGTGGTGATGCGAAAAGCGGCCTTGCGAGAGGCGACCCGCAAGAAGGTCGAGGCGCGTGCCCAGCAAGCGCCCCGCGGCTTTGCTCGTCAGGACAAGTCCAACCACAAACGCATGGCGACGGTGGCAGGCATCTATCATATTGACCGTCATATCCGCTCGCCACACACGGTGGCGCGTCAGTTTGCCCCCCTGCGCCTGGTGCCGAGCAACCCGCCACTGGCTCCCAAGCCGGTGGGCAAGAAGCTGTGGGCCAGTCTGCAAAAGCCCATGAAGACGGTGATTGAGACCGCCTTTGCCGAAGGGCTTCGGCGTGACCCTGAGCAGCAGGCCGAATGGGTCGTATTGGTAGACGGCGATCCGACGCAAATCGATTATATCAAGAAGGCGGCCCCGGTCCCTGGGGGCAGCGTGGTCATGATTTTAGACATCATTCACGTCCTGGAATATCTCTGGAAGGCGGCCAAAGTCCGCTTTGCCCTCGATGACCCCCAAGCCGCCCCGTGGGTGGCCGAACAGATCGAGCGGTTATTGCACGGGCAGGTGCGCCCCCTTGTGAGAAGCTTACGTCGCTGGGCAACCGTGCAGGGATTGAGCCCAAAACAGCGCGAACCGATCGATCCATGCACGACCTACCTGGCCAATCACGTCCCTTACCTCAACTATCCAGACTACCTGGCCCAGGGGTATCCCATCGCCACGGGGGTGATCGAAGGGGCTTGCCGTTATCTGGTGAAAGATCGTATGGAGATCACGGGGGCCAGGTGGGGACTGGAGGGAGGCGAAGCCGTTCTCAAACTCCGAGCGCTGGTGATCAATGGCGATTTCGATGCGTATTGGACGTTCCATGAAACCCAAGAGTATCAACGCAATCACCAGGCCAAATTCGCCGAGATGCCTCCGGCTCGTGCCCACCTGAAACTGGTTTCTGGAGGAAAAAACGGCTGACCAAACAGGGCCCAGTAGAAAACCAGGGTCGACGGTGTCGTTGCAAAATAAACGCACCC
>NZ_DATEXC010000061.1:0-29115 GCF_035257265.1 Glutamicibacter sp.
CGCTGCATACACGGAAGGATATTCAGAGAGCCGGTCCACAACCATCGCTACGGCGCGGTCACGAACTTCGGCAGGATACTTCTTGGGCATGGTTTCTATCTTTCTCTCGAAAGACAGCGGCATCAAATCAGGGACGGTTCACTTCGCTTTTGAGACTCCTTCGAGCGGTACTCCCCTGCCTTCATTTCTGCCTCGTTTCGCTGTTTGCGCTTACGTTCCATCTCGCTTCTGTACTGAGTCGAACTCAAAATATCTCCTTGGAAAACACCTTGGGACTGAAAGTTTATGAGAATACAAAATTTGCATGCTCTCGGAATAAGCGTTTATTTAATGCACCTTATAAAAATATTAAAAGCTAAATACGAATAGTTGTACCGCAGCTGTCGCATCGGATGAGGCCGTGCTGGGTTACTTTCACACCCACAAAAGTGTGTCGGTAGTGTGGGCAGGTAAGAGTAGGAATTGACGGCATATTAACTGAATCCTTTGTCACGGCCGGATCGAGCGAAACGACCTATTCGTAGCCTATGTTGCACCACCGATATTTTAGATTCGATTCACCCCAGACAGCGAGACTGGGCCAATCCAGCCAAAATACATACAGTCGTGCTTTCGATGACCTGTTCCCTTGAAACCGCCCACCGAAATCCTGAAGTGTTATGCCATCCAGGATGACAAAAAATATCATTGAAACCCTCTGCAACTAACACTTTCTTCAGTAGCGGCTAAGCAGATCTTCTTCTTTTCAAGGAGCACTGGTGGCCGGATCCTCGCTCTGCCCCATAGCGTTTTCAAGACCTCACCCTCCATCTCTAGGATCTGTCATATATCTCGGTAAGAGGACCGTTTGCATAATCCGTAATCTAGAATAAATAATGGGTAAAGTGACACTTTCCGTATGTGCGTGTTTCTAAAAGTTCGATGTCACGTAAACGGCCGTTTACGTGACATCAAAATTTCAGAAAAACATACCACGATCCCAAACTGTCACTTATCCCGTTATTTATTCTAAGTTACTCAAACCATCACCAACCTCAAATAAGCGACAAAAATAATGGAACTCAATTCGGAAGGCGACGGGTCGCTAGGACGTAACTGCCAACTAACTTTGAAAATAATTCCGCTTGAGGCCTCGGCTAGCAGATCTAATTTTCAAGCCAGATAGAACGTGCATATGGCGACGGCCCCAACTCACAATGAGTTGGGGCCGTAGTCGTTCCAATGAAATAAGGGACGTACAAGTAACTTGGGGGATTACTGGCACGCTAACTGCCCACCTGATCCACTTGGGGATTGAATCAGATTCGCCCTACGCAGTGTTTCTCCACAGTAACAACCTTTAAAGGCATGTGCCAATAGCCAAATAGCCAATATTCGGCAACTTTTAGCACACTTCGTTGCGTGCTATTCCTCGGAAATACTTGCCTAAGTAATATAAGATTAATCTTCAAAAATGATCCCTATTCTGGGCGCTGAAGACCTAGGCTATACACAAGGTTCAACAGTGGGCCGATGCTGGCCATGGGGATTGGTCATCATCTAAGTGTTCCGCTATGGGGATCGTTGAACCGCCCACTGGCCTGCAAGACCCCCACTCGAACGGGTGGGGGTCAATTTGCCTTTAAATGGGCTTATAGGGAGCGGAGTTCCTGCTAAAGTTTGACACCGGAGCGGCGAGCTGTCCCTTAAGCATTGACCCTCGCCACTCCCTTCAACTTTCAAAGCGTTTGGTACTCTATGGCGTTCTTCATCCCCACGGATCCACAAGCAGCCAAAAGCTGGCAATCACCTCAGTGCTGATGACCCACTAAGACATTGCGCGTAGGGTCGATAAACAGCCTGAAAAAAATCATATGTCAAAACCAAGGAATTCACTGGCATGCCGGACAAGAACCTTCACCTTGCTCTCAGCAACACCCAAATCTCCGATCTGCTCAACGCTCTTGAAGACCACCACAAATATTTCTTGGACCAAGCCGACCACGCAACCCTGGGCTTTGGACTAGATGCCGCCTACTGGTCAACTCGCGCGCAGGAAGTCAACGAAGTACGACAGCTCATCCTACAAAGTGTTAAGACCTAACATCTTGTCACCATGGTCAAGAACCTCCGACCCACACCCCAAATTCCCTCTAGGCGATCTCACGATCTTGATTCTGCGAGTTACCTGAATATTTACTCCACCATCTGTCTTTGCTCCATACCCGCGGCATATTATCAAGTTGCGAACTCACAAAGCGCACACAACTGAATAACCTTTTCGCGAGGTCGAGCAAAGCGTTCCGGGGACACCCTGGGGCGCTTTCTCACATTCACCCACACTCACCGAGAATCCAAAGAAACAAAGCAGTATCACTAATATGGTTTCATCAACTCCAGAGGAAGAACCTATGAACTCCATCGACATCAATGCCACCGGGCAAACGTGGGACGTCAACCTCAACGGCTGGTTCCAAGGGAACTTCACTTCTCTCAATGACGCCTACGACACCGCTCACCAACTCAGTAGCGAGCGAGCCGACACCGAAATCGTGGTCCACGGCAACACCCCTTCCCCTTAGCCAAGAAGATCCTCTACTTGCGCACACGCTTCCACCAGAAAAAAGAGCGCCCGGCGAAACTGCCGGGCGCTCGCATCAACAAAGAAAAATCTAGACTCTCAGATGTTGCAGGTAGGCCGTCTGCTTTGCCACTGATCGAGGGGCAGATATAGGAACGGCATTCGCTACTGCACTGTGTTTCCAATACTGAACCCGGAATGTCACCATTGACTCATGTTTTACACGGTCAAAGAACGAGCCGGTTGTGGTGCCCGAGGACGTTGCGGCGACCACGTGCAGGAATGGGCACGGCATTGAGACATGCACAAAACGCAAATCTTCAGTTTCTACGTCTTCCATAGCGACCAGCACCGCACGACCATGGATCGACACCAACCCCATGACATCGTCAAGTGGCTCATTGGGCGTGGCCATCACCACCGGCATTCCTTGCACCCAGCCATATTCGCTGAGGTGGTCAAGTCCTTCGCGCGAACCAAGTAGTTCTGCGACGAGTTCGGCGATCTTGGATCTAACCATTCGACCGGGCATTTTTCTGTTCTCCACCTTGTTCGTAACTTTCCGAGTACTCCCCATGAGTCACGCTGCACTACCTTTCAGATCTGCTTCCAACGCATGTGCGCCGAAACGATATCCAGAAGTCGTACCAGTGTCTATTTTTTAACCTATACCGGAAAAGAGAACGAAGATAGGATCAATTGAGTGTTGTCCAATAAACATCTAGTCAACGGTAAGTTATACTCAGCGAATTTGGTCGTCATGTCACCAGTCGAATGCTAGCTCAAACTGTGAAATCAAAACAGAAAAAATGAAGCGACTAGAAGGCAACTGCGACACTATTCTGTGACGGCGTGAAGCAATATAATTGCTCGATGTGATGATTGGTCGGCTGAACGCGTCGAAACCCCCAAGTATCCAATCCGTTCAGCCGACAGAGCCGCAGATCCTGAACGCGGCCGAGGCAAGCCGTTGCTAACGGATAGACAAGGAAAATACGGTCTCTTAGATGCGGTGTATGGGACCGTACTCTCCTACGGATCTTGCTTGAACTAAGTATGCGACAGAGTACGGCATTTATCGTCATGAAATCCGGTAATTAATTTTTCATTATTTCCCTACAAGATTTCCCTGTGGTCCAACGATGCGGCTCCAACGATCTACCCGAGAAAGAATCTACGGCGCATATCTGGCCGTCCGCCCCGTGCAATTGGAAATCAGCGACCTGAACGATGCCGAAACAGTCTGCGGGCCGGGTAGACACGCCACAGCAGTGAATCCGCATATTCGTGGGAAACATCAAGAAAATTTATAGATATTCTCAACTAGGGGTGGCCCGTGAAAAAGTCTCATATCCGACGCTAAGCTCTCCCGACGCCCGATAACTGAGTACTGGGGTGGTCAAAAATCAGGCGCCAACGATACAGGCGTCCGGTAACGAGGGTTCACGAAGAGCCTTCGATGCATCGAACAGCAAGCGAATGGCGGGGAGAACTTTCACCTTAGAAGGGAGAGTCCCCATGGCTCATGCGGGCGGCGTCTTGTGCCTGGCGTTCGAGGATTGGATGCTGCGCGGCTTCTTTTTGGCTTTTGAAGGCTTCGCGTTCGGTCGGGTCACGCTGGAGCTTGGGTCGTTCATTATCTGCTGTGGTGAGTCGCCAGCATGTGAGAGGGTTGGCCATCCATCTGCGCATGCATCCGGCGTTTCTAGTGGATGATGCGCCGTTGTGGGGCCATTTGGTGCCGTCAGGAATGGCGTCCAGGGCGTGGAATGGGCGGGTGGACTGGTGGAAGGCATCGCAGCGCATGCCGCGCGGGCAAATGACCCGTATGGGCGTTTAAGTGTGACAGGTCCAGGCCAAGATCAGCCACAACCTCAGGAACGCCGTGGCGACGTTTGAGCTGGTCCTTGGCCAGGACCGGGAAACCACCTAGTCCATCCGGTCCAAGGAATCCGTCGCCGCCTAGGTGAGGCTTGTAGTCCGTCGAGTTGCGTTCCCACCCCAGCGTCCCGGAGGGGTCGAGGGAAAAGTAGTGCATGGGTGCCTTCGGTGCCGCAACAGTAGTCGCCCTCGGGATGGGTGCGGTATCTTCTCTCGGATCCGGCTTGCGGTGGTGGGTGAAGCTGTCTTCGCTGCTCCTGCGTCCGCTGAGCCAGCCCTTTGTGCTTGGCGTAGTGGCGGTGGGGGCCCACGAACAACCCTGTAGTACTCTCTGAGCTGCCATGCCCACCGAAGTGGGCAGATAGTCGCCGACGATCTTTCCGTCAAGTGAGGTATGCATGTGGCAGGCGATGCGGCTCCACGAAGGTCTTCCTTGAGGTTCTCGTGCCCATGGAGGGTGAAAAGTGGTTGCCGGAATGGCTCCGTTGTCAGGACCGGCCGGTCCTGACAACGGAGTGTGCGATCAGCGTCGGGGTCCGACGGAGTGTGCGACGTGGGTGAGGGCCTCCGCGATGGGCGTCTGCCCGTCGGTGACTTCCACGATCGTGCGGGTGAGCTCTGGATGGTGCAGTGCCTCGCGAATGAACTGGGCGAGGTTCTCGCGGCGGATGGGTTCTTCGCGTAGCGCCAAGCCTGCGCAGATGAGTCCGTCGCCGGCGCCGTCGAGGAGGTGTCCGGGCCGGACAATGATCCAGTCCAGGCCTGTGCCGGTCAGGTGGATTTCTGCACCGCGCTTGACCTTGATGTAGTGCTCGAATCCATCGCCGTACCCGCTGGCACGCTCGGAGTCGGCGAACGCGGAGACCAGCACGAACTTGGTTGCCCCGGCCTTTGCGGCTGCGGCTGCGGCCTTTTCGACGCCTTTGCCGTCGATCAGGGTGGTCTGGTCCTTGCCGGTGCCGTGTGCGCCGGCCGAATAAACCACCGCGTCGTGCCCGGCGAGCTTCGCAGCGAGTTCCTCGATGGTGTCTTCGATGATGTCCCCGATGACTGGGGTCGCACCGGACTGGGCGACGGCGTCGTGCTGTTCCGGGTTGCGGTGCATGCCGGTGGCCGTGTCGCCGTGCGCGACGAGGGTGGCGGCGAGCCGCCGTCCCACTCCTCCGGCTGCGCCGATCAGAAATACCTTCATGGCAGCTCCTTGGTTTCTTGTGTCGTTCCGGTGTTTAGGCGAAGGTCTTCGCGTCAATGACAAAGCGGTAGCGTACGTCCGAGGACAGCACCCGCTCGTAGGCCTCATTGATGTAGGCGGCATTGATCTGCTCGGTCTCGGGCAGGATGTTGTGCTCGGCGCAGAAGTCAAGCATTTCCTGCGTAACCGGGATGCCGCCGTTGGCTGAGCCAGCGATGCTGCGTCGGTTGGCGATGAGGGAGATCGCATCGACGGCGACCGGCTCTGAGGGGGCACCGAGGATCACCAGGGTGCCGTCCACGGCGAGCAGGTTTACGTACTGGTTGTAGTCCAGTTGTGCCGAGACGGTGTTCAGGATCAGGTCAAATTCGCCGGCAAGCTTCTCGAAGGTGGCCGGTTCATTCGTGGCGTAGTAGTGGTCCGCGCCGAGCTTGAGCCCGTCTTCTTGCTTGGCCAGGGTGCGGGAGAGCACCGTCACCTCGGCGCCAAGGGCGTGGGCGAGTTTCACCCCGACGTGGCCGAGCCCTCCCATGCCCACGATCGCGACCTTGGTGCCTGGTCCGGCTTTCCAGTGCTTGAGCGGAGAGAACAGGGTGACCCCTGCACACAGCAGCGGTGCCACCTTGGCAAGGTCGAGGGACTCGGGGACTTTGAGCACGAAGCGTTCGTTGACGACGATCGCCTGCGAGTAGCCGCCCTGGGTGATCGTGCCATCGGCATCAACTCCCGCATAGGTCTGGGTGTTGCCCTTGAGGCAGTAGACTTCTTCGCCCTTGGCACACTGCTCACACTCACCGCAGGAGCCGGACTGGCAACCCACGCCTACCCGGTCACCGACCTGGTGCGTGGTGACGGCGGATCCAACTTCGGCGACGTGGCCGACGATCTCGTGTCCCACCACCTGCGGGTAAGCGATCGGGCCCCATTCGCCGCGGACCGTGTGAATGTCCGAATGGCAGACGCCCGCATAGGCGATGTCGATGAGTACATCGTGCGGGCCGACCTCGCGGCGCTCGATCGTCGCCGGCTCCAGGGGGTCGGTCGCGGAAACAGCGGCGTAGGCATTCACCGTGCGCATGGATTCTCCTTCACTAAGAGGTTTGGACGGCACTGCGGTGCCTCCCTAGCCAGTATTCATTCCCGCGCCCCGTGCGTGGGAGTGTCTGGCAGGTCCCCCCGACCCAATATCTCTTTGGTGCGGCACACGCGTCCTCTGGATGCAGGGGAAGGATCTGGACCAGTTCACGTTCCTGCTCGGGGCTCTGGGGCTTGGGCATCCGAGGGGGTCTGTTGGGTCCTCCCAGGCCGGGGACATTTGAGGTGCAATGGTGTGAGGTCCACGTGCTCCCGTGCCCGTCGCGCATTTTTTGAGCGGGTCGGGTATGACGCCGCTTCCACCACTCCGAGAGAAAGAACCTTTCCTAGCCATGACTTCACCCACCGCCTCGCGTGGTTCCCGCAAAAGTGCGGCACTGTTTTTCATCACGCTGGGCCTCTTCGGCCTCTACCTGATCGAGTTCGGTGTGGTCGGCATCCTGCCGACAATCATGAACCGCTTCGATATCACCATCCTGGAATCCAGCTGGCTGCTGGGCTCCTTCGCCTTGATCGTGGCTGTCTGCGGGCCCTTCCTCGTGCTCATTGTCGGGCGTTTCGACCGCCGATTGCTCTTGGCACTCTCATTGTTGGTGTTCGGACTGGTCAGCGTGGCTTCGGCGTTCGCGCCCTCCTTTGCTGTGCTGCTGGCCATCCGCATCCCCGGTGCGCTGCTGCACGCGGTGTTCTTCTCCGTCGCGTTCACGACCGTGCGCGCGCTCTTCCCGCCCGAAAAAGCCGCCCGGGCGACCGCGATCGCCTTCGTCGGCACTACCATGGGCATGGTCCTCGGGGTGCCGCTGACGGCCTGGGTCGCGGCAACGCTGTCCTATGAGTCGGCATTCCACCTCGCCGGGATCGCCAACATTCTGGCCGCCCTGGGCGTGTGGCTCGTGGTGCCACGTTCGGAGTCCCGCCAGCGCGCCAGCCTGGGAGACACCGTCAGCGTGCTGAAGAAACCGGCCCTGTGGCTGGCCCTGGTCCAGGCGGTGGCTGTATTCGGGGCCATGCTTTCCGTCTATGGCTTCGCCGCGGAATACCTGGGCAGCGTTTCGGGCCTCGATGGGCAGCGCATCAGTATCATCCTGGTCATTTTCGGCCTGGGCGGGATCATCGGCAACCTTGCGGCCGGTAAGTTCCTGGACCACTGGCTTTTGAGCACCGCCTTGCTCTACCCCGTGGCGCTGTCCGCCGCCTATCTGGTCCTGCACCTGTTCGGTTCGTCATCGTTCGCAGCCCTTTTCCCGGTCGCCCTGATCTGGGGCATCGGCCATGCGGCGGGCCAGGTCGTCAGCCAGGTTTGGACTGTTTCTTCCGCCCCCGGCGCCCCGGAGTTTGTCACCAGCCTGTTCGCATCCGCCGGCAACTTCGGCGTGCTCGCCGGTAGCACCATCGGTGCAACATTCATCACCGCAGCAGGAATGCAGGGAGCCATCTACAGTGGTTGGATGTTCGCCGCCCTCGCCCTAGTTCTGGTCTTGATCTCCCGGCTGCGCCCTTTCCGGGACTCGACCCAGGACCGGATTTCGGAGCAGTCGAAGGTCACTGCATGACCCCGCCCGCGGCTGGTTGCAGGTACGCAAAACCCAGTGCGCCACGCCAACTAAACCCAACACCAGCCAACCCATGAACAAGGCATCGGCACGAGGCGCTCGCTCTGTGCATCATGGCAGCATATTCTGGAGGTATGAGTGTGAAAGATGACGTACGAGATTTCTTGATCTCGCGGCGCGCGCAGATCACCCCCGAGCAAGCGGGAATATCCTGGGGCGGAGAAGATCGCCGGGTGCCTGGTCTGCGCCGCGAGGAAGTCGCCGTGCTGGCCGGGGTCAGTACCGATTACTACACACGCCTGGAACGCGGCAATCTCGGCAGCGCTTCGGACAGCGTGCTCAACGCCCTGGCCCGCGCACTCCAACTCACAGACGCCGAACGGGAACATCTGTTCGCACTTGCCCGCACCACCGGGTCCCGAGCCCACCCGGACGATCATCAACCGGCAACGCCTTTGGTTGTTCGCCCCTCGGTGCAACGGGTACTGGATGGCATGCACATGCCGGCCATCGTCTACAACGCCCGGCAGGACCTCCTGGCAACAAATTTGCTCGGCCGAGCCATGTTCGACCAGCTCTTCGAACATGAACAACCCAATCTTGCACGGTTCATGTTCATCGACCCCAGGGCCCGGGACTTCTACGAAGACTGGGAGCTGGCGTGCTGCTACACCGCCGCCATGTTGCGGCTGGAAGCCGGACGCGATCCCCTGAACCCTGACTTGACCGCCCTGATCGGTGAACTATCCACCCGCAGTCCCCGCTTCCGACAGGACTGGGCCGACCAGCACGTCCACGAACACCAAACCGGGCACAAGACCTTCCGCCACCCCGTAGTAGGCGAGCTCGGACTCAACTATGACGTGTTCGAGTTCCCCGGCGAACCGAAACTGTGGATCACCACCTACACCGCGGAGGAAAACAGCCCATCGGCGGAAAAGCTGCTCCTCCTGGCCAGTTGGGATGCTTGCCGTGAACCCGGCATCGAACCCCGTGCCGAAACACCGTGACAGGGACTGGAACTGCCCGATGTTGCGTGTCGCATTGTCGGGGGGATAAGTTGTTGAGTCATGAACCGATCAGGGAATTTGCGTTGTAGGTCATAGTATTAGGCGATCGGCGGCAAGAATTTCTTGACGACAACGGAGTTCAAGACCAACGAGCCCCGACCAGATTTCGAGGGCTGCGACTGAGCTCTCCAGCGCATAGGAGGAAAACTAGTTTCCATCCACCAGGCAGCAACACTGACGACAATTTAGATAGCTGAATCCTTCGACGTAGCCCGCCTTACCATCTGCAGCGCCCTCCAATGCGCAGACTACAGCCCATAGATTTATAGCGTGAATTTCTTTAGGGATGCTCCTCAGAGCCCTATCCCACCTCTAGTCCCGTGGATCAGCACCTCCGACGAACCAGGATATCTCGGCCCAACCACGATGCCTTGGTGCTTATCCGTCGATTTCCTTCTGCGGAAGCAACGGCCATGTCGGTCTACGTTGTGGTTCGTATGGGGATTCGGGAAGGCTCGTCGCACGCGAACCCGGCTACCATTTGAAAACGAGGTTGCCTCAAACACCTACAGTTTTTGAGACACTGCGCGAGGGGTAAATCTGTCATTTCCTTTCATGGTGACTGCACTGGATATCCATAGTGCTCTGATCGGCGTAATCGTGACTATCGGATTGATTGGCGCGGGTGTCTTGACGAGAAAGAAAAGGCGAGACTGGCCAGTTCGCTTGCACTTTTATAAATCTGTTGGCTGGGCTTGGCAGAGCGGTCTGGCAACAAAGTTCGGTGTTCGCAGTGGAACGCTTTGCAGGACGAATGACGGATAAATGAATGCCACAGGCCACCACAACTCACGACATCACCAAATCGCTGAAACGGAGTATCTGCCTAGACTGAGCGGATAGGCCCGAAATGGCTTATGAACCGTTTGGGCCACGTCGTCTGGTAGCAAGCTAGCTTTTGCTACCAGTGAGCGCCAGCGCCCCTCCGAGGCCGATCATCGCCACGCCGCCGCCGGCACTCATTTGTGAGAGGCGTTTGGGGTTACGGGCGAACCATTTTCGTGCTGTGCCTGCCATGAGCGCCCACACGCTGTCACTGGCCATTCCAATTGCAAAGAAGATCACCCCGAGCGTTGCCATCTGCAGCGGAATAGTTCCGGTTTCATAGCTGACGAATTGCGGGAGCACAGCGACAAAGAACACAATGGTTTTTGGGTTGGATACTCCGACAAAGAATCCTTCTCGGATGATGCGGAACGATGACGGCTGAACTCGTTGCGAGGTAGTGGTATCGACGTGATCGTTGCGGTGGCGGATCGCCTGCACTCCCAGGTATGCCAGATAGCCAGCTCCCAAGAACTTGATAGCGATAAAGACGACTACGGATTCGGCGACAATGGCACCGACGCCAAGTGACACCAGGGCTACTGCAGGAAGGGCGCCGAGCGCGTTCCCCAGCACGCTGAGAAAACCACCCTTGCGACCTAAGGAAAGGGACCGGCCGATGACAAAAAGCACGCTCGGGCCGGGAATGAGGATGAGGGCGAAGGCGGCGAGGGCGAAGGCCCAGGCATTGGCCGCAGGTAGCATGTGGACTCCAACTCATTAGGTGTTGATGCGTCGAATCTATCGCAAATCCAATCGCAATAGGAGCCACCCTCATTCGTCTACAGAGGAACGCTTAGTGACCATCTTAATGGCATGGAACGCGTGTTGTTCTCCGTATTCTGTAGTCCGTGCCTGATTACTGGCGAAAATAAGGGTCAGTGGCAGAAGGAGAGCCCGCCCCTGTTGGTTCCCACCCATGAAGCCGAGCCATGCCAATTCCACCTTCATAGCTGTACTCGACCCAAATCACGGCATAGCACCCGTGGCGGTTGGCTTCTGCCCAGGCGAGGACATCGACAACGCTTTCTGCGTTCTCAAGGCGGTTCTCATAGCTGGCGCAATTTTCGTCCCAGAAATCCACCCGATACACGGGATCTGGATTCTCCTGACTGACATATCGAGGATCAACGAGAGTTACCTTGATATTTTCTGCAATCATGCTCACAATCTATCCCGTTCGAGGGGCATCATGCAGAACTTCTCGACGCGTTCCGCAAGCTGCTCCTCTAGAGAAGCGGCTGTAAGCCGAACCCTCTACTGGAAATTCGTATCCGTGCACAAACGCATAGTTTGAAAACACTCCAACATGCACCGGAGATTCTCAACCGGAAGTCTGAAATTCCTGCTTTTTCGTCCGATAAGACAGAGCAGCTAACAATGCGGCTGCGACATCCGAATAATCCACGCGATCGAAGTAGAACTCATCTTTCATGAGTGTCATTTTCCTACGGCAACCGGCTTATGCGCCGTCGGAAACCGTTTTTAGAAGATGAGTAGACTACGTGTCCAGATCCCAGCTAGGTGACTTACACATGTACGCTTTGGATCATTTAGTACATGAATACTTGAAGGGTTCAAAATGTCCGATTCTGATTTCTCACTACTGGTCGAACTCGTTGGTTTATTGCGTGAAGCTGACGAGCGCCCTGGCATTAAGGCCACGGTGGAAATCAAGGGTAGTGGCCACGCTAAGTTCAAAACCTATATCGTTGAAGCTCGCGTCGAAGAATCGAGCTACCGGACAGTGCGAAACGATGACTGGTCGAAATTCGAGATCGTATACCAGGCAGATACACACCAAACTCTAATTATTGAGGCCAACGATTCGCCTATCATCCGAGATGGTGAGTGGAGAATCCCAGTAGCCACGCCCGAACTAGCTATGTTTCGTCCGCTCGATTTGCCCATTTGGGGCGGTCCCACAGACACACACAAAATAATCTCAGTTGCACGAGGCAACGAAAACGAATTCAACTTAGAAATAACGATGATTGGTCCAGATGGTGATAGCGACGGAACATATGAGGTGGTGGTTGACAGCCAGCTTTGCTACGTCACTCGAATGACATGGAATTACAAAAATTACACTGTCAAGAATCTTGAAATCGTGAGAAAATCCGATACTTTGCTAATCGAAATGTAACGATTTTGAATCATTTCCTCAGTGTCCAAAGCCGTCTGCGCTTCTGCCCACAGTCGTCAACATTCGGGTTGCAGAGCGTAGCGGGTAGCCTGGTTTGGCGGTTTAATTTCAGCAGTAAATGGCGGTTTTGTCCGCCCGTAAGCCGAACCCTCTGTGGGACAGCTCGAAATAAACGCCGGTGTCGCTCTACTTCATGATCCGTTCCCTGTGGTGGAGCGAGGATTAGCCAGTGATCGCTTCCGCAACTAGCTTGGCGTCCTGGAGGTTGGCCAATACGCACTGGTAGCGGTGGCCATTTGAATCCGAGAAGGTCACGGCGGCTGATCCGCCCATGTTTAGTCTCGTGAGGGAGCCGTGTTCATGCGTCGTGACGGGCCAGTTCACCAAGCCAAGGTTCATGCCGTTATCCGGTGCAACCGAAACTTCATGCACGTCCTGTTGTGGCACGACCCGCTTCCATGCAGGACCGGTAAGAATGACCGCTCCATCATCAACGGCCACCGTGATCCGTGCCAGCCTCCAGCACCACACGGCGGCAAAGATCAGTGCAACAGCGACTAAATAGAATCCCCAAAGCGATTCGATGACAGCAACCACGGCGATAATAACCGCAAGGCTTGCAAAGATTAGGGAACCGCTCCAACGCTGCCAACCGGGCAAGCGTTCTGCGAATCTGAGACTTTCAGTCTCTGTTGGGGGTGTCATTGCGCTTCTCTCCTGATGGTTGGCGGCGATTTGGTAGCCACCAGTCTCACAAGAAGAACCCTATCGTTGCGTGCTGACTTGGCCCAAAGCGCTGACGCAGAACGCGGAGTAGTGCCGTAGCGGGGCATCTGGTGGTCACCGGCCAGGATAATCCCGTGGGAGGAACGCGCTACGGGACAGGGTTTTGCAATATCAGCTGCTAGATTGCTTCTCGGAGCGCTGGATCGCGTTTGTCGATAAAGCGCAGTATGCCAATTAAGGCCAGTTGCGCAATGATGAAGCACAGCGCCATCAAGACAGGACCGATGACAAAGACGGATGTTAGCCTTTCCCCGATGATCCAGATCACGAATAGGGCCAGCAGGACTCCTGCAACGGCTGCTCCTGCTCCAGCGGCTACCGCTTGGTCATTCCCCGATCGCGCTGGTTGCTTCTTATCTTGGAGGACCAGGCCAATGAACGAACCAGTGGCAGCAATTAGGGCAAGGAACATTCCACAAAGGATGCCGTAAAGGACGGGTATGAGGAAATAGCCCGTTGGACCTCCCCATCCGTTGTAAGCCTGAGTGTCGAGAGAAGTTTCGATGATGTCCGGGTCGCCAGCGCTTGCGATGAGGTCGGGCAGTACAAGAAGCCCGCCGCCGAGGGCGCCCATGACGGCTCCCGCCAGCAGGGCCAATATGAGCATTGGGGTGGCTAGCTTTGAGGGTCTTTGCGCAGGGATATGGGGCATGGGCATAGCCTAGTTCTCTGGTTCCGGATTTTCGAGTCTGGCTAGCGCTAAGACATGACAGCCCCGTCCAAGACCGGGAACCTTGACTGGAACACAAACGTCGGGGCAGGGAAAACAGAACGGTTACCTGTCAGGACGGCATCATGTCGTCATCTATTTCGAATACATAGAAGCCGTTGTTGAAAAACCAAGCAAGAGACACTCCCGGATTATTCAATCTTCCCTGCCACCCAGGGAGACCGATAAAAGTTGTTTCCATTCCCAAGGCGTGCACGCGTGTTGCTGCTTCATCGAGAATGATGGAATCTTTCACCTC
Organism: Glutamicibacter sp.; assembly: GCF_035257265.1. GTDB lineage: Bacteria > Actinomycetota > Actinomycetes > Actinomycetales > Micrococcaceae > Glutamicibacter. The sequence goes on from NZ_DATEXC010000061.1 coordinate 14,077, forward strand.
CGGCTTGTTGTCCGTGATCTCCCACAGGTGGCATACGACTATATACATCCCTGCGGTGTTATTGACGACGTCAGAGTAATCCACAAGATCGAAATAGAATCCATCATTCATGGTGCCATTCTCTATGAAGATCAAGGATCAACGCGACAACGTCAATGATCGCTTCGGTTCTCATTTACGGAACCTCCTGCGGGCGCAAATCCGGCCGGCAACGGCGCGTGGCGAGTTTGATCGGTCTGTTTCCCGGGAGAGGATGTCTCCATGGCCCTGACTCCTGAGAACTATCTTTTCCCCTATCTCCGAATATCCGAGACCGTCGTCTGCGGCGCCTGGACATTGAAACAGGTCGAAGTAAAGCGTCTTCGCCGGCAAGACAACCCCCGAACAGTAGCCCTCATCCGGATTATGGAGAGGCATCTGGACCCTAAGGGGAAGGCCATCCAAACGGCCGTGGTTGCCACCCGAACTGGCCCGGACTGGGCCAACGAAGAAGCACGACGAATTGAGGTCGATGCCTTTCACTCGGCCGTGTCTTTTGCAGTTCTGAATGCGAACGCGGATGAGCGGTACCGAATTCCGTGGGAGTCAAGTCTTGTGGAGCTGGCGACAGCCGAAACCGCCATCATTTCTGTGACTCCGGCGACTGCCGTCCACGGGGACGCGTACTTGCTGCGCGGCGGGCCCATCAGTAACCAAAAGGTCGGCGGGGCTACTGGACATATGAAGTTCCCAGCCCCAGAAGGACTGATTTCGACTCCCACCATGACGCTGGACGGACCCCTTCTCGAGGCGGCGTTCAGCAACGCTATGGCCGCGACATCTTCAGAGGAATCTGAAGCCAACCGGACTGAGCGGGAAATCCACGCGGCCATCCACTGGTATTCCAGGGCATGGGAAAACTCGCCGCTCCACACGATGACCGACGTCCTGGTCCAACTGAAGACATCGCTGGAAGCATTGTCAGGAAGCAGCAACAGTGAGAAGGGCGTGAAAGTGCTTGGGACCCTCTACGCCGAGGCCGCGCTCCGTCCTGGTGTCGATGAATTGCTTTGGGAATGTGAAGATTCCCAGTACGAACGCACTGACCAGCGGGGCCGCATTCGGAACGTTCCAGCCTTCGAGCACTGGTTCTGGAATTTCGTTGAGACGAGAAATCGGATTGTCCACGACACCCTGGATCCAGAAATGGACTACGTGCTGGAAGGATCACCCTTCGCTGGGAACATCTTCAGGGTTGCAGACCGCGTGTGCCGTGAACTCATCCGGGTTAGCCTGTCCCGAAGAGGCAGCGTTGACCTGCTCATAAGCAAGTCAACGCTTCGCATCAAGACATTGCTCGAGGAGGCCGGGGCGATAGACGTGTCGGCCGACGGGTCTTTGCCTGTCCAGCCTGCCATCGAGGATTACGACGCATTGCCCGCACCCACCGAATAGCCACTGGCAGGCGCATGGGGAGCTTGAGGACCACCTGCAGCATTGCCCGACGCAAACACCTCATGCAGACGACCCAGGAAATGAGACCGCACATCCATTGGCGCCACAATGGGCCTCGGCAGGGAACGCAAAGCGAATGCGGGGACATGCTCTACCTCGACGGGCAGAAGATCATCGACATCTAGCGTGCGCACCGCATACATCAATTCGAAAAGACCGGTATGTGGCCGGAGGAAGTCGGAGCCTGACGAGCGGTGAGGAAATTTTCGCTAAGAGTTTCAATCCTGGCCAGAACGCTATTGTTCTGAACGGAATCCCTCCCTTATTAGGAACCCCAAGTCAGACGATTCGCTGCCTGAAAGGATCACGCCTTACTATCTACCCATGAGCGATGTAACGGTGGTCATCCGCCCTACTAGACGGTCCGAGATTCGACATCTGCCGTATGAGGGCAAGGGCGCTGGCTATTCGATCCTGGGTGAAATGTTCAACGCATCACGCAGGGGCCAGGTGGAGTACAACGGTGGGGTATGGTCCGTGTCGCGGTCTCACACGAAAGCGGTCATTCTCGGGCTGGCTGAGCGCTACGGGCGGGTCAAGGTCATCCAGCACGGTGGCGTAGACAAGTGCGTCGAGCAGTGTTGGGACCGCGGCAAGCCTGAGAATGCATGGCTATGTGAATGCGCCTGCGCAGGCAGGAATCACGGATCCGGTGAGCCATACGCGCATACGGTCGGGGGCAACGGACCGGGCGGGTCGCTCTCGGTTCAAGCCAGTGAGCCTCGAGAATTTTACGTGCCATAATGGGCTCCGTCCAGACACTCCGGACCTCTAGCCTGGACCGCCGGAGGAGGTGGATGCAATGGCGAATGCCCCGTTGTCTAACGGCTAAAGGAGTTTGTCGAATACATCCGGGTAGGGACAACCCTGGTTACCCCGGTTTCCGGGATTCCCAGGGTTGCCAGGATTCCCGGGATTCCCGGGGTTCCCGGGATTGCCGATGTTACCGAAGCTGCCCTGATGTTTGTCCACCACTTGGTCCTTGTAGAGCTCTCCGACGTACTGACCACTAAGGCGGTGCACATGGGTTCCGTTGAGTTGGCCAATGGCCTTTCCTGTGAGTGCATGAACAAATCGACCTCTTATGAAACCGACTGCTTTTCCCGAAGTGGCATAGATGTAGTTAGTCATGAACAGATTCTAAACGTCACCTGCGACATCTATTGGCGATCTGCAGGGCTCCAAAACGGCAGTATGGAAGTCTCTAGCCTTGGAAGGCAGCGGCCATGCCTGTCCCCAGCGCTTCAACGGCTGCTGATGCCCAATCGAAGGCACCCTCACCGGCGCCTTCGACAGCACCCTCCGCGGCGCGGGTGAGTAAGGGGGCAAGTAGGCCTTTGACGTATGTAACGGACCGCTTGATGATTCCCTGATCCGGTTCGTCCTTGACGACCTCCGTTAGGATCTCGCTTCCAGCCTTCTCCACTTCTTCGATGTCGCTGATTTCAAGGCCAGAGGAACGGATTTCCTTGAGTATGCTTACGACAGCCTGACTGAGTGGTTCGAAGCCAGCCGTGATGTTTCCAGAAGCAACCGTGTTCGTCTGATTTACAGTCTGGTTGTCCCAGGCAATCTGTGCGTGGTCACCTTGAACGTTGATGACCGGGCCGTTGTACGTGGGGCCAGCCACCTGGAGGCCGGGACTTTCCGCATTCACCGGAACGTTGATTGGGTACTTATCAAACTCACGCTGGATGCCCTTCATCATCTTGTTGATCTCTGACTTGTTGATCTTAAAACCGCTGGCCATGACGCCTCCTCATGAGCTGATAATCCCTCCCCATTCTCTCAGTGGTTGAAGAACAATTCGAATCGGGTGCGGTGGAGGATCAGTATGCAAATCTAGGGCACCTGATCCACATCGATTGGTTCCACCCCGTGTAGCCGGCACATGCCGATCCCTCTCATAGTTGTACTCGACCCAGATCACTGCCTGCCGGCTATTCCTGTTGGTTTCAGCCCACGACCGGACATCGTCAACGCACGCTGCATTCTCGAGCCTGTGTTCGCTAGTGTCACGGTTCTTATTCCAGAAATCCACGCGGTACACCGGAGTGAGAACTTCTACGCTGACATAGCGCGGATCCACGAGAGATACCATCATATTTTCTGCAGCCATCGACCCAATCTATCCAGTCAGTCGTGGATCATCCAGCAATCCTCGCCGTCCCGTAAGCCCGTCCTCAACCGGACACGCCGGCTGCTGATCTGCTGCTTTGCCAATGGTGACCTATGAAGTGTCCGTATAGGGTGTACGGTGAACTGTCCGGTAACGGGCCTTTTGCGACACACTGAACTGCATGTCTAAACTCTTGGTCGGATATGCCTGCGTGTCCACCGAAGAGAAAGACCTCACCGCGCAGCGTGATGCCCTTGCGGCTCTTGGTGTTGAACCTGACCGCGTCTATGTTAACTTTGATTTTACCGGCAAAAACAAGAATCTCACGGGACTTCGCGAAGCCCTCGCCGCTTACCGAGCCCGAGATACTTTCGTCGTGACCAAGCTTGACCGTCTGGCCAGGTCCGTCCGAGGCGCCCACACGATTGCCGAGGACCTCGCCAGACGGAAATCAAACTCAACATCGGTGGTTCGGTCCATGCCCCGTCGACCCCTGGGCAAACTGCTGTTCAATCTCTTGGCGATGATCGCCGTGTCCGAAGCCGACCTGATCAGCATGCCCACCCGCGAAGGCATGGAAGTCGGCAAGGCCAAGGGCCGGCTCCGGGAAAGCAGCCAAAACTCAGCGTGAAGCATTAAGCCCACATCATCGAACTGCGCGACGCAGGCAAACACACCATGACCGAGATGATCGAGCTTTTCTCCATCAGCCTATTCACCATCTACCGGGCCGTTGAACGCGGACAACGCAGGGCAGCCGAACCACTACGCTCCTGAGAAATGCGCAGTCGACCTCCTGGCGGTGTCCACCCAACACCAAAGCAGCATCAGCATCAGCATCGACACACCCTAAACGTGAATTTCCGTACCGATCCTCCTCTGACCCCGTTCCTGCGAAACAGTGCGCTTCGGCTCTCGGGCGGCGCCCGATGATCTAGACATCATTGAGGCTATTGAGGCTATTGAGGCTATTGAAGCTAATGTGCTGGGCTAGGGCCGTGCCGTCCTGAGTCCGTTGGCTTCCCAAGGTGTCCCGCATGTCGACTCTGATTCTGGCACGGGGCAGCATTGGTGCAAATTTCTAGTATGTGTTCAGTTCTCTCAGCGCGTGACAGCACTGGACAGCTGTTCATTTGCTGTCCCGCCCCCTAACGACACCACGTACGAGAGCTTTTTTGATTCGTCCACGTGCGCAGGAAAATGCGAGGTGATGACGGTTCGCCGTCAAAACCACCCGTCTCCGTCAACGTTATTGGTCCTCGCTCGAAGCGGGTGTAGAGCTCGGCGATGCTTCCACCTCTGGCGCATTTGCGATTTCATCTTGCATCTTCTCTACCGCGGTGACACCGTCACGTTCAGCCCACACCTTGGTAATGGCCCATCCAACCGCAGTCAAAGGAACAGCAAGTACCGCGCCTACGATTCCCCCTAAAGCTGTGCCGATAGCCAGTGCCAGCAAGACAACTAAAGCATGCAATTTCAAAGTATGAGCCATAACGACTGGTTGAAGAAAATGACCTTCCAATTGGTTCACAACGATCACGGCGGCGAGCACGATGAGCGCGCTCACTGGACCGTTAGTTACCAAAGCCACCAGTACAGCCAGAGCTCCGACCACTGTAGCGCCCACGATGGGAATGAAGGATCCAAAAAAGACAAGCACGCCCAAAGGCAAAGCAAGGGGTATACGTAAGATCAGGAGTACCGCGACAATGCCGACCGTATCGACAGCGGCTACGATTGCCGTCCCACGAATGTATCCACCAAATGTGTGTAGAGCTTGTTCGCCCGAGGCAATCCACTTATTTCGGTACCTTGTCGGAATCCAAGAAATAATGAAAGCCCAAATTCGGTCGCCATCCTTGAGAAAGAAGAAGAGGACCACCAGTATCAAGATGGTGCCGGTCAAAGTTTCACCGGCAGCCCCTAAGGTGTGGATAGCGTTGGAACCTAGTTGTGAACTGGATACCATTTTGCTTACCGATTGACCTGCGCTCTCGAGATCCTGTTGGCTTATCCCAAATGGAAGCCTTTCAACAAGCTGCTGACCTGCACCGCTCAACTGCGCGAATCCTTTTTGGGCTTGCCCCACCAATTCGTCCCATTGATTGATGACGGAATACACAAGGCCTGTTCCAATTCCGCCCAGAATGATCAGGGCGCCGAGAAAGACGGTCCAGGCAGTAAGCAGTGCTGATAAGTGTCGACGAAGTCTTGTCACGATCGGCCAGAGAGCACAAGCCAAAATTGTAGCGATCAAAATAGGGATGACTATTGTTGTCACCCGGAGCAATCCAAGCATTACGCATACGACTACTAGACCAATGAATAGAACCTGGAGGCCTCGGATCGCCATTCGACCCATCAAGTCTGTCCATAATTCCGTGATGTCTGGAGCATAATCCTGTTCGTAGGAATGAACTTCAACACGTGACTCATTGCCCTCAGATGGCGAACCGTGAGGGGACGCCCAGAGCTTCTTGAAATATGCCATTCCCATGACCTGCTCTCCGAATTTTCAGTATGATCACCATAGACCCACGCGCTCTAATTATCGAGACATACCAGGTTTCATGGAGCAATATCTTCAATTCTGGAGGGCTTACACGAAGGAATTGAAAGTGTGGAACGCGGGAGCTTCTCGGCCTATACTCCACATTAAAAGCAGGAGCGCGCAGTTTTCGATTGCATTTCGCTGACCTCGGCAAGGAATTTTTCCCAGTGCATCCTAGCCTTGATGCTGGACGTGCTGAACGAAGTTATTCGGGTCTTGAGTGGTAAGTCAGGGTCTTCATTCGCTGAAATGGTTTAGGCCTAATCCCCAAAGTGATCCCTCTAGAGTTCAGGCCACCACTCGCATAACCGCGGTTGATCGAGTCTGGATAGCCTACGTGCGTCACCCCATTAACGAAGCAAACCGACGGATGGAATTGTACGGAAACCTGAGGGCACCTTCGAGACTTAGCGCTAGCCAACTATTGGGCTCTGCAAGTAGACAGCCTGGTTCTGAATCAGCCTGTTAAGTCTGAATTTACAGAAATGATCCCGTGACGACTTTTTGCCGAAGCCTTTTCATTTTCGTTCTAGGCGTTCTTCAAGGCCCATTGCTTCCAAGACTTGGACGGCCATCCAGAGCTGAGCGACGGATGAGGATTCGGCCAAATCCAGCCCGGTGAGTTCGCTGATCTTCCGCACGCGATAAATCACCGTCTGACGATGGACAAAGAGCAAAGAAGCGACCTTTTGCGGTGAACGTTGGTTTTGTAAATAGGCCTTCAGCGTAGTGAGAAATTCAGTCTGGTGGGTCAAATCGTGTTCAATCAGCGCACCCAGTATGCGTTGGACTAACACTTCGCCGTCTTTATAGTTGGTCAGGCCGAACCAGGCATCCTCCGCCGAATAGGTCATGTACCTTACGTCCCTAGAAATCGCCTGCCCGAGCGCCCAAAGTGATTCACGTACACCTCGCTGAATCTCGGAGCTTTCTACCGTAGAACTTATTCCTATCGGCAGTTTTTCGTCTAAGACATGCAAAAGCAAAGTAGTGGTGCATTGCTCAGAAATCAGCAGGTGGAGCTTCCCTTCACCGATCATGCAAATGCTATTGACTTCATGTCTCCACAGAGCCCTATGCACTTCTGGCAGGTCCGACTCAGCCTTATCCGGAACTGTCACCACGCGCATAGGGCCGGAAGGGATTCCGTATTCCTCTAGACGACGTGTGGCATCGTCGGTTCCGATCCGTCCGTCGAAGGCCTGCACCAAAAATTCTCCACCCGAACGGTACAGACTCTCCAATAAAAGCGCGGACCGGGAGAGCCCCAAACCCACGATCGTCGCCACATGAAGAAGAATCACTCCATCGGGTTTGGTATCGGACTGAGGGGCCACCACGAGTAAAGCGTGAGGATGGGTAGGGATCTCCATTAACAAGATGGATTCGCTTCCCGTCCCACTCCACAAAAAATGCTTGTTTTCTGCAGACACCTCAGCATGCGCCCTACGAACACGAGCTATAAGGTCCTCAGGCAGGGAAGGATCACCCGATTGCCAGGGGTGAAGGCATCGACTATCAACCACGTAAAGGTTCGCTTTCACCTCCTTACTGATCCCCTCAATGAGCTGCGTCCACGTTTCGCCGGGTGTCGTTGCTTTGCGCAATAAGTCGTAAATCCTTGCCGTCTGCTTGATCCTCCTGGACTCCTCCAGCAGATTCGCCTCCGCGATCGAACGAGAAATTGCCATGAATGGTAAGGGATAAGGAACTGAGATGAGGGGAAGAGGAAGACTGTTGCAAGAGTCCAAGAATTCAGGCGAGAAATCTGGGGCGTGCATCTTCTCCCCCACCGCCAGAGCCACTGCACCTGCTTGTACCAGCGATTGTGCCAATTTAACCTGCAAACCTGGATCGGCAGGGATTGAGAGTCCGTTAGTCATCAATAGCACACCTGGAGAAACCCATTCCCAGACATTGGGTAAATCGGAGGTATGAGACCAAGCGACGGTTCGATCGATCCCTTCCCAGCCAGCTAACAAGCTAAGACCTAGCTGGGGTTCCGATAGCAATTCGGCAATATTTATAGCCATGTTCTATATGCCCTTTCGTGCTCTTGCCGATTGACGAACCGTCCGCTGATCTCAAGCCATTCAACGCTGTTCCTCATACAAATGTCTAGACATAAACAGCTATCATCGACGAAAGTTTATTGATCACGTGATCCCAATCACCAATGATGGAACTACTCAGCAATTCAGTCCTGTATTACAGGACCTCCAGAGAGAAGGCTCAGCAGTGAGAACTCCTGTTCAACTCATTGACGATGCACCACTAACAAGGTTCCACAAAAAGCTCACCGTCTTCTCCTCGGGAGGTCCCTTCATTGACGGCTACGCGCTATCCATTATCGGGATTGCTTTGATCACGATGGTCCCTGCCCTGGATCTAAGCATCAGTGAAGTAGGAATGGTCGGAGCCGCTAGCCTCGTGGGGATCTTCTTCGGTGGCGGGGTGTTTGGGTGGGTCACCGATAAGGTCGGCCGCCATACAATGTACATCCTAGACTTGCTCGCACTGGCCGCATTTTCGATCCTCAGTGCTTTCTCCACCGACATCTGGCAATTGGTTATCTGGCGCTTCTTGTTGGGTGTGGCAATCGGCGCCGACTACCCCATCGCCACCTCGTTGCTGGCTGAGTTTCTCCCCCGCAAACACCGTGGACGGCTCTTGGGAGCCACTTTCGTAGTTTGGGCGATAGGGGCGGCCGCGGCCTTTGCCGTCGGCTTCGCGATGCGCGATATGGGCGAAGACGCTTGGCGTTGGATGCTAGCTAGCCCTGCGATCTTTGCGATCATCACCTTGCTCTTCCGCTTAGGGACCCCTGAATCTCCTCGCTGGTTGTTATCCCGCGGAAGGGTCGAGGAGGCACGTGCGGTGATCAAGAAAGTCTATGGAAACGACTATGACGTCGCTTCCCTCGGTGAGGATGAGAATGAGGGCAAGCGCGCTGCGAAGTTCGCCGATATCTTCAACAAGAAATTCTGGCGTCGCACCCTCTTTGTCTCTATTTTCTGGACCGCGCAGGTGATCCCGCTTTTCGCTGTCTACACTTTTGCCCCTGAACTGCTTTCGTCCTTCGGTCTCGACGGAGATGCAAATCTTTACGGAGGCTCGCTGATCATTTCCATGCTCTTTGTCATTGGAGGGATTCCTGGCTTATGGCTGGTGGAGCGTATCGGCCGGCGCAAGCTACTGCTGTGGACTTTTGGAATTATCGTGGTGGCGCTGGCCGCCCCGGCATTCATCCCAGGCGTCGGTCCTAAGACACTGTTCACCGCACTAGCGATCTTCGCCCTGGCCTCTGGTGCATCCAGCTTCCTTGAAGTCGTTTACCCCAATGAACTTTTCCCCACCGAGATCCGGGCTACAGCAGTCGGCTTCGGCACCGCGATCAGCCGCGTAGGTTCTGCTGCCAGCACCTATCTGATGCCGGTAGCGATCATCAGTTTCGGAGCCTCTGGCGCGCTACTCATCGGCGCTGTCATTTCCTTAGTCGGTTTAGTCGCCACTTTCATCCTGGCCCCTGAAACCGCCAACCGCTCCCTGGCTGATATTTCCGGCAACGAACCCACCAATAAATCCAACATGCCCGAAGAAAAGAAAGCAGAAGGTAACCTCATATGAGCAATCACCAGCCTATTGGACCAGTGGAAGCGACCAAAGTCCCCCGGTTTGCCGGACTCGGAACCTTCGCCCGGTTACCGCAAATTGATGCGGTCCCTGACTACGACATTGCTGTGCTCGGCGTCCCCTTCGACGGAGGCACTTCATTTCGCCCAGGCGCGCGCTTTGGACCGGCTGCGGTTCGCGAAGCATCACGCCTGCTGCGCCCGGGCTACCACGTCGAACTCGACGTAACACCAGTGGAAAAGGTCCAGGTCGTCGACGCCGGAGATATTGCCTGCACCCCATACGATATTGGCAAAGCAGTAGAACAGATCGAAGAACAGGCCTTACCACTGCTGTCCAAAGACAAGCGCGTCATCGCTGTCGGAGGGGACCACACCATTGCACTTCCGATGCTCCGGGCAGTGAACAAAATCCACGGACCAGTCGCCTTGCTGCACTTTGACGCCCACCTAGATACCTGGGACACCTACTTCGACGAGCCGATCACCCACGGGACCATGTTTCGCCGTGCCTTCGAAGAAGGACTACTGATCGAGGACAAATCGATGCACGTGGGCATCCGCGGACCGGTATACGATCAGGACGACTTCCTGCGTGATCACGAGTTCGGTTTTCAAATAATCCGTTCCACTGACATTGACGAGATCGGCGTTCCAGCATCGATCGCCAGGGTGCGCGAACGCCTGGGTGACACACCGGTATACCTCTCGGTAGACATCGATGTCCTAGACCCCGCTTTCGCTCCAGGTACAGGAACCCCTGAAATGGGTGGCCTGCACTCACGTGAGCTTTTACGTCTGCTGCGCGGACTCAATGGCATCAATATTGTCGGCGCAGACGTCGTGGAAGTAGCTCCTGCTTACGACCATGCAGACATCACTTCATTGGCCGCAGCGACAGTTGTGTTCGACATGATGGGACTAATGGTCAATTCGGGCAACTTAAACACCTTCACCGAGGAGCATCTGATGGACGAAGCATCAGTCTAAGGAAGAAGAACACGAACACTAAACGCCTGAGGGCCCGGACCACCAAATCATTGTCCGGGCCCTTAGGAATTTAACAGGGCAGTTTACTTCGCCTTTTCGCGGATGCAGTCTTGAAATGATTGCACTGGTGCTTCAAGGACTTTTGAAGCGGAACCCTGAGTGAAATCGAGATCCGAGATCATCTCAGTAATTTTTCCGATGGAATGAAACCATGAAGCGGTCACATGCGGCTTTGCCAGTGAATGAATGCCTCATCCATTATTTTCAGCCGCCATGGCAACAGCGTGCCCTCAGCCCGCTTTTGGTGCTGCACATGTAGCCAGACACCAAGAACGCGCTCGGTCTCTGAGGAATGGTTTTGATAGCGTGGGGTTCGTTCATAGGTGGCCGTGAATTCGATCAGCGAGGCGAGTTTTGTACGCCAAACCTCATCTCGTTCCTGTTGTCGAGTATCAATACTCCAGCCGATCAGGCCATCTAACAGGATGATTTTTGATGCTGACATCTCACTGTTACGGTACGCGCGGCCCTGATCCAGGACCCACCGGTGCAACCGCCGCTCTGTGTCGTCTCCATCATGATGTGGAAGTCGGCCATGAATAGTTTGAAAAGCTAGAACTTCAGCCAGTAGCTTTCGCCAACTGACCGTAGGGCGGTCCACTCCCCTAGCAGCCAGAGCTGTCTCATGCTTGGCACGAGTACCTGGTGCGTATCGTTCTCGTATCTGGAAATGACGGTGGATGGTGGCACAGTGCCAATGGCATAGATCCGATATTTCGCGCACGGTCAAGCCGGCGGCGTACATCATGTCCCATTCGGGATGCCTCGAAACTTCCCACCCTGCCATACAGATAAAGCTACTCCAAGCAATTCGAAACATCGAAGAGGAGGGCAGAACAATGTGCCGGAGTGTGCGCGAGAAACCTAAGTTGAATGGATGCCATGCCATCAGCCGATTGTTAGATGCTGGCATGGTTAATTTTTAAATTATTTATTCGTGTCGCACCGATCTTAATGGTGTCGCTATCGAATAGTGTGGGTGTATGAGTTCACCACGTCGCCCCCGAGGGTCTTTGCAAGATCCCATCGCTATGGGTTGGAAAGTTGAGCGGGGAAATAAAGACTATTTCGCCGAACTAGCGTCCAAAGCAGGAATGTCGGGTGCCGCGCTATTTGACCTCATGGTAGAAAACCTAGAACTTGACGACCGAGGACTTCCAACTTGGCTTCCTCGCGATGATTCGAAAGGTCAGTTACCTATCGATAAGCCTTAAACAGAAAAGCCCGCGCATCGCGCGGGCCTAAGATTCTGAATCCGATCTGACGTTCTCGCCAAAGTTCCCAGATCGTGATTTACCAGTTAGCTTCCGGCTACCACACCGGACGCTCCCTCTTCTTTACCCTGAAACAGGAAAGACGTTGTATGTCTATAGTAGCGCCTGAACGCGCCCACGCAACAACCCAACCCACTGAAACACGCCAAAACTACGCGATTCAGAACACAAAAACCCCCCACTGGGACACCCGACCGTGCAACGGACGCGTCAAAGCTATCCAAAAACACGTCACCAAAGGGCACAAATCCTTCGTGCGCGCAGACACCCCCGAGCACTTCACGGCCAAGGGGAAAACCCAGTTCAACGCCTCAAAAGAAGCGTTCGCCACCAAACACGAACAGACCCCCACCCCGGTCCACATCCGCCGCGTCTCCCGCGCCCAAGAAACCTCTGACCGAGCCATCAACTGGGCCATCCCCACCGGCAGCAAAAAAGTTGACCACACCGCCCAAGCCTGGCGCGCCACACGCACAATCGACGACCTCCTCGCCAAACGCTCCGACCGCATCCGCAACACGTTAGCCGTCCTCTGGGTCCTCCTTCGCTACACCGACCACGACACCATGACAGCACGCATCACCTGGAACACCATGGCCGAAAAAGCACGCGTCTCCCGCGCCACCGTCGGCAACGTCCTCTACGACCTCCGCTCCTGGGGCATCATCGGCATCGTCGCCTCCGGCCGCAGCGCCGAATACGCAGCCAAAGCCGGCCAACCAGCCACCAACGAAGCACCCGTCTACGTCATCTGCCGACCTATCGGGCTTGGTTTGCGACCCCAAGATGCGCAAGACACCACCACCACCCACCGACCAGCTCAGGAATCTCCTAGCCACACAGCCTGTGGAAATAACTTAGAACCCCTCCCCGTAGGGGGGTTAACAACTTACGTAGTAAGTTCCTACACGCGCGCACGCGAGGAAAAGATCCAAAATGAGCCGCTACGCGGCACTGAAAAACCATTAGGGCACGGCTCCGCCGCGCAAACTAACGACCACGAACAGCGACCAGTAGAGCTGTGGCCAGTTTCCCGGACGATCAGCTCGAGACCACAGGGATTATCGGCTTCCGCTGAAATCTCACGGCTTTTCCCTGACTTCCGACGTTTTTCAAAGAAAAACATTTTCCACATCATGAAACCGTTTTTCGTAGCGGGTTGGACCATCAACGACATCAAACATGCCCTGGAATGGCGCACCACACCAGGACTTCACGGCAAAGAATCCTGGGGAGCACTCCCCCAGCACAACCCTGACACTCAGTCCTACATCGACTACTGCCAAATCCTTCGAGCAGCCATTATGCACCGCATGAACCTATGGCGTACCGCCACAGGCGAAATCATGACCAGCCGCTCCCAACAAGCCCAAAAAGCCAGCAACCACGCCCGCGCAGCCGCCCGAGCCGCCGCCGAACGCCAAACCAAACAAGCCGCCCAACGCCCAATGCTACGCACCGCCGCCAGCCGAGGCGCAGCCCTCTGCCGAGCAGTTAGCAAAGCCTACAAAGACCGCCATTAACCCAAAAGGAATGGAATTTACCGCCGGAAGTATCTACAGGCGGACAAATTCAAAACACTTGACCTGGCACATGACTAGGAAATATCGGCAAAAGGGAACGGAGGTACTTTGCACGCGAACTAGCTTGCATGCAATCATGCAAGCTAGTATAATCAGATATAAATACAAAGCATGCAAGCTAAATTGCATGCAAAATCAGTTGCATGCAAAACATTTTGGGTGCAGAAGATAGGAGGTCCGGATGACAACAACTATCGCACTTGTACAAACCAAAGGTGGAGTCGGGAAAACTACCAGCGCAATTTACATTGCATGCGCACTAGTCGCTGACGGTCACACCGTCGAACTGTGGGACACCGACATGCAGGGCTCAGCTACCGAATGGGCTGAGGATGCTGCGGAATCCGAAAATCCCTTGCCATTTCCAGTGAAAATCGTGAACCTGGCCAAGCTCAAGCGAATAGCCGGCCAAAGCACTAGCGACTACATTGTCATTGACACTCCCCCAGGAGACCCCGCAACAATTGACGCGGTGATCAAAATTGCAGATGTGGTTATTATGCCAACCGAAGCAGCCATCATGGATTTAAAGCGATTAATTGCCACAAACGATGCTCTTCCACTGGACACCGCCAGAATTGCACTTCTTACCAAGGTTAACGAACAAACTGTCGCGCTACGCGAAAGCTTAGAGTACATCGCAGACAGTGACCTTGCTCTATTTGCAACCAGGATCAAACACAAACAAGCATTCAAAACAATTCCAGGAGAAGCTCCAACTGACTTCCTGGGATACGAAGACGTTGTCAAGGAACTCAAGGAGGCGCTGTCATGAGCAGCTTAAAGGACAAGATGAAACCAGCAGGATCGGCCTCCCAGAAGCCGGCCTCAGTCAGCGAGAGCTTTAGGAGTCCGGTAACCGATGAAACCGTCACTAAACCTCTAAATGTGCGTGTATCCGAAGAGTTAAAAACAGAAATCAAGCTCTACGCAGCAGCCAAAGACATCAAGCTTCAAGATCTGGTAACTCTAGCTGTCAGCGAATACATGGAACGTCACCCATAAGCTCTTCATGAGATAATATTTTTACTTCCTTTCCTTGGAAGCATATTGAACCCGACTGCCTTCCTATGCGGTCGGGTTCATCTTTTAACTGTCACTTGCTAAATGCTGTTCTCTTGCCCCGATGCCCGATTGTTGCACGCCTGAAAGACCCCGTAAGGGCGCTGCGCGTCGCTACGCGATAGGCTATGCCTACCCTTGACCGCTCTTTCAGGTGTGCACTTTAGCATTTATCGGGACAAGGGGAACCCATGCAAACTTTTGGTCAATCCCTTAGTTGATTTGTGATGCAATTTTTCTATAAAGCATGCAAGCATGAAAAATATCAAAA
>NZ_DATEXC010000062.1:0-1897 GCF_035257265.1 Glutamicibacter sp.
GAGGTAGCTCCACAGCTAACCGTGGTCTCCGCACCACCGCTCAATAAGGCGTTTGAGCGCATGCGAGGGACGCCCACGTTGCTTGGGTGGTGTCCAAGGAAGCGGCGGTACGTGATACGACAACAGTTCTCGGACACTCCAGCAATGATCGGTGATGCCAGCAGCCATGGCCGGTGTGGTCTTGCCACCGGCCTGGGCCAGACTCGCGTGCGGTGTGCAGAAGTTATAGACCGTCCCAATCAAATACATGCCCTGCTGCAAGGTCAGCGTGCGGCGCGCGAGCGCCCGGCCTCGGCGCGTCAGCGACGCCAAACGCTCACGGAACGTCGCATTCAGCCGCTCGATATACGCCGTGGTGATGACCCCCTCACCTTGCGAGCGCCGCCTGAGCGTCTCAACGCGTGCCGGCGTGCCATCGACAATGCGGCGTTCGGTCTCGACCACCCGTCGCCGCTCGTAGCGCTTGACGACTTGGGCGATCAAGACATTGCGCCATGGACACAGTCGGGGCCGTCCACCCGTGCCCGTGTGCACGGGGTCGCGAAAGGTCTCCCGAATGGCCCGGATGTAGGACACCAAGCCATCAGTACAGAACAATAGGGGACGATATGCGGCACAACGCCTCACGCGTTCGATCAGTCGTCGGATCAACGGCCTATCACGCTGCTCGCTGACTTCGCCGCCCAGCCACAAGCGGGTACAGACCATCATCGCCAAGGCCATCCAGACAATACCGCCCTGTTTTTTGACCCGGATCTCATCGGCTTGCACCTGCCCCAGGTCGCGTGGTTGCTCGACGAGATGCTCCTGCACCGCCTGTCCTTGGGCGCCGCCACGTGCCACCCACCCCGCTACCGTCCGCTCGTCAGAGCCAAACGCGACGACGATCGCTTGGAGTGGACACCCGTGGGCCAGCAGCGTCACCACCAGGCTCACCGTCTCCGCAGAGGTCCGCAGGCGATAGAAGGCCGTGCCTTTTGTGGCGCTGAACGTCTTGTGGCACTCCGTGCAGATAAAGCGCTTGTCCTTGCACGAGTGGATGCCAATGTTGCCCTGGCCGGTTTGTCCTCTGGCTGAGCACGCCACATTGGGGCAGAATGTCGTTGTGGGGTCCATGCTTGTGTCCTCCGAGTAACGTTGGGGAACGTACCAAGAGGAGTATGCCTGGACCCCCATTTTCATTGCAAGCGAACCATACCACGGTTAAGTGTGGAGCTACCTCGTAAGACTTTTATCAGGAAAAACTTCCGTATAAACCCCTTGCAGAGAGGTTTAGTAGGAAAATCGGCTTTCTATAGGTATTTATCCAGGAAAAAAGTCCGGTTAAACCGTTGTTCGGCAGCGTGCTATCAAGGTGGGGGAAATGACAACCTCATCTCTACACATTTTTCCAGAGGAGGTCCCAATGCCGCACGGTCGCCCGCCCATCAGCACCACGACACGGCTCTATGGCCACTTCGCCTATTCCACCGTCCAAAGGCCGATGTCGGCCCCGGCTCTCATGAACGCCCTGCTGGAGCGGCGTGGCGTCGATGCGCTCTTCGTACCTTTGCAAGTGCCTCCCGAGCACTTGGCGGCAACCATCGCGGGCATGCGACATTTGCGCGATTTTGCAGGGTTTTGCGTGACCATGCCCCACAAAGCCGCGGTCGCTCAGCTGTGTGATGTGCTGCTGCCAAATGCCCAAGCCTGCGGTGCCGTCAATGCTGTCCGGATCGACCCAGATGGCCGCTTGATCGGAGAGACGTTTGATGGTGTTGGGATGGTCCAGGCCCTTACAGCGCATCGGGCCTTGGATACTGCGACACGGGTACTGCTGGTCGGAGCGGGAGGTGTGGGGCAGGCCATTGCCGTGGCACTTGCCCTGGCGGGCGTCGGCTCCCTCGCCATCACGAAT
>NZ_DATEXC010000063.1:0-1798 GCF_035257265.1 Glutamicibacter sp.
AGCGTATAAGAATTTCCTTTTTCAAAATCCCCTCTTCTGCCCATCCCTACTGAGGAGGCGCGGGGTAGAGAGGGGCTGAGGAAGGTGAAGACCCGCTGGCTTCGGCTGCCCGCACGTGGTACAGACATGCGCTATGGCAACCACAATCCAGCGGGTCGACAAAGATACCTTCAAGCAGATCTTCCGCGAGCACTGGGAGCCCTTCCAGCAGAGCCATCCGCGGTACCAGGATCGTCATGTGCAGGCCGTCATCGACAAAATGCTCGGCTGTGGCACTCTGGAGGCGGGCTATACGACGTATCTGTGCCCACATTGCCTGGAAGAGAAACGCGTGGCGTTCAGTTGCAAGAGCAGCTTCTGCCTCTCCTGCTGCAAAGTGTATGTGGATGAGTGGGTAGCCCACATCGGGCGGACGCTCTACGAGGGGGTCGCGTATCGCCACGTGGTGTTGACCATGCCTGATGCCTTGCACCTCGAGTTTTATCGGGATCGCTCGCTGTTAGCCGAGCTGATGCAGTGCGGGGTCACGATGCTGCGTGATGCGCTGTCGTGGTTCACGAAGGTGAAGCTAGAGGCGGGCTACGTGGTGGTGCTGGAGACGGCGGGGCGCTCGGGGCATTGGAACCCGCATCGGCATATCCTGATGACCTCGGGCGGGATGCCCCCACAGCAGCAGTGGCGGGAGGTGGACTACTTCCCCTTCACGGTGTTGCACAAGAAGTGGCAGTATCACCTCTTCACGCTGCTGAAGCAGCGGGTGGGCACACGCGCGATTAAAGCCAAGATCGACGCTTTGTGGCGCAAGTCTCCCCGAGGCCTCGTCGCCTACTTGGAAGAGGGCAAGGTCCCGGCTGGCGGCGAGGGGTTAGCATACTATTTGGCGAAATACGTCGTCAGCCCCCCGATCTCCCTCCGACGCATCCTGAGCTACGACGGGCAGCGGGTGTGGTATGGGTACAACGATCACAAGACCAAGCAACGGCAAGAGGAAGAGGTCTCGGCGCTGACGTTCATCGGTCGGATGGTCCAACATATTCTGCCGAAAGGGTTCCATCGTCTTCGTTATGATGGGCTGCATGCCACGTGCAAAGTCAAGAAGGTGAAGGGGTTACTCACTATGTTGATGGTGGCACTGGGTCGGCTGATCAAGGGGACCTATCGCATCGTGGCGCAGAAGACCTATCGCGAGCGCGTGCTGGCCAGTACGGGGCGTGATCCGTTACGGTGTGTGCGGTGCGGCGGGGAGATGCTGCTCTGGCAGGTGTGGCATCCGCGCTACGGCGTTGTCTATGACGAGCTGCAGGCGATCAAGCGTGGGCGGTATGGTCCGTGTCGAGGAAGCCCCCCAAGCGCTGGAGCGGACGGGGATGGGACAAAGGCCCTGACACAGCTAGCGCTGGCAGAATTGGGGGTGTGAGGACGCCGTTGGGGAAGCGTCTGGCACAGAGGTGAGAAGAGTCCGCCCAGAGGGCGCTAAGTTCATATTGCGCTCCGCGGCAAGGAGGTGACGTGTTATGAAACGGTCGAGGGCTTGGAAGTCCGGGGGACCAGGCACCGGCTCTACCTGTTACGAGAGTACCGGCGCTGGCAGAATCGCTACTGGTGGAATGGGGGGCAGGAGATCCCGGAGGACTTACGCTTTGAGCGGTATACGCCCCCGGTGTGTCCGTGGATTGCTGTCGCATAATGACAATGACCCGCTACAGTCTCATTGTAAAATCGTACGAGTCGTTCGGTGCGGTCCGGCTCGGCGAAGATCCAGGTACGAAAGCGCTCTTTGATCGCTTTCTGCTTGTCG
>NZ_DATEXC010000064.1:0-1229 GCF_035257265.1 Glutamicibacter sp.
AGCTTCAAAACATATTTGACTCATGAGTTGCGACATCCTTGACACTTGATCATGTCGAGAAACCACGTCATCGTCCACCAAATCCGAGATGCTGGACTCAGCGTCACCGAAGCCGCCAACCGGTACAAAATCTCCCGCCAACGCATCCACCAGCTTCTCAAAGCCTACGACGCCGGCGGAGATCCCGCAGTGGAACCACAGAGCAAACGACCGCACTCCAACTCCCGCGCCACCCCGAAAGACCTCGCTGATCGCATAGTCCAAATCCGTCTAGCACTCACCAAAACCGGCTTGGACGCCGGACCGCTGACCATTCAATACCATCTAGAGAAGGAACAGCGCCACGTCCCGTCCACCGCCACTATTCGCCGCATCCTGCACGCTCACGGACTAATCACACCCGAACCCAAGAAACGACCACGAAGCAGCTTTCACAGGTTCCAAGCAGATCAGCCCAATGAAATGTGGCAATCGGACTTCACCGAATCGGTCCTCGCCAACGGACGCAAAGTCGAAATCATTCACTGGCTCGATGACCACTCCCGATACCTGTTGCACTGCTCAGTCCACGACGAAATCACCACCCCGATCGTCATCGCCACCTTCACCCGCTGCGTCAACCGCTACGGACCACCCCAGAGCACCCTGACCGATAACGGCACCGTCTACACCACACGCCTGCTCAAAGGCATCAACAAGTTCGAAAAGCTACTGATCGCCATAGGAATCAAGCAAAAGAACGGCAAGCCATATCACCCACAAACTCAAGGAAAAGTTGAACGATTTCACTCAACCGAACACAAATGGGTGAAGGCCCACCGCCCGGCGAACACCGTCGAAGAGCTGCAACACATCCTGGAGGAGTTCCAACGGGTTTACAACACCGAACGCCCCCACCGTTCCCTGGAGCGCCACACACCCCATGAGTGGTATCACCGCACGCTCAAGGCGCTCCCGAAAGAAAAAGACATCACCAGAGACCGGGAGTTCCGCATACGTCATGACCGCGTCGACACTAATGGAAAACTTACCCTGGGACATGACGGGCAGGTACGTCATTTAGGAGTGCGCAAAATTAATCGACGCAAGAAAGTGGTAATGATTATCGACACCGAAGAAGTCACCGTCGTCGAAGTCGCAACTGGAGAAATCCTCAGTCGGCATGTGATCAACGAAGAACGGAACTACTGGCCGGATAAACAGAAAACCCCTGGCCGTTGGCCAGGGGT
>NZ_DATEXC010000065.1:0-26161 GCF_035257265.1 Glutamicibacter sp.
AGCGTGACGACAACCGTGGTGGCGGCTTCAAGCGTGATGACAACCGAGAAGGTGGTTTCCGCGGTAACCGCGACGAGAACCGTGGCGGCTTCAAGCGTGATGACAACCGTGAAGGTGGTTTCCGCGGTAACCGCGACGAGAACCGTGGCGGATTTAAGCGTGATGACAACCGTGAAGGTGGTTTCCGCGGTAACCGCGATGAGAACCGCGGCGGCTTCAAGCGTGACGACAACCGTGGTGGCGGCTTCAAGCGTGATGACAACCGAGAAGGTGGTTTCCGCGGTAACCGCGACGAGAACCGTGGCGGCTTCAAGCGTGACGACAACCGTGGTGGCGGATTCAAGCGCGACGACAACCGTGAAGGCGGCTTCCGCGGTAACCGCGATGAGAACCGTGGCGGCTTCAAGCGTGACGACAACCGTGGCGGATTCAAGCGCGATGACAACCGTGAAGGTGGCTTCCGCGGTAACCGCGATGACAACCGTGGTGGCGGATTCAAGCGTGATGACAACCGCGGTGAGTTCCGCGGTAATAGCGATCGCCCAGAACGTGGGAACCGTTTCGATGACCGCTCCAACGAAGCACCACGCGCTCACAACCCTGGCGACCTACGCATTTCGAACCGTCCGGACCGTGAACAGTCCCCAGATATCGATGAGGACGTTACCGGAAAGGAATTGGATCGTGTTGCACGCGCCCAGCTGCGGTACCTCGAAGAACGCTCAGCAAGCTGGGTCGCTAAGCACCTGGTCATGGCTGGCCGTCTACTCGAAGACGATCCTGAGCTGGCCTACGAGCACACCATGGCTGCCTCCCGCCGAGGCGGTCGCGTTGCAGTTGTCCGTGAAGCCGTAGGCATTGCTGCTTACCACGCAGGCAAGTATGCCGATTCGTTGCGCGAGCTTCGTACTCACCGACGTATCTCCGGCTCGGACTACAACCTTCCATTGATCGCAGACTCGCTGCGTGGTTTGGGTCGTGCTGAAAAGGCCATTGAGCTTGCACACTCAGATGAGTGCGCAAATTTGGAATCGGCGGTCAAGGTCGAGATGCACATCGTTGCCGCAGGCGCTTACGGCGACTTGGGCAAGCTAGATCTGGCACTTGCTGAGTTGGAATCTCTGGAACAGCTTGACTTCAATCGCGCTTACTCCTTCAGCCCTCGATTGTTCACTGCATATGCTGATCTGCTTGCAGGAGCGGGCCGCACTGAGGATTCCAAGCGTTGGTTCGCTCAGGTTTCTGTCGCTGAGCGTGCACTTGGCATCGAGGCAGAAGCCGATTCCTTCATAATGGACCTAGCTCCAGAGATGGATGAAGAAGACGAACGCCCACGTGCCAAGGATCTTGTTGACGAGAACACTGCTGTGGACTCCGAGGATGACGCTGTTACCGACGTAGCTGACTCGACTGAGGCCGATGTGGCCGACGTCGAGACCGAAGAAATCGGCATCGATGAAGAAGACGCCTTAGTTGAGGTCGATTCAGTTGAGGTTGAATCCGAAACTGTTAACGTCACCGAAGCAGAAGCAGAAGCAGAAGCCGAAGACGAAAACGACTCACAGAAGTAGGAATTAGTACCGAATGCTGATCTCCGGATTTGATTCCGTTCTTTCAGATCTCGATGGTGTCGTCTATGCAGGTCCCAATGGGATCCCAGACGCCGTTGAGTCATTGAACGCACTCGCAGAAGTTAATGTCGCCCTTGCGTTCATAACGAACAATGCGGGACGTTCGCCAATGTCAGTTGCCGCTCATTTGCGTCAGCTGGGTGTGAAAACCGGTGCGGAGCAGGTCTTCGGATCTGCTGATGCCGGCGCCGAGTTATTGGCGCGTGAATTAAATCCGGGCAGCAAGGTACTAGTTGTAGGATCCCCGTACCTACGTGAATGCATTGCGGTGCGGGGACTCGAAGTCGTAGAGTCACATACAGATAAACCCGTGGCGGTTATCCAAGGTTTTGACCCGGCGGTTTCATGGAACGATCTTGCCGAGGCCAGCTATGCCATCAACAACGGAGCACAGTGGGTCGCAACGAACACCGACCTAACCATTCCTCGGGCCGAGGGTATCGCTCCAGGTAACGGATCATTAGTCCAAGCGGTGAAGCTAGCCACCGGGGTAACGCCCCGCGTTGCAGGAAAACCTGAGTCGTTCTTATTTGCTCGCGCAGCGGATCGTTTAGATTCGCGGCGTCCGCTTGTAGTAGGGGATCGTTTGGATACCGATATCCTTGGAGGATATCGAGCCGGCTTTTCAACTGCGCTGGTATTGACGGGTGTGGATTCTCCCCGTAGCGCCCTCGGTGCCCCGGTATCGGAGCGTCCAAACTACCTTATTTCAAGCCTTGCAGACCTTTACCGGCCTTACCCAACAACAAAAGTGCTTGGCTACGGCGTACAAGTCGGAGAGTCAATTGCTAAGGTTGATGGTGAGTCTATAGAGGTCAGCGGCAATGAGTCAGACCTAAACGCATGGCGTGCCGCATGCCACGCTTGGTGGCTTGCTCATTCGCGCCAGCAAGATCATGTTAGTCCCGAAATCCAATTCACCTCGCGCGGATTGGACACCCTGCGACGAGCTCAGAGGTAGCCCACATGAATATGCCAACGCCCGGTCCCAAGCCGGCATCAATGTTGGAAGATGAAGCGCTGGACTATACGCTCTCATCCCTTGCCCAGCAGGACATAACAGAACATTCAGCAGTATACGAGCAGCTACTGGCAACTCTTCAGTCGCAGCTAAACTCAACGGAGTACCGCGCGTGAGCAGGCTTGATCAAGTATTAGTACTTCGGTCGCTAGCTCGTTCGCGGACGGAAGCTGCCAAGCTAATTGACGCAAAACGAGTTCTGCTCAATGGAGTAGTTGCTACCAAAGCTTCGAAGAGTGTCACTGCGGAATCCGAGCTGGAAGTCTTAGCTAGCGAGGGCGAAGAATACGTTTCGCGTGCTGGTCATAAATTGGCTGGTGCGTTAGATGTATTTACGACCATTTCGCCTGAGTCGTTGCGCTGTCTAGACGCCGGCGCCTCTACTGGTGGATTTACAGATGTCCTACTGCGTCGCGGTGCCAAACAGGTGATTGCTGCGGATGTCGGGCACGGACAGCTAGTGAACCAAATTCGTGAAGACTCCCGAGTATCGGTGTTTGAAGGCCTGAATGTTAGGTATATTACTCCCGAGGATATTGGGGGAGAAGTCGATCTGATCGTAGCCGACTTGTCGTTTATTTCATTGCGCTTGGTGATCGATGCTCTGGCAGGTGCGACACGCCCGGGCGGCTCGCTCGTGTTGATGGTAAAGCCACAATTTGAAGTCGGACGTGAACACGTAAATCGAACCGGCGTGGTTTTGTCTCCCGAGCTACGTCGCAGTGCAGTTGAAAGCGTCGTAGCATCAGCGCAGGACGTTGGTTTGCAATTGTGTGGTCTGGCCCGCAGTCCTTTGGCCGGCCAAGATGGAAACGTCGAATTTTTTCTCTGGCTCGGAAAACGTCCCATGAGTAATCAACAATCCGTCGATGAAGCCAAATTGTGGGAAGTAGTTGACTATTCTTAGAAGTGAATTGCTTGAGCGGTGAACTCCTCATCACCAAGCGCATACTTCTAACCCGAGAGGGGCAGCCTGCCTTGCGCCGCATCCTAGTTTTCACACACACGGGTCGCAAAGAAGCGATCACCGCGGCTATTGAAACTTGTGGGTTGCTCAATTCTGCCGGTGTGCGTCCCGTGATGCGCCAGAAAGATCACGAGGCGATACAAGCTGCAAGCACCGAACTCCAGCTGCAAATCGACATTCTTGGTCAAGATTGCACCATTGAGCAGGTGGACTTAGGCGTAGTTCTGGGTGGAGACGGCTCAGTGTTGCGCGCCGCAGAACTAGTGCGTGATGCTTCTTTGCCGTTGGTTGGTGTCAATCTTGGACATGTTGGTTTTCTAGCCGAGGCCGAGAGATATGAATTAGCGGATACAGTACATGCTTTGGTGATTGGTGCTTACACCGTTGAAGAACGGATGGCTATCGAAGTTCAGGTTTGGCGGGACAACGTCTGCCTTGCGGAAACTTGGGCACTTAACGAAGCCGCGGTGGAAAAGGCTAATCGGGAACGCATGATTGAGGTTGTCATCGAAGTTGATGGGCGACCGATATCTACTTTTGGTTGTGACGGCGTCGTCATGGCAACTCCGACAGGGTCCACTGCTTACGCATTTTCTGCTGGCGGCCCCGTAGTTTGGCCCGAAGTGGCGGCACTGATCATGGTTCCCATTAGTGCCCACGCACTATTTGCTAAACCACTGGTAGTTTCGCCGGCCTCGATTATGGCGGTTGAAATCTTAACCCGTTCGGAAGCCGGCGCCGTGCTGTGGTGCGATGGTCGTCGCACAATTGAGCTGCCGCCTGGCGCTCGTATTGAGGTTACCCGGAGCGACAAACCAGTGCTTTTGGCAAGGCTTAATACGACTCCATTCTCGGAGCGACTAGTCAAGAAGTTTGAACTTCCGATTCAGGGTTGGCGTGGCCCGGCGGACGAGGACGAACGCCGACCAGCAACCACTGCTCTGCCGGTCATCGGACCTGGCTTTCAGAGTGTCGAGCCTCATCACAAGGATGAACCTGGGATTCCGTTAGTGGCTCGTGACGAAACAAAGTAAGAAAAAATTTACGACTCACAACACTTATATTCGAACAAACTTACGATTTTACAAGTACTATTAGGACGAGAACTGGAACGAATGCACTAGAACGACCGGGAGCGGGCGATGATTCAAGAAATTTCGATCTCTAACCTTGGCGTGATTACCAAGGCGACCCTGCCGCTTGGGCCGGGGCTGACTGTTGTCACCGGTGAAACCGGTGCGGGTAAAACAATGGTGATCACCGCTCTGTCCTTGCTGCTTGGCCGTCGAGCTGATGCCGGTGCGGTGCGAAACGGTGCCGATCATGCACTAGCCGAAGCTGTAGTGCATCTAGATCCAGACCATCACGCGCTCGAAGCGGCTAGTCATGCAGGGGCGTTTGTTGATGAAGTAGGCGATAAGAGTGAACTATTGCTCACTCGTTCTCTATCCGCTCAAGGCCGCTCCAAAGCGACAGTCGGTGGACGTAGCGCCCCCGTCGGGTTGCTAGCCGAACTTGGGCAGGAACTGGTGGCTGTCCATGGTCAGTCCGATCAGATTCGTCTGAAAGAAGCCGGCGCGCAACGTGATGCACTTGACCGGTTCGCCGGTTCAGGCTTGGCGCGCACGCTCAAGGAGTATCAGCGGACTTACCGGCAGTGGCGTGCGTCAAATAAAGAACTCACGGCACTCAAGCAAGATTCGCGTGATCGGGTTCGTGAAGCTGAAAACCTAAAACTCGCGCTCGACGAAATTGATTCGGCAGAGCCGTTGCCGGGTGAAGACGAGAAATTACGTGAAACGGCGATGAAGCTGGGAAACGTCGAGTCACTGCGAAACGCGAGCCTGCAGGCCAGGGCCATTGTCGATAGTGAAGATTTTGAATCCCCAGGGATTACTACTTTGGCAGAATCTGTTCGCGGGATTTTGGCGCAAGCAAGTGATGATGACCCGGCCCTAGCTGCTTTTGCTGACCGAGCCGCAGAACTTGGCATCCTCGCTTCAGAACTATCGAGCGATATGTCCAGTTACGTCTCGGATCTTGATGAAGAGGGTCCTGAACGTCTGGCTCAGATAGAAGCACGTCGCGCAGATTTGAATAAGCTCATGCGCAAATATGCGCCAAGCATTGATGAAGTTATTTCCTGGGCCGAAGAATCCCGGCAGCGTTTGGAACAGCTTGGTTCGGACGACACCCGGATCGAGGAACTTGAAGACGCTGTGGTCCAGCTGGAGCAGATGGTTGCGGCTCTGGCTACAGATCTTTCTGAGGCCAGACGCAAAGCCGCCACTAAGCTTTCCAAGCGCGTCAGCGCGGAGCTAACCGCATTGGCCATGCCTGATGCGAATCTCTTTGTCGAGATCGGCGATTTGCCGGAGCTCGGTGCATATGGACAAGACCAGATCGAAATGCTCTTAGCGCCCCACGCCGGTGCTGCGCCTCGCCCGCTGGGGAAAGGCGCCAGTGGTGGTGAGCTTTCGCGCGTGATGCTAGCTATCGAGGTAGTCCTCGCAGCGGTAGATCCGGTGCCAACCTTCGTCTTCGATGAAGTGGATTCCGGTGTTGGTGGCAAAGCCGCGGTGAGCATCGGTGAGCGGTTGGCCATGCTTGCCCGGCATGTGCAGGTCATTGTGGTCACACACCTACCCCAAGTGGCGGCGTATGCTGATCGCCATATCCGCGTGATCAAAACCTCAAACGGTAAGTCAGCGGCCGGCGCGGGGTTTACCGCCAGTGACGTAATTACCCTTGATGACAACGAACGTGTCCGCGAGCTGGCCCGGATGTTGGCAGGTCAAGAGGAATCTGACACCGCTCAAGCGCATGCAGAAGAGCTTCTGGCTGATGCGCGGAAGATGGTCGAATCATTGGTGACGAAGAGCGCACGCTAAATGGCAGAGACGGACTTTGGCATCTTCGGCAGGTGTCGTAGAGTTGCAAAGTGGATGGTCGGTATTCGCGAAAGCGAGCAATGGTGATAGGATGAAATCCCGTGGTGCAGCGTAAATTAACTCGTGATTCTCGGTCGTCTGAAACGACAAAACATATCTTCGTCACCGGCGGTGTAGCCTCCTCCCTGGGTAAGGGATTGACGGCATCCAGCCTTGGACACTTACTTCGAGCTCGTGGTCTCTCAGTGACCATGCAGAAGCTCGATCCGTACCTGAACGTCGATCCAGGTACTATGAACCCTTTCCAGCATGGTGAAGTCTTCGTTACTGACGATGGTGCAGAAACCGACCTGGACATTGGACACTACGAGCGCTTCCTGGATGAAAATCTTCCAGGTTCCGCCAACGTGACCACCGGTCAGGTTTATTCAACCGTTCTGGAACGTGAACGTCGCGGTGAATACCTTGGCGATACAGTTCAAGTCATTCCGCACATTACAGACGAAATCAAACGTCGTATGCGTTTGGCTGCTACCGAGCCAGGCGACGGCAAATCGGCCCCTGACGTAATTATCACCGAAATCGGTGGCACCGTCGGCGATATTGAATCCCAGCCATTCCTTGAGGCAGCCCGTCAGGTACGCCAGGATATTGGCCGGAAGAACGCCTTCTTCGTTCACGTTTCCCTCGTTCCATACATTGGTCCAAGCCATGAGCTGAAGACCAAGCCAACTCAGCACTCGGTAGCTGCTCTGCGTTCCATCGGCATTCAGCCGGACGCGTTGGTTATCCGCTCTGATCGTGCAATCCCAGACGAGATGCGTGCAAAGCTCGGACGTACCTGCGACGTGGAAACCGAAGCAGTCATCAGCTGCCCGGATGCCCCGAGCATCTACGAAGTTCCAAAGATCCTTCATGCACAGGGCCTTGATGCTTACATCGTGCAGACCCTAGACATGAAGTTCCGCGACGTGGATTGGGAAGGCTGGGACCGTCTGCTAGACGTCGTCCGCAACCCGAAGCACGAACTGACCGTCGCTCTGGTCGGCAAATACATTGAACTGCCAGATGCTTACCTCTCGGTCACCGAAGCTTTGAAGGCCGGCGGTTTCGCTAACGATTCCAAGGTCAAGATCCGCTGGGTACCATCCGATGATTGCGCTACCGAAGAGGGAGCCCGCAAGGCACTCGACGGTGTAGAAGCAATCTGTGTACCGGGTGGATTCGGCATTCGCGGTCTTGAAGGAAAGCTCGGCGCGCTGCGATTTGCTCGGGAAAACCAGATTCCTACCTTGGGCCTGTGCCTAGGTCTGCAGTCCATGGTGATCGAGTACGCCCGCAATATGGCTGATCTGCCAGAAGCATCCTCCACGGAGTTTGATCCTGAGTCTTCCACCCCAGTCATCGCGACTATGGCCGAACAGCTGGACATTGTTGATGGCAAGGGTGACCTGGGCGGAACCATGCGCTTAGGTTTGTATGACGCGATGCTTCTGCCAGGTTCGGTCTTAGCCGAAACCTATGGCAAGACCGAAGTTGCGGAACGTCACCGTCACCGCTACGAAGTCAACAATGCTTACCGTGCGCAGCTTGAAGAGGCGGGGCTGGTCTTCTCTGGAACTTCCCCAGATGGCAAGCTCGTCGAGTTCGTTGAACTGCCAAAGGACGTACATCCTTACTACGTCTCCACGCAGGCTCACCCAGAACTTTCCAGCCGTCCAACTCGCCCACACCCGCTCTTTGCAGGTCTGGTCGCCGCGGCACTGGCAAAGCGCAACGCCTAAGCAATACCGGTTATAAACCGTCTAAGGTAGTACCTGTTAGGTCATACCAATAGAAGGGCCCGTTCGCGTGGAACCACAACCGATATCCGATGAACTTTCACCTCGAGAGTTGATCGGACGTGAAACCGTATACGAAGGACGCATCTGGAATGTCGTCCACGATACAGTGCAACTTTCGGATGATGGATCCCGCATCGAGCGAGACTACATCGTGCACCCCGGTGCCGTGTCGATCCTCGCCCTCGATGAGCGCGAACGGGTCCTTTTAGTTAACCAATACCGCCACCCTGTCGGGATGCGGCTGTGGGAACTTCCCGCCGGATTGCTCGACGTGGCGGAGGAGCCGCCATTGGAAGGCGCCAAACGAGAGCTCTGGGAGGAAGCGGATCGAACCGCTGAATCCTGGGCCGTTTTGACCGACGTTTTTCTCTCTCCAGGGTCTTCTTCCGAGGCGCTTCGAATATTTTTGGCGCGTGACGTGAGTCTGGCTCCCGAAGAACAGCGTCACGAACGCACCGACGAAGAAGCCGAAATCATCACCCGCTGGGTGCCTCTAGATGAGGCTGTAGCCGCGGTGCTTGACGGCCGAATTCATAACCCCTCGGCGGTAGTAGGGCTCTTGGCGGCCTTCGCTGCACGTGCGAGTAACTATTCCACATTGCGCCCGGCCGATAGCTCATTCGAGGCGCACCCCGGATTGCGCAGGGCATAAAGCGCACCATGAGTTTGCCTGAAGCAACGCCCCAAACGGCGCCTAAAACCGGCAAGTTTGAGTCCGCACTACGCCGCTACCTGCAACACTTGGCGATCGAGCGCGGCCTAGCAAAAAATACCCTAGACTCCTATCGCCGGGATCTGACTCGTTACCAAGAAACCTTGGAAAAACGTGGGATCACCGATCCAGCGTTGATCACTGAAAATGAAGTTAGCGGCTATCTGCAGCAGTTGGCACGTGGCGGTGATGACCAGCAGGTTCTGGGACCCAGATCGATCGCGCGCCATACGGTGGCCATTCGACAGCTACATAAGTATTGGGAGCTAGAGGAGATTTGTGCGCCTAATCCTGCTCGCGAGGTGCAACCACCGACGGTGGGTCAGTCATTGCCTAAAGCGATCAGCATTTCTGCGGTGACTCAGATTCTCGATTCCATCGCGCTGGATACTCCCGCGGGGCTGAGGGATCGGGCGATTCTAGAATTTTTGTACTCGACCGGTGCCCGTATCTCCGAGGTTGTCGGACTGGACGTGGATGATCTGCATTTTGCCGAGGACGCGGTAGTGCGTTTGTTCGGTAAAGGCTCGAAAGAACGAGTAGTGCCGGTCGGTGGTTATGCTCAGCGTGCGGTCAGTGACTATCTGGTGCGGGCCCGTCCGGGACTGGCTACCAAGGGCAAAGGAACCCCCGCCTTGTTCCTGAATCAGCGCGGTGGCAGGCTTTCGCGCCAGTCGGTGTGGCTGATTCTGGCTAAAGCCGCGCAACGCGCGGGGATCGAAGGTGAGGTTTCTCCGCACACGCTTCGGCACTCCTTTGCCACTCATCTTCTAGAGGGCGGAGCAGATGTACGAGTGGTGCAAGAACTCTTGGGTCATTCCTCGGTCACCACCACACAGATTTACACGAAGGTCACCGTCGATTCATTGCGTGAGGCTTACCTCTTTGCGCACCCGAGGGTCAACTAGTAGTGCCGAGACTAATATGATGATTACCCAGCCTCGGCGTCACCCGCAGCCTGTGGTGCTGGTGCTTGTCCTCGGTGGACAGGGCGAGCAGCAAAAGGTTTTGCTTGGACGTAAGCTCACCGGCTTCGGTGCCGGAAATATCGTAGCTCCGGGGGGAAAAGTGGATCCCGGGGAGTCGCCGCTAGACGCCGCGGTGCGCGAACTCTGGGAGGAGACCGCGCTGCGGGTGGATCCGCAAGACATGCAGCATCGGGTCACGGTGTACTTCCGCTTTCCGACCCGACCGCTCTCAGACATGGACTGCGAGGTGTTTCTTGCGCACACCTATGCGGGAGTAGCCACGGCCAGTACGGAATTAGACGCTCAATGGCACTACGCGTCGCGGTTGCCGACGCAGTCGATGTGGCAAGACGCGCAGCATTGGCTGCCGCGCATTATTTCGGGGGAGTGTTTCACTGCGACGGTGATCATGGCACCAGATAATTTGGGTGTGGAACGGGTTGTGTCTAGCGATTGGTAGTGCGGCTTACGGCGGGATCGAGCTCTAGCGAAGCTTTGCCATCCTCATCGTCTGGTTCATAGACCAGCAGATCTCCTGGTTGGCATTTGAGGACCTCGCATAAGGATTCCAGCGTGCTGAAACGCACCGCCTTGGCGCGGCCATTCTTCAGGACCGCAAGGTTGGCTGGGGTAATGCCGATCCGCTCGGCCAGCTCGCCCACCGCCATTTTGCGTCGGGCAAGCATCACGTCAATGTCTACGCGGATGGACATCAGATCACCCCGCCCAACTCGGTGCGCAGCTCGGAGATCTGGGACTCTGTCATCGTCGCTTGTTGCAGCAACTGGCGAAGAACCACCACGATCGTGCAGATGCCGACCATCAAGACTCCCATGCCACCAAAAAGCAAGACTACGCCGGGGGCAATATCCGTGCTTTGAGCAAGTATGGCGGCGAACGCGAAAGTCAGTACGGCGCCCAAGGCTATGGCAATGATAATCGGGGACACATAGCTTAGTGAGACGGCATTGAACACGGTGCCGCGCCTGACCCGTGTGGCTAATTTCCACACGCAATACACGCATGTTTCGATGATCAGCCCGGCGAGCACCAGGTAGCAGAGGAACGCGGTTTCAAGCAGAGAGTCTGATCCGGCGGGGGAATCCGAATTAAGCAGGATCATCGGGACCATTACCAGCTGGACGAAGAGTGTTCCGGCAAGCACAATGCCAAGAATCGTCTTCAGGCTGATGATGCTGAGTTTTCCCATGACGCACACTCCGATCGTTAGTCGAACCTTTTCTATCGTTAAACGATAGCCTATCCGGGGATCAAGCGCCATTGACCGGAAAACAAATCCGCCGGTGGCCGACGCGGATCTGCGTCAGCCACCGGCGGTTGTAGTTCGCGGTTTCTCCTAGAGTGAGCGCTGCTCCGGGCCGTTGTATGCGGACAACGGACGGATCAGTGCGTTTGAGGCGCGCTGCTCGAAGATGTGGGCGGTCCAACCGGTGATGCGTGCCGCGATGAAGATCGGGGTGAACATTTCAGTATCGAAGCCCATTAAGTGATAGGTCGGGCCGGCTGGGTAGTCGAGGTTTGGCTTGATCGCCTTCGCCTCATCCATGGCCGACTCCAAGCCATCGTAGAGTCCGAGCATTTCGGAACGACCGTAATGCTCGATCATCTTATCCAGTGCGGCCTTCATTGTTGGCACTCGCGAATCGCCGTGCTTGTACACACGGTGGCCAAAGCCCATGACCTTCTTCTTCTGCGCCAGCGCATCTTCCATCCAAGCTTTAGCACGGACGGCAGCATCCTTGCGGGATTCGTTCTTGTCGATTCCGATCTCGTCGAAGGTGTGCATCACCGCCTCGTTGGCGCCGCCGTGCAAAGGACCCTTCAAGGCGCCGATGGCGCCGGTGACAGCCGAGTGCAGGTCCGAAAGCGTTGAGGTGATCACGCGTGCGGTGAAGGTTGAGGCGTTGAAGGAGTGCTCCGCATAGAGCACCATCGATACGCGGAACGCATCGACGACCTCTGGGGCGGCCTCTTCGCCGAAGCTCATCCACAAGAAGTTCGACGAGTAGTCCAAATCCTCGCGTGGTGCCACGAGCTCCTGGCCACGGCGGCGGCGCTGATCATAGGCGACGACCGCTGGGAAAGCCGCGAACAGTTCCTTCGCCTTGCGCAGTTCCGCCTCGGGGGAGGAGTTTTCTGCCTCTGCGTGGTTGGCGCCGATCACCGATACAGCAGTGCGTCCAACGTCCATTGGATGGCAGTCGGTAGGCAGCAGGTCAATAGCGGCCTTCACGCGTGGATCGAGTGCACGATTAGCTCGCTCGAAGGCGCTGAATTCGGTTAGTTCCGACTCGCTTGGCAGTTCACCGGTCCACAGCAGCAGCGCGACTTCTTCGAATGACTTGCTTGCCGCGAGATCCTGTACCGGGTAGCCACGATAAAGCAGCGAGTTGGTGTCCGGATTGACCTTAGAGACCGCCGTGTAATCTACGACGACGCCGGCAAGGCCCTTCTTGATGTCCTCAGTGGTGCTCATAAGTGCATCCTCTTCGTTGATGGATCCCCGTACTAGAGGTTCGAATTATTGGTACCGATATCGAGAGTGGGAACTTGGAAGTTGAAGATCCCGGTGTCGAATCGGTTGTACGCCTCATAATCGACTAGCTCATAGAGACGTGACCTGGTTAACATGTTATCTACTTCGCGCTCTTGAGTTCCATCTTCGCTAATTGCGTCGAGCACTCGCTCGGCCGCACCCATGGCACTACGCAGTAAAGTCACCGGGTAGATGATCAGCGCAACACCGGCGTCGGCCAGCTCCTGGCGGTTGAAAAGCTCGGACTTGCCGAACTCGGTCATATTCGCCAAGACCGGTACATCAACCGCATTGCAGATGGCTTCAAATTCCGACACATTCTTCATGGCCTCAGGGAAGATGGAGTCCGCTCCGGCATCAACCATCGCCTTTGCGCGGTCGATCGCAGCATCCAAACCCTCCACCGCACGGATGTCGGTGCGCGCCATGATCAAGAAGTTCTCATCGATGCGTGCATCGGCCGCGGCAGCGATTCGCTTGAGCATGGTGTCGGTATCCACCACGTTCTTGCCATCCAGGTGGCCACAACGCTTCGGATTGAACTGGTCTTCGATATGGCAGCCGGCCAGGCCAGCGTATTCGAGCTCTTGGATAGAGCGGGCCACGTTCATCGGCTCACCAAATCCGGTGTCAGCATCCACGATCGACGGCAGATCGCTCATCCGTGCAATTTGTCCGGCACGCGTGGCCACCTCGGTCAGCGAGGTCAGCCCAATGTCCGGGAGGCCCAGGTCGTTGGCGAGCACTGCACCAGAAATGTAGATTCCGTCGAAATTCTTCTCACTGATCAGCTTCGCCGAAAGTGGGTTGAACGCTCCGGGGAACTGGCGGGCAGCTCCCGGGATGAGCATTTCGCGTAGCGCGGCACGCTTGGCGGCTGCAGTTTTAGTTGAATACAACATCTTAGAACAGGCCCTTCGGTGCGGCCGCGGCGTCGATAACTCCGGCTGCCGCGACGATGTTTAGCTGCTCCAGTTCGCCGGCACCCAGGTTTTCTAAGTTTTCGGCGGCGGCGATGAAACGGTCAATTTCCGCATTGTCGACCAGGCCGGTGGCAAGGCTGCGGAATTTGTTGATGTACTGCTCGCGGGCGAATGGTCGAGCGCCCAGTGGGTGCGCATCGGCCACGGCGATCTGGTCGGTGATCACGGTGCCATCGTTCAGCGTGATTTCCACGCTGCCGCCGAAGGCCTTCTCTGCAATGTCCAGTGAGTGATAGCGGCGGGTCCACTCAGCGTCTTCTTCGGTGGTGACCTTGTGCCATAGCGCCACGGTGTCTTCGCGGCCGGCACGCTCTGGGGAGTAGGAGTCCACGTGGTGCCATGAACCGTCCTGCAGGGCGACGGTGAAGATGTACGGAATTGAGTGGTCAAGGGTCTCGCGTGAAGCGGTTGGATCGTACTTCTGCGGATCGTTTGCGCCGGAACCAATAACGTAGTGAGTGTGGTGGCTGGTTTTGATCAGCACCGACTTCACATTCTTCGGGTCGGTGGCTTCCGGGTGCTCACCGTGTAGCTTGCGAGCCAGGTCGATCCAGGCCTGCGCCTGGTATTCGGCCGAGTGTTCCTTGGTGTAGGTGTCCATGATCGCGCGCTTGGCTTCGCCGGCCTCTGGCAGTGGCACCTCGTAGGCGGCATCCTTGCCGTCGAGCATCCAAGCGATCACGCCATCTTCGCCTTCATAGATTGGCACTGGTGAGGTCTGGCCGCGCATCGCACGGTCAGCTGCTTCAACTGCCATCTTGCCGGCGAAGGCCG
Organism: Glutamicibacter sp.; assembly: GCF_035257265.1. Classification (GTDB taxonomy): domain Bacteria; phylum Actinomycetota; class Actinomycetes; order Actinomycetales; family Micrococcaceae; genus Glutamicibacter. The sequence continues at coordinate 14,349 of NZ_DATEXC010000065.1, forward strand.
GAGCGTGTGCCTTCCAGGTGGAGATTTCGCCCTTACGTGACTGGCGGGTTGCGGTGGTGGTGTGTAGGCCCTGGCCGACAGCCTGGAAGATGGTTTCAACATCCAATCCCAGCAGGGTACCGATGCCGGCCGAAGCTGACGGGCCCAGATGCGCTACGTGGTCAATCTTGTGCTTGTGCAGGCAGATGGCCTTCACCAGGTCAACTTGGATTTCGTAACCGGTGGCGATGCCACGGATCAGATCCTTGCCCGAAGCTCCGGTGTGCTGGGCGACGGCCAAGATGGGTGGGATATTATCGCCTGGGTGCGAGTACTCGGCGGCCAGGAAGGTGTCATGGTAATCGAGCTCTCGCACGGCAACGCCGTTGGCCCAGGCTGCCCACTCGGGGGAGACCTTTTCGGAGATGCCGAAGACGTTCGCGCCCTTGCCACCGGTGGATGGTGCGTGGGCTAGTGCTTGGGAGCGAGCGGCAACGATCGGAGCGCGGTTCAGCGAGGCGATGGCCACCGAAGCGTTGTCGATGATGCGGTTAATGATCATGTCGGTGACCTCAGCGGTCACTTCTACCGGATCGGCTGCAACGGTTGCGATCTTGTGTGCTAGCTGATCCTCGCGGGCGAGGTTTTCTTCGGAGCGGTAAACGCGAACTGGATGATTGATCATGGTGTCCTTTCAGTGGCGACCGCGTGGGTCATGATGTGTTCAAGCGATTGGTGCAGGTGGACCGTGGTGGCCGCGGCGGCGACCTCTGGTTTCCCGCTGGCGATTGCCCGGGCAATCGCCGCATGTTCTCCGGCGGATTCTAATAATCGTTCCGGATTGTCTTTTGCTAGCCGGCGAACGCGCTGCAGGTGAACACGTAGTGTGCGCAGCGCACTTGAGAGGTACGTATTATTCGCTGCCTCGTCGATCATCTCGTCGAGTTCGCTGACCAGCTGGTAGTAGCCTTCGGTGGCGGATGCGGCGCGCAATTGCTGCGCGGCAGTTTCGAAACGCTGGGCCAATAAGGCAAAGTCAGCGCGATGAGCAGAGCGCGCTGCGAGGCGTGCGCTTTCGCATTCCAGCGCTCTGCGCAAAACGAAGAGGTCTTCGACATGCGTGTCAGAAATTTCGGAGACGATCGCACCGCGTCCTCGCTGTTGCACAGCTAATCCATCGGCAACCAGGCGGGCCAAAGCTTCCCGCACCGGGGTGCGCGAAACTCCTAGTCTGGCGGACTGCTCCACCTCGGCGAGTACCGTGCCAGGAGACAACCGCCATTCGACGATGTCGCTGCGCAGGCTCTCGTAGACCTTGTCGCTTGCTTTCATAGTTCGATTGTATACATGAATGGCATGAAAGCGACAGTAAAGTGTAAATTCTTTTGCAATCTTCGCGGAAATGTATACAAATCGCTTGCGCACGTGTGACTGTCCTCATACGCTGGTATATGTAGCAACCGTACAGCCGCCGGGTGATGATGCCCGGCCCCAGGAGGGAAACATGGCACAGGAATACCGCCAGGCCTTTAACCAGGCCGCTACCGATCCGGCCGCGTTCTGGCTCACCGCTGCGCACCAGGTGCAGTGGGACAAGACGCCCACCAAGGCGATCGATGATTCGAAGGTGCCGCTGTACAAATGGTTCCCGGACGGAAAGCTGAACCTATCGGCCAACGCACTGGACCGGCATGTGGCTGCCGGGCGCGGGGATCAGACCGCACTCATTTACGATTCGGCGATGCTCGATAGCAAAACCGAGTACAGCTACAGTGAACTTTTGCGCGAAGTAGAAATCTTTGCCGGTGTTTTGCGCGACCGCGGTGTAAAAACCGGCGACCGTGTCCTGATCTACCTGCCGATGATTCCGCAGGCTGTCATCTCGATGCTCGCCTGTGCGCGCCTCGGCGCAGTGCATTCGGTTGTTTTTGGTGGTTTCGCTCCGAAAGAGCTGGCCGCTCGCATTACCGACTGCGCGCCGGTGGCCATCGTCACCGCCTCGGGCGGTATCGAACCTTCACGTCATATTGAATACCTGCCGGCCGTCGCTGAGGCTTTGGCGCTCGCCGGGAAATCGGTGCGAGATGTCATTGTGAGCCATCGCGACGGGTTTGAACACAGCCCCAGCGATTACCAGGATGCATCTGAGGTCAATTGGCTAGATTGGGATGAGCTAGCCAAAGTGGCCCAGCCATCCGCACCAGTGTCGCTTGACTCCACCCACCCGCTCTACGTGCTCTACACCTCCGGCACCACCGGTTCACCTAAGGGAGTCGTGCGCGATACCGGTGGTTACACCACGGCGCTGCAGTATTCCATGAACGCGATTTACGATGTGCACCCTGGTGACGTCATGTTTACCGCTTCGGATGTGGGTTGGGTCGTGGGCCACTCCTACATCGTGTATGCACCATTGATAGCCGGCGCGACCTCCGTACTCTACGAAGGTAAGCCAATCGGTACGCCGGATGCCGGAGTGTTTGGGCGCATCATCGAAGACCATAAGGTCACCACGATGTTCACCGCACCGACTGCTTTGCGTGCGGTGCGAAAGGCCGACCCGACAGGCGCCCTCATCGCATCCCATGACCTGTCCTCGCTGCGTGCATTATTCGTCGCCGGCGAACGACTTGATCCGGATACCTATCACTTTGCGGTGAACTTGTTGGGCGTCCCGGTGGTGGATAACTGGTGGCAGACCGAGACTGGTTGGCCGATTGCCTCCAACCCGTTAGGGCTGGAAGAACTCACCGCTAAAGCCGGCAGTCCGACCACCCCGGTACCAGGCTTTAACGTGGAGATCCGCGATGCGCTTGGAGACTCGGTGGCCACTGGCGAAGAAGGAAATATCGTCATCAAGCTCCCGTTGCCACCTGGTGCACTGACCACTTTATGGGGCAACGACCAACGTTTCATTGACACTTACCTATCCCAAATTGAGGGGTTCTACCTCACTGGTGACTCCGGTTTCCTCGATGAGGACGGCTACCTGTTCGTGATGGGCCGTACCGACGACGTCATCAACGTTTCCGGGCACCGCCTGTCTACCGGTGCTATGGAACAGGTGCTCGCCAGTCATCCGGCCGTTGCCGAATGCGCCGTCATCGGCATCAATGACGCACTCAAAGGCCAGCGTGCCAGCGGATATGTAGTGCTTAAATCTGGTGTCGATACGGATGAAGAAACTCTGAAGAAGGAGATCGTGGCGCTGGTACGCCAGCACATCGGCCCGGTCGCAGACTTCCGTGAAGTAACAGTGGTGGACGGATTGCCGAAGACCCGTTCGGGGAAGATTCTGCGCAAAACCATGCGGCAGATCGCAGATGGCAAGGAGTACACGGTCCCTTCGACCATCGAAGACCCAGCGGTGCTCGATGCCCTCGCGCGCTACCTGCGGCCGCAAGCCTAACTAGCTACATTAAAATACTTCAGGGCCTGCCCGAACCACAGAAATCGTGGGGGACAGGCCCTGATGTTTTGTCTCGTCTACATAAGTCTGATCGTTATCAGCTCTCGTGAACACGGTGCCCGCGAGATTGTTCGCCGGCCCGATATGAACCTCAAAATTTAAGATTCGTCATTCATTGCTAGCAAACGGAGAGACGGACTATCTGCTGGATTAGTGTCATTTTATCGGTCAGCACCATGCGCGAAACGTCGGACTCGTCCAGCTCACTTGGTCCGCACTCAAGAGATCATATAAAGAGCTGAGAAGTCAGCGTGAATTGTGCTGGTACTCAAATTCAGGACGACCCCGGGTGCCATGGCGTGGCTGCTTCACCGCGGTCTTCACTAAGGCTAAATGCTCCAGATAACGCCGCGCAGTGACTCGCGAAAGTCCAAGTTCTTCACCCAGCTCAGTTGCCGAAATCGCGCGGGTGGGGCTGGCTGCCAAATGGTTCTGGACTTGTTCGAGGGTTTGGCTGATCAGTCCCTTGGGTAAGGACACCGAAGCGCTGGTGGTGCGCAACGCCGAAAAGGCGGTATCCAGGGCGGCCTGCGAGGTGGAGGATCCGGCCGAGCGCATGGTTGCGATAAAGGCGCGGTGGTTTTCAAGTTTTTCGGCGAATACCGCGAAGCTGAATGGCTTGATCAGGTACTGGGTGATGCCGGTGGCCACTGCCGAACGCACCACGGCTAAGTCGCGTACCGCGGTGATGGCAATAATGTCGAGGGTGTATCCGCGACCACGCATGCGGCGGGCCACATCAATTCCATGCAGGTCAGGCAAGGTCATATCGAGCAAGACCAGATCAAAGGGGGCGCCGGCCTCGTGGGCCTCGTTGAGTAATTGCAACGCACTGTGCCCATTGGACGCGATAGCACCGGTATGGAAACCCGGAACACGGTCCACATAGGTGGCGTGCGCGCGGGCGGTCTCCGGTTCGTCGTCAACCACTAGCACCAAGAACTCACCGCTCGTCTCGGCTGGACTCACTCGCTGTCCTCCTCAGGTGGCACCGGCAGGGTGACGGTAAAAATCGCCCCGGCATCATTGTCTATGGTCATTGTTCCATGAAGCCGGGTTACCGCCTGCTGCACCAGAGCGAGCCCGAGACCACGCGGCGCGTTACCCGGTTTGGTGCTCACTCCGAAGCGCAGCAGGTTTTCTAAGAATTCTGGTTCGATACCCGGTCCTGAATCGGCAACGGCGATGTTCACTTCATCGTCCAAGGCATGAACCTCCACCCAGACCGTCGCCTCCTCGGTACCCACCGAAACATCCAGCGCATTATCGAGGAGGTTTCCCACGATGGTCACGATGTCGCTGGCGTGGAAGGTGTCTGGGCGGACCACCCCGGTCGCGCTGATGCTGAGCGTGACGCCGCGCTCGTGCGCTTGCGCGGACTTAGCGACCAGCAAGCTAGAAAGGTACACATCGTCGATATTTCTGACAATCGCATCGGTGAGCGCCTGTGAATTTTGTCGATCATCCACGGCGAAGGCCAACGCCCTCTCTGAGCTGCCGTTTTCGATCAGCGTGGCAATGGTATGCAGGCGATTGGCATGCTCGTGGGTTTGTGCGCGCAATGCAGTGGAGAAGGTTTTCAGGGACTGTACCTCACCGGTGAGCTCTTGTACCTCGGTGAGATCGCGCAGGGTGAGCACCTGCCCGGTAGGCGGTTGCACCCGAAGCCAGCGCAGTGGAAGCCGGTAGCGTCCGGGCAATTGTGTTCCGGTCAGCCGGGCATTGCTTTGCGAGACGGCCAGTACCGAGCTATGACCCAAATGGATCTCGTCGCGGGCCGCTCGTCCACTAGACATCAACTCACGCAGCGTTTCCGGCAAGTTTGCATCCGGAAGATCCAGGCCTTCGTGTGGGGTTTGCGGTGGCAGCTTCAGTAAGCGGGCGGCCTCGGAGTTGTAGAGCACGATCCGGTGTCTGCGATCCAGCAGAATCAATCCCTCACGGACCGAGTGCAGTGCGGAGAAGTAGAACGCGTAGAGCCGGCGAAGTCCGTGCGGCCCGAAACCCAAGGTAGCGCTTTGGATGTACTTTGAAAATGACCAAGAGGTGAACCCGGCCAGCAGCAGCGCGAAAAGCGAGACCAGCAGGATCTGCGGCAGTTCTTCGCGGTACAGCACTTGCAGGCTTTCCAGCGTGATGCCGGTGGCGACCATACCCACCAAGCTTCCGTCCTCGGCGTAGATCGGAGCGATGGTTCGCACCGATCGGCCTAGGGTCCCGACCGCTTGCTCGGAGTACACCTCACCGCGTAGTGCCTGTGCGGTGGATCCGGAATAGGTCTTACCCAGTTGCGCCGGGTCGGGATGGGTTACCCGCAACAGGTCCGGGGTCATGATGGTAATAAAATCAATGGTTTGCGCGTGCGACAAAATGTTCTGGGTGTAAGGCTGCAAGCTGGCGCTGGGGTCAGCTTCCTGGAGTGCGTCTGCCACGAACGGGTCATTGGCCAAGGTGGTGGACACGGTGGCGACGGTTGACTGGCGGACGTCGAGTGCCACCCGGGCCACGTGCTGATAGGAAGCGACGCCAAGCCAGATAACCACCACGATGACCAGCAGCATCTGTGCGGCAAAAATACGGGCGGCAAAGGACCAGCCGTCGCGGGTCAACGGGACCGGCGCGTTGCTTGCGGCTCCATCGTGCAAGTCGCTGGCCATGAACTTGGCTCCTTGATCGAACGTTAAAGTTTGCTGTGTGAACAATATGAACGCAATAGAGAGCTGAATCACTTAGTCGCGCACCATGGAACAAGAACGATCTTACGCGCCAGCCTAACAAAGTGGTTGAGCTGGTCCCTCGGCATAGTAAGGCTGGAATCCCCATGGCTGTCACAGAACAAGTACCGCAGGATCCGGCGTCTCAGACGCCGGTCAAGAAAAAGGACCGCACCCACTGGCTCTACATCATGGTGATCGCCGCGGTAGTCCTTGGCGCTGCGGTAGGGCTGATGGCCCCCGAGGTGGGCAAGGCGCTCAAGCCTCTGGGAACCGGTTTCGTCGCACTGATAAAGATGCTCATCGCTCCGGTGATCTTCTGCACCATCGCACTTGGTGTTGGCTCGATCGCTAAGGCCGCCACGGTGGGCAAGGTGGGCGGTCTGGCGTTGCTTTACTTCATCACCATGTCCACCTTTGCACTGGCCATCGGCCTGCTGGTCGGTAACATCATCCACCCCGGCGCCGGTCTGAAGCTTGAACGATACGAGTCGGGTGCCGCGAGCGGGGAAAACTCCACCGTTGCATTCCTGCTTGACATGATCCCAGGCGACATTCCGGTACTTCCTACCCTGGTACTTGCACTGCTGGTTGGCTTCGCCTTGCAGTCCATGGGCAAGTCAGGTGAACCGGTGCTCAATGGGATCAAGAATATTCAGGCAGTGGTCTTCCGCCTGATGATGATGATCATGTGGGCCGCTCCCATTGGTGCATTCGGCGCTATCGCCGCAGTGGTTGGCGCTACCGGTTGGGCCGCTATTGGTTCGATGGCGATCCTCATGGGTGCCTTCTACGCTACCTGTGCAGTATTCATTGTGGTCATCCTCGGAACCATGCTGCGTCTGGTGACCGGGCTGAACATCTTCGCGCTGCTGAAGTACTTGGCCCGCGAATACCTGCTGATCTTCTCCACCAGCTCTTCCGAGTCGGCTCTGCCACGCCTGATCGCCAAGATGGAACACGTCGGTGTCTCCAAGCCGGTTGTCGGCATCACCGTACCTACCGGTTATTCCTTCAACCTTGACGGTACCGCCATCTACCTGACCATGTCTGCGCTGTTCGTCTCGACCGCGATGGGCATGCCGATGAGCATCGGTGAGCAGATCAGCCTGCTGGTCTTCATGATTATTGCTTCGAAGGGTGCCGCCGGGGTAACCGGTGCCGGACTGGCGACGCTGGCAGCCGGACTGCAGTCGCACCGACCTGAACTGCTCGATGGGATGGGCGTGATTGTGGGTATCGACAAGTTCATGTCTGAGGCACGTGCACTGACTAACTTCACCGGTAACGCCGTGGCCACCTTGCTGATCGGCAAGTGGACCAAGGAGATTGATATGGAACAGGCCCGTGCAGTGCTGGCTGGCGATCGCCCGTTTGATGAGTTGTCCTTGGAGCCAGACGCTCACTAGTCCAGGCTGACACAATAATTCAAAGCCCGCGGTTCCTCCACTGGAGGGGCCGCGGGCTTTTTTGACGTCAGGCTCGTGGAAACCAGCACTTCAGAATACTGCTGCACGCTTTAAGGCAGTGGGACCACTAAGGACCCGGCTAAGACTATCCGGTTCCCGTCGGGGTCTTCGAGCTGGAGGATATGCGCTCCTCCACCTAGTTCCGGACCTTGACGCGCAAGACCCGAGGACAGCAAGCGTGCCGCATCAGATTCGAGGTCGGTGACATCGAGTACGAACGTTGAATCGCCTGCACGCTCGGGTTCGTACCAGACTTGTACGCCGTAGCCATGCCCGAGATGCCACTCGAGCAGACCTGGCATGGGTCGATGATCCGGCGCACGTTCGAATAGGAGGGTGTACCACTGTTCGGCGCGCTGCAGGTCGGAGACCGTGCAATTGGCAAGTATTCCCTTGATCATCTCCGGGTCCTTTCTCGTTGAACTCTGCCTTGAAGAAATTCCAGTCGACCACGGAGACAATGCTGGCGCAAGGGGAATAACTCGTCGGGAAGCTGCTATGTAGCGGGCCAGCTCCCGTCCAGGGGCCGGCCGAGAAACGCGGCGAGCCGATCCAAGGCGGGGGCGCCATCAGCTACGGGCTGCGCTGCGTTGAAGCGTCCTTTTCGAGGTTGATCAGCGAGCTGGCGGCGTACGAAAGTCAAAGACTGCTCGGCCAGATCGTCCAGTGGCTCTAGCCTTCTGCCAGTGGCTTGGGACAGATCCCACGCATGAGCAAGCAGATCGTACATCCGGATGTCGAGGCGCTCCTGACCCGTGGCAGATCCCATCGGGGTTTCGAAGTTGCGCTCAAGAGCCCCGGGACGTTCAAAGGCGCTCAGCAGTGCGGACGCGGAGCTGGAGAAGGCCGAGCCCGGATCATTGCCCAGAACCTGCTGATCGCGAGAAGGCGGCTTCTGGCCAGTGAGCAGGGCGGTAAAAGCAAGGTTCATGCCCACCAAATGGGTCACTACGCCCCGTACGTTCCATTCGGTGCACGGGGTAGGAGCCGAGTACTGTTCGGGGTTCAGCTCGGCTATCAGCGTGCCGGTCACCTTAAGAGCGTGAGATAGCTGATCGGTCGAGCAATGCTGCTGGGTGTTCAAGAGTTCTCCTGTTGAGATCCGAATGCGAAATAACGAGTCCTAGAGCCAGAGCTTGCCTGGTTTCTTTCAATGGCTCCTGGGCAGACTGCCGAAGCGCGGGCCCGCGCCGGTCCTCAGGCATGGGGATTAATGTGCCACCGTCGAGCCAGGCCTTGAGCGATGCCAAAAGGTTCGGCATTTTGGAAGCCAAGCGCGCGGTAATTGCGGAAGAGCCACAAAATGCTGGGCAGGGCGCACGGGTGGTCCTCTCGAATACGGGACCCAGAATCTATCATTACGACGATATCCAGGGCTAGCGGTGAGCGGAAACTGGAGCGAGAGTGAGGCAGGAAATAACGCCCAGCTCCCTTACAACATTTGAGTTAAGGTTCAAGGTAAAGGCTCGCCGTAGAACCGCCCTATACCCAAGAATATTTACGCTGAACCGTTAACCTTAAACTAAGTACATCGTCCGATCCGAACGGGAAGTGTGGTTCACCCATCGTGAACGAACAGCAGGGAAGCAAGCAACGCGGCGCAGGAATGCTCAAGGAACCTCATCCGTTGGGCCCCACAGGTAAACCGCTCACTGAGTTCCCGACCCCGCAGCCCCTGCCATCGCACGGGCCAGCGCGCGTGATCGCGATGGTTAACCAGAAGGGTGGCGTGGGTAAAACCACCTCCACCATCAACCTTGCCGCGGCGCTCGCCGAGTATGGTCGCAAGGTGCTATTGGTTGATTTTGACCCGCAGGGTGCGTTGTCTGCCGGTTTCGGTATGAATCCGCACGAGCTGGATATGACTGTTTACAACGTGCTCATGGATCGTAAAGTTCAGATCACCGATGCGATCCGAACCACCGACGTCGAAAATATCGATCTGTTGCCAGCCAATATCGACCTGTCAGCCGCTGAGGTTCAGCTGGTTAACGAGGTAGCCCGCGAGCAGGCACTGGAACGTGCACTGCGCAACGTGATCGACGACTACGACGTGGTACTTATCGACTGCCAGCCATCGCTGGGCTTGCTGACGGTCAATGCGCTAACCGCCGCACATGGTGTGATTATCCCGCTGACCGCGGAGTTCTTCGCGCTGCGAGCTGTGGCGCTACTGATGGAAACCATTGACAAGGTCAAGGACCGACTGAATCAGGTTTTGGAGGTCGACGGCGTAGTAGCCACCATGTACGACGCTCGAACCCTGCACAGCCGCGAAGTGATGTCCCGTTTAGAGGAAGCCTTCGGGGACAAGCTTTTCGAAACCGTCATCAAGCGAACCATCAAGTTTGCAGATGCCAACGTGGCGGCAGAACCAATTACTACCTACGCCGGTAACCACCCTGGCGCCGAGGCCTACCGCAACCTGGCAAAGGAACTGATCTTCCGCGGTGGCGCCCCGTAATGAGCGCGCAGGCCGCAGAAAAAACCGCCACCGATTCATCCACGGATGAGACGGCTGGCGGTTTTCGCCTTGCACTAGAGAATTTTAACGGCCCCTTCGACGTCTTACTGCACCTGATCACCCAGCGTGAAATGGACATTACTGAGGTGGCCCTAGCTGAGGTCACCGATGAGTTCATCGCGTATTTGAAGGCGCTGCAAGGCACCGGAGATGGGCTGAAGCTGTTGGACGAGACGACCGAATTTCTGGTTGTTGCCTCCACCTTGCTAGACCTTAAAGCATCGCGACTGCTTCCGCGCGGAGAAATGGCCGATGCCGATGACTTCGAACTGCTTGAAGAGCGAGACCTGCTTTTTGCCCGGCTCCTGCAATACAAGGCGTTCAAGCATGCGGCTCAATTTCTGGGCGAGCGATATCACGAGGAATCCTCCCGTCACCCACGTGAGGTTTCGCTGGAACCGCAATTCGCAGCGCTACTTCCGGACCTGATATTCAACATTGGACCGGAGAAATTTGCGCAGCTTGCCGCTTCGGCATTGGCGCCCAAGCCAGAACCGGTCACCGAGGTGGGGCTGGCCCACTTACACGGAGCAAATGTCACCATAGGCGAGGAAGCTGCAACGATGACCGCCATGCTCACCGAGCATGGCACCTTGGATTTTGTTGCGTTGATCGCAGATACCCGTGAGCAGCTGGTCGTTGTGGTGCGTTTTCTGGCATTGTTGGAGATGTTCAGGCAGAAGGTGATCGTGTTTGCACAGCAGAACCCGCTGGGTCGGCTAGAGATTTCTCTGGCAGGCGAGAATGACTTTGACGTGCACGAGGTTCAGGATCAGTACGAGGGGAGCGCAGGTGAGCGGAATCATGAGTGAGATTGCACCCATCGACGAGCTGCCTGGAGGGCTTAAATCGGGTCTCGAAGCGGTGCTGATGGTCGCCGATTCGCCCGTATCTACGGCACGTTTGGCCCAAATCTTCGACCTTCCGATAGCCCGGACCGCGGCCACTTTAGAAGAACTCGCGACCGAGTATGATGGTAAAGATCGTCCGCGCGGATTTGAACTGCGTCATGTCGCCTCTGGCTGGCGCTTTTACACGCGGACCGATTACGCCGATTTCGTCTCCAGTTATGTACTCGACGGGCAAACAGCACGCCTTTCACAGGCCGCCCTAGAAACTCTGGCTGTCATCGCTTACCGACAGCCGGTCTCGCGTGGACGTATTTCGGCGATTCGAGGTGTCAACGTCGATTCTGTAGTGCGCACACTACTGACTCGGGGGTTGATCACGGAACACCCGGAGATTGGCGACGGCGGAGCGACGCTGTACCAAACAACCGAGTATTTCTTGGAACGACTGGGATTGAGTGCGTTGGAAGATCTTCCGGCGCTTTCTCCTTATCTTCCCGGGGTAGCCGACCTTGAATCGCTCGATTCGGCAACCTACGACGACTAGGCATCCGCGTATGAAACGGATGTCGACCGGACACCAGATGCGTTCCGCTTTTTAAGCGGTGCGCCCGCGATACGTAACAGACAAAGGAATTACGAACCATGAACAAGGGTTCCTCGGCACCGCGCAACTCGCGTGGCCCCAAGAGCTTCGGCGGCAAATCCGCTGGCAACAAGTCCTACGGTGATAAGCCTTACGGCAATCGTTCCGAGGGTGGCAAGTCCTACGGTGATAAGCCTTACGGCAATCGTTCCGAGGGTGGCAAG
>NZ_DATEXC010000066.1:0-2415 GCF_035257265.1 Glutamicibacter sp.
CCTCCTGTTATGTGAATTTGCAAGAAAAAAAGAAAACCCTTCCCTTGAGCGGTACATTGCACCGCCTTCTGGACTTTTCGTTGTGTATGGACCCCAGCATTCGGACGCCCCACCAACGATCGCAAGCTTCTCGGCTGAACCACCTGTTATTCGAGGTCGCGGCCGTAGCCACGCCTCAAGTTGCTTATTCGTTCGTGACCAAGAGTCTTCCTGCGCTTCACACTTTCGACCGTGCTGGCGGTGTTGCCGGCACAAGGAGGGAAACGAAGTCGCAGTGGTCACGCTGTGCAGACCTGAGTGAGAATGCCTCGATCCGTGCAGAGCGCTGCCGCAATCCTTCCAATCCTTTCGCTGCATAGTGCTTATGGCGGTCTGAAGCCGCTTACTTGGACGCAGCGCGGTATGACACCAGCTTCCCAGTGGCAAGGCGTATTGCCAGTCATGTGCTGGTGCCTAGGCATATGTCCCCACGGCATACGTGGTCCCTTGGCGAAAACAGGCGCGAATCCGACCGGTCAGCCGTCGCGCAATCGCCACAATGGCGCGCTTCTTGCCCCGGGTAGCCGCTATCCTGTCGAAAATTTCTTGGAGCACCTTGTCACGGGGAAGCGCGCGCCAGGCGGTTTCGATGAGCAAGTGACGCACGCGCCCTGAGCCTTGGCGGCTCATATGGCCACGCCGCACAGAAGGGCCCGACGAATACTCGCTGGGCGTGAGCCCCGTGTAGCTGAACAGCGCCCGCTCATTGGCAAAGCGTGTCATATCGCCCAGCTCAGTCGCCAAGGTCCGGGCGACCACCGCGCCGATGCCCGGGACGCTCCGATACACTTTTTCGAGTTCCGCTTGCGCGGCGGCTTGTTCACGCAGCAGGCGGCGTATCTCGATGAGCTGGCGCGTCGCAAAACGCCACTGCTCGGCCAACAATGTGAGACTCACGCGGAGGTCCGGGGGCAGCGACCAGGCAGCGATCTCCCGCAAGTACCGGTTGCTGATCATGCGCCGACTCGAAGGGGCGATCAGGCCGAACTGATGCAGCTTGGCTTTGATCTGGCGGGCAATCGTGGCGCGGTGCTCAACAATCTGCGCGCGTGTTCTCGGCAGGAGACGAGCGAGTTCCTCTTCTTCCGTGGGGACATAGATGCCTCGTAAACGACCGTCAGCTAAATCGATGGCCAGTTTCTTGGCGTCGCGGCGATCCGTCTTGACCTTATCATTGGCCGCCACCGCGACGGACGCAGGATTGACGACGATGTTGGTGATCCCCGCTGTGGTGAGGGCGCGGTGCAGCACGAAGGCTGAAAATCCCGCCTCGTATGCCGAGTACAGCGTGGCCCCCGGGAACCAACGCAGCAAACTGGCCGCAAGACCCGCGGGCTCGGCTTGGACGGTCGCGGTCTTCACGATCTGTTTGTTGCATACGCACGTCACCGTAGAGGTTTCCTTGTGCACATCGACTCCTACGTAGACAATCCGGCCAATATACGAGAGGTGTCGGTCCGTCATGTGGCATTCCTTATCAAGGCGTTACTGGTCTGTGTCCTTGAAAGGATTTTCTCATTTTTCCCGTCACTCTCGGTTACCCCTGGAGAGCTGATTCAGCATAGCAACTTTCTTACTGTCCATGCCCCAGAGGCACTGTCGTGTATAGACGAACGCGCAGACTATTTGTATTTCTGGTCAATGTCCGACACGTTCTTCTGCACCAACTTGACGACGAGTGCGTCCAGGGTTGTGCCACCCGCTTGCCGTGACGATATCCCGAAAACCGACGTGCCCGTCGAGCCGATTTCCATCTTGTCTTCAGCGTATCCCTGAGCGACTTGCTGGGTCGTGCGGGCATCGATGATCTTGTAGCGCATACCAATAATCCAGACACCTGCCGCCTCGGTGGTCTGTATCGAACTAGCCCCCTGGCTCAACGCCGAGCCACCCCTGCCACCCAGGAGGGTCCCGGCGATACCCCCGAGCGTGCTGCCAGAGAAGCCGCTGCCCGCTTCGGCGACCTTCTCGGCGCGGAGGACGTCAAATTTGACGATCCAGCGCGTATTTTGCAACTCACCCTTCTGGAATAATGCCTGCGCCTGTTTCGGATCACCTAGATTATACGCGAGTTCGATTTCGCGCAACACGCTACCCAGATTGGCGCGATCCAGGACCTGGAAGTTCGCCTGCGAGAGCTCGAGTTCCGCGTAGTCAGCGATGTTATTCGGGAAGTATCGCTGCGTGAATGTCGCGTTGTTGCTCTTCACTTCACCCGGCAAGACGATGATCGCCGGCCCTTTGGTCGCGGCATTCGTATAGCTGACCGTCTTGTACGTGGCCGTGTCAGCGGCCGCATTGGCTCTCGCCGATGCACCGGTGGCCGGAGCAGGTCCACTCGCTGTCGGCCCACCCATTCCGGCACATCCACTCAGG
>NZ_DATEXC010000067.1:0-151922 GCF_035257265.1 Glutamicibacter sp.
GTCACCGGCGCCGACCGGCTCGCCGCCACCAACGCCCACACCCTGGACGAAACAGAACTCGACACACTGCGCACCACACCCCCGGACACCAGCCGCGCGCCGCGCCGCTGCCCGGGTAAAGCAAGCTTCCAAACCCCCGCCGCACTGCTCGCCTCCTGGACTCACATCCCGTTCGCCGAAGCGAACAAACTCATCGGTGACGCCAACGACCTCATTGGCCGCCGCGATATGGCAGGCAATCAGCTCCCACCGCGCTTCGAACACCTCGCCGCACTATTCACCACCCCGGACACTGAACTATCACCGGCGTTGCATCCCTCGGTGGTGCGGGACACCAGCCAGAAACTGGCCAAGCGTGAACCTAAGGACCAGAGTTTTGACGGGATCCGCACCGAGCCCACGTTGTTTCATGCCGATGGGCGTCCTGTGGAAGAACACGCAGCTACCCTGCTCTCTGCGGGGCAGAGTGTTGCCGAAACGACGAAGCAGGTCAAAGAGCTGATCACGACCGCGAGCACCACCGCAGGCACTGCGACGGCTTCCTCGTTGCGCCGAGGGTTTTTTGCGTTGCCGGTGAAGAACGCGTTGAGCCGTGAATTTCTGCTCCGGGTTTCCACGGTGGAAGGTGAATTGTTTGATTCGTTGATTGCGCAGGCAAACAATGCGCGGACCCGTGCGGGGGCGCAGGCTCGGGTCAACCGCCCGGCACAGGCCGGCACAGTTGACGAACCGGCTGCTACTACAGAATCCGCCGAATCCGAACCCGCTGAGGCTGAGCTCATCACCAGCCCAGAATCAGAAGCACAAGATGACGCACCTGCACAGACACCCGTAGTAGAACCCAGCATCCTGGACTTCTTACCCGAAGGGGCATTAGAGGAAGCGATCTGGGAGCCAGAAACCGTGGAAGCTCCGGCTACGGTCCCGGAACGCGCGTTGAATGCGTTGCTGGACCTGCTCACCACCATCCCCGCCAGCGGGGGTGGCAGCCAAAGGATCAGGCCTGAGGTTCTGGTGCATTTGAAACTCGAAAATTTGCAGGACCTCGCCTCCGGGGACGCACGCACTGCTCACGGGGTGAAGCTTCCGCCCGGGGATTTGAGACGGTTGTTATGCGAAGCAGATATCATCCCGGCGGTATTCAATTCGAAGAGTGAACTGCTCGATTATGGCCGTGCCCAACGGTTGGTGCCGGAGAGACTTAAACGCGCGGTCCTGGCGCGTGATCATGGGTGTATTGTGCCGGGTTGCACGGAGCCGCCGGAGAAGATTGAGTTTCATCATATTGATCCGTGGTGGTTGGGCGGCGAGACGAAGCTGATTAATTTGGGTGGTTTGTGCCGGGGTGCGCATATGGATGCTGATTCTGGCCGGATTAAGCTTGTGGTGGTTGATGGGTTGCCGCATGTGATTTTGCCGAAGCATCTTGACCCTGCGCAGTTGCCGCGGCGGAATACTTACTGGGACTAGCCCCGCCGAAGCACCGTTCTCCTGCTGGCAAGAACATTCGGCCACACCCCGCACGGATACCCATCCACAACCGCCAGTAGCAACCCTCGTCAGGCTCGTCGAGGGTTATTACTGGCGCTTTTACTACCCAATTCCTTCGTCAAATTGGCGATAACTTCCACATTGTCACACGCATTGCCCCTAATGGTTTTCGACGTCTAAAGCCATACATTCATCTGGCTAGATCCAGCGCCTTGGATACGCAAAGTTACTCTGCACTCTTACTGTTCTGCTGAGCGCACGAGTAAGCCCACCAGTGCCCACCAAGGCAAGGACAATGAGGGAGGTTTTGCAGACAATTGTTCGTCAGCGCGTAGTAAAAGTAGTCACCCTTAGATGATGAATCGGCGGCCTATCGTGCCGTGACTCTTCAGCTTTAGACAAAGTGGTAGGCAAAAAACGCTGATTTGCCATGCCTGCAGGACAAGACAAAACCCACGCCCGAATGTTTCGGGGTGGGCCAGACAATCTACGAGTGCGTATTCGGGACTACCGCCCCATCCGATATTTTTCTTCTTCCCATTCTTCGTGCTTCGTATTCTTGGGGCGTTCTTTGCGTTCGATCTTGAACTTCCGATAGGTCAGCGGTCCCGGTGGAATTGCGAATTCCCGCAAATTATCCTGCAAGTCTGGAACCGGATTCTCGACCATCTCTTTTAAGTGATCCCCATAATTATCTAAATCGTGGGGCTTGCCGAAAAGTCCGTCATCGAGTTGATCTTCAATCCGCGGACCGTCAAATTTCACGGTGATTTGGTCTTTCTTCCGCGTATTTTCCGTACCATCGGTCCCGGGAACCATGTCTTTGGAATCCTCAAGAGATAGGCTGCGGATATCTTCGGGAAGATCGATGTGCCCAATGGGCGAGCCAAAAGTCAGCATCTTTTTCATTTTGAACTTTTTGCCCAGAAATTTGTTTTTCATCAGGTTCGCAATGTGTATCCCACCTTGCGAATACCCGCTAAGAATCACCTCATCGCCTTCCTGCGCTCCACTGATTTTAAGTGCTTCAGCAATCGGCCCCGCAAAGTTTTCCGAATCCAAACCAAATCCGTCGATGATTCCATACGTGTCAAAGGGGTTCTGCCCGTCTGAGTCCGGCTGAGTTCCGGGAAGAATCACCAGGTGGACGTTCTTTCCGTCCTTCTCTGCCTCTGCAATCAGAATCTTCCCGTCCTCTTCGGGACCTGCATCGTTAAGGACCTGATGCAGCTTGTAGAACGTGTTGACCGTTCCATCGGACTCAATTTTCTCTACCGGGCCCGAGTCGCTCAGCTTCAACTCTTTGTTACGAAGCGGGCCCCAGATCTTGATGAACTCTGCGAGATTCTGTGTAGTTTCATGCATCATCTCTGGTTGTGGTCGGGCAAAGCCAAACCGGTCACGAGGTGAGGAGAGCAAGACAAAGAGTTTGAGAATGCTTTCCATGTCTTGGGTGGGCGGACGCGAATCGTTGTGACGCGTGTTGTTCCATAGGTCCGCCAGAATCTGCCATTTTCCGGAAACCAGAATTGAATTTTCGATCCGGGTTTCGGCCCTGACATAATTCTCGATCGCGGCAGAAACTTTCTCTTCCAGCCGACGCGCATCGATCACCGCTTCGGTGGCGTGATGGTATCCGGTGCGCAATTTATCCGCCAAAACTCCGACCGCATACCCATAGTTTGCTATCCCGTTAGCTAGGCATTGGTTTTGTGATTGTTGTTGGCATTCTTGGGCGCGGACTGAAGCTCTGAGCAGTTGCGCCTGGACATCTTGAAGTTGTCCATATACTTGTTGACAAATTTGACGTGATTGGGCGTAATCCAAGGAGTTGTAATTGACGTCATACCCCATGGCTAGGATGCCATTCGCTGGTCGAGAATTTGTGCCTCTAATGCGTTCATTTCACGAATAGCCAACGACAGATACGATTCAGCTTCACCCAAGGCTTTAGTCAGCGCAATGAGCCTGTCGCTGAGTTGGCTCACTTCCGAAGCGAACGCCTTACCAGCCGTAGACCTCCAAGTCAGAGAGTTGATTGAAGCTAGTTGTTCAATCGCGAAGCGGGTCGTCGACTGGGCATCATCCAACTGGAAGGCCACCGAATCTAAGGTCGCCTGAAACATCATAATTTTCTCCCAGCGGTCATTCTTCACCGGGGAGCCGGTGAAAATATGCCTCCATCTTCGCGCTATTTTTGTGCAGCCTGAGGTGTTGCACTACGGGCTGTGGAAAGATCGTCGACCGTAAAAGATGTGATGTGCACCGAGTAATGAAAGAATATGAGCATGGCTGAGATTGCGCGCACTTCCCTTGCTAATGAACCCCTGGCACTTGGTGCCCTCGATGGACGCTACCGCAGTGCGGTAGCACCGTTGGTTGACTACCTTTCCGAAGCGGCGTTGAACCGCGATCGTGTCCACGTGGAAGTCGAATGGCTGATCCACCTGGCCGAAAACTCCGTACTCCCCGGCACCTCCCCGTTCACTGCCGACCAGCAGGCTGCCCTGCGCAAGATCGTCACCGACTTCGACGCTGACTCGGTGAAGGAACTTGCTGAGATCGAAGCCGTCACCGTGCACGATGTGAAGGCCGTCGAGTACTACATCGCGAACCGTCTGGATGCGATCGGCATCGGCCAGCTCAAGCCGATGGTCCACTTCGGCTGCACCAGTGAAGACATCAACAACCTGTCCTACGCGCTGGGCGTGCAGGGCGGCGTTACCCAGGTGTGGCTGCCGGCAGCACGCGCCCTGGTCGCGCAGCTGACCGGGATGGCCGAGGAATCCCGCGAAGTGCCGATGCTCTCGCGCACCCACGGACAGCCAGCCACCCCCACCACCTTGGGCAAGGAACTGGCGGTTCTCGCTTGGCGCCTGACCCGCCAGCTGGACCGCATCGAAAAGACCGAATACTTAGGCAAAATCAACGGTGCCACCGGTACCTACGCGGCCCACTACGCTTCGGTGCCAGGTGCCGATTGGCAGCAGGTATCCAAGTCCTTCGTCGAGCATCTTGGTCTGACCTGGAACCCGCTGACCACCCAGATCGAATCCCATGACTGGCAGGCCGAAGTTTACGCGGATATTGCTCGTTTCAACCGGATCCTGCACAACCTGTGCACCGATGTGTGGAGCTACATTTCCATCGGCTACTTCGCGCAGATCCCCGTGGAAGGTGCGACCGGCTCGTCCACCATGCCGCACAAGGTCAACCCGATCCGCTTCGAGAACGCCGAGGCGAACCTGGAAATTTCCAACGGTCTGCTCGACACCCTGGGCGCGACCTTGGTGACCAGCCGCTGGCAGCGCGACCTGACCGACTCCTCCTCGCAGCGCAACATCGGTACGGCCATCGGCCACTCGGTGCTTGCCATTTCCAACGTGGCCAAGGGCCTGGATCGTTTGGACGTCGCCGAGGCAGTGCTGGCCGAGGATCTGGACCACAACTGGGAGGTGCTCGCCGAGGCCATCCAGATGGTCATGCGCGCCGAGGCCATCGCCGGGGTCGAAGGCATGGACAACCCGTACGAGCGCCTGAAGGACCTGACCCGCGGACACCGCGTGGATGCGGCCCGCCTGAAGGAGTTCGTCGGCGAGCTGGGACTGTCCCAAGCGGCCGAAGCCCGTCTGCAGCAGCTGACCCCCGGTAGCTACACCGGTATCGCAGCATCGCTGGTGGACCACCTGAAGAAGTAGGTTTTAACCGCGTTTCGCCCCGGAGGATTTTCCGGGGCGAAACTCATTTAAGCGTTTAGAACTCGAAGTCGGTGAGGCCGGTATCCGATCCGAAACTTCCGCCGGCGCCGCCGAGGAAGTCGCCAAAGACCCCACCTGCTTGGTCAGCGAATCCTTCACCAGCCGCCGAGAACTGCTCTCCGGCTCCCGCCACGGTCTCACCCAGGCCCTCGGTCATTGAACCGAACTCCTCGCCGATGCCCGCAAAACCATCAAGCAGCGGTCCGGCGATCGCGGTGCCGATGAAGGCACCTGCCACGCCGCCGAGCAGTCCAATTCCGAGCCCACCGGCAGCTCCTGCAGCCATGGAGCCCATCGATTTCCGGCCTGGTCCGCTCTGGCCGGAACCTGCCTGGCCCAGGATCCGCTCCATGAAGCCCGGCCGGGAAACCTCCGCGCGGGTGGCCGCGCGCGCCAGGTCCTGGGGATCGTGCGTGGCAGGGCGCTCCGCGGCGGGCAGCCGCGCGGAAAGTTCGTCGTGCAGCAGCTCACGCTGTTGCGGGGTCAACCGGTCAAACGCTTGGGTGTGCGCGCGTTCCATCTCCTGTGGCGGGGCGGTGCGCAGCATGTAGCGGTACTTCTCGATCGCCGCCTGGTCCTCGCGCGAGGCCGGGGTGCGGCGGGCTTCGAAGGTTTGTGGCTGCGCGTAACGATTCTGGTTCTGGTAGCCGCGTTGCTCAGCTTGCTGCCGGTAGTCCTGATTGTTTTGGTTGTACTGCTTGTTCTGGCCGCCCTGCGAGCTGCGCTGGTTCAGTTGCTCACGCACGTACTCGCCGGCAAGCTGCTTTCCCTTGCGCAGTAATTTGTCGAACAGTGCCATGAAGCGGCCTCCTAGTAATCGGGCAACGGCACAATAAGTACCGTTCTACCGTTGTTAACTCCTAACCTGCCCGCGAAGTTCCCACCACGTCGTGCGGCAGATCAGGCTCACACCGTTGCGGGCTGAACACTCCCGGTCCATGACGCCACCGGTAATACCCCAGGCACACCAGGGTGAATGGAACCCCGAACCAGAGCGCAGGGCGCTGCACCGGGTCAAATCCGACGCCGATCAGGGAAGCTGCGAGCAGCAGCAGCGCGATGATGGGCAATACCGGGAACAGCGGGGCCCGATACGGCAAACTGGCGGTGCTTCCATGAACCTGAACATAGTGTCGCCGGAAGGACAGATGTGAAGCGCAGATCACGATCCACACCGCCACCACCGCGAACCCCGAGATGGACACGAGGGCCAAAAACAGCGAGCCGGGTGCAATCACGCTGGACAGCAGCGAGGCCAGGCCGCCGAGCATCGACAGGCTCAGCGCCAGCATCGGCACTCCACGGCGGTTGGTTGTGGACAGGAGCTTCGGCGCTTGGCCGGAGGCACCCATGGAGTGCAGCATGCGCGCGCACGAATACAGCCCCGAATTTCCGGCCGAGAGCAGGGCGGTGATGATCACGAAGTTCATGATGTCCGCTCCGGCGGGCAGGCCCGCGGCATCGAGCACGGTGACAAACGGGCTCTCGTCGGTCCCCGCCTCGGCGAAGGGTATGATCGCCGCAATCACCACGATCGCACCGATGAAGAACACCGCAAGGCGCACCACCGCGGTGCGGATCGCCCGGGGAATGTTATGCTGCGGATCCTTAGCCTCGCCGGCGGCCACACCGATCAGTTCCGTGCCGCTGAATGCGTAGAACACCGCAAGGATAGTGACCAGCACTCCGCTGATGCCCATCGGGAATAGCCCCTGGCCGGTGTCAAAATTCGACAAGCCGATCGGCCCGGAGCCGCTGACCGGGTTAAGCCCGATAATTGTTGCTGCGCCCGCCACGATGACAACAAGAACCGCTGCCACCTTGATGAGCGAAAACCAGAATTCGGTTTCGGCGAAAACGCGTGAGGACATCGCGTTGAGCGCGAACAGCAAGACGGCGAAAGCCAAGGACCACGCCCACACGGGCACCTCGGGGAACCAGCGCTGCATGAGTAAACCAGAAGCGGTGAATTCACTGGCCAGTGCCACCGCCCAGCACATCCAATACAGCCAGGCCGTAGCAAAGCCCCACGCCGGGCCCAGATCGCGGGTGGCGTGAGCATGGAATCCTCCGGCCACCGGATGGCGTGCGGAAAGCTCCCCGAGCCCGCTCATCACCATGTAGGCGACCAGCGCGCCGACAGTGTACGCCAGCACCGCGCCCAACGGGCCGGCCTGCGAAATGGTATATCCGGAGGAGACGAAAAGCCCCGAACCGATCACCCCGCCCAGGGCGATCATCACCAGGTGACGCGAGGTCATGGACCTGCGCAGCCCGGATTCGCTCGTCGGGGACTGCGGCGGTGTCTGCACCGCGTTGCGCTGGCTCATGTAGCTCCTTGAGATATGAATGCGCTTCAGAATATCGGCATCCCACCCCGTGGATTCCGGTGTTTGTCATGTTCGTTCATGCGGCGTCAAAGTCGGTCATCGAGCCACCGCCGCGGTACCCTCGGAGCGTGAATAATCCACATCACCCCAGCAATTTCAGGGACGCCCTGAACTCCCAAAGCACCGCACCGCTGATCCTCGACGGCGGGCTCGGAACCCATCTGGCGGACCGCGGAAACGACGTCACCGGCGAGCTCTGGTCCGCGCAGATTCTCGAGGCCCGGCCCGAAGAGGTCCGCGCCGCCCACGAAGATTTTTTCACCGCCGGCGCGCAGCTGGCCACCACCAGCTCCTACCAGGTCAGTTTTGACGGCCTGGCAAGTGTTAACGGCAGTACCGATGCAGCAGCCACCGCGGCCGAGCTAGAAGACCTGTTGCGCACCAGCGTGCGTCTGGCCCGGGAAGCCGCGCAGTCGGTCTCCGGCTCCCCCGCCCGCTGGGTCGCCGCATCGGTGGGTCCCTACGGCGCGGGCCCCGGAGCTGGAACCGAATACGACGGAGCCTATGGGCTCACCGTGGACGAGCTGGCAGATTGGCATCGCGAACGCTTTTTGATCCTTGCCGATGCCGGAGCGGACGCGATCATCTGTGAAACCGTGCCGAACCTTAACGAAGTGAAAGCGTTGGCTTCCTTGGCCGCACAGCTGCAGATTCCTGCACTGCTCAGCCTCACCGTGCGGGCCTCCGCCGACGGGCAGCAGGTGGTGCTCGGTGATGGAAGCGACCTGGCCGAGGCGGCCCGGGTTGTGCACGCCTCAGGCGCGTTCGCCGCGCTCGGAGTGAATTGCACTCCGGTGCCAGATGCACTCAAAGCGCTCAGAGTGCTCGGGCAGGAAACAGATCTGCCGTTGATGGTTTATCCCAATAGCGGCGAGATTTGGGATCGCGAAGCCCGGCGCTGGATCCCGGGGACCGCAGGGGCAGATCTTCCGCATTCGGTGCCCGAACTGATCGCCGCCGGAGCACGACTGATCGGTGGGTGCTGCAGGGTAAGCCCGGAGCAGATCACGCGGGTTAAGAACGAAGTTCAGCGCTGCCGGTGTTAAGAGCGGCCGCGAGCCGTTCGAGCGCTGCCCTGCTGGGGCTGAACTCTTCGGTGGTGTAAAACTCGATACGGTAGTCGGGCAGCGCCGGCTGGCTGAGCACATGGTAGGTCAGCTCGATGGTGCCAGCCTGCTCGTGGTGCAAGGTGCGCTGCCCATAGGTGCACCCGCGCACCTTCGCGCTAGCCCAGAACTCGGCGAATTCGGTGCTGCGCATGGCCAGTTCACCAATCAGCTCGGCCAGCTCCCGGTCCTGCGGGTAGCGTCCGCTGAGCATCCGCAAAAAGGCGACATGGGTGCCGGCGTAGTGGTCCCAGTCGGCTTCCTGCGCGCGGGTGCGCGGATCGAGGAACAGCATTCTTGTGGTCGAGGGACGCGTCTGCGGATCCTGGGGTGCTTCAAATTCCAGATGGCTTCCGAGCAACCGGTGCCCCAGCCGGTTCCAGGCCAGGATGTCGTTGCGCCGGCCCAATAGCAGGGCCGGGACCTGCGGCATTGCGGCGAGCAGATCCAACATCGGTGCCGGAGCGTTTTCGACTTTCGGGCGACGCAATTTCATGGTGCTGCGCGCACTGTTCAAATCCAGCAGGTGCGCTCTCTCGGCTTCGTCAAGCAGCAAAACACGCGCCAACGCGTCCATCACTTGAACCGAGGCGTTGATGCTGGTCCCCTGTTCCAGGCGCGTGTAATAGGCCACGCTGACTCCGGCAAGGTGGGCGACTTCCTCGCGCCGCAAGCCTGCGACGCGCCGTCCACCGCGCACAGAAATACCGTGCTCCACCGGGGAAACCCCAGAGCGACGGTGTTTCAGAAAGGTGCCAAGGTCATTTGATTCAGCCACGGCGCCAGTCTAGTCGCTCATCCGGTGAGGCATTGAGGTCGAAGGTAACCCTGTCAGTAGTACGAAGAACAGGTGTCTGGTTGCCCGGCACCAGGCGGGGCAATATTAGGTTCAGTCCTATTTTTCCACCCGTCCTCCGAAAGGGCACCCCGGTTATGCCTCTTGCACTGCTAGTCCTGGCCATTGGCGCTTTTGCCATCGGCACCACAGAATTTCTGACCAACGGGCTATTGTCCTCGCTGGCGCAGGAGTTCGGAGTCTCGATCCCGGACGCCGGAATGGTGACGACCTCCTACGCCTTGGGGCAGATGTGCGGACCGATCCTGGCCCTAGCGCTGCTTCGGCTGCCTACCAAACGCGCGCTGCTGATCCTCATGGCGATTTTCACCGTTGGCAATCTGCTCGCTGCCATCAGCCCGAACTTCGGCTTCCTGCTGGGCAGCCGCTTCGCCACCGCTTGGTCCCATACTGCGTTCTTCGGTGTCGCTTCGGTGGCCGCCTCCCAGCTCGTTCCTGCGAAAAAGCAGGCCAGCGCGATCGCTCTGGTCTTCACCGGGCTGACTTTAGCCATGCTGCTTGGCATGCCCTTGGGTACGCTCATCGGTCAAATGTGGGGATGGCGTGCTTCCTTCCTCATCGTCACGGCGATCAGCTTGGCAAGTCTGGTTGGCATCGCGCTGCTACTACCGGTCGAGCGCAATTTTGAACCGGCCGGTTACAAGCAGAGTCTGCGCCCCTTTAGGAATCCGCGGCTGTGGGTGGCGCTGAGTGCGACCGCGCTGGGTTTCGGCGGGCATTTTGCATCCTTCACCTACATCGAACCAATGCTCACCGGGGTTTCCGGTTTTGGCCAGGGTGAGGTGATCTGGTTGCTGGGAATCTACGGTGCCGGGCTCGTGGTTGGAAATATGCTGGCAGGAAAAGCTGCGGACCGGGCACTGGTGCGCACCACCGTGACATTATTGATTTTGCTTTCTTTGACTCTTCTGGTGCTCTCCTTCGGCGCATCCAGCAAGGCTGTAGTCATTCCGGCGTTGTTCCTGCTCGGTGCCTGCGGCTTTGGACTGCTCACGCCGCTGCAAACAATCGTGTTGCGCTTCGCCGGCCCCGGATCCCCGCTGGTAGGCACGGCAAATACCGCCGCGCTGGGTGCGGGCATCATGCTCGGCTCGGTCCTCGGCGCACTGGTGCTGGATTCCTCGGGCAGTTTCACAGCGGTGAACCTCGCCGCCGCGGCAATGACCGTCTTCGGTCTGGTGGTGTACTCGGTGGCAGCGATGAACGCCAAGCCCCGAGCCGGAATGCGAGATAGCGCCAAGGTTTCAGCAGCTAGTTAGAACCCGGCGGCCGCTGAGCAGGCTTGGTTCGACCTCGTAGATATGCCACAAGCTTCCGGCTATGTAGCGTTCGGCTGCGATGTCCTGCCTGTTGCTGCGCTCGGGACCCGGTGCAATCGCGGTAAGAGGTCAGCAGCCACGCTCACCGCAATGATGGCCGGCTCTTTGCCGGCCACCTCAGCCATGCCAATGGGGCATTGAATCCGCGCAATTTTCTCCTCACGATGGCCACTGAGGCTCAGATTTTTCTGGAAACGACTCCACTTGGCATTCGACCCGATCAACCCGATGGAACCGAGCTCCCCAAGGCGTAGGGCCGCATCGCACAGATGGAAATCCTCGGCATGGTCATGAGTCATGATCAACACATGGGTACCTTGTGGCAGGTCGTTCAGGACTTGCTCGCCAAGCACCGCAACCTGCGCATGCACCCGTGCCACGCTCGGTTCCAGCACAGCAAGTTCGTCAAGGAACCCGGGCCGTGAATCGGTCAGATACAGGTCAAGATCATGCCGGGAGAGTATGCGGGCCAGTTCCATCCCGACATTCCCGACCCCAAAGATCGCCACCGAGGCCGGCACCGGCAATGGTTCAAGCAACAGACTCACTTCTCCTCCGCAGCATTGCCGGCCATAGATCGCCGGGGCCTTGTCGTTCAGTTTCAGGATCATGATTTCCGGCTCGGATTTGCCCTGCGTCATCATTTCGCGGGCACGGTTTATGGCAGCCATTTCCAGGTTTCCGCCGCCCACGGTGCCAAAAATCTCGTCCGCGGCGATCACCATTTTTGCTCCGGCCGCCCGCGGGGCGTGACCGCGCACGGCGGTGATCGTGGCCAGCACCGCCGCACGGCGTTGACCACGCAGCGCGGTGACCGCATCGATCCAGGTCATGGCCCGGAGTTCCGCACCGATTCGATAGCCCAGAAGACGGCTTCCGGAGTGGCTGGCGAGGCCAATTGAACCGAGCAGCCTTCCGGGCCAAAGCCGGCTACCGCTTGGCGCAGGGCTTCGCGTACGGAGAAGGCGAGCATCAGCGGCGGCTCGCCTACCGCTTTGGAACCATAAATCGCACCCTCCTCGTGCGCCTTGTCCAGTAGCGAAACGTTGAACACCTCGGGCATTTCGGAGAAGCTGGGGATCTTGTAGGTGCTTGCGGCTTGGGTGGCCACGCGTCCGCGTCCCGGACCATCGGAGCTATCCCAGCGCAGATCTTCGAGGGTCAGCCAACCGGTGCCCTGCACAAACGCGCCCTCGATTTGCCCCAGATCCACCAGTGGGGACAGCGAATCACCCACGTCGTGGACGATGTCTACCCGGCGCAGCGTGTAGGACCCATCAAAGCGGCTGACTTCTACCTCGCTGGCGGCCACCCCGTAGGCGAAATACTTGAAGGGTGTGCCGGACATCTGACTCAAATCCCAGTGCAGCCCCTCGGTGCGGTAGAACCCGGCGGCGGATAGCTGGATGCGCTGGAAGTAGGCGTCATGGACGACTTCTTCCCAGCTCAGTTCCTGGCTTTTGCCCAGAGCAGTAATCTTTCCATTGCCAAAGCGCACTTCGTGCGCCCGAACGCCAAGCTTGCCGGCGGCGACCTGCGCAAGCCGGGCCTGGATCTGCTCGCAGGCATCCTTGACGGCGCCGCCATTAATATCGCTGCCGGAGCTAGCGGCGGTGGCGGAGGTATTGGGAACCTTATCGGTCCGGGTCGGGGCGATGCGCACCGTGGAGAATCGCACCCCCAAGGTGGTTGCAGCGACCTGCAGCATCTTGGTATGCAGTCCTTGGCCCATTTCTGTGCCACCGTGGTTGACCAGCACCGAGCCGTCCTTGTAGACCAGCACCAAGGCGCCGCCCTGATTGAAGGCGGTGAGATTGAAGGAGATCCCGAACTTCACCGGGGTGAGAGCCAGCGCGCGTTTGCTGTGCTCATTATGGGCGTTGAACTCGCGAATTTCCCCCTCGCGTTGCGTGATCTCAGCGGATTCAAGGACCTGCTGCCAGGCCGCTTCGAGCCTTTCGGGGTGGCGCACCGGCTGATAGTAGGGGGTGTCTTGGCCGTTAGCGTAGAAGTTGAGCCGGCGCAGCTCGCGGGCCGCGATCCCCAGCTTGGGTGCGACCCGGCCCAGGATGTCTTCCATTACCAGCATGCCCTGCGGCCCGCCAAAGCCGCGAAAGGCGGTTTGTGAGGTTTTGTGGCATTTGGCGATCCGCCCGGTCACCCGGATATTCGGGATCCAGTAGCCGTTGTCGATGTGGCACATGGCGCGGGTGAGCACTGGTTCTGACAGATCCAGGCTCCAGCCGCCGTCCGCGGTAAGGCTCGCGTCCAGGGCAAGGATCTTGCCTTGCGCGTCGAAGCCGATCTTCCAGGTGGCGTAGAACCCATGCCGTTTACCGGTCATGGTCATGTCGAGGGTGCGGTTCAACCGCACCCTCACCGGTCGGCCGGTCAGTACCGCGCCCAGCGCGGCCAAGGCCGCATAACCGTGCGGCTGCATTTCCTTGCCGCCGAATCCGCCGCCCATCCGCAACACCTGCACCGTCACCTCGTGGGCCGGGATGCCGAGCACATGGGAGACGATGTCTTGGGTTTCGGTGGGGTGCTGGGTGGAGCAGTGAATCAGGATCTGCCCGGATTCATCCACGAGCGCCAGCGAGTTCTGGGTTTCCAGGTAAAAATGCTCCTGGCCGGAGAATTCAAATTCACCGTCAAAAACATGGGCCGCATCGCTGAAGGCCCCGGCCGCATCGCCCTTGTCGATGGTGGGGTTGATGCCGTGGAATCTTTCCGCCGCAATGGCTTCCCGGATGGTGATCAGGGAGGACAGTGGCTCGTAGTCCACGGTGACCGCCGCCGCGCCTGCCTTGGCGGCCTCCAGGTTTTCGCCGAGCACCCAGGCGACCGGCTGGCCGTAGAACATCACCTCGTCGGCCGGGATCATGGGTTCATCATGTTTGCCGCCTTGATCGTTGACCCCGGGAATATCATCGGCGGTAATCACCCGCACGACGCCAGGGATTTTGCTGGCGCCGCTAGTATCAAGTCCCAGGATTTTTGCGTGGGCGTGGGTGGATTGCACCGGATAGGCGTGCAGTACCCCGGTCAGCCGCTGGTCCAAGTCGTCGGTGTAGAGAGCGGTTCCGGTGACATGTTCGGCCGCGGATTCGTGCCGTCGGCGCTGGCCAACTATGGCCGATTCGGGGCGCTGTGAAAGCTGGCTCATGAGATCTGCTCCCCCTTTACTCCGGCAGTTCGGGAACGCTGCTCGGCGAAGAATCGTTCCAGCGAGGACTTCAGCATGGCTATCCGATAGCTTGAGCTGGCGCGGTGGTCGTCCATGGGAGTTCCTTCCTGCGCCATCACCTCGGCCGCCGAGCAGACAGTCGCTAAACACCATTCGTTGCCCTCTAAAGCAGCTTCCGTGGCGCTAGCTCTTAAGGGAGTGGCTGCCACTCCGCCCAAGCCAATGCGAGCCTTTACGATGTGGTTGTTTTCGACGGTCACCGCATAAGCAATGGCCACCGAAGAGATATCGTCAAAGCGTCGCTTGGAGATCTTCTGGAAGCTGGTCAGTTCTGCGAGCGGCAGGGGGATGCGAATCGCGGTGATCAGCTCCCCGGCAGTACGCACGGTCTGCCGATAGCCGGTAAAGTACTGCGCTAGCGGGACAATACGATTGCCCGAGGTACTGCTCAGCACGAGGTCTGCTTCCAGGGCCAGTAGGGCAGGCGGGGTATCCCCTATGGGTGAACCGGTGCCTAAATTCCCACCAATGGTGGCGCCGTTTCGGATCAGCCGGGAAGCGAATTGAGGCAAAAGCCTACCCATCAGCGGGACCCTGCCATCCAGAAGACGTTCGAGTTCGCTCAGGGTACACGCGGCACCCAGCTCGATGTAGTCGCCGGTGACCTGGACTTGACGCAGTTCGGCTAACCGGTCAATGGCCAGCAAGGATCGGGCGCGGGCACCCTTGATATTAACTTCAACACCCCAGTCGGTACCGCCGGCAATGACCAGAGTTTCAGGTTCTTCTCCAAGAATGCGCAGCGCGTCATCCAGGTTGGCCGGCCGCCTGAAGCGGCCGGTCTCGCCGGTGGGTGTATCCACGCGGAGAAGATCGGTGGACACCGCCGCCGGTGCCGCGTGGCCGCACCGGTTGGCAAGCGGGTCTTGCGCATCCGGTGCGCCCAGCGCATAGGCCGCGTCTCGGATGGGACGATAACCCGTGCAACGGCATAGATTGCCTGAGAGCGAATGCAGGTCGAACCCGTTAGGTCCGCACCGGTGCTCCTCGCCGTGATCCGCGCATACTGCGGTGTTGGCAAGTCGCTCCGGGCGGTAGTATTCGGCGGCCATGGAGCAGACGAATCCGGGAGTGCAATAACCGCACTGGGATCCGCCGCGATTAGCCATCTCTTCCTGCACCGGATGCAGGTTATCCACGCTGCCCAGACCCTCGGAAGTGATGACTTCCTGACCGTCGAGCGAGGCGGCTGGCAGCAGGCAGGCATTGAGCGCAGTCCAGCGGGTCCCCTGCCCGTCACTGCGGGCCACGAGGATCGAGCAGGCGCCGCATTCACCCTCCGCGCACCCCTCCTTGCACCCGATCAGCCCTTCGCCGCGCAGAAAATCCAACGTGTTGGTATGCGGCGGGCCATCAAATTCACGGACGGTTCCGTTGACGGTTATTAGACAGCTCGATTTTTCCGTTGTCTCGGCGGTCATGCCGCTGACACCTCCTGCACCTGAAAGCTCAGGCGCACTCTGAATGACGTGGATGGATGACTAGTTTCCATCAGGTGCCATCCTGAATGAAAACTCGGCGAGCTACGCGCGGAAGGTACCCCTCCGAGCGAGCCGACGATTAGTCTCCGTGCGCGATCTGGCCCCTAGACCAGGCAACACAGCCAGCCATGATGAGCCTCCAAATTTCGGATCATGGAAAACCAACTTCATTCATTCTAAGTGAAGTGCATCACAGCAAGTAATGTCAACTTGCATTCGGCATAGGTCAACCAAGAAGTGCGGTGACCGGTCCGCGGGCAAAGCAGACCAAAAACCCGGCGGCAACCACCCGCATCAGCGGGTGAATCTTCCTGTAGCGATCGGCCACGGCATTCACCACGACCCATGCGATAAATCCCGCCGCGGAGGCCATCAAGCGGATCCCCATCCGGTACCGGCTCAAACCCGCCGCATCCACGCAATTGAGGAAACCGCCAAGCGCTGGAATTACGCCGACCGTCCGGGAAATTCGGCGTATTTTCTCCGGTAGCCGGAGCCTTTTGCGGCTCCTGAAGCCGAGCCCGGGTGTCAGTAGAAGGTCGGCTATACAACGGCCTCTTCGTCTCCGACGGCACGGATCTACGCGCATTGCTTCGTTCCGTTGCCGATGACCGGGACATCTCATTGGAGCTCGGTGGACTATGGAACAAAAGCGGTGACAACTACTCGGAGCTCACGGCCTTGGCGCTAGGGGACCTCAAGCACATCAAAGAGTCTCATATCGGCCGATTGCTGGCACGAAGTGGAGCGCGGGGAGCACTGCGACGACGAAGCACTCGGCGAGCGCCATCATCCAATCCCTGACGCCCGCCGCGCTGCAGGCTGCTGCGTGAACCACAAATAGTCATTTTGACTTGGTGCAGCACAGCTGGTTTCCAACAGATTACGGACATCTCTCGCAGCACGCCGGGGCACCGTGAGATTAAGTTCCCCTGGGTGCAACACCGCTCGTACCTAGGCGAAATACCTCTCTGGAATGATCAAAAGCATCAGCCGGCAGTGAAGGGAAAGAACCGCGTGAGCACCAAACTAGATTCAGACCCGCAGACGGGCGGCGCAGCCACAGCAGCCGATTTATCACTTCAGCTGTCCAAAGGACGCTGGATCAATAATTGGGATGCAGAAAATCTCGCATTCTGGAATGCTGTGGGCCGGAAAACCGCGGCGGTCAACCTGCGCTGGTCGATCTTTGCCGAATTCCTCGGCTTCGTGGTGTGGCAGCTTTTCGCCATCGTCGCGGTGTATCTTCCGTCCGCGGGATTCGACTACAGCACGTCCCAATTGTTCTGGCTAATCTCCATACCGAGCCTCGTCGGCGCCACCCTTCGTATTCCTTATACCTTCATGGTGGCCCGCGTCGGCGGCCGCAACTGGACTATCGTCTCGGCCCTGTTGCTGCTGCTCCCAGCCGGCGGACTGGCCCTTGCAGTCGCAAATACCAGCACCCCCTTCTGGGTGATGCTGACCCTTGCAGGACTTGCTGGTTTCGGAGGCGGAAACTTCGCTTCCTCGATGGCCAACATCACCTACTTCTACCCCGCCTCGCAAAAAGGTTGGGCCTTGGGACTCAACGCCGCCGGCGGCAACCTCGGAGCGGCCGTTGCCCAGCTGCTGGTACCGATCGCCATCACCGTGTTCGCTGCCGGAACTTTGCAGCTTCCAATGGCAGGCATCATCTGGATCCCGTTGATCCTGATCGCCGCATTCGGTGCGTTTCGCAATATGCATAACCTGTCCAACGCGCGTTCGGATCTGCGCGGAGCACTCGCCTGCCTGCGCGAAAAGCATCTGTGGATCATCGCGGCCCTGTATATCGGCACCTTTGGTTCATTCATTGGCTTCTCCGCGGTCTTCCCGAAGCTGATCGTGGATACTTTCGCTGAATATTCGGCCTTCGCACTGGGCACCGCCACGATCACCTTGGCCTTCCTCGGCCCGCTGGTCGGTTCGCTGGCGCGCCCGTTCGGTGGCAGGCTCGCGGACCGATTCGGCGGAGCACGCATTACCTTGGCGTCGTTGTCAGTGATGGCACTGGTCACCGTGGGGTTGATCATCACCCTGCCGGCCGCGAACTTCTGGGTGTTCCTGGGCCTCTTCCTGGTACTTTTCACCGCCAGCGGTGTCGGCAACGGTTCCACCTACCGAATGATTCCAGCGGTCTTTGCGTTGCGCGCGGAACTGAGTACGAACGGTGTCGGTGCCGCTCGCAAGGGAGCGGCGGCCTTGGGACTGATCTCCGCTATTGGAGCCTACGGCGGTTTTTTGGTCCCGCAAGCCCTAGGGCTTTCAGTCTCCTGGGCGGGGTCTTATCTGCCAGCCTTCTGCGTCTTCTCGGGCATTGGCGGACGCCGCACGCAGCGCAAGGGACGGGGGTCGCCCGGTCTACATCCTCACCGGCCGCGGAGTGGAACAGCACGCCAACGGCACCGATACCACCACCGCAGCCATCAATCTTGCGCTATTGCTGGGTCTGCCCGGTAGCACCGCCGGAGGTTTTGGCACGATCACCGGGCAGGGCAATGGACAAGGCGGGCGCGAACACGGGCAGAAGTGCGACCAGCTGCCCGGTTACCGCAAGATCACCGACCCGGCGCATCGCAAGCATGTGGCCAAGGTCTGGGGAGTAGACCCGGAAATCATCCCGGGCCCGGGAATTCCCGCCACGCAGTTGCTGCACAGCTTAAGTACGCCGCAGGGATCACGGATGCTCATGGTGCACGGCTCCAATCCGGCGCTCTCCTCCCCGGACGCGTCCCGGGTTATCGAGTCGCTGCGTCGGCTCGACTTCCTCGTGGTGTCCGATTTTTTCCTCTCGGAAACGGCGGCCGAGGCGGACCTGGTGCTCCCGGTACTCCAGTGGGCCGAGGAGGAAGGCACCATGACCAATCTGGAAGGTCGGGTGCTTCGCCGCCGGGCGGCGTTGGATGCCCCCGGTCAGGCGCGCAACGAATTATGGATTCTGGCCGAACTGGCTCAAAGGCTGGGCTCCCCCGGGCACTTTTCCGCCGACGCCCGTGAGGTTTTCGAAGAGCTTCGCCTTGCCTCTGCCGGCGGGCTGTCCGACTATTCGGGCATCGACTGGGATGATCTGGATGCAGGGGCCGCCGTGTATTGGCCCTGCACCGAGGATTCGAAAATTTCCCGCACGCCCGGTACCCGTTCCGGTACCCCACGGCTTTTCCTGGACCGCTTCGCGCATCGCGACGGCAAGGCGAAGCTGATCGCGGTGTACCCGGACGCAGCAGACCAGCAAGCACCGCAAGCGGGCAAAATTTCCTTGGTCACCGGACGGCTGCTGGAACACTACCAATCGGGAGCGCAGACACGCCGTGTGGCCGAGCTGCAGGCTGCCGCGCCCGAGGCAAGACTGGAAATCCATCCGGCCACCGCGCTAACTTTCGGCATCGCGGACGGACAACGGGTCCGGGTGGAAAGCGGACAAGGTCAAGTGGTGGCACGTGCCAGCCTGAGCACCGCAATCCGTCTGGACACCGCATTTCTTCCCTTCCATTTTCCCGGATCAAATAACGCAAACAATCTCACTGCCGCGGCGGTTGACCCGCTCAGTTCGATGCCCGAGTTCAAGCATGTCGCCGTCTGGCTGAGCCCCGTAGGAGAAGAGTCATGATCCGGCAAGCCAAGGAACGCATTATCATCATCGGATTCGGTCCGGTGGCCGCTTCCCTCGTCGAGGGGCTGCTGCCCTCAGTCGCGGCTGGAACTATCGAGCTAACCGTGATCTCGGCCGAAAAGCATTTGGCCTACAATCGTGTGCTGCTTGCGGAGCTTGCCATCGGTTCCACCCGCGCAGAGCTGTTGGGCATGGTCGATGAAAACCGGCTGCGAGCTGCGGGCGCCACCCTGCAATTGGGCCGCACCGTTAAGCGGGTGGATCGTTCGCGTCGCCACGTCCTCTTCGAGGATGGCGCACCGCTGGGCTACGACCGTTTGGTCTTCGCCACCGGGGCCAGGCCAACGATTCCGCCGCTGAATGGCTTGAACTTCGATCCGCATGCCGAGGCGCAACTCCCCGACGGGGTACTCACCCTGCGCACCATCGAGGACGCACAGAAGCTCAACGCCGTGCTGCAAGGAGGCGGCCGCGTGCTGGTGCTCGGTGGTGGAATCCTCGGTATCGAAGCCGCGCTGGCCATGGCCGGCGCCGGGCACCGCCCGGTGCTGATCCACCACGGACCGGCGCCGCTGGGGCGGCTAGTGGATGCGGACTGCGGCACACTGCTGATCCGCCAGCTGCGCGATGCCGGCGTCGAGGTCATTTCAGAGGCTCGCGCCACCGGAATCCAGAAGGATGAAACGCGCTTCACCGGGCTGATCACGCAAACTCACGGCGTGATCGAAGGCGCTGCCTTGGTGCTGTCTACCGGCGTACGGGCGCGTACCGAGCTGGCCTCCAGCTGCGGGCTTGGCGTGAATCGAGGAATACAGACGAACGAGCATCTGGCCGCGGATACCGAACATCGCATCTTCGCCATCGGCGACTGCGCGGAAGTCGCCGGCCAAGCGCCGGTGGGTCTGCTCGCACCGGGGTGGGCCCAGGCAGGATGGTTGGCTCAGTACATGCTCAGTATCCCCGCGCCGGGTCCGGCCGGTCCAACGCAGCATGACCCGATCGGCCTCGTCCCTCCTACCCTGGCATCTTCGGATGTGCTGATGCTCAAGGGCCAAGGCATTGAGCTAACTGCCGGCGGAAATATCGCTGCCGGACTCTGGGACGAGTCCGGCAGTCAAGTTACCGTCTACGCCGACCCCGCCGAGGGCAAGTACCTGAAAATGGTTTCCCAGGCAGGTGTGCTCACCGGGTTCCTCGCCATGGGGCTGCCACGCACCAGCGCGGAGCTAGTGCTCAGCTATGAACGCGGCAGCATGCTGCCCACGGACCGTTCGACGCTGCTGCGGCTTGATGATCCCGGAATGCTGGAACCCGCGGGAGCACCCGGCCCCGATGACCAGTTGTGCCGTTGCTCCGGAGCGACCCATGGCCAGGTTGCCCACGCGGTTGCCTCAGGGCGCGCCACGGTTGCTGAAGTTGGCGAGTCGTGCCGCGCAGGCACCGGTTGCGGCGGTTGCCGCGCGGTGATTGAAGCGATGCTCAAGATGCCGGTTCGGGCCTGAGGCACCAGTCCTGCAGATCCCGGACTGGCGCACCTTGCTGTTTCACTCGCATCGATTCGAGCCGTCACGCCCTTGGGCATTCCGGTTCAACTCTCAGAAGTTCCTGATGCATGCGTCCACAGTGCAGGCGTTCGGTGTTCTGCCGATCTCTAGCGCACCGGTGCGCCCGGGCCAAGTGGAATGCCAAGGGCCCACCAGGCGAAGAACAAGCCAAGCCACACCACGAACATGATCAGCGCACAGGGCAAGGTGAAGGAAATCAGCGTACCAATACCGGCTTTTTTGTTCAGTGTCTGAAGGTAGCCAACGCACAGCACAAAACTGGTGCTCATCGGCGTGATGGAGTTCGTGCATGAATCCGCAATGCGGTAGAGCGCCATCGTAGTGGCGGGATTCGTCTCAAGAAGCATCATCATAGGCACGATGACCGGAGCCACCAAAGCCCAGAGCGCCTGGCCGGAGGTGATCAACAGGTTCAGCATTGCGATGGCTACGACCACTATCAGGAATAAGCCCACGCTGCCGATGCCCAAGCCCTGGATGGAATCGGAGCCGACCACCGCCACCACAGTGCTGATTTTCGTGTATTTGAACAATGCGAGGAACTGCGAAACCGCAAAGAACAAGACAATCAGCGGAGCAATGGAGCGCACACCATCTGCCATGAACCGAGGGATGTCGGAGGCGGATTCCAGTTGCCCGGATCCCTTAGCGAAAGCGGATCCCAGGATCAGGAAGAACAGCGACAGGAAGAACGCGATTCCGTCCAGGAAAGGGGATTCGAGAAATTCTCCTCCCGCTCCGCGTAGCGGCGAGCCTGGAATGAGGATGGTCGCTACCAGAAGCACAATGAACGACATTGCAGCAAGTCCGGTAATACGCAGTCCGCGTCGTTCTTGGGCATCGGTGAGCACTGGAGTGGAACCCGCGCCGGCATTGGCGGAGTCCGCATGCTGCTCGTCGACCACCAGCGTGTGCTCGCGCTTCTTCAAGATCAGCTCGGTGACCAGGGTGATAGTTATTGCAAGCACCAGTGCGGAGACGGTCGTAAAGTACATATTGTCCGTGGCACGAACGGTGAGCGTGGGATCGATAATATGCGCCGCCTCGGTGGCTACCTTGGCGAAAACGACGTCGCCAGGAGCAATCAGCGGATTCGCGTCACCGGCCGCATTGATCGAAACGAATGCCACAATCATTCCCAGCATCGGCGAACGGCCCACGGCTTTGAAGGCCACCGCTCCCAGCGGAATCAGCACCACATAGGCGGAATCCGAAAGAAACTTGGATAGCGCCCCGCCCAAGGCCACAGCGAAAACAACCGAACGCGGGGACACGTTGCTCAGCGCGCGGCGTGCGATCACCTCGAAGAGACCGGATCGGTCTGCAACGGCAACGCCGAGCATGACGATCAAGACCGTGCCTAGCGGACCGAAGGTGACAAAAGATTCTTCCGCTCCGGTGAGCAGGTCGCGGATAGCCTCGACGCTCAGCGCGTTATTAACGCCGACCTTATCGCCGGTAGACGGGTCCACCACCTGAATTCCCGTGCTCGAGAGAATCCAGCTGGCCACAGCAAGCACACCAAAAAGGATCCAGAACAACCAAAACGGATGCGGCAGAGCGTTTCCTGCTCGTTCCACCCCCGCAAGTAGTCGGAGCCCTAACGGCTCCTTGCGGCTCTCGGTTTTAATGGTGGTCATGGAATCCTCCGATAGTGGGTTGGCTCAAAGCTCCCAGTTGCATCTGGCAGCGCAGGGGCACTTACCCCACTAGTGATTTCTATTACAACCTGCCGTGTCGGCTGTCATGATTATCCAATTTACGACAATCGTTTCCCGGCCCAATGGCCAATAATGCACAGGCCTCCGGCAATCTCAAACAGCCGGATTCTCTAGCGCTTCCGAGAATTCCGGAATCTGCTTGCGCAGTTCACCGAGTCAGCGTGGCCAGCAGGTCAGGGCCGAGCCGAAGCACGATGGCCGTGTCGATTCGGTGATAGACCAGCTTGCCGCGGCGCTCCGAGACCACCAGATCGGCTTCGCGCAGAACACGCAGGGAGCGGGAAATCTGAGCTGCGGGCTGTCCAAGTCTGGCCGCGAGTTCGGAGGTGGTCATGGGCTCGGCCGAAATGTGCCTGAACAGTTCCATTCGTGACTCTGCGCTCAGGGCACTGAGCCGGTCGCGTACCTGCTGAATCTTGAGGACTTCCTTCTGGCCGGCCTGCGCGGGAAAATGGACGATGACCGGATAGCCGGCGTGATCCTTGACCGTGAGGTGGTTGCCGATCCACCGTGAGGGAATCAGCAGCAGCTGCCTGCCTGATAGCTGAACTCTGCGCTGCTGAAGCTTGTCGAAACGAACTTCCGATAGCCCGGGGAATGCTTTGGCAGTGACGCTCAGAGTGGCGACGACCGTTGCGGGATCAGCTCGTTGCAGCTTGCCCGCGAGCTGTGCCGCGGCACCACCGAGTGGAACAAATAAGCCTTCCCATTCTCTGCTGAAGAACGAGCTCCAGCAATCGGCTAAGAATCTAATGATTCTGCTCCGGAACTCCGGCGGGTTCTGCAAAAGCTGATCGGCTAGCTCGAAGCGGCCAAGCGAACGGGAGCGGCAAGTCTCGAGGAATTCCGCTCGGCCGCTCTGATCATGCAGCAGTTTTTCAGCGGCCGGCAGCCCCTTGCTGAACCCGCGGATTCCTTCCGCGGCCATGCTGACGAATGTTTCCAACGGCAATGCTGCCAAAACGGCTAACTCCCGTTCGAAAATCTGGTTCTTATCCGAAGCCAAGGGGAAGAAGAAACGCGCCCGAAACCTGGCCCACAAGGGGGAAAGCTCGTTGAATTCTGCGATCAACTGGTCATCCAGTTGCCGGGCGATTTCCTGAATCTGTGCTGATGAGTCGAAATGGTGGTCAGGTTCGGCCCACACATGGAGCATCGCCATCAGCTCCGCGAGCGGAGAAGTTGAAACGCCTAGATCTTTCGTATCGAATCCGGCAAATTGCAGCGTGATGGCCATCTGTCCTCCTCCACCGTGGCGAGCCTTCATGAACAATTGGCTCACTTTTGCCAATTGTCTCACGCACTGCCACTTCACTGGATAGCTTCATAGTGGCAGGAACCGCCGATGCACCTGCGAGTTTTACCGGTTGTTTAACTACAAGAAACGAGTTCAGCCTTGCCTACC
Organism: Glutamicibacter sp.; assembly: GCF_035257265.1. GTDB lineage: Bacteria > Actinomycetota > Actinomycetes > Actinomycetales > Micrococcaceae > Glutamicibacter. The sequence continues at coordinate 23,971 of NZ_DATEXC010000067.1, forward strand.
TCTATCGATGACGCTTCGTTGCTATCTGAAACGACCGCCCAGCTTCAGGAATTCATGGTTGCACTCAGCGATGGCTGCAAGTTGGCAACCGATGTCTACGGTGTCAACCAGCACGATCGGCCACTTCCCGTCGTTCTGGAACGCACCCCCTATGGAAAACGTTCAAGCCGGGATTCAGATCAGTCTGTGCACGATCAGGCAACTCCGCAACCCTCCGAAATCGCCGACTTCTTCGTGCAAAGGGGCTACATCGTCGTGCGGCAAGATTGCCGAGGCCGAGGACGTTCCGAGGGCGATTTCGTGAAGTACCTCAACGAGGGCCAAGATGGCGCCGATACCATCACTTGGATCATCTCCCAGCCTTGGTGCGATGGCAGGGTGCTGATGAACGGCGTTTCCTACTCGGCGCATGTCCAAACGGCGGCCGCAGCGCTGTCGCCAACCGGCCTTGCCGGAATGTTCATGGACTCCGGCGGTTTCTCTTCGGCCTACGAAGTTGGCATGCGCATGGGTGGAGCCTTCGAACTCAAGCAAGCCACGTGGGCTTTTCGCCACGCGGTCCGCAGTCCCGAAGCCGCTGTGAACCCCGTCATCGCTTCGGGCCTGGCAGAAGTGAACGTTGCTGATTGGTTCCGGCAAACGCCATGGCGGAAAGGCAACTCGCCGCTAAGCCTGACCCCTGAGTACGAAAATTTCTTGCTTGAGCAATGGGCCAACGAAAAGTTCGACGGCTACTGGAGCCAGCCAGCCATTTATGCCCGAGACTCCTATGACAAGTTTCCCGATGTTCCCAGCTTCCACATTTCCAGCTGGTACGACCCGTACGTCGCTTCGGCCACCGAGAACTTCCAGCAGCTTTCCGCGCGTAAAACCAGCCCGGCGTACCTGCTTCTGGGTCCTTGGATTCACGGCAAGCGATGCCAAAAATACGCGGGCGACGTGGACTTCGGCCCGAACGCATACTTTGACGGCAATCTCGCGGCCTCGTACCTGGATTTCCGAGCAGACTGGATGGACGAGGTACTCCGCAGCAATTCCACGGCCGACCAACGCAGCCGTGTCACCTATTTCCTGATGGGCGGCGGCAGCGGCCGCGCCACGGAGCAGGGACGGCTGGACCACGGTGGCCACTGGGAACAGGCAAGCACCTGGCCGCCGGAGAACACGCAGAAAATTAACCTGTACTGCTCACCCCAAGGGCAGCTGACTACCGAACCGGTTCGGGCAGAAACCAGCATTACCTATTCGTTCGATCCCAATAATCCGGTTCCCACCATCGGCGGACAAGTAACCAGCGGGGAGCCTGTAATGCGCGGCGGGGGCTTTGATCAGGTGGTCAACGACTCGGTATTCGCCGCCGATCAGACACCGCTTCCGCTCAGCGCCCGGCCGGACGTGCTCGTCTTCCGAACCGATCGGCTCGAGGAGTCGATGAGCATTGCGGGCGAGGTCACCGCCGACATCTATCTCTCCTCCTCGGCCAAGGACACCGATTTGACCATCAAACTAATCGATGAGTACCCGCCGAACAGCGATTTTCCTCAGGGATACGCCCTGAATCTCACCGAAGGCATCATGCGTGTCAGATACCGGGATTCCTTTGCGGAACCCGAGCTAATGAATCCACATCAGGTCTACCGTGTTCGGGTTTCGGCGCCGGCGACTGCGAATCACTTTGCAGTCGGGCATCGGCTGCGGCTGGATATCTCCTCGAGCAATTTTCCGCGCTTCGACATCAACTCGAATACCGGTGGGTTGATAGCCACCGACAGGGTCAAGGTGGTCGCCGAGAATACGGTGCATATGTCCGCGGAGCATCCCACAGCAATCTCGCTTCACCTTGTGAAAAATTAGCCCGGCAGCAATCTCCGGGCGGTGCTTGGGGGATGAATTCGGCGCATCTTTCCGGCGAAACCACCAGCATCCTGGCGTCAAGCCAATCCACAGTCCGGTTTCATGACCGTGGCAATTAATCGCTGAATGAGGCCGGGACAAACACAGTGCGTGTTTGTCCCGGCCTCATTGGCTGCCTGCTCGTAAATTCTCCCACTCAGGTATTGTCAGTGCGCTGGGCAGCATCCAGCCGCCGAATGGACCTCTATCCAGCCTTGCCAGGCCGAATGCTCTATGCGCTCGGGGGTTTCATGATCGTAAATCATCGTCTCTGTTCCATCCATAGCTGTCCCTCGATCTCGATGAGTTTATGTACTGGAAGTGGCTGCGAGTCGGAACTGAGGCATGCACCGGTATCCAATCGATAGATTTCTTTATGCAGCGGGCAGGCGACGGTCGGCACCCGCTGGCCAGCGATGGCGGCATCGCCGAGAATTCCGCGAGCCATCACCTTAGCCCCGCTGCTGGGGCAGTGATGGGAGGCGGCGAAGAAGTCCTGCGAATCGGTGCGGTACAACGCGATTTGCCGGCCATCGAGCAAGGCGCTCTCTCCCCATCCCGGTTCCAGATCATCGGCCGGGCAGACCGATACGTGCGTGATTGGGATTTCTAATGCATACTCTTGGACTGCAGCGCTCATCACGGCGCTCCTTTCAACTGGTTTGCTTCGGTGGTTTGAGCCTAGGACTTCAATGTTTCGCGCCGTACGTTGTTCTGTTGCACCTTCGTAAAGGGTCCCTCACCGCGGCCTTTGCCCATGGTGAGCCTGCGCTCAAGCCCGTGATTCAGCGGAATTCCGAGACTATTTCTGCGATCCCCAACGGTGTGCCAAAGGCAATAATTCCAACATATTTCATGCTTCTCACCGATGCTTTTGGCCATGGTGGATAAATTTGCGGTGACCGAAACACCAGGGTAATTAGCGCGCAAAATCGGCTTTCTAGGCTGGGGCTTAGCAGCAACCAGCACGTAATGTTCCGAGCGAAAGTCGAGTTACATCATGGGTACAGCACATGGATTACGCCGCATCGTGGTGGTCGGTGGAGGTCCCGCCGCTCACCGCTTCACGCAGGCCTTTTCCAGCCGCGAACCGAGCGGCGTTCACCTGACCGTACTGACCGAGGAAACGCATCTGCCCTACGACCGGGTTGCCCTGTCCCAGGCCCTGACCACCCCGGACGTCGACCTGACGCTCGGAGAAGCCAGCTTGTGGGAACACGAGTTTGTCAGCCTCGAAACGGGTGCTGCGGTCATTGGGCTCGACGCCGCCAACCGGCGCGTGAGCACCGCCGACGGACGCAATTTTGACTACGACGAGCTGGTTCTGGCCACCGGCTCCAACGCCGCCACCCTCCCGATTCCGGGGGCCGAGCATACCCACGTCTACCGCACCTTGGAAGATGTCTGGGCCATCGCCGATCAAGTCCGCCAGCTCACCAATGATCTGGGGCGCGCCCCGGTGGTCGCGACCATCGGCGGCGGGCTGCTCGGCCTGGAAGCCGCGGCAGGAGCGCAAGCGCTCGGCGCGCAGGCGGTGGTGATCGATGGCGGCCAGTGGCTGATGGGAACGCAGCTCGACGAGGGCGCAGGCCAGGCGATGGGCCGGCTCATCGCGGCGACCGGGTTCACCGTGCACGGCGGGGTGTTCCCGAAAGAAATTCTCACGCACGCACAAACCGGGACGGTCACCGGGGTGCTGATGGCCGACGAACGCACCATCGCCGCGGATCTGGTCATCGTGTCCATCGGGGTGCGCCCGCGCGATGAGCTCGCCCGCAGTTACAACACGGGACTCGAAGCGCAGCAATGCAGCGCGCCGCGCTTTGGCCTCGGACCGCGTGGCGGCATTCAGATCAATGCGGGCTGCGCCACCGCGATCCCGCATGTTTACGCCATCGGAGAGGTAGCGAACTTCGAAGGGGTGTGCGTGGGGCTGGTGGCCCCGGCCAACGCGATGGCCGAGATCCTGGCCGATCGGTTGCAGGGAGGCAGGGGCGAATTCACCGGCTTCGACACCGCTACTAAGCTCAAGCTCTCCGGTGTGGATGTGGCAAGCTTCGGCGACGGGTTCGCCCGCACAGAGGGCGCGCTGGAGGTTGTCTACGCGGATGCTGCGCGCGGCCTCTACCAGAAGATCGTCATGTCTTCGGACGCGAAGGTGCTGCTCGGCGGCATTTTTGTTGGCGATGCCACCCCGTACCAGTCATTGCGTCCGCTGCTGGGTCGCGAGCTTCCCGGTGAACCGGGCGCTTACCTCAGCGCGCTGGGCGGCGAAGCGCCGCAGGGCGAGCTGCCCGATGATGCGGTGCTGTGCTCCTGCAACAACGTCAGCGTGGGCACCATCCGCGATGCGGTGGGCGGCTGCGGCAGCTGCGCGGGCAATGCCCCGGTGACCAGCTTGGCCGGGCTGAAGGCCTGCACCCGCGCCGGAACCCAATGCGGATCCTGCGTGCCGATGCTCAAGAAGCTCATGGAATCGCAGATGCTGGACAACGGCGCCGAAGTTTCCACCGCGATGTGCGAGCACTTCGAATTCTCCCGCGCCCAGCTCTTCGAGGCGGTGGCCCTGGCCGGTGTGCGGACCTACCCGCAGGTCATGGAACGCTTCGGCACCGGCGCGGGCTGCGACATCTGCAAGCCGGTGATCGCCTCGGTTCTGGCCAGCCAGACCTCGGTGCACCCGATGGATGCCGGACTGGCCGGCACTCAGGACACCAACGACCGGGTAATGGCCAATATGCAAAAAGACGGCACCTACTCGGTGGTGACGCGCATCCCGGGCGGGGAGATCACCCCAGAGAAGCTCGGCGTGATCGCCGCCGTCGCGGCCAAGTACAATCTGTACATCAAGCTGACCGGCGGGCTGCGCATCGACATGTTCGGCGCCCGCCTGGAGCAGCTGCCAGAAATCTGGAAGGAATTGGTGGACGCCGGTTTTGAGTCCGGCCAGGCCTACGGCAAGTCGCTGCGCAACGTAAAAACCTGTGTGGGTTCCTCCTGGTGCCGCTACGGGATGCTGGACTCGGTGGCCATGGCCATCCAAATGGAGCTGCGCTACCGCGGACTGCGTGCCCCGCACAAGTTCAAGATGGGGGTCTCGGGCTGCGCCCGCGAATGCGCGGAGGCGCGCGCCAAAGACGTCGGGGTGATCGCCACCGCCGAGGGCTGGAACCTGTATGTGGGAGGCAACGGCGGGGCGAACCCGGCCCACGGGCAGCTGCTGGCCGGCGGCATCGACGATACGACGCTGATCCGCTACATCGACCGCTACATCGACCGCTACCTGATGTATTACATCCGCACCGCCGACAAGCTGCAGCGCACCGCCCACTGGATGGCGGACCTGGATGGAGGCATCGAGCACGTGCGCGCGGTGGTGGTTGCTGACTCGTTGGGTCTGGGTGCGGAACTTGAGGCCGCCATGGAAACCCATGTGGGCAACTATCAGGACGAATGGGCTGCCACCTTGGCGGACCCGCAGAAGCTGCGCCGCTTCCGCTCCTTCGTCAACGCCCCCGGCGCGGTCGACACGCAGCTGGAATACGTGGCCGAGCGCGGTCAGCACCGCCCGGCGGCTCCGGTGCAACTGGGCGCGGCCATCCGCATCGGCCCGCCCAGCTAGCACGCACCCGGGCCGGCTACCAGCGCGGGTGGATGGCGGCGCGCAGCTTCGTGTCATAGAGCTCGCGCACCGATGCGTTAAAGCCGCCCGAAATTTGCAGCGACCCGGCGGCGGCATTAGCCCGTGCCTGCTCGGCGTTGCGTGCCCCGGGGATGATGGAGCTGATGCCGTCCTGGGCGGCCAGCCAGGCCAGTGCCACTTGGGCGCTGGTTGACTCGGGGGCCTCGGCGGCGGCCAGCCGTGCGAAGTCCCCGGCCGCCTCCACGCCGGTGGCATAATCCACGCCGGAGAAGGTCTCTCCCACGTCGAAGGCGGAACCGTCGCGGTTGAAGTTGCGGTGATCGTTATCGGCAAATGCGGTGTGCAGCGTGTAGCGGTTGGTCAGCAGGCCGCTGGCCAGCGGTACGCGGGCGATGATGCCCACCCCGGCCGCGCGGGCTGCGGGCAGAACTTCTTCCAGCGGCTTGTGCCTAAAAGCGTTGATGATGATCTGCACGGTGGCGATATTCGGGCGGGCGATCGCGGCCAGCGCCTCGTCCACGGTTTCCACCGAGACGCCGTAGCTGCGCATCCGGCCCTCCTGAACCATGGTATCCAGCGCGTCATACACGGCGTCGGTGGAGTACACCGCGGTGGGCGGGCAGTGCAGCTGCACCAAATCCAGTGTGTCCACACCCAAGTTGGTGCGCGAACGATCGTTCCAGGCGCGGAAGGCGTCCAGGTTGTAGGCCTCGGGAACCTGCTCCACACGGCGGCCCATCTTGGTGGCCACGGTGAGATGCGCCTGCGGGTTGGCTTTCAGCCAGCGGCCGATTAGCGCCTCGCTGCGTCCGTCGCCGTACACATCGGCGGTGTCGAAGAAGCTGACGCCCGCGGCGTAGGCGGCGTCGAGCACCGCAAAAGCGGCGACCTCATCCACCTCACCCCAGTCGGCGCCCAGCTGCCAGGTGCCTAGGCCAATGACGGAAACGGTTTTATCGGTGCGTCCAAGTATTCGCTGTTGCATGATTTCGAGCATACCGCCTAGCGCCGTGCTGACTTGTAGTTACCGGAGGGTTTAGGCGTTGAGCGGTGCGGGAAATCAGCTGGCTTGCACGGCCCTGCTCCCCTAGTCGTTCGCTGCGATGACGTAGAACTCGGCGCCGGTGGGATCGGCGATGACAGCCACCCGGCCAAAGTCCGAATCCATCGCCGCGCTGATTTCGGTGCCTCCGGAGGCAACCGCCGTGGCTACCGCCTGGTCCACGTCGGCCACGTTGAAGTAGACCTTCCAGCCAGCCAAACTTGGATCGTCAAAGTGCGAGATGTCCATAATTCCGGCCCGCGCCTGCTCACCGGAGCCGAGCGTTTGGTAGCGGAACTGATCGTTATCGCTGAGCACCTCTAGCTCCCAGCCAAGTGCTTGGCGGTAGAACTTCGTCGAGCTGTCAAACTTTCTGGTATGCAGTTCATGCCATGCGGGGGTGCCCGGTTCACCCTGGCTCTGGTAGCCGGTGTGCCCGGCGAACTGCCAGAGCCCCACCCCCAGGCCCGAGGGATCTCCGATCATCGCCATCTTCCCCTGCTCGGGAACTTCGACCGGTGGCAGGTAGACCTGCCCGCCATGGAATTCGGCCTTGTCGGCGAGCTCTTCGATGTCATCTGCGCGCAGATAGGTGCTCCAGACATCTGGGTAATCATTGTCCGGATCGTTGCCCATCAGGCCCGCGACGGTGCGCCCATCCTTGGTCGCGGTCAGGTATCCACCGTATTTTTCCTCGTCGCCCACCTCGTAGCTCCACCCGAAGAGCTGGGAGTAGAAGGATTTGGCGGCATCGAGATCTCTGGTGAGCAGATCGATCCAGCACGGTGCGCCCGGCGGAAAATCGGGTATGGACATTTTGTCCCCTTGGTTTGCGAGTTGATTAGTGATGACAGGCTGAGTCTAAGTCTGTCCTGCGGGGTATTCAATGCGCCGAGAGCTAAATAATGATACTCAGTACCTTGATTTGGAACAAAGTTTCAGTACGCTGATAACGTGATCCACTTCACTAGAGATGTGTTGTTCGTGCTTTAGGAGCCCCAGTGATTCGTTCGAACTCAAACCTGACCATGTCCGTGGCTGCGCTGTTGGCCGAAAGCGCCGTGCGCCATCGTGATTTGAACGCCATCACCGTCAATGGCCAGAGCACCAGCTACGGTCAGCTGTGGGATGAAACGCGCGCCTATGCCGGTGCGCTGCGCGATGCGGGCATCGGAGCGGAAGATCGAGTGGCGGTGCTCATTCCCAACGTCACCGATTTTGCGCGCGTTTACTACGCAATCCTCTCCCTGGGTGCCATAGTGGTCCCGGTGCACGCGTTGCTGAAAAAGCAAGAAATCGCCTATGTGCTCGACGATGCGTCGGCGAAGATGCTCGTCTGCGCCGCTCCTCTGCTGGGTGAAGGCGCCGCCGCTGCGGGGCTTGCCGGAGTCCAGCTGCTCAGCGTCTTAGCCCCGGAGGAGCTGGAGACCGACCGGCTCGAAGATCGGGCGGCCAAAGCCACCGCGATCACCACCTACGTTCCGCAGCACCCCGAAAATATTGCCACAATCCTTTACACCTCAGGCACCACCGGAACACCCAAGGGTGCGTTGGGCACGCACCTGGCGCTGGTGGAACAAACCAGCACGATGCTGCTGGACACCATCGATATGCGAGTGGGCGACAAGATTTTTGGCGGGCTGCCGCTGTTCCATACCTTTGGGCAGACCGCGGTGCTCAACACCGGGATGCGGGCGGGAGCCGAGATCGTGCTGCTGCCGAAATTCACCGCGAAAGGCGCGCTGGATCTGGTGCTCGACGAAAACATCGACATCTTTTTCGGTGTGCCAACGATGTATGTTGCGCTGCTGGAAGCGGGAAAGACGCGGGCTGATAAACCCACAAAGCTTCGTTATGCGGTCTCCGGCGGGGCCGCGCTGCCGGTGGCGATACTCACCGCCTTCCAAGACCGCTTCGGTGCGCCGATCCATGAAGGCTACGGGCTGACCGAAACCTCGCCGGTGGCCGCCTTTAATCAGATGGGACGGGCGCCTCGGCCTGGGACCATCGGCACCGCGGTCTGGGGTGTGGACGTAGAGATCGCCGATCCGGGGTACCCGCAAGAAATCCGTTTGCTGCCTACCGGGGAGCTCGGCGAGCTGGTGATCCGTGGGCACAATCTCTTCTCCGGGTACCTGAACCGTCCGGAAGCGACCTCCGAGGCAGTGGTGGACGGCTGGTTCCGCACCGGGGACCTTGGCACCAAAGACGAAGACGGGTATCTGCGCATTATGGACCGCACCAAGGACATGATTCTGCGCAACGGCTACAACGTGTACCCGCGCGAGGTGGAAGAGGTACTGGTCGGGCATCCAGAAATCTCCAACGCCGCGGTCTACGGGATCCCGCACGAGCTGCATGGCCAGGAAATAGCCGCGTCGATCACCTTAGAACCCGGTTCAACGCTGACGGAAGAAAGTATCGGCGCCTGGATCAGCAAGCAAATCGCAGCGTACAAGTATCCTCGGCATATCGAGATCGTCAGCGAATTCCCGCTGGGTCCCAGCGGGAAGATTCTCAAGCGTGAACTGGTGGCAAAGCACGGCGCGTAGCTGGTGCTTTTAGTTCCCTGATGAGCCCCAGTTAAATTCTGGGCGACGTTTCGCAGCGAAGGCAGCACGGCCCTCGGCCAAGTCTTCGCTGCGTGCATTGCGCTCCCAGAGCTGCGCCCAGTAGGAGTCGAACAACGAGTCCGGGGTGCTCGCGGTACTCAGGGTGATGGCTTCCTTGGTGTGCACAATGGAGAACGCGGAATTTGCGGCCATTTGGAAGATCAGCGTCGCCAGCTGGCTTTCGAGTTTTTCCTTGGGAACCACCTGCGTAAACAGGCCCCAGGCCGAAGCCTGCTCCATGGAGATCTCTGCGCCGCTAAATAGCAGGTACTTTGCGCGGCTTTGTCCCACGGTTTGCACCAAACGCTCCACGCCCGGACGCGGAAAAACCAGTCCGACCTTGGCCGGGGTGATCGCCAAGCGGGTCGTATCCGCCGCCAACTGGATATCGCAGGCCGAAGCGAGCTGCCAGGCCCCACCAAAACAGTTTCCACGCACCACCGCGATGGTCGGCTTGGGACAGCCGGTGATCGCCCGATCCACCAGGTCAAAATGGTTGACCAGTTCGCCGTCCACCGGCTCGTCAAAGAGCACCAGATCCATTTGGTCAATGGCGATGCCCGCGCTGAAGTCTGCCCCGGCGCCGGTGACGAGGATCGTGCGCACCTGGGGGTCAACGGATAATCCGGAAAATGCACCGACCAGCTCCAGACACATGTCCTTGGTCAGCGCGTTGTACTGGGTGGGGTTATCCAGGGTTACCGTGGCTACGTGGTTAGTGATCTGCACACCGATGCTGCCGCGTTGCTGCTGACTCATCAAACACCTCAAGATTTTGCTCGTGCCCAAAAGTTATTCTTGACTTCACCGTGCCACACTAAGGGTGTGGATGCACAGATTATTTACACCGTTATCGCCGGATTGCTGCTGGTCGTTTCCGCCTTGGGCACGATCATCCCGGTACTTCCCGGATCGCTGCTGACCATTGTGACCCTCTTGGGCTGGGGTTGGCTGCTTGGCTCGGGAGCCTCCTGGTGGGCGGCGGGGCTCGGTATGCTGATCGCCGCCCTGGGTTGGTCCGCCTCCGCGGTGCTGACCGGGCGCAAACTCAAGCAACATCAGATCCCTAAGGGCTCGATCTTCTGGGGGCTGATCGGTGCAATCGCCGGGGCGTTTATCATCCCAGTGGTGGGTTTGTTTATAGGTTTTGCGCTGGGACTGTTTATCGGCGAAGCCGCACGGCACCGTAAATTTGCCGGCGCCTTGGCCTCCTCGTGGGCGACGCTCAAGGCCATGGGGTTGGGCATTCTCGTCGAATTCGGGTGCGTACTGCTTGCCACCTCGGTGTGGGTCATCGGTTTGATCACGCACTTCGCGACGCGTTAGATCCAGCCCACCTCGCGGGCATAACGTGCAGCCTCAATCCGGTTGGCCGTATTGGTTTTGCCGATCGCGTTAGACAGATGATTGCGCACGGTTCCGGCACTCAGGTGGACCGTGGAGGCAATCTTCGACACCGGGGCACCGGTGGCTGCGAAGCCCAGAATTTCTCTTTCCCGCTCGGTCAGCGGATTATTCCGTGTTTCTACGCTGAGCATGGCGCGCTGCGGATCGACCACTTTATCCCCCAAGTAGACCCTGCGGATAGCGGCGATCAACTCCGCGGGCGGCGAATCCTTGACGAGGAATCCGTGGGCTCCCGCTTCGAAGGCCTGGCGGAAATAACCTGGCCGGTCAAAGGTGGTAAGAATCAGCACTTTAACCCCCGGGTGGCTGGTTTTCAGTTCGGCGGCGGTAGATAATCCGTCCTGGCGCGGCATCTGCACATCGAGCAGCGCGATATCTGCGGGCTGGGTATCCAAGGCGGGGGCCACTTCATCACCGTCCGCGCACTCGGCGACCACTGTGATGTCTGTTTCCAGATTCAGCAGGGCAGCCAAAGCTCCGCGGACCAGGTGCTGGTCATCGGCGATGAGTACGCGAATCACCGGGCCTCCTTGGCGTCAAAGACTACTTGCACGCTGGTTCCGCCCAGCCGTGATGAACCCACTGTACAGTTGGCGCCGAACTGCCGGGCACGTTCCTGCATTCCTCTGATGCCATGACCGGGGCGATTTGCTTGGCAGCCGTCCCCGTCATCGTCGATACTCACTTGGCCCGGTTCGATATGCAGCACCACCGTGCTCGCGTGGGCGTGACGCAGCACGTTGGTCACCGCTTCGCGCAGGATCCACGCCACGTGCGAGCGATACTGCAATGGGATCTGCTCGGCGGTTCCGGCTACCGTGAATTCGAGGTTGTTGTCGTTGCACGCATGCTGCAGCTCGGCCAGTTCAATCTCCAGGTCTTGGCGGTTAAGACCTTGGACGGTGGTGCGCACCGAATCCAGGGCATCGACCGCCAGCTCACTGAGTTGCACCAGTTCGCCCCGAGCCTGCTGGTACTGCTTTTCATCCATGAGCCGCAACGCCAATTGCGCTTTCAAATTCAGCGCCGTCAACGAGTGCCCGATGCCGTCGTGAACGTCTCTGGCCACGCGTTCCTGCTCGGCCACCACAAGAAAATCTGCCCGGATCCGCTCGGCATCAGAGGAACGGGTGATGGCGGCGACGGTAATGGCGTACACCACCATCAAGACAATGTTCAAGCCAATCAGGAAAATCACGTCCGTGAATTTCCCGAAGAACGCCGGCAGCGCAAAGCAGGCCACCAGCACCGCGGCATAGGTGGTGATGGTCCACTTCTTGGTCAGCAGGAACGCGGCATAGGAGGTGATGAACGGGAACAGCCCCATGACGGTTAAACCGGTCACCGGGACGCCGATGACGATGATGGCGCACAGCATCAGAAAATACACGTGCGCTCGGCGTTGCTCGGTTCCGCCTTGGCCGACGATCCACGAATACTTCGCATAAGCCCGAAGGTAAATGGCTGCGAACACCACCACCAAGCTCAACCCAATAACTCTGGTGGGCAGCGGATAGTCATCGACGAGCAGGTCAAGTATGGGGAAAACCAGGAAGATGATCCATACTCCGGCCACCATCCAGCCCCAGCGGTCCCAGAACTTCTGTTCATCCCCGAAGTCGCAAGGTTCTTCTGGGGCTTGATTGGTGCCTGGTGCGTTGAGCTTCACTGGCGCGCCTTGGCTTTCCTGGTTGCTACTACCGCGAAGAGCGCGAAAATGATTGCCCATGCTACAAGGTTAGCCGTTGGCATCCACAATGGATCCGGCGCCATCTCCACTCCCGCGGGCATATCCTTGAGCAGCGGGTAGCGTGCCAACGCGACGTAGCCGAACATCGGGGTGAAACGGGCGGCATCCAGCATGCCGCCTTCCAGGGGCATGAATACATTTCCGAAGAAGGCGAAGAACACCATCAGCCCGGAGGCCAGGCCGAGGGCCGACTCCGATTTGAAGACCATCCCCACCCCGATGCCGTAACAGGCGAAAATCATCGCACCGAGCAAGACGATCAGGTAGCTGGCACCCCAGATCCATGGTTCGTTCACTTGCGCTCCGGTGGCGGCGCCCAAGGTGAAGACTATGGCCGCGGAAATGCCGGCGACGGTTGCCGCGACAATCATCTTGCTGCCGACGAACACCGCCGGTGGCATTTTGGTCAGCGCTATTTGCCGGCCCCAGCCCTGCATCGTCTCGGTTGCGACGGTACCGGCGATCGCCACGGTACTGACTGCTGCGCCGTAGGCGGCCATGGAAATCATTAAGTAGAACTTCACGTTGCCGGCGCCCAAATCCAAGGCGGTGTAGCTGGGAATGTTGCCGAACAAAATGTACATGGCTGCCGGGAGCAGCAACGCGAAAATGAGGTTGTAGCCATCGCGGAAGTGCCGGGTGAACTCTACCCGGATGTATGTGGTCATCATGAGGCGTCCTTGGTCAGCTGGATGAAGGCGTCTTCCAGGCTCGGGGAGGAAATTTCCAGATCATAGGCTTGGTATTCGCCCAGCAGTGCGGCGGCAAAGCGGTCCGAGTTTTGGCATTGGAATGCGAAACGTGAGCCATTGCGTTCGGTGATCTGCACCGACTGATCAAATGTTGCCGCCTGTTCCCCCTGATCTTCTGAGGGGAAGGACGCACTGAGCGTGCGGCCAGATATGAGCTGACGTAATTCGGCGGTGGCGCCGTCGGCCACGATTTTCCCTTGGCTCATCAAGATGGTGCGTTCGGCGAAGTTCTGGGCTTCTTCGAGGTAGTGCGTGGCGAAAATGACGGTGCGCCCTTGGGTGGCTTCGGATCGCATCGTGGACCAGAATTCGCGGCGCGCCATCACGTCCATGCCGGCCGTCGGCTCATCGAGGATCAGCACATCCGGATCGGGCAGTAAGGCCAACGCAAATTTGATGCGTTGCTGTTCACCGCCGGAGCACTTGCCCACACGCCGTTTGGCGATCCGGGTCAGGCCCGTTCGTTCCATGACCTCATTGATGCGATCAGGCTTACCGTGCATCGAGGCAATGACCGTCACGGTTTCCTTCACCGTCATATCCCGCAGTAAGCCTCCGGTTTGCAGGACGGCCGAGACGCGTCCGGAGGAAACCGCCTGGGGAGGGTCCAGGCCGAGGATTTTCGCTGCACCGGCGGTCGGCTGGGTCAGCCCAAGGATCATGTCAATGGTGGTCGTTTTCCCGGCACCGTTGGGCCCCAAAAAAGCCACTATTTGCCCGGTGGGGATTTGCAGGTCGATTCCTTTGACCGCCTGGACCTTAGTGCGCGGCGTGGAGAAGGTCTTGGTCAACCCGGTCAGCGAAACTGCTTCGGTTCTAATCAGCGTTTGCATACCTATAGTCTTCGCGCGATGCCTCACGCGGGGAAGAACAGAAAGTCATGTCATGACCATGACCGTTGTCATGGCGGTGCTGCCCTGCAGGTGCGTAGCTGTGGGAGCTTGAGAACCAGATGACTTGAAACTGCGCAGAGGCTGTGACCTTGGCAACTTGTGATGCACCGCCGGCGAATTGTGTCCGATCCGCTGGGTGCACGCATTGCTAAGATCTGTGCCGGTCAATGGCCTGAATTCCGTTCCCCGGCATGGAAATAGTGTGCGCGGGTGGAGGAGGAATACGGTCAGCTCTCCGGGAAACTCACAGCGATTTACCGTAGGCTTTGAGCGTGCTAGATCAAACTTCTTTCCTCTCGCTCATGACGCAGTTCGGGACGCCAACCCTCGGAGCAGCGTTCCTGCCCGACTGGCTGAATCCTGTTGTCTTCCTTAACGACCCGGCCTTAGGCCCATGGGTCGTCCTGTTAGTCTGCGGCATCGTTTTCGCGGAGACCGGGCTACTTGTCGGGTTCTTCCTGCCAGGCGATTCCATGCTCTTTACCGTGGGCATGCTCATCGCGGCCGGAACGATTCACGTCCCGCTGTGGCTATTTGCCCTGTCAATCTTTGTCTGCGCCTTTGCCGGTGATCAGACCGGCTACATGATTGGTAAGAAGACGGGTCCGGCGATCTTCAAAAAGCCAGACTCCCGGTTCTTCTCGCAGGCGAACGTGGAGCGAGCACACGGGTTCTTTGAGAAGTTCGGTGGCCGCGCGGTCATCCTCGCACGCTTCGTCCCAGTGGTGCGCACCTTCGTGCCGGTAATCGCTGGCGTGGCCAAGATGAACCATAAGACGTTTGTCGCCTACAACCTCATCGGCGCCTTGCTGTGGGGCGTCGGCGTGACCTTGCTGGGCTTCTGGCTGGGTCAGTTCACCTGGATCAAAGACAATATCGACATCATCTTCATCCTGATCGTCTTCATCTCGATCATTCCGATCCTGATCGAATTGCTCAAGGCCAGCATGGCAAGCAAGAAAAAGAAGAACACCCAGTCACACGTGATCGAGGACTAAGAGTTTTAAGCACTCCGGCCGCGGAATTGTCCGCCGGCCCATTGCACGCCGCGGCGTATCATCCACTGTTCGCAGGGTTGAATACAGCCGCGGCGTACTCCTTTGCAGATTAAATCATCTCCGCGGTCTATCGCTCTGATCGCTTCGGTGCCTGCAGGACGCAACGCGTTCATGAGCACCTCGCAGTCGCAGTAACCGCCCAGCAAGCGAATTTTACGTTCTAAGGCGGTGGCCCGCGGTGCGCTGTGATCGCGGTACTCCTTGAGTACGCGCAGGGATCCGCCGCACGGCGACTGCCCGGCCACGCGGTACATATAGCAGGCAAGACATTCGTGGTCGACGGGAAGCGGTAAGTCGCTCATCTCAGGGCTCCTAGCTGGCAGATGATCAGTGATTCATCTCAGCTTCAACCCCTAGGCCGGTAAGCGGTTAGCTGCCTCGTCGAACTGTGCATAACCGCGTGGCGCTACATATTCTTTTTCAGGAATTCTTCGACTCGGTCCAGTGCTTCGGCCACACGGTGATAGCCGGCGGCGAAGGATAACCGGATAAACAGGTTCCCCTCGAACGGGTCAAAATCACCACCCGGGGTGAGCGCCACCTGCGCTTCTTCCAAGACCGCGGCACAAAAAGCCGAAGCCGAACCGAACTGGGCAAGTACCTGCGGCGAGAGTTTTCCGTAGAGATAAAACGCGCCGTCAGCCGGGGCGGCCGCAATAATTCCGAGCTTGTCCAGACTGCCCAGTACCAGTTCGCGGGTGCGCGCAAACTCGCGCACGCGTCCTTCTGCTTCGTGGAGACTGTCTGGTTCGAATGCTGCGAGCACCGCTCGTTGTGCTGGCGCTGGGGCACACAGTGCCAGGTTCGAGGCCAATCCGTCGACCACTGCCAGCATGTCATCCGGGACGATCATCCAGCCCAGACGCCAGCCGGTCATCCCCCAGTATTTGGAGAACGAAGACACCACAATACTGGAGCGCGAGTACTCCCAGGAGGTGTGGCCCTTGCGCTCCGGGACAAACTCGATGCCGTGGTAAATTTCGTCGCTAATCAGCCGCACCCCGTTGGTCTGGCACCAGGTAGCCAAGGTTTCGAGTTCTTCGGCGCTGAGCATGGTGCCGGTGGGGTTGTTCGGGGAGGCGATCACCAGTCCGTCGAGGCGACCGTGTTTCTTTTTCGCCGCTTCCAGAAGCTCGACGGTCGGCTGAAAACGCTGCGCGGGACCGGTAGGCAGATCTACGACGTTCAGTCCCAGGGCTTGCAGAATATTGGCATAAGCCGGGTACCCGGGGCGAGCCAGCGCGACGATGTCCCCCTGGTCGAACGCCGCAAGAAATGCCAGCTGAAATGCGCCGGAGGACCCTGCGGTCATCACGAAGTTTTCCGCCGGAATCTGAATACCGTAGGTCAGCCGGTAATGATCGGACAGGGCCTGCCGCGTGGGTTCTAATCCAATGGTTGAGGTGTATCCGAAGTCTGCCTGCTCGGCGTGGAGTTTTGCGGCAAGCTCGTTGACGGCGGCCGGGGCGCCCCCGCCCGGCTCACCGACGCACAGGGAGATCACGTCGTGGCCGGCGGCACGCATGGTGGCTACCGTATCGACGATCTGCATGACCTCAAAGGGCGGTACCTGGCCACGGGTTGAGACTTTCATTTAGCCGTTCCTTGGCCTAGTTCTTTTTCCTTCACCGGGTGGCGCGAAAGGATGGAGATGCGATTGAACGCGTTCATTGCCACCGCGATCCATTGGATCGCTGCTACCTGTTCATCGTTGAGCAGCAGCCGCGCCGAGGCAACTGCGGCGATGCGTTCCTCGGGGCAGGGCAGGTCGGTGGTGGCCTCGGCGATCGCTAGGGCCGCACATTCAAATTCGTCGAAGTGCCCTCCGCATTCATCCCAGGTGCTGAGCAAGACGATGCGCTGCATTGTTTCGCCGGCCGCCAGCGCCTTGCGGGTGTGCAGGTCCAAACAGTAGGCGCAGCCGTTGATCTGCGAAACGCGCAAGTTGATCAGCTCGGCAGTGCGGTCACTGACCCCTGCTGCGCGGTAGGATTTGGCAACTTGAGCGGAGAACTTCCCAATGGAGTTCCACAGCTCGGGGTTGGTCTTGTCGAGAAAAAGCGGGTCTGAAACGGCCATATGTGAACCATACCCGTCAAGCATGTTTAGCCGCCACATATGCCAAGGGCCCTGCCTCACGCTTCCACGTGTGGCAGGGCCCTTGCTGACCAAAGATTAGTCTTCGTCGGCCGCGAGCTGTCCGCAGGCGCCGTCGATTTCCTTACCGCGGGTATCGCGCAAGGTGGTCGGCACGCCCAGGCTATCCAGCCGGCGCACAAACTTGCTGGTGATGTCCTTCTCGCTTCGGGTCCAGACCGAGCCCGGTACCGGGTTCAGCGGAATCGGGTTCACGTGCACCCAGCCGCGGCCACGGGCGTTGAGCTTCTTCGCGAGCATTTCTGCACGCCACTCGTGGTCGTTCATGTCCTTGATCAGCGCGTATTCAATGGAGACGCGGCGTCCGGTCTTCACGTAGTAGTCAAACGCGGCGTCCAGTGCCTCGTCGACCTTCCATTTTGAGTTGACCGGGATCAGTTCATCGCGCAGCTCGTCATCCGGTGCGTGCAGCGACAAGGCGAAGGTCACCGGGACGTTTTCCTCGGCCAGCTTGCGGATGGCAGGAACCAGGCCCACGGTGGAGATGGTGATGCCACGCGCGCTCATGCCCAGGCCTTCAGGGACGTCGGCGACCATGCGGTGCACGGCGTTCATCACGCGTTTGTAGTTGGCCAGCGGCTCGCCCATACCCATGAACACGATGTTGCCCACGCGCTCATCGGGGTGCTTCTGCCCGCCCAGACCGCCCTCGGCGATCACGCGGTTAGCCTGGACGATCTGATCCAGAATTTCGGCGGTGGACATGTTGCGGGTCAACCCGGCCTGGCCGGTGGCGCAGAATGGGCAGTTCATACCGCAACCGCACTGCGAAGAGATGCACAGGGTGATACGGCCCGGGTAGCGCATGAGCACGGACTCAATGAGCGAACCGTCGAACAGGCGCCAGAGGAACTTGATGGTCTTGCCATCGTCGGTCTCCAGGCGCTTCACCTCGGTAAGCAGCTTCGGGAACATTGCCTCGGCTAGTTCCGCGCGGCGCTCCTTGGGAAGATCGCTCATCTTCTCCGGGTCGGTGGTGTAGTGCGTGAAGTAGTGCGTCGACAGCTGCTTGGCGCGGAAGGCGGGCAGGCCCAGTTCCTTCAGCTTGGCCTGGCGCTCGGCCAGGGAAAGATCAGCCAAGTGCGTTGGCGGCTGGGAGACGCGGCGCTTGGTGGCGAACTGCAGCTCGGGGCGGCCATCGGCGCCCATCTCCTGCTTCCAGCCTTCGGCCGTCGGAACGACCTGAGCGCGGCCTTCGGCCTGGGCTCGGGACTTGGAAATACGCAGTTGCTGGGCACGTTGCGCGGCGGCCTGCTCGGTGCGCAGGGCCTTGCGTTCAACGGCGGAAAGTGTGGTGGGATCGCTGGAAGTCATTGCTACCTATTGTTTCACGTATCTACTGGATGTTGGCGGTGAGTTTGGGCACGCATCGTGCGATCGGTCATGGTGAAAATTCTTGCTACCGAATCATGCACTTCCTGGTTCGCTAGAATCCGTGAGAACACCGCGTCGCGCGGGCCGCTGAGCCATTGGGCCATCGGCCGGCCGAGCATCATATTCAGGTGCGCCCGGCGGGAAGCAAGCCGTGCGGCGGATAACCGGGTTTGTTCAAAGTCAGCTAATTTATGCCTGGAACACCCGGAATTCAGCACCCCGGCAAGCGCTCCTGCATCGAGGAGTCCCAGCGCGAGGCCTTGACCACCAATGGGGCTGATCTGGTGGGCGGCGTCGCCGATGAGGATGGTTCGGCCGTGGACCATATTCGGCACCGCAAACTGTGCTGTCGTGAAGTCGCTGTGCATGGTGCGTGAGTGTTGAGCTAACCGGTGGCCGGTGCGCCGGTGGACGAGTTCTTCCAACGACAAGCTTTGGCTTCGATCTCGGTGTGCCACCCAGCGGCGTTGCTCACCGGGCAGCGGAAAGGATTCGACAATCCCGCTTGGGTGCAGGTAGAGCACCGCGGTCTCACCCAATCCACTGGCATCGGGATAATCACCCATGCGGTAGGCGTCGGGCAATGCTCTGCCGCGCCACGGTACCGCTAAGGCACGGCGTACTGCCGAATCCACCCCGTCGGCGCCAATCAGCCACCGGGCACCATGAACCTGGGGCTCTGCGTTGCTGTGCTGCACGGTGAAGTGCACACTGTCGGTGCCCTGCCCCAGCACATGTTGGAAGCGGCAACCTAGCTGAAGTGCCTGTGGTGCCAGCTCGGCCAGCCGCTCGCGCAAGAGCAGCTGGGTTTGGCGTTGCGGCAGTGCCAGGACATACGGGTAGTCGCCGGGAATGCGCGCAAAGCCCAGAGCCGCGCGCTGGCCTCGCGTGAAGACTCCCACGCCCTTGCGGATCTGCAGTCCTTGGTGCGTCAGCTGTTGCGCAATTCCGGCTTCGTGCAATACTTCAAGCGCCGGCGGATGCAGGCCGATTGCCCGCGAATGCTCTGCGATCTCCTGGCGTTTTTCGAAAACTTGCACCCGATGGCCACGTTTAATCAGCAAGATGGCGAGGGTCAAACCCACCGGCCCCGCGCCAATGATCGCGATGTCAGACTGCATCGGCCGGTTCCCAAAGCAACAGGTTTCGGAAGGGGCGGCGTTCTTCTACCCGCCACCCGGCGGGCACACGCCGGGCCAATTCGACTGAGGTGGAACTGCGTCTGATGGAGAGCAGTCCGTCACGCCGGATGAAGGAACTGGTTGCCAGCGGCAGTGTTGCCGCACCGAAGAGCACCGCAGCGATCCGTGAGCGGCGGATATCCGCGTGCACTACCCGGCCGGTGGCCAGCCGCTGCGAGTCCTCCAGCAGCCCGGAAAATTGTTGCTCATCGAGATGGTGGAGCAGGTGGTTGGAGATGACCACATCAAACTGGGCCTGCTGCGCTGCCAGCTGGCTGCTGTCACTCTGGCGGAATTCGAGACGGCTTGCGGGTAATCCAGACCTCTGCCCGGCATCGCGCGCATACTGAAAGGCTCGTTCATCGGGGTCGATTCCCAGAACTTTGAGGTTGATTCCGTCGGCCAACGCTCGTTTGGCCAGCATGATGGAGATATCCCCGCCACCGCAGCCGATATCCAGCAAGGTGGCGGGCCGGTTGGTGGGCAGCTGATTCACCATGAGCTCGGCGTAAAGTCTGCCCCACCCTGCCACCACCCGGTTAACCAGGGGAAACTGTGCGTAGGTTCGGCGCAGAAGTGCCGGGTCGCAGTCGGGCCTGTCCATTTCTTCGACGGCGTCCTTGGCGCGGGCGAGTTCAAACATCAGACCTCCGGGCGGAGGGTGAACAGCCCGGTTTCCACGGTGAGTCCTGGACCGAAAGCCATGGCGCAGACTCGTTCTCCGGGCTTAGCCGCTGGATTCTCCATAATTTCTTTGAGCACAAATAACACCGTGGCACTGGACATGTTGCCGTAGTCGGAGAGGATTCTGCGGGCAGGTTCCAGCTGGACCTCGCTCAGTCCCAGCCGGTTCTGCACCCGATCCAGGATCGCCCGGCCACCGGGGTGGATCCCCCAGTGTGTGATCTGTGAAACCTCTAGTGCTGGCGTGGCGTCTTTGGCAAAGAGTGGTTCCAGTGCGCCGCTGATGTGGTCATCGATAATATGCGGGACGTAGGTGCCAAGCACCATCTCGAAGCCTTCATCGCCGATGTTCCAAGCCATCGCTTCCTCGCCCACCGGGGTCAGCACGGTTTCAAAGGCGTCCATATCCAGTCCCCCGTTGCCACGCTGAGTAACGAGGGCCGCTGCGGCGCCGTCGGCAAAGAGCGCAGAACCCATAATGGTGTCCGGATCGTTGGAACTGCGCACATGCAGGGTGCATAGCTCGGCGCACACCACTAATACCGTCGCTTGCGGATCGGCCAGACAGAAATCCCGGGCAGCGCGTAGTGCGGGAAACGCTGCATAGCAGCCCATGAAGCCTAGGTGGTGGCGAACCGTATTGGGGCGTAAACCCAGTGCACGCACAATTTGGTAGTCCGGGCCGGGGTTGTAAAAGCCCGTGCAGGACACCGTAATCACGTGGGTGATTTCGTCGGGAGCTATCTCCGGGCAGGCGGCTAGCGCTTTGCGTGCCGCAGCAATAAATAGTCCCGGTGCGTGAGCCACATATTCGTTGTTTCTCGTCGCGGTGCTCGGCGAATGAAGCTGTTGGGTGCGCGCATCGTAGAACAGCGGATTCGCAGGTGGGTTGAGCGTATCGAAGTCCTCAACACAGCTATAGCGGGTATTAATCGCTGACGAATCAAAGGAGGTGGTGATCAGCCGTTGGCCCAGTCGGGTTAGTCCAGGTTGCACTGCGAAGACATCACGGACCTCGTCTTGTTTGAGGATCGTATCGGGCACGGCGGTCTGGATAGTACGCAGCATCACTGACATTACTTGAGCCTAAGCGGGCGGTAGGCCTGCGTAAAGGGTCGGCTGAAACTGTCAGTTATTTACAAGTTAGCCCAGTCGCTCAATTATCTGAGCACGCGGGCATAATATGATTATTTTGATTGCCATTCACAAAGGTTCGGCAAATACTGAGGAGGCCAGCATGGCAAAAGCATCAACGCATTCGCTAGAGGGAATTCGCCGGACCATTCTGGACGGGTTTTGGTCCCCTGGGGATCGCTTGCAGCCCACCACTTTGGCCGAACAATTCAGCACCAGCACCACGGTGATCCGTGAGTCTTTGACCCGCCTTGCCGGTGAAAACTTGGTCACCATTCGGCCGAACCGTGGATTTTTTGTCCCGGACCTGAATCTGGGCGAGCTGGCCGATATCACCGAATTGCGGTGTGTCACCGAAGCCCTGGCCGCGAAGCTTGCCACCGAGCGCGGAACCGTCAGTTGGGAATCCTCACTGATCGCGATACACCATAAGTTATCGCGCACCCCGCGGCGGCTACCCGAGGAACCAGATCGAGTGAACCCGCAGTGGTCCCAGGCGCACCGCGAATTCCACCACCAGCTCCTAGCACCCTGCGAATGCCAGCCGATGCTCAAGCTCTCCGGCGATCTGGCGAACTTCACCGAGCTCTACCGGCGCTGGGCCGCGCCATCTCAGGCAGCCGTGGCCCGCGACGTCGAACAAGAGCACGCAGATATTCTTGACGCGGCGCTGGCTCGTGACGCCGAAAAGCTGGGCCACTTATTGCGAAATCACTATCAAGCAACCGTCGACGTAGTGATGCATGCAGGACTGGTTGAGCAACCTGCCTAAGTGGCGGTGTTTTAGCTAGCGCCGGGCAGGATGGTGTTCGTTGCGACGGCCTCGTTCATGGTTGCGACCGCTTTGCGGACCGCATCGCCTGCTCGGGAATCGGTGGCGACTTCCTTAATTCGTGCTTGAGCGCGCTGCACACCGAGGGGCTCGATTTCTTCGGCCAGCACCCGCTGCAACACACCCATGCCATGAATGATGGAAAGCAGCGTCGCCTCATGGGTTGCGGCCTCACGCTGTCCCTGAAGTACCAAACTCAACCCGGTACGGAATTGACGTTCCAGCTGCCCATTGAGCACGCGGACGGGCGCCTTGCCTAAGCCCAATAATCCTCGCTCGCCATATTCGACAAGCCCCTGTTTGGCTAGCGAGTCGGTGACCAGACGAATATTGCATAGCCCGTTGATCGCTACGGCAGAATCGAGATTTATCCCGTCTTTGCCTTCGAGCTTTTCCAGCGAGTGTTCTAAGACAGGGTCTGCGATTGGTCCAGCGCCAACGATGGTGATTCGTGGATTCGGGTCATCGGTGAGCCCGATTCGCCCTGCCAAGATCAGGTCGGCAATGATGGCCGAGTTCATCCCGTATTTATAGGAGCTCATCACCGTTTCCGGTTGTCCGTCGTCCTTGGTGAGCAGTAGATACAGCATCTCGGAGATCAACATATTTCTAGGCTACCGAGTTTGGAAACCTACGTCCTCCCCATTACGACGGATTTTCTGAGGCCCAAAAGATGGTTCGGAAGATGCACCGGAGGTTTCCGTGCCTGTTGTAATTTGCTCGCGTTGTTCACGTCGACGCGCACGTTTTTCCTTGCGCAGCTGTTGCTTCTTGTCGTGGATTAGCGCCGAGGTAGTTCGGATAAACACCGAAATCCACGTGAAGATAATTGCCACGACGGCAAGTTCAAAGCCGGTGAGGTTGTAGTAGTTCCATTCCTGCCAAAGCAAGAACGCAAGCCACAAGGCACCGAGCGCCGTCAGCGACATGAGGTGGAAGACCACGGGGTATCCCGGAAGCAAAACCACGGTGCTGATTAAAAGCACCACCAGGCCCACCGCCGCCAGCTGCACAAACGCGCCATGCACCTCGGGAGCAACGTTAACCGGGACGACACCGATCAAGATGACACCTAGTGCTACCGCGAGCAGACACCAACGAACGATACTCGGGCGTGGGCGGACGAACTTAGAAATTCGGTACTTCTCAAAACCCGGGCGGCATCGGTAAGTGCGGGCGAGCCTGGCTAGGTCACGGGTTATGAATTCGGTAAATGCTGCCAGCACGAGCCCCGAAATAACCAGCGTGGTGTTGAAGGTCCAGAAAGATCCGATGCCCGCGTCGTACGTTCCTAGCGAGGAGAACATCGACTGCCACCAGCCGCGGTCTTCTGCCAGCAGCATGCTAATAACTACACCCGAAGCCATGAAGATTCCCAGGATGACCGATAGTGTCTGGGCATTCGTGCGTGCTGTGGCCACCAGACACAGGTATGCACTCAAGCCGGTGGCACCGCTGACAAGCAGTGCACCTGCAACCACGTCAACATGTAATCCAAAAAATGCCTGCTGCATCAGGTGAAAAGCAACCATCAAAATCATGATGGTGCTCGCCGCGTGAACCATCAGCAGGCCTAGCATTGTCACGATCTGTCGCCACTTAGGGATCCGTCGGAGCCACGGTTCGCGCGAGATGAGCAGCCGTCGAAAAGCGATGACACTGACTAGCGCTGCGCAGATGCCACCGGTGGTGGCAGCCACCGCACCGACGGAGAGGCCACCAGACAAACCTGGCCGGTTACCCACAAAGAGGATGAAGCCGACAACTAATCCTAGGATGGAACAGAAAAACCCGGCCCACAAGGCCTGCCGCTCAATCTCGAGTTCTGTGGCCGGTTTACCTTGGGTTTCAATGTTCGCTTCGGTCCGCACACTTCTAATTGTCTCATTGGTAGATATTTATCCAACGTTGGCTTAGGCCAACGCTTGGGTTAGCCCATTGATCATCAAAGTTATGGCACCAGAGAACGCAACGATGATGACAAAGGCCCTACTGAATTTGTCTGGAATCTTGGGTGCAAGATAGTTACCCAGAAGAATTCCGAGAACCATCGCCACAAGACATCCGGTCCACTGCGTCCAATGGAGCTCAGGCATCCCGCCCTTGGCCAGCAGTGAAGCGATGGCAAGCACGAAGAAATACAACTGAACGGAAATTGCGAACTTCGCCTGTGGCCAGCGGCTAGCTACCGCGTAACCGGCAATTGCGGGCCCAGAAACCCCGGCGGTGACGGACATAAATCCGGAGACTGCGCCGGCACCAATGGCAAGCTCCTTGCTCTGTGCGGCGCGCAGATTGCGCACCATGAAGCTTGAGAGCAGCGCAAGAATAACCATCGCCGCGATACCGACAGAAAGCCACGGTCCGCCAAGTTTGGAAGCCACCCATGCACCAGGAATCGTCATGACTACCGCAGGTATCAGCATCAGCAGAATCTTCTTATACTCAACGTCGCGGAAGACCTGAATCAGAATCAGAAAGCTACTACAGGCGCCAAGGAAATTGACCACCATGACCCCGTGGAAGGGTCCCAGGACCATCACGAGGAACGGTGAGGAGACCAGAGCGAACCCCATGCCGGAGATTCTTTGGGTGGAAGCGCCAACGAATACTGCAGCGCTGAGCCCGAGCAATGCCCCGAGTTGTAGCGTTTCCAACAGTGTTTTGCCTTCCAGTTCCCGCGCCAAGCGCAAGCGCGTCTTTGCTCCTTACGTTAGTACACCCGGATACGACTTCAGAATGCGCATTCCGCGGGCTCGCAGTCTCCGCCGGTCAACTGAGCAACGACCGTCATACGAGATCATTGCCTGCTTCCGGTCGCGAGGTATTAGTGGCAGGATCATGCATACCCGGCCACGTGCAGGACATGTCCTATTAGAACGACACATCACTTTCATTCTCTGACCTAGCCCGACCTGCCTTCCGGTTTCCCTGTCTACGGAGCGATTTATGGCATACGTGCCCAATACCTCCAATAGATCTTGGCAGGTCTGGTACTTGCTGGCAGGATAGTTGCCACCGAGCTTGACATGGCAGCATGGTGGGTACTGGTTAGGGGCGCGGCGCCAGAAAATGGCTGCCTGTCATAACGTGGATGTAAGACTTTGCCACTGACGGTTAGTCGACCTTGAACACAAACTAGATCAAAAGAGCACTAGTAATGATCAACACGACCATGGACACTTTTGTCGGCCTGGACGTCTTCACCCAAACTGAGTTGCTAATCCATCGCGAATTTTGCATTAGCCTAAGTCGATAAGCAAGGTGAATTCACCATTCCGCGACAGGCTAAAACGCTTTCGGCTAGCGCTTCTTCGCTCTACCACCACGTTGATTAGAAGAATGAAATTATTGAGCTCGTGCGAGGAAGGGCTATGTCCGCCGTCAAGCCTCCGGAATACAAAAGCCAAGATTGGCAGCCAACTGTTCGCATCATCGCTATTGCGGACTGGCACTCTTATGTACAGGACTCGCTGCTCGTCACCCTGCTGACTAGCTATGAGGTTTCACGACCGAACAACCTTGCGTATCTATGACGCCCCAACTGAAGCATTTGCTGCCGCGGGATTTGATCCAGCCGAACGCCTGCGCGCTACCACGTTTATCGATTCGTTCGTCATCGGCACAGCCTTGAACGAGGCCGCATCAAAGGACTTATGGGAAGTAGATGCAGAGCTGAGCGGTCCTTTCAGCGAATCTCTGAAAGCGGGTTTGGAAAGCAAAAACGGGGCGCCGGACACTTTTCGTTGGGGCCAAGACATGATTCTGGCAGGATCGAACAGCTAGAAACAACGGCCGAGGTGCAGAACGGTGGCCTGTACCTACACGCAAGAGAAGTTATTCAGCAACAGTACCCCCGGGTTGTAGTGCACAGATGTCGCCGGGGCGCCGCCAACTGGGGAGACCCAGCCAATATTGCTTCCGTTCGCTGCGACTGCCAACCCGTCTGTAGTTAAAGCTACGAGAACTTTGACCTGGAAAGTTTGTTGACCTTGTAGCAGCCCCAGCAAATTTAGACCCGGCCGAAAAACGACGATATTGGTACCCGCGTCAACGTTGATGTAAGTTATTTGCCCTGAGGATAACAGGACCCGGACTGCATATCTTGCTCCGCGTGGCAGCGCGGGCGCTGACCAAGTGACTTCCGCTCTCGTCGCTGCGCCGAGTAAACCACCGGTTGTTTCGCACTTTAGTGGACCAGGAACTGAGGGGATCGTTGCAGCTGCTAATGGACTCGATGTTGCCGTGGCACTTCCGGCAAAAGCAGCTTTTGTCGTTTCAATTTTTGATGCAGTACCCAACTGAACCGCTATCAACATTGCCATCAACACAGCCATCGAGCGTACCGAAAGAACCTTGGAGATCCGACGGAAAGCACGACGCGAAGAGCCCGCATTTACCCGAAGCCTTCCCAACTGACCAGCGCCTTTGTCTTGGTTGTCCTCATCGTCGCAATTTTGCGGATTACGTCTAACAAAAGCCACATATAGGACGTAAGCACACAGCAGCCCACTTGCGAAAAAGACCCAAGGCCGGTTGAGCCAGCTAATGACGTATCCCAGATTCGGAATGCTGAAGAAGAGCCGATCGGCTCGATCGACTTGATACAATTCCAAGTCAGCGACAGGGTTTGCGTCGCCTTTGAGGAGGAGCCCTTCTAAAGTATTCTCAACAACTCTGTGGGTGACCCGGGTGCTATCTGAAGTAGTCACGGAAACGATGTGGCCTGGGCTGATCTCGCTGACAGGAGTAGACACCGCCATCCCTAAGGAGCCCATCGGAATCTGTGGCCCCATAGACCCTGAGACAAAAATCAACGGCTTGATCCCAAAGAATAGAGTCAAAAGTGCCATGAGTAAGCAAATCGAACCAAGCATGGCGCCCACATTGAGCATCCAGCCCTGCCATCCACGCGCGCTTTTGCCACTAGGTGTACGCGATTTCTGCAGTCGCATTTCAGGAACCCACCGTTGCGGTGAAGTTTAACTTAACGGACGTCGCATTCCCTTGCAATGCATTAGCTGCAGTGGACGGAAGCCCATACTGCACGCAAAGTGTTTCAGAGGCCCCTGGAGCCAAAGTCGGCCGTACCACTGCTGCAGGGAACGCGCTACCTGCCGTTTTGGTGACAGCTGAGGTACCTGTGCAGGTCACATTCGGCGCTGTCCCCGTAACTCCACCGCCTGTTTTCACAGCCACGTTCAGGGCATTTCCCAATGTGCCGGCACCAGTTTCTGCGACGCTTCCTGCAATGGAATAAGGGACGGCAATTGAACTGGTATTTTTCACAACTACGACGGCGGCCTGGCTCATTCCCGGATACCATCCGGCACCCGTTATTGGCACTGTGTAACTGGCCGTCGTAGCAGTTGAGGCTGTGGCACCAACACCGAGTGATACCGTGGCAGAACTGATGCTGGAGGTCGCTGTGGCAGTTCCCGTCCAGGCGGCAAGGGTCGAAACAGCACCAAATCCCACAAGGATTCCCAAGGTAAGCATCGCCTTAATCTGCATTCCACGCCGGCTCATCGGGAATCTCCTTCAGTATTCAGAATGGTTTGTCTATTTCGCCGGCTCAGGGCAAAGAGTATTCCGCCGGTGATTAGTGCCCCGATTGCCAACGGCAGGAACCGAGGGAAAAATCCGGTGTCGCCCAGCTGGTCTTGATCTTGAGGAGGTTGAGAGTCTGGATTTTCTACTGGAGGTGCCGATTCTTCATCGGGTTCCTCGCCTAACGGATCCTTCTCGCTTGCCCGTACGCGGATGCTGATGTTCTCCGAGCTGATGTTCTGGGTGGCATTTCCTGCGACTTCCGGCAGCCACGCACGGATTACAACGGTGGTCGTCTCGCCAGCAGACAGTGAAATGATTCCCTTAGGCGAAGCTTCCGCCCGTAAATCGTTGGCACCTTCGAGGGTGTTCGTGTGCACTGTGATTTCTACGGACTTTGAAAGATCATTACGCACCCACAAGGAACGGCTTAAGCTTTCACCGGGGATGATTTTTTCAACATTGGTAAAGATGGGCGAAGGGGTATGGGTGTAATTTTCCCCGTCGGTACTGTAGCTCAGTTGGTTGCCGACTGTCGAGGCCGTTGTTGCCTGCGCCGACGCGTGGGTGAAGACGAGAAAAAACATCGGCGCGATGCCGGCGAACAGCCACGCAAAGATTCGTCGAGTGCTCATTTTTCCACCTTGCGCCGGTTGTCATGCCACGCACCGGCAAGCATTACAGCTGAGTAGCAAAGCAGTCCACCCACAGCGAGCCAAATCAGCCACGTACGTTGCTGACCGCTAATTGCAGAGTTTACGAATCCTAACAGCGGCACCGCGTACCAGAGTTTTCCTCTAATTTGTTCGGGAACAACTGGTGCGTCATTCGTATTGTTTGCATCACCCCGAAGGGCAAATCGCTGTTCACCGCCAAGCGTATTTCCCACCCCGACAACACGATGCGTCACAACTTCTGGTTCGCCTGAAACAAGTTGATAGGTGACCACATCGCCCACCTGAATTTCATTCAGATCAACCGGACGCACCACAACTAACGAACCGGGCTGATAGTCCGGCCTCATCGAGCCGGTAAGTACGGTATAGGCGGTCGCGCCGCCTAACCGTGGAATGAGGACCATAATGGCAATCAATGCGAGAACGACAAAAAGCGCCAGCCACGAGATGGTTTGCCCTACCCACCACAGCACGCCAGTCTTCTCGCGTTCAATTCGAAGCTCTGCCCGACTGCGTGCACTCATTGTTGCTGCCCCACAAAGTTCAGCACCAATTTGAGCGAACCTCCAGAAGCAGCTTGCGGAGCATTCGACGGGATCGACAGTCTTACGCAGAGGTTCTCCTTGCTAGCGTCCCCATTTTCGCTCAGCAATGGACGGGCCACCGCAAACTTGGCCGTCGAATTGGCCGTGCCTTTATAGAGCATCTGTCCGGAGAGCGCCTGCCGACCATCGCAAGCTACCGCTGTCATGCCAGCATAAATGCTCAAAATGCTGGAGTCGGCCAGCGCGGTATCGGCATCCGTTGGCGTTTCCGGTTTCGCCGAAGCACCCACGAGGTTGTAGAGCAGGTCGGTAGTCCCGCCGTTGCTCAGCATCAATGGAGCTTGCACATACTGCCCGGGGACTAAATTGGAGCCGTCAAGTTCAATGAATTCGTAGTTCGCTGCCTCTTTGGGTTCGGCTCCCACCAAAAGCAGCAGATTTCCCGTTCTCATGGTGCCCGCATCAATATTTCTTTCGGCGCGCCAAACGGCGGCCGTGCCTTGGGCTCCTAGAAAAAGCGCCAGGACGACGGCCGCGACTAAAGTAAACTTCAGCTGTTTAGGCATTCAATTACCTGCTGCGGAGCGACTTATGAACGGATCTGATCCAGCGTTAAGGTCAGCTGTGTCAAATCGATAGGCTCGTCCATGGTGGTGTTGGGAGTT
Source organism: Glutamicibacter sp. (assembly GCF_035257265.1). GTDB lineage: Bacteria > Actinomycetota > Actinomycetes > Actinomycetales > Micrococcaceae > Glutamicibacter. Next base: position 53,820 of record NZ_DATEXC010000067.1, read on the forward strand.
GTGCCAACTGCACCTTCGTCGAAGGTGACAGTGATCGAAACGGGAACCTCATAAACACCCGCGGCGGCGAAGGAAAGTACGCCGCCTGCTTCGGTAATACCTTCTGCCGAGGCATCAACATCCAGCGCAATGGTGACATAGGTTTCAAGATCCGCAGGAACGGCACCGACGGTGCCGACAGTCAGTGCCCCCTGGATGTTCTTACCCTCAGCATCGATGGTCACCGTCTGGTTGAATTCGACAGTATCGCCCGGAACAATGCTGTCGGTCACAGGGTCAAACGTCGTGGTTGCCGCATCCGGGCTTGCGTCGGTCCAAACTCCTTCCCCGTCGGTGGTCAGTTCTAGGTGACCGGTGGTAACCGTTCCCGCATCGACATTGTCTTCGGCCTGCCACAGTGCGAGAGTACCGGCACCGCCAATAAGCAATGCACCGGCGGCGACTGCCGCAATGGTCGCCTTCGTTGTTTTCTTCATTTTTAGTCCTCACTTTGCCGAGCCCACTGCAGGTCTCTCTACCAGTAAACCGGAAAGGGTAATATTTTCAACACGAGGATAGATAAATATGAACTATCTCTGAATTGCGAGATTCGTAGGTGCCGAACGGGTATGCGTAAATCACATAAACTGAGAATATTGTGCGTTCTGACCTGATATTTCGAAGATAGTCGAAGAAATGATCTATTGGATTGATAACACTCCGAAGCAAGTGGTCAGAAAAATTTATCCGATTGGATCAGCAAAATAGACGGTTAGCCATAGCACAAAAAAGTTGGTCGTGCTCACGTGAGCACGACCAAGTCGCTAGGTAAAAATAACCCCACTGAAGGGTCTCCGAAACTGGCTCTAGCCCCTGCTGGCCTTCGCCAGCAGGCTCTTTTCCGGAGCCGAAGCAAACAGGTTCAGGCCCATGGCGCGCGACAAATGTCCGATCGCCAACTGCGCTTTCACCGAGTTGCCCGCGATATCCAAGGGTGGCGAGAACGCGCCAATAGCGCCCTTACCCGGAGCTATGGCAACGATGCCACCGGAGACACCTGACTTTGCCGGGATCCCGATCTCGAACAGCCAATCCCCCGAGTGCTCGTAGAGGCCGCTGGTGGCTACGGCGGCGAGTGTGTCACGGCAAACATCCGCATCCACTACACGCTGGCCGGTCACCGGATTGACGCCGCCATCGGCGAGGGTCGCACCCATGACCGCGAGATCATAGGCGGTGACGTTCAGCGAGCATTGCCGGGTGTAGACATCCACCGCGGCCAAGGGATCGCCTTCGATGCGGCGGTAGCTTTTGAGCAGTCGGCCGACGGCTTTATTTCGTTCATTGGACTCGGATTCCGAGGCATACACATCGTCGTCCAGCGTCAGTTGGCGACCGGCGAAGGCGGAAAGTCCGGAGCGGACATTTTCCCATTTTTTAGCCGAGGTGCGGCCCGGGATCATCTCGGTGGTGGCGATGGCACCGGCGTTGACCATTGGGTTCATCGGGTGCCCGTTATTCAGCTCGACTGCCATCACGGAGTTAAAGGGCATGCCGGTGTTATTCACGCCGATGCGTTCACGGACAACTTCTCGGCCGTGTTCTTGAACTACGAGCGCGTAAACAAACATTTTGGCGATCGACTGAATGGAAAACTCGTGCTGGCAGTCTCCGACCTCGTGCACCGAGCCGCCCACGTGGGACATGGCGATGGCGAAAAGGTCGGGGTCAGCGTGGCCAAGGATAGGGATGTAGTGGGCTAACAATCCATCATCCACATCCGAATAACGCTCGTGTGCCTCGCGTAGAAGCTCGTCAATTTTCTGGTGTGCCAGCGAACCGGTAGATACCTGCTGGACCACATCATCGAAATCGGTAGGGATGGTGTCGTTCCCGTCCGAAGGATAGTTCATGTTCACCCACTTTCTACTTATGTTTTTACGTTTTTCTCTGCGCTATGTTGAGACTATCAATAGCGCTCCTACTTGGCATCAAGTAGTGCATCATTACACAGTGAGAGCGTCTTGCAGCGATCATTTCTTACCCAGAATAATTGTGTTCTCTCCGACAATGTGCAGAGTCTAACAGCGCAAAGAGGCCTAGTTAACCTAGCATTTTAGATATGGCTAAGGGAATCACTTTTCACACACGCAAATGGGTCCGCCCCGAAGATCTCAACGCAAACGGCACGCTGTTCGGCGGCAGCCTGCTGCGCTGGATCGACGAAGAGGCGGCCATCTACTCGATCATCCAGCTTGGCAACAAGCATGTGGTCACCAAGTTCATGTCTGAAATCAACTTCATCGCCTCCGCTAAGGAAGGCGACCTGATTGAAATGGGCCTGACCGCCATCGACTTTGGCCGCACCTCGGTCACCCTGCGCGCCGAAGTTCGCAACATCTTCACCCAGGAATCGATCCTGACCATTGAGAAGATCGTATTCGTCAACATTGGTGAAGACGGCAAGCCTGAACCGCACGGTTATGACCACATCACCTACACCCGTGACCGTATCCCGCTGGAAATCACCAAGGCACTGATCTAGTTTTCTGACCGATACCCTCAGCCATCGATGAATTGACGGTGGTGTGCCCCAGTCCGCGTTTTGCGGGCTGGGGCATTCGCATTTCCTGGTTCAGCTCAACCGCGAAAATTTTGGTGTGAAAATCTCTTGTCGACGGGCCGGTGTTGGGGCAGAGTTTGTCTCGGGCGTAGTTCGCGCCCTGCCCACCAGCTACCGAGGTATGAGCATGAGCACGATGATCTTTGTAAACCTACCTACCGCCGATCTGGCCAAGTCCGATGCCTTCTACTCCGCCATGGGATACGAGAAGAACACCACCTTCTCGGACGAGAACGCAACCTCTTGGGTCGTTGCCGAAAACATCTTGATCATGGTGCTCCGTGAGGAGTTCTTTGCCAGTTTCCTGGTGGATGGAGATGTTCCTGCGCTGGGTTCAAAGCACCGCGAAGCCCTGAACGCACTGTCCGCGGAGACCCGCGAAGAGGTCGATGATTTTGCCTCGCGCGCCCTCGCCGGCGGCGGCAGGGTCTACCGTCCGGCGGACGAACCATTTCCCGGGATGTACCAGGCGGCCGTGAAGGACCCGGACGGGCACGTCTGGGAAATCGCGTGGATGAGCCCCGAAGCAATGGAAAATCCGACTCCGTAGCGCGGCTTTCCTCAGGCCCGCCGCTGGCATCATGGTGCCGGTGGCGGGGTGAGGTTTTCAATTGTGGATCGATTTCGTTTACGATGCAGTTTTTTCATGCCCTGAGCAGGATAAATAGGCTGCGGCCACCGCGGCGCCAGCTCATCTCCCAGGGTGACCCCGCGCAGCCGGCGCCCAAACATCGGAAGCACCCATTGGCGCAGCCACTCCACATCCCGGCGGGTGGCTTGAATGAAACCGATGCGCCGGGCGTCGGCGAAGGGTTCAAAGACCAGCTGGTGGTTTGCGCCTAGAAGTTCCAGAATCCGGATGGCCATATAACGGTGCCCCGCACGGTTCATGTGCAGCTTGTCGACATCCCACATGCGCCGGTCCGCGTAAACATCCCACTGCCAGTAGTCCACCAGCGTCACGGTGTCGCCATATTGCGCGGCAAGTTCGCGCACGCAGTCATTAAACTTCCAGTTGCGCCGTTTGAAGGGTGCCAGCATCGGATGCACGGGAATATCAAAACCGGTGAACAGCAGGATTTGCGCCCCCGAAGCGGCGAGCTTCTCCACCGCGGCGCGGTAGTCGGCGAGCACCTTGTCCAGGTCTTTGCGGAATTCGAGAATATCGTTGCCGCCGGCGTAAAAGCTGATGACATCCGGCTTCATCGCCAACGCCGGTTCGATCTGTTCTTCGATAATCCGATCCAGCCGTCGGCTGCGAATGCCCAGATTGGCGTAACGCCATTGCGGATCATCCTTCGACAGCTGCTTAGCCACTCGGTCCGCCCAGCCGCGCACCCCGTTAGGTAGCCGTGGCTCCCAATCACCCACACCCTCGGTGAAGGAATCTCCGATTGCCACAAAAAGCCGACTCATGAATGGTTACGCTACGCAATGCTGGTGGCCGGTGCATGGCGTTCCGGCAAACGCTGGGACACCGCCAGGTGACAGCTTCGAGGATTCAGCGCACGGCAGCTAAATTCTCCATCACCGAGTGGCTTTCAATTTTCCGGACATTTGCGGTCACCAGTTCGGCCACCGCGTCCGCAATTTGCTTGGTGCTCATCAACATGTCCGGTCCGGCGAGCGCGGGGAGCTTTTGGAGCACCTCGACGGCGGCGGCTTCGATAGCCAACGCTGCCTGGTCTTCACCGAGGTGTGCCAGCAGCATCGCGGCCGAAAGGATCGCACCGACCGGATTAGCCCACCCCTTGCCGGCAATGTCCGGAGCGGAACCATGGATGGCTTCGAACATGCTCGGTGCACTGCCGTCCAGGTTCAGGTTGGCGCTGGCGGCAACACCCAACCCGCCCTGGATCACCGCTCCGAGGTCGGTGATGATGTCTCCGAAGAGGTTGTCGGTGACCACCACGTCGAATCGTTCTGGAGATACCGGTAGATGGAAACACATCGCATCCACGTGCACATAATCCCGCTGCACCTCCGGGTACCGGGACCCTACCTGGTCCACCACTTCTTGCCAGAGCTTGCCGGCTTCGATGAGGATGTTTTTCTTGTGGCAGAGGGTAAGTTTTTTGCGCCGGGCCGCGGCAAGTTTGAAGGCGTATTCCACGACTCGGGTAATCCCCTGGCGGGTATTCACCGATTCTTGGACGGCGACCGTGTGGGCGGTGTTGGCGTGGATGGTGGAGCCCTGGCCCACGTAGGCGCCCTCGGTATTTTCACGCACAATGACCAGATCGCAGCGTTCTGGGGTGAGTCCGGCGATGGGTGTGGCCACCCCCGGATAGAGTTTTACCGGGCGTAGGTTGACCGCTTGTTCGAAGGCTTGCCGCATGGCGAGGATGAAGCCGCGTTCTAAGATTCCAGGTTCCACGGCTGGATCTCCCATAGCGCCGAAAAGGATTGCGTCGTGGGTGCGCAGTTGCTGTGCAAGCTCTGCGCTGAATAGTTCACCGGTGCGCAGATAGTGTTGGGCGCCTGCGTCGTAGTCGGTGAACTCCAAAGAAAAGCCGAAGGTACGTTGTGCAGCGGCCAGTACCGTCAGTGCACCGCTGGTGACTTCGGGGCCAATCCCGTCACCGGGAATAATGGCGATGCTATAAGTTTTTGTGGCGCTTTCCATTGATCTTCTCCATTGTGAACTAGTCGTGCATCGAAGTATCCGGGACCAGCCGCTGCCCCACGCTGGCTGCTCGCAGCATGTCTTCGGCATCTGAACCGACAAGCTAAGTCCCTGCCGGCAGGTGAGCCATACTTTTCCTGCTGGGTCAGAACTTGTCAATGAATTCATGAGTTTTGCCTACTTGGCGAGTCTTTTATGAGAAATCCATTGACTGTGCGTCAGATCACTGATTAGCTGTGGACAGCTACTGGTCAGACCAGTAGAACTTTCGCTTACGTCGACTCGAAAGCAGGAATGGTGCCAGCTCACGTCAAGAGTTACCCGGACGGTTTGCCCATTGGCGAGCATTGGGTGCCCTGCGAGCACAGTGACCCGATCGTTTTCCCTTATGATTCCTCGGTAATCGGCCACGCACCGGTAGGTTCGGTTCAGCACGCGATTCAGGCGCTGGATGCGGCGCAAGAGGTCCGCCAGCCCACGGCCCGGCTCAGTACCGGCACCCGCCGTTCCATCCTCATGGCGGTCCACGGCAAACTCACCGCGGTGCGCGAAGAACTCGAAAACCTGCTGGTATTGGAAACTGGCAAACCGCTGGTCGACTGCCGCGTGGAGGTTGCCCGCACGCTCACCACCTGGGCGGCGGCTGCCGAAGAGGTGGCGCACAGCCACGGTGAAACGGTTCCGCTGGATTTGCAGCCTTCAGGTGAGGGCATGATCGGGTATTGGACGCGCAAACCCGCAGGAATTATTGTCGGCATCGCCGGGTTTAATTATCCGTTGCTTCTGGCTAGCCATAAATTGGCGCCGGCCCTCGCCGCTGGCTGTCCGATTATCTTGAAACCCGCACCCAACACGCCCTTGACGACCTTGTGGGCCGTGCACCTGATCCGACAGGCACTCACCGAGCATGAAGTCAGTGCGGCGACGGTGCAGCTGGTGACCGGCGGGATCAAAGTAGGAGAAACCCTCGTCGCCGACCCGCGGGCGGCGGTAGTTTCCTTCACCGGTTCCGCGGCGGTAGGGCACCGGATTGCGAAGAACGCCGCACCGCGCAAGGCGGTGCTGGAGCTCGGCTCAAATACCGGTTTCATCGTGGCCGGCGATGCACGGATCGAAGACGCGGTCGACGCTGTCATTCGCGGCGGGTTCTACGCCAACGGGCAGGCCTGCATCTCGGTGCAGCGCGTCATCGTGGAGGCCAAGGTGGCCGACGAATTCCAGCGGCAACTGCTGGCGCGTTTAGACGAAGTGATTGTTGGTGATCCGCGTTCGCCGGAGACCCGGGTGGCACCGCTGATTAATGCGGCCTCCACCGAACGCATTATGACTTGGATTCATCAAGCGGTGGACTGCGGTGCACAGATTCTGCACGGCGGCACGCTGCAAGGGGCCAGTATCCTGCCCACGGTGATCAGCCAGGTGCCTACCGAGGCGAACCTGTGGTGCCAGGAGATCTTTGGACCGGTGATTTGTCTGCACCGCGTCCCGGACTTGGATACCGCGTTTGAACTGGTTAACGACTCACGTTACGGGTTGCAGGCTGCGATTTACAGTACCAATTTGAAGACCGCGTTCCGAGCCATCGAAGAACTCGACGTGGGCGGGGTGGTGGTCAACGAGATCCCCGGATTCCGTTCCGACATCATGCCTTACGGCGGCGTCAAGGATTCCGGGATCGGCCGTGAGGGACCACGTTTTGCCATGGAAGAATTCACCGTCACCCGTATGGCCATCATCAGGCCCTAGCAACTGCGTATTGAAAGTAGGCAAGCACCGATGGATTACTCACAACTTTTTAGATTCGGCGGCCGCCGCGTATTGGTTATTGGCGCCGGCAGCGGGATCGGACGCGAGGCCGCCCTGGCGCTGGCAGCGCACGGTGCCCACGTGATCCTGGCGGATCGCAACGTCTTCGCTGCCCAAGCCACCGCTGATTTGCTGGCCGGCGACTCGAGCGTGATCGAATTGGACGTGCTGGACTTTGAGGCAGTGCAGGCCACCGCCGGCGAGCTCAAGGACATCGCGGCACTGGTATTCACCGCGGCGATGAATGTGCGCAAGCGGATCGTGGATTACACGATGGAGGAATTTGACCAGGTGGTGAACCTGAATCTGAAGGCTTCCTTCGCGCTGATTCAGGCTTTTGCCCCGCGTCTGGCAGAAAATGGCGGCGGTTCCATCATCGGGATTGCCTCGATTCGAGCATCGGTCGTGGAGCCGGGACAGAGCGTTTATGCCGCGACCAAGGCGGCACTGGTCCAATTGACGCGCACCGCGGCGGCCGAGTTTGGCCCGCAGGGGGTGCGCGTGAATGTGATTGCCCCGGGCGTGGTGGAAACCCCGCTCACCGCTCAAATCAGCGCAGACAAAGAATGGTACAACGCGTATGCGACCAAGAGTGCGTTGGGCCGTTGGGCCAAACCGGAGGAAATGGCCGGGGCCATCGTGTACCTCGCCTCGCAGGCTTCGAGCTTTGTCACCGGTTCGGTGTTGACCGTTGATGGTGGGTGGACCGCCATCGACGGCCGCTACAACCCACCGGAATAAGGTGGCACCGTGCCACAACCATCCCCGGCGCCGGTGAAACCGCGCGCCTTCGAAGCCATCGTAAGCCACGTTGAGGCGCGGGTGCTCACCGGCGAGCTGAAAATCGGTGATCGGCTGCCCGGCGAGCGCGAGCTGGTGACGCAATTCGGGGTAGGCCGCTCCTCGGTGCGCGAAGCCATGCGCGTACTTGAAAGCAACGGCATGATCGCCTCACGTCCGGGTGACCCGCGTGGTGCGGTGGTGCTCTCCCCCACCGCTGCGCCACTGAGCAAGCTGATCGCCCGGCTGACCCATAGCTCGGAGTCCAGCCTGGTAGACCTGCTGATCTACCGGATGACCTTAGAGTCTTCGGCGAATTCCCTAGCGGCCACACGGCGCAGCGCGCAGGATTTGCTGCACCTGGACGCGGCGTTGGAGCGCATGCGTGCGGCAAGGCTGCAAGGCCACGCGGCCTTCAGCCAGGCCGACCTGGATTTCCATGATGTGGTGGCGCAGGCCAGCGGGCATACGCTGTTGCAGCTGTCCGCCGAGGCGGTGCGCCAGTCCATTGAGCAGCTGATCGCCGCGCGCATCGAGGAAAGCGGCGATGACGACGAGCTGATGCAGCGAACCATCGAACACCATGAGGAAGTGCTGACTGCGATCCGTGATCGGGACGCCCATTTGGCCGAGCATTTGGCGCGCAGCAGCCTCTTTGAATACTACGGGCATCTGGTATCCACCGATCAACGCGAGGCGCTGGCGGCGCTCGCTTCCTTTGGCAGACCGGACATCCCTTAGTCCAGCGTGTTCCACAACGGGCTGGCGCTGGCCGGGCGGTTGTTTTCATACCAGCGGGCGGCACGCAGTACCGCGGCGTCCGCACCTACCGGACCGGAAAGTTGCACGCCGATCGGTTTGCCATCACTGGTGAATCCGCAGTTCACCGTGGCCGCCGGCTGGCCGGACATGTTGTAGGGGACGGTGAAGGCAATGTGGCTCATGGTCGCTAGCGGGTCCACCACCGGCATCGGCTGCTCTGCGGGGAAGGCTGACATCGGTGAGACCGGGGAGATGACCAGATCAAATTCTGCCGTCGCTGCGATGGTTGCCTGCTGCATCTGGTCGATGGCGCCAAAGTTCCTAATGGTGTCAGCGCTATCAAAGGTGGATCCTATGGTGCACCAACGCACGATGTAGTCCAAGACCTTGGCCTGGTTTTCTGCAGATAGTTCCCGGTAGTCCGCCCAGGACCGGGTGCGCCAGAACCCATCGAGCCGGTCGAGCATTTCCTGGGTGATAAATGGGTCTAGGGTTTTTACGTTCGCCCCGGCATCGGCAAAGAGTGCGGCAACGTTGTGCACCGCGGCCAGTATTTCCGGTTCCACCGTGGAGCCTGCGTTCGCGTCGGTGTGCAGCGCGACGTTCAGCCCGGACACTGAGGATATGGTGCTCTGCCAATCTTGAGTCGGGTAGGGCCGTGCGGTGTAATCGCGCACATCGGGTTGCGCGAGGATGGTCATGAACAAGGCGATGTCATCCACGCTGCGCCCCATGGGTCCGGCAGCCCGGCCTAAGTAGGGAACATCCAACGGGATGAGCCCGGCGCTCGGTTTGAGCGTGGCGAGTCCCTGCCAGCCGCCAGGCAGTCGAATGGAACCGCCAATATCTGTTCCCACATGCAGCGGCCCGTACCCGGCCGCCGCGGCAGCACCGGCACCGGCGCTGGAACCACCGGTGGTCCATGCCGGGTTCCACGCGTTACGCGAAATTCCGTGCAGGCTCGAAACTCCGGAGGACAGCATTCCCCAGTCCGGCATCGTGGTGGAGCCAAGGATCACGGCTCCGGCTTCGAGAATCCGGTTGGTGATCGGCGCGTTGCATGTGGGCACCTTCGGGTTGGGCAGGGCGGTGCCCGAGGGCATCGGAATCCCCGCCCGGGCCACATTTTCCTTCACGGTGGCTGGAACCCCATCCAATGCCCCACGCGCGGTGCCGGTGGCCCAGCGTTTCTCGCTGAGTCGCGCCTGTTCCAAAATGTCCTGCGGGTCAAATCGATACATCGCGTTGAGTACCGGCTCGCGCTCTTGAATTCGTTCAATGACCGCTTCGGCAACGTCAACCGGGGAAAGGTCCTGGGCCGCGTACGCAGCACTGAGCTCGCGGGCGCTCAGTTGGTGCAGGGCCGTGCTGCGTTCGGAAAGCTCAGACATGGGTGGACCTTTCACGGTAGACAATGATTTTCAGCGCAAGGACAATTCGCTGCGCAAAGACATCGAGGAGCTGACCAAGGTGCGGGTGTAGTCATGCTGCGGATTGTCGTAGATTTGCCCGGTACTCCCGCTTTCCACAATTTGTCCGTTGTTCATCACGACCACGTTGTCGCACAGATGACGCACCACACCCAAATCATGTGAGACAAAAACTAGGGTCAGCTGATAGTCATCGACCAGATCCGAAAGCAGATTCAGCACCTGAGCACGGACCGACACGTCCAACGCGCTGACCGGTTCGTCGGCGACCAATACCCGCGGTTCACAGATCAACGCGCGTGCGATGGAGATGCGCTGGCGTTGCCCGCCGGAGAACTGGTGGGGGAAGCGGTCTGCTGCATCCTGCGGCAGACCGACGGCTCCCAGCATTTCCGCCACCAGTTTGCGCTGTTTTGCACTGTCCATCTTTTGTCCCGGCGCGAGCAGCGGTTCGGCAATGATGTCACTGACCCGCATGCGCGGATCAAGGGAACCCATAGGGTCTTGGAAAACGATCTGCAGCTGCTGGCGCAGCTGGATCAGATCACGTTCTTTTGCACCGCTAATTTGGTTTCCGGCGACTTTCACACTGCCCGAGGTCGGCTGGTCAAGTCCTGCCAGAATGCGTAGCAACGTGGATTTGCCCGACCCGGACTCACCCACCACCCCAAAACGTTGCCCGGCGGCCACCTCAAAAGAAACTCCACGCAACGCGTGAACCTCGGAGGGTTTTCCAAAAAGCGTGGAGCGGGCTACCGGGTAGCTGCGATGCAGGTCTTCCACACTGATGACTGGTTCGGCCTCGGAAGGCAACGGGAACCGGGGTTCGCCCGCCGTGAGTTGTTCGGGCACAGGCACGGGTTGGGCCGCGGCTTGCGGCTCCAGCTCGTTAGTCGTCGGCGGAACATAGGCGGCGGCCGAGGCGACGGTGAAAAGCCGCCCCTGCTCATCGGTGGCATTTAGATCCGAGGCTGCGAGAAGTCCCCGGGTGTAGGGATGCTGCGGGTTGGTGAAGACTTCTTCGGTACTGCCTTCTTCCACTACTTGACCGTTGTTCATGACCAGTACGCGGTCGCAAACGTTGGCAACGACGGACAAGTCGTGGGTGATGAAGAGCAGCCCGGTACCCAGCTCGGTCACCGATTCTAAGATCAGGTCCAGCACTTGTCGTTGCACGGTGACATCCAGCGCGGTGGTCGGCTCGTCGCAAAGCAGCAGGCCCGGTTTATTCGCCAGCGCCATAGCCAGCATCGCGCGTTGACGCTGCCCGCCGGAGAGCTGATGCGGGTAGGCGCGTGCAGCTCGTTGCGGGTCTGGAAGTTTGACCGATGCCAGCATTTCTACGGCTCGGGTCCGGGCGGCGGACTTCGACGGTACACTCTTGTGGCTGGTCATGATTTCCGCGACCTGCGGTCCGACCTTCATTAACGGGTTCAGCGCGGTGAGCGGCTCCTGGAAGACCATGGTCATATCTTTTCCACGGATTTTTTGCCATTGTTTGTCGCTAGCGTCCACAAGGTTGCCCTCATGCCCGGCAAAGTGAATGGATCCCTGTGCGCTTACGCCCTCAGGCAATAAGCCCATCAGCGCCGAGGCGGTCATCGACTTCCCCGACCCGGACTCTCCGATCAGCCCTACTCGGTCCCCGGGATGCATGCGCAGGTTAAAGTTGCTGACCAGGGTGCGCGTTTTGGTGGTGATGCTCAGGTTTTTGACCTCAATCAGACCCGCCGCGTTGTGCGAAGTATCCATGCTCAGCGTTCTCCGTTCAGTTTCGGGTCAAAGCGGTCGCGCAGTCCATCGCCCAGCAGTGTGAAGCCAAGCACCGCGACCGCGATGGCAGAGCCCGGCCATACGGCAAGCATCGGGTAGGTGCCAAGGAACTGCTGGGATTCTTGAAGCATGCGCCCCCAGGAAGGCACCGGTGGCGGGGTGCCTAGTCCGAGGAATGACAGTGCCGCTTCGGCCAGTACCGCAATGGCGAACGACACCGAACATTGGACCACCACCATGCCGATAATATTTGGCATCACGTGACGCCGGGCGATACGCCAGGAGCTCTGACTGGAGGCTCTGGCCGCCATAATGTACTCGGTGCTCATCACCTGCAAGGTTCCGCTGCGTGCCACGCGGGCGAAACCGGGGATGGAACCAATACCGATAGCGAGCATCGCGGTCAGCGTACTTGCCCCGAAGACTGCGCCAAACATGATGGCCACCAGCAGGGCGGGGAAAGCTAGCAGGATGTCGGCGCCGCGCATGGTCACTTCTTCGGTGATCCCACGGCGCATTCCGGCAAGAATTCCTAAGGGGGTGCCAATAAGCAGGGCAATACCCACTGCCACCAGCCCCACCAGCAAGGTAATGCGTGCGCCGTAGAGTATCCCGGAGAAAACATCGCGGCCGTACCGGTCGGTGCCCATCAGGTGCGCGGCGCTTGAACCCTGCAGCCGGTCCGCGGGGACCGCTTGCACCGGGTTATACGGAGTCCAGATGAAGGAGACCAGCGCGGCCAGGACTACGGCGGCCACCAAGATCGCGCCGATGATCAGCGTAGGTGAGAGCTTGCGGCGAGTTCTTGCCGCTAGAACCTGTTCCTCGGCCATTACGCACCCTTTCGAATTCGTGGATCCAGCACGGTGTACAGCACATCCACTACCAGGTTAATGATCAGCGTGATTGCCACCAGTACCATCACCACGGACTGCACGGTGAGCAGGTCGCGATTGCCCACCGCGTCGAGCAGCATGGATCCCAGCCCTGGGATTACGAAGACCCGTTCAATGACCACCGCACCGATGATCAGCGCCGCAAGCTGCACGCTGGTCACGGTCAGCACGGGGATCGAGGCGTTGCGCAGACCGTGTTTGATCAGTGATTCAAGTTTGCCCAGGCCCTTGGATCTGGCGGTGCGCAGGTAGTCCTCGCTCATTACTTCCATCACCGCCGAACGGACGTAGCGGGTGAGGATGGCCCCCTGCACGGAGGCCAGGGCGAGCACCGGAAGAAGAACGCGTGAGGCGAAGTCGCCAAAATCTTTGCCCGGCGGGGTCCACCCATTGGCTGGGAGCCAGCCCAGACCCACGGCGAAAACTACTACCAGCAAGATTCCGGCCAGGAAGTTCGGGATGGCGACACCTAATTGGCTGATCCCACTGACGATAATCCCGCTGGGGTTTCGATGCTTGACCGCCGCATAGGTACCGAAAGGAATGGCGATAGCCAGTGCGACAATCATGGCCAAGATGACCAGAATCAGGCTGACTTGAACCCTGTCGATGATCAGTGGGCTGATGTCTTGCCTGGTGACGTAGGAAGTCCCGAAGTCACCGAAGGGAAGTCCCAGCGCCCAATCGAAGTACTGCACAACTAATGGGCGGTCGGTACCGAATTCGGCCCGTGTTTTTGCCAGCAGCTCCGGGGTGGCGTTCACGCCCAACGCGATCTGTGCAGGGTCTCCCGGGATAGCGCGCATGAACAAGAACACCGCCACCGTAGCAATCACGTAGGTGACAACAAATCTCACGAGGTTAATCAGTAATCGGATGCCCAAAAGGTTTCTCCCTCTTAGCTAGCTAGTGGGACTACTTCCAACCAAGGTTTGTCAGATCCAATGCCTCGGTGACCGAGTTAGCCGGGATGCCGGTGACGTTCGAGTCGGCGACCACAATGTTCGGGAAGATGAACAGCGTATCGGCGGCCGCGTCGTCAACGATCGTGCGGACCACCTTCTTCATCCCCGAGACGTAGCCCGTCTCGTCTGCGGCGTCAGCCTGTGCGGCGAGGTCCTTGATCTTTGAATTGTCATAACCCAGGTAGTAATCCGGGTTGTTGAACATGGCCAGTACGTCGCGGCTTTCCACGGCGAGCACCACCGACATTTGGTAGTCCTTTTTGGTGAAGACCTCATCAAGCCACACGGCTGGGAATTCGGCGGATTCAATCTTTGCGTTGATTCCAACCTCTGCGAGCTGCGAAACTACGATTTCCGAGACTGCTGTGGCGTACGGCCGGGTGGGAACGGTGAAGGTGATGTTCAGGTTTTCCACGCCGGCATCCTTCAGCAAGGATTTTGCCTTGGCAGGATCATAGGGGTACACGTCGTTGAGGTCCTCATAGTACGGGTCCGTGGTCGGCACCGGTCCGCCGACCTTTGTGCCGTAGCCGTTCCATGCCGTATCAATGACCGCTTGCCGGTCAATCGCGTACATCACTGCCTGACGTACTCGTTTGTCATCAAACGGTGCCTTCTTGTTGTTCATCGACAAGATGATTTCACCGTTGGAGGTCCCATCAAGCACCTGGTACTTGGGATCCGATTCGAAACTGGAAAGCAACTCGGGAGACTGCATGTTGTACACAACGTCTACGTCCCCGGACTGCAGGGCGTTGGTAGTGGCCACCGCGTCGGCGAAGTAGCGCAGCGTCGCGGTGTCAACCGCGGGTTTCTCGCCCCAGTAGTCCTCGCGGGTGACAAAGTCTATGGATTGGCCGCGGTTCCACGCGTCAATGGCGTACGGGCCGGTGCCGATGGCCTTATTAGCGAGGTCTTCCACACCGCTGGGATCAAACATGGCTCCAACCAAGGTCCCCATGTCGAAGAGCCAGGCGTTGCTTGGCTTCTTCAGCGTGATGGCCACTTCGGTATCGGAATTGACCTTGACGGACTCGACGATGTCCATCTTCTTTTTCAGGCTGGAAACCCAGGCATCGGATTTTGCCCGCTCGATACTGAACTTCACGTCTTCGGCGGTGAAGGCTTCGCCGTTGGAGAAGGTTGCTCCATCGCGGAGCTTGAAGGTGTAGGTCTTGTTGGCGTTGCTCAGTTCCCAGGATTCGGCCAGCAGTGGCTGGATCTGGCCTTCTTGGTCAATCTCTACCAGGCCTTCGTAGACGTTGGACATCAGCGCCTGCGGAATGGCGGCACCGGCGGTGGTGGTGAAGTCGAGATTGACGGGTTCTCCGGTGAGCGCGAGGGTCACTCCGGTTTTTGCTTCCGCGCCTTCGGTGCTTCCGCCTCCGGAACCAGCCGAACATGCGGTGAGGGCCAGCGAACCAGCCACAGCTACCGCGGCAAGGCGGACGTAATTTTTTTTCGCGCTCATGAGATCTCCATCGGGTCATCAACCATGTGAGTGATGTGATCCATACAACACCATATATGCTGATATTTCTACTAGGTTCTCTGGTCTTACCAGTGATCGTAATATTAGTGCCCACGGCGGGGGTGCGCGAACTGCGCTATCTTTGACCACAACGCACACCTCGTTCAAAGGATGGCCCCATGAGCAAGCTGACCTTCACCCCGGCCGTGCCGACTCTGACCTATGAGCGCGTGGTGCAACAGATTGAAGAGGCGATCCTTTCCAAAGAAATCGAGCCCGGCCAGCATCTGCCCAGTGAGCGGGAATTGATGGTGCAATTTTCCGTCAGCCGTCCCACCGTGCGCGAGGCACTGCGTGTACTGCAAAGCCAAGGGCTGATTGCCTCCCGGCCCGGAAGCCGCAGCGGACCCGTGGTTCTGCCGATATCCTCGGATATTCTGGAGCGTTCCTTCGCCAATATGGCCCGAGTCGCCTCCCTGTCCCTGTCCGAACTCGTACAGTTTCGGATCGTCTTGGAAAGCTCCGCCTGCCAATTAGCTGCGGTGATGCACAACGAAGAGCAGTTAGCTGCTATGCGTGATGCTATCGAACGGATGGAGGATGAAGCTTCCAGCGGTTCACAGTCGTTCAACCGGGCAGACCTGGATTTCCACGCGGCGGTGTGGGAGGCGAGCCACAACGGGATTCTGCGGATCTGTGGTGAAGCGGTATCCGGAGCCATCTTGAACGTGATGGACGAGCAAATGAGCCATGCAGATAATGAATCACGCGAAATGGAGAAGGTCGTGGCGTTGGACCGCGCGATCTTTGAAGCGATTGCCATATCGGATTCGGTGGCCGCCGGTAAGGCCGCGAAAACGGCGATCTTCTCGTACTTCTCCTCGGCTCTCGACAAAGAAGGAGCGCGCGGGGTTAAAGCATTGATCGAGAATCCGCAGATCGCCGAGTAGCCTATCCTACAGTTCTTTGCGCATCACCAGACGCGGCATTCGGCTGGCCACCGCATCGGTAACACCGATGACCTCGAAGCTCACGGCCTCAAACATCTTGCGCGTGCCCACAAAAGCCATGGTCAAATCCATGCGCCCTTCGGGGTCCACCGGGTAGGCTTCGACCGCCGGCGCTCCTAGCGCTTTGGCATAATCCAACGCTCCTTCGAGCATTTGGGTGGTGACTCCTTGCCGGCGGAAACCGCTTCGCACCACCACACAGATAATGCTCCACACCGGTACGTCATCCACCGCTCGAATGAGCTTTGAACGCTCCAGCAACGGAATCTGCGCGCGTGGGCTAATGCTGCACCAGCCGACCGGCACACCGTCTTTATAGGCCACAACACCAGGTGCGATGGGTTCGGCACTTAAAGAACGCATCGCGTCGACGCGGTTTCCTGCACCTAACTTCTCGATGTCCTTGGCGCCTAAACGGTGAGATAAACACCAACAGTGCTTTTCGCGTCCCGTGGGATTCACTACCGTTGCGAAGTGTTCGAATCGTTGCTCGGTCACCGGTAGCACTTCCCAGTGCACCGTGTCTTCCGGGGCAGTCGGCGTTTGAGGTTCCATGGCACTATCATCCGCTTCACTCATCTTTTGCGATAGTCACGACGAAGCATTCGGGTTTTCCCTACCTTTCTTCTCCGGCTCACTTGGTGTTGCCAAAAGTCGGCTCAGAATACTGTTGAGATATGACTTCAACACCAAAGCTTGCTCCGGACAAAAATTCCGTCCGGCCTCCGTTGCGGATCGTCCCGACGATTCTTCAATTAGCGGTCCTGGGTACCATCGGCACCGCGATTAGCTGGTTCCTTCTCGGCTGGCTCGCTGCCGGCGCCGCCCTGATTTTCCTCTTGGGTTTCGGCCTGCTTTTGCTCATCGGTTTGCTCTACGCAATGTTTGGGCTCTCCTGGTTTGAGATCCAGCGTGTTTCAAACCTCTACGATTTGAACGTTGCTGCCCTTTCATGGCGTCCACGGCGCCGCGAAGGATTCGGCGAATACCTGCGGTCGCTGGCGCGGAATCTGGCCAGCGGACGCATGTGGGCGGCCTTGGGCAGTTTTGTGCTCTCCTGCATCTTCGGTTCGCTGATGCTCGGCGCTCTGCAGTGGACGGTGCATACCGCTATCGTCGGTTTCGCTCCGCTGAGCGAGACCGAAACGGTGGTCGGTCCCTTTGACCTCTTCGTTCCGGCGGCGCAGGCACCATGGCTGTTCCTCTTCTCCATCGCTGGAGTTGCTGCAATTATTGGCTTGGCTTTCCTGCACCGTGCCGTCACCTGCGCCATCATCGGCGCTATTGCCCGCGAATCCGAAATGACCGAACGCGTCCGGACCAGTTCGGTGCAGCGTGAAGGTGCGGTGCGTGCCGCCGAGGTGGAACGCACCCGGATCGAACGCGACTTGCACGACGGGGTACAGCCTCGACTGGTTTCGGTGGGCATGACTTTGGGTCTGGCACATCAGCAAATCGACACGGATCCTGCGCAGGCCAAGGAACTGATCGCCGAGGCCCATGCCTCGACGAAGTCGGCGATTACGGAATTACGCCAGCTCACCCGCGGCATCTATGCCTCGGTCCTCGATGACCGCGGACTGGATGCGGCACTGTCCGCAGTGGCAGGCCGCAGCCACATCCCGGTTCAGCTTGATGTGCAATTGACCGGGCGCTACCCACGGGACACCGAATCGGCGGTGTACTTCACCATCGCGGAAGCGTTGACTAACGCAACCAAGCATTCACGTGCGGCAAATTGTCGAGTGACCGTGCGCGAACGCGAGGATGCCGGCAAACGCTGGCTGTGGGCACGTATTGAAGACAATGGCGTGGGTGGCGCACAGGTTCTGCCCGGCGGCGGGCTGGATGGAATCACCAACAGGGTGCTGGCTGCCGGTGGCACGCTGCGCTTGGATAGCCCGCAAGGCGGTCCCACCGCGGTGGAGGTGAACGTCCCATGCGCGTCCTAATCTGTGAAGACTCGGTCTTGCTGCGCGAAGGATTGGTCAGGTTGCTGGCTCATTCCGGGCATCCGGTGGTCGCGGATTTACCCGATACCAGCGGGCTGATGGACTTCTTGGCCCAGGCCGATGAAGAGACCTTCCCGCAGATCGCAATCCTCGATGTACGGCTTCCGCCGACCTACACCGACGAGGGAATCCGGGCAGCGCTGCAAGTACGTAAAAACTATCCGCAGCTGCCATTGCTGGTGCTCTCCCAATATGTGGAGGAACGCTACGCTTCGGAGCTGATCTCGATGCAATCCGGAAGCCTTGGATATTTGCTCAAGGACCGCGTCGCTGATGTCACCGACTTCATTGCGTCGTTGGAACAGATCGCCGGCGGCGGAACGGTACTAGATCAAGAGGTGGTGGCACAGCTGTTGACCAGAAAAAATCACGATGATCGGATGCAGCGCCTCACTGACCGGGAACGCAGTGTGCTCACTGCACTGGCCGAGGGTAAATCCAATCAGGCTATTGCTGGATTGCTTTTCCTTTCCGAGGCAAGCGTTGAAAAATACATCACCTCCATCTTCCAGAAACTTGGATTAGAGGCAGACGGGACAGGAAACCGGCGTGTGCTCGCCGCCCTAGCCCACATTCAAACCCTGGGCACCACTAGCACGGACAGGACAAAGCCATGAGCTCCCCCACCATCAATGCACCGGTTTCACCGCAAAACCCACCACCTGCAGGTTCGAAGAGTTCCATGACCCTTGTGCTGGCAATCCTCGGCGCTCTAATCATCCTTGGTGTCATCGCAACTTCCGCGTGGCGGGCTTCGAACAGCCTGGGCATCAGCAGCAGCGAACAGACCGCCAATGCCCAAGGTGTCACGGCCTTGGATGTGCAGGTGGATGCCGGACGATTTAACCTTCTCTTCGCCGATATTCCCGAGGCAACCTTGGAAGTGGACAGCGCCCGCAGCGGCGAATGGACGCTTCGCCGCGAAGCTGGCACGTTGCTGGTCCGCTCTCCAAATGATTGGGGTGACTGGTGCTTCGTTGGTTGCGATTGGGAAGAAAACGACGTCACGCTGACTCTGCCAAGCTCACTCAATGACGGCAACCTCGATGCAGAGCTGCAGATGGCGGCCGGTGAATTCTCCGCAGACGGCAACTTCAACGATCTGCTCATGGAGATGAGCGGGGGCACGCTGGATGTTTCCGGCTCGGCCAAGGGACTATTCGTCGAGCTAGGGGCCGGCAAAACCGACATCGACATGGCCAACGTACAAATCGCGACCTTCGATATTTCGGCCGGCCGAGTCGATGGCGCCTTTACGGGTACAGCGCCCAAGGATATTCAGGCACAGGTCAGCGCTGGCATGCTGCAGCTGACCTTGCCGGATACCAGCTACAACGTGATCCAGGATGTCTCCGCCGGTGCCGTTGAAAACGGCCTGAGCGTCAGCCAGAAATCCGAGCACAAGGTTCAGGTCGAGGTCTCGGCCGGCAATGTGGTCCTTCGTGCTGGTGCGGAGCCAACGAACGAAAAGAAGTAGCTCAACACCTTGAACGAAAACAAAGCCGGCCTCGGTGAGAAGCAGAAATCGCTTCTCACCGAGGCCGGTTTTTATTGTGCTGCCTAAGCTTGGTTCTTCTTCATCGCAGCCAAGCGGGCTTCGATTTCAGAGACCGCTGGCGCTTCGGCTTCAATTGCCGGCGCGCTGGGGGCTTCATCCAGAACGTTCTGCTCGCCCTTCATCGCTGCCAGTCGCGCTTCAATCTCAGTTTCTTCACCCAGATCCTCCAAGGCGGCGAACTGCGAGTCCAGTGAGGAAGCGGCAAGCTCGGAGGCACCACGGACCTTGGCCTCATCCTGACGGATCTTGTCTTCGAAACGACTGATCTCGCTGGTTGGATCATTCATATCCAAGGCTTTGAGCGTTTCCATCATCTGGCCCTGGGTCTTGGCATTACGCGCACGGGCAACAAGCTCATCACGCTTGCCTACCAATTCAATGCGCTTCTTACCCATGGTGTTCAGACCATCTTTAAGCTTTGCGACAACTTCACGCTGCGAGCTTATGCTCGGAGCCAGGTTCTTGACCTTTGTCTCCGCCGCCATCTGACGCTGGATTGCCACGGTCGCCAGCTGGTTGAACTTCTGCGCATTGCTGGCATCGCCAGCAGCCGAGAATTCTTCGGCTTTGTTCGAAGCGGCAAGGGCTTTAGCGCCCCAGGACTTCACTTCGTCCATAGCCTTAGCTTGGTCGTCTTCTGCCATACGCAGGTTACCGATGGTCTGTGCAACCGCAGACTCAGCCTGGGCAATGTTGTTGGTGTAATCGCGAACCTGCTGGTCCAGCATCTTCTGTGGATCTTCGAGCGCGTCCAGTGCCGCGTTGGCGTTGGCTTTGCCGATCCCGAAAATACGGGCCCAAATTGAGCGTTTCTTGGCCATGGTGCGTCCCTTCGTTAACCGCAACTTTAACTCTATGCGACGCAGTACTGAGCGTTAAACTCGATCCCTGGATCAGCCCAGATATTTCACCGACAAATCTACGTAGAAAGTACGTTTTGTCAGAACCTAACGTGAATCTGGTCTTGTTGGGTCGTTGCAGTTCTTATTCTTCGCGCTCAGCGCATTGGCAATGCACTCTTCGTTCAACGCACGCTACTATCACCAAGTATTTTCCTTCCGGACTTCATGGCTAACGTTATCCATGCCAACGAACATCTAGATAGGTTTCGGGTTCACTACCGGAGTTAAGCCGTAGCGAACCCGAAGTTCTGCTATTCCTCGGAAAGGAATTTGCCAGCGGTTTCGAAGACGCGAGCAAATTCGGGAATCCAAGCGAAGTTCACCACAAAGCCGTGGTTCGCACCGTCAAAACGTTCAAGCTGCGCGTCTACGCCGACCTTCGCCAGGCGCTCAACGTACAGCTCCCCTTCGTCACGCAGCGGATCATGTTCTGCGGTGATCACCAGAGTCTTTGGAAGTCCGGAAAAATCCTCACGTTTGATCGGTGAGACCCGAGGGTCTGCTGGATCTGCACCGTTCTCCAGGTAGAAGGAATTATGCGGCTTGAACATCCACGTCTCCAAACCGTAGCCGGTCGCATTCTCGCGCAGCGAGGCATAACGTGACTCGTCAAAGTCGAGATCCAAGGAAGGGTAGAAGAGCAATTGATGACTGATCTTGTCGAAACCTTCATCCTTGGCCATGGCGCTAATTGCCGCCGTGAAGGTGCCGCCGGAGCTGTCACCGGCAACTGCGAGGTTCTTGCCATCCCACTGCAGTTTCTCGCCCTGTTCGGCAACCCACTTCACTACCGCATAGCTGTCTTCCAGTCCTGCGGGGAATGCATGTTCCGGAGCCAAACGGAAGCCCACCGAAACGACCTTAAAACCCGAAGCTTTAGCCAGCGAGCGAGCGGTTGCATCGTGGGTGTCCAGGCTGCCCGAGAAGAACGCTCCGCCGTGTAGGTAAACTACGATGCCAAAGCTGTCCCCCTCGGTCGGCGTGTAGATCCGAACCGGAACTTCACCTGCTTCGGTGCTCGCCACCAGGTCCTCGACCTTCTGTAAAGGCAGTCGGTCTGCTAAAGCCGGAACGTGTGCTGCTTCTGCGGCGCGGGCGGCTACCGGATCCAGCGGGCTGTGATCTGCCGCCGGAAGGTTGGCGATGAACTGCGCAATCTGTGGGTGCAATGCCATGGTCTACCTCTTCTACGTTGCTTGGACTGAGCTTACTTCTGGCCTGGGAAAGCCGATTCGACTTCCTCAGGCTGCCAGCCATCGCGGGAGATGCGCTGCAGCTCATCGGTGACTGGTTTGCGGACTTCTTGGAACGCGGTCAGCGCTTCGCCGACGGTTTGCGCTGCCAGCAGGGCATCGGCCAAAGCACCGCCGTCCTGAATGGCCGAGTTAGCGCCCTGGCCCTGGTGGTGCAGCATGGCGTGTGCGGCATCGCCCAGCAGCGTCACGGAGTTGGTGTGCCAGTTTTCTACCGGATCAATGTCAAAGACCGCACGGCACGTCATCGTGGAGACATCGATGGTCCGGGCAATCTCGACGATACGCTCATCAAACCCTTCGACGGTTCGCACCAGATCTTCGTTAGTAATCTCCGGAGCCCATGATCCATCTGCCGACTTCGCGGTGATGTCATAGGAGAATTCCCGGCGGTTAGGCAGCGGCAAGTTGTATACCACCGTGCCATTGCGTCCCATGTAGAAACGAGGATTGTTGTCCGGGTCCAGGCCCAGCGACTTTTCCGTCGGGAGCACCGCACGGTAGGCATGCTCGCCGGAAAATACCGGTTCTGCGTCGGAGAATAGCTTCTTGCGGACCACCGAACGGATGCCGTCGGCACCGATCACCAGGTCGGCGGTGACGACTACGCCGTTTTCAAAGGTGAGGGTCGCATTTTCGCCGTTGTCCACGAGATCCACCAGGCGATGACCGGTCTTAATGGTGCCTGCTGGCAGGACTGCGAGCAGCGCATCGATGAAGTCTGCGCGGTGGATCAAATGGCAGTGGGTGAGCTGTCCATAGTCGTTCAGTCCCGGCCATTCCTCCTCGGCTAGTACCACGTTGCCGTCCGCGGAGAGAATGTTCAAAAGGTTCGAACGTACCGAGACCTTGTCGATGGTGTCAAAAACACCCCACTGGCGGAACAGATCCATACTGGTGGGGCGCAGACCGATGGCTGCACCCACCTGAGCGAACTGGGTGGCCTGTTCATAGACGGTGATGTCTTTGATGCCGATATTTGCCAGCGCAAGTGCCGCGGTGGCTCCGCCGTAGCCACCACCGATAATTGCCACGGACAGGTTCTGAAGCTGTGATGCCTTCATGATTAGTTCTCTTTCTTGACCCAGCCACGTTGCTGGAAGTATGTGGTGATCTAACGATCTATTTAGTGATGGAGTAGAAGCTGGCTGGGTTGTGCACAAAGATCTTGTCGATGGCATCCTGGTCCAACCCTGCGGTGCGCAAGTCAGGAATCAAGTCCTCGAAGATGTAGTTCACGGTGTGCCCTTTAACGCCTGGCCAGCCCAGTGGCGAGCAGTTCGCGTCGACGCCGGCCAATACCTTGTCGATATTTCCAGCATTAATGAAACGCATG
This sequence comes from Glutamicibacter sp., assembly GCF_035257265.1. Classification (GTDB taxonomy): domain Bacteria; phylum Actinomycetota; class Actinomycetes; order Actinomycetales; family Micrococcaceae; genus Glutamicibacter. The sequence continues at coordinate 77,002 of NZ_DATEXC010000067.1, forward strand.
AAGTGATCTAGGCGTTCCTGGCGTGGACGAGCCCAGAATGGCGGATCTTCCAGCTCGGTTTCGTAACCGAAAGTATCAAAACCTACGCGCCCGCCCTGCTCGGCTAGCCAAAGGTCGGGGGTGTTATCAGCGTTAAATCCGTCATCGGCGTGGCCGAAGAGAACTCGGTCCAGATCCAATCCTTCATCAGTAAAGATTTTGATGGCCGGTTCCGGGTCAATGGCCAGATGAGTCAGGATAGGCACTCCGGTGGCCACGGCAGCGCGAGCGCCGGCGCGGTAGATCTTCTTATCCAGTTCGGTCATCTTGCCTCCTCGGGAGACACCGACCTTGATGACCCCGGCCTTGGCCCCGGTGGTACCGATGCCGACGGTGATCTCGTGGATGAAGACCTCGGCGAGGTACTGAACCGAAGCATTGGCGAAGTGCGGCAACGCCGTGTCCCCACCGACAAAACCGGTGCAAGCAATGATGTTGACCCCAGTTTTTGCCGACAACGACTTGTAGTAGTCGATGTCGCGTCCGTTGCAGATGCCGGTCGCGTCAACAAAAGTTCCGCCACCGTACTCGTGGAACTTGCGCAGTTTAGGCACGGTTTCTTCGTAGCGTTGTTCTGGTGTCTTCCACCAGGTGGAGTCCAGCTCACTGCCGGGCATTCCGTAGCCGATGTGCTCGTGGATTGCCACAAGTCCAAGCTCTTCTGCCGGGATGGTCCCAAGGACCGTATTTACCTTTGACATTGTCTTTTACCTCTAAGAATGTATGGGTGCTTGGTGCGGCTAAAGAGCAGCGCTTAGCGCACCGCGAGTAGTTCGCGTGGGTTCTCGATCAGGATGCGGTTGATGTCCTCATCGGTGACTGCCTGGGCTTTGAGCAGCGGCACGAAGCTGGTCAGGACGTAGTCATAGGAAACCTGCGTATCTGCGTGCCCCTTGGCAACACCGATGGCGTTCGAAGACAGCAGGATGCGTGAAACGAACCCCTCCTCGATCAATTCGACAACGAGGCTTACGCGCTCGGCGTCGCTGAGGTAAGCATTGTGGTCTTCGGTTCCGACGTGATCGATGCCGACGTAGGCGCCTAAACGGGCGACTTCAAGTGCGTCACCTTGGGCATCCTTGCGGTCAAGTCCACCCACAATGATCCGGTCCCCCGCCAAGTGTTCTTCGCGAAGGATCTTCAGCTCTGCCACTGCATCAACACCGAAACGGATGGAGGCGGCCACGCCGGTATCACGGGAGGTGCGAGCCACGGCCCGGAACAGTGATTCCTCGGTAGCTGTCATTCCTGAGGTGGCAGCAATGCTGGTGATGAGTCCTGCTTTGCCACGGCGTTCGAGGCGAGGCACCACCATACCTTCGGTGATTTCTTTGGAGAATAGTGCCGCGAACTTATCTGCGGGCCATGGTGCTGGCGGATTCGTCTGTGGGGTGAGGAAGTAGCCGCCAAGCATTTCTTCTGGTCCAAGACCGGTGGAGGCAATGATGTTTACACCGGTACTGCGGGCCAAGGTTTCGTAGAGCTTTAGATCGCGGCCGTGGAACATTCCGGCGGAATCAACCACTGTTCCACCGCCGGCTTCCCGGAACTCGACGAGTTTTGCGGAAATGATCTCGAAGATCTCCGAACGATCGATGGTGATGTCCGGGGCATATTCTGCTCCTGGGATGATACTCAGTAAGGTTTCGTGCACGGCGACAACACCGAGTTTTTCTACCGGTACCGGGCCAAGTACCGTGTGGGCAACATGGCCGGATGCTAGATTCGCTTCCGTCATTTGATCTACCTTTCAAGGACCACGCATCGAGGTAATGATGCGTTTGATTTCAAGTCTTAGTGGTCGCACTCGGCACATTAGGTGCTGGTAATAGGAGTGGCGACAAGCATTGAGGAAGAATCAATGGACCGGGAAGCCGAAGGTAAAACCCTGGCCGTAGTACATCGCCTCGTCGTGGTGAGCTAGCTTACAACGTACTTCTAATTTCGCATATTATCATAACAAAGTCAACCAGAACTTGTGCCGTACCTCACCTGAAAATTTACATCGTTAGGCCTAGTCAAACCGCATCTAGATGGTATTTTCTGATTTTCAGAGGATAAAATTATTCAAAAAAACTTTAGTACATCGACGCCGAAGTCTCAGGCTCAGCGATGGCTTTTTATCCGTTGGATACGAATTTGTACTTGAACTCTTCGGCACGGTGAACTGCGTAGCGGTAACCGGCCGGAAGCCCGCCAACGGTGTAGAAAATGGTCTCGATAGTCATCAGTGGATCGCCTTTTGCGACGCCGAGGCTATTGGACTGCTCCTCCGTCGCGGCGGTTGCCCATACCTCATTGGCCGAGTGATCTAGCGAGATACCAAAGTCCCGCTCAAGCAAAGTAAACGCTGAACCGGTAGATTCCAGATCTTCAACGCTCGGGTCAAATGACTCCGGCACCCGCACGTAAACTTCCGCCTCGAGCATGGTTTTACCATCGACCGAGATCTGCCTAATAAAGTGCAGCAAGCTTTCGCCAGACTCTAATTTGAGTGCCTGGATAACTTCTTGCGGCGGAAGTATGCGGCCTACTTTTCGTACCGAAGACTGAGGGTGAAGCCCTTGATCTTCGAGATACTGATAGAGCGCACCAGGGCGAATGTTCGCCGGACGCTGGACTCGCGCACCAGCAATAGGGAAGGTTCCCTTACCCTGTTTGCGGTACACGAAGCCCTCCGCAACCAGCTCATTTAACGCTTGGCGAATCGGAGCGCGAGAAACTTCGAAGCGCTCAAGTAGCTGAGCTTCAGTGATGGGCGTTTCCGGGTCAGCCTTTCCCTTCACTATTTCATTGCGCAGGATGTCCTTGATCTGCCGGTAAAGCGGCACTCCAGATGACGCGTCAATACTCGCTTGCGGACTCATGGAAATACCTCTGTCAAAAAATTTAATGTGAAAGTGTTGCCCGCTCGTGGAGCACAACAGGTGATGGATTACGAGACTCGCCCACGGAGAATTTGGGAGGATTTCGCACTAGCCTTCCTGAATCTAGGCTACCTGCCATCACTATTTATTCGAGAATCCCCTTTTCAAGGAGGAGCTTTTCAGTACGAAATCATTAATTTGCGCGCTGTGAAGCGCCGAACAGCCCACGAAAATCTATTGCTGTGGACCTTATGTAGCAGCAAAGACAAACTCCAACAGGCTCTGGAAGTCTTGGCTGGCAGCTGATTCCACTTACCTTGCGAACGCTAGGAAAGCGCGGATGCCACGGAGATTATCCGTGGCATCCGCGCTCTTTCAGTTGCCTACCGCACTACGCCTGAGCGGTGAACGGAAGTACCAAACGCGACTGGTGCTGCGCGTCGCGATAGATCTTGTGCGTCACCGGACGGCCCACCGGCAGGTGGAAAGCGTCCGGTGGAAGCAGCGAATTATGCTCATCAACCAGTGGTTCGCTGTTGGACAGCTCGGCGACCAGCTTATGACCTGGCATAAACGTATTGGCGAATGGGTACAGGCGGATCACATACTCTTCGATCACACCTGGCTCAACTGGTTCCGTATGCGTATGCGGGTGGATTGGGCTACCCAATTCGCTTCGTTCCTCATCTAGCTCCCGGTGCGAAGCCTTCAGATAGCCGGTAGTAATCAGCTGACGTTTGCCATTAGGCGCGTAATCCCACAGACGCAGAATGAAGTTGGTATCCGGCTGGTCAATCTCGGCAAAAATGTGCGCCGCTCCGGTACCGATCATTTCGGTAGCCTCTTCGAACACCGGGGTCTCCCAGTTGATGATTTCCACTTTGTCGGTCACCGTCAGCGGTGCCTGGTAGAAACCATCCGGGGCAGCATATTCCAGTCCCATGGTTTCAGGTTCAGTAGAGAGCTTGCGCCTCGGACGCAGATACAGGTTGGTGTAGTCCACTTCCTTCGGCGGCCAGACCTCGGCGGTGACGTTTGTGCGTGACCCTTCGACGAACACGTTGACCGCAGGCTCATCCATGACACCGTTATCGATACCCTTGAGCCAGTAGTCGTACCAGCGGAACATCTTGTCATGTTCTTCGATAAAGGGCCGCGACTGCATCGGTGGATAAGGACCAATATCCAGCTTCTTTGGCCCCTTGAGCGTGTTAAACAGCTCAATGGTGCCATCCAGCGTCCAACCACGCCCCTGATCCAGCTGAAGCCAGACCGGGATGTCGATATTTGATGCCAAGGTGATGGGGTTGCGCTCTTCATACCAGTCGCCGTCCAACTCGTTCATCACGATGTCGAACCAGGCCTCATGGTTTTTCGGGTAAGTCAGCGTATGCACGAGGTTTGGCCAGGCGGCCACATCCGGGTCTTGAAGACGTGTGGCTACCATTTGTTTAATCTGCTCGCCGCTAAAGGTTTCTAGCATCCGGGACTTCACCCCGTCGGTGAAGGCCCAGCCGGAATCCCCACCGCGGCCTTCTCGGGCTGCACGCGGCATGAACCACATGATTCCGCCGTGGTAAGTAGTTTCATAGAAGTCGTAGTGACCGCCGGAGACGAAGATCGCCTTCAGGCTCGGCGGGCGTTCGGCTGCGGCGAGCACCTGCATGGAGCCGAAGTAGGAGATACCAACCATGCCCACGTTGCCGTCACACCAAGGCTGCGCGGCAACCCATTCAATAAAGTCATAAGCATCTTCACCCAGTGACACACCACCGGCGTTGTAGTTACCAATGTGTTCCCCCTCCGAGTACCCGGAACCGCGCAGGTCACCAATGACGTGCACATAGTCCTCTTTGACGATCCGGGTAATGTCACCGGCCTCGATGCATCCATCCCACATGGGCGACGGCCGGCGTTGCGGCGGGGTGGTCAGCGCAAGCGCTTGCAATTCCTTGCCGTAGGGGCTCAGCGCCACGAGTGCTGGACGCGGTTTTTCTTCCGGCCCCTGGTAGGCGTCCGCCGCGAGGGTAATCCCGTCACGCATTGGAACGCGCAGGTCCTTGCGAATGGCGATGGTCTCGCCGCCTGCATTCCATGTGATGAAACCAGCCATGGGTGGGCAACTCCTTAGATCAGCATTGGGTCACCAGATCCTTTGTTGCAAGAACACCAAAGGGTGACAACTACATATTATTATACTAAAGTAGTTTTGTGCAACAGGCCACAAAACCCTTGCCGCTGGTATGGCTGCCGGTAGCTGGAATACCGTGGGCATTAGCCCAACTTTCTAGGAGAGAACAGATGAGCACTCCCACCCCCGTACACACGCTGGTCTCCCCCTGGGGTCGCTTTGGCCTGTACAGCTATTTCATCGATGCACCGCGACCTGCCATTATCGACACCGGGGTAACCCTCTCCCCGGAAACGGGCATGGCTCCGGCGCTGGAAGAAATTGGTCGCAAAATCCAAGACGTGCGCTGGATCCTGCTGACTCACGGACACATTGACCACATGGGTGGCGCCTACGCATTGTGGGAAATGACCGGGCGCAAAGCTCAAGTAGTCATCCATGAGGCGGACGCGGATCTGCTTCGTACCCGCAAAGCCCACGTGGACAAATACGTCGATTTCCGCGAGCAATACCTCAACGATCCGCAAGGAATTACTTCGCAAGACGCGATGGCCAAGGAAGCGATCTCCGGAGAATTTGAGCCCACGCTTCTGGTTCATGGCGGGGAAATCCTCGAACTTGGAGACGGTATCCGGGTCAAGGTGCATCACACCCCCGGACACACCCCTGGCTCGGTGGCTTATGAAATCCTTGGCCAGAAGGACGTGTTTGTCGGTGATACCGTGCAGATCATGGGTGCAGCCAATGGCTTCCCCGGCTTCGAAGATCCGAAAGCCTACCGGGAATCGCTGTTAACACTGCGTGATGAGATTGCACCCACCAGGCTCTTCCTCGGACACCGCTACCGCAATAGCGAAGGCGTTCCCTACGAAGTAGAACTGGATGCGTTGCAGGCACAACGGGTGCTGAACGAAAGCCTTGAAATTGAATCTCGTATCGCGCAGGCTTTTGATGATCAGCCACTGACCGCCGCACATTGCAAGGACTCCCCTTACGCACCCTTCGCCACCGTGGCCAAGGCAATGAACTACCAGGGTGACCCGACATTAGAACCTTCCCCGTTCTTCACCTCAATGGAAGCTTATCGACGTCTCGCTCACGCTGCGAAGGCCTAGCTCAGCCCACTTCCGGCAGGGTTCCTAGCGCTCAAAGTGGCGCAGAAACCTGCCTGGAGCATCCAAGAACAATCGCCAGTTACGCACCATTTCCAGCTCGTCATAGGTGCAACGGCGCAGCCCCCACTGCCCGACCTCATAAATGTCGGCGCCCGGCAGTGACGCGAGGATCGGCGAGTGAGTGGAGAGTACTACCTGAGACCCCGTGGCCAGCAGATCTGAGATATGCGAGAGCAGCGTGAGACTGCCTTCGAAAGACAGTGCTGATTCCGCCTCATCAAAGACCCATAGCCCGTTAATGCCGGAACGCGAGGTGAAGAATTCAATGAATGATTCGCCATGGCTTTGCAGGTTATGCAAGCCGCGCTTCTTCTGATCTTCCCGGTCCAGGTCTTCAAGGTAGGCGAAGTGACCATGCATCGTTTCGGCTCGAAGGAACACTCCGGCACCCGATGCTCCAGCACCACGCACTAGTTTCAGATGCTCCCCCAGCGCGGATTCATTGTCATATCTCAGGTTGCGGGAATTCTGCGTTCCGCCTTCTACATTGAGCCCGAAGGCTTCGGCAATCGCCTCGACCAGCGTTGACTTCCCGGCACCGTTTTGACCCACGAAGATGGTCAGCTGGGATAGCTCCAACCCGTCGTCGAGGATCTGGCGTACCGCCGGAATCGTCGCGGGCCACACGTTTCGATCCGCCGGTGATTCAAGATCTTCTTGGACCCTGCGCACCGGAAGCATTTGGAAGGGCTGGTTCATACCTTCGAGGTTACCAAGGGCCAGGTACAACAAAGCCGCCGAGGCCAGGCTGCAAACTTACAGCTGGCCTCGGCGGCTTCGATTCTGTCTTACTCGCCAGCTTCTAGCGCAGCCATATTTCCGGCAAAGAAGTCTGCAATTTCCTGGTGCGCGGACAACGGGAAGATCCCTGCAACGTACTGATCCGGGCGGACCACCACAATGGCGCCTTCCTTGCTGATCTCACGTTCCCGGAAGATATCGCGGCCATGCCCGGCAGCAAAGACCTGGTTGATGTCATGCAGGCCGAAAGGCACCTTCAGCGGTTGGAAAGCCTTGGGAACATCGTGCAGTTCAACCTCGGTGTAATCCTGCTGGTAGATGGCCTTCAGATCAAAGACCGCATCCTCATCCACGCCGCTAGGCGTATACAGCTTGCGCGGCGAGGCAGCATCTTTGCTCCACCAGGCGGCGAAGTCAGCCATCGGCGTGCCAGCCAGTGCCGGAGCCGCCTGATCTGCGAAAGCGTAGACGCGCCAGCGGCCATCTGCTTCATGGAAATGGCCCAGGTGACGCCAACGGTTATCCGCACGGCGAATGACCTCGGCAGATTTGAAGCGTTTGCCCACCGGGAAGCCCGGGGCCAAGTTCTGGTGTTCCAGACCGGTGGTGATCGCCGATTCGGTGTACTGAGTCATGAATCCGGCAGGGAATTCCATGGTGCTCACGTAGTAGCGTTCCAGCTCGTCCGGGTCTTCCCATTCCTCGACCGGCTTGGCCATCAGCGAGGACCATTCCTTGTCAAAGTTGATCAGGTTCTGCGCGATCACCTTGCGCTCTTCCGCGTAGGTGTTCAGCAGGGCTTCCGGGGCGCGGCCTTCAAGTACGGCAGCAAGTTTCCAGCCGAGGTTAAAACCGTCCTGGATGGACACGTTCATGCCCTGACCGGCCTTCGCGGAGTGGGTATGACAGGCATCGCCCATGATGAATGCGTGTGGCGTACGGGTGCCGCGCTCTTCCTCGGACACATCATCGAAGCCGTCGGTGATGCGATGGGCAACCTCGTATACGGAGAACCAAGCTACGGACTTCACGTCGAAGCTGTAAGGGTGCACAATCCGGTTCGCGGTGGCGATGATGTCTTCTACCGGGGTATTGCGGATGGCCCCGGCGTCCTCGGCGGTCAGTTCACCAAGGTCTACGTACACGCGGACCAGGTAACCACCCTCGCGTGGGATCAACAAGATGTTGCCTGCATCGTGAGACTGAATTGAGCACTTGACCTGAATATCGGGGAAGTCGGTGTTCAGCATAATGTCCATGACACCCCAAGCGTGCAGCGAGGCGTCACCGTGCAGCTTGTGGCCCAAGGAACGTCGTACCGCGCTGCGGGCGCCGTCGCCGCCGACGAGGTACTTTGCCTTGACCTTGCGTTCCTGCCCGGCAAGTTCTCCGGCCACATATTTAATGCGCGCGGTGACCGGGAATTCGGCGGCCGGATCAATTTCACAGTCCAGGTAGTCCACACCGTAGTCCGGGGTGATCTTGCCCGGTGCTCGTTCGGCGTCGCGGAGGAAGTAGTCCAGGATCCGGGCCTGGTTGACATAGATGTGCGGGAATTCGCTCATACCGGTGGAGTCATCGGCGGCCCGTGAGTGGCGGATGATGTTTTCGGGGTTCTGCGGATCCGGGGTCCAGAAGCACATCTCCACGTTGCGGTAGGACTCTTCGATGACCTCGTTAGCGAAGCCGAAGGCCTGGAAAGTTTCTACCGAACGTGCTTGAATTCCGTCAGCCTGGCCCACCTGCAAGCGGCCCGGGCGTACCTCAATGGCGCGGGCATTTATGCTGGGAAAGCGCGAGAGCTGGGCGGCGACTACCGCGGCAGCTGGACCCGTTCCCACGATCAGCACATCCATCTCATCGGGGATTTCTTCCGAGCGGTCAATGCCGTAACCGGCAGCTGGCTTCACGCGTGGATCGCCGGAAACATAGCCTTTGTGATGGATCTGCATTTTTACTCCTTAGGAATGCCACACACTAGATTGTCTCTATAGTTGCGACACTGTTGTAACTATAGATACAATCGTAGCTATCCTTGACCTCAGGGGCAAGACGCAGATCACATCATGGCGGCCATCATGCGTTTCCGTGCACGGCGAAAAGACTAAAAATGACTAAAACTACCGAAGGCGGATCCCAGACTCTGGGCCGCGGACTCAAAGCACTCACGCTCATCGGCGAGTCCCCCAGCCCGCTGACCGTCGCCGAGTTGGCCGAAGAGTTAGGTATTCACCGCTCTATGGCATACCGCTTGGTGAAGACCTTCGAACAATATGGCTTTGTGGAGCGTACGCCCTCCGGAGATCTGGAATTGGGAGCACGGCTCGGCGCCTTAGCGCGCAATGCTTCTAAGTCTTTACAGGCCGCCGCGACCCCGCACCTGGCCACACTCTCGGACGAACTGCAGATGACCGCGTTACTAGTAGTCTTCGACGGAGAAGCTGCGGTCACGTTGAGCACCGCCGAACCGCGTCATGCAGATGCCACCGTGGCACAACGCCCGGGAACTAGGCACCCTATCGACAACGGTGCCCCGGGACGCGTGATCCGTTCCCAGCTCAACCCGGAACAGTACCCAGCACAGGATTACGAGTTCAGTTATGACGAGGTCATCCCCGGGCTCACCTCAATCGCAGTGCCGGTCAACCTGCCGCAGCATAAGCCCGGGGCAATCGCGGTGATTTACCTGTCGCAGGAGTTGGACCAAAATCATGTGGCGCTGAAACTTACCGCCGCTTCCGCGCGAATCTCCGCCAGCTTGGGCGTGCGAGCCTAAGAGTTGCTGCCCGCGGTCAACTCGCTATGCGGTGCAGGCTTCGTTGGAGCAACCGGAGTCTCGGGGCAGGTAAGTTTCGGTTCCTTCTACTTTTTCCCACACCACGTGGCGGTGTTGACCGCAACGCGCACAAGACGGTGCCAAATATGTGGCCCGCTCTTCCATGGTGTATGCCCGAAAATCTCCCATTTCGACCTCCCAGTGTGTGCGGGCCTCGACGTGCTCGCCGTGGCCCCGCCAAATCGTGCTTTCACTCTACGCCGGGATTGCCCGCCGGGCTAGAGGCAGCCCGAACCACCGCTCACTAGTGCGATTGAGAGTCCAGCGGGATACTAAGAATTTCGTCCCGGGTTTTCTTCAACGTCCTTTCGGACGGTCGCAGATAAAAGGAAGTTTGTTGCCAACCGCCCCCATTCCATGGTTCCGCCTTCGGCCTCGGTCATCGCGCGTAGGCGTGCCAGACCATGCCCATTAGGAGTCTGCGAATGCACGGGGCGGACACCGTTATTGCGGACGGAAACTACCCAGTGCGGAGGTTGGCTTTCGTCGGTTTCTTCCTTAATCCAGATCACCATTTGGGTGGGATCAGCATGCTTCACCGCGTTCGTGGCAGCTTCTCGAATTATGCGCATGGCCAGCTGCGGGAAGCTCTCCGCCTGGCCAAGACCTGAGCTGTGGATGCTAACTTCAATGCCGGTATCCCGCAACGAAGTGGCAATCCGTTCAATGTCTTCAATGGTTGCAGTGAGTTCTTCGGGGGCTTCTTGCTGACCCAAGGTATCGAACGTTCTGCGTAATGCGGTCATTGCTCCGGTCACCGCCTGCCGAACGTGGATCAAGCTCAACGCCGTGCGTGTATCGGTAGACGAAGCATCCAACGCGGCATTGGTATGCAAAGAAGCTACCGCTAAATTATGTGCCAACTCGTCATGCAGCTGGTAGGAAACCTTCAAACGGTGCAATGTCCGTCCTTGTTCCGTTTCGGCCTCTGAGGTCCGCTCGGCAAACTCCCGAACGCGGCGTTGATGTTCCAGCGTTACCTCTCGGGTGGTGCGCAACTGGGCATAAAGAATAACCAGCGCAGACAACGAGGCATAGGCCAGCAACTCGAAGTCGAAGAGATCTTGGAAGGATGCCCCCTGCGCTAAGCGCACCGCACTCATCACGAGAAAAACCGCTAAGGCTCCCAGATAAGACAGCATGCGGTGTCCAGCCAGGGTGATCGCGGCGAGAAAGAACAGCAAAGGTGGAAGTATCGCAATCCGGGGCATGGCCACGAGCAGCCAAACACAGATACCCAGTCCTGCTACCAGCCAAGAGGTGCGTGCAAATCGATGTCGCAAAACGCTGAGAACGCCGAAACCAACGGCAAATGCCCCAGCGGTCACCAGATACGCAGCGGTCATTTCTTGTTGACCGCCAGCTGGTTGGCTCACCAGAGACAGGAGCATCACGGCCAGAAATAGGGCCGCTGCCCAGAGAATGCTTTGAATGCGCAGGCTGCCTTTTTCTTCCACGCTTTCAGTCTATGTCTCCTCCGGCATGTTCTTCGGGATGCTAGTAGTACAAAGCGTTCAGCGTGACTTATTAGCGCTTAACGAACTCACGCATCAACGCGGGTTGCTATCCCGTGGTCCTCCACAAAGCGTGGCCTGCCAGCCATAATCCCGGTGAAGGTTTGGAAGAGGATCAAACCTGCAATGAGCAGTATCGGCAGGGTCCAGGAATCGGTGGTCTCATGCAATGCACCGACGAGGAATGGTCCGGGGATGGCGATCAGGTATCCAACGGATTGCCCGAAGGTGGAAAGCTTGCTCACTCCGGCGGCCGTGTGCGCTTTCAAACCGATCATCGTCAGCGCTAAGGGGAAGCTCGAACCACAGATACCAAGAAGTACCGCCCAGATAAACGCACCCTGGACCGGAGCGATCAGCAATCCGGCAATGGCTGCTATCCCGGCAATTCCGTTGACGATCACCAATGGACCTTGATGGGAAAACTTCGCCGCCAGGGCAGGCATGATGAAAGACAGCGGGACGCCCACGCCAAGAATCACGCCAAGCAGTGCTCCGGCATAGGCCGGGTCCACTCCGAAGTCGGTGAATATCTTCGGCGCCCACCCCATCAAAATATAGGCGACGGTTGACTGCGCACCAAAGAACAGCGCAATCCACCAAGCCGTGGAGTTTCGGCTCATTGACCCCATTGCAGGGGCTGAGACCTGAGTCCTGGGCGCCGGCATTTGAAGCTGGGTGATCTGATGACGCAAACCGAAATACACCGCTGCCCAGATCAGCGTCGCAATCAATGCTGGAATCGCCCACAGCGCCAGGCCACCTCGCCAGGCCCCACCGAGGGCGTCATTAACTGGAACCGCAACCGCCGCCACGACGGAGGCACCAAGTGCTACAGCGGTGGTGTACGAGCCGGTGACCAGTCCAATTTTGTTGGGGAACCAGCGTTTGACGAGCACCGGCATCAGAATATTTCCCACGGCAATCCCGGCAAGCGCAAATGCGGTGAAAATGAAAAATACCCACGTATTTAAGGCGAGCGAGCGCAGGACCAACCCGCAGAGAATTGCGAGCATTGCGCCCACCAGCACTAGCTCGGGTCCACGCTTGCCGGCAAGGCGCGGGGCTAGCGGGCCAAGTATGGCGAAGCATAATGGTGGTACCCCGGTGATGATCCCGGCGATAAACCCGTTCATTGACAAGTCTTCAATGACCGGATCCAGCAATGCGCCCAGCGAGGTGACAGCCGGGCGCAAATTTACTGCCGCGAGAATCATGGCAATGAGCAGCAACGCGCTAAAGCCCCTAGGCAGTGCCGGGTGTTTGGGATCCATAAAGTCATCCTAGCCAGCAACCTGAGCGAAGCATCCCTTGATGACCACCGCGCGCAGATACTACTTCTGGTGCTGTTCGTGCCCGTGCGCTGCGGAAACGATGAGATTGCTACCTTCAAGGGCAGTGCCTGAGTTCAGTGCGCTCATCCACTGGTCCGTGCTCGATACCGCGGCCCAGTTGGAATGCAACAGTGCCATCAAAGTTTCGTGGACCTGCTGCGCACTGGCGGAACCTGCGTCATTGGCAATGTCGATGGCGCCGGTGGCATCTGAAAGCACCTCAACACTGAAACCCAGCGGTTCGGCAGCTGCCGCCGAACCGATCACGCAGTTATTGGTCATGAAACCGGTGAGCGCGATCGTGTCGATATTGCTTTCACGCAACCACGCTGCCAAATCCGTCCCGGCGAAGACGCTGGAGTACATCTTGGTGAAAACTTGCGTGGCCTGATCTGCGTGCTGCGCAATTTCGGGGTGCAGCTTGAAGGTATCCGAACCATCGGCAAAGACCGGAGCCTGTGCAGGCATTTGGTGCTGCACGATGTACACCGGGATTCCGGCCTTCTGTGCCGCGTCGATCGCTTGAGCGGTGCGCTCCAGCGACTGTTCACGTGGTGGGTACTGAATTTTCAGCAGGCCTTCAAAGTATTCCTGCTGTACGTCGATGACGATGAGGGCACGGCGCGGGTTGGTCATGGTGTTCTCCTACAGATCTTTTGTGGGGCTTAGTTGCTAGTGCACAGCGTAGTTGCTGTTTTACCGGTAGTGCTTGGCCAGAAGCTGCAATGTACGCACTTCTGCTTCGGGATCATGGGTGCCGATAACCAAGGTGATTTCATCTACCCCGGTCTGCTCCTGAAGTTGTTCCAGCTGCGCGGCCACGGTATCGGCCGTGCCGCTGAAGGCCCGGTTGGTGTACATCTCGATAATTGCCTGTTCATTGAGCGTGCCGTCAAAAGCGGCAACCTCGGCTGGGGAAAATAGCGTGAAGGACTCGCGTTTGAACATGCGCAGCATTCCCATGGCCATGCTCATTGCCTGGCGTTTGGCTTCGAGAGGATCCTCGTTAACAATCGTGGAGACGCTGACCATCGAGTAGGGGGCGTCCAGCACGGCCGAGGGTACAAAGTTTTCCCGGTAGATGCGCATCGCGCTGTGGATGTCAGCATCGCCGAACTGCAGGGCGAACGCGTAGGGGCGGCCAAGTTTCGCTGCAAGTTGCGCCGAATAGGGCGAGGAACCAAGAATCCATAGTTCAGGAGCCACCGTCGGTGCTTGCACCCGGTTTTCCTTGGCCTGCCATGGTCCGGGAACTGCATGGACGCTTTCAAAGTGGTGGCCCGTTGGGAAGTCGTCGTGCAGAAAACCCATAAGCTCGGTCACCAGTTGCGGAAAGTTTTCATTCGCGCTGTCGCCACGTCGCAGCGCCGCTGCGGTGACGTGGTCGGTGCCGGGGGCGCGTCCCAGTCCCAAATCGATGCGTCCGGGGGCAAGTGCTTCAAGAGTTCCAAACTGTTCGGCAATCACTAGCGGGGCATGGTTTGGAAGCATTACGCCGCCTGCGCCCAAGCGGATCCGTTGTGTTTCTGCGGTCAGCCGGGCGAGCATCAGCGGAGGTGAGGATACCGCCAGTCCTGGCATCGCGTGGTGCTCTGACATCCAGAAACGGTGATAGCCAAGCTCATCTGCCTGACGCGCGAGATTGATCAGCGAGGTCAGGCCTTGCTGGACCGTTCTGCCCACACCGACTGTTCCGCCGGTATGGGCGTTGAGTGCGAAGGGAGCGGAACCAAACTTTGGTGCGGGATGCAATGAAATCTCTTTTATCACGGATATTTCTTATTTATAGCGTGATACGAAAATAACACGTTCTCACGTCAAATATCTACTGCTAACATGAGAAGTATGAATCAAGTACCAATTCCACCCGCGCCGGGGGCGCCAGCACACCTGAGTCTTGCGCTAGTTAACAGCATGGTTCACCTTCCGGGCGGAAAAATTGTTGACCATCTGGATTCGCCGGAAGCAACCACCGCATGGCTCGTTGAACGAGACCTCGTTGACGGCAGGGAACAGCTCCTGACCTACTGCCAAAGTAAACTCTGCGGGCTGCGCAGCGATCTGCAGGACATCTTCCTGATGCAGACAGCAAACCAAAAAATCGACCAGCAGGTCGTGGACCGGATCAATAAGGCACTGACCGTCGCGCCACATATTTCACTGCTGCATTATTCCGCTGACGCAGGGTTTTACCGGGCAGCCGAACATCCGGTAACTTTGCTCGTTGAACACGCGATGTCGGTCATTGCCGAAGATGCAGTGGCACTCCTAGCCTCCGCGGAAGCCGAGCTTCTGATCCAGTGCGAAGCAGAGCCCTGCCAAAGGTTCATGCTGCGAACCCACGGACGACGCCAATGGTGTTCCACCCGATGCGGGGACCGAGTACGTGCCGCACGCGCTTACGCGCGCAAACGTGAGAACGCGTTAAACAGCTCAACCTAGGCACGAAGCCTAGGCTGAGAGTTGAACTGACGTACGTTGCTACAAACTACGCGGCGGGAACTTCTTGTACTTGCGGTAATGATTCACTGCGTTGAGTATCAGATAGACCCGGCGACGCGGATGCTTTTCTTCCTTGAACTTCAGCGGGTTGGAGACCTTACCCGCCTTGAGCAACGCGGCGGCTTTCCGTCCGGTGTCACTGTCAAGGAATCGTCGCAGCAGGTGGTGCGGCAGAACGGTGAATAGTCGCTCGGCACGCAACTGAAGAATTCCAATACCGGTATCAATCACCGCATCGGTCTGCGGGTTGGACGAGTCAAAGTCTTCGCCGAGGAATTCGGTGACGTAAAAGCGTGCAGGATTAATTCCTGCAGCGGTCAGGTAATAATGGTTTCGCCCGAGTCGCGGGTTGATCTCAAAGAACTTCACGAGGCCATCACGATGATCATATTTTGCGTCGATCATGGCGATTCCCTGCCAGCCCAGTTCCTCGAGCATACGGGCACCATCTACGGCCATCTGGTCATTGCGGCCCGTGACTATGGCCGCGGAGTTACCCAACACCAAAGGTGCATGCTCCTCGATGACCACCTCGCCATATCCGGCGAAGATTACCTTCTTTTCTTGCGTAGCAAAGTAGGTGCACAGGCGCATCGCATCATCAGAACCTGGAACGTACTCCTGCAGAATGTAGCCAGAAGTGTAACCACTGGCATCAATGCGTCCCAGCAGATCTTCTAACTCGGCCAAGTTTTCCAGCGTGTGGATTTTTTGCTTGCCAGCGAACTTTGCGGCGATCCAATCACCGGAGCTCGACGGCTTGCCAATCAACGGGAAGGTCAGCGACCCGGCCATCGCGGACAGGTCATCACCCGCCCGATAAACGGCGGTGCGCGGGTGCGCGATCCCCATTCGTTCGGCGAGCGCGTAGAAGTTCTCCTTCAGGGCGGCAGCCTCAATGATTTCTAGCTCTGGGTAAGGAATCACGAAGTATTCGCTGAGCTGCGCACGATGCTTGGCGATCAGCATGATGTGGAAGTCCAAAGATCCGAAGAGCATTAACGGGCGAACCGTTTCACCGGTGAGCTGCTCGGCAAGGGCGATAAGTTCGGCTACCACCCGCACTTCATCAACCATGGAGCCAATGGGGTGCAGCTCGATGACTACCGAGTGTTCAATGACTCCGTTGCCGGCGGCCGGCACTACGACCGAGCGCACCTGGTACGCCTCATAAAATTCGCGCGCCAGAGTGTAGGTGCCGATGTCGCCGCCAAGGATGACAGGGACAAAAGGCTGTGAGTTCTCAATAGCCATGGGGTTTAGTTCCTACTTCGCTCGCCAGTTCATGTACTTCTCAAAGGCCCAGGCAAGTGGCTTGTTCAGTGCCAGATCCCACTCGCCGTTGGTCTGCACGATGTCGCAACCCGTATTGGTTTTGAACTTGGTCAGCCCCGACAGGTGGTGGTCCCCGTCCAGGGTTGCGCTGACGCCTCCCTGGTCCAGATATTTGCAGCCGGCTTCGATGGAGTCGGAGATCATGTGATGCATGATGGCCTTGGGGGCGAAGAGCTTACGCTGCTCTGAGGACGAGGCACCGTAGAGGTACCAGGCAAGGTTGCTGGAGCGCAGCACGATCGCCGAGGCAAGATCTACACCCTCATGGCTTGCAACGTAGAGCGTGCAGGAGCCGGGTACCGCCATATTCAGTACCGTGTGCATTTTTTCAAAGTAGCTCAACGGGCGACCGGTGAATTCTTGACGTTCAGCGGTGTGGTTATACAGAGCATGGAAGCGTGCCATGTCCTTGGTTTCGCAAATTTCAACCAGCAGTTCGCTCTTGAGCGACTTCCGCGTTTCGTTGCGGGTGGTGGAGGAATAGGAAGCCATCACTTGATCGGTATCCAGCTGGTTTCCTGCCGGATCCTGCAGCGCCACTCTTGCCACGTATTCTGGCTGGCCGGCGGCAAAGTCCATACCGACGTCTTGCTTGGTGAATCCCAGATCGCTCAGTGCTTCATTGAGCTTGCGCGCGTTCTCGTTGACCGATGCGGTTTCCAGATCGGCGAGCGAGGCGAGCTCGTCTTTACCAAATGCCTTGCGCACGGTGGCAGCACCCCAGGTGCGCACCGACAGCCCTGGCCCGACGCGTAGCTGGAAGGCACCGCGGTTTTTCAGGTAGCTGGCCAGCAGTGGAAGGACGGTTCGCGCGTCATAGCTGTCGAAGTCTATGACCGGACCGTCTGGGATGTAGGCGAGGGTCTTTTTAATTACCGGCGCTTGCCGGTGCAGGATTAAGGCGACACCGACGAGGGTTTCACCATCAAACCAACCGAGAGATTCTCCTCGCCAGCCTCCCTTGACCTGCGCCCATTCGGGACGCTGAAGGAAGCTGACATCTTGCGCGGTAGCAAGGAACGCGGAGTGCTCGGTGCTTGATATTGGACGCACGCGAAGTTCATTGTGGCTCACAGGTAAAAGCCTATCGCGGTTTGCTTGCCACCCCGGGGATGATGCATGGCAAGCAAATGAGTCAAGGTGTTGCGTCTTCGCGGGTTCTGTAGCGGTATTTAGTCAAATAACGATCTCAAGCTGTGAGCAAATGGACATGCTCAGTGGCGTCAATGCCGATTAGGTTCGTGGCTCAGGGACGAGTTTGGTGTCATCGAGCTCACGCGTGCATTCTATACCCCAAGGGGGTATTATTACTACATGGACTCTCAGACAAAGACTGCCGAACCAGTGGCGCCGCATGGCTACACTCCGGAAAAAGATGCCTTGCGCAAACGCCTCAACCGGATCGAGGGGCAGGTTCGCGGGGTTGCCCGCATGGTGGATGAAGACAAATACTGTATCGACATCCTCACGCAGATCTCGGCAATTAACGCCGCCCTGCACAAGGTCAGCCTGCAGCTGGTCGAGGACCATATCGGCCACTGCGTGGTGGGCGCCGCCGAAGAGTCACTGAGCACCGGGGACCCTAGCATTGTTCAGGACAAGATCTCCGAAGCTACGGCTGCAATTTCCCGGCTTCTGCGCTAGCCGACAGAACTGCCAATCCACCCGATAAGAATAGAGAGCAAAATATGAGCCACGCTTGCAATTGCGGCTGTTCCGATAATTCAAACTCTTCAAGCCAAGGCCTGCAGATAATCCCTCGCCCGGATAGCGCGCCGACCACCTCCCAAACTGAGTTGAAAATCTCGGGGATGACCTGTGGGCACTGCGTCTCATCGGTATCCAAGGAACTGAAGGAAATCGCGAACGTGCAAGACGTTGAGATCATCCTGGACGCGAAAGGCATCTCCACGGCCCTGCTGAAAACCTCGGGCACCATCGAAGAAGAAGCGCTTCGAGCAGCAGTGGAAGAAGCTGGTTACACTCTCGAATCGGTCAGCAACTAGCTCTCTCCCCCTAAGGGCTAGCGGCCGCCGCGATTCAAACTTGTCGCAGCCTAGTCCATGATGGAGTATCAAAAAGACCGCAAGTTGCAGATCAGCGACTTCTGCTGGCCTCACGGTCGGAACTTCCACGAAAGTAGGACAACAGGTGAACGAGCAACGCGTATTCAAGGCAGTCGTAGGCAAGCAGGCCGGATGGTGGAACATTTGGGTTCCCGAACTGGACCATGTCACTTCCACACGCAAGTCCCGCAAGATTGCTGGGTACACTCGTAGCTTGATCGCAGCGGTTCTCGGAATCCCAGAATCGTCATTCCGCGTGGAACGCGAATCAGTTTCCGCCGAAGAATTTGAACGCCGCTACACGGAGGCCGTACTAGCCACCGACAAGCAGGAAAAGAAGTAACTCACGCACTTGAGCGATTGCCCTGCATCTCTAGCCAATGAGCACCTGACGCACAGTCGCTAAACAGCCACGGTGATTAGAGTCGTAATTACCTTCCTCAAAGGTGCGAGTGATGTTCCAAGGCCCAGTTCACAATGAACTGGGCCTTGGGTTTTAATTACCAGATTTTTCGGATTTATCCGGGTGTTCCATGAATTTGCTTCATACTTCGGCCCGAGGTTCATGTCCAGTTACTAGACGTAGAGAACGCCGAAACGTGCACGCTCCGCAGAGTTCCTGTGAGCCATAACTCGAATTCTAAATAATACGAAACGTTACGGGCCGCCGAAAAGATCAAGCTATCTCCCAGCTCTGCACATTTAAACCTAGGCGTCAGCACTGCTTTCAAGCCCCAAGAGCGTTCTTCAGATTTTTAATTGTCATGCCAACTAGTGCTTTATATAACAACCCCGAGTCGTAGATCAGTTCTCCGCAAGATCTTTCGTTCCAGCGCGACGGCGAAATTACCCGGCGCATCCACCGCAAACCCGCAACAAAGAATTCCTTTGGCTTGCTTCACAAACCAAAACATGGGCATACTGTGACAGCTATCACAAGTTACTTGCCGTTGACGCGTGGCGGGAGAGATCCGCCCCAGCCAAGGGCGGGCGCCGTAGGAGCAATTCCTCCCCAGGAAACTCTCAGGCCCCCGTACCGCCACGATAAGGCAAATCTGGAAAGTAGTATGGGCTTGTCCATACTCACCGACGGAGCAAACCTTGCACCCAATGACGGGTCAAGGTGAAAACTCTCAGGTCTTCAAACAGATTGGGGAGGAACAAAGAACAGTGCCGCATTGTCTGCACCCGATTCGAGAGTTCCCCCAATGGTCAACCTTCTTCGCGCTCAGCCTGGGCCACAGCTCCTCGAGCTGCGTCCCGCGCATCATGGCGCGCAGAATCTTGTCCTGGAGAACGAGCATTCGGTTGCAGACGTAGATCTGCCGCAACGTGGGCTATCCCCCGGGACTAGCCCATGGCACCTCTTCGAAGCACCTCACCACTCCTGGAAGGCAGCAGAATGAGCACCACCAGCTCTTCGCCCAAGCTCGAACGCGGGCTCTCAAACCGTCATATTCAGCTCATTGCAATTGGCGGGGCCATTGGCACCGGTCTATTCATGGGCTCCGGAAAGACCATCTCGGTCGCTGGCCCCTCGGTCATTTTTGTTTACATGATCATCGGCTTCATGCTGTTCTTCGTCATGCGTGCCATGGGAGAACTACTGCTGTCGAACCTGAACTACAAAACCTTCGCCGACTTCGCCGGTGATCTGCTGGGGCCATGGGCTGCGTTCTTTACCGGCTGGACCTACTGGTTCTGCTGGGTGGTCACAGGTATTGCCGACGTGGTGGCCATTGCCCACTACGTTGCCTACTGGTGGGGCAACCTTCCACTCTGGATTCCCGCACTGGCTTGTATCGCCCTGCTGCTGGTGCTGAACCTGGCTACCGTGAAGGCCTTCGGCGAAACCGAATTCTGGTTCTCCATGATCAAGATCGTCGCAATTGGAGCGCTGATCGTGGTGGGCCTGGTTATGATCATCACCCAGTTCCAGTCCAACGGCGCTACCGCTTCCTTTAGCAATCTCTGGACCGACGGCGGCATGTTCCCCACTGGCTTCATGGGCTTCGTAGCTGGTTTCCAGATTGCAGTATTCGCATTCGTGGGAATTGAGCTCGTAGGTACTACCGCGGCAGAAACCAGGGACCCAGAAAAGACCCTTCCTAAAGCGATCAACTCGATTCCGATTCGAATCTTGTTCTTCTACGTAGGTGCTTTGATCATCCTCATGGCCGTGCAGCCGTGGCGTCTGTTCTCAGCAGGGGAATCACCATTCGTTGGCATGTTCGTGCTCGCCGGATTGGCTGGCGCGGCAGGCATTATCAACTTTGTGGTCCTGACCTCGGCAACTTCCAGTGCTAACTCGGGGATCTACTCGACCTCACGCATGCTCCGCGGGCTGTCCATGGAGGGTGACGCTCCGAAGGCCTTCCAGAACCTCTCGGGACGCAAGGTTCCACGCAATGCGCTGATGTTCTCCTGCATGTTCCTCCTCGCCGGCGTGGTTCTGCTCTACAGCGGCGATTCGGTAATTGCGGCCTTCACGTTGGTGACTACGGTCTCCGCACTATGCTTCATGTTCGTCTGGTCGATTATCCTGATCAGCTACCTGGTGTACCGCAAGCGTCGTCCACACCTGCACGCAGCGAGCAAGTTCAAGATGCCAGGCGGAGCGTTCATGCCCTACGTGGTGCTCGCGTTCTTCGGCTTCATCCTGTGGGCATTGACTACCCAGTCAGATACCCTGCAAGCACTGCTGATCACTCCATTGTGGTTTGTTGGCCTGGCGATTGGCTACAGCGTTATCCGCCGTAACCCGAAGCATGCACAGCTTCGTGCACTTCACGTGAAAAAGGTCGCTGCCGAGCACGAAGAGGCCGGCGCCTTCCGCATTCACGGTCCCCGCTCGGAAGACACCATAGATTCTGAAACCCACTCGGTGTAACTAACTGAGGCTGGCACCGCATCCCCTCGTGGGGTGCGGTGCTTTTTCATTTGTCCTCAGCTACCGGGCACCAGGGTAGCGCTGCTCAGTGAGCGCTGCGCGGCGATTGACCAACAGGCCGATAAGGATACTTTGCAAGGCACCAAGCGCCGCGCCCAGAACTGTCATGGACAACCTGTCGATTAACAAGCTGGACACCGGTTCGGCACTGCCCAGATGCACCATCAACAAGGCGGTCACGGTCATGAAGATCATGCCGACCGCGTAGTGCCGCAAGATCACCATTTCTATGCAGAACTGGCTGGCGACGGCCACCAGCAAGATCAGCCAGATCGGTGGATCAAACATCACGATGGCTCCGGTGAGCAACACCCCCACGCAGGTACCCACACACCGTTGAATAGCACGCGAAACCCGAGCATAGGTGTTCATTCCGATCACCGCAGCGATGGCGCCCAGACTCGCCCAGTACCAGTGATTACCGCCAAAGGTATAGGCCACGGATCCGGCGATAAATACGGCGACCGCCATCTGCGTAGATTCCGCATAGGCGCGCGGGTTTGGATTTCAGGAAAAGCCCTTGCCCAAGGTGTGCAGCAGCTTGGCGCGACGCAGCGAAAGCCCCAGCATGAACAGCACGCTGAAAATCACCGTTCCCACGCCAACCACCAGCACGCCGACAAAATTATCGGCGGTTGCGGGAACGCTAATGCAGGCGCCCCCGGCAAAGACTGCAAAGACCGGTCCTGGTGGCAGCCAGCGGACGGCGCAGGAAACGAAATTCGCGCCGAAGGCAATAGCCGCCAGCACCAGTATGCGCACCACAAACGGTGACTCGATCATGGAGAAGAAGGTACCCAGCGCCATCGCGGCAATTTGCACGAGGCCACTGCTGAGCTGCTGCCAAAAACGCACCGCATCGGTATCGTAGCGGCCAAAGACCGAGCAGAACGCGCCAAACGCGGCGTACATGGCCCAGTCCAGTCGGCCGGTAACGGCTAGCAGGGCCAGTGGCACTGCCACGCAGAAGGCGGCCTTTGTGGCTGGGACCAATGAGGGCATTGCCGGGCCCACGGTAATGCTGTGTTCCCACACTGCTTTGAGGTGTTGCTTCACTGAGCAGAGTCATCTTCTTGAGCAACGACTAGCTGCAGGAGTTCACGCAGCTGCTCGCGCTGTGCGGCATTGAGAACTCCAAAGAGTTCCATCTCGCTGTCCCGCGCAGCAGCCATTGCCTTGGCTGTGAATTTTTCACCGGCTTCGGTCAAGGTGATGATGTTACGCCGCCGGTCGCCGGGATCAACGCTGCGCTCCACAATGCCATGCTGCGCCAGTTCGTCAAGGTAGGCCACCAAGTGGCCACGGTTCAGGTCGGTGCGCAGCGAAAGATCGTTTTGAGACATCGGTGCGAACTCTTGCAAGGCGGACACGATCATGAAGTGATTGCGGGTCAACGCTTCTGATTCCATCATCGCGGTGAGTTTGAGCGTGCCCAAGCGTCCTACACGGGAGGCAAGGTAGCTCAGCGAGCCCCATTGGAATTTCGGGATCTGTTGCTCGTTCATCCTATCAAGATATCATTTCTCAATGAAACGATTTCTATAGGAGCGCATTTACTGTTCAAGATCACAGTCAACAGCGGAAAATGTCCGCCTACCCTCATCTTCGCTCGTCCGCATGGCCGCGAGCTACGCGCAGGAGCACTTTCCCGCGATTGGGCCTTTGCGACTGACCTAATGGTCTGATGTCCTTGAATACCTGCGATAGTTGCCGATCGCGATTACCAGGGAAGCGATGAGTAATACTCCGGCGATTGCCCAACCGGCTACCGTAAATTCCCTGAGCTGAGGCACCCGCGGCAGATTGATCGCTGCTGCCGCAAGAAAGAGACACACCACAACTGCACTCTTCCTAGCGCTGGACACCCTGCTCTGTTTGACCATCAGTGCGCTCCTCCCGTGAAAGCTAGTTCGTACCGCTTGAACATCCTCCACCGCAACAGCACCGAATGCCGCACAGCTGTAAAAATCATCATCGCGGCCATGTGCGCACCAGCCTCAGAAGTTAGTTCCACACGGCCCCACCGAATGACCTTAGCGCCGGATTCGTGCCGAACGAAGCTCGTCGATACGCACCAGCACCACACCGAGCACAATCAATAGCCCACCAAATAATTGAACGGGTCCTGGCAGTTCGGAAAGCAGCAGCCAAGCCCAGAGGACCGCAAAGAGCACCTCGGTCAGCGAAATAAATGACGCCACTTTAGAGCCGAGAGCACGTGCGGCCATCACCCCGGTGGTGTATGAAAATACCGTAGCGATCAGGATGAGCCCCAGCAACGCTACCCACCAGGGAACCTGCACCCCTGCGAAGGAACCCGTACCAAACTCAGCATGCATGGGAAGGATTCCAAACAGCCCAACAAGTCCCAAGGAGACCGCGCCAACCAGCATGCCTCCGGCCGAAAGAATAATTGGTGGCAACGCACCATCCACACGCGCGCTAACGAAGAAGTAAACGGTCAAGCCCACCGCGGCACCAAGCCCCCACAAGATCCCAATGGGATCCAATTTCGAGGTTCCGCTCAGATCCAAGACCGCGACCAACCCGGCCAAAGCCAGCAGCGTTCCACCGATAGTCGCCACCGAGGGGCGTTTTTTGTGGCGCATCCAAAGCACCGCAACAATCAGCACCGGTGCCAGGTATTCCAGCAGTAATGCGACTCCCACATCCAGGCGTTCAACTGCCAAAAAATAGCACAGCTGGCAGGCTCCCACACCGAAGAATCCGAACAGCAATATTGACGCCCAGTTGGTGCGCAGCAGCACCCAGCGGCCACGCATGGCAAGCAGGGCCGGGATCGCGAGGATCAGCGCGGCCCCGGCCATCCGGACAGCGACAGCTGCTGCAGGGGTCCATCCGGCTTCGAACAGTCCTTTAGCGAAGGAGCCCGAAAGTCCAAAAGCTGCCGAAGATGCCAGGGCAATCCAAACGCCGGCCAGCTGCCCGTGAGGTACCGATGCACTGATGCGTTCGGCTACGGGAGCCACTGGCTCAGGATGATTCGACATGGGTGGTTAAACCTTCGCTACGAATACTCCATACGCGACATGCAGCAACGAAATATGCAGGTGGTTCAGGAGCAAAGAATTGTATGATCATGACAATACGGATACGTTTGAACTCGCGTCAATCCACGACCTTCACGGGAACTATTTATGACTTTTGCGCCAGATATTGAAGCCTCACTGCGCACTATTGTGAACTTGCTGAACACCGAAGTTTCGTTTGCTGACATGCTCTCGACGGTGCCTGATTTAGATCATTTCCTGCAGACCGAAAAATTCAACGGTCCGCATGCACGAGACCAGTCTGAGTTGCGTTCCATCCGCCAGCTGCGCTCGCAGCTCAAGGGCATTTGGACCACGGATGAAGATGACGCTGTGTATAAGGTCAATCAGATTCTGCGCAACGTTAACGCGCAACCGCAGTTGATCAAAAACGATAAATGGGGATACCACCTGCACGCCACCACAAACCGTGCCCCGCTCTATGACCGTATGGCAGTGGACGCGGCAATGGCTTTAGCGGAAGTCATCCGTTCCGGAGGACGCGAACGGTTGCGGATCTGTGCGTCCACTGATTGCGGAGCGGCCCTGCTTGACCTGTCACGGAACCGTTCAAAGCTTTACTGCGATACCGGAAACTGCGCTAACCGGGAACATGTCCGTGCCTACCGTGCACGAAAAGCTACTCCGAGATACTAGCTAGTCGCATTTTGGCTCTTTTCGCCCCTATGATGAGGTGACAACAGCAGTTCTAAACGTTGAAGTTGAAAGGCCAGATCATGACCGGTGAAGCACACGCATCCGACGAATATGAAGCACGCCTCGAAGCCAGCGAGGATTCACCGCTAAAGGCGGCCGGCCGGTGGACCGCAGCAATCTTCTCCGCCACTCTGGGAGACGCCGAATTTGAGGCTCGCGGCGCCGAAGTCGTGGTGCATTCACGCACCGACGACACGGTGTTGCTCCGTATGGAGACCTCAAATCTTGAAGAAGCCGAAAGGCTCATCGTGCAGATCCGTAAGGATCTGGACGAGTTGAGCACCGTCGACTTCGTCGATGAATGGGGCCAGGGAAACACCCAGAGCGGGCGTCACACTAAATAAAGCTAATCTAGCTTCTAACGCGCTACCAGCACACCATCCGCGTCGGCGTACACCATTACTCCGGGGCGGATGGTCACTGCATCAATTTCGATATCAAGATCACTGAAGCCGCCACCGCGCTTCACGGTTTTACGTGGGTTGCTACCCAAGGCTTTGACGCCTAGATCCATGGTGGCCATTTCAACACGGTCGCGCACCGCACCGTTGATGATGACCCCGGCCCACCCGTTATCCACTGCAGCTTGGGCAATCATGTCCCCCATCAGTGCAAAACGCAGCGACCCGCCACCATCAACCACTAATACCTGTCCCTCGCCGGGGGTGTTCAACGTAGATTTGATCAACACGTTATCTTCAAAGCATTTGATGGTTTTGGCCGGGCCGAAGAAGCTTTCCCGGGCACCGAAGTTCTGGAACTGCAGTGAAATCGACTGCAGTTTGTCCTCGAATTCATCGTATAAATCCGCGGTGCTGATCGGTTCTTGCTGCATGGATGCTCCTAGACGGTGAGTGATCAAAACTGGTTCAACTCACAGCCTAACTTGCAGCCGGATTATTTCGTGTTTAGTGTCTCGCGGTATGTTTCTTTGGCCAGCGCACCGAGCCGTGAATGCTTGCGTCCGTAGCCCAAATACACGATGAACCCGACAGCCATCCAGATGCCGAAGACCAGCCAGGTGTTTGAACCGAGGTTGAACATCAGGAACAAGCAGGCGGCGATACCAAGCAGCGGGGTGAGCGGGTAGAAGGGCACCTTGAAGGTACGTGGCGCATCAGGCTGGGTGCGGCGCAAGAAGATCACGGCGGCTCCAACCAGTGCGAAGGCGAACAAGGTGCCGATGCTTGTCGCTTCGGCCAGCTCGCCCAGCGGAATCAGTGAGGCAGTAATCGCTACTGCGCTACCCACGATGAGGGTGCCGACCACCGGGGTGTGAGTTTTCGGGGAAACCTTAGCGAACGCTTTGGGCACCAACCCGTCACGGCCCATGGTCATCAGGATTCTTGTCTGTCCGTACAAAGTGGTCAGCACGACCGAGACAATGGCAATCACCGAGGCTAGGGCAAAAATCAGCACCAGCCACGGCTGGCCGGTGACCTCGGAAACGATCATCACCAGCGCGGCTTGCGCACTTTCAAACCACCGCCAGTTACGTGCACCTATCGCCGCCACCGCTACCAGTACATACACGGTGGTCACCAAAACCATGGAGATGATGATGGAGCGAGGCATATCGCGTTGTGGATTCTTTGCTTCTTCACCGGCCGTAGAAGCTGCGTCAAAGCCGATGAAGGAGAAGAACACCATGGAGGCTGCCGCGCTGACTCCGGCTGCGCCCATTGGCAGCAATGGTGCGAAGTTTCCGGCGTCAAAGGCCGTGAAAGCAACGATGGAGAAGAACACGAGAATCGCGATTTTCACCATGACCATCACGGTATTAGCAATGGCCGATTCGCGAGCGCCACGGGCCAACAGCAAAGTAGCCGCGACGACTGTCAGCAGCGCAGGCAAGTTGATCACGCCGCCATCTACCGGGCCACTGGCCAAGGATGCGGGCAGATCCAATCCAAAGATTTCCAAGGTTTGATTCACATATTGGCCAGCACCTACGGCCACCGCGGCGGCGGATACCGCGTATTCAAGAATGAGACACCAACCGCAGATCCATGCCACGCCTTCACCCATGGTGGCGTAGGAATAAGAGTAGCTAGACCCGGATACCGGGACCATGCCCGCCATTTCCGCGTAGGAGACCGCGGAGAGCAAAGCAGTGACACCTGCTAGTACGAAGGCAATCCAGATGGCTGGTCCGGCGACCGGAACGGCGTCGCCTAAGATCACCAGAATGCCGGTGCCGAGCGTAGCGCCAACAGAGATCATGGTCAGTTGGAGTACACCAAAACTGCGTTTGAGCTGACCGAAACCAGCGTTATTTGCCGATTCTGCGGTCATCGACTGGATTGATTTGCGTCGAATCAACTGCTCACCCAAGGAGGTGCGGGTGCTATTGGGCGTTCGGTTCGCGTTGTTCACGTGTCAATCCTTGAATATTGCGTATTATCCGGTGCGGCATGCTGACCGCCGGCTAACGACAACGCGCTGGGTCCACCGTGATGGCAGACCCAGCGCGTGAGCGAAACTAATTTAGTCTTTGAACTTCTTATTTGGATTTGCTGAGGAACGGTTTACACCGGTTCCTTTGCCAAGTTCCGAATCGTTTTCTTTACCGGCCATGGTGAGCACCGAAATGATCAGCAAGCTGACGACAAAGGCTACGCCGAAGCAGACTAGTCCGATATCTAGGCGGATCGGGTTTTGAGAGCCTCCGGTAGAGGAGATCGTACCGACCACCCCAGCGACAAGACCCAGCAACAGCGAGAAGCTCAGTGGGCCCTTAATCGACTGGCTCCACGGTTGCTTCTTCTGCGAGTTGTTTCCCACCAGGAACTCCATTTCTACTTGTCCTGTTGACCTGTTAAGTTTTAGTTGTTTTCGATTTCGGCCGGAGCCGCCGCTTTAGCGTCGTGGCGATGACCGAAGGCGGCGATGAGTTCAAAGACCGCAAAGATGATGGTGCCTCCACCAATCAGACCGAACATTCCGTGGGCATCAAGGCCGGTGCCGAAGAGCAATGCGATGGCAAGTACCACCGACACCGCGGCGGTGATCAGCTGGTTACGGAATGGCGGGAACTGTGCGCGCAGCTTTGCGAAGACATAGAACTCCACTACACCGGTGACGAAGAATGCGAAGGCAGCCAGGTAGGCAACCCACATGGGGGTCGTGGCGAATAACGCCGCAATACCTGCCAGCAGCATCAGCCCGGCGCCTAGCGCGTAGGCAGCTCGGGACTTTTCCGGGGCACTCGGTACGGTGACGTACTGCCACATGAATGCGCCGGTCACCACCAACAACGCACCTGTCGCGTAGGACAGTACGCTTTGATCCGCCTGGATCCAGAAAATCGAGATGAGCGAGTAGACCAAGGCGCCGAGTCCGCGAAGAAATACGGGACGGAAGACGTCTTGAGCTTGGGCTGGGGTGGTTTTTGGTGCTGGCACACCCCCATTCTACCGGCGATAGAACAAAGAGTCAGCCGAGTCAAAGCTATGTCACATTTACCGACGCGCCCGCAGGTTATTTACGCCGGCGAATCAATGACTCGTTGAGCTCGCCAATCGATGCGGCACCCATCAGCTGCATCGCCACTTCAACCTCCTTGGCCAGCAGTTCGATAGCCCTGCTGACGCCTGCCTGGCCTCCGGACATGAGCCCGTAGAGGTAGGCGCGGCCAATAAGCACAAAGTCCGCTCCGGCACAGAGCGCTGCGACGATATCCGAACCGGACATGATGCCCGAGTCCATGATAATTTCCATGTCCTCGCCGACCTCGGCACGAACCTCGCTCAGTGCCTCGAAGGCGATCGGCGCGCGGTCCAGCTGGCGTCCGCCGTGGTTGGAAACCACCAGCCCGTCTGCTCCGGCGGCTTTGGCCTTCGCGGCGTCTTCAACGGTGAGGATGCCCTTGACGAACAGTTTGCCTTTCCACAGTTCACGGATCCACTTCAGATCATCAAAGTCCAGGGACGGATCAAACATGGAGTTGATGATGGTGGGAAGATCTGCCGAGGTATTGGATAGTGAGGCGAATTTGAGCGAATCCGTGGTCAAGAAGTTAAACCACCATTCGGGACGGTAGGAGGCGTCAAGTACCGTCTTCAGTGTCAGCTCCGGCGGAATTCTCATGCCGTTGCGGGTGTCGCGATGACGTTGTCCGGCGACCGAGGTATCCACGGTCACCAGTAAGGTGTCAAACCCGGCGGCGGCCGCACGGTTCACCAGCCCGGCGGATTTCTCGCGGTCTTTCCAGAGGTAGAGTTGGAACCATTTGCGTGCATCCGGGGCGGCCTGCGCAACCTCTTCAATAGAGCGAGTACCCATGGTGGAGAGGCTGAAAGGAATCCCTGCTTGTTCGGCGGCCCGCGACCCACCAATTTCACCTTCGGAGTGCATGAAGCGGGTAAACCCGGTCGGTGCGATACCAAAGGGCAAGGCCGATGGTGCTCCAGCGATCTGCGTGGACAGATCCGCTTGCGCGGTGCCATGCAGAATCCGCGGCAGCAGTTCCACGTTGTCGAAGACCTGGCGGGCACGGGTAGCGGTGATTTCGCGGCCTGCGGCGCCATCCACATAGTCGAAAGCTGCGGTGGGGGTACGGCGCTTAGCAATGGAGCGCAAGTCCCAGATATCTGCCGCCTTGCTCAGCCGTGCGGAGCGGCGGTCTGCGGCGGGCAGTTTGAACTTCATCAGGTTGACTAGTTCGCTAATATCGGGAAATTGACGCTTGAGGTTGCTCAAAATACATCCTTTGAATCTCGGTGTGTGGCAGAAGTTTTTAGTAGCGGATGCTGTTTTTAGCTCGGATGCCAAGGTAGATGGCGACCGCGGAGCTCAGACAACACAGGGCCAGGAAACTCGCAGGGAGACTGACAGAACCGTTGCCTAGTTCCAAAAGTGCCGCGGCAATCAGCGGCGAGAGTCCAGCAACAATGGCGCCGTTTAGTTCTCTGGCGATAGCGATCCCGCTAAACCGCACGTTGACGGGGAATAGTTCGGTCAGGAACGCACCCTGCGCTCCGGAGGTGCAGGGAATGACTAGGCCATAGCCCAGCGCGATGGCTAAGAATCCGTAGATGAATTGATCTGTGGAAAGCATCAGGAAGATGGGAAAAGCTAGGAGTAAACCGGCTATGTTTCCAGCTGCCAAGATGCGGGCGGAACCAACTTTATCGGCTAGCCAACCGCCCACCGGAGTGAGCAGCACCGAAACCAGCGAACCCAAGGTCACCGCCAGCAACGCCTGGCTTCGGGCCATGCCGGAACCAACCATCAGGCTGATGGAGAAGACGGCAAGAATGTAGTTGGTGGCGTTGTGCCCGGTGATGGCGAAGAAGCCGAGCACCACTCGGCGCCAATGGGATTCGAAGACTTCGCGCAGTGGGAGCTTCTGAGCGCCCGTGCGTTGCCGCGCCTGGTTCATGGCTTGCGCGTACTCGGGGGTCTCTTCGAGCTTGTTACGGATGTACAGGGCGACCAAGAAAAGGAGTGCGGAGATCAGGAACGGCAGTCGCCATGCCCATCCGAGCAGGGCCTCGTCACCGAGCAGGGATACGCCGAAGAAGCAGATCGTTGCCAGCGCAATGCCAAGTGGAGGGGTGGAAAGAATGAGTGAGGTGTACAGACCGCGCTTTTTCGGTTCCACGTATTCCGCCACCAGAGTCATCGCCCCGGTGAGTTCTGCACCGGCACCAAATCCCTGGACGAGTCGCAGGAACACCAGAAGTCCAATGGACCAGGCGCCCCAAGTTTGCGCGGTGGGCAGTAAACCGATGCCCACGGTGGCGATACCCATCAGGATTACCGAGAGCAGCATGGCCGGGCGACGGCCAAATTTATCTCCCAGATGGCCAATGACCGCGCCGCCTACCGGACGGGCAACAAAGCCGACCGCAAAGGTTGCGAAGGCGGCAATGGAGGCCGCGGAGCTTCCGGCCGAAGAGAAGAATAGTGGCCCAATCACCACGCTTGCCGCGGCTCCGTAGAGAGCGTAGTCATACCATTCGATGGCGGTTCCCACGAGGGATGCGGAGATGGCGCGGCGGCGTTGCAGTCGGAGCGGGTCGCGGTCCGTCGTATTGAGTTGATTCATTGGCGTTAACTCCTCCGCTCTGCAGCGAAATGTCGGATCTGGTCGTGGCAAAGCAACGTAAGATACCTGAAATATATTTCACACAAGACTAGAGTGTTCTTTGATTCCAAGGGAACTCTTACGCCGAAAGTTACGCGCCGGTTTGAGAATGGACGCAAAGAAACGAGGAGAAATGGCTAGCTCACTTTCCGAGCGCCTCACGACGGAACTGCGTGAGCGGATTACCACCGGACTGCTGTCCCCGGGCACCTTGGTGATTGAACCGGCGCTGGCCGAGGAATTTCAGGTGTCAAAAACTCCTGTGCGGGAATCGCTACGTCAGCTCACCAGCGAGGGATTACTGCAGCTGTTACCCAAGAAGGGCTATCTGGTGCGGGCCATCAGCGTGGCGGATATCCATGAAGTATTGGAGTTGCGCATTTTGCTGGAGCCACGCGCCGCACATCATGTCGCCCGATTCCATTCGGCGCAAACTCTGACGATATTGCGCGGCCACCTGGCCGAGCAAGAGCAACTCGCCGAAGCCGACCCCATTGCCTCCATGCTCGCCGCACGCCGTTTTCACGAAGCTCTTTGCGCGGCCAACCGCAATACGCGGATCACCGGCACGCTCACCAGATGTTTCGCCGAGACTGCGAGAGGTCATTTTATACTGCCTTCAATGCAGACCTACATGTCCCAATCCACGGAACTCGCAGAGCATCAAGCCATCTTGGCGGCCATTGCTGCAGCAGATGCCCAAGGCGCAGAACTAGCGATGCGCACCCATTTGCAGTCCATTCACCGAGCCATGCTCGGAGGTCAGGAAGATCGAGATGAGCTGTGGGGCTAGCTGCCGCAGCTACCTCATTGCCCCAGACGCATCCACGTATTCCCGCGTGCCCGCACTCCGAGAGTGAGCGCCCTAGCCAGCATGTAACCGACAGCGAAGGCCACCCAGATCCACAAAATTGCGGCCTGCGGATCTGTGGCGAAGTGCTGAACAGCCCACAGCATAGGTAGATACAGAACTAGGTTGATTACGCCAGCGATCCCTAGGTATTTCGCGTCCCCTGCACCAATAAGCACCCCGTCAAGGACAAACACCAAACCGCACAACGGCTGCGACAGCGCCAAGATCCAAAGTCCAATGGTGGTCAACTGGTGGATCTCGGTATTTGGAGTAAACAGCATCGGGAACACCCACGAGGTGGCGAACAGCAACACCCCAGTTAAGATGCCGAAGTAGATTCCCCATCGACTCATCAGACCGGTCAGCTGGCGCACCTTCGAAGCGTCTCCCGACCCAAGTTCCTTGCCTATCAGGGCCTGGGCCGCGATAGCTAACGCGTCCAGGGCGAAGGCAAGGAAGGAGAAGATGGTGAAGACCAGCTGGTGCGCGGCCAATGTCATCTCTCCCGCATTGGTCGCTACCACCACCGTGAGCAGCAGGGCAGCGCGCATGGTCAGGTTGCGAAGCATCAGCCACGACCCAACCTGGCCGGTGGAAATGAATCCAACCCAGCTCGGGCGTAGCTGGATCTTGGAGGCACGGATACGCGGAATCAGCATCCACAGATATACCAGCGCCATCATCCACTGCGCGATCGAGGTCCCGAGGGCCGCGCCGGCCACCGACATCTGCAGCCCATATACCAGCGCGAAGTTCAGCACGATGTTCAGGCCGAACCCTGCTGTGGCGACAGCCAATGGAGTCTTGGTGTCCTGCATTCCACGCAGTACTCCCGTGGCAGCGAGGACCAGCAGCATCGCGGTGAGCCCTGGCATGGAATACAAAATATAGTCAACGGCGAATTCGAGGGTTTGCCCCTCACCACCCAATAGGCGCACTAGCGGCCTCGCGAACATGAAACCGGCCAGTGACAAAATCACACCTAAGGCCACCGCAAACCACATGCCGTCACGGCCTGCAGCCATTGCCTTCGACAGTTGTCCAGCACCGATAGCA
The DNA here is from genome assembly GCF_035257265.1 of Glutamicibacter sp. Classification (GTDB taxonomy): domain Bacteria; phylum Actinomycetota; class Actinomycetes; order Actinomycetales; family Micrococcaceae; genus Glutamicibacter. Next base: position 110,259 of record NZ_DATEXC010000067.1, read on the forward strand.
CGGGCCACCGCAGGGGTAGTCGCGTAAGCCAGAAAAATCATCAGACCCACGGCAGTATGAAGCACCGTGGTTCCCAATGCAGCACCTGCAAGTTCGGCAACACCCAAGTGTCCGACAATGGCGGAGTCGGCCATCAGGAAAAGCGGTTCGGCAATTAACGCGCCCAGGGCTGGAATAGCCAGCACAAGAATCTGCTTGGCCAACACTGGGGAAGACGTTTGGGATTTATCTGAATTCACGAGTCCTACTCTACGAACAGTTGCCTACTAACAGCGATTTCTACCCTAAGTTGAAAGTTCACTGCTTGTTAACCGTCTGCTGAGCATGGGCTGCGAATCTAGATATACCCGAGATGAAATACTTCGGCTATGACATCTTCGCGCGCCTCAGCGCTTCGTGAACGCCCTGCGGGTTCTTCGGTACCTGAAGTTTTTATGGCCTTCCTTAAAATGGGTCTCACGGCTTTTGGCGGTCCCACCGCGCATCTGGGTTTCTTCCGCGAAGAGTTTGTCGTCAAAAGAAAGTGGCTGAGCGAAAGCGCTTATGCGGATCTGGTGGCTCTCTGCCAGTTCCTGCCCGGCCCCGCTTCCAGCCAGGTGGGCATGGCCTTGGGGTTGCAACGTGCTGGAACGCTGGGTTTGATCGCTGCCTGGGCTGCTTTTACCCTGCCCTCCGCAGTACTGCTGATGTTCTTCGCCATCGCTGCAAACAGCTTGGATTCGCTGATCGGTAACGGGTGGATTATTGGTTTGAAGGCCGCCACCGTGGCGGTGGTGGCCCATGCAGTATTGGGCATGGCCAAAACGCTGGCTCCCGACGCACCACGGGCCACACTAGCTGTCTCGGCTATGGCGTTGGTGCTCCTCTTCCCGTCTCCGGTCATCCAAGTTGCGGTGATCTTAGGAGCTGGCCTCATCGGGCTGCTCTGGTTGCGTGGTCAAGCACCGCAGCCAGAGCAAGCTGAGTTTAGCCTTGCTCGGCATTCCCAGCGCAGTGCCTTGATCTACCTGGCTATTTTTCTCTTACTTCTCTTCGGCCTCCCGGTAGCAGCAGCGATTTTTGATGACGGGGCGCTGAGCTTGTTTGAAATCTTTTACAGCACCGGCTCCCTTGTCTTTGGCGGTGGGCACGTGGTCTTGCCGATGCTCGAAGCGCAGACGGTCAGTACCGGACTCGTTGATCATGATGCTTTTCTGGCTGGCTACGCGGCGGCGCAAGCGGTTCCCGGACCGTTATTCACATTCGCCGCCTACCTAGGGATGGTCTTTCAAGCCGGGCCTTCCGGACTTCTCGGCGCAGCGATTGCGCTGGTGGCTATCTTCCTTCCTTCAGCCCTGCTTATTGCTGCGGCTCTCCCGTTCTGGCAGCGATTGCGGCATTCAAACGTTGCGCGGCGGGTGCTGATGGGAGTTAATGCTGCGGTGGTGGGGCTTTTGGCGGCAGCGCTTTATTCCCCCGTGTTTGTGCAGGGCGCCTCGATTATTCCCACCCTGGTGCTGGCGGCCTTGGGATTTGTTGCTTTGCACTCGTGGAAACTGGCACCATGGCTACTTGTGGTTGCTAGTGCCCTCATCGGGTGGATGCTCTTCTAACCCTGTGCAGGCAGGGCAGATCAAGTTAGGCTGGGACACCCCTGCGCCTTAACTTTTGGAAGTAGAAGTATGCAACTGATCGATTGGCAGTGTTCCGCCTGTGCCGTGGAATTTGAACCCTCGGCTGAAACACCAGATTTCTGTCCCATCTGTGTTGATGAACGTCAGTTTGTTCCGGGCGGCCTGCAACGCTGGACTCATCGCACCGAATTGCTGGAAGCCGGTCACCGCGTAGAATTCCGTGAGCTTGAGCCGGGCCTGACCTCGTTGACTGCTCCAAACATTGGAATCGGTCAAAGTGCCTTGCTGGTGCAAACTGAGGCGGGAAATCTGCTCTTTGAAGTTCCGGGAATACTGGATCAGCACGCCTTCGAGGTTATCGGTAAAAAGGGCGGAGTGCAGGGGATTGCGGCAAGTCATCCACATATGTACGGAGTGCAGTCTGCCTACAGCAGCGCGTTCGGCGACGCTCCCATCTATGTCGCAGCCGCAGATCAAAATTGGGTCCAACGCAGCAGTCCAAATGTGAAAATTTGGTCAGAACCCTTTGAACCAATTGACGGAATCCGACTTGAACAGATTGGCGGGCACTTCCCCGGAAGTACCGTAGCGCTGTGGGAAGCTGGAGCCGACGCACAGGGAGTCCTTCTCGCCGGGGATGGTGTCTTTCCGGTCGCAGATGGAAACGTCACCTTCTTGCGCAGCTACCCCAACCGGATTCCCTTATCGGGGCCGGTAGTGCAGCGAATTGCCACGCAGTTAGCGTCCCTGCGCTTCGAGCGTCTCTATAATAATTTCGCCACCGTGGTGCCCGAGCGTGCGGGTGAGATCGTAGCGTTCTCCGCCGCACGCTACGCGGCTTGGGCCAGCGGCAATAACGATTCATTGACCTGAACTACATCAATAGACTAACCAGCGGCGTAGCAATCAGAATCGTCAAAGCTACGCGAATAAACCAGATAGCGACCATATCGCGAAGACGCAACGGGATACTGGTGGCCAGCAAACAAGGCACCAGTGCAGAGAAGAAAATAATCGCCGAGACACAGATAATGGCGATGATCATGCGCAACTCAATTGATTCATGACCGGCGGCCAGCGTTGCAGGTAGGAACATTTCGGCAATGCCAGTGGCCGAAGCCTACTCCGATGTCATGGCGTACCTGTTTTCGCTCTTGCGGGGGAAGCGTCTGGCTTCCTCGGTCAAGATCTAATAAGACCCAAAACTTGCGCCGACATGTGACCCGGACCTCTCGAATTGTCCGAAATTTCAGACTTTGAAGAAATAGCGGTGGCATAGACACAAAGTGGCCTAAGGCCACCCCGCGGGGTGGCCTTAGGCCTCTGGAAACGTGCAAAGGATTAGCGCTGACGCGCTCTAACCCGCGCAATAACCTCTTCTTCGGCATCCGGTCCCGGTTTGATACCGCCGGGAACCTTGACGAAGAACACCGCTCCGAGAATCCACCAAGCAGCGAAAATCAGCCACGGTTCCCAGCTCAATGAGGCAGGCATGCCAGGCATGTACAGCAAGAACAGGGCAGCTGTCAGAATGACCGAGGCATACCCGATAACTTCACCACCACGGCCTTTGCCGGCCACGCGTAGCGGACGGTCCATCGCCGGTTCGCGGCGTCGCAGAATCAGGAAGGTCACCGATACCAAGAAGTAGGCAATGATGATGCTCGGTGCGCCCGAGTCAACCAGCCATCCCAGCATTTCAGCGCCGAAGAACGGCGCAAGGACCGAAATGCCACCGATAAAGTACAACGCGTTAGCTGGAGTCTGATATTTCGGGTGCAGTTTCCCAAACCAGGCCGGAAGCATCCCACCGCGGGCCATCGAGAACACCAAGCGTGAAGCGCCCAAGAGCAGGGAATTCCAGGAGGTCAAGATGCCAGCCAGACCACCGGCAATGAGGATCTTTGCCATCACCTCAGAGTTGAATAGCGCGCCAAAGGCATCTGCGGTGGCGATATCAGCGTTCGCCAACTGATCAGCAGGCATGGCCGAGGCTGTAGTCAAAACCACCATCACATACCAAAGAGTTGCCAGCACCACGGAGATGACTACTAGCTTGCCAATCTGCTTCGGCGGGATCTTCACTTCTTCGGCAGACTGCGGGATCACGTCAAAGCCGATAAACAAGAATGGAACCGCCACCAGTACGGCAAAAAATCCGCCCATTCCCGGAGTGAAGAATGGTTCCATATTCTGCGCGGAACCGCTTGTCACCGACCCGAAGATCATCAACAGGCCCACCAGAAGCAAGAAGAGCACGGTGAAAGTTTGCACCACACCGGCTTGCTTCACCCCGCGCACGTTAATCCAGGTCACCAGGACTCCTGCGGCCACACCCACTAATGCCCAGGTGAGATTTACCTCGAAGCCCGCTACTGTCCAGAGCGGAATCTTGCTCATGCCCGGAAAGATGTACTCAACGGTGCGTGGGAAGGCTACCGCTTCGAAGGCAACGATGGTGACGTAACCACCGATAATTGCCCACGAACCGATAAACGAAGGGCGGGCGCCGAGTGCGCGGAGAATGAAATTATGTTCGCCACCTGCTTTCGGCATGGCAGCGGTGAGCTCAGCGTAGGTCAAACCCACGATGGCCATAATCGCGCCACCGGCGAGCATGGCGCAGACCGCGCCCATGGTGCCAGCGTTATCCAGCCAACCTCCGGTGAGCACTACCCACCCGAAGCCGATCATGGCGCCAAAGCCCAAGGCTAAAGCGTCCCAGTTACCTAAAGTCTTGGCCAAGGTTGTTGGCGCTGCCGTGGAATCGGCAAGATCTTTACTCATGTTGTACTTCCGTGTTGATGGATCGAAAATAAGTCCATCAGCTATTGTCCGGCCTGTCACAGGGGTGCATTTCGCAGCTCACATCGACGGCGTAACACTCACAGGCAAACGGTAGTTGACGTTCGATGAGCGGTAATTTTATTGACGTGGATTACTTCTTTTGCTTCAAAAAGAAAGCAAAGATGACGGCGATTAGTTGGAGCAGCACGACACATAAGACCACGGTGGACCACCCAAAATGCATAAACGGTATACCAATGAGCCAGCCAAGCAGCGAAGATCCTACATAGTAGAAGAGATTGTAAAGGCTCGCGGCTTGAGCACGAGTGGTCGGTGCAAGTAAGGGCACCCAACCGCTGGCCACCGCATGAGCTGCGAAAAATCCTGCGGTGAAGATGATCATTCCTAAAATGATCATCATCAAGCTTGCCGACAAGGTCAGCAATAGCCCGGCCATGCTCACCGAGATGCTCAGCAGCAACGTTCCACGCCGGCCCAATTTCGCGACAAGCCGCCCGCTGGCCACCGCGGACCAGGTGCCTGAGAGGTAGGCGATGAATACCAAGGAGGCTAACGAGGCTGGCACCAGAAATGGTGGGGCTTCGAGACGAAATGCGAGGTAGTTATATACCGCGACAAATCCTCCCATCAGCAAGAACCCCTGCAGATAAAGCAATGGCATCCGCCCGCGCAGGGCGCGTTTAAACTTGCCGAGAATGGGACGTAGTCCGCGTTGCTGTGCCGGGATGAATCCTTGCGCCGCCGGAGCCTTAAGCAGGAAAAATAACGTGGCCCCAGCCGCCATCAGGCTGACCGATGCAACACCCCAACGCCACCCAGCAGGTTCACCAACCCAGCTAGCCACCAGACGCCCGGCCAGCCCGCCGAGGGTGGTTCCCGAGATGTAGGTGCCACTGGCCAGGGCTACTGCGCGTGGGGTCAGCTCATCAGCAAGATAAGCCAGGGCGCTACCCGGGACTCCGGCCAGTGCAATCCCTTCTAGAAAGCGCACAGCGATCAACGGTTCAAAGCCAGTCATCATGGAGCTGGTTAACCCGAGCACCACCGAGGAAATGAGCGCGATCGCGATCACTCTGCGCCGGCCTATCCGGTCCGAAATGATAGCCCAAGGAGTGACGGCGAGCGCCAGACCCAGCGTCGCGGCAGAAACCGTCAATGCGGCTTGAGATGAACTGATATTCAGGTCTTGAGCGATGCTCGGCAAGAGTCCCTGAACCGAATACAGCTGAGAGAAGGTGGCCACACCACCGGCAAACAACGCCAGCAGCATGCCGCGGTAAGGAACTGAGTGTGGCTCGTGCCCGGTAAAACTCAAGCCTAGACCCCGGTGGGAAGTAGCGGATACACCAGGTAAAGCATCAATAGCGCCATGGCGTTATTGATGAAGTGCAAGAGGTAGGCGTAGGCCAGAGACTTACCCGAAAGGATATAAGCCAAGGACATCAGAACGCCCAGCATTAGATAAGGCAGGATCTGGGTGATCGACGCAATTCCACCACCGTTGAGGAAATGGATTGACGCGAACACAATAGTGGAGATCACGGCACAAACCCAGATATTGAGTTTGCGTGACAGCTTGCCAATGAGCAGATGACGAAAGAGATATTCCTCGACAAAAGGCCCAAAGACCGCAGTCACTACAAACATCATCGGCAGTGGAACTGCGGTGGTCATGCCCTGCAGCGCTTCTTGGTTTGCGCTGACCTGCGGCCCGCCAAAGAGCGTGGTGACAATGGCGGAGAAGAAGATAGTCAGCAACCAGCCGCCGGGCAGCATCAACCATTTGGCCCACGGGTAGTACTTCATGGTTTTGAAGGACTCGAAGAAATGAGCCCCGCACTGCACCATCGCTACGATGAAGAAGGTGGTGTACAGAATCAGGTTAATCCCGAACAAAGCCTGTTCTTGCGTATCGAAGGCACTGAAATACCCGGGAATCAACCCGATCAGCGACGCCCCACCCAACACGAAAAAGAGAATGTAGGCAACTACAGTCCACCAGTCACCACGGGACATCGCCCCAGGGTCAAAGACCCGTTGTTTGCGGCGCGGCAGGAAATACTGCTGAGAGTAAGGCGGGGGTTGCTGCATATTCCTACCCTATCGAGTCAGCCGACCAATCTTGTATCCACCGCCTGTGAAAGCCATTAGTGGCTTATGGAAAATCAGTCTTTGGTACTGCAATTAACGTTCTCTGCCCACCGCATCTTTGCGGTGGGCAGAGAACTTCAGTCAAGGATTTACTACACGAGCGGGGCAGACATCGGTTTGGCGAAGAGCTTCGAATAGCTCAGACCCGCAATCGCTGCACCGAGCAACGGTGCGAGGATGAACAGCCAGACCTGACCCAGCGCTTCGGGACCTGCAAACCACGCAACGCCCAAGGAACGAGCCGGGTTCACCGATGTATTGGTCACCGGAATAGCAACCAAGTGAATCAACGTCAGTGAAAGCCCGATGGACAGTCCTGCAAAACCTATGGGAGCACGGTCATCGGTAGATCCCAGAATCACAAACAGGAAGATCGCAGTCAGCACTACCTCAACAATCAGCGCCGAGAGCAACGAATAGCCATCAGGAGAACGATCCCCATAGCCGTTAGAGGCAAAACCTGATTCAACCGCATTAAATCCGGATTTTCCTGAGGCGATGGCGAAGAGCACCAATCCGGCAACGGATGCGGCGACGACCTGAGTGATCATGTAGGCGGGAACAGCTTTCCATTCCACGCGCTTGGCAAGTGCGGCGCCGAAGGTGACCGCGGGGTTGAAGTGTCCACCGGAAATATGACCAACCGTGTAGACCATGACCAGTACCGTCAGACCGAAGGCGAGGGCCACCCCGAGGAAACCGATACCCATGTTGACGGTATCGCCGTCGAGTACTTGTGCAGCGAAGATAGCCGAACCGCAACCGCCGAAGACAAGGACGAAGGTACCGAGGAACTCTGCGGCCAAACGTGAGCCCATAGTGGGTGATGGAGATTGTGACATGCTTTCCCTTTCCTAGAAACAAGGACCAAAAGGTAGGCACAGTCTATGCTCAGAAATGTTCAAATTGTTGGAATTTAAAAATGAATATCAAATCCTCTTCGATTTCCACTCCATGTAAATGCGATTTTTTACCTGGGTAAAATCAAGCACCTGAGAAAACGGACCTCATATTTCCGTTTATTTTTAGGGATCATAGGGTAATCCTTGCTGTGCATGTTGTCCCGGTATAAGTTGGATTACCACCCAATCCGTACCGGCGAAAGTACCTCATGTCTTTTCAGGCTTATCTTGACACCATCGAAAGCAAAACAGGCCTCACCCCGCGCCAGCTACTGGCCAAAGCAACCGAAAGTGGCTTTGGCCCCGCTACAAAAGCCACACCAATCATTGAATGGCTCAAAGCCGAGTATGGTTTGGGCCGTGGTCACGCCATGGCCATGGTTCACGTCATCACTAAAGGCCCGCAGATTAGCGACAAGCATGTTGGCAGCGACGGAACCCATGCCGATGCGAGCAACGAGTTGTGGCTCGACGGAAAAGCAACAAATCCCAACGCTGGCTAGCTCGGCGGCTTTCACCAAGTTGCAGTAAAGAGACTATTTTGCGGCGGCGAAGAACGGATCTTTACCTAGCTGTTTTCCAAGCTCTGGCGCCAAGGAGCGCGCAAAGTCATGGGACAGGTGCGACTGGTCGTAGTAGGTGATCAGCGATCCCAGAACTGCGAAGCACCGGTCTGCCGAGCAGATGCTATTGGTTAGATCCGCGTGAACGATACCTTTCGGAGCGCTCTTGCTTTCCAGTGCCTTGTGCAAATTATGCCGGATAGAGAGCCCCTTCTCCCGGGTCACCGAGCAGGCCTGAGGATCTTCTGGGTTTGTAGCTACACAGGTCGGCACATTCTTGTTACCTAGCCGTGGAACTTCTTGGAGAACTGCAACTTTCTTGCCGCTCTCAGTCCATGACTTCCATAGGGCGGTGAACCCTTCGGTTTTTGGATCTGTGAACTCATAGCCGGCAGAGGAGACCCACTGGCGTTTGTTTCCCTGTGCTGCCACGATCACTGCGTCTAAGCCTTTGTCGTTTGCAAGCTTCGGCCCCAGCGCACGAATCGATTCGGTGCATAGCCTTTCGGCCTGACCACTGAGCTGCTCGGCCTGTTTGAGGGCGGCCAGTGAAGGAGAACATCCCGAACGAATATGAGTTTCCAACTGCCAATGACGCTGCTTAGCCAGAACCTCCAGAGCTGGAAGCCACGCGGTCGCGTGCGAATCCCCCACCACCGCAATTCGCAGCATTGGATTCTCGGTGTCTCCCAGCAGACAGGTTTTATCGCCAACCTCTAAGGTGTCAGTTTCGCATCCCGGGAACAAGGGCGCCCGGACCTGTTGAGAAACCGCAACGGCTGAAGGATACGGGGCGAAATTCGATTCCACCGGTTGGCAGTTTTCCGGATCAAGCAGTGTGCGGGCACCATAACAAGGATCCTCTTGGCTCATCCGTGGCAGGTTGGCGCTTTGCGCCGAGGCAGCCGTACCAGCCCAACTCACGCCGGCAATGATGAGCATCCCTAGCAGTGCAAAAATGAATGAGTTCTTCACAGGTTTAAGCAGAGTTCCAAAACGCAGGGGGTTTTCAATCAAGAGCTGACAGAGCCATGCCAGCAGCAGAGTTAACGCGAAAATTCCGGCCTCGTGGTACCACTTAGGTTCGGTGTTCAGCGCAAAGGGTGCCACGATAATCAACGGCCAGTGCCAGAGATAAGCTCCGTAGCTGATGTCCCCCAGCCAACGTGCCGGCGGAATTGAAAGCCAGGTGCCGTGTGAAAACCAGCGACCGTATCCGCCGGTGATGCTCCCTGCGGCCAGGACTGCTGCGGTTCCCAAAGTTGGCACCAAGGCCATGGTTCCGGGAAAGCGCGTCAGCGTAGGAATCATGACCGCACCGATGAGCAAGGTAGCCAGTCCAGCCCAACCTAGCAGCGTCCCGGCCCAACCGCGGATACCGCGGTTGATACATCGCAGCGCTACTAAACCACCCACGGCAAATTGCCACGCTCGCGCCGCAGTATCAAAGTAGGCACCGGCCGGATTCGCGGCGGTGATCCACAGACCATAGATGAAGCTGAGTACCGCAACCAGAGCGATGGTTATCAGCATGATGCGGTGCACCGAAACCGCACTGGTGCGTATTGTGCCGGGACTTGTCTTAGTCTTCCGAAAAACTTTGGGGATTAGCCATGCGCCTGCCAGAAGCAATAATGGCCAGAAGAGATAAAACTGCTCTTCCACCGAGAGTGACCAATAGTGTTGAACGGCGGTGGCCATCTGGCCTGCAGCTGCGTAATCCGTAGCGTCCGAGACCAACGCCCAGTTCTCCACGTAGAGTCCGGCGGCGGCAAGATGTTTAAACATCGTGCCGTGCTCTGTCGCGGGAATCCACACGTACACCAGCACAGCGGTCGCGAGAAGCACCGTGAATGCCAAAGGCAAGAGCCTTCGAACGCGCCGTGCCCAGAAGTTGAGGAGTACTATTTTGCCGGTGCCGTGCAGTTCACGATAAAGGTGCGCGGTGATGAGATAGCCGGATATGACAAAGAAGATATCGACGCCGATAAATCCACCGCTGAGTGCACCAGGACGTAGGTGATGAATGATGACAAGAAGTACCGCGATGGCGCGCAGGCCCTGAAGTTCCGGTCGAAATCCCATGGATGAACCGCTGGACTGGATCGCCGAATCCGTTGAATCTTTGGTTTTGTTCGTTGGTTTCTGCGCGCGGGCAAGTACATTCACTCGCCTAACGTTAGTTGACTACCCCCTGATTGCCCTTGATTGATCACCTATGAATGCCAATTAAATCAGGACGTAGGTTGCTGCGTTCTGCCTGCAGGGTCCGCACGTTCCACAGCATCAACCGCGCGCACGAATCCGAGATGGCTGAAGGCCTGAGGGAAGTTCCCAGCCAGTCGCCCACCGGCAGAATCATATTCCTCTGCAAAAAGTCCCAAGTCGGTAGCAAAAGAGGACAGCCGGTCCAACAATTTCTTGGCTTCTTCCAGCCGGTCTGAGCGCGCGTATTGCTCTACCAGCCAGAAAGAGCACATCAAGAACGAGTATTCATTGCCGGGTAGCCCGTCTTTTCCGGTTTGAGTTCGATATCTGAGCAACAGTCCGGCGTCATCTAACAGATCCTCTTCAATGCGTTTCACGGTGCCCAGCATGCGTGGATCCTGCGGATCGATGAGGCCGGTATTTGGCAGCTGCAATAATGAGGCATCCACTTCGTTATTGGAGTAGGCCTGCGTAAATGAATTGAGTTCCTTGTTATAGCCCTGCTCAAATATCTCTTGACGCAGTTGCCCGCGAAGCTTCTTCCAAGACTTAATCGGTCCGGGCAGACCATGGTTCTCTATGGCCTTGATCCCTTGGTCAAAGGCGGCAAACATCATGGACCGACCATGAGTGAATTGATCCGCTTCACCGCGCATTTCCCAGATGCCATGGCCCTTGCGGTCCATATTCCGTTCGAGGAATCCAAGCATATTCTGTTGTAAGGCCCAGGAATATTCGTCTTCCTCATGTCCGGCATCGCGTAGTTTTGCCAAGGCCAGCATGACTTCGCCCACCACATCTGCTTGATACTGTCCGTAGGCACCATTGCCAATTCGCACTGGCTTGGAGTCCGCGTATCCGGACAGGTGGTCCAATTCAAATTCAGTCAGTACGCGTTCCCCGGCGATACCGTACATGATCTGTAAATCATCGGGGTCGCCGGCGACCGCGCGCAGCAGCCAGTCCCGCCAATGTAATGCACCATCGGTAAAGTCGTGATTCACCAAGGTTTCAATGGTCAACGAGGCATCACGCAACCACGTGTACCGGTAATCCCAGTTGCGTTGGCCTCCAAATTCCTCGGGTAGTGAGGTTGTCGGAGCTGCTACGAGACCACCGGTGTCATGGTCGGTTAAAGCCCTCAATACCATCAGGGATCGCAGCGTCATGTCATCGTACCGGTCCCGTACTTGCACCTTGGAGGACCAGTCCTGCCAGTAGTCGATGGTCTTTTCCAGGGCTTCTTGCGGATCCAGCGGAGCGGGGGCAGGAAGATGGGACTGATGCCAAGTTAGTGCCCAAGTCTGAGATTCACCGGCACTAAGCGTGAATAACCCTGCGAGACGGTCCGATACCGCACCGCTGTAGTCATCGGGGCGGTTGGGACCCGAGTGTTCGGCGGAAGACGTCTGATCCTCATCGGCAGGTGCCCCTTGGATGTAGTTGCGGTCCGGTCAGCAGCAGTGCATCCGGTCCGGCTACGGAGAGCAACCCGGTGGTACCTGCGTCATCGAGGGTGATCTTGCGGGTCCACGGCTTAGACCGGTTGTAATCGAATCGGATGCGCAGATCATGAGCGATATCAACCTGTCCTTCTAAGACGCTGACCTTACGCATGACATCGGCTTGTTCCGAGCGCGGCGGTAGGAAATCCAGTACCTGCGCGGTCCCGGTATCGGTGCGCCAAATGGTCTCCAGAACAAAGGTCCGTGGCAAATATCTGCGGGAGACTACGTGCCCGCCCGGCGCCCACAGCCGCCACCTGCCGTCGTCTTCGGTGCCGATCAGTGCTGCAAAAACCGAGGGTGAATCGAAGCGCGGAAAACAAAGCCAGTCGATACTTCCCTCACGCGATACCAGTGGTCCAGTACGCAGATCGGAAAGCAACGCATAGTCTTCAAGTGGAGTGGATCTTGTACCTGCAGCCGGTGTTTCCATAGCTTCATTCAAACAGCATGTACGGTTCATTGAAAGGGTACAGTTCCGCGAATACAAGGAGTAGGGTGCGACTATGGACAGCATCAAAAATCTTGTCATTCTCGGCGCTACCGGTGATCTCACCTCGAGATTACTTCTGCCCGGACTGGCAACTTTGCTGACCGCGCAACCAGAGCGTCGAGTCACCGTCATTGGCGCAGACCGGCAGCCCGATGAAGCGTGGGAACAAACAATAGCTACCGCGTTCGCCAGCGTTCATGCCAGCGGCCCAGCAGTTGATTACTCCTTGAAAACCACATCCTTCACCGTCTGTGATGCCACCAGTGCCAGCGATCTACAGAAGCTGTTTGATGAGTTGGAATCTCCGGTGTGCGTGTATTTTGCCTTGCCACCACAGGTGACAATGAAATCTTTAGAAATACTCAACGAACTGAACCGCCCCGAAGATCTGATCTTGGCTCTTGAAAAGCCAATAGGACATGACCTGGAATCTGCGCGAGAACTAAATCGTTTGGTGGGCGAACTGGTACCCGAATCACAGACTTTCAGAGTGGATCATTTCCTCAATATGCCCTCGGTACATTCGTTTACCGGTTTGCGCTTCGCCAATCGGATGCTTGAGCCATTGCTGAACCGTGAGCATGTTGAATCCATTGAAATTAATTACGACGAAACTCTGGGGCTGGAGGGACGCGCCGGATTTTATGATTCCAGTGGCGCGTTGCGCGACATGATTCAATCTCACCTGCTGCAGGTGATGGCACTGGTGATGATGGAACCGCCTTCTCGCATTGATGCGGTGGAGCTTCCGGCGCTAACCGCGCACGTGTTGCGTTCAACCCGGCTCTGGGATGAAGACCCGGCACGTTGTGTGGTGCGCGGACGATACACGGCGGGTGAAATCGACGGCAAGAAGTTCCCCGATTACATTGCCGAGCCGGGAGTAGACCCAGCAAAAAATACCGAGACCTTCGCTCAGGTGACATTGGAAGTGGATAGTTGGCGGTGGACCGGAGTTCCGGTAACCCTGCGTTCGGGAAAGGCAATCGGTGACCCCTGCAAGGAGTTGGTGATCAACTTCCGCCGGCCTGCCCACGAATATCCGCAATTCCCGCATCAGGGGCGCATTGCCGGAGACAGGTTACGGTTGTTGCTCAAATCCGGACAGCTTGAGTTCGAGCTGAACGTTGGTGGTCCTTTTGATGCGCGCGGAATGGACCGGGTGACCGCGCAAACCGATACCGCCGACCCGATCCTGTCCTCCTACGGAAACGTGTTGCGTGGCATCTTGGATGCCGACGCCACCTTCAGCGTCCGCGGCGATGCGTCAGAGGAATGTTGGCGGCTTATTGGAGAAATTCAGCGTGGATTCGACGACGGTTCGGTACCGTTACAGGACTATCCCGCCGGCAGCGAAGGCCCCAAGTTGCCAGAGCAATTCTAAGCGGTATTTTTACCGGCTATTTTCCGTTGTATTCAAAGTGCCATGCTTCTGCGTAGGGGTTGCGTGTGCCATTTGAGCGGAATTCTTCAAGATTTTTTCGGTGCGTCCAGTTGTACTTTTTCGAATGGGCCTTCAGCCATTTGTAGTACTTGCCTTTGAACGAATAGTTGTAGGACTCAGGAACATCGATGGCCAGACCCCAGCCATGATTTGAGGTTCCGGGTTTCGCCGCAATGTACGGTCCCAACTCGTTGTAATAGTACTTTTGCGTATCCAACGTCCGGTAAGCCAAGTCAATGTCGAGGTTCTTGCCAAATTTTTTCTTGAACGCTGCATTTAGCCGGGTCAGATCTTTGACCGCCGGGGCTGCGATCAGCGTTTTCTCTTTATCCCAAGGAATCGCTACCAGCATCGATGCCGGGAGCTTTCCGTTGTGTTGTTTGAGTGCTTGCTTCCGGGTGATGCCTTTGCTGTTTGAGGTTGCGGCGGTGTTCTTGCGGGTGAGCGCCGATGCTTTCATCCAGCCATCCATGCCCTGGGTGCGCACAAAGTACCAGTCCGTTACCGGACCACCGGCCTTCTCCCACTTGACGTCGCGGTACACGACTGAATTTTTGGGGATGTCGCCGATGCGCAGCCTCTTGCCTGCGGCAGAGTAGAGATCGGCACCATTTGACTTGGTGAAGTACCTGTCGTTGAGTCCTGCTCGATTGGTGGTGTAATTTCCGGTATCTACCTGACAGCCTTTGGTGCAGGTAATGACGTGCTTATTTGAGATCCAACCGGATTTTTTCTTATACGTAACTTTGTACCAGCCGTTGACTGCCTGGGCAGTGGCCTTCGCCGCCGAATGCTTTGGAATACTTCGAACTACCGAGTGCGAGGTGCCCGCGCCTTTGCGCATGTTGACCGTGGATTTGGTGGCCACCCACAGGTTGACCTTTTTAGTCTTTGTAATCTTAGGGGTAGGAGCCTTCGGCGCCGAACGTTTGGCTACAACGGTGACGTACTTGTTGGAGATCCAGCCGGTCTTGTTTTGGTATTTCACTTGGTACCAGCCATTGGAGGCCACTGCCGAAACTGGGACTGTTTTTCCCTTTGGGATAGTTCTCAGTACTTTGTTCTTGGTACTTGTCCCGGAGCGCATGTTCAGGTTTGCTTTGGTTTTGACCTTGGCAACATTGTTCTTTGCGGCCGGCACCGCGGCGCTAAGGTGGGCGATAGTCGGGACAGCCTGTGCTGGGAGGGTACTGCCCGAGATCAGTAATATCGCCACCGCGATAGCGGTCATTGTCTTGGACAGGAAGGACCGATGTTTCGGCGACATTGTGCTCCATCTTGGCGCGAGTTAGCGGTGACTCGTAATGCGGTCAGTAATAGCATCTGACATGCATCTTAAATGCTTGAACCCGAATTGTTTCACAGTGCAGAAAGATTCGCACTGCGAAAGTCACCATGCACGCCTCAGTGTGCTTGAACCCCGCCAATGACGAGATCTACAACGTCATCCGCCATATCCTGGATTTTGTCCTCGGACTGATCATCCATTTCGCGATACCACATGTCTACGGCGTTCAGGCTACTGAGCAAGACCCTCGCGGATAAGGCCGGGTCAACCTCGCGCAGAGACCCGTCAGCTACGCCAACTTCGATAATTCCGCGGAACATGAGCTCATAGTCTTTGCGTAGCTGATTGAGCTCCATAAGCGACTCGCGCTGGCGCACAGTCATAGATTCCGAGGCTTGGTCACGGACACCCTGATGAATGAGGTGGTGATATTTGGGGTTGATCATCAAATTCCGCACATGGGCAATCGCCATCAGCCGAAGACGTTCCAGGCCGTTTCCGCTATCTGCAGCCCTCGGCTCAACTGCTTGCTTCACCTTGTTCATCCCAAGTTCGTAGCCACCGAGATAGATATCGAACTTTGACGGAAAGTGGTAGTAAATCAGCCCCTTGGTCGCACCAACTGCCTTGGCAATATCATCCATGGTTGTCTTCGCGAAGCCACGGCGGGTAAAGGCAGCCGCGGCCGCATCAAGAATCGTCTCGCGGATACTCATGTCCATTTCAGGGCTTTTAGTCATTAATCCTCCGTCGCCGCTTTGAACATCTTCACACTCTCATCCTACGTATTCTCCAGGGCACCCCTTGACAACCGTGTGATCCTCATTACGATAATACCGAGTAGTATCAATAATACTCAGTAGTATGAACGACAATCGAGGAGCATCCACATGGCAATTAGCCTTGAAAATCAAGTCGCATTGGTGACTGGAGCGGGCACGGGCCTAGGACGCGCACATGCTCTAGAACTAGCAAAACACGGAGCAAGCGTCATCGTGAACGATATAGATTCGCGCTCGCACGAATCAACTCAGCCCACCGCTGCTGCGTCGGTGGTCGCAGAAATCGAAGCGGCCGGCGGACGCGCCTCGGTAGCCTACTGCGATGTTTCAGATGAAGCCGCCGTGCGGAACATGGTTCAAAAGATCATCAGCGAATACGGGCGACTGGACATCCTCATTAACAACGCGGGGATTCTTCGCGATAAGTCCTTCGGCAAATCTGACCTCGCGGATTTCCGGAAAGTTTTAGAAGTGCACGTCATGGGCTCAGTAAACTGCTCGCATGCTGTCTGGCCGCAGATGCTCGCACAGGGCTACGGCCGCATTCTCATGACCACTTCCGCCTCCGGGATTTACGGAAACTTCGGCCAAGCCAATTACGGAACAGCCAAATCAGCGGTGGTCGGACTGATGAATGTGCTGGCTATCGAAGGCGAATCTAAAAACGTCCGAGTGAACGCGCTGGCTCCCACGGCCGCAACACAAATGACCGAAAGTCTACTTAATTCCGAGGATCTGGCCCTGCTGGCACCGGAGCATGTGGCCCCCGGAGCCGTATTTATGGTTTCACCTCAAGCACCGACCAAGACCATCTTGGCAGCAGGCGCGGGAGTCTTCGCCACGGCCCGAATGGAAGAATCCGCAGGAGTCTTCCTGGCCGTGGAAAACCTCACGGCCGAGGATATCGAACAGCAGTGGGATCGCATCAGCGATATGTCCAGCACCGTGCAGACCGAAAGCGCCTTTGCACAGACCCACCGCTATATTGCCAAAGTCGAAAGCGACCGTGACTCCCGGGGAGCCTTGCTGTGAAAGAAGCAGTAATCGTCTCCACCGCACGCACTCCAATTGGGCGCGCTTACAAGGGGTCGCTCAGCGACACCAACGGCCCAGCCATGGCGGCACACGCAATTACTGGCGCGTTGACCCGGGCTGGAATCGAGGGTGACGAAGTTGAGGACGTCATTCTGGGTTGTGCCATGCAGGAAGGCACCACAGGCTTTAACACCGCCCGCCAGGCGGTGTTGCGTGCGGGTCTTCCCGCCACAGTGCCGGCCATGAGCATCGACCGGCAATGCGCCTCGGGGCTGATGTCCATCGTGACCGCCGCCAAACAAATCATCACCGAGGAGATGAACATCGCCATCGGTGGCGGAGTCGAGTCAATTTCCCTAGTCCAAAACGAACACCAAAACCGCTTTCGGGCACAGGATCCTTGGTTGGCAGAGCACCGGCCATCCATTTACTTCTCAATGCTTCAGACCGCCGAAATTGTTGCCGAGAAGTACGGTGTCAGCAGGGCCACGCAGGACGAATATGCGCTCATCTCGCAGCAACGGACCGCGGCTGCACAACAGTCAGGAATCTTCGACAATGAGATCCTGCCTTGGGGTCTGGATGGCGAGTTCGACGTGGATGAAGGCAACCGTCCCGGCACTACTATCGAGGCTTTAGCCAGGCTATCCCCCGTACTTCCAGACGGTCAGGCGTCTACTTACTCCACCGTCACCGCGGGCAATGCCTCGCAGCTTTCCGACGGGGCCTCGGCCACCGTGCTGATGGAAGCCGGCGAAGCCCAACGACGTGGGATAGATGCTTTGGGCGCTTACCGCGGCATGGCTGTCGCCGGATGCGAACCGGGTGAAATGGGCATCGGGCCCGTTTATGCGGTTCCAAAGTTACTTGCTCACCACGGATTAAAGGTCGAAGACATTGACCTGTGGGAACTGAACGAAGCGTTCGCCTCCCAAGCTATTTACTGCCGTGATCGGTTGGGCATCGACCCGCAGAAGTTCAACGTCAATGGCGGTGCTATTGCGATCGGACACCCCTATGGCATGACAGGCTCTCGGCTCACCGGGCACTTGTTATTAGAAGGACGCAGACGCGGCGCACGCTACGGCGTGGTGACCATGTGTGTAGGTGGCGGCATGGGAGCCGCCGCACTCTTCGAAATTTACTGATCTCCGCCTCGCGGTGATCGTTCCACTCAGATTCCACATTTTCCACTTTTCATAGAAGGATCAAGGAACCATGACTACTCCAGCGCTTCGCACCGACCCCGTGCATGCACGGGCCACGCGAAAAACGATGCTCAAGCTCATCCCCTTGCTGTGCCTGATTTACTTCATGTCCTACATTGACCGCACCAACGTGTCGATGGCCAAAACGCAATTTGAAACAGACATCGGACTCAGCGCGGCAGCTTATGGGCTTGGTGCTGGCATCTTCTTTATCAGTTATGCGTTCCTTGAAATCCCCAGCAACCTGATCATGTACAAGGTTGGCCCGCGGGCCTGGATCACCCGCATCGCACTGACATGGGGTGCGGTCACCGTCTTGATGATGTTCGTGCAGGGCGAGTATTCCTTCTATATCCTGCGCTTCATCCTCGGCGCGGCCGAAGCCGGCCTTTTCCCGGCCATGGCCTACATGGTCACCGTGTGGTTCGCCCAGCATCAGCGTGCCAGCGTCATGGGTTACATCTACCTGGCACCAACCATCGCATTGATCATTGGTGGTCCACTGGGTGGTGCGTTGATGGAAATGGATGACATTGCCGGCCTGCATGGATGGCAGTGGATGTTCATTGTGGAAGGTCTGATCACCATGGCCATTGGCGCGCTGCTGTGGTTCAAGCTTCCGTCAAAACCCACGGATGCTAAGTGGTTGACCGCCGAAGAAGCTTCCAGCATGATTTCACATGCCGGGGTTCCGGACGAAAGCGACAAGCACATCCGCGGAAACTTGGGCAAAGCATTTGGGCGTCCCTTTATTGTTCTTTTGGCCTTCGTCTACTTTCTTAATCAGATCAGCAGCGTCGGATTGGTCTTCAATATCCCGTCCATTATCGAAAGCATGGACGTCTCCACTCCGTTCGTCATCGGGCTGATCTCCGGTTCAGTGGGAATCGGTGCAACCATCGGCGTGCTGATCATGCCACGGCTGTTTCGTGGATCGCAGCGTGAAGCTGCTTGGCTTGGGGCTATGGCTCTGGGCACGCTGATTACCGCTGCGGCCTATATGCTCATCGATTCGGCGCCTATCCGGGTGCTGCTGATCCTGATTGGGGCAATCTTCATCTTCGGCACCCTGCCATTGTTCTGGTCGGTGGCTATGGCTCGAATGTCCGGTGTGGTAGCCGCCGCAGGGTTGGCTTTCATCAATACCATTGGCCTCATTGGCGGGTTTGTCGGGCCGTACCTCTTTGGCATTGCGGAGACTAAGACCGGGGATCCTGCTACCGGTTTCGTGATTGTCATTGCGGTCTCGGTGATCTCGATGGCTCTGGTTCCTTTCCTGGCCCGCGCGCTCAAGAGCGAAGACCGAGCCCGCAAGCTTCGAGAGGAACAGAACCTTCAGGCTCAGCTCCCAGAGCAGGTCCTGGACGTTCAGGCAACGGAAGGTCGATAATGCTAGGACTTATGCAGGATCACGCGCTAACCACCAGCATGTTGGTGGTGAAGCTTGAAGGAGCATTCGCTTCGAGCTCGGTGGTGACCGGCCCCTGTCAAGAACGCCGCGAGTCCTCCTTTGGACAGGTGGCCCGCCGGGCAAGGAAGCTCGCCGCCGGCCTGGATAACCTGGGAGTACCCGTTGCTGCACGGGTGGCCACGCTGGGATGGAATTCCCAAGAGCACTTGGAGCTGTACTTCGGGATTCCGAGTTCGGCACGTGTGCTGCACACGATCAATCACCGGCTAGCGCCGGGCGATATTGAATACATCATCAATGATGCGCAAGATGACGTGATCTTCGTGGATCGCTCTTTACTTGATGTTTTGTGGCCACTGGCCGACCGGTTGCCCACGGTACGCCACATTGTCGTCATTGATGATGTGCAGACGGTCAAAGTCCCCCAAGACCCACGTATCGTGCACTACGAAGAGCTCTTGGAAAACCAAGACGAAGGAAAGCGATTTGAACCTCTCGACGAGCGGGCGGCCGCCGCACTGTGTTACACCTCGGGCACCACTGGCCGCCCCAAGGGAGTGCTCTATGACCACCGATCCATTATCCTGCATGCCATGTCCCACCTATTTGCCGACTCTTTTGCTCTGAGCCACAGCGATGTGGTGATGCCGATTGTTCCAATGTTCCATGCAAATGCGTGGGGTTTGCCCTATGCAGTGGCATTGAGCGGATCTTCACTGGTCTTACCGGGCAGAGTTTCTGACCCTGAAAGGCTAGCCGAGCTGATGGAGCGGGAGCAGGTCACCGTCTCGGCGGCGGTCACCACCGTGTGGCGTAGCCTGCTGCCACATCTTCGCGGGCGGGAGCTGACCAGCTTGCGTCGTCTAGCCAACGGTGGCGGGGCTTTGCCAGTGGAACTGTCTCGTGAATACTTGAGCACCGTAGGAGTCCCGGTTGTGGGCACCTGG
Organism: Glutamicibacter sp.; assembly: GCF_035257265.1. Lineage (GTDB taxonomy): Bacteria > Actinomycetota > Actinomycetes > Actinomycetales > Micrococcaceae > Glutamicibacter. The sequence goes on from NZ_DATEXC010000067.1 coordinate 130,617, forward strand.
GGTATGACCGAAGCGAGCCCAACGCTCACCGCAGCGCGCACCACATTGGTCAATGCCCAGGATCCGAAGGACATTGACCAGCGAAGTCTGCGTGCAATGTGCGCTCCGGGATATCCGAATCCGCTGGTCAAGATTCGTCTCGTGCGTCCAGATGGCACCTTGGCCGTTCATGATGGGAAGGAAACCGGTGAGCTACAGGTGGCGGGGCCAACCATCGCCTCTGGTTACTTTGGTTCCTGCGACGGCTCGGAGTCTTTCACCGCAGATGGGTGGCTGCGCACCGGGGATGTAGGCGTGATTGATCCCGATGGCTGCATTCATGTGGTGGACAGGCTCAAAGACTTGATCAAATCCGGTGGTGAGTGGATCGGTTCGGTTGAGTTGGAAAGCGCCATCATGAGCCATCCTGACGTCCTAGAGGCCGCTGTGGTCGGACGCCCAGACGACAAGTGGGGCGAGCGCCCAGTAGCTTTTGTGGTGCTCCGATTGAATGCCAATATGAGCGATGCGACGCTGCGCGCGCATCTTGGTGAGACGGTGGCTAAGTGGTGGATTCCCGAGGACATTCATTTTGTCGAGGATATTCCCAAGACTCCAACCGGGAAGATCTCGAAAAAGGTTTTGCGTGATACCGAGGCCTGGGCTCTGTCTGAATCGGCGCGATAGTTTTGCAGTGAGCTGCTCTGCTGATGTGGCGCGTATACACGATGTACGCGCCACAATCATCTCGCAATTTCTTCATAGCTAGTTTCTAGACGCCGTTGAACCCTGGTTCCTTTTGCTGCCCCGGAGCGATGATCTCGTGGGATCTGGTCTGAATTGAAAGTGATAGCTACAAATTTCCTTACTATCACTTTTTCGGAAAGTGATAGTAAGATACTTCTTACTATCACTTTGGAGGAACGTCATGGTTGATTTTCAGACCCCACCCATTGCGTTCGATTTCCCGCCGGTCGAATACGAAAACCAACTCTGGAAACCCACGAATCCGCATATCTTCTCCAATGCCGAAGTCCGCCGGCAAACCGGCTCCTACAGATCTGCATCGCCAGCGCTCATAGCCGATTGGTACCCCCAGCCTGATTCATTAGTGATCCCCGAGCTAGAAGAAGCCACACATGCCCTGCAGAATTTTGACGTCTACTCGCTGCTGAGGCTTGGAAGCGAAAACCCAGAGCTCGGTCCCATGTCCAGCGTATTGCTCCGAACGGAAAGCTCCTCCAGCAGCCAAATCGAGCAACTCACTACGACAGCGCGTCAACTCGCGCTAGCGGAGATCGATGAGGGCGATAGAGCCAACGCTCGGACGGTTATCGGTAATGTCCATGCAATGGAAGCAGCACTCGCCCTTGCCCAGCGCATAAACGTGGATAGCATCCTCGCGATGCACCAAAATCTGCTGAATCAACAAATTGGCATGGAGAATGAAGCTGGAAAATTCCGGGAAGAACTCGTCTGGATCGGCGGGACAGATACTGCCGGGCCTCGCGGAGCTCGCTTTGTGGCACCCCGCCATGAACTAATCCGAGACGCACTGAAAGACCTCGTGGCATTCATTTCACGTACTGACTTACCGGCAATTATTCAGGCGGCAATTGCGCATGCCCAGTTCGAAACGATCCATCCATTCGTGGACGGTAATGGACGAACAGGTAGGGCCTTGATCCATTCGATTCTCCGTCACCGACGAATTTCTCAGTACACGACTGCACCAATCTCCGCAGGAATACTCCGGGATACCGCCAGCTATTTTAAAGCGTTGGAAGCCTTCCGGGCCGGAGACGCTGCCCCGATCATCCATACCTTCATCAGTGCTTCAATCTTTGCGGCTAACACCGGTAAGGATCTTGTTGACTCATTGGCCGCGCAGATCGATGACTCCGCGACAAAGCTGGTTGGCCTGCGCTCAACTTCCGCAGCCTGGAAAATCTTGCCACATCTCATCTCCCAACCAGTAGTGAATGCCCGCTACCTCAAGGAACAACTCGGCTTGGGCGATGCTGCAATCCACCGTGCGCTGAGCGTACTGACCGAACGAGATGTACTTGTCGAGAAATCCGGACGGAGCAGGAACCGGATTTGGCAGCATGACGGGGTGCTGAAAATACTAGATGAATATGCGAAATCTCTTCGGCGGACGGCTGGAACGGTGTAAGGCATAGCGGAAGCGCCGGGAGATTCACATCAGGCAAGCTGATTTGTCAGTCCACTGAGGTTACATCACCTAATGGATCGTGAACCACGGCTTTATACCCTGGCTGTTCGCGCAGAAATTCTCGCAACGTCGGCACGGCGAAACTAACCTGCCCATGTCCGGCCACCTCAATCATGCCGGCCGCCAACAATCTCAGTCGGTATTGCCCGCCATAAACCTGGGTTACGCCCAAACGTTGCGCAATTTCACTTGTCTTCGAGGGTCCTTCGTCCTCCGCCATTGCCAGCAGGTAGGACTGGTCGATGACTGAAAGTGATCGATATGCCGATTCGACCACCGTGGCTCCCATCCGGCGTCGTGCTTTGGCAAGCCCCGCAGTCAACGCCTTTTGCGTCACCTCGTGTCCGTCACGTACCGCTTGGCTCCATACATGGTAACCAACGAGTTGGATTAAAAATGGATAACCGCCAGTAGCTTCGGCAAGTTGTTGAATGCGCTCTTCAGTGGCAACGACGCCGCTTTCATTAAATGTCTGCCGGAAGGCACTGGCGACTTCTTCGATGGATGCCGAATGCAAGTCGTATTTCTCAGCGCGACGCAGGAAAGTAGAAACGCCTTCATTCAAAAGATCTTCTACGGCTTTGGGCAATCCGGCAAAGGCGAGTCCAATCGGTAGATCCTCACGAATCATGTGTTGAATTACGGCAGCAATCTCAGCAAGAGTGTCGCGATCAATTGCATGAATCTCATCGACAGTAATCAAAAGTCCAGTACCGTGGCTGTTAAGTTCTTGAAGCAGCTCCGTAAGCGTTCTGCGCCAATGCATTTCACGTTTTTCTGGCGCGCTTGATTCAAGGGAAAAAGGACCTACAGTCAAACCCGTGATCCGTCTTCCAACTGGCCCTTCAATGAATTCCTCTTTTGCTGCTTGAACCGCGGCTCCGATTCGTCGCACCAACCCTTTTGTAGCGGTCTCGGAGATTACCATCCACCCGTGCTCAATTGCCTCGTCTTCGATTTCACCGAGCATGACGGTTTTGCCGATTCCCCGCGGGCCGCTATATATGGAAAGCAGCCCAGGTGCGCCAGCGCCATTGCTTATGCTTTCGGCAAAGTCCTCGCGAAGTTCAGCCCGCCCTACGAGCATCGGAGGTCTAGCGCCTGCCGTCGGTTTAAATGGATTTTTGGCGGTAACCACGAGCACTCCTTTGAAGTCTTTAATTTTTTAAAAGTTTTTAAAGTTTCTAATAACTTACCATTTTGAACTTTAAATAAGTAGTGATCTGCGCTTGGTTTCTTGAGCTCTGAACACTATCTTGGACCCTGGGTTAGCTTTCCCAGCTACTCAGAGCCAACAAGTAAAAATTCCTAGTGATCATCCAGAAAATAGACATGCCGCGGCGGTTGGGAAAAGTTCCCATCCGCCGCGGCATGACTTGGTGCCCAGCTCGTATTACTCGGTTTCAGTGACCGTACTAGATGTCTCTGCGCCAGCAGCTGGGTTGCCAGCGGCTACCGGAACTGCCGAGGTGTCAGGATTTGCATCCACATCCTCGGCTGGGCCGGCAAACTGCGACTGGTACAGGTTGTAGTAGGCGCCCTGGGTTGTCAGTAGTTCTTCATGATTGCCCTGCTCCACGATTTTTCCTGATTCCATCACCAAAATGGTGTCGGCATCACGAATCGTGGACAAGCGGTGCGCAATCACGAAACTGGTTCGGTCGCTGCGCAACGCCGCCATGGCACGCTGTACCAGAACTTCGGTACGCGTATCCACCGAGCTAGTCGCCTCATCCAGGATCAGCAAGGAAGGGTTAGCCACGAACGCGCGGGCAATGGTGATCAACTGCTTTTCACCGGCCGATACGTTAGTACCTTCCTCATCGATGATGGTGTCGTAGCCATCTGGCAAGGCACGCACGAATCGGTCAACGAAGGTCGCCTTCGCGGCCTCGTAGACTTCCTCATCCGTAGCATCGAGCCGGCCGTACCGGATGTTCTCCATGATGGATCCGCCAAAGAGCCACGCATCCTGCAGCACCATGCCGACCTTGGAGCGCAGGTCTGCGCGGGACAGGTCGGTAATGTTTGCGTTGTCCAGCATGATGCGTCCCGAGTTCAACTCGTAGAAACGCATCACCAGGTTCACCAGCGTGGTTTTACCTGCGCCGGTAGGACCGACAATGGCCACAGTGTGCCCCGGATCTGCATCAAAGGACAGGTCCTCAATCAGTGGCTGCTCCGGGTTGTAGGAGAAGCTCACGTTCTCGAAGGACACATGCCCGTCGGTGCGTGCTGGAAGCTGCTGCTTGGCTACTTCCGGTTCCTGTTCCTCAGCGTCCAACAGTTCGAAGGTACGCTCTGCCGAGGCAACACCGGACTGCAGCATATTCGCTACTCCGGCAATCTGCCCCAGCGGCTGGGTGAACTCACGCGAGTACTGGATGAATGCTGTCGCATCACCAAGGCTCATCGTGCCGGAGGCTACACGCAGGCCACCAACGACCGCGATACCCACGTAGGACAGGTAGGACACGAAGTTCATCACCGGCATGATCATGCCAGAGACAAACTGTGCGCCGAAGCTTGCCTTGTAGAGTTCCTCATTGCGCTCGGTGAAACGTTCCACCATGTCGTCTTCGCGGCCGAAGACCTTCATGAGCTCATGGCCGGAGAAGGACTCTTCAATCTGCCCGTTGAGCGCACCGGTATTCTTCCACTGCGCGGTAAAGAGCTTCTGAGCCTTAGCACCAATGAAGCCCGCACCCACTGCGGAGAGCGGCAACGCGACCAAAGCGATCAGCGCCAGCTGCCAAGAGACCACAAACATCATGATCACAATGCCGATAACCGTCATAATCGACTGAACCAGCTGGCTCAATGCCTGCTGCAAAGCATTCTGAATGTTGTCTACGTCGTTAGTCACGCGGGAGAGGATGTCTCCACGCTGACGGGTGTCGAAGTAGTTCAGCGGAAGCCGGTTGATCTTATCTTCCACATCCTTACGCAGGTTGTAGACGACTCGCATGACCAGTTTGTTCAGCAGCCAGCCCGAAACCCAGGAGAAAACCGATGCCACGAAGTACATGGCCAGCACCAGCAGGATGTACCGCGAGAGTTGAGTAAAATCGATACCTTCTCCGGGGACAAAATCCACCCGGGATAGCATGTCGGCCTGGGTAGTCTCCCCAGCATCACGCATTTCCTGGACAATTTGGTCCGCGGTGGTGCCCGGTGGCACCTGCATGTTCTTACCGATCATGCCGGCAAAGATGACGTCCATGGCACGGCCAAGAATTCGCGGCGCAATAACTGAGAGCACCACGTACACGGTGATCAAAGCGAAGACAACGCTCATTCCTACCTTGTAGGGTCCCATCAGACCGATCAGTCGCTTGGCCGAGGGCCAGAAGTGCGCTGCCTTGCGAACCGGAGTTTCCTCCCAGCCGCCGGAAGCCGCGGCCACTTCGAATTCGTCTACTTCAGCGAGGGTGGTATCAACTTCGGCTTGCTTGTCGCCGCCTTTTTTCTTCGCTGCCATTTAGGCCACCTCCTCGGCACTGAGCTGGGATGAAACAATTTCTTGATAGGTTTCCGAGGTCTCAAGAAGTTCTTCGTGAGTACCCCGGGCAACAATCACCCCGTGCTCCAACACGAGAATCTGGTCTGCACCGGTAATTGTTGAGACGCGTTGGGCCACAATGATGACCGCGGCGTCCTTGGTTGGTTCATCGAGCGCCGCACGCAGCTTTGCGTCCGTGCTGACGTCCAAGGCGGAGAAAGAATCATCAAAGAGGTACGTATTTGGCTTGGCGGCCAAGGCACGAGCAATGCATAGTCGTTGGCGTTGACCGCCGGAGACGTTGGTGCCGCCCTGAGCGATCTTTGAATCCAGTTGATCGTCGCGTTCGGAGACAAAGTCATCTGCCTGCGCGATGCGCAGCGCCTCCCATAGTTCTTCTTCCGTGGCACCTTTTGCACCAAAGCGCAGGTTACTGGCCACGGTGCCAGAGAACAGGTACGGACGTTGTGGAACCGCAGAAATATTCTGCGACAGCTGATCTCGACCGAGATCACGTACCGGGACCCCGCCTATAAGAATTTCTCCCTCGGTAGCGTCGTAGAGGCGTGGGATCAGATTGAGCAATGTGGTCTTTCCGGCGCCGGTTGAACCGATGATCGCGGTGGTTTGCCCCGGCTCGGCGACAAAGGAAACATCCGAGAGTACCGGCGCGTCAGCACCCGGGTAACCGAAGCTGACATTGCGGAATTCCACGGTACCTGGGGTGGGCAAAGCGATTGCCACGTTGTGGGCATCTGTCATGCTTGGCTCGCTGCCCAGCACCTCGCCAATACGGTCCGCGGAAACCATCGCGCGCGGAACCATCATGGCCATGAAAGTTCCCATCATGACCGCCATGAGGATCTGGAGCATGTACTGCAGGAAAGCAGTCAATGCCCCGACCTCAACTACTCCGCTGTCAACACGATGTCCGCCAAACCACAGCACGGCCGCAGTGGAAAGGTGCAGGATCATGGAAATGGCAGGGAACATCAGCACGAAGAGGTTGCCAACTTTAACACCGAGCTTAGTGAGCTCCTGGTTGGCATCGGCATAGCGTTCGGTCTCGTGCTTTTCGCGGACGAAGGCGCGGACCACGCGGATGCCGGTGATCTGCTCACGCAGCACACCGTTGATCCCGTCAATACGTCCTTGCATGTCGCGGAAGAGTGGCATCAACTTGATCACCAGGATGCCAACCACGATAAGCACTAACGGTACGGATACCCAGACGAGCCAGGAAAGTCCCGGATCCTCACGGATAGCCATGATCACGCCACCAATAGACATGATTGGGGCCGTGATCATGAAGTTCAGTGCCATCAGCGTGAGCATCTGAACTTGCTGCACGTCATTGGTGCCACGAGTAATCAGTGTGGCAGCACCAAATTTATTCACGTCTTGAGCGGAGAAGATGGAGACCTTCTCGAAGACCGACTGACGGATGTCACGGCCTATACTCATCGAGGTTTTGGCACCGAAATACACCGCGCCAATGGCCGTGATGATCTGGATGAAGGCTACGACGAGCATAATGCCGCCGGTGCGCCAGATGTAGCCGATGTCCGCTTCAACCACACCGACATCGATGATTTTGGCATTCAGGCTTGGTAGGTACAGCGTGGCAATGGTGGTAGCCAGCTGCAAAATGACTACGGCAGTTATCCAACCGGCGTAGGGTTTGCTGTGTCTGAGGATGAGCTTCAGAAGCATGAGGTTTTGTCCTTACTCCAACTGCTCCAGAAGCATTCTGCACCTTCGGATTAAAGGCAGGGTGTTTCGAGAGCGATTGTCAGTCTAGCCCTTGCTTCCGACAATAAATATCATCCTTGCGATTGATTTTTACCAATCATTAAATTTTCCCGAACTTCCGGTGAATTTATTCACCGGAAGCCATGCGGCCGGGCACCAAGACCGCCAGAAATAAGCCCTAGCCACGGGGCTTCAATAATCATAAGATGGAAAGTAATTACCGTTATACGAAAGTTGGAATCATGACAGTGCAAGGCACACCACTCATTCCGGGTCAGGAAGCCCCCGGCTTCACCCTGCTCGATGCCACCTCCACACCGGTTTCCCTTTCGGACTACGCAGGCGAAAACGTCATCGTGTATTTCTACCCCAAGGCCGCAACCCCGGGGTGCACCACCGAGGCCTGTGACTTCCGTGACAACCTCAATTCACTGAAGAATGCCGGATACTCAGTGCTGGGGATTTCACCGGATGAACCAGCAGAAATCGCGAAGTTCGCGGCGGACCAGTCGCTGAACTTCCCACTGCTCTCGGATCCGGATAACTCTGTCGCCAAGGCCTACGGCTCCTACGGGGAGAAGAGCTTCGGCGAAAAGACCTTTATCGGCACCCTGCGCTCCACCGCGGTCATCTCCCCCGACGGCAAGATCAGCCACCTCGAATACGCCGTGGATGCCAAGGGTCACGTTTCCCGGCTGCGCGAAGAACTCGGCGTCTAGCCGCTATTACGGACTAGAGCCCTGTTCTCCGGAAATTCATCCGGAGAACAGGGCTCTGGAGATTCAGCGATCGGCTAGCGTCCGGCGACTTTCACCAACTTGTGGTTGATGAATTCATCCATGCCGTACTTGCCAAGTTCACGTCCAATACCCGAACGCTTCACGCCGCCAAAAGGCAGCTCGGGGAATGAAGCCGATGGCTCGTTGATAGCTACCATGCCACTTTGAAGCTTCACGGAGATCCGTTCGGCACGCTCCAGGTCCTTGGTGTGGATGGAGGCTCCCAGCCCATAGTCGGTGTTATTCGCCAGCTCCACTGCCTCGTCTTCGCCGTCAACCTTGTAGAGCACGGCGACCGGGCCAAAGAGCTCCTCGGAGAATGCACGCATGTCCGGGGTTACCCCGGCCAGGATGGTTGGTTCATAGTAGGCGCCGTCCCCATCAATCTGCTTGCCACCGGCAAGTACCGTGGCTCCCTTATCAATAGCGTCCTGCACCTGCGCTGCCAGCCCGTCACGGGCGGCCACTGAGGAAAGCGGTCCCAGGAAATTCTCTCCCTGAGTCGGATCCCCCACCTTGATGCCGGCAACTTGCTCGGTCAGCGCGGTGGAGAACTGATCATAGATAGATGCATCAATAATGAAACGCTTCGCGGCGTTGCAGGCCTGTCCGGTATTGCCAAAACGCGCACGCATGCCAAGCTTTGCGCTGCGCGCCACATCTGCATCTTCAAGCACCAGGAATGGATCCGAACCTCCCAGCTCCAGAACGACCTTCTTCAGGTTGCGTCCGGCAATCTCGGCCACGGCCGAGCCGGCGCGCTCGGAACCAGTCAGCGAGACACCCTGCACCCGGCGGTCGGCAATGATGTCTGCGACTTGGTCATTGGTGGCAAAGATATTGACATACGCACCTTGCGGAGCACCTGCCTCACGGAAGATCTCTTCCATGGCCAACGCCGATTCCGGGCACTGCGGAGCATGCTTAAGCAGAATCGTGTTGCCGTTCATCAGGTTCGGGGCAGCAAAACGGGCCACCTGGTAGTACGGGAAGTTCCACGGCATGATACCCAGCAGCACACCGACAGCTTCCTTGCGCACCAGGGCTGTGCCACCGGAGGCAATCTCCAGCTGCTCGTCCTCGAGGAACTTCGGCCCGTTCTTCGCATAGAAGCGGTAGATCGCCGCGACGATGCCAATTTCACCGAGGGACTGCTTAATTGGTTTGCCCATTTCACGGGTGATGATCGCCGCCAGTTCGTCCGCACGCGACTCGTAGATGTCCGCCACGCGTTCGAGCAGAGCCGAACGCTCCTCAAGTGCGGAGACCGACCACTGGGCATAAGCGTCATGGGCCGTGGAAATAGCGTTGCTGATTTCTTGGTCGTTCGCCGTGGGATAGGTTGCTTCAATGGTTCCGGTAGCTGGGTTGGTAATTGCGTACAACGACATGCTGGCTCCTTCTGCGGCATCTAATCCTGTGAATGCAAGGCAATAAGCCTCGTTCCAACCCTGCCATAGATCACTGAAGTTTGCGGTGGGAGAGCACATGCGAAGACTTGTTATTAGCCGTATCAGGTCAGCTCAGCGGCGGGTGACGTATTGTTTCTGCTATGAGTGATCACCGCGCACGGGTCAAGACAGCTTTTGAGAACAACTCACCGGAACAAGCGCATGCGTACCTTCCGTATCGACTCGCCGCGCTCGCGTTTCGAATCATTGCGCTGCTTTTTGTCATCTTCGGAATTCTGCGCATCTCCAAGATTCTGAGCGCGGAACCGGTCTGGAATAGCTTCCTGTTCTATACAGTTCAAAGTAACCTGCTGTGCCTTATCTGGCTCATATTATTGGTCGTCAGGACGCTGCGGGATCTTGCCAAAACCGGCCCACGAGGGCCCTCGGTACCGTCGCCTCGCTTGGCAGCAGCGGTGATGATGGCCATTACCGTCACCTTGCTGATCTATGTTTTGGTGCTCGCACCGTCCGACTTCGTGCAGTCCGGTGATTACGTCCCATTTTCCCTGACCGACTCCCTGATCCACGTAGTGGCCCCGGCTCTGATCATTGCCGACTGGCTGCTCTTCGTTCCCAAAGGATGTATCCGCGGGTACGATCCGGCACTGTGGCTGCTGCTTCCCTTGGCCTACGTGGTCTTCGCCTTGACTGCCGGAGCTCTGGGCGCCGAATTTTTCGCCGGGGTGAACTACCCTTATCCCTTCATGGATGTAACTCAACACGGTTATCCAGGAGTGGGTCTCAACGTTCTCGTCATGGGCTTGGCCTTACTCGCGGTGGGCTACCTGGTGCTGCTAATCGACCGGCTGCTGGCACGAGCCTTTCGCCGGAAATCCTGATTTACAGGTAGCTTGCGCAAGTACTTAGTAACTGGAACCTCCGCCTTCGCCCATGACAAGTAGGCCACGGCAACCGGCCGCTCCAGCAAGCAGTAGCTGAGAGCGGGAACTATCCGGCTCCTGTGGTCAGCTATGCCCGGCCAGCAGGCGCAGCATCATTTCCCGCTAGCCATCGTGGCGTCCGGCTTCGGTGCAGATGCAAAGCCTGTTGCCTTGCGGGTCTGTGGCCACAGTCCAGGCAGGTGCCCCATCGTAGTTCAACCGTGCACCTGCTTGCTTCAATCCATCGAGGACATCGAGGTGGTGGGAATGAGGCACAGAGATGTCCAGGTGGAACCGGTTGTTATTGGGAGTATCGGTGTTCTGGAACCAGATCGCCGGCCCTCTGCCATAAGGATCTGTCAGGCTGCCGTCTTCTTGTTCTTTGTACCCCAGTGCCGCCCGCCAGGTCTCAGAGATTTGCTTCCGGTCATCGGTGTCTATCGCGATTTCGACGGTGCGGGTGATGTTCAGATTGGCCTGTGCCCCGTGTTCTTCGGCCAGTTCCGAAATTTTCTCTGCCATGCTCACATCTCGAAGAGATACCCCTCCAACGTCGTGGGAGACGAGGGTGACGAACAGGGTGTCATATCGCCAGTCCACGTCGGGGTGATGATTGGATTCTTCGGCCAGGGTACCGATTTCCGCCAGGAAGGACAGTGCGGTGGCTGCCGATGAGCATTTGAATGCGGTGCATAACTGGCCGTGGACGTAACGCCAGTGCGGTAGATGAGTGAGCCGGCTTTCCCGGTCTTCTTGACTCAGAATATCTTTGTTCGACATGGTTTCCGCTCTCCTACGTGGGTGGATTCACTGGCGCAGCAAGGTGTGTCAGCCCTTGCCTATGGCCCAGTCTCCCACCATCAAGGCAACGATAGTAGCCCCCGGAATGCCCAAACGCTGTGCGGAATCGTGCGGGGCACTTCATCAGCGAAGATCTCAGCATTCCATGGATTCGGCTTCCTTGGCTGGGCTAGCTGGATCAGGTCCTGGACACAGCGGCAAGCGAGCTGGGGTCACCGCGCCACCACGTCTCTGGCTGATACGGCAGGCAGCCACAACATGATGACCCGAACAAGTACGCATTTGCTGGCTAAAATAGCAGTCCTGCACCCTCCCGCACGTTTGAGAGCCGGCTTAAGGATTTATTTATCGACAAATCATTCACGCAGCGCCTGGAAATACCGGTGCTTCTGGGAACGCAGACGCTGTTTAATATCGGCTTCTACGCGGTAGTGCCCTTTCTAGCGATAGTCCTAGCCAATGATTTCCTGCTGGCGGGCACCGCGGTGGGTCTCATCCTGGGAATCCGGACCTTTGCCCAGCAAGGACTCTTCCTGGCCGGTGGCGCGCTCGCCGATCGTTTCGGAGCCCGGCGCATGATCCTCATTGGCTGCGCCGTGCGCGCCGCAGGGTTTTTGACGCTGGCCGCATCCTTGTGGTTCGGTACGCCACTGCTCTGGCTGTTCATCATCGGAACCCTGTTCACCGGCTTTGGCGGTGCGCTCTTCTCCCCAGGCCTGAGCATCCTGGTGGGTGCCGCCCAAACCGCACGAGACCAGGGACAGCACACTGGAGCCACCCGGGCCACGCTCTTTGCCTGGCTGAGCATTACCGGAGAAATCGGCGCGGTGACCGGACCGCTGGTGGGCGCAGCCTTGTGGGATTGGGGGTTCGCAACCGTTGCAGGCTGCGGAGCAGCTTTCTTCGTCGCCATTGGCCTGTTCCTTGCGTGGGCCTTGCGCCGCCCCGACGCGGCCAGTCTTGCGCGGGCCCGCCTCGGCAGCCCGGCGCCGCCCAAGGACCGTTCCGGGAGCCTGCGCCGTTGCCTGGCGGACCGGAGATTCGTGGCCTTCTGCGGCCTGCATGCCTCGGACCTGCTGGCCTACAACCAGCTGTATCTGGCCATCCCGCTGGAACTGCAGCGTACGGGCATGCCAACCCCGTGGCTGGGTCTGGTGTTCGCCTGGATCTCAATTCTGACGCTGAGTTTACAGCTACCGGTCGCGTGGATTGCGGCGCGAATCGGCGCTGCGGCGACCCTGCGCGCCGGTTACCTTTTCAGCGCCCTCGGCTTTAGCGTGCTGGCGTTCATCCCGGATGCCATGTTCCCGGCTGAGACCGCTCCGGTGCGCATTCTTTGCGCAGTGACCCTGTTGGCACTGGGGCATATGAGCGTACATCCAACCGCTCTGGGCCTCGTCCCTAAATTTGCCCGCGAGCAAGCTACCGGATCCTACTTCGGCCTGCTCTCCAGCTGCGGCGGCGTGGCCGTGCTGGTCGGCAATATGATCTTCGGCTGGCTGCTCACGCAGACCGAGCACGGTGATGCCCCGGCTTTCCTTGCGTGGTTGGTTCTCATCCTTCCCCTGCTTCTAGCCTCATGGTTTGCCGCCCGGCTGGTACGCCAACCCGTCCCACCTGCGCAGCACGCATGAGCTGAGACACATTTCGCAAACTTCACGGGAAACTTCCATAATCCACATCAACTTCGCACTACTCAACCCGTCTTATCTCGAATACCTCGGTGGCAGTCTTTACTTCAGCGGTTTTGCCCCTGACGGCAGGAACCGACTGGTGAGTCGAATTAGGTTACGCTTACCAAGGCTCTATCGCATTAGATGCCGTTTCATCACGTAATGCCGAAGGATTTCCATGAACTTTGGACGATTGAGCATAGCCGCAGGATTCGCGGCCATTGCCCTGGCCTTGACCGCCTGCAGCTCCACCCCCACCGGCCCGGCCCCTGAGGCGGCTGGTAATCCGGACGCGCGCGCCGTGGTGGCAAACTTCCGTGCTCCAGTTTCCAACTGGGCCCTGGAAAGTGATGACGCCTATGTGCTCTCTATCGCCGGTTGCCTGGAAACCCTGACCAAGTATGACCAGACCACCAAGAAGGTTGAGCCGATGCTCGCCACTTCGTGGAAGCAGTCCTCTGACACCGTATGGGAATTCGACCTGCGCAAGAACGTGAAGTTCCAGGATGGCACCGCTTTTGATGCCAAGGCCGTCGCTGGCTCACTGAACCACGTCCTTGATGCCACCGCGCCGGCACGTGCAGTAAATCCCAAGACCATCAGCAAGGTAGAAGCCGCAGATGCCGATACCGTGCGCGTGACCACCCCGGCTGCTGATCCGCTGCTGCCTTACCGTATGGCCAGCGTGAACGCCGGAATCCTGTCCCCTGCCGCGTACACCGCCAAGGGCATCGACCCAATGAAGCATTGCACCGGCCCCTTTGCCCCGGTGTCAGAAAAACCCGGACAGTCCTTGACCTTGGACCGCAATGAGAACTACTGGGACGGTGAGGTGAAGCTGGCTGGCGGAGAAATCCGCTACATCACCGACGGTGCCACCCGCTCCACCCAGGTGCAGACCGGCGAAGCGGACATCTCCATGTCCATCCCGGCTACCAGCCTGGCCACGCTGGAAGCCGATGACAAGATCAGCGTGCTGAAAGCAGATTCACCACGCACCTCGACCTTGTACCTGAACAACTCGCGCGCCCCATTTGACGACGTCAATCTGCGCAAGGCCGCTACGATGTCCCTGGACCTGCCAGCAATGGCAGCCAGTATCTATGAAGGTGCCGCGCAGCCTGCCACCGGCCCCTTTGCCCCGAGCGAAAGCTGGGCCAACCCCGAGCTCGGTGTGCCGCAACTGAACGTTGAAGAGGCCAAAAAACTGGTGGAAGCCTCTGGGTACACACAGCAGAAGCCACTGGAGATCATTGCGATCACCGAACGTGCCGAGTTCGCCGGGGTCGCTGCCATCATCCAGGAACAGTTCAAGCAGATCGGCTTGACCGCAAATGTGGTCACCAAATCCTATGGGGCTGCCGAACCCGATGTACTGGCGGGCAACTACGACATGATCCTCAGCCAGCGCAACCGGATGATTGATATTGCTGATCCGATTGGCTTCCTGCAGGCCGATTACACCTGCGAGGGCGGCTACAACCTGAGCCACTACTGCAATAAGGACTACGACAAGCTCATCGAGCAGGCCACCACCGAGACCGATGAGTCCAAACGCCATGACCTCTACCGTCAGGCCGGCGATATTCTCTCCGCTGATGCGGCCAACGTGTGGCTGGTCAATGAGCAGGCCATCGACGCGGTGGGCAATTCAGTACAGGGCTATGTTCAGGATCCGCTGACCCGCTATGTGCTGACCAAGGATCTGGCAAAGACTCAGTAAATTGCTCTCACCATCCACCTTGCTGCGCAGAGCCCTAGGACTCTGCGCAGCGGTGCTGCTTTCATCCTTTGCGGTGTTCCTGGTCCCCTTCGTTTCCCCTGGGGACCCGGTGCGCTCCCTGTTGCGCGCCCGGATGGACATCGGCGCCGCAGATGAAGCCACCGTACAGGCCTACGCGCAGCAGTTCGGTCTGCATGATCCAATGCTGGTGCAGTTTGGCCGGTGGCTTAGCAGGTTTGCCACCGGAGATATGGGCATCTCCCATATCTCCGGCACCCCGGTAGCTGACCAGGTTTTGCCAGCTATCGCAGTGACGCTGTCTCTGGCGGGCAGCGCCCTGCTGGTGGCTATCGCCGTATCCATTGTTCTGGGAGTCGCCTCCGCGACCCGGGCCGGGGCCGGGCCAGATAAGCTGATCACCTCGGTAACCCATGCGCTCATCGCCATCCCCGAGTACGCGCTGGCCCCACTCTTAGTGCTGCTCTTTGCGGTGCGCTGGTCTTTGCTTCCCTCAGCAGGTTTTGAATCCCCGGCTTCCCTGGTGCTTCCGGTATTCGTCTTGGCTCTGCGTCCGATTAGCTTCTTTACCGTCGCGGTGCGTTCGGGGGTGCTCCAGGCCTTGGACTCCGAGCATGTGCTCGCTGCTCGGGCCCGCGGATTGAGCCGCACCGAAGCTCTGGTCCGCCATGTGATTCCCCACGGATTGCTTCCGCTGTGGACCATGGTTGGTGTCTGGTTTGCCGGCTTGCTGGGTGGATCAGTGATTGTAGAAGTCATCTTCGCCATTCCCGGGATGGGCCGGCTGATCTTTGACGCGATTATCGATGCCGATATCCCGGTTGCTCAGGGCGGTGTGGTGGTGGTTGTGGCCTGCGCCGTGCTAACCACCGGACTCATTGATCTGGTGCATAAGCTCAGCGATCCCAACGTGAGGATTGGTGTCCGGCATGGCTAAGAATATCTTCAAAAAGATCCTGATTTCTGCACCCGCATTCTTCTTGCTGGCAGTGGTGATCGTGACTATCGCCGCCCCCTGGATTTCTCCTTATGATCCTGACTCCCAAGATCTGCTGAACCGCCTTCAAGGACCTAGCCTGAGCCACCTTTTGGGAACAGATTCATTAGGCCGCGACACCTTGAGCAGAGTGCTGCACGGCGGCCAGTTCTCCCTGTCGGTAGCGCTGATCACCACGTTGTTTGCCTTACTGGTGGGCACGGTGCTGGGCCTGCTCAGTGCGGTACGCGGCGGGTGGCTGGACGAACTCTTCCTGCGCGTCAATGATTTGCTGCTGGCCCTGCCGGAAATTGTCATTGCACTGCTCATCATTGCGGTCATGGGACCCGGATTTTTCACCATGGTTCTGTCGGTTGGCGTGGTCGCGTGGACACCCACCGCCCGGCTGGTGCGCTCCATGGCGGCCCAAGCGCTCTCCACCCACCACGTGGAAGCCTCAAAACATGTGGGTGCCTCACGCTGGTTCATCCTGCGCCATCACGTATTGCCATTTGTGGCTGGGCCAGTGCTGGCCCAAGCCGCATTGCGCTTCGGATTACTGCTGGTGCTGCTCGGCTCGCTGTCCTACCTAGGCATTGGGGTTCAGCCACCGCAATCTGACTGGGGTTCTATGCTGGCCGAGGCTCAACCCCATGCAATCCGCTCCCCCTGGGGTTTGATTGCGCCAGGTGCCGCGATCTTCCTGGTGAGCTTCTGCGTCACCCTCGTGGGTAATCGAATTACCCACGTGCTAGGCGGGCAAGATGTGCTTGCTACCGAGACCAAGGTCGAAGCCCATGACTAAAGAACTTGAATTCATTGACCTGTCGGTCAGCACTGGTGAAAAATCTCTGCTCTTCAAAGCCCGCGGTGCACTGCGAGCTGGCGAGCTGGTGGCGGTGGTGGGCCGTTCGGGCTCCGGAAAAACGCTGCTCACCAAGGCGATTATTGGCCTGCTGCCACAGTCGCTGCAGACCGAAGGGCAGATCCTGCTCGATGGCCAGCGTCTTGATCAGCTGACCGACAAGGCCATGGATGCCGTGCGCGGACGGCGCATCAGCATGCTATTCCAGCAGCCCAAACGCGTGATGAATCCGCGCCTGACTATCCGCGCCCACCTGCTCGAAGCCATAGGTGCCCGGGGGTGGAACCAAGCCCGCGAGCATGAAGATCAGGTGCTGTCGATGCTGGAAGAAGTGGGTTTGTCCCCTGCCGCGGATGTTGCTTCTAAGCGCCCGGATCAGCTCTCCGGCGGCATGGCCCAGCGTGCCATGCTGGCCATCGCCTTGGCCGCTGACCCGGAGTTCATTCTGGCAGATGAGCCAACGTCCTCGCTGGATTCAATTCTCAAATCAGAGGTGCTGCAACTGCTGCGCCGCAAGCAGCTGGAACGTGGAGTGGGAGTTTTGTTCATCACCCACGACATCGCTACCGTCCAGCACATCGCGGACCGCGTAGTGGTGGTCAGTGACGGCCAGATTGTGGACCACTGCCCTACAGCGCAGATTTTTTCCAAGGACCGCCACGCTAAAACCCGTGAACTTGTGGAGGCTGCCCTGCCCGCACAACGTGAACCGCGTACGGAGGGTTCGGAGTGCCTGCTTGAGTCGGTAGCTGCAAGCAAGAACTACACCCGCCGCGCCAAGGGACCGGCCGCCCTGAAGCCCACAACACTGCGCCTGCACAGCGGGCAAGTGCTGGGGGTGGTAGGACGTTCAGGTTCCGGGAAGAGTACCTTTGCCAGGCTTCTGGCCGGGCTGGAGAAGCCAACTACCGGGCAGATCATCAATCAGCACCAACCCGAAAACGCAACGCGCGTACAGATCATAGCCCAGGAGCCCTATTCATCTTTTGACCCGCGGCTTTCTCTGCGCACGTCCCTCAGTGCGGCGGTGCATCGCTTGCCAGAATCTCAGGCTAGCGAGCGGATAGCACGCGCCATGGTTCAGGTGGGACTTTCCGAAGATTTACTGGACCGCACCCCCGGACAGTGTTCGGGTGGGCAACTGCAGCGGATGGCGATCGCAAGGGCATTGCTGACCGAGCCACAGGTTTTGATTTGTGATGAATCAACCTCGGCATTGGACTCGGTAGCCCAGCGCCACATCCTGGATCTGCTGCTTGAACTGCGGGAAAAAATGGGGCTGAGCCTTGTAGTCATTTCCCATGACATGGAAGTGATCCGCTATGTCAGTGACGACGTGGCGGTGTTCTTTGAAGGCGAACTGGTGGAGCACCGGCCGCTAGCCGACTTCCTGAGCAAAGCCAGGCACCAGCACAGCAAGGAACTGGTGGCCGCACTTGATCTCACCGCGGCGATTGCCACCTCCGGATAATTTTTCTGCGCGTAAGAAAAGCCGGAACTCTTGTGCGCTGATTTGGACCGCTTATAGCTTGATGGCTTCTGACCGACGGTTCGGGGAAGAATCCGTCCAGTACCCGCCGTTTGCCATTGCTTGATCCAAGTGCCGTCACTGCCCGTAAAGGGTCTGAGGAACAATCTCCTGGACATGCACGCTAAGGAGTCCGCGGCCTGTTGAAAGGGTTCCATGGCGGTCGATTTTCTATGTCATGTGCAGATCACAGGAAGCCACAAATTTCCCGACGAAGTGCTGGCGGAGGATCTGGAGACCTAAACGAAGCAACCTTGCCCGCCCCATTCCCCGGCTGGATACGGACTGCTTTTTGGACTCTGATGTTTCCGAAGAAAATCATTGTTCTTCATGGCCGGAATCCGATGGATTGCTGGGCTCTGTGCAAGTGGTGAAATCGCCGATACGCCGCTCGATCACGTGGGCGTAAGGGCCGAGGTGTAATCAGCAGGGCGCAAAGGGAGACGGGCCAGTTATCGATGAATCGATAACTGGCCCGTCTCCCTACTGATTAAGCTGCGTCGTGCCGGATCTGTCCGACGAGTTCTTCAAGCAGGTCTTCGAGGGTAACTAGACCGGTGATCTGTCCAGTGCCTGCATCGCGTACCAGGGCTAAATGAGCGCCGCTGCGTTGCATTGATTGCAATGCTGGACGAACACTTTGTTCTGAGGTGAATTCTGGCAGTGTGCGGATAACAGCTTGTTCTAGAGGCAGCATTCGTGCAGTACCGTTGTGACCCAGAATATCCTTGATATGCACATATCCGACCGGAGTTCCGGCAGCATCGGTCAAGGGGAAACGCGAAAACCCCTGCGCGGCTGCATCTTCCACCATGGCGGCTGTCGCATTAGCAGGAAGGGTCTTCACCGTGGCGAAATCGATCGCCACGGACCCGATGGTCCGAGCATCAAAGCTCAGAGCTCCCAGTAGGAGACGTTCATCTTGGCGGTCAAGCAACCCACCTTCACGTGATTCGGCGACCATGTTGGCTACCTCATTGCGGGTAAACGTGCTGGCAACTTCATTTTTGGGTGTCACACCCATCGCGCGGAGCACCAGGTTTCCCATAGCGTTCATCGTCCAAAGCACCGGACGCAATACCTTGACGAGGATGACCATACTTGGCCCAAGAATCATGGCCATGCGTTCTGGCCCGGCCAATGCCATATTCTTCGGCACCATTTCTGCAAGAACCACGTGAAGGTAGGTCACCAGCATCAATGCTATGGCGTAGGAAAGCGGATCAATCCACGATGACGGGATGCCGATCGATTCAAACGGTCCTTCCACCGCGTATTTCACCAGGGGTTTGGTGACATAGCCCAAGGCGAGGGAACAGACGGTGATACCTAATTGAGCCCCGGCCATAACCAATGAAACATTCTCAATGGCCCATAGCGTCATCTTGGCGCTACGGCTGCCCCGCTCGGCTTTCGGCTCAATAATGCTGCGCCGAGCTGAGATCAACGCGAACTCAGCACCAACGAAGTAGAAATTCGCTGCTAAGAGCAAGATGGTGACGATAATTCCCGTGATGTCGCTCATCGGTTTCCTTCCTCATCGACCAGCTCGGTGGCAACCACATCAAGGCTCGCAATACGCGGCCCATCGGTGGCGTGGACAGTCAAAACCAATTCCTTCTGCGGTCCACCGGGAATGCCGGGAACAGTCAAAGCCATCGTGTCTCCGACCTGTCCGAGCCGACCCAGATGTACCGTAACCAAGCCGGCAAGGGTCTCATAGTCGGAGTCTTCTGGGATTTCACAGCCGATCACTTCGTTGGCTTCGTATGGGTGCAGAGACGCGTCCAGACGCCATGAGCTTTCAGAGAGGATTTCGACGGTCTTTTCCTCTGGATCATGCTCGTCACGCACTTCACCTACGATTTCTTCAACCAGATCTTCCAACGTCAGCAATCCCGCAACATCACCCGTTTCATCGATCAGTATCGCCATTTGGGAGCCCGTTTGGCGTAGCTGGTCCATGAGTTCATCGAGCTCAACGGTGTCGGGAACCAACATGGCTTGCTCCGCATGTCCACCCACCGGAGTGCTCATTCTTTCTGTGTGGGCGATGCCCAGGAGAGTGCGAATGTGTACTAGACCGTGAACTTCGTGACCGCCCGTGGTGATCAACGGGAATCGGGAATGTCCCGATTCAGCGGCAAGCGCTAGTACCTGGTCAGCGGTGTGGGATGCGGTGACTGTGACCATGCGAGTTCTTGGGGTCATGACATCGTGTGCTCGTCGATTGCCGAAAGCGACGGTACGACGAAGCATGTCGGCTGTCTCCGAGGGCAGGACGCCCTCACGTGCCGAATGGCCGACAAGTGCTACCAGCTCTTCAGCGGAACGTGTGGAGGCGAGCTCTTCCTTCGGTTCAATTCCGAAACGCCGCACAATCCAGTTGGCGTTGCCGTTGAAGAAGGACAGCAAGGGTTTTGTGACCGTGCTGAAGCCGCGCTGAAAACCTACGACTGCTTTGGCGATCGCAAAGGGTTTAGCAATTGCGAGATTTTTTGGGACTAGTTCACCAAAAACCATAGTTAGAACCGTTGCTAGAACCAGAGCTAGGCCGATCGATACTGAACGAGCCAGGGCCTCGGGCATCCCCGCTGATTCAAGGGGACCATCAATGAGCGCAGCAATAGCTGGTTCAGCGAGGAAACCGATACCCAAATTGGTCAGGGTAATTCCGAGTTGCGCCCCGGAGAGCTGGGTTGATAGCGTGCTCATTCCTTTGAGCACTCCGGCTGCACGCCGGTCTCCTTGATCTGCCGCACTTTTCACTTCGTTGCGGTTTACCGTGATGAGGGCAAACTCAGCAGCCACAAAAAGGCCACATGCGAGAATGAGGACCACAGCGATTAGCAGTGATATCCACTCCATTATCTACACCCCCCCGCCGAGTTGCGTTCCTGAGGTGCGCGTACCTAACAGGGGGTTCGGACTGTGACAGTGGCTGTCGCTTGTAGCGTTCATCATTCCCTTCCGGCCGGAGTATCTTCCTCCTGCCTAACTATGGCGGTCACAGTTCAAAAACGGTTCTGAAAAAGCATTGACCCCGGCGCGTTAAACCCGTGCCAGCACTGCCAGAATGTTAATTTTGGAAGCATGCGCACCCCACAACTCACCGACGAAGAACGCCGGCTACTCAAAG
>NZ_DATEXC010000068.1:0-15605 GCF_035257265.1 Glutamicibacter sp.
CCGCACTCGAAAGAGTGCGGGCCGCTGCGTTGATGCCGGAGCAGTGGGTGCTGTGCGTCGCTAGTCGCCTAAAGTGCCCAGATTCTGGAACTTCTGCTGCCGGCGCAGCAGACGATGATCTTCTGGAATCACGCGGGCCAGAGAAACTTCCGCGGCGATCGCCGCACAGAACCTTTGCGCGAATTCACGCGGCTGCAAAGCAGCATCTTCGTGCTCGTCGACCACATGATCGATCAGCCCGAAGCCGTATAAGGAATCCACTCCGATGCGTTGCGCGCGGGCCATCGCCGGAGCCTGCTCGACGCTGCGGTGGATAACGGCGCTGGCGCCTTCGGGCGGCAGGGGAGAGAGCCAGGAATTCTGTGCGGCAATGGTCCGGTCGGCAGGAAGCAGTGCCAAGGCAGCTCCGCCGGTGCCCTGTCCAAGCAGCACCGATACCGAGGGGGAGCGTAACCCGATCAGATCGCTCAGCGACCGGGCAATCTCACCGGCCAGTCCGCCTTCTTCGGCCTCGGCCGAAAGCTCGGCTCCCGTGGTATCGATGATGGTCACTAAGGCAAGCCCTAGTTCTTGGGCCAGCTGCATGCCGCGGCGTGCCTCGCGCAAGGAGGCCGGCCCCATGCTGAAGGTGCCGGGATGCCGTGGCCGCTGTTGGCCAAGCACCACGCATCGCTGCTCGCCGAATCGTGCCAGCGCGAGGATCAGGCCGGGATCCTTCTCGCCTTGCCCGGTTCCATTCAGCGGCAGCATGTCATCGGCCGACGCGAGAATCATGCGGGTATCGGGCCGCCGCGGATTCCGGCTGATCTGCACCGATTCCCAGACGTCCCGACCGGCGGAGGTTGCTGTTGTGCCGATCGGCGCGGGCAGCGAGGCTGGCACTGCGCTCGGTTGCAGGATCCGCAATGCGCGCTCCACCAGCTCGGGCAGCTCTTGCGGCGTCACCACCGCGTCGATCAAGCCCTTGCGGAACAAGTTCTCCGAGACCTGCACCCCGTCCGGGAACTTCTGTCCGTACAGCGCCTCGTAAACTCGCGGGCCAAGGAAGCCGAGCAGAGCTCCGGGCTCCGCGACCGTGATGTGGCCCAGTGATCCCCACGAAGCCATGACCCCGCCGGTGGTGGGGTGGCGCAAATACACCAGATAGGGCAGACCAGCTTCTTTATGCCGGCGCACCGCGTCGGTGATGGCAACCATGCCAAGGAATGCCAGGGTGCCTTCTTGCATGCGTGTGCCGCCGGAAGCAGGCCCGGCAAGCAAGGGCAGCCCTTCGCTGGTGGCGCGGGTGATTGCGGCGTTGATGCGGTTGACCGCTGCCTGACCGATTGAACCGGCCAGGAATTTGAACTCCGAGACGATCACCGCGACCGGCCGGCCGTGGATCATTCCCTTGCCGGTGAGTACCGATTCATCGGCGCCACTTTTGATCCGGGCGGCTTCCAGATCTGCTGCGTAGCTTTCGCTCAGTGGTGGCTGCTGAGGTGTGGTGTCCCAAGATTCAAAGGAGCCTTGGTCCAGGACGATGTCGAGCAGTTCGGCGGCGCCGATGCGGGCGGTTTTGGTGCTCATGACTAATTCTCCTTGACGCTGTGCAGCCACTGTTCGATAGCCTCAGCATGCGCGTTGAGTACTGGGGGTGCACTGTGCTGGGTTTTCGTCAGTTCCTGTTCGGTGGCGGGATCGAAGAAACGCAGTGGTGGGCCTGGCAAATCAATCTTGCCTAAAACCTCATGTTCTACCTCCACGACCAAACCTTGGGATTTGACCTGATCCCATTGGTAGACCTCTTCGATACTGCGGACCTTGCCAGAAGGGATGCCAGCCTCGTCTAGTAGTTTCAATAGCTCTTGGGCACCATATCCACTGAAAGCCTCCTCAATTAGTCCATTGAGCTGTACGCGGTATTCGACCCGCAAAGCATTCGAAGCGAACCGAGGATCCTCTGCCGGAAGACCGAAGGCGTCTGCGAACTTAACCCAGAGCTTTTCGCTGCCGATACTGATCTGCACCTTGCCATCCCCGCACCCGTAGAGCCCGTAAGGGGAAATGGAAGGATGGTGGTTTCCGATAGCTTGTGGATTCTGCCCGGCTACGGTGGCGCGGGTTCCCTGGAAGGCGTGCACCCCAATGATTGAAGCCAGCAACGAGGTGCGTACTACCTGCCCGCGCCCGGTTTTCTCGCGTTCCAGCAATGCTGCCAGCGCGCCATATGCCCCGTACATTCCGGAGAGCAGATCGGCAATCGGAACGCCGACCTTTTGCGGATCATCTGGTCCGGAACCGGTGATGGACATTAGCCCGGCTTCGCCCTGAAGAATCTGGTCATAACCGCTGCGGTGGGCTTCGGGGCCGTCGTGTCCAAAACCGGTGATGGACATGATCACCAGACGGGGGTTGAGCTCATGCAGGCGCTGCATGCTGAAGCCGAGACGGTCCAGCACTCCGGTGCGGAAGTTCTCCATCAGGACATCCGAGCTCTTGATTAGCTCGACCAGTTTTTCCTTGTGCGCCGAGTCCTTCAGATTCAGCGTCAAGGATTCTTTGTTTCGATTACAGGATAGGAAGTAGGTGGCCTGCGGGTCATCCTCGGGTCCCACGAAAGGAGGACCCCAACCACGGGTGTCATCTCCTACTTCCATGGCTTCCACCTTGATGACCTTTGCGCCTAAATCACCCATCATCATTGCGGCGTGTGGACCGGCCAATGCGCGTGTCAGATCTAGGACAACGTATCCATTTAATGGTCCGGCGGTGCCTGCCTGCATCTTGCTAGCGACAGCTGTAATAGAGCTCAACGTTCCTCCTAGGAAATCTCAGATTCAATGATTATGTGGTGGGTTATAGCCAGCCGGGCAGAACCAGAGTGGCCCAGGCCAATAGCGGGCCAACCAGCACCACGATGCCTCCGTAGCCAAGTACCTGCTTGTAGAAGCGGTCCTTGTCCGTTCCTTCGGGGGCGTTTGCCAAGACCAGCGCTCCATTGGTGGAGAACGGCGATACGTCGACCACGGTTGAGGCGATGGCGAGTGCACAGATCAGACCGATCGCGCTGATTGAACCGGAGTTCAAGAACGGAATGGCTAGTGGGATGAGCGCTGCAAGGATAGCGGTCGAGGAGGCGAAGGCGGAGACCAATGCACCGATGTAGCAAATCAGCAGAGCAGCCAGCAGTGGTGCGCCCAGAGTGGCTACTGCGTTGGAAGCGTATTCAATGGTGCCAGCTTCTTCCAGCACTCCGACGAAAGTCAGCATGCCGCAGATGAGAAGTACGGTGGACCAGCTGATCTTGTTGACCGCACCTTTTTGGCCGGCGGGGTTCACTAGCGCCAGGAACACCGCGATGGTGATGGATACAAATCCAACGTCGACCTTGAAGCCCAGCGCGATAACTGCGAGAGCGATTAGGCCAATGATGGTCATGATCTGGCCGAAGCGCTGGCCTGGAACCTTCGGTACTGCTCCGTCACCGGCAGGATCACGTGGTCCGTAGGTTCCGGAACCGCTGCCCTTGAAATCGACATCGGAGGAGCGTGCGCCCACCGATACCGAGAGACGCGCTTCAGCAACGCGTTCGGCGATTGCGCCGGCGCGCTGTCCAGCCAGCTTTTTGCCGCCCAGTACAAGGAACAGCACGATTGCGATAACCAGGTTGAAGACAAAGCTGGTGAGGAATAGTGCGGTGGGGCTGAAAGGGAATCCAGCATCATCGATGAGGCCGTTGACGATGACGCCGTAGACGGCGATGGGGGAGAATCCACCGGCTTGGGCGCCGTGGACTACCAGCATGCCCATCATCAGAGGATTGATCTTGTACTTCTGTGCGAAGGTCAAAGCGATCGGGGCGATGATTGCTACCGCTGCCGGGCCTAGCGCGCCGATGGAAGTGATGGCGGCGGTAATGACGAACATAACCCAGGGGATCAGCGAAATTCGGTTGTCGACAAGCTTGACCGCTTTCTCGACCAAGATATCGATTGTCCCGTTATTTTGAGCGATGGCGAATAGATAGGTCACCCCGACCAAGGTCAGGAACAGTCCGCCGGGGAAGTTCGCAAGAATATCTTTGGCGTCCATGCCCAGGAATATGGTGCCGAGCAGGAATGCACCTACGAATGCCAGGGCACCCATGTTGATTGGGAACATCGTGGCAATTATGAACATCACCGCCAGAACGATGATGGAGACAAGCGCTACAGACATGGGGAGTCCTTTTCTTGAAGGCCGTGTGATTGAATTCGACCTGTGATTCAAATCACTGGCCTACTGGCCTAGCCTCCTAGACTCTGAGTATCTTGTCAAGCTAATTTTCGGTGTAGGTTTGATCCAAGACACATTTTTTATGAAGGAGTAATCGTGGCTGAGGTGAAAAAGCCCCGGCAGTTTGCAAAGGTGCAACGTCCGCGGTTATATGAGCAATTAATGACACAGATCCTCGCTTTCGTAGAGGAAGAAAAGCTGGGCCCCGGAGATCACTTACCTGCTGAACGCGAACTGGCAGAACAGCTTGGCGTCTCGCGGGCCACCCTTGCCCAGGCACTGGTTGCCCTCGAAGTGCTAGGCGTAATTGATGTTCAGCACGGCACAGGTGCGGTTTTGCGGTACCGGCCCTCGGTAGCTACTGTGTTGCGAGAATTACGGGAACACGAATCGCGATTGCCCGAAATCGTCGAGGCGCGTAGCACTCTCGAAGTGAAACTTGCTGGCCTTGCAGCTGAGCGACGAACCGACGAAGATTTAAAGAAAATCGATCATGCGTTGTTGGTGATGGCTGGAGAAATCCAAGATGGCGGCCGCGGTGCGCATGGAGACGAGCTTTTCCACGAAGCGGTCACGGCTGCAGCAAAGTCGGCCGTTTTGCAGAAATTGATGACATTCATTGCCGAGATGGTGCTGGAAACACGTATCGAGTCGTTGGGACAGCCGGGACGGCCGGAGCGGTCTCTTGAATCGCACAAGAAGATTGCCGATGCTATCCGCCGCGGCGACTCTGCGGCGGCTGCTCTCGCGATGGGTGAGCATATCGAGCTGGTTTCGGATGTCGCGTTGCTGAAAGAAGAAGTGGACTAGAACGTTGGCACAGGGTCGTTCAACCAAATTCTGAGGTATCTCAAGATTTATTGGAGTCTGCAACTCCTAATCGGCACTGCAAATCACTTCTGGCTCGGCATAGCTCTTTGCGGCGAAATTCCGGCCGGTCGGTCGAGAATCCCCAAGACCTGTATAGCCAATCCTCAAGTATGTTTCCGAAAGTGCCGTTTACACACGAACTAGACCTGCGTTTATTTGATGAGGCGTTAAAAACAGCAGATGATCCTCGCAAGTATCAGGAATCTTCAGGTACTTGGGCGCGAGCTCATATTGAGTGAATCCGTTCTTCTCCAGAACACGTTGCGAGGATTTATTATGGAACTGCGTTTCGGAATGCAACCGCTGAAGACCAAGGGAATTAGCAATTACTATGGCTTCAGCAACAGCGGTGGAAGCAAGACCCAGTCTGTTGCCGTGTGCACCCACCCAATATCCAATGGTTGCTCGTGGAAGAGCACCGCTATCTATTCCGTTGATATCTAGCCGGCCAACGAAAGTCCCCTGCGCATCAGCGATACCAACGACACCAGCTCCAGTCCGAAGCAGGTGGGTGGTGTCGGTTTGATTTGTCCAATGCAAGGAACCATTGATGAAAAGATGGATGGTCAAGAATGTACTGACATTGATTGTGCATTACTCCGAAGTAATCTTAGGTCCCAAAGTTCAGACACTGAATATCTTCCACCTTGGCCGTCATGAAATAAATAACCTGATTCAGTGCACAACAAAGCCCGGTGTGGTTCACAGGAAATCAGGGAAGAAATCTGTGAATCACACCGGGCTAGGTGCTGGTGGCTAGAAGCCGGTAGGTAGTTTAGACCTGGTTACCGAGCTTGAAACCCTTGGAAGGCTCGCCGCGGTAGGTGCCGTCTTCGTCCTTCTCACGGGTGTAGGAGAAGCCATCGGCGCCGACGGTGACATCCATTTCGGAGCTGTCGGTGCGGGTGATAACTTCCTGCACGTTGCCGTCCAGGTCCAAGACCTTCGACGCTTCGGTGTACCACGATGGAACTACTGGGTTGCCCCACCAGTCACGGCGCTGGTTGTCGTGCACATCCCAGGTGATGACCGGGTTGTCCGGGTCGCCGGTGTAGTAATCCTGCGTGTAGATCTCGATGCGGTGGTCATCTGGATCCAGGATGTACAGGTAGAACGCGTTGGATACACCGTGGCGGCCTGGGCCGCGCTCGATGCGGTCCGAGATGCGCAGTGCGCCCATTTTGTCGCAGATCTGGATGATGTTGTGCTTCTCGTGGGTGGAGAAAGCTACGTGGTGCAGGCGTGGGCCATTGCCACCGGTCAGCGCGGTGTCGTGCACGGTGCCCTTGCGGTGCATCCAGGCTGCGTAGGTGGTGCCTTCTTCATCCTGGATGTCCTCGGTGACGCGGAAGCCCAAGTCTTCGAGGTACTTGCGTCCGCGGGGAACGTCCGGGGTGACCTGGTTGAAGTGGTCCAGACGGACCAGTTCGCCAGCCGAGTACAGGTCGTAGCGCATGTGCAGGCGCTCTACGTGCTCTGCATCAAAGAAGAACTCGTAAGGGAAGCCCAATGGATCTTCCACGCGAACCGAATCGCCTATTCCGCGTACGAAGCCTTCGGTGCGGCGCTCGGTGCGGCAGCCTAATTCCTTGTAGTACGCCTCAGTGGCGTCTACCTCGGCGGTGGAGCGAACACGGAAAGCCATCGCCTTCAGTGCTGCGACCGGGCCGAGAGTCAGTACCAGGTTGTGATGGATGAACTCTTCGAAGGACCGCAGATAGATCTGGGTGTCATCCTCGTAGGAGACGTGCAGGCCCAGAACATCGACGTAGAACTTACGCGATGCGGCCAGATCGGTGACGACCAGTTCCGCATAGGCGCAGCGCAGAATATCCGGCGCTGGCACCGATGGGGTCGGGATGG
Source organism: Glutamicibacter sp. (assembly GCF_035257265.1). Taxonomy (GTDB): domain Bacteria; phylum Actinomycetota; class Actinomycetes; order Actinomycetales; family Micrococcaceae; genus Glutamicibacter. The sequence continues at coordinate 6,991 of NZ_DATEXC010000068.1, forward strand.
GGTTAGTGATTTCTTTAGCCATGATTTTTGCTCCTTTGCAAAAGCGAGAAGGTGGGTTAGACGCCGAACTTAGGGGAGTGGGACTCGTTCAGCGTGATCTGAATCGACTGCTGAGTGGTGTAGAAGTCCACCGAACGGTAGCCTCCCTCGCGGCCCAGACCCGAAGCCTTCACGCCACCGAATGGGGTGCGCAGGTCACGGACGTTGTTTGAGTTCAGCCAGACCATGCCCGAATCGATTGCGTGAGCGAAGTTGTGCGCACGCTTCAGGTTGGTGGTCCAGACGTAAGCGGCCAGGCCGTACTTGGTGTTGTTGGCCAGTTCCAGTGCTTCTTCATCGGTGTCGAACGGGGTGATCGCTACGACTGGGCCGAAGATTTCGTCCTGGAAGATCTGTGCTTCTGGAGCAACATCGGCGAAGACGGTTGGAGCAACGTAGTTGCCCGTCTCGAAGCCTTCTGCACGGCCGCCACCGGCGAGCAGACGGCCTTCCTTCTTGCCGATTTCGATGTAGCTCATGACCTTGTCGAAGTGGTTCGGGTGAACCAGCGAGCCGACCTCGGTCTTTGGATCGCTTGGCAGACCCACGCGGATGTTCTTTGCACGTTCTGCGAACTTGGCAACAAAATCATCGTAGATTTCGCGCTGAACCAGCACGCGGGAGCCGGCGGTGCAACGCTCGCCGTTCAGCGAGAAGACACCGAAGACGGTTGCATCCAGTGCTGCCTCAAGGTCAGCGTCGGCGAAGACGATGGCTGGGGACTTGCCGCCCAGCTCCAGGGACAGGCCCTTGAACTGCGGGGCTGCTGCGGTGGAGATGGTAGCGCCGGTGGAGCTGTCACCGGTGAAGGACACCAATGGCACATCCGGGTGCTTGACCAGGTAATCGCCGGCTACGCCGCCGGAACCGAAGATCAGGTTGAAGACGCCTTCTGGCAGGCCCGCTTCGCGGAAGATTTCTGGCCACAGTACTGCCGACAGCGGGGTGTAGCTGGCAGGCTTGAGCACCACCGAGTTACCGGTAGCGATTGCCGGAGCAAGCTTCCATGATTCCTGCATGAAAGGAACGTTCCATGGGGTGATCAGTGCCGCGGTGCCAATTGGTTTGCGGTTCACGTAGTTCATCTGGCGCCCTGGAACGCGGAAGGTGTTATCCACCTGGGCAACGATCAGGTCAGCGAAGAAACGGAAGTTCTCTGCCGCGCGGCGAGCCTGGCCCTTGGCCTGGGTGATTGGCAGACCGGAGTCGAAGGACTCCAGCAGTGCCAGCTCTTCGTCGCGGGACTCGACGATGTCAGCAATTTTGTGCAGCACGCGGGAACGCTCACGCGGCAGCATCTTGGACCATGGGCCTTCCTTGAAGGCCTTGTTGGCGGCGGCTACTGCCAGGTCAACGTCTTCGGGCTGAGCCGAAGCTACGGTGGCGTAGTTTTCGTTCTTGACGGGCTCCTGCACATCGAAGGTTTTACCCGAGATGGAATCGACGAACTTTCCATCGATGTAGTGCTGCAGGTGAGTTGGGAGATTTTCCGGAACGTTGCTCATGGATGTTTTCCTTTCGCGTTGCTTTCACAAATGAAAGACTTGAAATAGTGAAAATTATGGGTTCTAGATAGCGCTGGGAGCCATATTGGCCTGAGCCAGATATGCGTTCAGCGTGTTGGTGCGGTGTGTGCGGGCTGCTTCTTCGATTTCCCGAGGAGAGGCGTGAGCGGCGATGAGTTCCAGCAAATGCTGGTGTTCTTCCACTGACTGCCTGGCACGGTGCGGGATGTGGGTGAACGAGCTGGCTCGCATTGCTGCGAGCCGGCGCCATCCGCGCTGGACCAGATCCAAGATGTGCGGGTTAGGGCACTGGCTGTAGAGCTGCTGGTGGAACTCGTTGTTCAACTCGGTGAAGGCCACCGGGTCAAACGCTTCCAAGCACTGGCGCATTTGATCATTGAGATCCTGCGCTTTGGCCAACCAGGCCTCGTCCATGGCGGACGCGGCCAACGCGGTGGCTGCTGGTTCGATGACCGCGAGGGTCTGCATGGTGTGCAGGTAGAGGGTTGAATCCACCTGGGCCACGGTGGCACCCACGTTGCGGGTGAAGTGCACCAGACCTTCGGCCTCCAAGCGCCGGATCGCCTCGCGGACCGGGACTACGGAGCAGCCCAGTTCCTCGGCGATGGTTCCCAGAACGAGTCGGTATCCGGGGGAGTACGCCCCGTTGACGATTCGTTCGGAGACCAGCGCGTAGGCGACCTCTGACTTGGAGGTAGTCATTACAGCTCCCAGGTGGCCAGATCCGGGGATCCGGCGTCCTTCCAGGCGTTGTACTTTGCTTTCCATTCGGCGTTCATTGGGAACAGGCCCTCGATACCGTGGCCACGCTGAACCATGGCGAAGATGAATTCGTCATTGGACTCGGTGACCATGGCTTCCGCGGCGACCTCGGCGACCATTGCCGGTGGGATCACTACGATGCCATCAGAATCTGCAACGATGACGTCACCTGGCTGGACGGAGACGCCGCCGCAAGCCACGGTGATGTCCTTGTCCCAGGCCACGTGCTTGCGACCCAAGACTGCTGGGTGGGCGCCGTTGTAGAACACTGGGATTTCCAGGCCGGAGACTGCGTCAAGGTCACGCACCCCACCGTCGGAGATGATGCCTGCGGCGCCAAGCTGCTGGCTACGCAGTGCCAGGATGTCACCCAAGGTTGCCGAGCCGGTTTCCCCGCGGGCTTCCATGACCAGGATTTCGCCATCCTTCAAGGAATCAATTGACTGCTTCTGCATGTTGTATCCGGCACCGTGAGCCTTGAACAGATCTTCGCGGTTTGGGATGTAGCGCAGTGTGCGGGCGGTACCGATGACACGCTTCATGCCCTTGGTAGCACCTGGTACTTCGATGTTTACGTTGTTCAGTCCGCGCTTGCGCAAGGTAGCTGACAAGGTGGCGGTAGCTACGGCGGCAAGCTGTTCGCGGACTTCATCGGTGAGTACCGACTTGCCGGTGACCAGTGCTGGCATGCCCGCGGTTTCGCGGTCGCCGTAAGCGTCTTCCTTATCCTTGTCGGTGACCTTCGGCTGGTTGCCGAAGTCCGCGAAAGTGGAAGTGCCTTCAACTGCGGTGGTCTTCAAGCGCCCGGTGGTAGCACCGGTGAGCAGATCGGTGACCTCAACCTCGACGACGTCGCCAGGGAAGAATACGGAGGAGCCTGCTGGGGTACCGGTGAGGATCACGTCGCCTGGCTGCAAGGTCATCTGCTGCGAAAGATCCGCAACGATCTGTGCGAAGGAAAAGAGCAACTCCGAGGTATCTGCATCCTGGGCGATATTCCCATTGACCCAGGTCTGTACGCGTAGCTTGGCTGGATCCAGCTCGGCTGCAGCGAGGGCGGTTGGGCCCATCGGGGTGTAACCGTCGCCGGACTTCGAGCGGATATTTGATCCCTTATCCGCGTACTTGATGTCATGGACACCCAAGTCGTTGGAGGCGGTGACCGAACCGACGTAGCTCCAGGCTTCTTCAACGGAAACGCGGCGGGCAGCCTTGCCGATGATCAATGCGATTTCGCCCTCGAAGGCGAGCAATTCGGTACCAGCTGGGCGTTCCACAGTTGAGCCGGTGGTTGCCAGTGAGCTGGAAGCCTTCATGAAGTAGCTCGGGAATTTAGGAGTGCGTCCACGCTGTGCTGCTCGCGAGGAGTAGCTCAGGTGTACTGCAAGAACCTTGCCAGCCTGAGCGAAAGTTTCTTCGCTGACCGGAATCGGATTACTCATCTTTGATTTTCCCACTTTCGTCGTACATCAAATCGTATACGATCTAGTGTGCTCTCAATCTCAATCGGTGTCAAGTCATTGGTGCTGGTTACTTTTCCGAGTTCAGGTTGGAGCTCTCGTTCGGGGCAAATATCCCGCCATTCCGGGGAACCTGCCACCAATTCTTCACCTGCGGGACAAAATGAACGACCATAATTCTGCATCCGAATTGGTGGGGGAAATAGCCCCCTGTCGGGCGCTGGAGGAGCGAAGTTGCTTATATGATCCGATGATTTTTGGCGAGGAACACCAGGGGTTAGGGTTGCGTATGGGCCGTTTGAGGCAGAGGATTTGAGTCTCTTTGGCCACCTGGAGCGGTCCTGCCCTGATTCTGATATATTCCGCTTTCCGCCTAGCATCGATCGGTTCGCGGGTTTTATCGGTAGAGCTTCGACTGGAGTAAGTGTCAGCCGAGGGCGCGTCCCAGTCTGGCATTCAGTCCAAAATCATGTGCTGGCTGAGCCTCGGGTGATCACAGCTAAAGGGCAACTGCACATCTCTAACGATTTCTACTCGGCAAAGAATTCACCGCGCTTTAGGTAGGTTTCCGCTCGTGCGTGATGCCAGACATTTTGGCTCAGTAGCTCCGATGGCTACTTCAAAGGGGTTTGGGCAGGGGGATTTGTTGACTTATGTGATGCAGATAGGCGCAGTACCCCCCCGTTGGCGCTCCTTGAAATTTCCTGTGAAAAGAACAGTTGAGTGAAGTTTTGTTCACTGAGTGTATTGTTAGCTAGGTAAGATACTTTTGTGAGCTTGATAAATTTCGACGGGAAACAGTTAGGCACGGAGGATTCAAATTTTCGTATCCTCTGTCGACATCGTTTTCTTATTGGAAGATGACCTCGAAATTTATGCCGATAATACAAAATTCAGACGACGAATCAGTGAGTGAAACCGATGGAAAGTATGGATCTACAGCCTTTTGACGCCGTTGTACTGATGTCGTTTGGAGGTCCGGAAAAGCCCGAAGACGTTCTTCCGTTCCTGCAAAACGTCACTCGTGGGCGCGGAATCCCTGATGAACGCCTCAAGGAAGTCGGGGAGCACTATTACCTTTTCGGTGGCAAGTCTCCCATTAACGAACAGAATCAAGCATTACTGCAGGCTCTGCAGAGCGAATTCAGTTCTCGCGGAATTCGCACGCCGCTTTTGTGGGGAAACCGAAATTGGAACCCATATCTTACCGATGTTGTCCGGGAGCACGCTTCTACCTCTGCTGCGAGGAACTTCCTAGCCATCGATACTTCGGCGTACTCCTCCTACTCGTCATGCCGGCAATATCGTGAAGACTTTGCTCAAACGGTGGACGCACTGGACAGCGAGGGGCTAAAAGTCACTTTCGACAAGGTTCGCCAGTACTACAACCACCCTGGATTCGCTCATGCAGAGCTCAAATGCGTGCGCGACGGGCTGTCGCGGTTAAAGGAAATAGTCGGCGAACTGGATCCCGCCCGTCATAAGATCCTGTACGTTACCCACTCGATCCCTTCCACGATGCAAGGCACCTCAGAACGTTTTACCCCGGGGTACCAAGCTCAGCATGAAGAACTGATCACGTGGATCGGACAGGAACTCGCCGGTGGAGAAAAGCTTGATGCTGAACTGGTCTTCTGTTCCCGTTCGGGTTCTCCACATACTCCTTGGTTGGAACCAGATATCAACGATCGTATGCGTGAGCTTTCCGACGAAGGTATAGAGGGCGTACTCGTAGTCCCTATCGGGTTTGTCTCTGATCATATGGAGGTCAAATTTGATTTGGATACCGAGGCAGCCGAAACAGCCCAAGAGCTAGGCCTGTCCTTTCTTCGTGCAGAGAGCGTGGGGACCTCTTCACTATTTGTTAGTGGACTAGTTGATTTGGTGATTGAACGCGTAGCGCAGGTCAGAGGAGAACAGGTTGAGCCCGCAGTCATCAACGCTGGGAAGGCGCTGAGTCCAGGTAGCGGTGCATGTTCCTTGACGTGTTGCGAAGGTGCAAAGTGGAAAAATACGGTTCCCAATTGGAGTCGGTCTGAACCCCAAGAATGAGCAATCCGCGTGGCTCCTTCCCCCTGTGTGTACTCCGTGGAAAGTTCTCTGAGATAAGTAATACCGCGCAGATAAGAAGTGATCCCTATGCAAGAGGTTCACAACGATTTTCCATGGTGCAAGAGCAGGAAAGGTGCGGTGAACCAGGCGTGGTCGTTTCTGCTTACGAAGCTACTTTTAAGTTTCATGCTAGCGATCTCTTGAGAATTATCGCGCTTTTCTTGGTGCCCTTGGCATGGATGAATGCAGGCCCTGCTGCCTCCGCCGCGATGGCCCTGGTTTCCGGTGGCACATGGCTGCTTCGCTACTATGTAAGATCTCGTGTACAAGACGTGATCGGCCAGTTAGCCTTCATCTCCGCCGGGATATTTAGCTCGATTGGACTCTACCAAGCTATCTGGTGGTTGGATCTCGTAGTGCATCTGATTGTCATGGCAGTGGTTACCGCTTTGATCTACGAAATCCGCATCCGACGAAATCACCTCACCGTGGGGGCTAGTCAAGTCCAGCAGCGGCTTGGAGCCCGCGAGCTTCTCACGTACGGGTCCTTAGCTGCGGTGCTCTGGGAGTTGGGCGAATGGGTCGGCTATTTCTTAATTTCGTCCGAGATAGGGGTGGGGATTTTAGACAGTACGACTGATTTTTTCGCAGGCATTTTAGGGATCCTAGGCACCCTATTTTGGATCAGTTCGAACAGAAAGTCTTGGTAACTATGCGCATCAGTATTGTGATTCCTGTGCTAAACGATGAGGAGTATTTGAAGGTTCTTTTAGATAATCTCGCACATCAGACCGTGCCGGCAGACGAGATTATCGTGGTGGACAATGGGTGCACGGATGGCAGCGCCGAGGTCGCGAAATCTGCCGGCGCTATAGTCATTGTTGAGAAAAATATCGGAATTCCCGCAGCAGCAGCCACAGGATATGACCGTGCCACTGGCGAGATCATTGTGCGTTGCGATGCTGATTCTCGGCCCCCGGCGGATTGGCTTGAGAAGATCTATAAGAAATTCGTGCAGGACCCGACTGCCGGAGCGCTGACCGGTCCTGGGTTCTTTTATGATTTACCCCTAGGAACTCGATGGTTAGGTTCAGCTCTTTACGCCCTGGGGTATTTTTTCTTGCTCGGTTCTGCTCTGGCCACGGTTCCGCTGTGGGGATCCAACATGGCGTTTCGAAGTGCTCTCTGGACTGGAGTACGGGAACAGGTCAGCCGTACCGGAACCAAAATTCATGATGATCTGGATCTGAGCTGCGCCGCGCAGCAGAGTTTTGTCCTGAAGTTCCTGCCGACACTTCGTGTGGGCGCGGCTGGACGCGTTTTCCTCCGGCCACGTGGTTTTCGACAGTCCAGTCTCCTTGCCATGAATACATTGGCGAGGCATGGAGGTATCAACGGGATACTTAATCGCTGGCAGCTGTTTTTAGGGTTGAAGTAAAGCGCAAATATGGTGGAAGCTCAAAAACTAACTCCGGATTCGGCGGAGCCAGAGTATTCGCTCACCATCGGAATTCACCTTGCAAAACTAAGCTGACTTTGCTTTGTTGATCAAGCGTCCCAAGCTGCCAGCTGCGGTGTCGAATACTCGTAGTCCATTCCAGAACGACAACATGTGGTCCTGACGGATCAGTGAATTCAAACTTTTCCAAAGATCTGCGCGCACTGTTTAGCAGGCAATCTGAGTCGTCGCGCAACTCGGTTCTTCTTTGTGCACAGGCAACCTGGGCCGCTGATTCCATGCCAAACCCAGCAGCAGTCGGCAAACACCGATTCATGTCAACATCGCCCAGATGGGCTAGACCCTTAGCCGGGCGCCGAGTATCCGAATGAAATGTCTATCTCGCCTGTGACGTTCTATCCTCAGGGGCAGATTTCTGGGTACCTTCGTTTGTGATTGACGGTATTTCGCCGTGCACCACGATCTTCGTGTTTTCGTGCTCGACGCTAAGGTGGCATGCAGCTTGATAAGCGTCATGCATTGACTTGAAAGTGCCTTGGAACCAGCCGTCGAGGCTCACGTCCCAAGTTTGCCCGTTTGTACAGATTTCGATAGGGTGCATTGGTTCCTCTCCGGTTCTCTTACTATTCCCACGACCGACAGTGTTGGTACTAGAAATGAGTAAGCGCCCCAGGATGTCCCGGGACGCTTAGCTCGACCTCGCGAAAGGTTGTTTAGTTAGGTGCGCTTTGTGAGTTCGCTTTTTCATAATAATCTGAAGCGTTATAGCCACGGTAGTAAGGGTAGAAAATACTCAGGAAACTCGTAGAATTACGTTCGAAAGTTGCGAGGATCAGGTTCCTTTTCAGGGCTCATCTCCATTGATCTTTATGGCTGATATAGACGGCCACAACGAGTGCCGTAGTTTCAGTAAGAATTCGTCGCTATGCTGTCAAGTTTCGCAGGCATTAAATTCCTCGCCGAGTTCAATACACAAACTCGAAAAGGCGCACCTTCGTGACTCGCAAGTATCAATTGATAGTCAGGAGAAATGATGGTGCTTCACCAGTCATACGCCGGTCACGACACAATACTCACAGATTGATTGATTCAGAGAGTGAGATCTATAAGAGCATTTTCGAACAGTTCAGTAGCTGCCGGATTGGCGTCATCTACTGTATAGGATTCTAGATTTTGCTATGGCGGTCACAGTTCAAAAACGGTTCTGAAAAAGCATTGACCCCGGCGCGTTAAACCCGTGCCAGCACTGCCAGAATGTTAATTTTGGAAGCATGCGCACCCCACAACTCACCGACGAAGAACGCCGGCTACTCAAAG
>NZ_DATEXC010000069.1:0-54650 GCF_035257265.1 Glutamicibacter sp.
CTCGCGCGATGCGCGAGCCCGCCGGAGTTCAGGGATACTGCAGGTGTCCTACACGAAGCTTTCGGTGCCCTCGATGGTATTCATGAAGTGATCCATGAAATCAGCGAAATCCCGCGCATCTACTTGTTGATCGATAACCGCGCCAACGCTGACCGCATCATCAACATGCACGTCGATACTCGGAGTCCCGGGGATAGCAAAACGGAAGACGCGTCCGGTGGACGTAGCGACTTCGTAACCGCCATCGTTGAGCAAGGCCAGCTGATTCACGTTGGTGTTGTTGATGGTGATGGCTGCTTCCGACGCGGAAAGATCGGTTGAAGAGACCGGTGCGAGGACGAGTTCCGCTGGCTGACGTCGATATCCAATGACCTTTAATCCTCCCGAGCCGGCAATGCCGGTACCTGCGACCAGGTTATAGCTGGCGAAGTTGGGGATCTGTGAGTCAAAGGCCTCATGGAGGAGGCGCTTGACGTGGTCGGTAGGATTTTCGTCTGGGCGTGGGTCCATAAGTTCCACTCTACCGACTTTGATGGACAAATTGATCAGTCTCCTCGCATAGCGAAATATGTCATTGTCGCGTCATGGGTTGTCCAATTGGTCATATTGACTACTAGAATCTCAAATATGAGCCAGGATACAGCCCCAGATATCAAACCACGTTCACGTGTGGTCACCGATGGTATCCACGCTGCCCCATCACGCGGCATGTTGCGTGCGGTCGGCATGGGAGACGATGACTTCGCTAAACCGCAAATCGGCATTGCCAGTTCGTGGAATGAAATTACCCCTTGCAACCTTTCGCTGAACCGCTTGGCGCAAGGCGCCAAGGAGGGTGTTCACGCTGGGGGAGGGTTCCCCATGCAGTTCGGCACCATCTCGGTCTCCGATGGCATTTCCATGGGCCATGAGGGAATGCACTTCTCGCTGGTTTCCCGCGAGGTCATTGCCGACTCGGTAGAAACCGTCATGATGGCCGAGCGCCTCGACGGTTCGGTCCTGCTAGCCGGCTGCGACAAGTCGCTGCCAGGCATGCTGATGGCAGCTGCCCGGCTCAATCTGTCCTCGGTATTCCTTTACGCCGGTTCCATCATGCCTGGTTGGGTCAAGCTCGAAGACGGCACCGAAAAAGATGTCACCCTGATTGATGCCTTCGAAGCCGTGGGCGCGTGCGCCGCCGGTAAGATGAGCGAAGAAGACTTAGGCCGCATTGAACGTGCCATCTGTCCGGGCGAAGGCGCCTGCGGCGGCATGTACACGGCCAACACCATGGCATCCATTGGCGAGGCACTGGGCATGTCCCTGCCTGGCTCGGCTGCCCCGCCATCCCCGGACCGCCGCCGCGACATGTTCGCGCACAAGTCCGGCGAGGCCGTCGTTGAGATGCTGCGCAAGGGCATCCGTGCCCGCGACATCATGACTAAAAAAGCTTTTGAAAACGCCATTGCCGTGATGATGGCCTTTGGCGGTTCCACCAATGCGGTGCTCCACCTGCTGGCCATTGCCCGCGAGGCCGAGGTTGAACTGAGCCTGTCAGACTTCAACCGCATTGGCGACAAAGTTCCGCACCTGGCGGACCTGAAGCCTTTTGGCCGCTATGTGATGAATGACTTGGACCGTATCGGCGGTGTACCGGTGGTCATGAAGGCGCTGCTGGATGCTGGATTGCTGCACGGGGACTGCCTGACCGTCACCGGTAAGACGATGGCAGAAAACTTGGCGCATATTGCTCCACCGGATCCTGACGGCAAGATCCTTCGCGCCGTGGACAATCCGATCCACAAGACCGGCGGTGTCACGGTGCTTCATGGTTCGCTGGCACCGGAAGGTGCTGTGGTGAAATCCGCAGGCTTTGACGCCGACGTTTTTGAGGGTACCGCCCGCGTGTTCGAACGTGAGCAGGGTGCACTGGCGGCTTTGGATGCCGGCGAAATTCACGCAGGAGACGTAGTGGTCATCCGCTATGAAGGTCCTAAGGGTGGTCCGGGGATGCGCGAAATGCTTGCCATTACCGGTGCCATCAAGGGTGCGGGACTTGGGAAGGATGTATTGCTGCTGACCGATGGCCGTTTCTCCGGAGGAACTACCGGTTTGTGCATTGGGCACGTCGCTCCGGAAGCCGTTGACGGCGGGCCAATCGCCTTCGTCAAGGATGGGGATAAGATCCGCGTGGATATTGACGCGCGCAGCTTTGACCTGCTGGTTGAGCCTGCCGAGCTGGAGGCTCGCAAGGTCGGCTGGGAACCACTGCCGGCTAAGTTCTCCACTGGTGTGCTCGGCAAGTACGTCAAACTGGTCAACTCGGCGTCAACCGGCGCCTACTGCGGCTAAGAAGATTTTGTAAAAGTCATTGGTTGGACGCCAACGCGTCCAACCAATGGACATTCATCTCATATAATGAGATGTCAGGGGTCTCCAGTTGCTCTTTCCCTCCGGGTGGAGAAAACTAGAGATATGCAAACAACCACCGAGGTTCTACTAGTTATCAGGCGCGAAGCCTGAAACGTTGTCCACTAGGACAGAACGTCGGTAACGCGCCAGCCCCCTTTCGTCAGTAGTGACGGCCGCGGGGCGTTTTTTATGCGCTAACGAAGAGATAGAAAAGGAAGGGTCCCGATGAGCAACTCAACACCAGCCAATCCGGCCTCGGTTGCGAAATCAATCAATCGATCAAAGGATGCCGCCACCGCTGTCTCTTCCGTCGTGGAAGCTTCGAACCCGGTACAGGGTCCGAATAATATCGTCGCTCCCACAAAGATGACGGGGTCACAAGCCATCGTCCGCTCGTTGGAAGAACTAGGCGTCAAGGACGTCTTCGGATTACCAGGTGGGGCCATCCTTCCCACCTATGATCCACTAATGGATTCGACCAAAATTAATCACATTTTGGTTCGCCATGAACAGGGTGCAGGCCACGCCGCACAGGGTTACGCCATGGTTTCCGGTGAAGTGGGCGTTTGTATCGCCACCTCCGGTCCAGGTGCAACCAACCTCGTCACCGCGCTAGCAGATGCCAACATGGACTCGGTTCCAATGGTGGCAATTACCGGCCAGGTACACAGCGCATTTATTGGCTCGGACGCGTTCCAAGAAGCGGACATTGTTGGCATCACGATGCCAATTACCAAGCATGCTTTCTTAGTGACAAATCCAGAAGAAATTCCACGAGTTATGGCAAGTGCCTTCTACCTCGCACAGACCGGACGCCCCGGTCCGGTGCTGGTAGATATCACCAAGGATGCCCAGCAGGGGGACATGACGTTCTCCTGGCCACCAAAGGTGGACATCCCCGGTTACCGCGTGGTGACCAAGGGGCATAACAAGCAGCTGCGCGAAGCCGCCAAGCTGATCGCCAGCGCAAGCCGTCCGGTGCTCTACGTGGGCGGCGGCGTCATCAAGGCCAACGCGCATGAGGAGCTGAAGGCTTTTGCCGAGTTCATCAACGCCCCGGTGGTCACTACCCTGACCGCACGCGGCGCGTTCCCGGACAGCCACGAACAGCACGTCGGCATGCCTGGCATGCACGGCGCGGTGTCCGCGGTAACCGCCTTGCAGCAATCAGACCTGCTGATTACTCTGGGCGCACGTTTTGATGACCGCGTCACCGGGGTGCTCCCATCCTTCGCCCCTAACGCGAAGGTGATTCACGCCGATATCGACCCGGCGGAAATTTCAAAGAACCGCACCGCGGATGTGCCAATTGTTGGCTCGCTGGATGAAATTATTCCGCAGCTGCAAGAAGCCTGCACTACGCGTTTTGAAACCGATAAGCCACAGGATCTCACCGGCTGGTGGGCATTGCTCAACCGCCTGCGTGAAACCTACCCGATTGGCTACACCGAAACTCATGACGGGCTTTCGGCTCCACAGAACGTGATTGAACGGATTGGCGCACTCAGCGGTCCCGAGGCGGTCTACGTGGCCGGCGTGGGCCAGCACCAGATGTGGGCGGCGCAGTTCGTGAAATATGAGCGTCCGCGCTCATGGCTGAACTCCGCAGGCCTGGGCACCATGGGCTACTCGGTACCCGCAGCAATGGGCGCCAAGGTAGCTCAGCCAGACCGTGTGGTGTGGGCGATTGACGGAGACGGCTGCTTCCAGATGACCAACCAGGAGCTGGCCACCTGCGTGATCAACCAGATCCCCATCAAGGTCGCCATCATCAACAACTCCTCGCTGGGCATGGTCCGCCAGTGGCAGACGCTGTTCTACAACTCGCGCTACTCCAACACCGATTTGAACACCGGTCACGGAACCGCACGAGTTCCGGACTTCGTGAAGCTGGCAGACGCCTATGGCTGTGTGGGCTTGCGGTGTGAACGCGACGAGGATATCGACGCGACCATCCAGAAGGCCTTGGAAATCAATGATCGTCCGGTAGTGATTGACTTTGTGGTCTCCGCTGATTCCATGGTGTGGCCAATGGTCCCTTCAGGTGTCAGCAATGATCAGATTCAGATCGCTAAGGGTATGACCCCAGTCTGGGAAGAGGAAGACTAGAACATGGCAAAGCATACGCTGTCGGTACTTGTCGAAGACGTTCCCGGCGTACTCACCCGAGTAGCCAGCCTCTTCGCCCGCCGCGCATTCAACATTCATTCGCTCGCGGTGGGTCCCACCGAAATCGAGGGAATCAGCCGCATGACCGTGGTGGTTGACGCCGAAGGGGATTCCCTGGAGCAGGTCACCAAGCAGCTGAACAAGCTGATCAACGTCATCAAGATCGTGGAGCTGCTACCGGAAACCTCGGTGCAACGCGATCACATCATGGTCAAGGTCCGCGCAGACGCGGCAACGCGCCTGCAGGTTACACAGGCGGCTGAGCTCTTCCGCGCCTCGGTGATCGACGTGGCCCAGGATTCACTGGTCATCGAAGCAACCGGCAACGCCGGGAAGATCGATGCACTGCTGGCGGTCCTTGAACCATTTGGCATCCGTGAGATTGTCCAGGCCGGTACCTTGGCCGTGGGACGCGGAGCCAAATCGATGAGCGACAGGGCACTGAAAACCCTTTCCGCCTGAGCACTACCAAATACACTTTTAACAACAAGCTTCTTTGTCGAAGAAAACCTAAGGAGAAATCACAGTGGCTGATATGTACTACGAAGACGACGCCGATCTTTCAATCATCCAGGGCAAGAAAGTCGCAGTCATTGGCTACGGCTCCCAGGGTCACGCACACGCACTGAGCCTGCGCGACTCCGGCGTAGAGGTCATCGTCGGCCTGGCCGAGGGCTCGAAGTCCCGCGCCAAGGCAGAAGCCGAAGGCCTGAAGGTCGCCACCGTGGCAGAAGCCGCCAAGTGGGCAGACGTCATCATGATCCTGACCCCGGACCAGGTCCAGGCTCAGGTTTACGCAGAGTCGATCTCCGAGCACCTCGAAGAGGGCAACGCCCTGTTCTTCGGCCACGGCTTCAACATCCGCTTCGGCTTCATCAAGCCACCAGCAAACGTTGACGTGGCACTGGTTGCCCCGAAGGCTCCGGGCCACACCGTGCGCCGCGAATTCGAAGCAGGCCGTGGTATTCCTGACCTGATCGCCGTGGAGCAGAACTTCACCGGTGGCGCCAAGGAACTGGCACTGTCCTACGCTGCAGGCATCGGTGGCACCCGCGCCGGCGTCATCGAGACCACCTTCACCGAAGAGACCGAAACCGACCTGTTCGGTGAGCAGGCAGTTCTCTGCGGCGGTACCTCGCAGCTCGTACAGTACGGCTTCGAAGTTCTGACCGAAGCTGGCTACAAGCCAGAAATCGCTTACTTCGAGGTACTCCACGAGCTGAAGCTGATTGTTGACCTGATGTGGGAAGGTGGCATCGCCAAGCAGCGCTGGTCCATCTCCGACACCGCTGAGTACGGCGACTACGTCTCCGGCCCACGCGTGATCACCCCAGAGGTGAAGGAAAACATGAAGGCTGTACTGGCTGATATCCAGTCCGGTGCATTTGCTACCCGCTTCATGGAAGACCAGAAGGCCGGAGCTCCAGAGTTCAAGGCACTGCGCAAGAAGGGTGAAGAGCACCCAATCGAGACCACCGGCCGCGAACTGCGCTCGCTGTTCTCCTGGATCTCAGATTCCTCGTCGGATGACTACGTAGATGGTTCCGTGGCTCGCTAAGGCAGGCTTCACCCTCGACCTATAGCTAAACCCCTGGCCCCGATCGATTGAAAAATCGTTCGGAGCCAGGGGTTTCTGTTTTGCACAAAGTGGCACGTTCTTTCAGTGGAATCGAAGGGGGGAAAAGCACGAAACGTTGGATGGATGTGGAACCCTGTGATCAGCAAGTGCTTTAGTATTCAAGTAAATGGTGGGAAGATTGGTTTAGAGATTTCTCACCGTGGGTCATAGTGGTACGGATACCGGTTGGATTGAGTCGCATTCAAACCGCACTCGCGCAAACGTGACTGGTCGTGTACTTGCTGGCACGACTGCGGTGCAACATTGATGCTGAAGGAGCAAAAATGGCTAGTAACGATATTGAAATTGTCGCTGACGGTAACGGCGTAGCTGTTTTGGGCGAACGTGGTGCCGTTGACAAGTACTTGAATTCTGTTGGACTACTTTCCAAAGAACTGCCACTTGATCGTTTGAACCCAGCTGTAGGCCTCGGAGCATCGGCGCTGCAGGCTAGCAGTGGGATAGCGGAGAACTACGGCCGCTGGGTCAAGCTCTCCGAAGAATCGGCACAGATTTTTAAACACAAAAATCTGATGGCTGGATCAGGAAAGGGACTCAAGCGAGCCGTCCTCATGAAAGATGGCAAGATCAGCAAACACCTTGAGATTATCACCAGTCCTACCGCTTTCCTGTCTAATCCTGCGGTCCTTACGGGCGTTGGCGGCATCATGGCGCAGTACGCCATGCAACAGACCATGGATGAAATCACCGACTACCTGAAGGTGATTGATGAAAAAGTCGACGATATCCTGCGTGCGCAGAATGATTTGGTTTTTGCAGACATCGACGGCGTGGGGATGCTGATCGACGATGCGATGACTGTTCGGGAACAGGTTGGCTTTGTCGGGGAAACTACCTGGTCTAAGGTTCAATCGAATGCCAAAACCATTGCATCGACCCAAGCGTACGCACTGCGTGCCCTGGACGCGCTAGCAGAAAAACTTGAGAAAAAATCCAAGATGGGTGAACTCGCTAAGATCACTCGCGAGATCGAATCTAAGGTCAACCCATGGTTGGCCGTCTTGGCGAGATGCTTCCAGCTCCAAGATGGCATGTCTGTCCTGGAGCTGGACCGCGTTTTGAATGGCTCCACCGAGGAGCTCGAAAATCATCGAGTTGGACTCGAAATATCACGTGAACGTCGAATCACCCACATCACACAAGTGACCGAGCAACTTTTGGAACGAATTGCAGCTGTTGCTGGATTGGCCAACTCCAAGGTTCTATTGCATCCCAAGTCTTCGAGCGATGTCATCAAAGCAACAAATGTCGTATCCAACGATGTAGGTGAGTTCCAAAACAGACTGGGAATTGAGAGTGCATTTGGTGCTCTTGAATCAAAGAAGTGGCTCAAGGCAGTCTCAGAAGTCCGGGATAAGGTTACTGACGCAGGTGCTGATGGCCTTAGCGCTGTTAAGCAGTTTGGAGACGACACGAAGAACCGTGCTCTAGATAAGGCAGGAGATATGGCCGCCTCATTAGCTGAGAACATCAGAAAGAGCCGAGACGATGATGACGAGGATGCTGCTAAAGACGCCATTGAAAAGTAAAA
The DNA here is from genome assembly GCF_035257265.1 of Glutamicibacter sp. Taxonomy (GTDB): domain Bacteria; phylum Actinomycetota; class Actinomycetes; order Actinomycetales; family Micrococcaceae; genus Glutamicibacter. The sequence continues at coordinate 7,731 of NZ_DATEXC010000069.1, forward strand.
ATCAACTTTAGTTCATACCGGCGGTGCACTGCCTCTGAGACCTTTATGCTTCCAAGTAATTGACCGTGGCCGCATTCCGAAGAAAGCAACCACGGTCAATTTATCGTCTTGTTCCCAAGTATCTAGCTGGGAGACTTAGCGCTTGGAGGCTCGGTAGCCGGCCTTGCGAGCATCGGCAGCGGTCTTGAAGCACTCTTCAGGCTTGGTACGGTCGTAAAACGCCCCACCAGGTACGTGGTACTTCCACTCACTATTACTGCCGGTACGGTTTCCTTTCACCGGGTAGCCAGCAGGACAATTCTTGACCTTGCCGTTCATCTTCACGGACTTCTTGGTCGAAGCCTTCTTGACCAGCAAAGTCTGGGTCTTCTTAACAGTCGAGGTTTTGCCCTTGAGCTGGTATTTAACCGAGGTGGTGACCTTGTACGTACCGGCTGCAAGCTTGACCGACTTCTTGTTCTTGGCCACGGACTTCTTGCCCTTGGTCACGCTCAAGATCGCGGACTTGATCTTGACGTTCTTTGCCTTGGAATAGCTGGGCTTGATGGTTGCCTTCGCTGAACCCTTGACCGTTTTAGTCCCGATCTTCTTGATGGAGACGGCCGGGGCTTTCTTGGCGGCGGAGACACTAATGGTCGGAACAGCAGACGGCTGCGAACTAGCAGTAGCCGCGGTGACACCTGAGAAGGCGAGTGCGCCGGTTGCGATGATAGCAAGGGCGCGCTGAGCGAGTTTATTCAATTTTTCCCCAATGAATTTTCGGTCCGAGTACGGGACTCCATGGTCCCGAAATCTGATTCTAATATGAGAATCTGCCAGAAAGTAAAAGACTCGTATAAAGATGTCGTTGAATCGTGTTTTTCGAGGAAAACGCAAAATGATTCCCTTCCGGACAGGGGAAGGGAATCATTTGAGAAGCAAGGCGAGAGCTTAGTGGTATGGATCGGCGAAGCTGAAGTCAAGCAGTCCGTTGAGGTAATCACCGTAACCGCTCTTGGCGAGCGTCAATGCCCGCTGGCGTAGCTGTTCATTGTCGATAAATCCCTGGCGCCACGCGACTTCCTCTGGAACACAGATCTTTAGCCCTTGGCGGGCCTCGATGGTGCGCACAAAGTTTGAGGCGTCGTTCAATGATTCAAAGGTTCCGGTGTCCAGCCAGGCGGTACCCCGAGCCAGAACGTTGACGTTGAGCTTTCCCTCGTCCAGGTACAACCGGTTGATATCGGTAATTTCCAATTCACCGCGCGCCGATGGCCGCAGCTCGCGAGCCTTGGCTACGACTGAGTTGTCATAGAAATACAATCCCGGAACCGCATAATGGCTTTTCGGGTTTGCAGGCTTCTCTTCCAAAGAGATGGCTCGGTGTTCGTCATCAAATTCCACGACGCCGTAGGCACGTGGATCAGCAACCCAGTACCCGAAAATGCTAGCCCCGGGGTTGTCCACGTATTTTTGCAATTGTGTGCCGAAGCCAGGCCCATGGAAGATATTGTCACCCAGCACCAGTGCAACCGAATCATCACCAATATGGTCTTCACCGATAAGGAATGCTTGTGCAAGCCCATCTGGTGTTGATTGCACACGATAACTGAGCATTATTCCGAATTGAGAGCCGTCCCCAAGCAGCCCTCGAAATAGAACCTCATCCTGTGGTGTGGTGATAATCAAGATGTCTTTGATCCCAGCGAGCATTAAAGTCGACAACGGATAGTAGATCATCGGCTTATCAAAGACCGGCACCAGCTGTTTTGAAATTCCCTGTGTAATTGGGTGCAGACGCGACCCGGTTCCCCCAGCAAGTATTATTCCCCTCATGTTCCGAGCATAACTATGGGGTCGACAGCGCCGGCAGAGTAGTCATACTCGAAAATTGCTAGGTTGCTTCTGCACCTGTCGGGCCTCTGGCTAGTCTGAGAAGATGAAAAGAATCCTTGTAACTGGGGGAGCAGGATTCATTGGGGCGAACTTTGTCCACCATATGATTGAGCACTCCGACAGTGAAATCACAGTCCTAGATAAAATGACCTATGCCGCGAATCGGCAGTCGTTATCCGGTCTTGATCCCAAACGGGTAGACCTTGTAGAGGGGGATATCTGCGACTACGTGCTGGTCAATGAGCTGGTGCCGCAGCATGACGCGGTAGTTCATTTTGCCGCAGAAACGCACAACGACAATTCCTTGCATGATCCTCGCAGCTTCCTGAATTCAAATGTCGTGGGGACCTTTGAACTACTTGAAGCCGTGCGCCATCACGAGGTACGCCTGCACCACACCTCCACGGATGAAGTTTACGGGGATCTGGCACTGGATGACCCGCAGCGCTTCACCGAATCCACGCCCTATAAGCCTTCAAGCCCCTATTCGGCGTCCAAGGCATCTAGCGACCTGCTGGTCAAGGCATGGGTGCGTTCCTTTGGCATTGAGGCAACACTGTCCAACTGTTCCAACAACTATGGGCCGTTCCAGCACGTGGAAAAGTTCATTCCGCGGCAGATCACCAACGTCCTTGAAGGGCAACGCCCGAAACTCTATGGAAACGGAGCCAACGTCCGCGATTGGATCCACGCCAGCGACCACTCCTCTGCGGTGCGGAGAATTCTCCAGGCCGGTGAACCTGGGCGTACTTACCTCATAGGTGCCGATGGTGAGCGCAATAACCGTGACGTTCTGGGATTGATCCTGAATCTCATGGGCCGGGAAGCTGATGATTTTGAATGGGTTGCGGACCGTGCAGGGCATGATCTGCGCTATGCCATTGATTCCTCAGTGCTACGCGAGGAATTGGGCTGGGCACCGCAGTACACCGACCTTGAGAATGGTTTGGAGCAGACCATTGCTTGGTATCGGGATCACCGTTCATGGTGGGAGCCGGGCAAGGCACAAACCGAGGAGCGTTATCGGACGCAGCTTGCTACCGACGTTCGTGTGGCGAGCTGATGAGCCAGGACAAACAACTCAAGGTAGAGCACACGGCTATTCCCGGGTTATTGGTACTTCACTTACCGGTGCATGCCGACCAGCGCGGTTGGTTCAAAGAAAACTGGCAGCGCCAAAAGATGGTGTCGGCCGGATTGCCAGACTTCCACCCTGTGCAAAACAATGTCTCGTTCAACGCAGACCTTGGTACCACGCGTGGTTTGCACGCGGAGCCTTGGGATAAATATGTTTCGGTGCTCTCCGGCGAGATCTTCGGCGCCTGGGTGGACCTGCGCCCCGGGGCGACTTTCGGCACAGTATTCACCGTGCGGATGGGACCGGATCAAGCAGTGTTTGTACCTCGGGGTGTAGCTAACGCGTTCCAGACCTTGAGCGATAACACCGTGTATTCCTACCTGGTCACCGCACACTGGACCGAAGCCTCGCGCGCCGAGTACAGCTATGTAAATCTTGCTGACCCGCAACTGCAGATTGACTGGCCTATCAACTTGGATCGAGCCATCGTTTCACAGGCCGACAGAGACCATCCGTACCTCAATGCAGCCAAGCCCGTGCAGCCAAAGAAAGTTGCTGTGCTCGGCGGCAATGGGCAGTTGGGTCGTGCATTCGCTCAGCTGGCCAAGATTGACCCGCGACTTGTGGTTTTGACACGTGACGACGTAGATCTGCAGCGTTCCGGATTCACGGACTCGCTGGAGCTTTCCGGATACAGCCACGTCATTAACGCGGCAGCGATGACCGCGGTAGACCTCGCGGAAACTCGTGCAGGCCGCGCCGAGGCCTGGCAGGTCAATGCTGTGGCCGTACGCCAATTAGCCGCAGCATGCGCGGAACAGGGTGTCACCTTGGTGCAGTTGTCCACCGACTATGTCTTTGATGGCGAACGAGACAATGTTGATGAAGATGAAATGATCTGTCCCTTGGGTGTTTACGGTCAGAGCAAGGCTGCCGGGGAACAAGCCGTACTGGCCCATGCCCAGAACTATGTGGTGCGGACCAGTTGGGTTATCGGCCAAGGGAACAATTTTGTGCTGACCATGCTGCGTCTGGCCGAGCAAGGGATTGACCCGAAAGTGGTTGACGACCAGATAGGCCGGCTGACTTTCGCCAGCGAACTTGCCTCAGGAATCATTCACTTAATAAATTCGGGCAGTTCCCCGGGAATTTATCACCTGCAAGGAAACGGCGAGCCCGCGAGCTGGTATCAGATTGCGCGCAGAGTCTTTGAACTCAGTGGACATGATCCGGCAAGAGTGCAGCCGACAACCACCCGAGAATATGCTTTCGATAAGGAATTTCTGGCGCCGCGTCCAAAGCACAGCACCTTCAACATGGACAAGTTACGTGCCACCGGATTTGCCAGCCGACCTGAGGCAGATTTGCTTACGCAATTTCTGGAAGTTGCGTCTGAGAAGTCACAGTACGTGACCGAGTAAAAATAGAGTATGACGGAAAGACCAGTGAATATTCCTCGATATTTCCGTGGATTTTCAGTGACCGAAAAATCAAATAATTCGGAAAGCCCCAAGTCAAATAGATTCTAGTGCAGAGTCAACAGCTCGGTACTGGAGTACCTGTAAAACTTCACGGTACCTGGAAACCGAGTATCTAGTACCTGTATTGCAACATTATTGTGGCAAGCAGCTGATTTCCGGGCGGTTCCATCCTAATATGGGATTCACGCGGTGGAATCTAAACATTCCAACCGTAATCTTGGGGGGAACGAACCGATTGGGGCGGTTTGAATAATGGAATATTCACGTTTTTTGTCAGTTAACAACGCTCAAAATGTCCAAAGGCTCTGGGGAGATGCCAAATTTCTAACGAAATCAAAGGACATTCCAGCAAATACAATTGGCAGGATCCTCAGTGATCCGCAGTTGTCTGGTGCAGTGGTCTCCGGTCCAACCGGCAGTGGTCGTCGCGCAGTAGTCGAGGCTGGCCTTGGCTTGCTCAGCGAGGCACCACGACTCATTCGCTTGAACGGAAGCAATTTTGGCACGAAGGTGCCATTGGGTGTGCTGTCGTTTCTGCTAGCGCAGTTGGACGTTGGTTCGCAAGCCACGCGCCACGAGCTGATTCACGGGCTGGGAAAGATTCTTTGCCTTGAGAATTCTGCTGCATTGGTGATGCTTGGACGTCCGGATCTTATTGACGAGCAATCAAGCTCATTGCTTGCCCAGCTCGCCGTCATGGGCAAAATCAAACTCGTCGTTATCTGCGAACATGTGCAGGATCTACCGGGTGATCTTTTTGCCTTATTTCGGTCGGGAAAACTCGAACAGCTTCGTGTCAGCCGCATGGACAGCACGCAGACTCACGAGTTTTTAGAGCAGGAACTCGGTGGACAAATCTCGATCTATAGCTCGGCGACACTGTGCTATTTGACCAACGGTAATCGCGGACTGATGCTGAAGCTTGTCCGTAGTTGGTGCGTGAATGGCCAGTTGGTTCAGCAACATGGTGTGTGGGTTCTCCGCTCGGCCGAACTGGGGGCGGGTCAAGAAATCCAGTCACTGTCCAGTTCATTAACGGCGGGAATGACTGCTGCAGAACGAGAGCTACTGACCATCCTGTCGCTCGGCGGCCCGGTAGCTTTGGATCGCGTCCATCTTTCTGGTTTGACGGCTCCACTTGATGGTCTGCTCAATCGCGGAGTGGTCAAGTACCTTCATGAATCTACCAACAGCGTGGCGATAGCCACACCCTTGCTCGGATTGATGATGCGTGCCGATGCCGGTGGGAAGCCAAAAGCCAGTGACCGCACCCGACTTGCGCAACTGCATCCAGATCCAGATGCCGCACAAACATTGGAAGCTCTGCGGGAACTGAAAGATATCGGTAAATATGCCGACCAGCTTGCACTGGCTGAAAAGTTCCAGAGCCACGGATACGGTCCGGCAGGCTGGCAGATTGATCCACTGGTGCGTGTAGGAATTTTAAAAATGCATGTCAACGCGTTGACTCTGGTTGGCCGGCAGTCGGCAACACCTGAGGCTATCGGTTACGCCTGGCAGGGGCTGCGTTTGGCAATCAACGAGTCCGGTGCGCGTGAACCATTGATCCTCGCTGGACAGGAACTTGAAGTTCTCAGCCAGATGTCGCTGTTGTCAGAAGACGAAATGACCAACAGCTCAGGGGTAATTGGCGGTACTGAGGTTTTAGCGGGATCTTCGAATTGGATGAGTGAATCTCTGCATCTACGTGCCTTGGCAATTCAAGCCAAAGGCTGGGCAGCACAGTCGCGCCAGGCTGACGCCACATCTTTGGCGGGACACGTGGATGATCAGCTGCGCGCAATCCGCTTTAATGCGCCGTTAGTCAGCAGGTTTGGTCCAGAGGACGTAGCAGATATTGAACAGTTACTCCTGCAAACCGAGCTTTTGGCAGGACATTGGAAATTAGCGGCGTCTCGCGCGCAAAAACTTGCCGCTGGTAGTCAACTCAATCCGCTGCTGATGGCTCACGCTCAAACGGTGCATGGAATTCTCCTCGGGTTGGGCAACGATCACGAAGGAGCCCTGCGAGTATTGGAGCCTTGTCTGCAACAACAGAGCTACCAAGGTGATCAGAGTCTTCGCTGTGCCGTGGAATCCGTAGTCACCTATGCCTTGGCCTGTTCAGGCAGGCGACTGGAAGCTACCACCTTGATGGCCAATGGGCCCAGCGAAGCTCAAAACACGTCAACCCCAATAAACTTCTACACTTGGACGTCTGAAGTTTTCTCTTCTCTCAGCTTGGCTGAATTAGGTTCAAAAGACGTGGCTCAGGCTCGGCTAACGCAATTTGCGCAGCAAATCCAAGGGGAGGGACATCAGGTTCTGCAGATGCTTACCTTGGCATTCGCCGTGCGTTTGGGTCACTGGGACTCGTTGCCACAGCTTGAAGTAGTGAGTCGTCGGTGCAAAGGAATGTTAGCTCAGAGTCTTGTCCAGCTTGCAAAGTCGGCCAGCGAAATAGATGGGGTGGTGCTGGCCCAGACCCTGAAAACCTTGGCCTTCCATGGCCACCTGCTATTAGCTGCCCCGGCGCATAATGAGCTTTTTTCCTTGCTAGACGCTAAGGAGCAACGCAAATTGTCTAAGGCTGTCAACGGGTACAAACGAGCTTCGGCTCCGGATAATGCATCCTTGGGCGAACGCCAAATTGATTCGGCGGAACAGCAACCGAGTTGGGTTCGTGACTTGACTAAACGCGAGGCTCAGATTGCTCAATTGGCGATCCGCGGAAAATCGAACCTCGAAATAGCAAAATTTAATGGTGTATCGATACGTACCGTGGAGGGTCACCTTTACCAGGTTTATTCAAAGCTCCAGGTGCGCAACCGCCAAGAACTAACGGCTTTGGATCGCTCGAGTCGACGCACGGTAGCCCAAAGATGATCAAGCCGCGAGGAATCAGCCGCGCTAGTTCACCTGAATACAATGAACTGCTACACGTATTGCGTCATCCAGGCTCCGGAGGGGCGTTGATTCTTGGAGGCCTTGGCATGGGTAAGACCAGTCTCGTGGAGGCGGTGTTGTCAGCATCAGGCATTCAGCGCCCGGTAATGACGTTATTCTGCAGTGAGTCTCTGAGTTCTGTAGCTCATGGTGCCTTGTCACCTTACTTAGGGGCCTTGGACAGCATTGATGAGCCAGTGGCTGTGCTGCGCGAGCTGAACCGGACATTGTTTAGCGCAGATCGTGCAACGCGGTCCCATATTGTGCTTGTCGAGGACGCACAATACCTGGATGCCCAAAGCTGTTTTGTGTTGTCGTTGCTTATTGAAAATGCAGCTGTGAAACTCATTGCTGTAGGTGCTGGGACCCTGGATGCCAACTCGCCGCTTGGGACACTGAGCGAGGTTGCCTCGCTCAGCACCATCGTCATGCAACCACTGGATCTCAGGGGCGTCAGAGAAGTTGCCGAAGAGATTATTGACGGGAGGCTCAGCGACGGATCGGTGCGGATTATCGAGCGCATGACTAGGGGTAATCCGCGCTTCGTGGAAGCCTATACAGCTTCCTGCAAGGATCAAGGAATCTTGTTCCAGGACGATTCTCTACTGAAGGACTCAACGGTTCACGAACCGGTATGGATCATTGCCCGTCCATTGCCGGAAATTGATGCGCGGCTACGCTCTTTAGGCCGCGAACTGACCCGCTATCTGCCGATGGAGGAACAGTTGACCCTGCGGCTGTTGGCCTTGGGCGGACCGCAACGTCCGGAACTGCTTGATGAATGTTCTCTGCCCTATCGGCGATTAGTTGACGCGGGGGACCTAGCGGTCGTCGACGGTGCGATTGCTTTGCGCTCTGAAATGCAGCAACGCGTGGTCCGGGAATTGGTGACCGAGCAACAAAGCGCGCAGCTGCACGAGCTTTGGAGCACCGCCGGCGCTAAATTGAAGATTGAGGCTAACGCACTGGAAGTGCTGTGGAGTTTGGAAATCGGAGAACCGGTACCTGCGGCGACGGTTCTTCAGATCGCACAGGAAACCGCAAGTGCATTGGATTATGCCCTGGCTTTGCGGTTATGCACCCTGGGAAAACTTTCGCAGCTTCACGAACAAGGCGCACTGCTCGAAGCCCAAGTCCTGTTGGGAATGGGCCGGTACTATGCGGCTCGTGCCCTGCTGCTACGACTGATTGATCAGCTGACCGACTTGGAAATACTGGGTCAGGCTTTTGCCTACCTGCTAGAGGTGACTACCTGCATCGGTATGGATCGGAGCGAACTGCAAAAGATCTTGGGCACGTGGGAGAGCCGGGCCGAAGGCCAAGACGATCCACTTGCCGTGGAAGCGTTTCTCGCCTTGCAAAAAGCAGGGGCCGGCGTATTGGATTTGTGGATTCGGGTTAATTCAGCCAAGGGACCGCGGCCTAGCGCCCAAGAGCTGCACAACTTCCTGGAAGATCCCGATCTGCCGATTCAGGCACGAATCATTTCCATGATCACACTCAGTGACCTATACAGTTCTCAAGGACTGTGCTCGGATGCACTTCAGTTGGCTGAATCGGCCATGGAAATACTTCAGGCACAAACACAACTACGTTCCCTCTACGAGGTGCGCGTGTTTTTCCGTATTGGCTGGAATCTCTTGTTCCTTGGCGAATATCGACGTGCAAAGCAGTTCATCAATGAGTACCGCGGCACGGAATTAAACTCAATTCAGCACTATCAAGGAGTCGTTTCCTTGCTGGACGGAATTAGTGATCTCTTGCAGAGCCGGGTACGTCCTGCCATTTCGAAGATCGCCGAGGCAGTGACCGAACTGCGGATTGTTGATACCGCACAGGTGCTGGCGGTGGCTACTAATCTATATCGGCTACTGCTGGCGCGCTTGGGAACTCCGGTACCCGCAGCCGTGGCATTCGGAACGGTGGATGACGTGGCCGGAGGATATTCCGCGGTGCCCGGATACCTAGGCGAGGAAGCCTCTGAACAGCGTATCTTTCCGCGAGCTTTCGCCGCAGCGCTGGGCAATCCGCATGAAGGCGAATCCATCGGTGATTTCCCGCTCGTTGAGCGCGAAATCCTCTACAGCCAGACTCGGCAACTCAGCGATGAGGAAATGGCCAATTCGCCGCAGCGCGAGCGGCTTTGCCTCCTGGCCGGCGAACACCAGGGCTCACGGCCCGCGCTACTGGCGAGGCTGATGCAATTGCTTGGCGCAGCTAACAGCGAGCCGCTGGAAGACTTAGCTGCGCAAGCCCTGGCCAAGGAGGAATATCTAGTGGCTATCGAAGCGATGGCCCGGGCCGCCGAACAATACGCGGCTGCAGGAGACCAGCGGCGATGCGGTGCACTGCTGCGGCGCACCGCAAAAATCCTCGAACAGCACGGGCTGGATTCGGGCAAGTACATTGCCCGCATTTTGGCGTTGACCGAGTTAACTGCGCGCGAGGCTGAAATCGTGGAGCTGGCCCGTGCAGGCCGGAATAACGCCCAGATTGCCAGGGCGTTGACCGTCTCGCAGCGAACCGTTGAAGGACACCTCTACCGGGTGTTCTCAAAGCTGGGAATTACCGAACGCTCTGCGCTTAATAACGCAGGACTCCAAGCGGGTACCGGTACTAGGTAATTACAAGTGGTTTGGGCAATCTTGGGGTAAGTACCACGCGTGCGGTGCAATGCTCTGGTTGCGTAATGTGAATTCTGGGAGCCGACGAGCAACCTACCAGACCCTTCCCGAACGAGTGCGTACCTGCCACACTGCTTGCTGTTGCTGTGGCAGCGAGACTCAACCCTTAAACGGGGCCGGTGGTTCGTGAATCCGCAAGGATATACCCCCAGCGCGGCCGCCGGTCCCTTGGCAAGAAATAGACCCCGCACCAGTAACCCCTCTGCTCTGGTGCGGGGTCTGTTCTTTTAAGCCCGTTTTTACTTATTCAAGTAGTGAGCGAGTAGGAACCAAGTGCCAAACGGGTATTTACGAATGCCGGCAGCGGAGCATTTGAGTGTTCCGCCACTCGTGTGCAGTGATCAATTGCATCCTAGGCTCAATACATACGAGGACAACACAGCTATTTGGGAATGGCTGGACCGTCCTCAAATTGGGGAATTGCATCTTTCTTGGGGGAAACATAGATGTTTAACATTGTGTTGCCAAATTGTGCCCGCCCTTGCCATGCCATGTCGCAGAGCAAGGCGGGACACAGTAATGTCGCAAATTAGCAGCCGACTAGGCGAAAATAATCTTAACGCACTGGGGTCTTGGACTACCTTGCGTCCGGTGTCCACTCGCACTGTCACAACCGTAGGATCCAACGGCCGGGCTTATCTTCGTAAGCTATTCACCACAGACCTATTGATCGTCGGCGCTGCTAGCGCGTTGCCGGCGCTGGCCATGGGGCAAGGTGCGGTGAGTACACCACTGGCACCGTCCTTAGGTGGGCCCTATGTGCTGACAGCAGTGCTGTTGACCATGGCCTGGATGCTGAGTCTGAAATCTTTTAAGGCGCACACCCTAGGCAGTGTCGCCGTGGGGATGCAGGAATACAAATTCCTTGTCTATGCCGCGCTGGTTCTTGCCGGGGCTTTAGGGACACTGATCGGCTTGACCGGATTCGGTGATCTGCGGGTCTATCTGGTCATCACCTTGCCCATAGGCTTAGCCGCCCTGCTCACCAGCCGGTGGACCTGGCGCCAGTGGCTGATCCGGCGAAGCCGCAGCGGCTACGCGTTGAGCAACGTGTTGATCTACGGGCAACCAGCCGATACACCATTCGCCGTCCGCCAGATTTCTAAGCGTTCGGGCCCGGCCTATCGGGTAGTTGGAGTACTGCTGGACGGGGTTGCGGATGCGCAGGCCGAACAGGATATCCGACTTGCTGATCCCACGCTTCCGCTGGCTTATGACGCCGGTTCCATTGAGCAAGAGGTAGCTCGGCTGGGCGCAGACTCGGTCATCGTTGCCGGCCCGCTCACCGGCGGAAACACCGCCTTGCAGCAACTTGGCTGGCGTTTGGAAAGCACCGGCACAAAGCTCATTGTGGTTTCCGCGCTGACCGGTGTGGCCAGCCGACGGGTACGTACTAGCCCGGTAGATGGCATGCCGTTGCTCCATGTTGAACTGGCTAAGTTCACCGGCGCACGCTATTTCTTCAAACGCGGCTTCGACATTGTCTTTTCTTCGCTGGCCTTACTCGGGCTTGCCCCGGTGTTCCTGGTCATTGCGCTGCTCATCCGACTCGATGGGCCAGGCAAGATTTTCTTCAAACAAGAACGTGCCGGCCAAGATGGACGCCCGTTCAAGATGATCAAATTCCGCACCATGGTCGAAGATGCCGAAGCGCGTCTGGCCAAACTCCAAGAACAGAACGAGGGAGCCGGCCCGCTCTTCAAACTTAAGGACGACCCACGTATTACCCGCTCTGGCCGGTGGCTGCGTAAGCACTCGCTGGACGAGCTGCCGCAGTTTGTGAACGTGCTGCTCGGTGAAATGTCGGTGGTGGGACCACGTCCGCCGCTATTCACGGAGGTGCAGACCTATCAGGGACACACTCACCGCCGGCTGCTGCTCAAGCCCGGAGTGACCGGACTGTGGCAGGTCAGCGGCCGTTCAAACCTGGATTGGAAGGAAAGCGTACGGCTGGATCTGTATTACGCAGAGAACTGGACCGTGCTCAGCGACTTGCGCATTATCTGGCGCACCTTCCGCGTCATGATCAAACCCGATGGAGCTTACTAATGAGCGTTGCACCCGAAACCCTGATTCACCCTGCCTTGCGTGTGGCCGTCATCGGCGCAGGTTACTGGGGACCGAACCTGGCACGTAACTTCGCGATGAGCACTGACTGGGAGCTAGTGGCCATTTGCGATATGGATCTAGACCGGGCCGAAGCACTGGCGCGCAAGACCGGTGAACCTGCCGTGGTGGGTTCACTCGATGAACTACTGGAATTCCATGACGTGGACGCGGTGGCCATCGCCACCCCGGCACGGACCCATCATGCGATTGCCATGGCCGCCATCGCGGCCGGTAAACACGTGGTCGTGGAAAAACCACTGGCAGATAACTCGGTGCACGGGGCGCAAATGGTAGATGCCGCCGCAGCGGCCGGAACTATCCTGATGGCTGACCACACCTACTGCTACACGCCTGCGGTCCTGAAAATCCGCGAATTATTGGCAGCTGGCGAACTAGGCGACATTCTTTATATTGACTCCACCCGGATCAACCTCGGGCTGGTCCAGCCGGACGTTGATGTGTTCTGGGATCTTGCCCCGCATGATCTGTCCATTCTGGATTTCGTGATTCCCGGCGGGCTCAACCCGCGCAGTGTCACAGCGCTTGGCTCAGATCCGCTGAACGCAGGCAAGTCCTGTGTGGGGTATCTGAGCATGGAACTTGATCACGGCGTCCTGGCCCATATCAACGTCAATTGGCTTTCGCCAACAAAGATCCGCCAGATGGTTATTGGTGGTAGCCGAAAAACCCTGGTGTGGGATGACCTGAATCCACAGCAGCGGCTCACCATCTTCGACCGCGGTGTGGATCTTGACCGGCAGGAAATGATCCGCGCCGACGTGGAAAACCGCAAGGGCGCCACCATTTCTTACCGGCTCGGCGACACCTGGTCTCCGGCGCTCTCAGAATTTGAACCATTGGGATTGATGGTGGCCGAATTTGCCGCCAGCATCCGTGGATCACGGCCTGCACCCACCGACGGGCCTTCGGCACTTCGGGTGCTCAAGGTCTTAGAAGATGCAAGCCGAAGCTTGGCTGCAGGATCCACAGCCCAGCCAACACAAAACCCTACTTCCGTCATGGAGAACGCACGATGAACGAAAATATTAAGAACCTTGCAGGCGGACGCTACCTGGTCACCGGAGGAGCTGGCACCATTGGCTCCGAAATTGTGGATCAGCTACTGGCAGCCGGTGCCCAGCAGATTGACGTGCTGGACAACCTGGTCCGCGGACGGCGCAGCAATATCGAGAAGGCGCTGGCCACCGGGCGTGTGAACCTCATCCTGGGGGATATCGCAGACCGCAGCCTCGTGCGTGAAGTGACCGCGGGCAAGGACATGGTGTTCCACCAGGCGGCTATCCGCATCACCCAGTGCGCGGAGGAACCACGCCTCGCGGTAGATGTCATGGTCAACGGAACTTTTAACGTCCTCGAAGCGGCGGTAGAAGCGAAAGTACCAAAGATTGTCGCCGCGTCCAGCGCGTCGGTGTATGGCATGGCCGAGGAATTCCCGACCACCGAGCGCCATCACCCGTACAACAACGACACCCTCTACGGGGCGGCCAAGACCTTCAACGAAGGCTTGTTCAAATCCTTCCGTGCCATGTACGGCATGGACTACGTGATGTTGCGTTACTTCAACGTCTACGGCCCGCGCATGGATGTGCACGGTGCGTACACCGAGGTTCTTGTGCGCTGGATGGAACGCATAGCGGACGGTCTGCCACCACTAATTTTTGGTGATGGATCCCAGACCATGGACTTTGTGGTTTCCGAGGATATCGCCCGGGCCAACCTGTTGGCTGCCAGCAGCCCAATATCCGAAGGCATCTACAACGTGGCCAGCGGCACCGAGACCAGCCTGAAGGAACTGGCTGAAACTCTGCTCAAGGCCATGGATTCGGATCTGCATATCGAATACGGCCCGGAACGCGCTGTGAACTCGGTGTCCCGGCGTCTGGCAGATACCACCGCCGCACGGCATGATCTTGGTTTTGAATCAAAGATTGGCCTGGAAGAGGGTCTTCGGAAACTCGTGGACTGGTGGAAGCCGTTGCGTGAAGAAGTAGCTGCCGGGCGGGCCTTGAAAAAGCCGGTCGGCGTAACCAAATAAGCGAACAAAGATTTTTTGGGGGAAGAATCATGAATCGCATTAGTGTGATGAAACCATGGCTGGGAACAGCCGAAACCGACGCAGTCGCCGAGGTTATTGCCTCGGGCTGGGTCGCTCAGGGGCCACGGACAGTAGCCTTTGAAGAAGCCTTCGCCGCGCATCAGCAAGTGGATTTTGCGGTGGCAACGTCCAGCTGCACTACCGCCTTGCAACTGGCGTTGCTGGTCGCCGGGGTCAAAGCAGGAGACGATGTGGTGGTCCCTTCGTTTTCCTTCGTGGCCACCGCTAATGCACCGACCTATGTCGGTGCCCGTCCGGTGTTCGCGGATGTTGAGGAATTGACTGGAAACGTCACGGCGCAGACCGTCCGTGCGGTGCTGACCGAGAAAACTACTGCACTCATTGTGGTGGACCAGGGCGGTATGCCGCTGGATCTTCAGCCGTTGCGTGCGCTCTGTGATGAGTTGGGACTGGTTCTCATTGAAGACGCCGCGTGCGGCGCAGGATCAACGTATCGTGGAGCTCCGGTGGGGGCCGGCGCGGACGTGTCCGCGTGGTCTTTCCATCCACGCAAGCTCTTGACCACTGGCGAAGGTGGCATGCTCACCACTAACAACATGCAATGGGCCAAACGCGCACGTCAGTTGCGTGAACATTCAATGGATGTCTCGGCTGCCGAACGTCACAACTCCACGTTGGCACCTGCCGAGAGCTATAAGGAAGTTGGCTACAACTTCCGCATGACGGATTTGCAGGCAGCCCTTGGCCTAGTCCAGCTGGATAAGCTGGACACCATGGTGGCCCGCCGTCGGTTCTTAGCATCCCGCTACCAGCAAGCCTTCGCGAATGTGCCGGGACTGCGTTGTGTGACGGATCCGGAGTATGGGACCTCGAACTTCCAGTCATTCTGGATTGAGCTTGGCCCACAATTTGGTGTGGACCGTGAGGGACTGCTCGAAAGGCTTGCCGAAGATGGTATTTCAGCCCGGCGCGGCATCATGGCCTCGCATCTGCAACCGGCCTATGCCGGGCATTCTGGAATTGTCTCTCCGCTGCCAGTCACCGAGCATCTGACGGCAAATACACTGATTCTGCCGCTCTACCACCAGCTGGAAGAGCATGAGCAGGATCGCGTGATCACCAGCGTGCTGTCCAACGTGCTGGCCGCCACCGGCGGTGAGTGAGATGGCAAAAATACTGCTTGTGGCAGCCAGTGGACTGGCCCGAGAAACCATCTCATCTATCGAGCAGACCGGTGACCATGAGGTCATAGGACTGCTTGATGACAACACTGCATTGCACGGAACGCTCATTGGCAAAGTTCGGGTTCTTGGGGGACTGGCACTAGCCAAAGAGCGTACCGAAAAGCTATTAATCTGTGCCGGGAAGGGAAGCAGCCGGGCAGCTATTGTGACCCGGCTGGGTCTGGATGATTCTCGCTATGCAACACACATTCACGGCTCGGCAGTACTCGGAAGCTCGGTGAGCGTGGGATGCGGAAGTATCATCCTCGCTGGCTGCGTGGCGACCTGCGATATCTCCATGGGGCGGCACACGGTGCTCATGCCCCAGGTAGTACTGACCCACGACAACGTGCTTGAGGACTATTGCACGTTGGCGGCCGGAGCCAAACTGGCAGGCCGGGTCACCGTGGGCCACCAGGCTTACCTCGGAACTAACTCGGCCGTGCGTGAAAATGTACAGATTGGTGCTGGTGCGGTGCTCGGCATGGGATCAGCGTTGCTGCGCGACTTGCCGGCAGAGCAGATCTGGGCAGGAAACCCAGCCCGGCAGATCATTACGTCTACAAATCTTGAATCGACAGGGTCTAGAGCATGAGTAACAAGACTATGAGCACCCACAGCCAGATTCCGTTGGTGGATCTGCGGGCGCAGCAGCAAGAAGTACAGCAGCAGGTTAATGAATCGCTTGCACAGATCTTCGAAAATACCGCCTTCATTGGGGGAGCAGCGGTCGCTGACTTTGAGCAAAGCTACGCACGCTTCTTAGGCGCCGGAGAATGCGTTGGGGTGGGAAACGGCACCGATGCACTGGAGCTGGCGCTCCGTGCCACCGGGATTGGGCCGGGCGATGAGGTGATCCTTCCGGCAAATACCTTCATTGCCACCGCCGAGGCAGTCAGCCTCACCGGTGCCACCGTGGTGCTGGTAGACGTAGATTCCGAATACCTGCTGATTGATCCGCTGGCGGTAGCCGAAGCCGTTACCGAAAAGACTAAAGCCATCATGCCGGTACATCTCTACGGGCAGACCGCTTTTGTTGAAGAGCTGACTCCCATTGCCAGCGCTTGCGGTGCGGTGATCATCGAAGACGCAGCCCAAGCTCAAGGCGCAACCCGCCATGGGCGTAGCGCCGGGACCTTGGGGGATATCGCTGGCACTAGCTTCTACCCTGGCAAGAATCTCGGGGCTGCCGGTGACGCCGGAGCGGTACTCACTGGTGACGCGCAGTTAGCGCAGCAGGTCCGATTGCTTTCGGCTCACGGCAGCCGCACCAAATATGTGCACGAGGTTGTGGGACGCAATTCCCGGATGGATGCGGTGCAAGCGGTAGTGCTCAGCGCCAAGCTGGAACGCCTGGCCGGATGGAATGAGCTGCGCCGCCAAGCGGCAGCGCGCTATAACGAACTGCTGACCGAGGTCCCTGGAGTCACCTTGCCGCAGCAAGCCATGGGGAACCACGATGTGTGGCACCTATATGTGGTGCAGGTGGAAGAGCGTGATCGAGTGGTGGCGGAGCTAAATGCTGCTGGTATTGGCGCAGGAATCCACTACCCGTATCCGGTGCACCTGACGCAAGCCTTCGCACACCTGGGATACAAAGAAGGGGACTTCCCGGTTACCGAGCATGCTGCCGCCCGGATCCTTTCTCTGCCGCTGTACCCGCACATCACCGAGGAGCAGCAGCGGCGAGTCACAGACGCGCTGATTTCGGTGCTGTGATCCAATGCGTAACCTCGGGAAGCGGACAAGATCGCCTAGCGCTTCGAATTCAGCCGGTAGTGCTTTTAGCTGGAGCCTGGCCAATACCCTAGTTTCAAGATTAGGAACTCTGGGCATTGGTATCGTTCTAGCCAGAGTATTGGGTCCGGAGCAATTTGGTACTTTTGCTATTGCGCTTGTCGCGCTCATGGCGGTGCTCAGTTTTAATGAGCTCGGAGTCAGCCTTGCTATAGTCCGTTGGCCTTCAGAACCGGCACTCATTGCGTCGACAGTCAATACGCTTTCCGTTGTCGGCAGCGCAGTATTCTGCACGATCTCCTGGTTTGCGGCACCGCGCTTCACCGAACTCATGGGAGATCCTGAAGCGACGGGAGTAGTCAGAATACTGATCCTCTCCGTACTGCTCAACGGCATCGTGGCAGGTCCCGCGGCCTTGCTCCAACGTGCTTTTGAAGAACGCACGCGCATGGTGATTGATCAAGTCAACGTGTGGGTCGGAGCTATCCTCTCGGTCATTTTAGCTCTAGTGGGCTTGGGTGCCATGGCCTTGGCCGTAGGACGGTTAGCTGGTGGTCTGATTTCAGCGGTGATGTTTTTGAAAGCCTCACCGCTGAAATACCGATTTGGGTGGAACCGGAACCATGCCCGCGCATTGATCAAATTTGGGTTGCCCTTGGCAGGGTCCAGCATCATTGTTTTTGCCGTCGGGTATGCAGATCAATTAGTCGTCGGTGCCGCGCTGGGAAGTGTCGCATTAGGTTTTTATGTCCTGGCATTCAACCTTTCCAGCTGGCCGCTGAACATCATCTCGCAACCGCTTCGCCGAGTAGCTCCCGCAGCATTTTCT
The DNA here is from genome assembly GCF_035257265.1 of Glutamicibacter sp. Taxonomy (GTDB): domain Bacteria; phylum Actinomycetota; class Actinomycetes; order Actinomycetales; family Micrococcaceae; genus Glutamicibacter. Next base: position 25,770 of record NZ_DATEXC010000069.1, read on the forward strand.
GCGATACAACATGATCCTCTACGACTGAGGCAAGCCATTACCAGCTTGTCTAAGGTTTTAGCCAGCGCGACCATCCCTGCTTTTCTAGCGATGTCAGCGGTTGCGCACCCGTTGATCATATTGGTCTACGGGGAACCGTGGATTCCGGCCGCGCAGGTTTTGAGCTGGCTGGTCATTGCAGCCCTGTCCAAGGTTTTTAACGAGCTGGTCTACGACTATCTGGTGGTGGTGGGACGAACCAACACCGTGCTGGTTATTCAGCTGGTGGGGCTTGGCGTGCTGATTCCTGCGTTATGGATTGGAGCGCAGCTTGCCGGCATGGTCGGAGTAGCTTGCGCCTACGCGGTTGTGTCCGTGGTAATCCTCTTACCGGTGTACCTGTGGCAGTTACGCGGTGGCGGAGTGGGATTCGGCGCAATACTGCGACAACTGTGCCTGCCGCTACTAGCTGGTGGTTTCGCATGGGGCGGATGTTATTTGGCTACCCGCTTCATTACGCAGCAGCTACTGGCATTAACCATTGCCGGTATTTGGACCTTGTTGATCATGGCATTGCTGCTATTGACCTGCCGCAACGAAATAGGGCAGATTCGCAATATTTCACGCACTGAGAGTTTGGAAACGAGCACATGAGGATCCTGATTTATCCCCACGACCTAGCCATGGGTGGCAGTCAGCTCAACGCCATCGAGCTAGCAGGCGCGTTGCGTGATCGCGGCCATGAGGTCATTGTTTATGGGTGGGAGGGCGAGCTGGTACACAAGGTACGTGAGCTGGGTCTTGAATTCATTCAGTCACCAAGACCACGGTTTAGGCCGACTCCCGCTATCGTTGCGGATCTGCGACGGCTAGTTCGCGAACGTCAGATAGACATAGTCCATGGTTTTGAATGGCCTCCCGCATTGGAATGCGCTCTGGCGACTCTCGGCTTGAAACAGACGAAAAGTATCGCCACGGTGATGTCAATGGCGGTGGCCGATTTCATCCCTCGAACCATGTCGCTGACGGTGGGTACCGAGCAAATTAAGGCTGAGCGGAATGAGCGAGGATTCAACCGTGTTTCGCTCCTCGAGCCGCCGGTGGACGTCCATACGAATAATGTGCATCAAAAACTTGGTCGAGAATTCCGCACGCAATATTCCATCAACTCTGGTGTGCCGTTGGTCGTGGTGGTTTCACGGCTCGTGCCTGAGCTGAAACTTGAGGGAATTCTTTCGGCCATCGATACAATCGCACAGATTGCTGAGGAGCGTCCTATTTGCTTGGCCATAATTGGCGGAGGCTCTGCCGCGGACACCGTAAGTGAACGTGCCGAACAGGTGAACTCGCGGTACCCCGGGAGCATTGTGCTGACCGGGGAGATGGCAGACCCGCGTCCTGCCTATGCAGCTGCTGACATTGCCCTGGGCATGGGTGGCTCTGCATTGCGTGCCATGGCGTTCGCCAAACCGCTGATTGTTCAAGGCGAGAAAGGCTATTGGAAGCTACTTGAACCTGACTCGGCCGATGAGTTCTTCTGGCAAGGCTGGTACGGAGTTGGTACTGCTGACCACGGTGGTACTGAACGCCTCACATCGATTTTGTTGCCACTGCTTGATGCGGGGCGTCGACAGAGCAAACTCGGAGATTTTGGTAGGGGACTGGTGGAATCTCGATATTCTTTGGAAAGTTTGTCCCGAACGCTGGAAGACCTCTATACGGCTGAGCGGACACATCGTGTCCGGTTGGTCAATGAACTAGGTAGTTGGAGTTTAGCTGCCTGGGAATTCACAAAATACAAACTGGCGCGTCTACGTCAGAAATTATGGCGTAAAACCGTGATGGACGACTTTAACAGCAATACTGTGAGCGCAAGATTTGGTCCTCGCCGATCAGATACTTCGATCCAGCAGGTGATTTACCTTGCCGGCACCTTTTGGGATGACATCAAGGGTACCGATCACATGCTGGCGACAGCATTATCTGCCCAGACCGAAGTCATTTGGGTGGATCCGCCGCGAACACTGAAGTCATCCTTGACTACGGATGGCTCCAGGCCAGCGAAACTGTTCGGAACAAGCCGTGACCAGGTCGCAGGGAAAATAACCCGGATACAGACTTTCGTTCCGGTCGGCGTGCGCTATCCGTGGCTGCGTAAACTCTACGACAAACTAACCGTACGCACCCTACTGCGGGTTGCCGGTACCAAGCAGCCAGCCGAGCGTCTGATCATTCATTCCTCGGCTAGTGCAAGCTTCCCGACAGAGATCACCGGTACGAAGTACCTCTACGTTACCGATGATTGGATTGCCGGTGAACAGCTCATGGGGCTACCTGCCGGCAGTGTTTCCGAACGCTTGAACGAGAACCTGGCGGTTGCCGATAAGGTTTTTGCCGTGTCCCCGCATCTGGCTGCCCAGCTTGATCAACTGCAATCGAGGCAGATAACAAACTTGCTGCCCAACGGTTGTAAAATCTCGGACCTTAGCGCCGGTGACCGCCAACCGGTGATCGCGGTGCTGGGACAGCTCAACGAACGCCTAGACGTTGGGCTGCTTGAAGAGATCCGAGATCAAGGATTAAAGCTTCGGGTTGCCGGACCGATGAAAAGTAACAACGCGCAGTGGGTGACACGCATGCGGAATTTCCTGGAATCTCCCGGTGTGCAATGGGTAGGTGAAATTCCGCCCACGCAGGTCCCGGAATTTTTGGCCAGTTGCCGGGTAGGCCTCACCCCCTATACAAATTCGGAATTTAACCAGGCGAGTTTCCCATTGAAGACCTTGGACTACTTGGCGGCAGGGCTATTTGTGGTCTCAACAAACCTTCCTTCCTCACACTGGTTAGACACCGAGCATCTGGCGGTTGGAAATACCAATGGTGAGGTCATCGAGTTGCTCCAGGAATTTATCGCTCGTCCAACGCAAGAATCACAGATCGCAGAACGTAGAGATTTTGCGGCCGGGCACTCCTGGGAACAGCGCGCCATAGATTTAATCGAATTATCATCTCTAAAGGAGGCGCCAATCACGTAATATGGGGATTGTTGCCCTTATCGCGCATCAAGAGGGACTTGGTACGCAATAGTCGTGGCAACACTGGGGGAGTCACTTTTGTGACATTTTTTTGGGGGAAAAAATGGTTTTAAGCGACATGCTTCGAAGTCTTTTACGACGGTGGTACATCGTCGTGCTCGGAGTTATTTTGACTGTAGCCGGAGTGTACGGGGCATACACCGTCACACCGGTGACGTACAGTGCAACATCAACGGTGGTGCTATTGCCACCAGAAAAGTCGGTCAAGGATGGTGATAATCCATACCTGTACCTTGGAGGACTAGGCCAAGCACTCAATGTCTTAGTAATTACAATGAATTCGGCGGCTTCACAAGAAGAAGTTATTGGCTCGAATCCTGATCAATCATTCACTCTTGAACAAGACGCCACCTCAACCGGGCCGATTATTCAAATTTCCGTGGCGGCGCCCACCGATGACCAAGCAATAACGCTGGTAGAAAAGGTGACTACGCAAGTACCGATTGCCTTGAACACGCTGCAGGACGAACTGAAGGTACCTGCAGACGCCAAAATCGGAACCATGACTCTAGCTCAGTCGCGCGAAGCGGAAACTGAGAACAAGCGTCAGCTGCAACTTATGGCGGTAGCCGCTGGTGGCGGGTCTGTCGCCACGGTATTGTTCGTCGCTGCACTAGACAAGTTCTTAGCTAAACGAAAGCCCAAGAGCAAGAGCCGGAAATCGGATGACAAACACGATGATCCTGGCTCGGCGGAGATGACGCAGCCTCCGGCCGAGATCGCTGCGCGTCTTGAAGTCACCGAAGCCAGGCTGACCGCGCAGCCTGTACGATTCGCTAACGGAACTTGACAGATGCTCAAGTCCTCGGAGCATCGTAGATGGGTGCCATTGCCGCAACCGGCACGAGTGCAAGCCGATGCAGTAACCGGGCTGACGGTATACGCAGTAGTGCTTCTCATTGTCCCCAGCGACAGAACTATCGCGCAGTTAGGCGGCGCCGGAACACCGGCGGTCCTGCTGTCGATAGGACTTATGGTCTGGTGGCTCTGGTATCGAACCCGCCTTGCAAGCCGGGTGAGGTTCTCCAATCCGGTGTACCTCACCTTTTTAGCGTTTGCCGCGGCCGTGATGATCAGCGAGGTCGTAGCGGCCTCCTCAAATCTGCCGCAGCCGGATCAGAACGCTGCAGATATGGGCATCTTGCGCTTGGCAGGGTTTGCCGGCGCCTTCTTCGTAGCCGCTGACGGAATCCAGTCCAAGGAAAGATTAGCCGTCTTATGCAGACGTCTTGTTGTACTCGGTGCTGTGGTGGCATCACTGGGCATGTATCAGTTCCTTACCGGCACGGTACTCATCGATCGATTCCCAACGCCTGGTTTGGCAAGCATTGACGGTGGCGTCGATCTGCGTAGCGGATTCATGCGCCCCCGGGGAACTGCACGGCACGCCCTGGAATTCGCCGCAGTTGTCAGTAGCCTGGTGCCATTGGCTATTGCCCTGTGCATTGGGGACCGGAACCTAGGGTTCATCCGACGCTTTTTTCCGGTGGCAGTACTGGTGGGTGTTTCATTTGTTTCCTTGACGCGCTCGGCACTAATCGGCCTGGCGCTGGGGATACTTGCCATGATGCCCTTCTGGAATGCGCGTTTGCGCCGCAGAGTCGTGTTGCTGGGAATTGCCGGAGCCGGCGCGGTGATGATCGCTCTTCCTTCGGTCTTACGCGCCATCATGGAAATGTTTGAGGGCGGTGATTCCAGTGTGGAATCCCGCACAGGAAGCTGGGACTTCGCTTTCCAAGTATTTAGTACAAACCCGTTTTTTGGACGTGGTTTTGGCACCTTCTTGCCCAGCTACCGAATCCTGGATAATCAGCTGCTGTTACTGGTATTGGAAATCGGAATTGTCGGTGCATTCGCATTTGTCGCGTTGCTCGCTACAGGGGTCTACTGCGCCATTGCAGGCAGAAGCACTGGCGAGGAATCGCTAAATAATCATTTGGGCGTGGGCCTGGCCGCCTCGATAATTTCCAGCGCCACGCTGATGGCATTCTTTGACAGTTTCTCGTTCCCTCAGGCGCCCGGCGTGCTCTTCTTAGTGCTCGGGATTAGTGCGGCGTATTGGAGGTTGTCCAAGGATTCCGAACGTCTACACCCGAAAATGGCGGTTCCTAGCATTGGTCCTAAAAAGGCGCGGATGTTTGCTGCTGCCGCTGCGGTGTTAATAGTTGTGCTCGCACTGCCCGTTGCCCAAGCAATCAGGCAAGCGCCTGGCACTTATTGGACGCAGCAGGATTTGGTATTCCTGCCACCATCCAGCGCGGTAGGAGGAAACTCCCTGCGCACCGATGCGCGGGATCTGATACCTTTTGCTGCCTTAGTGAAAGAAACGTACACCGGAATACATGGGCCATCGACTATTGAACCAGTCACTGCTCCCATTTATGGCACCGGTGTGCGCAGTGGGGAACTGGTACGTGTACCCAACGCTGGCGGGCAATGGCAGACCTACCAGAGAGAAGCAACGATCACCGTTGAAGTGCTCGCCTCGTCAGCGGAAGAGGTGTTATCGACCATGGATCAAACGATGACCGAACTGACCGCTCTGGCCGAGGAACCGCAACAGCAAATGAACGTGAAACGCAGTGCACATATTATTACCGACATTTACCCTGAAGCAGTGGTCCCCGTTCAGATACTGCCACGCACCAAATGGGCACTTCTTTTACTGGCGTTCCTGACCATTATGGCGGCCGCGACGGCACATGAAATAGTTCTCCGAAAGACGGGCTGGTCATGACAAAGACATTGCACAACTTGGACGTAGAACTGTGCACCTCCAAGAGAAATCAACAACTACGCAAAGTAGGCAAGCTAGGTTTCATCTTGTTGGCCGGATCTCTTATAGCAGGATGCACCAACGCGGTGGGAGTCGCTGAGCAAACCTTCGACACTACCGCCAACGATGGGGGGTCCGCTTATTATGGTGAATTTGTTGATTCTTTACCCGATGATCCGTCTTATTTTCCGCTTGCGGTGTGGCATGAAAGTCTGATGGATGCACAAGATGCGGTGACTGATCGCTCCTTCGGCATCAATACCTATGTTGAACTAACCCCTGAATCCAATCCAAAGTTTGCACATGACGTCGGATCGTATGTACTAAGCGGTACGCCCCAACCAGGCCTCAACGGTTTTGTTCTACCCGACGAGGTGGATATGTGGGGTAAATCCGGCGAGGGAGTATGGACGGGAGCTTGGCCAGGAGAGGCCCCTATCTGCGAGCCAGAAGAGAGCCGGTGTGGTTATACAGTATTGGCGGAGTCTTTAGAGAAAGCGCCAGCAGGAACAATGGTCTACGCGAACTTCGGCAAAGGCGTGACCTTCTGGGGTGATGATGAAGTCGGAACACATTTCACCAGTACTTATGCCGACGTGGTATCGGCAGATAACTACTGGTTTACCGATCCCAATATTTGTCACAAGACCGAGGGTGGAACACGCTTTGAAGAGCCACGAGATTTAACCGTGTCCGAATGCCGGCTCGCGGCTAACTATGGACATACGGTAAAGCAGATCCGGGACTATATTCAGCCTGCGGGCAGTAAACCTGTATGGGGGTTTGTAGAGTTGGGTCGTCCCTTTAGCGACGAGAAATTACCTACGGTAACCCCCGCACAAATCCGTGCAGCAGTGTGGCAGAGCCTCATCGCGGGAGCCCGAGGCATAGTGTATTTCAATCATAGTTTTTCTGGACAATGCGCCTCGCAACACGTCCTGCGTGACTGCGGCGAGGACAACAGCTCAGCCGTTGCACGGATTAACGACCAAGTTTCACGTTTGGCTCCGGCACTGAATTCGGTCACTGCCGAGGGGGTACTCAGTGCCGAGGGTGCAGTCAACGTTCGAGTGAAATCTTACGAGGATCACTTTTACGTACTTGCCGGGTCAGCGCAACCTACCAAGCAGAAGGCATCATTCACACTGCAATGTGTGGGTTCAACTGATGTAGAAGTGCTCAATGAAAACAGAAGCCTAAAGGCTACGGAGGGAATCTTCGATGACCACTTCGCCGACGGCAATACCATCCATATTTACAAGGTGCCCGTCACCAACTGTGTGGCCAAATAATAAACCGGGTTCCTCTAGGCTGACTCGGCCCGAGGATTTATTGCGCCGGGAGGCTTAACTTCAAGACGATGGGTCACGTAGCTGCCGGCGGTCAGCAGAACTCGAGCCAAGCACGAGGCAGGAGTGCAGCGAATATATAGGTTGGAATCACCGGCGTCTGCCGGTGATTCCAACCTATATTTACTAGTAGATGATCTTAGTTTCTGTGATGGTTTGTCAGCGAACCGTTGAAGAGAAGCAGACCATGCCAGATCACGCAGTCAGCTTTTGCTGGGTACTAAGCCGCCCGGCGGCTTGAATCATCTCGTTCCCAGAAAACCCCTGCACCGGTGGCGACAGGTTTTTTGCTTCTACGGGCTACGGTAACCATGCCGGCATATACCAACGCATCCCAGGCAGAGATTGGCCCTGAAATAGACCTCGCTAATTGGCCGAGTGTTGACCGGGTGGTGGACGTTGCTTGGTCTTGGCGCAGTAGCTCCTGCTGTCCGCGGTAGTTCCTGCGCAGTATGGCAAGCAGGGACCCGACGGTGCGCGGGGTTTTGACCTGCACAGGAATTGTGGGGAGCACGGTTTTCTCCTGAGCCCCGAACAATTGATCAATAAATAGATCATCGGCGACTACCGCGGGGAACTGCGTGAATCGTGCTCGTCCGGTCTGGCTTAGGCCATACGCGCCGGCACCCCATAGAGCATCGTTGGTGCCTGGTAACCGGCGCCGTGCCCGGTAGAAGGCCCTTACGATGCTGGAGGCTCCTGCCGTGTCATAGGTGAATGCCGGTCTTGCCGAAAGTGCGCCGCGTTCCCCAAGGTGTTCAAAGACCATTCTCAGGGCTGAGGCAGTGATGATGATGTCTGCGTCCAAATACAGTCTTGGATATCCTTTGGCTATTTCTTCTGCCGCGTTCAACGCCGCCACCTTTGACGGCGTAGATATCTCAATGACTTTCACCCCGGAAAAAAGCCGGGCAACCTGAGCGGTGTCGTCGGTGCACCCATTGCAGGAAACAATGACCTGGACCAGTCCTTGCTCGGCAAGCGGTTGCAGAGGTTCTAACGTCTGGGCAATGACGGCCGCCTCGTTGTGTGCGGGGATAATCACCGTACCGAGGGGGAAACCATCATGAGGTTTGCTCCCGTGGGTAGCCGCCAGCAGGCTTGACCAGGAGCGTTCAGTGGCTACTGCGCGCAGCACACCACCGCGTTGTGGCTTCCAGGAACGCAAGACTTCGTGTCCTATGACGGCGTTCTGGAACATTGTGGCGGTGCGCGCAGGCTGCTGCTTACGTGCATACCTGATGCGGTTCACAGCCATGAGGGTCTCCAGCTGCACCGAGGCTCCGGATCCGCCCATTTGATGGGTCATTGAAGACTCCGGTTCATACCAGACCCGTGCTCCGGCCAGCCTGGCACGCTTGAAGTAGTCGGTTTCTTCCGAGTAGAGGAAGAACTGCTCATCCCAGGGGCCGAGTTCTTTGGCTAATGCTGAATCGATGAGCAGTGCCGCTCCGGTGGCCCAATCAATTTGATGCGGATGGGCGTAGCTTTCAAGATTGTATTCAATTTCTGAACCCCAACCTGGGCGTCGTGAGACGCGCTCGCCGAACAGTGCATCACCAGTCGCGCGAAGCACAGTTGGTTCACGGCGCAAGGACGTGTAGGTGGTTCCGTCTTCTTCCAGGAGGCGTGGGACAACAATCCCTGCCTGCGAGAGCCACATTCTGTTCAGCAGTCGCTGGATAGATCCGGGACTGACATAAAGATCAGGATTGAGGATCAACACCGCTTCGCAGTCGCCGGTATATGGCCTCGCTGCATTGATCCCGCCAGCATAGCCAAGATTGGAACCGGTAGGGACCACGATGACATCATTATGCTTTTCCAACAGATGTACCGTACTGTCCACCGAGCCGTTATCTGCAATGACTATTCGCAGCCGTAGCCCCGAAGCTTCATCACGTAACGAGGAAATTAGCTGCTCAACTGAGTCGGCGTTGTTGTAGGTCACTGCGATGACCGAAACATCCACCGGAGCTTTCCCAGCAACGAACCTTCCCTCACCTGGTGGCTGTAATCTCGGGAATTTGCGGGCAGGTTTTTGCACCAGCGGACTTGCCTGCGTGGGGGAGATGAGCTTGCTTGCCCGTTGCAGCGTCAGCAATCCCGGAGGATCATCCACGAGGTAGCGCTGTGCCAGCCGGCGAGGTTCAAGACTTAGTCTCCACGCCCATTCCAGCCCAGAAGTAGCCACCCATCCAGGTGCACGTTGTACGGTTCCGGCCAGAAAATCTACCACAGCGCCAAAGGCTAAAAGAACACTGGCTCCGGTCAATGATCCGTAAGATGCCATCCACAGTTCTTGACGTGGCTTACCCAGCCCGACTACGAGAATGTCGGTGTTACTTTCACGAATGGCGCCCACTAATTGCATCGAGAGAGTTTCGTTTTCAATCTCATTGCGCTCCGGGGACCAGAATCCTGAGACGCGCAGATTGGGTCGTTGTTCGGCTAGCTGTGTGGCGAGCTCGGCTTGAATTTTAGGCTGGCCACCAAGGAATCCCACACGCAGTCCATGAACTTCGGCTTCATCGAGGATGGGGCCAATCAGATCGCTTCCAGCGAGCCTTGGCCAGAGCTTTCCGGTCAATTGTTTGGTGCGCATGACTAACGGTGCCCCATCGATGAGGTTCAGCCATAACATTGGCGGTGCATCAAAGGGGGAGGGTGCTTCTGGCATGTAGCGCAGCGGCCTACTGGGATGCAGGGAGTCACCCAGCACCCCTTGCCAACGGCTTCCGTGACCAAACTGCACGATATGGTCCAGATTTGCTGAAACTACCGATAACGGTGACAGTGCGGCGTCCGGTGATTGTTTGGACTGGCGTGCGTGGCCAATGATTTTATTGACGGCGTCCGTTTGAGTGAGTAGATCCACCACTATTCCGGCCAGATCCACGCGTTGATTTGTGGCAGTCATGATTTTCCTTGAAAGATGTGTAAGCACCACCAAACCCGGTCGAAGACAGCGCGGGCTTTGGAATGGTGGAAAGTGCGGGAGATACCAGTGGCCGGTTAGGCCGGAACCGTGAAATCGGAGCCGAGGTGGTCATAGCGTTCACCGGTGGCAGGGCACTGCCAGGAGCCATCGGTGAATTCCAGTCGGTGGCCGGCCGTGCCTACCCAGCCAATCTGCCGTGCTGGCACGCCAACTACCAGTGCATGGGCCGGGACATCCCGGTTGACTACCGCGCCGGCGGCCACCATGGCCCAAGCTCCGATATGCACTGGTGCAATGCAGACGGCACGCGCTCCGATGGAGGCGCCCTGTTCTATGGTGACTGCGACTGCCTCCCAGTCCTCATTTCCCTTGCGGGTTCCATCAGGATTGATGGCGCGTGGAAAGAGGTCATTGGTCAGTACCGCGGCAGGGCCAATAAAGACCCCATCAGCCAGCGACGCCGGCTCATAAACCAGCGCATAATTTTGCACCTTGCAGTTATCACCCAGAACAACATCGGGACCAATGTAAGCGCCTCGTCCAATGTTGCAGTTTTCTCCGAGAACAGCACCTTCGCGAACCTGTGCCAGGTGCCAAACGCTGCTCTCATTGCCAATGGTCGCTAAAGGCGACACATCGGCACTTCGCTCGATGTGAGTCATGAATTTCCCCCAAGAATTCGGTTCAACACGAACCGTTGAGCCTACGGACCCCAATGCCGTATGCCTCTATCTTCCGAGCATAGTTCTGTATTCAGCGAGAAAAATTGATCAACGCAGAAGGGAAGTGCAACCCACTGTTTACCCGAGTCCTGCCAAGTAAATATCGAGTATGTCTCCGGACCTATTGCGCTTATATCTCTACAGGCCGAGGTATAGCCTAGTGAGCAGGTTATCTCGTGATCCTGGGGGAGCATGATAACTAATGGGGGAAATATGAAAAGCAAAATACTTGTGTCTATAGTGCTGGGCGCCGCCGCGATATTGCTGGTGGTCGCGCTCGCCCTGGATTTCGGCGGGTCTACTCCTACTGCTGACCCGTCCGCTGACACTGCGCAAACTCACTTGTCCACCGCTCCCACGGCTTCATCTGCTGCGTCCGCTCAAGCATCCGCGAGCCCGTCCGCAACCGGCAAAGATTCTGATCCGATGAAACCAAAGACTGAAGAGAAAAAGTCTGGCGAACCCAAAGCTGAGGCTACCCGTCCAAGTTGGGACCCGAAACCTAGCGCTTCGGAATCGCGGTTGGAAGTACCCGAACAACCCAAGGCTTCGCAATTCAAACTGCCGGATACACCGGAACGTCAACCCGTATTAAAGAAGGCTCCAAAAACCGGTGTGTCCACCGGCAAACTGACCAAAGAATTTCCCAAAGACGCGGTACCGGTGCCCAAATCCACAACTATCGTTCAGTCTTCGGTAGAGAAGCAGGAACAGCTGGTTTTTGTCGGAGTCGAAGGTCGTAGCAGCGCGAGCGTAGATGAGGTTCTTTCCTTCTATTCTGAGCACTTCGAGAAGCAGCACTGGCTGACTACGCAAAGTGAACCGGTCACCGGTGTGACTCAATTGCTGGGGTCTTTTGGTGAGGACTCTACGACGGTAACGATTCGCCAACTACCTACCGGGGCAACGTCAATCGTTGCAGCCGGAGTATTTGAAATCCAGGAGTAGCGAGTGTATCTGAGCCTCGCGGACTGGACCTCGCGTAAAGCCTCTGGTGCGAACCGTGCAAAAACCGTGGCGTTCAAAGCCTCTCCGACGGTCATTGCTCTGGGAATAGTCAGTATGCTGACTGATATTTCCTCAGAATCCGTGGCCGCAGTTCTACCGCTTTATATTACCGGCGCACTGGGTCTCTCCATGGTTGCCTATGGCTTCTTCGAGGGAATGAACCAGTCCATTAGCTCCGTGGTCCGCATCGGAGCAGGATATGCCGCTGATCGCAGCAACAAACCCAAACCGATTGCCGCAGCAGGTTACGGGTTGTCCATGGCTGCTCGTGTTGGATTATTGTTTGCCACAGGATTTGGCGGAATCCTTGCGGTCATTGGATTAGACCGCATTGGTAAGGGGATCCGTACCGCACCGCGTGACGCAATGATTCAGCAAGCTTCGCAACCCGAGCATTTAGCCAGGTCCTTCGGGCTACACAGGCTGTTAGATACGGTGGGCGCTACTGTCGGCCCGCTGCTAGCGTTTGTGGTGCTCATGCTGGTTCCGGGGGACTACCGGATGGTCTTTGTGGTGTCGTTGGCTGCCGCAGTATTGGGTGTAGCGGTCTTGGCACTGCTGGTGCCCAACCGGAAACTCGTTCAGCATGAAGCTGCTGAAGACCGCGGTGAAGAAAGCACCAGCAGTGTTCCGTGGCCGAAAATCCGAGAGCTGGTGCGTGGGCCGTTGGGAAAGGTGCTGCTAGCCGCTGGTTTCCTTGGACTCCTGACCATCGGTGATGGTTTCGTTTATCTGGCGCTGATGGAACATGGGCAGCTGGAGGCAATGTGGTTCCCGCTCCTTTTTGTGGGAGCCAACTTGTTCTTCCTCATTTTTGCTGTTCCTTTGGGAAGAATTGCAGATAAGACATCCCGTGCAGGGGTCTTTGTCCTTGGGCATTTAGCCCTCGCCTTGGCATATATTTGTGCCGGGGCCGGCGGTTCCTTGCTCTTCCTCATCTGTGCACTGGCGCTTCTGGGTACTTTCTATGCTGCTACGGATGGTGTTTTAGCGGCGCTTGCAGGCCAACTGGCACCGACTGGAGCAACGTCGACGGCCATCGGAGCCGCCCAGACGGTGGTAGCTGTGGCGAGATTATTTGCCTCTACCGGGTTCGGAGTGCTGTGGATTCTCCTTGGCAGCACCACCGCCATGCTGATCGCCGCAGCGCTGCTACTACTGTTGGTGCCGGTGGCCTGGCGGCTCTTGCTGTCCAAACACCGGGAACCTAAAAGTACACTAACTTCATGACTAAGCAGGCGGCCGGCATGTCGGCTCTTGCTGTCCAAACACCGGGAACCTGAAAGTACACTAACTTCATGACTAAGCAGGCGGCCGGCATGTCGGCTCAAACCAGGTGGCTCATCCTGGCAATCGTTGCGGTACTAGCACTTGGTTCTGTAACGGTCTACGCGGTGCAAGCCTTTGGACGCTATCAAGCACGGACCACCGGGGCATCCGCAGCCCAGATCACCGATAAATTACATGACGGAAATCGAATAGTCTTTCGCAACACCGCCATGGGTGAAGGCTATGGGCAGATTGCCTCGGTAGCTATCGCAGAGCCGCAAGGACCTCGGGAACTATCTCAGACCGCCTGTGACAGGGTCGACGCGACGACCGAATATATTTCCTGTATGCGCACTCAGCGCGGAATCCCGACAACCTTTGAAACGCGGATCCTTGACGCGCAAGCAAATACTATCGCTGAATGGCCGTTGCCCGGAGTTCCCAGCAGAACACGAATCTCCGAGGGAGGGCTGGTAGCCACCACCGCATTTGTCACCGGGCATTCCTATGCCGCCGACAGTTTCTCTACGGAGACTGTCATCAAGTCCGTGCAGGGGGAGGACTTCGGAAACCTTGAAGATTACTCGATTTTCATTGATGGGCATGAACTGACAGCTGTAGACCGCAACGTTTGGGGCGTAACTTTTGTTTCTGAAAACAAGTTCTACGCCACTGTGGCTTCCGCAGATAAGACGTGGATGGTGGAGGGGAACTTGGAAGAGCGCCGGATGAACTCCGTCATCCAGAATGCTGAGTGCCCATCCGTTGCGCCGGATCATTCCAAAGTGGCTTACAAAAAACGCCGGGCTCAGAGTGGGCTGGCGCATTGGGATATTGCCGTCCTAGATCTTACGACGCAGAGGGAAATCATCCTCCCGCTGGAACAAGGATTTGATGATCAGCTGGAATGGCTGGATTCGCAGACATTGATTTTCGGCATGCCACGCACCGGAAGTGCGGGCGACAGTGATGTCTACAGCATCTTGGCCTCCACCAACTCCGAACGCAAGCTATTTATCAAAGATGCGTGGTCACCGTCGGTAGTGCGTACCACTGGTTAAGCCGGTGGTATCGGCTCGGTGATCAGGGCGTAGGTGCCACCGTGGACGGCTCTTCACTTGCCACCTCCGCGTCCTGTGCTGCCCGGCTGGCAGATGATTCCGTGGGACTTGCCACCGGTTCTGTAGCTACAGAATCACTGTCTAGTGTCTGTGGGGTTTCCGTAGTTCCGGTGTCAGCCGTGCTGTCCGACTGAACTGGAGGGCTTGGTTCGGGTGTTAGACCCGCAGTCGGGTCAGCTTGTGAAACTTCGTAGAGCACGTCCACAAAGTAGTTGCTACTGTTCCAGGAACTGCCGGGTTTACTAGTGTTCCCGTAGCGGAAGACGCCATTTGAACCTTCCAACCGCAGTTCACCATTAGATTTTCCATCCGCGAATTGCGCAGGAGTATGCACGTAACCACCATTTGGCGCATGGTAGGAAACGGTGAACTCCGTGCCTTCAGAGATTTCCACGGCGGTGCTCAAATAGGCGGTATGCCACCCTTGTTCACTAGTCGATTCAAAGCTGGCGGTAGCCAATTGAGTACCGGAGGAATCCCAAACGGTACCGGTGTGAGAGCCGATGCCTCCGGGTCCTTGGTAATAGCGAAGGGCGTGGAGACGTACGTCTGTTTCCGCCACCATGCGCATACCCAATTCAACCGCTGCGGTATCGCCTGGATCCAGCACAGTTGGCGTTTCATTCAGCCCGAGGAAGGAGACCGTGGGTGTAGTGATACCCACGGTGGAGAAAGTCCATGGAGCAAAAACTTCTTGGGTGCTTCCCGCACCTAGGAGATTAACCGTATCCACTGTAATCACGCTGGCTTCGGGTAGCGGAGCCGTTGGGCTGAAAGTCAGCGTCTTATTCCCGTTGGAGATGAGGGTGGTGCCGTCAACCAAAGTGGCGCCAGCACTCACCGCGATTATTGCTTCGCCACTCACTGCTTGACTGAAGTTCAGTGTGATGTCGCTGTCTACTGCGACATCACTGGCACCAGCACTCGGCGATCTGTCAGTGAGCGCGATCGGTTCTGCCGCTGGTTTAAACCTCACATCCACGAGATAACTGGTGGAAACCATGGAGGCGGGGAAGCCTTGGTTGTAACCGTAGTGGCCGGCGGATCCGCTGGTCTTTAACGGGCCAACCTGTAATGCGTTCCCCAATAGACCTGGTGAGGCTGGGTAGACGCCGTTGCTTCGATACGCTGCAACATATTCATTATTGGGATCAATAGGTACTGGCGAATCAAATGCAGCATACTGCCATCCGGACACCGGAACATCAGGGAAGACTAGCTCGGCAATAACTTCACCGGTGGTGGAGTAGAGCCAGCCATTGTGCGCCCCGGTTTCGCCGACGCTACGGAAGAATTCCATTCCGAGGATTTCTCCTGCAGTATCCGCAGAGAACCGAGTGCCCAGAGTTACCGGTACTCCATCATGTATTGCTGCCACCGTTGGGGTGTCGGTATTGCCGAATAAACCACAGGGGCAGGCCAACGGATCATCAGGTGCCAATGGTGCGGTGCGGAATGACCACGGAGCGACTTTGAATTCCGGTGAGCCCGGGGAGCTGATGTTCGCTGGCGTCACGGTCATGATCGCGTCTGCTGGCAGTGGCTCGGTAGCAGTGAATGCCAGGGTATTGCCATCAGTACTGATTGCGGTAGTGCCGGCAATGGTCGTGTCCCCGGTAGATACCGTAAGAGTTGCCGAAGCATCGATCTGCTGATTGAAGCTCACGGAAATAGCTGCAGCAGTCCCGACCCCTGACGACTGGGCGCCCGGCACAAATCCGGTCACCTCAAGAGCTTGCACCGATTCGGTAGGAGTTGCGGTGGGACTGGTAGGAGTAGCCGACTCGGTAGGCTCGGCAGATCCACCTGGAGTGCTGACCGTATAGGCCAAGTCCACGAAATAGTTACTGCTATTCCACGAACTGGCTGGGACACTTCCTGAACCATAGGTGAAGAGCCCATTAGAACCAGTCAGTGAAAGCTCAGCGTTTGCTTTTCCATTGGCGAAGTCCGCGGAGGTAAAGACGTAGCCTCCTGACGGGGCCTGATAAGAAATGGTGAATTCACTGCCTTGGGTCATGGTAACTGGGCTGTCCAGGTAGGCAGTCTGCCACCCTTGCTGTGTGGTTTGTGCAAATGTCGCGGTGGCCAGTTTTGCACCAGTGGAATCCCAGATAGAGCCTGAATGCTCACCGTGCCCCGCAGGACCCTGGTAGTAGCGCAGCGCGTGCACTTGAATATCTTTTTGCGCACTGAATTTCAGACCGAGCTCCACCGGAGCGTTATCGGAAGGATCAAGTTGGGCCGGCTGCTGATCTTCAAGGAAGGTGTTTAAGGCTGGGCCTTGGCCCGCCGTCCTAAACGTCCACGAAGGCAGCGAAACTTCACCAGATTCTGCGCCCACAATACCGGTGGCCTTAACACTCACTACGGTGGCTTCGGGCAGTGCAGCATCCGGGGTGAAGGTCAGTAAATTACCGGACGCAGCGAGTATGGAGGTACCTGAAATACTTCCTTGGGCAGTACTGACTTCCAAGGTGGCGCCTGGTTCCAGAGATTCGCTGAAGGTTGCGGAGATTTCAGTATCCACCGACACATCATTTGCGCCCTTGGCAGGTGTTTGACCGGTAATGCTGACAGGATTGCCCCGAGCCGTGAAACTGACGTCAACGAGATAACTTGCTGAGACCATAGATCCAGGGAATTCCTCGGCGTAGCTGTAGTGCCCCGCATTGCTCGTAGTACGAAGTGGTCCAGCCTGCACAGGCTGGCCAAGCCCTCCGGGAGTTACTGGATAGATTCCATTACTTCGGTAGGCAGCAACATATTCAGTATTTGCTTGGATACTGACCGGCGAATCAAAGGCGGCATACTGCCAGCCGGTGGCCGAGTCATCAGGAAATTGAACCTGGGCAATGGTGTTGCCATTGGATGAATAGAGCCATCCGGTGTGTGTGCCTGTTTCACCGGGAGACCGGTAGAACTTCAACCCGTTGAGCACACCGTCAGTATCCGCGGAGAACCTGGTGCCTAGAGTAACCGGCTTCCCGTCATTAACTACAGGCTGTGCGGGGATATCTTGGTAGTTGTACAGGCCGCACGGACAAGCAGCCGGATCTGTGGGTACCGGCAGTACAGTATTGAAAGTCCACGTATTGCCGCGGTCCACCGGATTTCCGGTCAAGTCTGTGGCGCTCAGGGTGACCGTGTAGCTGCCACTCTCAGCTAGTGGTTCCTCCGGCTGGAAGGTGGCCCGCCGCGTGGTCTGGTTGTAGCTGGTGGTGCCGGAAACATTCTGTCCGGAAGAGTCCTGAACCTTGAGGCTGACAGAAGACGGATCACTTTGTTTGGAAAGAGTGGCACCTATGGACGCGGTCACCGGCACGCTATTGGCTGTCGGGATAGGTGACTGACCATAGGCACTGAGTACTATGGATGCGCCAGTTTCAAAGACCGCATCCACGTAGTAGTTGCTACGGTCCCACGCAGTAGTAGGGAAACCTGCAGAGCTACTGTAAAGACCTGCTGAAGGTGTGCCAAAACCGCCGGCAACCTTCACCGGAGACCAATCAACACCACGGTAGGCGAAATCTTGGACGGCCACGGAGTAGTGTCCGTTAGGTGCGTAGTAAGAGACAACAAATTCATCACCGGCGTGTGCCTCTACCGGCTCGCTGAATGACGCGGTTTGCCAGCCGGTGCTGCTTTCATTGCTAAAAGTGGTTGTCGCCAATTCGGTGCCGTTCAGGCTCCACAGCGTACCGGTATGATTACCGGTGTTTGCAGCACTCTTGTAGTACCTGACACCGGTGACATAGCCCTCGGACGCAGCAGTAAACCGCAACCCCAGCTCCACCGAGGAACCGTCCCCGGAATCCTTGGTCTTAGGCTCTTGTTGGCCGAAGGCGCTATATGGTCCTTTTACTTCGAAAGGTACAGGGGTTGCCTCTGCGGGGTAGTTGGCAGAATCGTCAACCGAACGGACGAGCAGATCATTTTCACCGGATCCGAGTTGAACCGTGTTAATTGACCATTGTGTGGTGCCTTGGGCTAGCTGCCAGGAAAGTCCTGAGTCAAAGGAATACTCAACCGCAGCGACCTGTCCCTGCACGTCACTGGCGGTGCCTTCTACACTGACCATTTCGCCAAAGGAAACCGCGCTCGCCGGTGCCGAGGTTACCTGAACCGAGGGAGCCTGAAGATCTTTGGGAGCGTCCGGAAATTCTAGATTGCTCATAAGCGTTGCAGGTAAGGCGTCCATGTCTGCCAACAGATTCAGCTGAGCTTGTTGCATCCGTGGATCTTCTGGCGCGCCATTACCGTCGTGCCATTGATCAAGTCCCCAGGTCCATTGAATAGAACCGGCGGAAAAGACCGAAGCTCCGCTTGCTGCCTTATACAGAGTGGTGTGGTGCGTGGTGGACCCCGGGGCTACTTGATTGCCGAAGTCCTGCAAATATTCTGGAATGTTCCCGGTGGTAGTGGACAGGTGGATGAGCCCTGGCGGCCTGAAACCGTTGGGCAAGTCTTCATTGGATTCATAACCTACGGTATGCGGAGCAAGTTCAGTTTTGCTGCCCGCCGTTTGGCTGTCCAGAGAGGTATCGCGCCAGAGGCGCATTTTTCCTTCTTGTGCGTTCACCGTGACCGGGAGATCTCCACTGTTCACCACGTAGGCGGTGCCAGTTAACCCATTTTCGGGAAGACCTCCGCCTTGTTCTTGAGATGCAAAGCGCGGATCGCGCCAAGTGCCCGTCCATTGGGAGGAAGGATCAATCTTGGAATTGGACCAGGTCTCTTTGTAACTGACTAACGTCCGGTAATCATTTCCTCCGGTAGTTGAAGGCTCATACCGGGTACGCCAGTACACCTCGTTACCAGAAAGGAACTGCAAGTTCACCCCTGCATCCCGGGCGGCTTCTACATTGCTGCGTTGGGCGCCGGACCAGTATTCGTCATGGCCTACGGAAAGGAAGACATTATGGTTGGTGAGCAGGTCTCCATGCCTGTCGGTGTCAACACCGGAGAAATAGCTGACGTCGTATCCATTGCGTTCCAGGAATCGGACCATTGGGTATTCGGCCCCAAAATAGAAATCTCTGGCTTCAATTCCATCACGTGTCGCGAAGGGCCTGTTGTAGCTGATCTTAAAAGCGCGGCCGTTGTCTGCTCCGGAATAGAAATCTGAACCACCGTAGAGGTTATATGCGTGCCAGGTGGGGTCAGAAGTTTGGAAAAGCACCTGAGAGGTGCTGGATTCATTGCGCACGATAAAGGTGATGTGGCTTGAATCCCCGGTGTCGGTGCGGGTGAGTTTTGCCAGGTACACGCCCGATACCGCATCACTTGGGACATTCCAGGTTGCCGAGATACCCCATGTGCCGCAGTCGGTCAGTTCGGTAGCTACATCCGTCAAGCATTCGGGCTGGATCTGCGGAAGCTGAGCGCTGGGCGAAATAGAGGTGATTTTCCGTGCGCCGAGACCTTGATACCAGCCGGTACGGTAAATATCGATGGAGTATGCGGAGGCATCGGTGTCAATCTTAAAATCGATAGGATCTCCGACATTCACACTGATATCAGCGGCAAATCCTTGGATTGAGTCATCCCCGGCTCCGTCGATATCCCATTCGGTCCACGGTGACCCAGGTTTAGAATTTTCGCAGACAATGGCATTGTCCTGGGGACCACACTGCTCGGCGGCGTGCGCTGGCGCGACCGTCAACAAGGAGAGTAGCAGTCCGGCAAGGGCAGCGAGTGCTACCCAGAAACGAGAATTTCTCGTAGCGCGACGTTCTCTGGCTTCACGACTTTTCAATTGCGCCACGCTCATTACATCCCCCAAGGAAGCTCCCGCACAGGGGAGAAGTTTTTGAGCATGAACTTAGCTAGGACATGCCCGTACCCAGAATATGTAGCTCAACGTGCGGAAGACAGGAAATACATGGAAAACGAGAGAATCTCGGGTGTGTAAATCTCAAAGCTAGGAAGGTGACGTCGAGACCAATGTGCGAACCAGCTAGGACCTTGGTGCGCGGACTACATCAACGTCTAAGGCGACACTTTTATCGTGGACGGCCTACGGGGTAGTGCTCAAGCACATAGTCAGCAATGGCCATCGCTGAGGTGGCGGCTGGCGAAGGCGCATTGCGCAGCACAGTCACCGGGCCAACCTGGTCCACGGCAAAATCGTCAAGCAGCGAACCGTCTTTGCTCCACGCTTGCGCACGTACTCCGGCTTTGCCTTTGCTGACGAGATCTGCTGATTTGAGTTCTGGAAGGTAGGCCTTGGATTGCTTCAGATACAACGGCTTGATCAACGAGGCGCCGATTTCCGCGGCACCCATCTTCCAATATTTTTTGACTAGAGTTGATGCGCCTGGCCAGCGTAGTGAGTCCATAGTGTCTTTGAATGAAAATGTTTTCCAGTCGTAGCCTTCCCGCGCTAACGCCGGCACCGCGTTCGGTCCTACATGTACCTCGTCATATACACCGCGGGTGAAGTGCACACCTAGGAAGGGGAAACGCGGGTCGGGGACCGGATAGATCATTCCCTTGACCATTGCTGACGAACTCTTACTCATCACCCAGTATTCGCCGCGGAAGGGAAGAATTTTAGGTGAGGGATCTGCGCCGACCTTTCGTGCGATCACGTCTGACTGCAAACCCGCACAGACGATGAGCTGATTAAAGCGGTGAGTGCCTTCCTTGGTGGACACTAAACAAGCTTGGTCAGAAACCTTGACGGCGGTAACTTCGGAGTTCAGCAAAATCTCCCCGCCAGCAGCCTTGACCTCTTCAGCCATGCTGCGCGTTATGGCGCCATAATCCACCGAGGCGGTTTGCGGAGAATGCAGGGCGGCAATTCCTGCGACGTGAGGTTCGATTTGCACCAGCTCATCGCGGCGCAGCCGCGCTAATCCTGGGACTTGGTTCGCTATGGCACGTTGCTCCATGCCGGCAAGTCGTCCTAGCTGGTCATTTCCCAAAGCAACAACTAGTTTTCCCAGCTCCCGGTAGGGCAGAGCATGTTCCTGGCAGTATTCACGGGTCAGCGCTTTACCGCGTGCACACAGCTGAGCCTTGAGCGAGCCAGGCTGGTAATACAAGCCAGCGTGGACTACTCCGGAGTTACGGCCGGTTTGGTGGCTCGCAAGCGTTGCTTCTTTTTCGAGCACAGTTATGCGGTGTTCACCTTTAAGCGACAACGCGCGGGCAAGAGCGATCCCCAAGATCCCTCCGCCAATGATTCCAATGTGTGTTTCCATATGTTCCCAAGTTTCGGACTCACCACAAATCGCAGTGATAGCGTTTCAACCCTCAGCTGATCGTATAACCACTTCCGTGCCACGTCCATGAATGAGGAAGCGTCTCAATGAGCCCAAGGTTTACCAGACGAGTCAGGCTGTCTAATCCCCGAATATACGGTTTGGAGGCACAGATCAAGTGAGCATCATCCGCAGCTGACGGTGTTTTGCAGGTCACGTTATCAGTAAAAAAGATTATTCTACGGTGCAAGTGAAAGTTTTCACAAAGTCATCAAGAAGCTGCGTAATATGCGTATATTCAACGGTTTTTGAGCGTCCACGGCGCTAGGGTAGAACATGTTGGCGATTATCAACGATCACCAATATGCAAGCATCAGCCCAAGAAATCGCAAAGGTGCCACACCCGTGTCTGACAACAAGCCAATCGTACTTCTGGCCGAACAACTATCCCCAGCAACTGTCGCTGCGCTCGGTCCCGACTTTGAAATTCGTCAGACAGACGGAGCGGACCGCTCCCAGCTGCTCGAAGCAATCGCAGACGTAGACGCCATTCTGGTGCGCTCCGCCACCCAGGTTGACGCCGAGGCCATCGCCGCCGCCAAGAACCTGAAGGTGATCGCCCGTGCCGGCGTAGGCCTGGACAACGTTGACATCAAGTCCGCCACTCAGGCCGGCGTCATGGTGGTCAACGCTCCCACCTCAAACATCATCTCGGCAGCAGAACTGACCGTGGGCCACATTGTCTCCCTGGCCCGCCGCATTCCGGCAGCCAACGCCTCGCTGAAGAGCGGCGCTTGGAAGCGCAGCTCTTTCACCGGCATTGAACTGTTCGAGAAGAAGGCCGGCATCATCGGCTTGGGCCGCATCGGTGCCTTGGTCGCAGCACGCCTGCAGGGCTTCGGCATGGATGTCATTGCTTATGACCCATATGTCACCCCCGCACGCGCCTCCCAGCTGGGCGTCACATTGGTAACCCTGGATGAACTGTTGGCACAGGCTGACTTCGTCACCATTCACATGCCAAAGACTCCAGAGACTCTGGGCATGCTGGGCAAGGAAGCCTTCGGCAAGATGAAGAAGAGCGCCTACGTGATCAACGTGGCCCGTGGTGGTCTAGTAGATCAAGACGCGCTGTATGAAGCCTTGAAGAATGAAGAGATCGCCGGTGCCGGCATTGACGTTTTCGTGACCGAGCCCAGCACCGACCTGCCATTCTTCGAATTTGAGAACGTCACCGTCACTCCGCACTTGGGCGCTTCCACTGATGAGGCTCAGGAGAAGGCTGGCGTATCTGTAGCTAAGTCGGTCCGCCTCGCACTGGCTGGCGAACTAGTGCCAGACGCCGTCAACGTTGCAGGCGGTGTCATCGACGAGAACGTCCGCCCAGGCATCCCGCTGATCGAGAAGCTCGGTCGCATCTTCAATGCACTGACTTCCGGCTCGCTGACCAGCATCGACGTAGTCGTTGCCGGGGAGATCGCGTCCCTGGATGTGAAGGCTCTCGAGCTCTCCGCATTGAAGGGCGTCTTCATGGATGTCGTTTCGGACCAGGTCTCCTACGTCAACGCTCCGGTGCTTGCCGAGCAGCGTGGTGTGGCTACCCGTTTGGTCGCCACCGCAGACTCGCCTGAGTACCGCAACCAGCTGACCATCAAGGGCGCTACCAACGAAGGTACCCAGCTTGCTGTTGCAGGTACCTTGACCGGTCCAAAGCAGATCGAGAAGCTTGTCGGAATCAACGGCCACGAGATTGAAATCCCCATCACGGATCACATGATCATTGTTCGCTACGCCGACCGTCCAGGCGTTGTCGGGTCACTGGGCAACGTGCTGGGGGAGCAGGGCATCAATATTGCAGGCATGCAGGTCTCCCGTGATGAAGCACGTGCCGAAGCGGTTGCTGTCATCAACATTGATTCGGCGCTTCCTGGCGGAGTGCTTGATGTTGTCGGCGCTGCAATCGGTGCGAGCGTTGCGCGGGAGATCAACCTTTCCGAATAACGCATCGTTATCTAGAGATTTAGAAGTTTACTTGTAGGAACTCCCTGCGATGCAAATTAGTTTGGCATCGCAGGGAGTTCCGTTGTCTGTCGAAGCTCTGGGATGACGACGTTGCTGCAAAATGACGTCTGAGATTAGTGTGGAATTTATTAATTCAAAGGCTTGCCCAGAACCAAAAATTGTCGGTACTGTTCCCATAGTTGCGAGCAGGATCCGTGTCGAGTTTAGGGTCCAAGGACACAAACACGGTAACTGAGCAAGAAGCAAACTTCGCACATATTATGATTACAATTGATCAGAGTTCTAAGAATCACAACCTGAACACAGATCTTAACCTAAGTTCGCGGTGGACTGACTGGCGTTACTAAGGCCTCAGAGGATAAATGCCGTGAGAACCAAGACACTACCGAAAGTACAGGGATGCTCAAGTGCGCGAACAAGAAACTGATCCGAATGAACAGGTTCCACGCAATGAATCCGTAGAGTTCAACTACGGAAACGACTCTGTAGAGCTTTGCGGCATCAGCGGGGAATACCTATTCGAACAGATCCGACGCAACATGAGATTCTATGAAGAGGATGTGCTGATTTTACTCGGGCACTTATCAACTCTCGTGGAAAATGAAAGCATCCTTGATGCAGGTGGAAATATCGGTAATCATACCGTTTTCTTTGCAAAGATACTCGGTCAAAAAGTTTATACTTTTGAACCAATTGAGAGCAACATAGAGATCCTCAGAAAGAATATCGCTGCTAACGAGCTTGATAACAAAGTAGTTCTCCGACCGGTCGCCCTTTGGTCCAGCGTCAAGAGAGTCGATTTCCATCAGAATATCGAAGATAACGGTGGAACGTACAGCGGCGAAATTGACATGGAAGGTCGGTGGGAAACATCTACTATTGATTTAGAAGTATCTGAATCAGTAAGTATTATCAAAGTTGATGTCGAGGGTGCTGAAGCCGATGTTCTACTTGGCGCGCTACAAACCATTGAGCGTTCCTTACCGATAATATCGGTGGAAATACACGATGTTCAAAATTACAGAAAAATCTATGAAATTCTAAAAAGCTACTCATACGAAGTAATTGCAATTCTGGGACGAAGTGATAATTACATATTTTATTCTCGAAAACAAGCAACTTTCAATCAAGCTAAAAGACTCGTGGAAGTGCTGAATGGCCGTAAGCTTGTCCGGAACACGAATAAATAAGGGACTAAATGTACAGCGCGAATGACAAAAACTTGGATCTTTCTAACGCACTCTTTAAGTCAATTAAAGCCTATAAGCGGTTAGCCCGAGACGTCGAAGCACAATCTAATTCTGTGAAGAAGCCAGGAATGTATTTTGATAACTTGCTGGCAAGCTTTGCACCTCAAATTGAAGACGAAGTCCGTCTTAACCTTGCTGATTTCGAAGCACATGATAGAAATTTGGCAAAAGAAGAAATCACGGTACGCAAGAGAGCTGACTTAGTCAGAATTGGCATTGCATCAATGCCTGGCCGCGAATCTGGTCTGAGCACTGTCCTTCAGCAGCTAGCACCCCAAGCAGATGAAATTTTCGTTTATTTAAATTCCGTCGACTCTGTTAATGATCAGTTGCCTGAATACAAAAATGTGCGTTACTTTACTGGTCCAGACTTGGGTGACCGCGGAAAATTCCAATTTATGGATCACTTCGAAGGTTACTATCTAACTTGTGATGACGACATCGTTTACCCACGTAATTACGTGCAGATAATTATAAACGGAATTGAAAAATACTCCCGAAAAGCTGTTGTCGGTTGGCATGGATCGATCTTTAAAGATGACTTCCAGAAATTCTATGATGCCAAGTATCGACAAGTACTTTCATTTTCCAAGTTACGCGGTAGGGACACCTTTGTCCATATTCTGGGAACGGGCATTTGTGGGTTTCACACGTCGACGGTCTCTCTGACTACTGAAGACTTTAGGCTTCCCAATATGGCTGACGTATACCTTGGTATTCAGTGTCAGCTTCAACAGGTGCCGATGGTTGTCCTTCGACACGAAACAGACCAAGCGACTCCAATTGATACGCCAGCTGCAATCTCGACGGTATCGATGGGCAAGGCTCAACATAAGAACCTTGATGTCGGAGAGATGGTTACCAAACTTGTACAGAGGCATCAGCCTTGGGTCATCAATGAAATCACCGTTTCGGAAGAAAGCTCCGCACTGAAAGTTGCGTTCATCGGTAGAACTGACAAGCAAAGGTGGAAGAAGGGCGGAATCTTAAAGAGCGCCCACCTGACAAAAGACATGCTGATAGCAGCTGGTCACGAGGTAAAACTTTACGATATTGAAACTAGCAACCTCGAAGACGTTAATGTTTTCGACCCCGATTGCGTAATCATTTATGTAGGTGATCCAGAACGACCTGATTTTGCTTCTGTCGAAAGATTAATTGAAAAGTACGCAATTGCCGGTATTCCGGTACTTATTAATCTCTCGCTAAATATCATGCAGAACCGAAATGAACTCATTGTTGCAAAGATGAAAGAGTATGAGTCGCGACATGGAAATGTCGTATCATTGATGGTTTTTTCAACCCTAGTCAAGCAACTCAAAGCGTTCAAAACTATCAGTCACCTAATGACTGTTTTCCCTAAGAGCCTGGAAACTTTCCGAGAAACGCCACTACGTTTTGAAGACCGTAAGGGTGTATTTATCGGCGATATCGGTAAATTGTCGAACCCTGAATTAGTAGAAGGGGACGTTCACGCATGGATTCGGGCAATTCGAAAAGCAGTACCGAACGAGCCCATTATTGCGGTTCAACAATACCGTCCGGCGAATCAAGTGCCTTTAGATATTGACGAAGTCTGGCCATTCATGATCGAAGAGTACGAAGCAAGACTCTCCACCGTAAAATTAATGGTGAATCCTATTAAGTTTGCAACCTTCGAGATGGTTCCAGTAGAAGCCGCATCACTCGGGGTGCCTGTAATTCACACTGAAATGCCTCAGTCGCTCTCGGAGACCTTCGGTGGGGCGTCGGTCGAAATCTCAGGACCAGAAGAACTAACTGAATTTCTTCCGATGATTTGTAACGATGAGGTTATGTGGAATGGGATTTCTACGTTAGGCAGTGAATCCGTCGAAGCAAAGCGTATGTCTAACATGGCACCTATCATGAGCTTGCATCTTCGCGCCTTTGTTAGCCGCGTAGCGAAGGGGAATAACAAATGAAAAGGTTAGATTCTCTAGCGTCATTACTTTATTTGGTATTCAGCATTGTAGCCCTCTATCTGCTGTGGTTGTTGGCTGATATCTCAACTGTTGTTCTTGCTGGTTTTTCTCTAGTCCTACTCTTCCTATTCATTGAAACTTGGCGCATTCGTCGCCAAAATGCGAAGTATGCGAAGAACACGAAGGATACACTTCTGGCGATGGAGAAACGGCAAAATCTTCTAGCTAAGGAGATGCTTACCTGCCTTGATGACAATTCGAAACGACTAATCGATCACGAAAGTTCAAGGGCTAGGGGATCCCAAAAGATTCTTTCTGAAGTCCGGTTAAATAGTCGTAGGCTTGCGGACCATGAGGGTGCTCGAGTGAGGGCAGCCGAAAAGTCACGTGTTTCTGCAGAGCATATGCTGCGACGCCTAAGTGACCAGATTGACGAGATCTCTAGTCAGATTGCCACTCATACCGGTAAGTTCAGTGACCGCTTCGGCAATCATATTTCTAAAGTGCAAGAGTCGTTGAACGATCTTGATGGCATCTTGCGGGGTGGCCTGGACATTGAGTTGGAAGGTTTGAAAACTAATACTGAGCTATTGAGAAAGCAGTTGAGTGATCACGAAGGAGCTCGCGCGAGGGCCAGTAAACGAGAGTCCGACTTAATTTCTCAAATTATAATCGAAGCTAAAGAAATTAATAAATCAGTTAAATCCTTTGATGATTCTGACATTAAAAACAAGATTTTGAGTGGTGTTGAGGGTCTGATTAGTTACACGGAAAACAAACTATTAACGGAAATGGACGATTTATTATTTGAGATAATTCTTCTGAGGAGGCACCTTGATGGCGAAACTGAGATTACACTGCCAGATGTGCTCAATATTAGTTCGATTTCCTCAGTGAAGCGGCAAAAGTAAAATATCCAATATACTTGATTGTATTTTTTGTCTCGGTTGATGAATGATTGATAAGTTTCGTTTTTGGGAGGTGAGTGTTTGTGAAAAGTCGAAAGCCCCCTTTACTTTCTCAGATTGTGTCCAAGGGATGGGCGTGTTTCGCTGAACCAGAAGTCAGACTCGCAGGGTGTGAAATAATTGGAACTATTTTTGTGGGTTTTGGAACGTACATGAATCGTGGTTTCCTAAGGAGTTATGTTGAGATCGGGAGATATTGCAGTATTGGACGAGATGTAACGATTGGCCTGGGGATCCATGATTACAACAACATTACGACGTCTCCGTATTTCCCGTTTCCAGTTAACCCATCGAATTCCAATTTGGTATCCAATGATCCTAAGCGGAGAGTAATTATCGGGAATGACTGCTGGATTGGAGACGGCGTAAAAATCGCGTCGGGGGTAACTGTCGGCGATGGTTCCATTATTGCAGCGGGTGCAGTTGTCACTTCCAACGTCGAACCATACGCAGTTGTCGGTGGTATTCCAGCGCGTTTCATTAAATGGAGGTTCGAGGAAGAAACTAAAAATCGCTTACTTGCAACGCGGTGGTGGCAGTTTGAACCGGAATACCTAAGCACCATATTTAATGGTGATTTATCAGACTGTATATCTGCGTTGGAGAATGGCGCAGCAGAGCATGCTATTTACGAAAAAAACTATACCAGAATTACTCCACAATGATTTCTTAAAGATCCAATACGAGTTAGCGAAGACAATGCCCCGAGGTAAGCTACTTGCTAAACAGCTTTAGATGGTACTTCTTTTCTGACGACGTGGACTCAGGGCTCTGGACATCATTTCGCCCTTTATGAGTTGAGTTTCCCAGAATACTGAGAAGGAATCGGCTTCTACCAATATTAATACAGTCACGTCTGAGATCTAATTAACTAAACGAATACTTGTGGTTTACGGGAGGTGCGAAGATGGTTCCGACAAAAACTCAACCAACACTCGCCTTCGCACCCACAAGTGAAGCAGCAACCCCAGCGAGTTGTCTTTACGGGCTGGTTCCGTAGTGCCGACGTGGTACTTTCCTATGGTCTGAAACAGTGCTAAATAGCCTCAAATGGGACTTCTCCTGTATCGTGCCACGGTTAGTGATTGTATATCATCAATACCCTCTGACCTGACCATTCATCCGGTCAGAAGATCGAAAAGGGACACTAATTCATGCGCCCACCGTAGGCTAGAACCATGACCATGAGATTCATCCGGAAGGCCCGCACCAAGTCAGGTGCCGTCGCCG
>NZ_DATEXC010000070.1:0-2695 GCF_035257265.1 Glutamicibacter sp.
GAAACGGTATTCTCAGTTCCCATTGATCTTCATTTATCCACAGTGACCTGTGTAAAACTCTTGATTTTCTGGGGATTATCACCGAATTCTGTACCGGTTTTTGTTCCGGCCTTGTTTCGGCGACAGATAAAAACTATACACGGTTTCGGGGGATGTTTCAAATCGGTGGCCTCTTTTCCGCAGTGACCGTGCACACAAAGAATTAAGGTAAATTATTACTGCCCTAACTCGGCAATTTATGCATCGTCTGCCAGTCCGCACGATTACGGATACACGTCGCGAGAAACTACCCAGCACCGCCTAGAGCTAGCCGACTATGAGACGCGACGACTGTCCCGCTTATGGACATCATCTGCACCGGCCAGCGAGAGCAACGAGAAAAACTGCGCCTAATAGCGCGACGAATCTTTCGCCGGCTTGCCAAGGACAAGTGCAACTCCCCAAAGGCTGGCGCTAGCGTTACGCTAAATGCCGGCATGAAGCCAAATCTTTGAAAAAGGCTACGCCACTTCCAAACGCCTAAAACGTAGTTCCCGCACTGCACCGCGTAACGGGGAACCTTCGATCGGCAATGCATCTAACCTGGCCAAGCTAGATGCCTTCAAAGCTAATTGATTCGCTGACAAGACCGCTCTTTCCGTCAACCCCAAGTACCGACCGAACTCCAACCAATGCTTACTCTTCAGATTCTTAGTTTTGCCCGATAGAGACAGCGCCATGGTGTCATCTCCGTAAATGAGCGTGCAAGGGACGTCATACATCGGGGCCATCGCAAACTTCCCTGCAGAGTCCGCAAGTATTGACAGATTCTTTCCGTGCAGATCTCCATTACCCGTCAACCAAGCGAAGAGGAACTGAAGATACAAATTTCGTTTCGCTATTACTGGCGCTCGGCAATAACCGGCCAAACCGTCAGCGACCTGCTCGGCACTAACCGAGTACTTAACGGCTGGAGGTAAGTCGAGC
The DNA here is from genome assembly GCF_035257265.1 of Glutamicibacter sp. Lineage (GTDB taxonomy): Bacteria > Actinomycetota > Actinomycetes > Actinomycetales > Micrococcaceae > Glutamicibacter. The sequence goes on from NZ_DATEXC010000070.1 coordinate 967, forward strand.
ACCTGCAGCCCGTCTTCTAATGCATACCGCCTTACTTCAGCATCGCCTGGAACGTACTTCCGGTCAAAGCGTTCAACAAGTAGTCCAGGAACATTCTGTCCATCGTGTACTACCTTGTTTTTAGCCACCGGAAGTTTCAGCGATTTGGCCGCCTGTAGGTGCAGAGCTTCGTTGGCAACGAGGTGTGGGTGATCTCGCGGATCCAGCTTGAGGAGATATGCTCCCTCGCCCATTGCTAGAGGGGTCGTCAGCATGGTGGCACTAATCTTTTCCTGGACGCCCGGAATCGAATGCAGATCAAGGTTTCTTGCCAGCAAAGTAAAGTCCAAAGCCGCAGGATCATCGATCCTCGCGACCGCCGCTGGCATCACCGGTTTCGTACCGCTAGGCACAATACGTACGTTGCCCGGAGTATCGGAACCGACTGCCATCAACAAAGTCATTTCATCAGCAAGGCTGGTTTTAGTGGCGTTCCTCAAGACTGTGAGACGGTGACCTTCTGGTAAGAGACCGGAAAAGAACGCTGGCACCCCACCACCAGGGGCAATTAGGGGCGTCGCGGAAGAAGGTAATGAAGTAGCAATGCCCGGCATACCTGATTGTAAAAACTTGTCGGTATAAGTGAACTGGATATAACCGTCACCACGACGTTCCAAACGCCCCGCTAATATACGGTTCTGATAAACATCTGCCTTATCGACCCGCTTCAGATCTGCTAGATCCCCATTCACTTCTGAACAACAATCTTGAGCCCAAGGACGCTAGCAACGGAAAGCACAGCTCCTATAGAAGGGTTACCCGTACCGGTTTCGATGGCCCGCACGGTGCGCTCGGAGATATTAGCTAGGTCAGCCAGCTGCTCCTGAGTCAATGCATTCTCTTTTCGAGAAAGCTGCAGCGCAGCGCCAATTTCCAATAAAAAATTCAACGTACACTCCGAACCGGCAATATGCCGCCGTTTATAATCCTGTAACCACTATAGCGCCTGATTAGCTATCATCCGGCAATATACTGCCGTATTCATTTAGCCTCACCCGCCGTGAACCAAAAGGCGCAGGGATCTGGCCGAGCAACGCTCCCGTGGATCAGTGTCGTTAAACAGGAAATAAAAAAAGCCCCCGGCTTTCCTTTGCTCATTACGAGTATTGGAAGGCAGGGGGGCTTTTTTGTGCTCAGAAGTTAGTGGTCACAAGGCCTGATTCTCACTTCAGGATAAGCAAGGAAGGCGCGGCATCTCGGTTGAATTAGTGGCGATCAACGTCGTCCGCATTGGCATAGACGTACCACGCTACGAGGGCATTAGCCGCGCCTACTGCAACCACGGGCAACAGTGAACCCGCTACCCATTCAGCAAGTGGCTGGTCATTAGCTAAGGCAATTCCCCCCGTAACCAGTGGTGCCACAATGAGCAGCATAATACTTCCCATGAATAGCCGTTTGGAAAGTCGTCTGGTCATTAGAACCTCACCCTTACTTGCGATGTTGTCTTGGATCCGTTGCCTACCCGGGCCTATAAACCTAAAAGAATTTGTGAAACAGCAGAAAGGGTCCCGCCCGTCCAGGCAGAACCCCACACCACCCACCACCAAGCCGGCAACCCCACCACCAAACGGAGGGTTAAACAGGTGAGGCCCCGAACACCACAGTGTCCAGGGCCTCAAACCAACCACAACAACATCATCATCAGATGACGTCGCTTACTCCAAGTTAAGTCCGGCGGTGACCTACT
>NZ_DATEXC010000071.1:0-155625 GCF_035257265.1 Glutamicibacter sp.
CCGGAGCAACTTTTCAACTCTAGCATGTTTCGTGAACCGGTCATAACCAGTCGAAACGCCTTGTGAAAAGCTCTTTGCTACCGAATGAATTCTTCGTGTATTCCACGTTGTTTTCGTTTCGGCAACAGAGAAAAACTATACATAAGTTTTCAGGTTCGCACAAATCGGGGGCTACGTTCTAGGTCACATTCAGATCCCTGTTCTAATCTGGGCATATGAGCGACCTTCAAACACTCCTTGGATACCGCGAACCAATCTTTAACGCATCGATGGCCGGAGCCGCTGGCGGTAAGCTTGCCGCCTCAGTGAGCGCTGCCGGTGGGGTTGGGATGATCGGCTGCCCTGCTTCACCTACCGAAGAATGGATCTCAAATCAGGCAGCATACCTAGCCTCAACGGATTCCCCGTGGGGAGTTGGTTTCATGGCTTGGTCATTAGAAGAGGACCTGAGTCCATTAGAAGCGTTCCTCAACTACGACCCCTCATTGGTAGTACTGAGTTTCGGAGATCCCACGAGAAGTGCCGCGCTAGCCCATGAGGCTGGGGTACTAACCGCCATGCAGGTTGGAAACGCCAAGGATTTAGCTCGTGCAATGCACGATGATATAGATATCGTCATCGCGCGAGGCGGTGAGGGAGGCGGCCATGGCCGCAATGAAGCAGGAACTCTTTCGCTACTTCAGTTAGCTACCGCGCAGAATCGTAAGCCCGTCATCGCAGCTGGCGGCATCGGCACCGCACGGGGAGTTGCCGCTGTCCTATCGGCAGGAGCTGAGGCAGCGTGGATTGGGACACGCTTTTTGGCATGTACCGAATCCAGCGGGCATCAGAACGTTAAGGCCGCGGTACTGGCAGCTGGCCTGGATGACACCGTCTACACCCGAGCATTTGATATCGCTCAACAGCTGCCTTGGGCCGAAGAGTTCGGCGGTCGGGCATTAGACAACGGCTTCAGCCAGCGTTGGTCCGGGGATATCGCTGGGCTTCAAGCCGCTGCCGGCGATCCCCTGCGGGAACAGATGCTGGCTGCCCGCGCGCAAGCGCAGGTTGACATGGCTCCCGTGTATGCCGGCGAAGCTGTGGAGTTCGTCCAAGGCGAGCAAAGCGCTGCACAGATCATCGAGGAACTAACGCAATTCCGGCAGATCTTGGCACAGACTGCACGGCGCTTCGGCTAGTTAGATCGGCTGGTTGTCGATCAACCGCACACCGCCAACCTTTGCCGCCACCAAGATGAGGGCTTCACCGGTAAAAGGTGTGTCCTGGCAGATGAACGCCAGCTCTTGGAGGGTATGGGGATCTACCACTACAAAGTAGTCGAGCTGCACAGAGGGTTCCATTTGGAACAGGCCCAAAGCATCGTCGATATTGAGTGGTTCATGGCGTGCCGCGCGTGAAGCAATTAGTTCGATCGCCCGATGCAGAACTAATGCGGCTTCCAACTGCTCGGCGCTAAGCAACGCGTTGCGGCTAGAGAGAGCCAAACCCTTGGTATTACGCACGATTGGCACCGAACATAATTCCACCTGGTAATCCAGGTCTGCCACCATCCGCCGAATCAGCGCTAGTTGCTGTGCGTCCTTCTGTCCGAAGTAAGCGCGGTATTCGCCCTGCCGAGGGTCGGCCAGATGCAAAAGTTTTGCAACGACGGCGAGCATTCCATCAAAGTGTCCGGGGCGTGAGGCGCCTTCATACATTTCACCCAAGATGCCGCTGTGCAACTGAATGAGCGGTTTGCCAGCATGGTAGATTTCCTCGGCCGATGGCGCAAAGACAATATCAACCCCGGCACGCGTAGCCATGACGAGATCGGTATCCAGATCCCGCGGATAGTTGGCATAATCCTGCGCATCATTAAACTGCAGCTCGTTGACAAAAATCGAGATGACGACCAGTTCGTTTTCGGCACGCGCCTTGTCAAAAAGACGCTCGTGGCCTTCGTGCAACGCTCCCATCGTAGGAATGAAGCCCAAAGACTTCGGGTTGGCATGCGCAATAGCAGACTTCAGCTCTTCGCGAGTATGAACAATCATTGGGGTCATCACGGACTCTATTCTAGAACCTGCAACAATTCTTGGAGCGTGGCCTGAGAAATTCGGCCAAGAGCCGCGGCCCGCATAGCGGTAGCGCGGGACAGACTACGGTAGCTGTCTTGGGTATCTTGCTGGTCTTTAACCATCGAGGCCAGATGCGCTTGCACGGTACCTACATCGCCTCGGGCCACAGGGCCGGTCAATGCCAAAGCCCCGGAGCGTAGGGCATTGTCCAGACTCGCACTCATCAGAGCACGCAAGGTAGCCGACGGATCCTCCACGCCAATTCGGCGTAACATGTCAGCGGATTGCGCGGTAATAGTGTTCAAATGATTTGCCGCATGCGCCAGCGCCGCATGGTAACTAACCCGATCGTGCTCGGCGATCACCACCGGCTCTCCGCGCATCTCCACCACTAGTGCCTGTGCGACCGGGAGCATGATTTCATCTGCGGTGACCGCAAAAACGCAGTCGGTCAGCCGGTGCAGGTCCATGGACATCCCGGTGAAGGTCATCGCCGGGTGGATCGCCAGGCCGAAGGCCCCGGCTGCTATCGCGGGCTCAAGAATCCCAATGCCGTACCGTCCCGCGGTGTGCGCCACCAGCTGCCCGGTGACAAAGTGCCCACCTGCGGCTAGCCCCTGAACGAGTTCACCCAACACGTCGTCTGGAACCGCAAATATCACCAGCTCGCTGCGTCGCAGGATTTCGGCCGGATCAAGGATCTGAACTCCCGGAAGCAGCGCGTCGGCACGCTCTCGCGAGGCTTCGGAGACCGCATGGACTCCGGTGATTCGGTGCCCGGAGGCCGCCAGCGCGGCACCAAGAACAACTCCCACCTTCCCGGCGGAGATGATTCCAATTCCTAAGCGTGGTGCGTCCATGTGGCTACCTTTCGACCTGGCGCTGCGCTTGAGCCGCAAAAAATTCGCTGGCTACCGACGCGTCTAGCTGATGCAGGTATCCGATAATCGTGCCACCGGCGCTGTAAAGCCTGACCCCGGCAAGGTCATGGCGGCGTTCCCACGGACCCTGTTGCCAACCCATCCCCTGGATTCTGTTGTGCGGCACAAAGGCTGCACTGCGCGAAAGCCAGCCGAAGCGCGTGATGACACAATTCTGTGTTGCAAGAAATGCCTGATGTTTCCAAGCTCCCGGGGAGAGCGTTTTGGCTCGCACCGGTGAATTGATAAATCCGTGTGTGGTGCCGGTGGTGATAGCCGTCAGCAGAACCTCGCGCTGATTTTCCGCGCCGAGGTCCGGCAGCAAGATCCCCATCACCTGGGTGACGGCATCAAAGTCGCCGACCGGAAGCACCAAGAGGTTTGAAAATTCCTCATCACCAACGCCCAGCGCATTGACCTCTACCCGGTACCAACCAAGTAGCCGCCAAAAAGCCGGCGAGCTGACCTGGATCGACTGCACGCGCCCTGCGGGCAATGACTGCTGCTTGGTATCGGCCAGCCCATGACTGATCCGCAGCCCGGTATCCGTGGCGCTGGCGCTGAAATTCCAGGAGTTATTCAGTTCCTTGTAGAACCAACCGCCAAAGCCGAGCAGAATCGGCAGCAGACCGGCAACAAATGCACCGTTTCCGGTGATACTCACGATCCCCACGGTCAGCGCTCCGAGCAGCCCGATGATTGTCGGCACGCGCAACAGCAAGGAAGCAAGCAGGCGTCCAGCTGGCACCTTGGCCATCAGCGGAACTGGTTCCATGGCCTCAGGCTGTTCCACATCTTCGCTCGGCGCGGCTACCTCTCCCTGGGCTAAGGCCAGGATTTCGGTACGCAACTGGTGCGCGTGGGCCTTGCGTAAAAACGACAGGCGCATCACCGAGGCTGAACCGTCCGCAACATCAAAGCGCAGCTCGGCTAATCCCAGCAGGCGCGCCACCAATGGTTGGGCGATATCGATTCCCTGCACCTTGTCGATACGTGCCTGTTTTTGGCTGCGGAAGATCATTCCGGAATTTACGTAGACATGAGTTTCGCTGATCTTGTAGCGGGTGAAATACCACGACAGCGCATAAAAGATGAGCACCAATAGCAGCGCTGCCGAGCCGATGGCCACGGTCCAGGTCAGCCGGCTACCGGAAAATCGGTCCTCCCAGGACAGCTCCTCGGTATTTTGCCAGTACACCCACAACAAGCCGACGATGGCCAGCCAGCCGTGCACGAAAGGACTTGCCGGGTGTACCCGCTGCCACTCATTCACAGCAGGTTCGCCTCGCCGGCCGCGACCAAACGTTCACGAAGCTCTTCACCGGTCTCCGCCCGCAGCCCGGGAATAACCGCGGTGGCCGCGCCGGCTGCGGTATTCAGCGTCAGCTTACACAGGCCATAACGGCGCTCCACCGGGCCTGAGGTCACTTCCACGTACTGCATTCGGCCATAGGGAATGACCAATTGTTTACGCCACAGCACCCCGGAGCGGACCATGAGATCCTCGGCTCGCTCCTGGTAACCGAGGGCGCGAACCTGACGGCGCAGGATGCGCAGAACCAGCAGCGCAAGTCCAGTGACGAGTACCGGGGGTACGATCACCAGCCACCAAGGCACGAGGAGGCCGAACAGTCGCAAGATCAACGGCAGTAGCGCGACCAGCAGGTAGCAGCTGCTCTGGATCGACCAGTTGACCAGCTTGACCTTAAAATAGTCGGGGTCTACCGCGGTGAAATTATTCGGTAACGATTCCATCGGTATTTTCATCGGTGTCCTCGGGCGGTAGTTTGCAAAGGTGCTGAACGATGTAGCCGATGATCACCATCAGCATCCCGGAACCGGCCAGTACCAGCGCACGGGTCAGCGTGGGGCTCGGTCCGGAAACGAACACTAAGGTAATCAGCGGTGCCAGGTGCCAGCCGGTTATCAATGCGCCGGCATAGGCTGCAGCCTGTGCGAGCACTAGGGTACGTGCGGCGGCTATCGGATCAATATGCGATCGGCCCAGCGTGGAGCGTTTGACCCGAATACCCAGAAAAAGAATGACCGCGCAAACCGCCCCGAGGGAGAACAATGCCGTGTAATCCAGCACCGGGGAAAATCTGCCCGCGGCCGTGAGCAGGCGCAACGCTCCCCAGCCCAGCATGCCGCCAAGCAGCATGCACCAGATCAGCGTGCGCAACTTGAGCCGGTTCATAGCCTGATGATGTCCTTGGTATCAGCGGCCGACTGCGCGAGTCGGGAAACCAGCTGTCCATGCAGTACCGCGTCGGCGTCCATCCAGCTCCACGGAGCCAGCACAAATCCGCGGATGTGCGCCCTCGGGTGGGGCAACGTCAACCGTTCATCGTCTAGTTCAAGCTGATCATAGGTGATCAAGTCCAAATCCAGCGTGCGCGCTTCCCAGCGCACCTGGCGGGTACGGTGATGATTCGCTTCGATGCGCTGAGCTAAATCCAGGAGTTCGTGAGGTCCCAGGGTGGTGCGCACCTTGATGACCTGATTGGTGTAATCGGGCTGATCCGGTGGTCCGCCCACGGGTTTGGTGATCGCCACCGGGGAGGTTTCCAAAATTTGCACATGCTCGGCAAGTTCGGTGATCGCCGCGCGCAGGGTGCCTTGGCTATCGCCGAGGTTAGCGCCCAGCGCAATAATCGCGGTGTGCACCTGCTGGTGCCGGGTCAAGGCGACTGAAACATCCGAGAAAGGCACCGGGATGGGCGCTTGTGGTTTGTGCACCACCACATCCACGGTTGCCACCGTGGGCCAGGTGCCCAAAATTGCCTCTGCGATCTGCAAGCCGAGCTTTTCAATCAAATCCCAGGGCCCGGCTTTAATCTGTTCGACAACCAGTTGGCTCACCGCCCCGTAGTCCACGGTGTCAGCAACATTGTCGCTGAGCGCGGCTCGGGTGATGTCCACATGGAGCACGACGTCGATGCGGAATTCCTGGCCTTCGCGCTTCTCGAAGTCAAAGACTCCGTGATAGCCGGTGGCGCAAATTCCGTCGATACTAATTCGATCCATAAGCCTTCACGACTTCCAGCGCGTCGCGGCTGCCTGCCACATCGTGTACACGCACCGCCCAGACACCGTCGCGGGCTGCCAGTGCGGTGGTGGCAGCGGTGGCTCCATCGCGTCCTAGGGGTTCACGCGGAGTGCCGCCATCGGCCAGTAGTTCGCCGAGGAACCGCTTGCGGCTGGTGCCCACCAGTACGCGGTGACCTAGTTCTCCGACCGCCTGCAGATTCGCCAGCAGCGCCCAGTTATGCGCTGCATCCTTGGCGAAGCCCAATCCCGGATCGATGATCAGCTGTTCTGGCTTGACACCCTTAGCCACAAATTCGTCGCGCAGCGTGCGTAGCTCGGCCACCACCTCGGTGACCACCTCGGTGTAGTTCGCCTCGCGCACCATATCCGCGGCGGTACCGCGGCGGTGCATGAGTACGTAGGGGACCCCGGTTTCTGCGATCAGTTCGGGCATACCCGCTTCGTAGGTCAACCCCGAAACATCGTTAATCAGGTGCGCCCCGGCAGCGATTGCCGCGCGGGCCGTAGCTACGTGCATGGTGTCCACGGAAATCACCGCACCGGCTTTGGCCAATGCCTCAATGACCGGAATGATCCGCGCCTGCTCCAGAGCTGGATCAACATCCTTGGCTCCGGGGCGGGTAGATTCACCGCCGACGTCGATAATATCGGCTCCGGCATAAAGCAGCTTCAGACCGTGATCCAGCGCCTTGTCGATGGCCAGATACTGCCCGCCATCGGAGAAAGAATCCTCGGTGACATTCAAGATTCCCATCACCAAGGTACGCCCGGTTGGCAGCTCTGCGAAGCTTTTGCGCTTCGACTTACGGACCACTGACAACGGACTGGTGTTCGGGCCGGTGCCCGGGATAGCTCCAAGTGACATAGGTTTTACCTTCCGAGGATTAGGCTCATGGCTTCGGCACGCGTCGCGGTTTCACGCAGCTGGCCGCGCACCGCACTGGTGACCGTCTTCGCTCCGGGCTTGCGCACCCCGCGCATCGACATGCACATGTGCTCACATTCGATCACCACGATCGCGCCGGAGGGTTCTAGATGTTCCACCAGCGCGTCTACGATTTGTGTGGTCAAACGTTCTTGGACCTGGGGGCGGCGGGCGAAGACCTCGACCAGGCGCGCCAGTTTACTGAGCCCGGTGACTTTTCCGCCCTTGCCCGGGATGTAACCGATATGCGCGGTCCCGTAAAACGGCACCAGGTGGTGCTCGCAGGTGGAGTAGAACGGAATGTCCTTCACCAGCACCATCTCATCATGTTCGATGTCAAAGGTGGTGGACAGGTGCTCGGCGGCGTCCTGATGCAAGCCGGCAAAAAATTCTGCGTAGGCCTTCGCAACCCGCTTGGGGGTATCGAGCAAACCGTCGCGGTCCGGATCTTCGCCAATGGCTTCAAGGATTTCACGGACCGCGGCGGCAATACGCGGCTGGTCGATCTTCGTCTCTTCAATCACGACTTCGATACTAGTCGGTTGACTGCGCCGCGCGCTCCTTTGGACTTAATATCGGTCCTTCTTCGTGGACCGGACGCGCATCATTGCTCAACCAAACCTCACGCTTTTCGCGCTTAACCAGGTCGACGAACAGGTCCGCGATTTCTTTCTGGTTCAGCGTTTCGCGTTCCAGCAAGGCCAAGGCCAAACGGTCCAGCACGTGACGGTTAGCGGTCAGCGCAGAGTACGCGTCGTCGTGCGCCTGCTCGATCAGCGCGCGCACCTCCTCGTCCACCAGGTGCGCCATCTCGTCAGAGAACTCTCGGGTGGCGGTACCCATGCCCTGTGCGGCCGCCGAGGAAGCCAAACGCACCGCGCCGACCTTTTCGCTCATGCCGTACTCGGTGACCATCTTGCGGGCGGTATCGGTAGCCTTCTCGATATCGTTAGACGCGCCGGTGGATGGATCGTGGAAGACGATTTCCTCGGCGACACGGCCACCCATGGCGTAAGCCATCTGGTCCAGCAGTTCGTTACGGGTCACCGAATACTTATCGGATTCCGGAACCACCATGGTGTAACCCAGCGCGCGGCCACGCGGCAAGATGGTGATCTTGGTGACCGGTGCGGTCTGGTTCATGGCCGCGGCGACTAGCGCGTGGCCACCCTCGTGATAGGCGGTGACCTTACGCTCGTGCTCGTCCATCAGGCGGGTACGCTTCTGCGGTCCGGCCATCACACGGTCGATCGCTTCGTCCAGCGCACGGTCGTCAATCAGGTTTGCGTTCGAACGGGCGGTCAACAGCGCCGCTTCGTTCAGTACGTTGGCCAAGTCGGCACCGGTGTAACCCGGGGTCTTCTTCGCTACCGCATGCATGTCCACGGTCTCATCCATTGGCTTGCCCGCCGAGTGAACCTTCAGGATCTGCTCGCGGCCGGCCAGGTCAGGTGCTTCTACCGGGATCTGACGGTCAAAACGTCCCGGGCGCAGCAGCGCCGGATCAAGCACGTCCGGACGGTTGGTCGCGGCGATCAGGATGACGTTGGTGGAGGCATCAAAGCCGTCCATTTCGACCAGCAGCTGGTTCAGTGTCTGTTCGCGTTCGTCGTTACCGCCGCCGATGCCGGCACCGCGGTGCCGGCCCACGGCGTCGATCTCATCGACGAAGATAATTGCCGGAGAGTTGGTTTTAGCCTGTTCGAACAGGTCACGCACGCGTGAGGCGCCAACGCCGACGAACATTTCAACAAAGTCGGAACCCGAAATTGAGTAGAACGGGACCTGCGCTTCGCCGGCAACAGCCTTGGCGAGCAGGGTTTTACCGGTACCCGGAGGACCGTAAAGCAAAACGCCCTTAGGGATCTTCGCGCCCAGGGCCAGGAACTTCGACGGCTCTTGGAGGAACTCTTTAATTTCATGAAGTTCTTCCACCGCCTCGTCCGCGCCGGCTACGTCCACGAAGGTCACCTGTGGCATGTCCTTGGTGATGAGCTTCGCCTTGGACTTGCCGAACTGCATCACCTTCGAGCCGCCGCCCTGACTACGCGCCAGAATGAACCAGAAGATGCCTGCGATCAGGATAAAGGGGATGATGATGCCGAGCATCGACAGCAGCCAGTTGTTTTCCACCGGCTGATCGGTGAATTTGCTCAGCTTGGCTTCGTTCATCGCGTCGACCACTTGATCGGCGCGGGGAATGGAGTAGTAGAAGGAAACTTTCTTTCCCTTGTCCACCCCGTCGACGTTCAGCGCGTCGCGCAGGGTCAGGTCTACTCGTTGATCTCCGTCGAAGATCTTCGCTTCGGTGGCGTTACCGCTGGTTAGTTGGTTCAGCCCTACGGAGGTATCCACGCTTGCCGAACCGTTGCCAAATACCATCGGCAGGAACAACACCATTGCGGTGACACCGACCAGGACCCAAATGATCCAGCTATTAAAAATCTTCTTAGTTTTCATCGATCCGAAAGGTCCCGTACCTTCCGCATCCCCCTCACGCGTTCTGCCGGCGTCCGGGCAACGCCACCTTCGATACAGTTCAACGCCCAAGTGGCGTTAAAAGTTCCCTACTCGTAGATGTGCGGAGCCAAGGTGCCCACGCAGTCAAGGTTGCGGTACTTTTCCGCGTAGTCCAGACCGTAACCAACCACAAATTCGTTCGGGATGTTCATGCCGACGTACTTCACGTCGATTTCTACCTTTGCGGCTTCCGGCTTGCGCAGCAGGGTGCAAATTTCTACCGAGGCTGGGCCACGGGATTCCAGGTTCGCCTTCAACCACGACAGGGTCAGGCCCGAGTCGATGATGTCCTCAACAATCAGCACGTGCTTACCCATCAGGTCGGTGTCCAGATCCTTGAGAATCCGAACTACGCCGGAGGACTGGGTGCCCGAACCGTAGGAGGAGACCGCCATCCAGTCCATGGACAGGTGGGACTTCAGTGCGCGGACGAGGTCGGCCATGACCATCACCGCACCCTTGAGCACGCCGACCACGAGGATGTCGCGTCCCTCGTAATCCGTATCGATCTGTGCTGCCAGCTCCTCAATACGAGCCTGGATTTCTTCCTTGGTATAAAGGACATGCGCCAGATCGGCCTTGACAGTGTTCGAATCCACGAGGGTTCTCCTGATTCTTGAAAGGTGGGGTACTCAACTAGAGTGCCACATTTAGTTTAGTGTTGTTCATCCGGTGGTGGTGAAAACTATCACCGACGAGCGCCGAAACGCGCTGATTTTCCCGTCTAACTGCACCGGACCGGCGGAACGTGACTTATTCGTTCCCACCCCGGCCAACGCGCAGAGAGCCGAAGTTCGTTCGCTGCTCAGATTCCGCGCCCCGGCCTCGATAGCCGCCAGGCGCAGGACCCGCGAGCCAATAGCCGGCGGAAAACTGTGAAGAACCCGCAGGTTTATGCCCTGCGCTCCGCGTGACTGTTCCCAGGCTTGATGCGACCAGGTCTCCAGCGCCTCGGCATCCGCGGCCGCCAGCCGCGCGGTGCGGGCCAGTGCTTCGGTCAGCTGTCTGCCAAGCTGCTCACGCAGAAACGGGAGCACCGTGTGACGGATGTGATTACGCCGATAAGCGGTGTCTGTATTACTTGGATCTTCCCAATAATCTACCGCTGCCCGCCGGCAGATCGATTCGGTGTCGGCTCGGGTTAGTTCCAGTAGCGGCCGCGCGTACTGACCTCGGATGGGCGGGATGCCAGCCAGCGTTCGAGTACCTGATCCGCGCAGAATTCCTAAGAGCACCTGTTCGGCTTGATCATCTTTGGTGTGTGCCAGCAATAAGCGTTGCGCCCCGGATTCGCTCAGGGCTTGTTCAAAGGCGGCATAACGCGCGGTTCGCGCCGAGGCCTCGTCGCCGCTGGTACTCACGGTTTTGATCTGTACCTGCTCGAAACCCAGTTCGGTGCATTGGGCCGCGGCCCGCTTTGCTACCCGGTCACTATCCGGTTGCAGCCCGTGATCCACGATCACCACCCCGAAACGGGTATCGCGCAGTAGCTGGCTAGCGGCAATCGCCAGGGCCATCGAATCGGCCCCGCCAGAGATACCCAGCAAGGTATGCGGCGCCGCGAGCCGGATGATCTGGTTGCGGGCCAGATCGATGGGTCGGCTCATCGAGTACGGGCCAGCCAGAGCGCGGGGCTGTCGAGTTCCGCGGAGCTGGGGAACAGCTCCCGGGCACCGAAAATAGTATTAAATTCCGTGTAGCCGATCTCATCGACCAGATGGCGAACGAACTTCGCGCCGCGCTCATACTGGCGCGCCTTGGCGTCCATGCCCAGCAGTTTGCCAATCCAGGCGGCCCATGGTGAACGATTTTTGCCTCGGGCGGTGAAACGATTTTGGATGGTCTTGATGCTTGCGATGCTTGAAACATCGTTCATCACGACCATGGCGTGGCCTTCGAGCACGGACATGATGCTGGTCAGTTCCCCGACCTCGCTGCGCATGGATTTCACCCGTGCACCGATGTCATTCATTGAGTTTGTTTTCTCGCCCAGAGGCTCAAAAACCTCGGCGAGAATCTGCTTCATCACTACGGGAATCCACGGGGCGTGTTCAAACTGCAGCCGGTGAGTCTGTTCGTGGGTGGCAATCCACAGGTAAAAATCGCGTGCGTTAAGGTTCAGTTCGCCACGGATTTGTGTGATCGTTGGGGCGTTGAGCAGCAATCTGGGGCCGGCGAAAGGATCAAACTGGCCAAGCACCCGGGTGCCCAGAATGGAGAGCACCGCGCCGAGTTCGGCGCCGGCGATCAGCGGTAACGCGCTAGGCGTGTTCGGCAGCTCGGGAAGCATCGCCGCGAAGTTCTGGCTGACCGCCTTAGCCCAGCCGCCACGGTCCACCACCAGGGTTTGCGAGGGCGCGGTGCTGGTCAGTTTCGAGATTTTCTCCGCCTCGTGCAATCCCTGCCCGGCGGCGATGCGCAGCTCCTCGACAATCCGTGCTGCCTGTTTTCCGCTGAGTGCAGGCCCGGCGGGCATCAAGGTTTTGGCCGTGCCGACCGCGAGGTCCCAATCGATGAACTGGCTCATGATTTTCTCCTACCGGCAACCGCATCCGCGCAGGGCGGTGACTGCCTGGTCGATAGTTTGTTTATGTGGCGCCAACGCTCCGTCAGGCTGCGTGGCAAAAATGCTGAAGGCGATCAGTCGCGCGTCCTCGGTGAGTGTCATTCCGGTCAGTGTGGCCACTCCAGACAGTGACCCGGTTTTGGCACGCACCAGACCCAGCGTCTGTTCCGAAGTCAGCCGATTCATCAGTGTTCCGTTGTAGCCGGCCACCGGGAGGGAGTACACCAGTTCGCGCAGTTCGGGTTTGCCGCTGGTGGCCGCTGCACGCAATAAAGTGGTCAACGCTGCCGGTGAAATTTTATTGCTAGCCGCTAACCCGCTGGCATCCACCAAAGATATACCAGTTGCGCCATATGACTCGGCGACCTGTTGCACCGCCAGGCCGGCCTGCTTCGGGTCGAGCTCTTTTTTCACCGCAACGAGTCGGCCCATGGTTTCGGTGAGGTAATTATCCGAGACCAGCAGCATGTGCTTAATCTGGTCGCGCAGCGGTGCTGAAAGCACTTGCGTGATTTGCTCCCCGCCGCCATAAGCCCCCCGGCCGCCTTCGCTGACCCGAACCTCTTTGCTCAGCGCTGCGCTAAACACCTTGCGCACCTGCTGAGCAGCATCGGACTGATAGGCCGAACGGGTGCTCTCGGTGGCACGGCCGGCATAGTGCGCAATCGGGTAGACGTCGCCAATATTGTTCGAGGTGAACAAGGACTTGTCCCAGGCCGGATTAACCTGCGCATCGCCGAACAGCGAATCGTCTAACCAAAGTTTTACCTGACTGACCCCACGCGCCCTGAGCTCCTCAGCGGTCTGCTCCGCCAAGGTTGCCAGCCCCGCATACCCTTTGGGATGTGCCGGATTCGACTGACCGTCACCGAGCAGCACGTCACCACCGCCACGCAGCACCAAGGTGTCCCCGTCCAGCCAGACACTGGTCGCTAACCGGTGGTCCCCACCGAAGGTATCCAAGGCTGCCACCGCGGTGGCCACTTTTAAGCTTGAGGCCGGAGTTCCGGGGGTCTGAGAGTTTTTGTCGTAGAGCACCTGGCCGCTAGCAACGTCGACCACCTGTGCGTTAAATGAGGTCTTATCTGGCTTGGTAGTCAGGATCGCGTCCAGTTGCGCGGTAAGTTTTGCCTGATCGGGCACCGGCGCTTCGGGGTTCAAATCCTTCACGGTGACCGGCTGCGCGTCCGCTGCTGCAGCCTGCGCGCTCACGTAATGTGCGGCGGGTTCACCGGTGAAGGTCCGCGGCGAGAGGAACATCGCCGTGGCCATGCCCACCACTGCTAACAGCGCCACTCCAAGCGTCATGACGCGTCGGAAGGCAATGTTCATGTGAGCAGGTTCCTCTCGAAAGTTTAGCTACTTATTCTCTTGGGGGCGCTACGCTTATTAGCGGATATCCCTAAGACTAGTTTAGGAGTGTGCTTTTTATGCGCCACGACGTGACCATCGAGATCCCAACGGGATCACGCGTCAAGTACGAGATCGACCACGAGACCCACCGCTTGCGCCTGGACCGTGTGCTCTTTACTGCCATGCAGTACCCAACCCACTACGGTTACTTCGACGAAACCCTAGGCGAAGACGGCGATCCTCTGGACGCCATGGTCTTCATCCCAGGCGTCGACTTGATCCCTGGTGTCATCGTTGAATCTCGCCCTATCGGCGTCTTCAACATGACCGACGATGGCGGTGGAGATGCAAAGCTACTCTGCGTCCCGACCGACAAGCGCTTTGATCACATCAAGGAACTTGAAGACATGGATGAGTGGTTGATCAAGGAGATCGAGCACTTCTTCACCCGTTACAAGGACCTGGAACCGGGCAAGTGGGTTAAGGCCGAGGGCTGGGAAGGCCGCGAAGCCGCCGAGGCCGAGCTGGCACGCTCCATCGAGCGCTTCAAGGCTTAAGTACGATCAAAGGGTGGGCACCTTGTGCGGTGCCCGCCCTTTGTTATCCCCTTCGAAAGGTCTCAGATGCTCGATGCGCTTGCACTGCCCACACCGCTGACCGCGCTGGTTCAGCTGCGCCGTGCCGAGCCGGGCGACTTAGCTCAGCTGCTGGAACTACTCAGCGACGATCCGCTAAGTGCTAGCCGCGAGGCGCCTTATCCGCACGATGCCGGTTATGCGCGCGCACTGGCACAGATCATCGAGGATCTCGGAAATGAGCTCATTGTTGGTGTGCAAGGTGCACAGATCATCGCCATGCTGCAGCTGACTCGCATTCCCGGAATTTCTCGGGGCGGCTGCACCCGGCTCAATGTCGAGGCGGTGCGTGTGCGCGCGGAGCATCGCTCCAGCGGACTTGGCACGGCACTGTTGCGCTGGGTCATTGACCAGGCCGCACCCGCCTGCGACGCCGACCTGATCCAGCTCACCTCGGATAGCTCACGGGCCGGCGCACACCGTTTTTATGAGCGGCTGGGGTTCACCTGCTCACACCTGGGATTTAAGTTACGCCGCTAAAGACCGAGGGTGGTTTCCAATGCCGGCTCATCGGGCAGATTTTCAACTTCGCGCAGCGTTCGCTCCACCGCGCGGGTGCGTGTCCCAGCACTTTGCACGGTATTTTGGGCCGCCGATAGCTGTTTGCCAAGCTTGTCCCACACATCGCCATATTTACGGAATTCGGCTTTCGCCGCGGAAAGCACCTGCCACACTTCGCTGCTGCGCGCTTCGATTGCCAGGGTTCTGAAACCCATTTGCAGCGAGTTAAGCAGGCTCATCAGCGTGGTGGGTCCGGTAACCAGCACCCGGTGTTCGGTCTGCAGTTTACTGGCCAGTCCCGGGCGGCGCACGACCTCCGCAAAGAGCCCCTCGGTGGGCAGATACATGATCGCAAAATCGGTGCTGTACGGTGGGGCGATGTATTTGGCCGAGATCAATTTGGCCTGCTCGATAATTGCCCGATCCAGCGCCTTGCTGGCCTTCTCGATGGCTTCCTTTCCACCCGATTCCTGAGCATCCAGGAGCCGCTCATAGTCTTCTTGCGGCAGCTTCGAGTCGATCGGCAAATACACCGAAGTTTCATTATGGCCCGGCATCTTCACCGCAAATTCGACGCTGTCTCTGGTCTCGGGTTTAATCACCACGTTCTGCGCATACTGCTCCGCGGTGAGAATATCTTCGAGCTGGCGTGACAACTGCACCTCGCCCCAGGTGCCACGGCTCTTCACATTGGTCAGCACCCGTTTAAGGCCGCCGACATCGGCTGCGAGGTTCTGCATTTCGCCCAGGCCCTGTTGCACCATTTCGAGCCGTTTGCTTACTAGTTCGAAGCTTTCACAAAGCCGTTTCTCCAGCGTGCCCTGCAGTTTCTCATCAACGGTTTCACGCATTTTTTCTAGCTTTGCCTCGTTGCCCACGCGCAGCAATTCCAGCTCTTCGCGCAATGCCGCCTGTAATTGACTGTGCATCAGCCGATTCGACTGGCTCAGCGAACTGATCTTGTCATCCACGGTGGCGCGGATCGTCTCCAACCGAGCCTCATTATCGCGGCGAACCTCGCCCAATGAAATACGCAGTTCTCCGCGCTGTGCCCCCAAGTCCTGCCGTAACTCTCCGTGGGTGGCGCGCACACTGGCCGCGATCGAGTCTTGATCCACGTTTCCGGTACGCCGCACCAGGAGCGCCATGGTGCAAAGCACGAGGAGGATATTGAGTAGCAGCAGGACAATATTCATGTACTCATAACTATCAGCGCCGTGGGACATAATGGGTTCGCGGTAGCTCATCGGCTACTGGAAAATTTCGGACTTCACACCCATTACGATGCGATCTCCGGGTTGTACTCCGCGCAGGTATCTCTCTACGGTGTCCAGGTCGGTGGAAATACAGCCCCAGGTTTCCTTCATGCCCGCATGTAAAAAGATTGCAAAAGTTTCCCCGGCCACCGGCTGCGCACCCGGTGGCCGGTTGTAGTTGATCACCGCGGCCTGCTCATAGTCGCCGGCTTGCATATATTTCCAGAGCGGCTCGTCGGGGAACTGCCCTTTGCCCTCAAAATAGTCATTAAAGTGCGCGCTGTAGCGTCCGCCCCAGAAGGAATTCTCCTGCAATTCTTGATAGCTCAGTGCGGTTCCCGGGTTCTGCCGGCCAAAGGCTTCGGTGACCGAATAGGAACCAGTGGGGCTGAGCAAGGAATTGACGTACACCGGTCCGGGTTTAGCAAAACCGTTACTGCCGGAGCGCCCTTCGGCGCTCCACCGTTCGATGTACCCGGTGTCCGATAACTCGCAATGGGTTATCTGCACCGAATTTTGCTCGTAGTCTGCGGCCAGCACGAAAGTCACCCGCTCACTTAGCGCATATTCGGGCTTCACCGTGTTCGTCGATTCGCAGGGGCCCGGTGGAGTCACGCGTTGCGCGAGTTGCGGCTCCGAAGTGCAAGCAGTCAGGCAGAGCAGAGCTGCCAGCGCGACTCCCAGCGACCGAGTCAATAACTTCATGCATCCATCTTCGCAGACCTTTAACCCGCACTTTACCTACTGGTCAGTAAGCCTTTTTTCGTATTCTCAAGATGTCTATATCTAATGAAATATTCTGTTTTTTGACGTAGCAATCGAAAACACCGAGCCGACTAGTGCCCATCACCAGATAGCCCTTTAAGCCACACCTTGAAGTTCGGCTGAAATCCGTGATCCACCTCATATATGCGATACCTAGCTTGCTCGGCTCGATAATTATTGCCATGATTTGAATTAGCGACTCGCGTTGGTGACAGCTACCGCCATGGGGATGGCAGGTAGCGGTCAGATACGGCGCAGGTCAGATTCACACTCAAGTAAAACGTGTGATTCACAATTGCTGGGGAGCAATTGGCCGGAAAAATTCCGGTCCACAAATAACAATGATCCTTGGGGGAAAATTGAGCGATAGGGACCACTCTGCGCGCTCCGATGTTTCATCGGGCAATACAGCGACGACAGACCAACGTGATTCGTCGATAAACACAAACTTTGCGGAACCAGCCACCGCAGTCATCAATTTTGATGCTGAAAAGGCACTCTTTCCTAGGACCACTCCGGCCCGTGAACGCACGCTGGTCGATGTCATCAGCGCGTCCATGGATGTTTATCCTTTCGCGTTAGCCATTGATGACGGCGCACACAAACTCACCTATGAACAGCTTCGCGAAGAGGTCGATCAGTTAGCGAAGCGTCTGTGGGCAATGGACGTCGGAGCCGGGGACCGCATAGGAATCCGAGTGCCGTCCGGCTCGAAGAATCTTTACGTCGCCATTCTCGGTACGCTTTTTGCCGGCGCCGCCTATGTTCCGGTAGATGCCGACGAACCTGAAGAGCGAGCGAATACCGTATGGGAAGAAGCTGGGGTCTGCGCGGTCATCGGCGAGAACCTGAGCATCACCCACCGCGAAGCCGTACGCACCCAAGGCAACAGCCCGGTTCCCAGCCCGGATGACGATGCCTGGATTATCTTCACCTCCGGCTCTACCGGCAAGCCAAAGGGCGTGGCAATTACGCACCGCTCGGCCGCCGCCTGGATTGATGCCGAGGCAGAAATGTTTCTGCCCAACGATCCGCTGACCCGCGGAGATCGCGTGATGGCCGGTCTCTCCGTCGCTTTTGACGCCTCCTGCGAGGAAATGTGGCTGGCCTGGCGCCATGGCGCCTGCCTGGTCCCGGCCCCGCGCTCCATTGTGCGTTCCGGCGCAGACCTCGGCGACTGGCTCACCGATCGCAAAATCACCGTTGTTTCCACGGTACCGACACTGGCCGCCATGTGGCCCTCGGAAACTCTGGAAAATATCCGCCTGCTCATTTTTGGCGGTGAAGCGTTGCCGCCGGAACTGGTCCAACGCCTTGCCGGGCCAACCCGCGAGGTCTGGAACACCTACGGACCGACCGAAGCCACCGTAATCGCCTGTGGCGCAGCGGTAGACGGCCACGGACCAGTAGCCATCGGCACGCCGTTGCGCGGTTGGGATCTGGCTGTTGTCGATACCGAAGGCCACCCGGTGTCCTGGGGTTCCGAAGGCGAATTGATTATCGGCGGCGTAGGCCTAGGACGCTACCTGGACCCGGAAAAGGACGCGGAAAAGTACGCGCCGATGCCGACCCTGGGCTGGAAGCGCGCCTACCGCAGCGGCGATATAGTGCGCGCCGAACGTGACGGGCTGCTCTTTGTCGGCCGCGCCGACGAACAGGTGAAACTCGGAGGGCGCCGCGTGGAACTCGGCGAGATCGACGAGGCCCTCGCGGCATTGCCCGGGGTGGCTCAGGCCGCCGCCGCGGTACAGTCCACCCCCAGCGGGAACAAGGTCTTGGCCGGCTACCTAGTGCTGGAACCTGACACCGAGATTGATCTGGCGCGCTGCCGGAGCCTGCTGGGCCAAACTTTGCCCGCACCGCTAGTCCCCGCTCTGGGGCTGGTCGAAGAATTACCGATGAAAACCTCCGGCAAGGTAGACCGCAAGGCTCTTCCTTGGCCTTTGCAGCTGGCCAGCGACGCCCGCGGCGGACATAACCTCTCCGGCACCGAAGGCTGGATTGCCGGCATTTGGACGGACCTGCTTGGCCCGGTTCCGCTCGATGGCGACAGTGACTTTTTTGCCCTCGGCGGGGCCAGTGTGGCCGCCGCACAATTAGTCGGGGTACTGCGCACCCGGCACGCGCAGGTCTCGATCGCCGACATCTATGACAGGCCGACCCTCGGCCGCCTCGCGGCTCACCTGGACGCGCAGCAGCTGCGCGAAGTTCAGGTGTACGAGTCGCGGCCGACTCCCTGGTGGACCGCCTTGGTGCAGGCCCCGGTGATCGGCGCCCTGTATTCGATTATCGGCTTGCGCTATCTCACCGGCATGGCGCTGGTGTGCTGGGTGCTGTTCAATTTTATAGATGCTTCCTGGGTGCCCAACCCGCCGCTAGTGCCGATCCTGACGGCCTGGGTAGTGCTCTACACCTTGCCTTTCCGCGTGCTGTTTGCACTGCTTTCGGCCCGGCTGCTGCTCGCTGGAGTCCAACCGGGAAATTATCGGCGCGGAGGCTGGGTTCACCTACGCCTGTGGGCGGTGGACCGCATTGTGACCTTTGCAAAGATCGAACCGATTATGGGGACCCCGCTGGGCATTTGGTACGCCCGCGCACTGGGAAACAAGATCGGGGACAACGTGCACCTCGACGCCATGCCTGCGGTCACCGGACTGAACAGTATCGGCGCAAATACTTCCATCGAATACGAGGTTGACTTAGCCGGGCACTGGCTGGACGGAGACACCCTCGTCATCGGCCGGATCATCATCGGCCGTGATGTACGCGTAGGTACCCGCTCGACCGTCATCGGCGGGGCCATAATCGAAAACGGTGCAGAAGTTGAGCCGGGAAGCTGCGTGGACGCCACCGTGGCGGCCAATCAGCTGGTCTCCGGTTCGGCGCTGGAACATCTCGGAGACGCCGGCAGCAGCTGGCCGGCACACGATAATCCCCAGCAGGCACCGCGTGCCGGATTCCTGGGTGGGCTGCGCTATAGCCTCTCCCTGGGCGCGCTTGGCCTGATGCCGATGGTATCGGTCATTCCAGGTTCGCTCCTGCTCTTCTCGCTGATTGACGGGGCGGAAACGCTTTCTCTGGTGCTCTGGCAGCTAGCCCTCTTAGCGCCGCTCTTCGCGGTGCTCACGATCCTCATTTTCCTTGGCCTCACCGCGGCCAGCGTGCGTTTCCTGGCGCGCTTCTTACTACCCGGCTTCCACCCGGCGCAGGGAACCGCCGCCTGGGCCGCCTGGCTGACCAACCTGCTGCTGGCTAAGTCGCTGATGTCGGTTTATCCGATCTACGCCAGCATCATCACCCCGCTGTGGATGCGCCTGCTTGGTGCAAAGGTGGAGGCTAACGCCGAAATCTCCACCATGGAAACCATTCCGCACCTGACCCATATTGCGCAGCGTTCCTTCATGGCCGACCATTCCCTCGCCTCGCATCCGCGGGTGCGAGGCGGGTGGCTGCATTTGGGCGAGACGAGCATTGGGGAGAAGTCATTTGTTGGCAACTCCGGCATCGTCGGCCCGGATAACCATGTACCGGATGATTCGCTGATCGCGGTGCTCTCCTCGGCGCCGCAGAATATGCCGGCGGCCTCCAACTGGTTTGGCCGTCCGGCAATGGAATTGCCACGTCCAATAGATAACGCGCAGTCCGAGTTGACCTACAACCCGCCGCGGCGGCTGAAGGTGGCCCGCGCACTGGTTGAAGCCTGCCGGATCCTGCCGCTGTTGATCACCATCTGGTTGGCATTGGGCACCGTTTGGGTGCTGTCGGAAATGTACGTGCGGTCCGGTTTGGGGCTGACCCTGTTGCTCTCTGGTCCGGTCTTGCTGGCGTCGGCCACCGCCGCGGCGCTGATTGCACTGCTTGCCAAGTGGGCTTTGATCGGACGCTTCCGCGCAGCAGAGCACCCCTTGTGGACCTCATTCATCTGGCGCAACGAACTAGCCGACGTGTTCAGCGAGTCGCTTGCGGTAGCCGGCGTCGTGCGCATGAGCCTTGGCACCCCGATGCTCAACTTCTGGCTGCGGCTGCTCGGCGCCCGCATCGGCCGGCGAGTTTGGTGCGAGACCTGGTGGTTGCCCGAACAAGACCTGATCAGCATCGGCGACGGGGCAAGCATCAACCGTGGCACGGTGCTGCAAACCCATCTCTTCCACGATCGAATTATGCGCTTGGAACCGGTACACGTCGGTGAGCACGCAACTCTTGCCCCCAACGGGGTTATCCTGCCCGGCAGCCGCATCGGCGAAGGAACCCGCATTGGTCCTTGCTCGCTGGTGATGCGTTCCGAAGAAGTGCCGGCTAATAGCCTCTGGCACGGCAACCCCATCCGCAGCTGGTCCTAGTCTTGGAGACGCACATCATGAATAAACAGCTCAAGTACGCTACCGAATGTTTTGGACGAGTCAGCACCGCAATGATTACCGAGTTCGATCGTGCGCAGGCCGTGGATCTGGCGGCCGTGCGGCGTTTAGCAGCCGAGCTTACCGCTCCCGGCTCCAACGATGCAGTAGTAGTCAACGGCACCACGGGTGAGTCGATCTCAACCACCGAAGGCGAAAAACTGGCAATCATCCGCGCAGCAAAGGAAGCCGTCCCCGCCACCGCACGAGTAATCGCCGGGGTGGGTGCCGCCGATACTGCAAGCAGCATCCGCATGGCCGTCGACGCGGCTCAAGCAGGCGCCGACGGCCTGCTTGTGGTGGCCCCGTACTATTCGCGCCCCACCCAGCAGGGGCTGGTGAAACACTTTGAAGCCGTCGCGGACAGCACCGAACTACCGATCATGCTCTACGACATCCCCGGACGCACCGGGGTGGCTATCGATCCGGCAACCTTCACCCGGCTGGCCCGTCACCCCCGGATCATCGCGGTCAAGGACGCCAAGGGAGACCTGGAATCCAGCTCGCAGGTGATCGCCGAAACCTCGCTGGCCTACTACTCGGGGGATGACGCGCTGAACCTGCCGCTGCTTTCCATCGGCGCGGTCGGCTTCGTGTCGGTAGTCGGCCACGTCGTCGGTGAGCAACTGCGGCAACTGCTTGAACACCACAGCGCCGGACGTAACGCCGAAGCCCTAGAGCTGCACCAGCGCCTGCTGCCGATCTATCACGGAATGTTCCGCGCCCCGGCGGCCTCCTCGGTGAAGTCGGCGCTGGCCGCCCTTGGCCGCAGCGAGTCCACCGTGCGTTCCCCGATGGTGGAACTCGACGCCGAACTGGCGCAATTATTACGCGCGGACCTGATCCGGGTCGATCTGGGCGCACAACTACAAACGGCTGCGGGTATCCGATGAGTCAAGACTTTCAACCCCGTGTACGTCGACGAGCCGCACGGCCCACGCGCATCACCGGAATCGATGCGGCGCGCGGCGTTGCCCTGCTGGGCATGGTCGCGATCCACGTGATGCCGCAGTTCAACGACGAGTATGAACCGACGCTGGTGTGGTCTATTGCCGCCGGTACCTCCGCTGCGCTCTTTGCGCTCCTGGCCGGGGTCGGGCTGAGTCTGGGGTCCAAAGCTGCCACCGATTCCGCGGCCCAATTGGCTGGCGCACGGGCCGCGCTGGGAGCGCGCGCCGGGTTCATCATGGCTTTGGGTCTGCTGCTGGGCCTATTCGACATTCCCGCGTTTGTCATCCTCGCCTACTACGGAGCGATGTTTGCGCTGGCGATTCCGTTGCTGCGGCTCAAGGCCACCAGCTTAGGATTTGCCTCCCTGGGTTTCGCCACGCTCGGCGCAATCTTCACCTGGCTCATTTCGCCTGCGCTGCCCCACCTAGACGGCATCGATCCTTCGTTGAGCACCATATTCAGCGACCCCGGAGCCACCCTCGGTGCGCTACTATTCACCGGCGCCTACCCGGCACTGCCGTGGATGACCTTCCTGTGCGCCGGTATGGCACTGGGCAAAACGGATCTGCGCTCGCGAGACCTCCAGCTACGCATCGGGCTCACCGGGTTAGTCCTCTGGCTTGGTACGCAGGGGCTCTCCTGGCTCTTGCTTGGCCCACTGGGCGGCACATCTGCATTGATCGAATCAACCGGCCGCTGGATGGAACCTGCCGACGTCACCGAGGCTTTAACCTTCGGGACCCCCGACGATGTCCCGCTGGATTCTTTCTGGTGGCAGGTGACACTTTCCCCGCATTCAAATCTAGTCTTCGAACTGCTGAATACCCTAGGCGTCGCCCTGCTGGTCCTTTCGATCGCATTGCTGATCGGCCAACAGCTTTCCTGGTTGCTGCGGCCGCTAGCCATCATCGGTTCGATGACGCTGAGCATCTACACCTTGCACCTGTTCTTCTTAGCCACCGGCTTGGGCACCGAAGTACCAACCCTGTCCTTCTGGCTGCAGATCTTTGGATCGCTGCTGTTTGCGGTCTTATGGCGCAATATTTCCGAACTTCCGCAAGGCCCGCTGGAGCATCTCACTTCCGCCCTGGCTAACCGGTCCAAGGCACGGACATTGAGCCGAAAGGGCTAATATTGCGCACCACAGATTGCACTGCGCTGATCTCTAGGCGATACTCAATGCCGTGGACACTGAACGCGAGCTCGCCGGCAGGGCGCTGTACGAAAGCCGACTGAAAAACCTTCACGGCTTGCTGATGCCCGACGCTCCGGCATGGGAAGATCTCGCCAGTGAGGTACGCGAACGCTGGTGCTCCTATGCGCAGGACGAGCAGTAATGCGCATTCTTGTCACCGGGTTTGAGCCCTTCGGCGCCGACAGCAGCAATGCCAGCGAGCAGACGCTGAGCCTTCTGCCGCAGTCCTTGGGTGAGCACCGGATCCACACCGGCGTTCTGCCGGTCTCTTTCCGGCGCAGCGCCCGGGTACTTGATGAACTGATCGCCGTGCACGTGCCCGATGTGCTGGTGCTTTTGGGCGAGGCCGGGGGACGGCAGCAGATCAATCTGGAGCGCTTTGCGGTGAACCAGATGAGCGCGCGCATCGCCGATAACGACGGTGCCCAACCGGACGGCGAGCGCATCGAGCCAGCGGGCCCTGCCCGGCGCACCGCCACGCTCACGGTCCCCAGCGAGCTTTCGTTCAGCGAGGATGCCGGTCGTTTTGTCTGCAACCGGATCGCTTACCACGCCTATGGCTTAGCCCTGCCCGCCCAGTTCATTCATGTGCCTGCGGTACGCCCGAACCGACAGCGCGCACTCGTTGGCGCGGAGACCGACGCCGGCGCCCCGGTGTCCAGCGAGCTGACTGCGGCGCAGCTGGCGGATTTGCTGACTCAGTATCTTCAGGACATTTGTTTTCACCACCGGCCCCATAGCTAGTTACGGTTAACCTATGAGCCTGACCAACCTTTCCCCGCGCCAGCAGTTTGCCGCCGGCCGAGTCCCACTGCGTTTAGCCAGTTTGTTCGCCGGGCTGCTGCTCTTCGCATTGGCGATGGCGTTGATGGTCCGGGCAAATCTAGGTGTTGACCCGTGGAATGTGTTCCATCTGGGCATCAGCGGCCACGTGCCGCTCTCCTTGGGGAGCATCGTGATCATCGTCGGGGTGATCATGCTGCTGACCTGGATTCCGATGAAGCAGTGGCCCGGGGTCGGCACCATCGCCAACGTCTTTGTCATCGGTGTGGCGCTGGACGTTTTCCTGCTGAGCCTGCCCGAATTTTCCGGGCTGGGCTGGCAAATTCTGTGCCTCATCGCCGCGATCCTGATCAATGGCCTGGGCGGCGCCATGTACATCGGCAGCCACTTTGGCGCCGGCCCGCGCGACGGGCTGATGACCGGGCTGCACCTGCGCACCGGGTTGAGCATCCGGCTGGTGCGCACCAGTATCGAACTGCTGGTGCTGGGCATCGGCTGGCTGCTGGGCGGTCCGGTAGGTTTGGGCACCGTGGCCTACGCGCTGTTGATCGGCCCCTCCACGCAGTTCTTTTTCCGCTTCACCATCATCAAGCTGGCCAGCGCCTAGGCACCAATCGATGGCGTTGCCGGAACCTCGTTTCCTGTCTTCTGCGTCCCGCGCGGTACGGTGACCATAATCGAGATGATCGCGATCACCACCATCAGCAGGTTGAACAGCACTCCGACGGCCCCGCCGAAGCGCAAGCCAACGTTCTCCTGATTGCCGATGAACAACCCCCAGGAACGGATCATATCCGGGTTGGCTGCCTGCGCTGCCGCATACAGCGCCGCGGAGACAGCCACCCCGATGGCATTACCCAGCGAGGAAGCCATCTTGTAGATGCCGGCGGCGGCTCCTGCCTGATTGTCCGGCACGCTGGACAGCGCCGCGTCGGTGGACGGGGTCGCATAAAATCCGAGCCCCACGCCGAAGAGCGTAAACCCGATGACCGCCAGCACGAGGTACTGGTCGACCAGCACGAAGGTCATTGAGGTCAGCAAGATGCCCAACCCCGCGATGGCGCTGCCCCAGATCATCGGACGGCGCGGGCCAAAGCGCTGCAGCAGTTTCTCGCCGACGCGGATCGTGGCGATGATCGAGATCAGGTAGCCCAGGGTCAGCAGCCCGGATTGCAGTGAGCTGAGCCCTGCGGCCACCTGCACCAGGCCCAGGGCCACGATCAGCGTGCCGGCGGCGCCGTTGAGCAGGAAGTTTGACAGCGTCGCGCCGGTGAAGGTCATGTTGCCAAAGAGCTTCAGGTCCAAGAACGCGTGCTCCTTGCGCGACTCGATGGAGAAGAACACCAGCGCGGCGATCACGGAAATGACCACCAGCCCGATTCCGGCCAGCGATAGCCAGCCCATCGCCGGCCCCTGGGAGATGTACACATTGATCGCTACCAGCGCGATGATGAACGCGATCAGCCCGCCGAAGTCGAACCGCGCGGCCGGGCCGGCGGATTCGGCTTTGGATTCCGGGGTACCGCGCAGCAAGAAGAGCGCGAGGATGGAGAGCACGATCGAAATCCAGAAGATTGAACGCCAGCCGAAGACCGAGGTGGCCATCAGCCCGCCAAAGAGCGCGCAGAACCCCGAGCCGCCCCAGGAACCGATGGACCAGAAGGACAGCGCCCGCTGCCGCTCCTTGCCCGCATAGTAGGTTTTCACCAGCGCCATGGTCGAGGGCATGATGCACGCCGCGGACAGCCCCTGTACGATGCGTCCGCCCAGCAGCAGCGAGCTTGTCAGCCCGCCCAAGTTCTCCGGTGTCAGCGCGATCAGCAGCGAACCGAGAATGGACAGGTAGATGCCCGCATACATCAGCTTCACCCGGCCCAGCCGGTCCGCCAGACCGCCGGCTACGACGATGAAGATCCCGGAGAACAGCGAGGTGATCGACACGGCCAGGTTGCCGATAGTCCGCTCGATGCCCAGTTCCCCCTGGATGCCGGGGATTACGTTAAGCAGTGTCTGGGCGAAAAGCCAGAAGTTGATCACCGCCAGCACGATGCCGATCAGCCACTTGTCGTCCGGCTTCCAGGTGCTCATGACAGCTCGCTCAGCGCGGCGAGCACCATCGCCTGCACACCGCGGGACAGGGTCGGTTCAAGTACCGGGGCGAACAGCGGCGAATGGTTGCCCACCGCAGTCCCTCCGCCTAGCAGCCAGAAGGTATACGGAATCCCAAAGGCATCCGGGATCCGGCTGAAATCCTCCGAGGCGCTTTGCCTGCTGGCGGTGCCCACCTGCCCGAAGTACTTTTTAAACGCCTCGCTCACCTGTGCGGTCACTGCCGGATCGTTGGTGGTCAGCGGGAACTGGTCGTAGTATTCGAACTCGGGCTCCTTCGGCGATCCGGCCGCCGCGCATTCACCCCGCACGATCCTTTGCACCGCGTTGATCAGCGTGTCCCGCACCGCGTTGTCATAGGTGCGCAAGTTCAGCAGCAGTGTGGCCCGGTCGGCGATGATATTGGACTTCGTGCCCACCTGGACCGAACCGATGGTGAGCACCGCGAACTGGCCCGGAGCCACCTCGCGGGAGACCACCGACTGCAAGCGCATCACGATCGAGGCGGCCAGCACCACCGGATCCACCGACAATTGCGGCGTCGACCCATGGGAGCCGGCGCCATGTACGGTAATGCGGATCGAGTCTCCGGCCGAAAGCACCGGGCCGGTGACGGTTTGCAGTTCACCGGCGGGCAGCTGCATCACGTGCTGCGCAAAAGCCACGTCGGGTGCGGGGATCTTCTGGACCAGTCCGTCGGCAATTATCGCCGCCGAACCCTGCGCGGTTTCCTCGGCCGGCTGGAAGAGCACAATGTATGTTCCGGACCACGTAGCGCGGTGATCGGACAAAAGCTTCGCCGCACCGAGCAGCGACGCCACATGTACATCGTGTCCGCAGGCATGCATCACCCCGTCATTTTCGGAGGCATAGTCCAGCCCGGTGGCCTCAGCTACCGGCAGTCCGTCCATATCCGCACGGGCAAGTACCGTGCGCCCGGGCCCATTGCCCAGCACACCAACTACCCCGGTGCCGCCGATACGTTGCACCTGGTAGCCGAATTCTTCGAGCTTGCCGGACACCAGCGCAGACGTCCGGGTTTCCTGAAGACTCAGCTCAGGATGCCGGTGCAGATCCCGATAAGTTTCATGAAGCCACTCAAGTTCGGTGTCGAGTTCGGCCAATACTTTGCGTGCGGTTTCCATTGCGCTCCCCTTCAGCAGACAGTTCTCAATATATGCCCGCTGCCCTGCCGGCGAAAGAGAACACGGTATGTTGCGGGATTGCAAGACAAAACGAGCACCTCGGGCAATACTTAAACCATGTTTGTCCTCGCGCTCAGCCCGAAGCCGCGCTCCGTCACCGACGTGCAGGCGGCCACCGAACTTTTGTGGGACCAGCTAGATCAGGTGCACACCCACGCGCCATTTATGGCGCTCAGCGGTCAATTGCTGCTGGGTGTACCGCGCGATGCGCACGCTGCCATCGACGCGATCATGCGTTGCGCCAGGCTGAACTTCTGCCATATCGGACTAGGCGTAGGCACGCTCTACGAGCCTGTGCCGGCGCAGGCAGATCTGATCGAGGGCAAGGCTCAGCGTCGCGCGCTGGGTGCCTTAGAAGCGGCCACGCACCGCGGAGAACGCGTACCTATCTCCGTGTCCTGCGGAGATCCAGACCTCGACCTTGAGCTCGAAGGCTTATTACGCCTGCTCGGCCAGTCCGTGCGCACGCGTAGCGCCGCCGAATGGGCCGTGGTGGATCTGCTGACCCCCGGGGTGCGCGGCCAGCAGAAGGCCATTGCGCAAGTTCTCGATGTCACTCCGCAAGCGGTCTCGGCCGCCATCGTGCGCTCCGGATATCACGATGAGATCGACGCCCGCAGCGGAATCGTACGGTTGCTGGAGCTAGCCGACCAGTTTTAAAGCCCAAACATTCGAAGACATTTTCGAATAATAAGCGTATAATAGAGATATGTCCGAAGCAATGGCGCCAAGACATCGCCCGCCCCAAGCAGAGTTTTACCAGGTCGCAGATGGTCTGGTAATTTCACCGCGGCGCGAGGCAACTCCAAGTAACGCGCAGCGTGCGGCCGCTAAACATTTCCAGAAAATTGCGGACTACGAAAAAGAAATCGCCCGCCTTCGCAGCAGACAGGCAGCGGAGAGCTATCAGGCCGAAAAAGAAATCGTGCGCGAGAATGAGTACCTTGGAACCTCTTGCAACGACCTCACCCGCGGGGCAGCAAGCGCCGTGGCTTTAGCCCGGCAACAAGCACCCAACGGATTTCGAAACTATTTGGTCAACTGTCGAATCCTGGCAGAAGACACCCCCTACCTCCGGCAGCACTTTGCACAGGGTAAATTCACCGAGCAGCAAATGCTGGCGATCCTCACTCCACTGCAAGAGGTCAAAACCGAACGTCGCGCCGAATTTGATGCTATTTTCCGGGACAACCCGGAAATGTTCGAATCTCAGGGGCCAAAGCAGATTGGCGAAACCGTAAAACGTTTCACCTTGGACTTCGCCTCCGATGAGCAATGTCTAAAAATGAAACAGCAAGATTCCAAGCGCTACGTTCACCTCAAAAGAGGGAAGGACTGCGTTCTGATCAACGGCAGACTGCCCGTTGTCTCCGGCACAGCGTTACAGATGCACCTGCAGCAGGAGTCTTACCGCTTGAAGCAACTTGGAGATCCCCGTACTAGAGAACAGATCAAAGCGGATCTTCTTTGCACTTACCTCCTCGCAGGTCGTCCGGAAAAACTACCGATTCAGTTGCATGTCGGCCTGATCATGACCGACAAGACGCTCTTCCTCGGCGACCGGGAACCCGCTTATATGGAAGGTTATGGCTACGTTCCGCCGCAATACGCGCGGGAACTCATCGCCGGAAGCGCTATCGCAAACGAGCTGAGTTTCGCCCAAATGGAGGCTGGTAAAGCAGACGAGCATTTGGACCGGTTAGAGACGTTACCCGACCTTATTCGACTCTATACGGCACCCGGGGATAAAGAATTAATCGCCATGGACTCCAAGGCTCGCATCTTTCCGGAAAAGCTTCGGCGCTTCGTAAAAATTCGTGACAGGCATTGCCGCACCCCATTTTGCGATGGCAAGATTACGGAAATTGACCACGTATTGCAGCATCATTTGGGCGGCCCCACAGATGTAGACAATGCAGATGGCCGGTGTTCATCATGCAACAAGGCCAAGGAGAGTCCAGGGTGGATTGAAATTGTGGCGCTCAAAGGGCCTCACACTATGCGTGTGAACCCCGGCTCCTCGATGACCTACCGCTCCACCGCACCACCGGCAACGGGATACGCACATAAACCATTTCCACAGTTGATCTGTGATTCACAATGGATACGTCGGGTGAAGCGCAGACTGCATGCCCAGCAGGATTCAAACAGCCCCGGGCCCTGACTAAACCTGCAAGAGTCCTTCAAGGACGATCGCTAGACCGTCTTCATCCACCGAAGCAGTCACCTCATCAGCAACAATCTTGACCTCTTCGGGAGCTTGGCCCATGGCGACACCACGCCCGGCCCACTGCAACATCTCAATATCGTTTCGTCCATCACCCACGGCAAGAGTCTGAGACGATTCGAACTCCAATTCGGTGCGCAGACGCTCCAGGCCACTGGCCTTGGTAATACCTTCGGCTGCAATATCCAACCACGCGGTCCAACCCACCGAGTAGGTTACGCCCGAAAGCCCCAGCCCATGTACGGCCTGACCAAAGTCCTCGGCGGTGGCATCGGTGGAGAAGACCACTACGCGCACCGCCTTGCTGCGCAGTAACTCGTCAAATTCGACCACCTTGGAGGTGGCGCCAAAGCTCGCATCGGTGAACACATCGCTGGAGAGGAACTCTCCGAGTTCATTTTCCACGGCATATTTAGCATTAGGAAGCTGACGCATCAAGGCGGCCAGCGCTAACGATGGATCAAAAACTTCACGGTGCAAAATCTCAACATCGTCGCCGCGCATTCGGGCGAGCACGCCGCCGTTACTTGCCACCACATAACCGTGGTCGATACCCAGTTCGGTCATCAGCGGCACAGCCGCACCGAGTGACCGGCCGGTAGAAATCACTACCTCATGCCCTGCCTTCACTACCGCGCGGGCAACCTCACGCACTCGGGCACTCATCAGTCCCTGATGATTGACAATCGTTCCGTCAACATCAAGGCAAATCATCAACTTGTCGTCATCTAGCCGGTCATCGTTGCCGGTCTTAGTCAAAATTGTCATAGTTCCAGTGAACCACTGCTACGTAAATATTACGATGAGCCACAACACAACGACAGGTGAACGGCTGGTTAAATGAAAATCGACCGGCCTTGTGGGGCCGGCCGACGTTCGCTTTACTTCATGATTTCGAGTCCACCAAGATAAGGCTGCAGCGCCTTAGGCACGTTGACCGTACCGTCCGGGTTCTGGTGGTTTTCCAGAATCGCAACGATCCAGCGGGTCGTGGCGAGCGTTCCGTTCAAGGTAGCTACCGCGCGCGTTTTCCCCGGCTTGCCGTCGACGATTTCGCGTTCACGAATATTCAGTCGGCGTGACTGGAAGGTCGTGCAGTTCGAGGTCGAGGTCAATTCGCGGAAGGTTCCCTGCGTTGGCACCCAAGCCTCGCAGTCGAACTTGCGTGCTGCACTCATGCCGAGGTCACCTGCTGCGGTATCGATGACCCGGTAAGGAAGTTCCATGCGACCGAGCATTTCTTCTTCCATGGCCAGCAAGCGCTCGTGTTCTGCAGCGGCCTCTTCGACCGTGGTGTAGATGA
This sequence comes from Glutamicibacter sp., assembly GCF_035257265.1. GTDB lineage: Bacteria > Actinomycetota > Actinomycetes > Actinomycetales > Micrococcaceae > Glutamicibacter. The sequence goes on from NZ_DATEXC010000071.1 coordinate 30,720, forward strand.
ACATTTCGAGCTTGTTGAACTGGTGCACGCGAATAATGCCCCGGGTGTCCTTACCCGCGGAGCCAGCTTCACGGCGGTAGCAGGAGGACCAACCGGCATAGCGGATCGGACCATCTGTGAGGTCCATGATCTCGTTGGCGTGGTACCCGGCCAACGCCACCTCGGAGGTTCCGACCAGGTAAAGGTCGTCGCGCTCCAGCTTGTAGATCTCGTCGTCGTGTTCGACATCGAAGCCGGTGCCCTGCATAGTTTCTGGGCGGACCAACGTCGGGGTGATCATCGGAATGAAGCCACGCTCGACCGCAAGATCCAGCGCCATGTTCATCATCGCAATTTCCAGGCGGGCGCCGATGCCCTTGAGGAAGTAAAAGCGTGAACCAGAGACCTTTGCGCCGCGTTCCATGTCGATCGCGTCGAGCTTCTCGGCGATCTGCAGGTGGTCCAGCGGTTCAAAACCCTCGGCGGCAAAGTCGCGCGGGGTGCCGACGGTCTTCACCAGGGCGAAGTCGTCTTCACCGCCGGACGGAATGCCATCGACGATCAGGTTCGGGATGGAGCGCTGCAATAAGGTGCACTTAGCAGCCGCTTCGTCGGAGGCAGCTTGGGCGGCCTTCACGGAAGCCGCTAGCTCCTTGACCTCCGCCAGCAGTGCTGTACGTTCCTCGCCCTTAGCGGCGCCAACCTTCTTGGAGAAGGCATTCTGCTCCGCGCGCAGGCGCTCGTAGGTGCTTATGGTCTCGCGACGCGCCGAATCAGCCTTAATAAGCTGGTCGATTAGCGCTTCGTCGGCACCGCGCGCGCGTTGCGAGGCGCGGTACATTTCCGGATTATCGGTGAGCATTTTCAGGTCGATCACATCTTAAGCGTAGCAATTTTGAGTACGATGAGAGCACTATGCAGACAAACCGCGTGATCTTAATTTCTGTAGCCGGCGCCGCGGCAGTACTTGCGGGCGTTACCGGGTACTCCGTGCGCAAGCTTTCGCACACGAGCAAACCGATCAGCAAAGAGCCTTCGATCAAGGAGCAATCCGAGTCTGAGAAGGTCGGACTAGTAATTAATCCGTCCAAGTCAGGTGCTGACGAGGCACGTGAGGCGGTTAAGCATGTCTGCGCAGAAGCGGGCCTGGAAGAGCCGCTGGTTTTTGAAACCATCCCCGAAAACGCGGGTCAAGAAGCTGCTCAAAAGGCGATCGATGCCGGATGCGACACAATTATTGCGGCCGGTGGCGACGGCACGATTCGCGCCGTCGGAGAAGTACTTGAAGGCACCGATTGCACCCTGGGACTGCTTCCGCTAGGCACCGGCAACCTGCTGGCGCGTAATATTGAGGTCCCGCTTGATGACTTGCACACCGCTGCGTTAATCGCCGTACGGGGCATGGTGCGGCGCATTGATGTGGGACATATGAAGCTGAACCTGCTCGATGGCACAAAGGCGGATCATGCATTCCTGGTGATCGCCGGGGTCGGCACCGACGCAGACCTCTTTGACGATACCGACGAAGAGTTGAAGTCCAAGGTGGGCTGGTTGGCATATTCGGAAGCCGGTTTGCGCCAGCTTCCCGGACAACGCAAAAGGGTCGAATTTAAGCTTTCCGAAGATGAGGCCTGGCAGACCCGTAAGGTTCGCTCCGTGCTTTTCGCCAACTGCGGCAAGCTGCAGGGCGTGGATTTTGTCCCGGACGCCAAGATCGACGACGGAATTCTCGATGCCGTAGTGCTCTCCCCGCGTTCGGCGGCCGGCTGGGGTTGGATCTTGTTGAAGACCGCCTTCCGCTCGCGCAACAAGATCCCGGTGATGAGTTTTTACCAAACCACCGAGGTCTCATTGCGTTGTGCTGAACCTATGAATACACAGATCGACGGCGACCCTACAGGTCAGGTCAACGAGCTGAAAGTTACCATCAGCCCTTCGGCGCTGCGTATTCGCACGCCTTAGAGCCGCGATTTGAGCGACTGCACCCACGCCCGGGATTCGGCAAACGCACTATCTGAATTGTGCGTATCGATGAAAGGGCGGGTGCCCTGCGCTGCCGGATAGGATCCCAAGAACCGCAGTTCTGGACACAACCTGTGCAATCCGGCGAGCGCCGCGGCGACACGTTCTTCAGCAATATGACCTTCAACATCTACGGAGAAGAAGTAGTGCCCGAGCCCCGCGCCGGTAGGGCGTGACTCGATGCGCGAAAGGTTCACCGCACGAGCGGTGAACTGCTCCAGAAATTCCATCAACGCTCCGGGACGATCCTCGGACAACGGCAAAATCAACGTCGACTTATCCACACCGCTTGGCGCCGGAATGGCTCCGGGCCGTGTGACAAGGATAAAGCGGGTTACCGCCCCTGCGTGATCTTCCACCTCACGCGCCAACACCTTGAGGTTTTTCTCCCGCGCCACCAAGGGTGAGCAAATCGCGGCATCGTGATGAGTCTCTGGATCCAATAGGCCCAGCGCACCGGAAGCGGTGGATGAGGCCGGGGTGAAACTGGCGGCGGGAATGTTTGTTTCCGCCCAATGCCGGCACTGCGCCCAAGCGTGTCCGTGAGTAGAAATCTCCCGGATCTGTTCGAGCGAGGCAATTTCCTCGCGCACCGCCAGCACAAAGGTAATCGGGACCAGCACTTCGGCGACAATCTGTAACGATTCCCCGGCAGCAATGGCATCCAATGTGGCAGAAACTCCGCCCTCTACCGAATTTTCGATTGGGACCATCGCAGCGTCTGCCTGCCCTAAGCGGACCATATCCAATGCGCTATTAACGCTGCTGGCAGCAATCCGCTCACAATCCCCGGCTCCGGGAACCTGCAGCAAAGCCGCCTCGGTGAAGGTGCCCGCAGGGCCTAGATAGGCATACTTCATCGAACGGTAGGTTCCGCACCATTGTCGGCATCCATCGGAAGCTTGGCTTCTAGCCAGGCATCGGAACCTCCGGCGATATTAAATGCGGTATATCCCAGGCCGGTCAACCACGCGGCCGCCTGTGCCGAACGGCCACCGGTGCGGCAGATAACGTAGGTATCAACGTCGGGGTCCAGTTCCTCAACACGGGCAGGCAATTCACCGAGCACAATGTGCTTGGCGCCGGTCGCGCGGCCCGCTTCCCATTCGAAGTCCTCACGGACGTCAAGAATCAATGCGTCCTTAGGTACGTCGGTGACCTGAACAGTCTCAAAGTCGCTCATGGTTGGCTTTCCTCTCTGGATGGGTGTTTGCTTATAAGACTATCCATTCCCCGCCTCGAAAGCCGACATGAAGACAATAACGGGGTGCATGGTTGGCCTATGTTGAGCTTAGCTGATTCCCGCGAGTTTTCGGGGTTTTCATGGTTGGTAGGCAATGGCTGAAAGTGACCTAAATTGATGCTTTTGCGGACTCGTTGCGGACTGATGAAAGAATCCCCCGGTATTGCTACCGGGGGATTTCTTTGTATTGGCGCTGGAGTCCTACGCTATCTAACCAGTGACTCCATCGTTCCCTGCTGGATGGAAAAGAGGAAAGTCTCCAGAGGGTGACGTTAACGCCAAGTTCTTAGCCGGTGATCTTTTTCAGCTTCACCGGGATATGTGCCAGGAAGCCAGTGAACGCGCTTACTTCGCCCAGAGACTCACCTTGCACTTCATAAGTAGCGCCTCGCACGGTCATCTTGTCCAGAGCCTTGATGACTGCCGATGCTGGGACGTAGAGAACCGCCTCGGTTGATACCCGAAACGATGCAGCATCATTTGGTTCTACGCTGTCCACACGTTGTAACGATGCCCCGTGAATGGCCGGCTGGACTTGATCTTCATAGATCGGCATTCCCTGCGGGGTGCGCCCGGTTTGGACGCGCCTTGTGTGGATCACGTTCTCTCCGAAGATCATGCTGTGCGCCTCCGATACAGGTGCAGCACGGCCTGTTCTGGGATGGTGAAGCCGTTCAAACTGGCATAGGTGACCGATTGGGTCCCTAGCTGTTCCCGAACGTTCTGCTGCGGGTTTACGAGGTAACGCGCCGTAGCAGTGATGATGACGTCTTCTAGGTCTAACGTCGGTTCACCGTCGATATGAAACCCGTTGCCCCGGGTGTATGCCCTGACAAACGTGGTCACAACACGAAGGTGTTCCTGGGCGAGTGAGAGCACTTGCGCGTCCCCATCCCGCCCAAGAAACTTAGCGACCTTCGATGGCTCAATCATGCTTAGACCAGACCGGTGATCTTAATGACGGCCTCGGCGTTCAGTGGCTGCGCGTCGTAGCGTGCGATGACGCGCAGGGCCTGCTGGTCGTAGTCTGCGTAACGCTCGGTGAGTACCTTGACACTCGGTGCCATGTCGCGAGCTACTGCAACCTGAGCCATGTCTACCAGTGCGGCGTTGCCGGCTGGAACACGGTTGGAGATGTTCACCTTGGAACCCCACAGCCGGAACACGCCGTCTGCGGTTGGATCTGGCTGGAGCAAGTACTGGCCGGCGGTGTCCTTGACCTTGCGCAGTGCGGTGAAGTCGGTAGGGCGCAGGAACCACTGCAATGATGCGGTGTTCACGTTGGCTGCCAGTGCGAGTCCCCATGCATCCAGCAGGATATCCAGGTCCAGGGCGGTGGTGACCGCGAGTTCCTGGGTGTCAGCCCATGCGAAGATGCCCTGCGGGGTGCTGATGCCGTCGCCGGTGGAGCCTAGGAACGCGGTGTCCAAGGTCGAAGCCACATCAGTGACCAGACGATCCTGGAGAGCGGTATCCAAAGCTACGACCGACTGACGGGCGAGTTCATTGGAGAAGCGGGTGATGACCTTGACGGACTTCATGGTGTCCGGGAGCAGCAGCACTTCATCGAAGGTTGGGTCCTGCTCGGTGATCAGTTCATTCTGACCGTGCCATGCCGGGGTGGTTGGTGCGCCCAGCTTGGGAATGCGGATTGCGCTGCCGTTGGTGTCGAAGATGCGAGGGCCAGCAGCGAGGAAGATCGAAGCCTGCTCTAGAGGCTTGACCAGGATCTTCTGGACCTGTTCCTGAGTGAGTTCAGGTGCGTTTACGGTGGATACAGCCATTTTCTTGGCTCCTTACGTGTCAAAGTTTTGTTTGAACGTTTTGGGAGCCAGCCCCAAAAACAATATGTGGTACAAACCCACCGGGAGTCTGTACCACATATTGTACCAGATATACCCCTATGGGGTATTTTATCTACCAGTCAACCTTCGTCTCGAGATTCACTGCACCCGCTGGCCGAATATTGGGAGACGGGGATTTAGCAGGAGACGCGCCACTTGGCTTGTCATATTCACCATTGCGGATGCAGTTGATATCTTCCTGCATGATTCCGATGGTGCTGTGCAAGCTCTTGATCTCGTCGATCAATTCCTTGAGAAGCTTTTCCGTCATGATTCCCCTTTTCTACATTGCCCCTGCGCGGAGAATACCGCCCAGGCTTACATCGTTGCTCACCGGGGCGACACCTTGGCCGATGTTCCCCATTGGCTTGCGAGTGGCGAGATGTGGCTTGTCTGCCAGCACCGCGTCAATCGCCTCTGAGAGCGCCACAGGGTCATCTAGGTGGGATTCATCGAATGGAAGGTCACGAGCGTCTGCAAGCCGTCCTGTGCCCTCCACTAGCGCCGTGTGGAGTCGTGCTGCGAGGTCATCGGCACGCTTAGCCCGGTCACGATGCCCAGCAGCCTCTTTGCGTAGCTTTTCGACATATGAGCGGGGGAAGGTTTCGGCATCCTCGGAGACTTCCTGCTCCTCATTGGTGACCACGATGTTCGATACGACTTCCGTGGTTTCATCCTCGGTCGGCTCGGTGACCTCGGTAGTAACGAGGTCATCCTGAGACTGGGTTTCTTCTGGGTTCTCGTTCAAATTTTCCACAGACATGATGTTCTGCCTTTCCTAGTTTTCGATTCCTGGAGTTGCTGGCACTGCTGGAGTAGAAACAAGACTTACCTGCTCTGGAGTCCAACCCAGAGTCTCTGAGAGGATCGCCGGCAACGGGACACCAATGCTGTGCAGTTTCACCGCTGCATCCGTAGCCTGTGCCGTGGTGCGGGTTTCCTCCGAAGCCCACACCGGTTCGAAGTCGTAGCCCAGAGGATCTTCGCCAGTTTCAGCAGACTTGATCAGCGCGGCGACGTTCGCCCAAGCCTGGCCGAAAGTGCGCTGGAGACTGTTTGCCTTAGCGACCAGTGAAGCCTCAGCGGAGCGGATAGCGTCAGCCGAAGGTGGCTGTGCCGAGTTAATGCCGATGTAGTGCGGAGGTAGCCCACTGAGCGCGCCAATCTGATTAGTGACCGTGGCGATAAGGTCCGAATACCCATCCAGACGTGCACCGTCGAACTGTCCGAACTTCGTTCCCTCGTTCTCGGAGATCCACACCTTGTTAGCTTCATTGGAAAACGGCTGAATAACGTTGCCGTCTTCGTCTTCCTGGAGTTCCAAGCCGGTAGCCCAGCGCCGTGGCCGTGCGTAGAACTCCGAAGACACCAGCGAGTCCGAAAGCAACTTATTCAGTGCATCCGTGAGTCCCAAAATGTCGGTCATCTCGGATACGCCGTCCAAGTCCAGCAGCCGGCCACGATTTACCAGAGGCACAACCGGGACCACACCGAACGGGTTCGCGATGACCTCCACCGTCTGCCAACCTGTAGAAGGGAATCCAGTGCCATCGACAACGTTGGAACTGGACACCAAACGAGTGATCTTGTCCTGCTCATAGAGCACGCCGTGAGCCTGCCCATCGGTAGCCCACCGCTTGAAAGCAGCCGTGACCTTGCGAGTTGCCGGGTCATGCTTCACGGCGACTTGCTTAGGTGACTCCACCGTGACCAGAGGGCCGTTCTCGTCCGCCCACACGATGATGAATGAACGCCCGTACACCAGCGCGTCCATATGAGCCTGTGCCGAAGCATCCAGCATGTGGCAACGTCGCCAGGTACGCCAGAGGCCGGTGTCTGTAGCCTCAGACGAACCGGCCTCACGGAATCCTCGCACCTCCAAACGCTCTGCCAGCGACGTGACCGCCAGCTTGGGGAAGTTCACCGCCAACCCCGTGAGCGTCGTTCCTAGCGCGTCCCTAGCGTCTTTGGACAGGTACGCTGCCGGCTGTGTGCCGTCCCAGTACGAATCCAACGTGGAAAGCGTCGGGGCCGAAGTGTCTAGCTTCTCTGAAAGTTCCTTGATGATGATGTTCATTTAATTCTCCCTAGAATGAGACGACGCGACCGCGCCGCTTCTTATTGCCGTGGAAAGCCGCTCGATCTGTCGCCACAATCGCGCAGATAGCCAAGTCGATCTTTCGCGGGCTGTTCTTCCTGTCCTTCGCCACCAAATCGCCCAAAGCCGTCGATTTAGCAACACAGTGCGCCACGTGCGAAGCAAGATCCTTGTCCCCGTCATGACTCACGGCCCCTTCCTTGACCGCCTGGAATAGCCGGTCCGTAGCTGGAGCCATGCGAGTGGCATTAGCCGTGTTCCACTCGATGACGCGCCGTTCACCGTGCTTCTGCGCCCAGCCTTCAATCTCTGAGCGCCAACCCCACGGATCACAACTTGCTTCTACTACGTCGTACTTCTCGAAAGCTTCATCCAACGTGCGAGAAACCTCAGCACGAGGGACCCGCCAGCGTTCATCGCCCGGGTTCGCCCAATGCCCAATAACGAATAAGTGAGGATCATGGACCGTGCAACCTACAAGGGCCGTACTGTCGCCAGAGGCCGAGCCGTCGAAAGCCATGACGATGCGTTCCCCAGGCTGAACTTCGCGGGAATTGTCCTTGATCGAATCCCACATACCCCAGGGCATCCAGCCCTCGACACCTGTAACCCACTGTCCAAGCCGCAACTGCCGGAACACTGGTTCACGAATCGTCTTCCTGACCGCCTCCAGAGCATCCTCAGCCAAGAACGGGTCTTTACAAGCAAGAGCAGGGTTCGCAGCCTTCCAAGCGTCCCTGTCAGCCGTATCGCACCCATCCGGGGCCGCATACTCCTTGAAATAGAACTGGTGATCTTCACCAGACCGCCCATGCTCCACCAAACGCCACATCACGCTGTCCGGGCTGTTAGCCGGCGTGGAAATAGCCAACGTGAGCGATTCAGGACGTTTACCCGCTGCCGTGGTCACTGCCTCCCAAATGTCTTCCTTCACAACGTGGAGTTCATCGACAATCTGGAGCGTGGGGTCATAACCCTGCAAAGCGTTATAGTCAGCCGGCAACGGTGTGAGCGTCGCGTCATTGTGCGGGTAGTAAAGACGGTCCTGGAATACCTGAACACGTTCTTCCAACTCCGGGTTTAGCTCGATCATGCGCTTCGCCATGTTGTAAGTGATCTTGGCCTGCCGAAGATCCGAAGCCACCACAAGCACCTCAGCCGACATGTCCCCAACAAACATTTCAGCGAGGCCGATCATCGCCGCCAAGCCAGTCTTGCCATTGCCACGCGGGAGACTGACCAGCCCAGTGCGGATACCCTCAGCAAACGCGCCACCAATAATGTCCTTCTGGAACTCCCGAAGCTTCACAGGCTTACCAGCACCGTGCCCCTTAGGAACAATCAGATACTTCTCGATGAACTTCAAACGCCGCTTCGCACGATCTTTAGGCCAGCCCTTGAAATCCAGTGGCTCAGCCGTGATCTTCGCCTTAGGACCCGCCATAACAACCCCCTTCCTTAATGATAATCATTCTCAAGTAATTGAATTGGGGACTAGACCCGGGGCGAAGAAACAGAAACCTTGAACCCCAACCCCCACTCATCGTGCAGCTCCTCGTTTGGAATTGTGCGACCGGCAAAGAACTTCAACGTCTTGCAACCGGATTGGTTTGCCAAGTTGTTTGCGTTCCCATGCTTCCGGGCTGTGGTCCACGGTCAGATCCATGTCTTTGCATCCAGGCACTGAGCAGAACGGTTGCATGAACCGTGCACGCTTGCTGAGCCGGTCCCAAGCAGCGTCGTAGCCCTGGTTGCGTCGGTTCTTCCCGCGAGTATCTTTGGGTCGATGTGGTGCGCAGTACGTCTGGTCGGATAGTTCACCGCAGTGTGCACAAGCTTTCAGAAGGTCACTCATGCTGGCCGCCAATGAGAGCTTTCAGCTCAGCCTCAACCAAGTCGTAGTCAGCTTGAGCTTGGAGCCGTTGAGCACGTTCGCTGTCGATGATGCGCTGCAGGAAATCAAGTTCACGACGCAGGCGCTTCTGCGAGGTGAGGTGTTGCCAGCGCCCGAGGTCCCGGTTAGAACTTTCCATAGTTCGCACTCCATTCATCCCAACGAGCCGCCCGAAGTGACCAGCACTCTGGACAAGGACAACCTGCCCGGTGAGGTTGCTCCAGTTCCATCTGCTCCAGAGCGACCGCCCTAGAAGTTCCGCCAAGTTTCCCCGTCATCAGATCCTTGAGGTAAGAACATGCGCACCGGGCAAAATTACATTCATCGCACTTCATGACGCTTTCCTTCCCATCGCCTTGAACTGTTCAATCAAAGGCAATTCAGAGTTCGGACCCGAATCTGTTTTCAAGGGTTTGTTCTTCCAAGGATTGTTGTCATCAAAGACTTCACCAGTGTTTGCATCAAAGGTTTCGTTATTAGGTAGATTCATAGTCCTTGCCTCTGCCTCTTCCTCTGCCTCTGCCTTTCCTCTACCTTCAATCCTCACGTGAGTCTCACGTGATGCTTGGGTAGATTCCCCTTCAATCTCCTGCTCACGCTTCTCTTTGTCGCGTGCATACTTCTTGCGCTGCCGTTCAGCGTCAGCAGCTTTGCGATTGGCAAGGGATGCTTCCATCTGTGATGCACTGGTTTGGATCTTCAAGAAGTCGTTGATCCGCCAACCTGCGTCTACCTTGGACCAGAGGCCCAGACTCACAAGCGCGTCAGCGTCATGAGTCTGAGCCAGTGGGATAAGAGGAAAGTCATCCGAAGGGATCAGCCCATCAGTCATGTTGGATACAGACCAGGCACTACCGATAACGAATAACCTAAACGCGGTTGGAGTGGCCTTTAGGACCCGGCGATCCTGCAAGTAGTAAGTAGGGAACCTAGAGTCCATAGCCGCCTCCTTAGTAGTGGATTGGTGCGCCGATAGCTGCGCAAACTAGTTGTGGGAGCAGCACTAGGGCGATGAAGCAGATTCCTAGTAGCGCGGTGTCCTGCATGACCCTGAGCGCCTTACGCATTGTCATCACCTGACAACATTGAGTAGCGCAACATGCAGTCTGGGCAGGTGTATGAGGTTCCGTTGCCCATGCCCTTCGTGTTGTTTGTGGCAAGCATTGGTTCACCACAGAGCGAGGTCGTTGCTTCACCAGAGTTGATGTAGACCTTTTTCACGTAGTGCAGCTCCACCGGGGCAGGTGAAACATTTGGTTCAGTTGATACCGTCGTGGTGCTAAGCATTGTCAGCACCGTTGCCCTTGCCCTTGGCGTAGTACTCGGCTGCGCAGTCTTTGCAGTGGGTTTGGAGGCCGTCGCGGTTGCTCACGTGCTTGGAGTACTCGCTGAGCAGCTTTCCCTCGTTGCAGGTTGTGCAAACCTTGATACCGGAGTTCTCAGCGGTGCTCACTTTGGTTGCGGCGACAACTTCACGAATCATTCGGCCCAGTTCGATAAGTTCATCAGTAGTGAAGATGCCGTTGTCTGCCTGGGATTGGTTGGAGACGAAGTGAATGATGCCGCTATCTGCGGACCAGGAACTTTCGATGCTGACTGAGCCGTGGTGTGCTTCGGGGCCTAGGTATTCGGTCCAGCTTTCGCCGTATGGTTCACCGTTGATGGTGTCTTGCACGGTGTAGGCACGGAATACTGCTGGAGGTTCTGGGGTACATGGCACGTGGCCGTTGAAGTCGATAGACTGGTCCATGGAATCTTCCTTTTTCTGAGTGATGGTTTCGCAGGCGGTAGCAGATTCTTGGTCGGAGATGCTGCCGTCTTTTTCTGTCTTCGGAGTGAGGGTCATTACTTGGCTTCTTCCTTGTCGAACTGTTCGTTGAGCCAGTTCTCCAGATCAGCCTTTTTATACATAAGTCGCCCCCCGATGCGAGCCGCCTTCGGACCGGTGGACATATGCCGCCAGTACCTTAATGTCGCGACTGGGACGCGCAGGAACTCGGATGCTTCTTCGATCAAGCAAAGGGTGTAAGGGCCGGTGTTCATGATGCTCTCCTTGTGATTTCCGCATATATTGTTTGTGGGAACAAGTATGAGTTTGCCATGGTTGAAATTTGCTGTCAAGCGCATAGGATGGGATTTATGCAAATTGACCAGACTAAGAACATCGAGAAACAAATAGGGTCCGAAATATCGCGGGTGCGGAAAGTTCGCGGATATACCCAAAAGCAATTCGCAGATGCATTGACTGTGCGAGGCATGGCCGTTGATTCATCTGCCGTATCGCGCCTAGAAAAGGGGGAGAGATCGCTGAGGGTAGCTGAATGCGTCCTTATTGCCGAGGTGCTAAACATGGGGATAGAGAACCTACTGCGCGGCGTGCAAACACCTGCCCAGCGGATTCGGGAAACTATCCGTGACGCAGATCTTGAACTGGCTTCCGCGCAGAGGAATCTATGGCGTTGGCTGGCATATCACTATGACGCAAAACTCACTTTGGAAAGGTTGCCTGAACTTCTCAAGTCGATTTCACCTGAACTTGAATCGGCGGAGGAATATCTGCCAATGGTCGCCAAAAAGTTGAGGCACTATAGTTTCCGGAAGGCTGTAAAGCCATCGGAGCATCATTTGGGAGTTAGAGACGAGACCGATAAAAGGCAACTGCTGGAATGCGTCAATGCGTATTTCGATCATCTAATTCTAATTAATCGCCACTGGCCACAGGACATGCCCGCCGACGAGATGTGGGACTTGAAGACAGGGGACGAGGATTAACTAATGGCCTCGATAACTAAACGTCCTGACGGTAAGTGGCGTGCCCGGTATCGTGACGATGACGGCAAAGAGCACGCGAAGCACTGTCGCCTTAAGAAAGATGCTGAAGCGTGGATTGCCAAACAGACCGTTGGCTTGATTGACGGCACGCATGTAAGCCCTAAGGCTGCGAAGGTCACTGTGAAAGAGTGGTCTGAGATTTGGTTGGAGGGCAAGCTTGGCGGTCGCCTTAATTCGGTGCGCGTCGCGAAGACTGCCACGAAGCATATTGTTGCGGAGTTCGGATCGAAGGCTCTGAAAGATGTGCGCCCATCCCATGTGAAGACTTGGACCGGCGCACTGAAAGCCAGTGGTTTGGCAGATGCGACCGTGTACACGTACTACAGCATTTTTGCGCAGATGCTGATCGCTGCCGTTGAAGATGGATATATCCCAAAGTCGCCTCTGACTCGTCGCACCACACCGCCCAAGGGTAAGCAGCGCCCTTACGTTGCTTCTACGGAGCAGGTCTGGGCACTCTATGACGCTATGCCCGACGGAATGAAGAACGTCATCCTGCTTGGCGCTTTCGCTGGTCTGCGCGTGGGAGAAATATCTGCGTTGCGCGTCGAAGATGTGGACCCGTTGCGCGGGGTGATTCACCCTAAGATTCAATATCCTTCGGACCCACTCAAGACGGAAGAATCGAAGCTGCCTATCCCGATTCCGTTGGATCTCGTTTATGAGTTGAACAAGAATCCCGCGAAGTGGAGCAGCCCAACTTTCGTTACTTCGGAGTTTGGCCGGTCCTTAGCGCCACGGTCGATTGATCACAGATTCAAGAATGCCAAGGTTGCGGTCAAAGGATTGCCAGAGGATTTCCGTATCCACGATTTGCGCCACTATTTCGCGTCGCTCCTGATCTCGGAAGGCTTGGATGTGAAGGTTGTCCAGGCGCGTCTGCGCCATGCGTCCGCGAAGACAACACTTGATGTATATGGTCACTTGTGGCCAGACTCGGACGATAAGTCTCGTGCGGTCGTAGGAAACGTTTTGGCGGCTCGTGCGGACTGTTTGCGGACTGGGACCGATCTAGCCCCTAGAATACAGAGGTAAGCCGACATGAAGACAAGAAGCGCCCTGAAATTGCGTGATGAGCTGGCCAGTGGAGGACGTTCTAGCCGCGAGGTCACCGAACACTATCTGCGTCGCATTGACGAGCTGAGCTCGCTGGGCGCCTTTGTGTATGTCTCCCCCGATGCGATGGACGCCGCGGCCGCGGCCGACGAGCGGCAGGTGCGCGGGCAAATCGGGCGTTTACATGGTCTTCCCACGGCATTTAAGGACCTCAATGAGGTCGCCGGCATGCCCACCACCTATGGAACCGCGGCATTAAAGCATCATGTGGCGCGGGCAGATCATCCGCTGGTAGCACGCTTACGGTCCGAAGGTGTGGTGATTACCGGTAAGACGCAGGTTCCGGAATTTGGATTGAGCAGTTATTCAGAGAACCTCGTTGCCCCGCCGTCGCGCAACCCCCTTGACCCACGGTTGACCTCAGGCGGTTCCTCGGGTGGCCAAGCGGCGGCGATCGCCGCGGGAATGATTCCCGTTGGCCCGGGATCCGATGGCGGCGGTTCGGTGCGCATACCTGCGGCAAGTTGCGGCCTGATAGGACTCAAGCCTTCCCTGGGCCGAATTCCCAGTGATGTGGTTGATGGTTACCTAGATGGCTTTGGTGCGCCGAAATTGACCGTTTCCGGCCCACTGGCCCATGATTCCCTGGACGCGGCGATGTTGCTCGACGCGATGCGCGGCTCCGACCACTATCTACCACTGCTTCGTGGCAGCTACCCGGAGCGGCTCAAGGGGCTGCGCATCGGTTACAGCACGCACTCTCCTTTCGAAAGTGCTTATGCGATCTCCTTGCAGCCCGCTGCGCTGCAGGCATTTGATCGAGCCAAGCAGTTATTGTCTGACCGTCACCGGGTGGAGCCGGCGGATCTGCGCTACGCCAGCGACTATCCCGAGGCCTTTGCTCGTGTGTGGAGCAATGGGCTGCGCAATATTCAACTCGACGACGAGGGGATGCTTGGTGACTTGGCAAAAGATTTCCGGCGACGCTCCGCAGCGCGCAGCATGGAGGTCAGCCTGCAGGCGGCCGCTAGGCTCAAACAAATTTCGGCAGACTTTGTGCGACAATGGTCCGCTCATGACGTGATCCTCACGCCGGCAATGGCCTCGACGCCACCGGAGGTCGGCTACTTTACTGCCGCGGATGCGGATACCGATTACATGCGGCAGTGCCAATACACCCCCTACACCTCCATGGTGAATGTTTCTTCGGTAGCCGCGATCACCGTTCCAATCAGCAATTCCAGCTCTGGAATGCCGATGAGCGTGCAACTGATTTCGCCACGTGCAGATGAGGGGCTGCTTTTGGCGTTGGCCAAACAATTGGGCAAGTGAACCGGGAATTTAGCCGATACCAGCGGTATATGAAACATGTGAAATAGATCGCTAAAGTAGGCACTTGCTCCTGAAAGCGCGAAAAATGTAACGTATGTCTACTGTTACTTCGAGCACCACGGGTACGGATAAAACCTTCTTCGGTCACCCGCGCGCGCTTGCAAACCTCTTTAGTGTCGAGATGTGGGAGCGCTTCTCCTTCTACGGCATGCAGGCCCTACTGGCCTATTACATGTACTACGAGGTCACCGCCGGTGGCCTCGGGATGGATCAGGGCTTAGCACTGTCACTGGTCGGCGCCTACGGCGGCGCCGTATACCTGTCCACAATTTTGGGAGCTTGGCTCTCGGACCGACTTTTCGGTTCCGAGCGAGTGCTCTTCTTCTCCGCGATCGGCATCATGGCCGGACACGTCGCACTGGCACTATTGCCGGGCTACGTTGGACTCACCATTGGTCTGATCCTGGTGGCCATCGGCTCCGGTGGCCTGAAAGCCAACGCAGTAGCCTTGGTCGGTTCGCTGTACTCCAAGGAAGACTCACGTATCGACGCGGGCTTCTCGCTGTTCTACATGGGCGTGAACGTTGGCGGTCTACTCGGCCCGCTACTGACCGGCCTGTTGCACAAGCAGTTCGGCTTCCATGTGGGCTTCGGCGCCGCCGCCGTAGGCATGGCCATTGGCCTGTTGATCTACTCCAAGGGTCGCAAAAACCTTCCGGAGACGGCGGGCCTAGTGGCAAATCCACTACCTGCTGGCGAACACAAACGCTACATCGGGATCTTCGCGGCCATCGTGGTCTTGATTGTGCTGGTCTTCGCGCTGAAGATTGTCACCCCGGCAAACCTTGCTAGCACCATCGCCTACGTCGTCATCGCCGCTTCGGTGGTGTACTTCGTGTTGATCTTGCGCAGCAAGAAAATTGACGCCACCGAGCGAAAGCATGTCTGGGCGTTTATTCCGTTCTACATCGGCTCGGCAGCTTTCTGGGCATTGTTCCAGCAGCAGTTCACCTTCATCGCAGCCTATTCCGACACCCGTTTGGATCGCCACCTCGGTGGCTGGGAAATGCCTGCCAGCTGGGTCCAGTCGATCAACCCGGTCTTCATTATCTTGTTGGCCAGTGTCTTCGCAGGACTGTGGACCAAGTTGGGCAACCGCCAGCCGCGCACCTCGGTGAAATTCGGCCTGGCTTTGGTTGTCGTGGGTGCGGCATTCTTGTGCTTCATTCCGCTTGAGTCGCTGGAGATGACACCGCTGTTGGCGCTCGTTGGCATCTTGTTGCTGTGCACCATCGCAGAGTTGCTCCTGTCCCCGATCGGCCAGGCAGTGGCCACCAAGCTGGCTCCGGCGGCTTTCGGTACACAGATGGTCGCCCTGTTCTTCCTGTCCGTATCGCTGGGCACTACGCTGTCGGGCGTGCTGGCCGGTTACTACGTTGAAGGCAACGAAATCCCTTACTTCATCGCGATGGGCGGTACCGCTATCGTGCTGGGTCTGGCAATGATTGCAGCTACCCCGGCTTTGAAGAAGCTCATGGGCTCCGTGCTCTAGGGCTTCAAAGGCAGGCTCCGCCCTCGGGCGGGGCCTGTTTTTTATTTAAGTACTAGTAGCTCGCCGATTTCGCAATCAAGCGCCTGGCAGATGGCTACCAACGTGGAAAAGCGGATTGCCTTAGCGCGGTCATTTTTCAAGATCGAAAGATTGACCACCGAGACATCGACAAGTTCGCTGAGATTCACGAGAGTCATGTGACGTTTGGCCAACAAATCTCCAAGCCTGCAATGTACGTGCTCCATCGCTAGACCAGTCCCTCGGTATCGGCCGTGAGTCGATTGTTTTGCTCGGTTAGCCGCAGCCCGGCGGTCACCAGCTCGGCGACCACAAAGATCCCCAGGGCGATGAACAGCGAATTAAATTCGAAGTAAATCGCGAATGTGGGTTCGGGCCACGGAGAGAATTCCTCGAAACTCTGTGTGGCGCTGACGAAACTATCGATATGCAACGACTCCTCGCCGGCGAAGCTGGAGCCGAATCCATTAAGGATTTGTCCCAATGTGGTGCCGAAACCGAGTATCGTCGCCACGATCCGTCCGGTTTTACGCAGGCTCGCGGTGAAGGGTTTGCCTACGCGCAACTTATCGCATAACAAGATCACCGCGAGAATCACCGCGCATACCACCAGACCTTCGCAGAGCGCACCGGTTGCGAGCAGAACCCTGGTTCCGGTACTCAGCGAGCCGCTGGTAATCAGTACCTCGTTGATCTGCGCGGTAACGTTCCCGCCATGAGCTGGAGAGACGTCGGTGACATGCGGATATTCCGGCCAGTAGGGCTCGACTGGAACTTCGAGCTGCACCTGCGGATTCGACAGCGCCGACACCATCTGAGCGATGATGGCGAAACCAACGCTCACAAGTGCAACGATCGCGATGCCACGCGTGAAGTCAACGACGGCCTGCACTCGCCCAGAGCCGAAAACTGCGTAAAGCACCAGAGCCAAAACCACGATGACAAACACGGCGCTTATTCCAAAGGAGAAGCCAGACATCACAAACCTAACGATAGTCGTTATTAACGATAATCGTTATGTTAGTCCCAAGTGTCAGGAAAAACTACATCCTTACGCGAAATCGTTGAGCCCGGAGTAGTCGAAGTTTTCGGCATATCCAACCGAAAACCAAATGGCCCAGATGATAAACGCGTAGAACAGGACCGCGATAGCTAGCCCTACCCACGAGGTAATCAAACCTGCCAGACTCAGTCCACGGACAGTCGGTTCGCGCCGATACCCCATATGGCCGGTAATAACTCCGGCCAAGGGAACTAAGATGAGTAGACATAGGCCGAGCATCGATAAGACGCCCAGCACAAGCGACGCCGTCGAAAGCCCTACTGGCTGACGTGGCTGCTGATACGGATTGCTCGGGTAGTAAGTCATCACTTTTGATTATTCTATGAACCCGAGCAGAAGCACAAAGATAAGAGGGAACATGGCCCACGAACGCGCCGGGACACCTGCCCGCGAAGCAGATCTCATCGACCTAGATGCTGTCCTTAATTCTTATTCATCAATCCGCCCAGCGGCCGACAACCCAGACCAGGCAGTTGTTTTCGGCACCTCCGGTCACCGTGGCAGCTCGCTGAACGGAACATTCAACGAACTTCATATCGCGGCCATCACTCAGGCTGTGGTGGATTATCGTCAGGGTGCAGGAATCACCGGACCGATGTATGTGGGCAAGGATAGCCATGCGCTCTCCGAGCCGGCCTACCGGACCGTCCTAGAGGTGTTATCCGGCAATGGTGTCACGGTGCTTGCCGACTCAGGGTTGACGCCAACTCCTGCGGTCAGCCACGCCATCCTGGTGCACAATGCACGCGGTGCAGAGCAGGCCGATGGACTGATTATCACGCCTTCGCATAACCCACCGGCGGATGGTGGTATCAAATACAACCCGCCGCACGGCGGTCCGGCAGAATCCGAAATCACTGCACCAATCGCTGCGCGCGCCAACGAACTCATGTCCACCGGGGAAATCCTTCGCGGAACCGCTGATGCCCAAGATTTTGATTTTCGTGAACTGTACATCACCGATTTGGCTACGGTGATTGATTTTAAAGCGATTGCCGATTCTGGTATTTCGATTGGTGCCGATTCACTAGGTGGCGCCTCGGTGCATTATTGGGCGGAGATTGGTCGACGATACGGGTTGAACTTGACCGTGGTCAACGAACAGGTGGATCCGCGTTTTGAATTCATGACCTTGGATAAAGACGGCAAGATCCGAATGGACTGCTCCTCGGCACATGCCATGGCTTCGCTGGTGGCCAACCGCGATAAGTTCGACATCTCCACGGGCAACGACGCAGATGCCGACCGTCACGGCATTGTCACTCCAGATGCCGGGCTGATGAACCCAAACCACTTTTTGGCGGTAGCTATCGATTACCTCCTGACCCATCGCCCACAGTGGCCAGCGGATGCACAGATCGGCAAAACCCTGGTCTCCTCCGTGCTGATCGACAAGGTGGTAGCCGCGCACGGTCGCGTATTGCGCGAGGTACCGGTGGGTTTCAAATACTTCGTCGAACCGCTGGCCTCAGGCAAAGTGGTTTTCTGTGGAGAAGAATCCGCTGGAGCCAGCTTCTTGGATTTCACCGGTCAGGCGTTCAGCACCGACAAGGACGGGCTGATGCTGGCGCTACTGGCCAGTGAGATTCGTGCGGTCACAGGCAAAAGTCCAAGCCAGCGCCATGCCGAGCTGGTAGCCGAGCATGGGGTGAGTTTCTACGACCGCTTTGACGCCCCGGCTAACCGTGAGCAGAAGTCGGTTCTGGGCAAGCTTAACCCGCAGGCGGTCACGGCAACCGAACTCGCCGGGGACCAGATCACCTCAAAGCGCACCGAGGCCTCGGGCTTTGCCATCGGCGGCCTGAAGGTCTCCAGTGAGCATGCCTGGTTTGCTGCACGTCCCTCGGGGACCGAAGATATCTACAAGATTTACGCGGAGTCCACTCGCTCCGCAGAGCACCTCGCGCAGGTTTTACGCGAGGCGCAGATCATCGTAAACGCTGCGCTTAGCGCAGGGTCCACGGATCGATCTTAACCTCTGGCTGCTTGCGGGTCACCCACCAGTGGCCCGCCCAGAGCAGCAGGAAGAGCGGTAGGCCGATGTAGCTGGAGAGCACCTCTAGCACGCGGCCCTCAACGACCGCCTCGTAGTTCTGTCCGGCAATCACCACGATCAAGATGACAAATGCGAGGATCGGCCCCAACGGGAATAGTGGCGCTTTGTAGGGTAGCTTTGTCAGATCTTGACCGCTGGCTATGTATGCCTTGCGGAACTTGTAATGGCTAACCGCAATACCCACCCAGGCGATAAAGCCGGAGAGGCCGGAGACATTGAGCAACCATGTATAGGCAGAGCCTTGGCCGATAATTGCGGTGAGGAATCCAAAAAGACCTACCGAAGCTGTCAATAGCATCGCAGGTACAGGAACGCCGCGGCGGTTTAGCCGAGCAAAGATCTTCGGAGCTTTACCGTCAAGAGCCATCGAGTAAAGCATGCGAGCTGAGGCATATAGGCCTGAATTGCCCGCCGAGAGAATCGCGGACAGGATTACCGCGTTCATCAACGCGGCAGCAAAGGCGATGCCGGCCCGCTCGAAGACCATGGTGAACGGTGAGCTGGCAATGTCGGCTTCCCCGCTGGAAAGCAGACTCGGATCGGCGTATGGAAGCAACGTGCCGATAATGAAGATCGCACCCACATAGAAGAGCATGATGCGCCAGAAGATCGCCTTGATGGCCCGGGGAATATCGCGCTGTGGATTCTCCGCTTCACCTGCGGCCACACCAACTAGCTCGGTGCCCTGGAATGAGAAGCCTGCGATCATAAACACCGACACCACCGAAAGCCAACCGCCCACGAAGGGCGCGTCTCCGCTTGTCCAGTTGCTGAAGCCCGGCGAGCTGTCACCCAAAATTCCCAGCACCATGGCCACGCCGGCAATAAGGAAGACGATGACGGTGATGACCTTGATCATCGCGAGCCAATATTCACTCTCGCCAAAAGCCTTGGTGGACAGCGCGTTTAGTCCGGTCAGCAAGAGCAGGAAGATACCCGCCCAGATCCATCCGGGAACATCCGGCAACCAGTAGGACATCACAATGCCGGCCGCCACTAGTTCTGCGGCCACGGTAATCGCCCAGTTAAACCAGTAGTTCCAGCCGATAGCGAAGCCGAAGTGCCGGTTGACGAAGACCGAGGCGTAGGTCTGGAAGGAACCGGATACCGGCAGTCGGGCACTCATCTCACCCAGTGACTGCATCAAGAGCAACACCATCGCGCCAATGAGCGCATAGGCCAGCAGCGATCCGCCGGGTCCAGCTTGAGCGATGGTGCCGCCGGAGGCGACAAAGAGTCCGGTGCCGATAGACCCGCCAATGGCGATCATCTGCATATGGCGGGCTTTGAGACCGCGCTTTAAGCCATCGGTGGGGGCTACGGGCTTGGTCATGCGAATGCTCCTGCTTTTAAGGTTTTTGGGCCTTAACAAGCATTCCACCTCGGCCGACTCAACAGCTATGAACCGCGCTACAGTAAGCGATCAATAATCTTTCGCTTAGCCCATGTATATGGAGGATATATTGCGCTCAGAGTGTCAATGACCGTCGTTTTGCTGAGTTCTGAACGAATTTGCGAAAGACGATCGAAGCCAAACTTGCCGTGGTACGACCCCATTCCACTAGCGCCAACCCCACCGAAGGGTAATGACGGAATAATCATTTGAGCTAGTGGCGCGTTGTGCACGATGGCTCCCGCACGCACCCGATCCGAAAAAATTGACTGCAGGCGTGGGGACTCACTCATCAGATAGGCGGCCAGCGGGGAAGGTCGCGAGGCGATAAATTCGAGCGCCTCATCGAAGGAAGACACCTCGATAACCGGCAGGATGGGGCCGAAGATTTCCTCTGTCATCAACGGCGAGTCCAGATCAACATTGCGCATGATGGTCGGCGCGATACGCAGCGTTTGTTCGTCATAGTCACCGCCGTGGGCAACATCGCCCGAGTCAAGCATGCTCACGAGCCGGTCGAAGTGGTTGCTGCTGACGATGCGCCCAAAATCCGGATGGTTGATCGGATCCTTGCCGTAAAAACTGGTGATCGCTTGGCCCAGACGGCTAATCAGCGCATCGGTATCCGCGAAGGACAACACGTAGTCCGGAGCAACACAGGTTTGGCCTGCATTCATGAACTTCGCATAGGCCAGACGCTTTGCTGTCGGCAAGAGATGGTTATCAACCACGGCTGGGCTCTTGCCACCTAGCTCCAGTGTGGTGGGGGTCAGATGTTTCGCCGCGGCTTGCGCCACGATGCGGGCAACCTTTTCTCCGCCCGTGTAAAAAATGTGATCCCAGCGCGCTGCAAGTAGTTCCGTGGCGGTATCCACTCCACCCTCGACTACCGCATAGACCCTGGAATCCAGATACATCGGCAGGAGTTTGGCCAGCACCCCGGAGGTCACCGGGGCAAGCTCGGAGGGTTTCAGCAGCGCGGCATTACCAGCGGCGATGGCAGCAACTAGCGGGGCAAGCATCAACTGCAATGGATAGTTCCACGGCCCAATAATTAGTACTACGCCCAGCGGGCGTGGCTCAACCTTTGCGATGGCCGGTTGCAGTGCGAGCGGCACCTTCACGCTAGTGGAATCCATCCACTCGGCCAGGTGCTTCTGGGCATGGTCGATTTCCGATCGGACCACGTCAATTTCGCTGAACTTTGCTTCCGTGGCCCCCTTCCCTAGATCCTGATTTAGCGCCTCAACGAACTCCCCGGTACGTTCGGCCAGCATTTTTTCCAGGGCGCGTAGCTGCCCGGCACGAAAGCGCCGCGGGTGTGTGATGCGAGTGTCCGCGGAATGACGCAGATGTTCCAAGACCGTGGCAATACGCGAGGGATGTTCATCAACCGGTGGCGCGGAGTCGCCGACGGGATCGGGCAAAGGATTTGAGGTGAAGAGACCCATGGGTTGATGCTACTTCATTAGCCGTCGAGATCTTCCGTTTGTATCAAGTAGTTGCTACATTAGTTTTCAGCCAACGAAGGAAATTATGGATCAGCTCTCCTCCGCTACATTCGGAATCGCAATCGGTGCCACGTTGATCTACCTGTGGCTACGCTTGGTAGCCCAGCAGGACAACCGCCCGGCGCTCACCCGCGCACGCTCGCATTCCTTCTGGTGCGCGCTGATCGCTTTTTTCGTCTGCACTTCTGGCTCTGCCGGAGATCTAAAAGATACCGTCACCGGATCGGACATAGGTGTCGCCGAGGTTTTGGACGCTATTAACCCGGGCCTTTGGTTACTGCTGATTTACCTGCTGGGACTTTATTCGTGGCCGAAGTCGGTCACCGCCGTGCGTGCCGCGTCATTGGAAGCCCGATCGGTATTCACTCCCTTGCCCCGGGCACTGAGTCTGATCGCCGGGCTGGTATTTCTGGGCTCCGCAACGGCACTATACTTTATCCGCGATGTCGCAGGATATCCCGCACAATTTGCCGTAGAGACCTTCGATTCCACTGGCAGTGGCGGGACTATACAAGACGCTCAGGACGGGCTGGCTGCGGCCGCAACGCTCATCCCGTTATATGCGTTGAATCTTGCTTCGTTAGGCATTGCGCTGCCAATCGCCGCGGCCTTAATTCTGTTCCGCAAAACACTGGGATCGCTGACTCCCCACGACAATCAGATAATCCGTGCGATCTGGCTGAATCGGCTCTTCCGCACCGCAATCCTCGGCTTCGCTGCCGTGGGCGCGGCCGCGCTGCAGTACAAGTCGTCCTGGTTACTCAACCTTTACCCCGAGGCAGACGCATATCGGTTATGGCAGAACATCGCGAATTTTACGATGTTACCGATCTTCATTCTTGTAGCCGCGTGGGCGCCTCCCACAAACTTTGATAAAAATGCGGACACCGTGCCGAGCAGCGCCTTTTCACGCATGCGCGAAAATCTCTTCTCCCTGGGCTTCATCACCACCGCACTCAGCCTGGTGGTGTTGGCTCTGATGCCATGGTCCAGGCAGAGTGAAGTCAGCTTCGAAACACTCCCCGGGGAGGATGCCCCACAGGTGATGCTGCTGCTGGTGGGCTTTGCCACCCTATACCTGGCGTTAAACGCCGGATACTTGGGATATGTGCACTACAGCTCCAGATCCGTCCACCATCAGACACCCAACGTCCGGAACCTTCCGCGCTATGTTTATGCAGTTGCCGGCATCTTGATCCTTGGCAGCGGTTATCTATTGATCAATCCCCCATTAAAATATTTCTGGGGGCTGGTTAAAGTCGGTCCGACTTTTGCACTGCTGATGGTCCTCGCGGTACTCGTGCTAACCGCCGGATATATTTGGTGGACGCGACGGGTGTCCCTGCCCTGGCAGGTCAGTGCTGAGCAAGAAATTTGGTACCGCCGGGTGCTGGAATTCCGAGCACTGCGCACCGGAACCGCTGCCATACTCATGATGCCTGGCTGGGGCTACGGTCCTGCCCCGTACCTGTGGGCCGCCGCCGTCATCGTCTTCTGCTGCCCGGCGGTCATCATCCTGGCTCGGCCACTGGCGAAAGTACGCCAGCCGGTATGAGCCATCATATTATTGTGGATCTGAATGCCGCATTGCCGCCCTATGCGCAGATCCGCACACAAATTTCTTCCCTGATTTCGCTCGGAGAGCTACCTGCGGGCAGTAAATTACCCACCGTACGCGCGTTGGCTACCGACTTAGGGGTAGCTTCGGGAACCGTGGCACGTGCCTATAAAGAACTTGAGGCTGACGGGCTGGTGACCTCACGCCGGCGTGCCGGAACCGTGGTTAACCCCATGACCGCCACGGAAGAAAATAACGACGAGCTGATTGCAGCGGTGGATAAAGTGTGGCGCTTAGCCCACGAGCAAGGAATCGACGAACTGACAGTCAAAGCGCTCGTGCAACGCCGGGCGCGAGGCTAAATTTGTTCTTCACACACTAATCTGAGTACGCTCGACTCAGTGACACGGGGTGTCGGATTCACCGACTGAGATGAGACCCGTCGAACCTGAACTAGTTCAAACTAGCGGAGGGATGTCGCATGACTCTCGTGACCGTTGCCCAAAAATATCGGCAGCAATCGCCCTTGGTGTTTTGCCTGACCAACACCGTGGTCACAAATTTCACCGCCAACGTACTGCTTGCTTCCGGCGCTTCACCAGCGATGACAGACCTTCCTGGAGAGGCCGGTCCATTCGCCGCGGTAGCGTCCGCGGTATTGGTAAATCTGGGGACGCCGAGCACCGAACAACTACATGCAATGGACGAAGCGGTGCACGGTGCGTCCAAAGCTGGGACACCGTGGGTATTGGATCCTGTGGCGGTGGGCGCCTTGCCGGTGCGCACCGAATTCGCCCGGAAGATCCTTGCCCACCGTCCCACACTGATCCGCGGCAATGCCTCAGAAATCCTCGCGCTGGCTGGATATCAGTCCACCGGGCGCGGAGTAGATGCGCAGGACACCGTATCCGCAGCGATCAGCGCAGGACGTGAACTTGCCCAGAATTACGGGAGCGTGGTGGCAATTTCTGGGGCAGCCGACGCGATTATTGATGCCAATCGCACCACCTTGGTCCATAGCAATGGCATCGGCCTCACCGGGATAACCGGCGGTGGGTGCGCACTGGGAGCGGTGTGTGCCGGCATGCTGGCGATCACCGATGACCCTTTTAAAGCAACCATCGCAGCTCACGGCATGTATGGGTTGGCCGCCGAGAAGGCGCTAGCGCTCAGCCGAGGTCCGGGAAGCTTTGCCTCGGCCTTCCTCGACGAGCTTTCGCTATTTGCCCCGGAAGAACTGCTCAATCTGCGCCTCCAGGAGGCAAACCATGCGTGATCTCGGAATTTACCTCGTGGCCAACACCCAAAGCTGCCAGCCACACAGCACCCTAGAAGTTATCGAGTCAGCGGTAGCCGCTGGCGTTCAATGGGTGCAGTTGCGCGCCAAAGACGAAAGTGCCCGCGAATTTTTCGAACTGACCTGTGCCGCAGCGCAGCTCACCGCTGGCAAGGCAGAACTACTGGTCAACGATCGGATTGACGTGTTTTTGGCAGCTCGCGCCGCCGGCGCAGCGGTGACAGGAATTCACATCGGCCAGAAGGATATTTCGGTTTCTTACGCCCGGCAGATCATTGGTGAGGGAATCATCGGACTGAGCGCCTCCACCGATGAACAGCTTGCTCACGCCAATGACCAGGCGCAGTACCTGGACTATTTGGGGGTCGGCGCGATTCGCGCTACTCCCACCAAAAAGGACCACCCGACCCCACTGGGTTTAGCTGGATTTTCCCGCGCAGCGGCACTGACTACACTGCCCTGTGTGGCCATCGGTTCACTCACCGCAGCCGATGTGCCAGCCCTGAAAACCGGCGCGGCAGCCGGTATGGCAGTAGTGCGCGCCATCTGCTCCGCCGAGGATCCGCATTCGGCGAGCGCCGAACTGCTCAGCATTTGGGAGGCAACCAATTGAGTCCAAACATCCTTTCCATCGCCGGATCCGACCCGTCCGGGGGTGCCGGGATCCAGGCAGATCTGAAGACCATCGGCGCCAATGGCGGATACGGCATGTGCGTGATTACCGCACTCACCGCACAAAACACTCAGGGTGTGGACGCGGTGCTGCCCATTGATGCGCAGTTCGTGGCCAAACAGCTCACCTCGGTATCCCAGGACGTGCACATCGATGCGGTTAAGATCGGGATGCTGGCAAATTCGCAGATTGCTGCGGCGGTGGCTACCTGGTTAGAAACGCTCAGCGCCCCGGTGGTGTTGGATCCGGTGATGATCGCCACCAGTGGGGACCGGCTGCTGGAAAGCGATTCGGCCTTGGACGCGTTGTTAACCCGAGCAGATGTGCTCACCCCGAATACTGCGGAACTCGCCGCGCTGCTCGGCGAGGAACAGGTCAGCAACTGGGAAGAGCTGGTGGCACAGTCTGGACGCCTGGCTGCTAAATATTCGGTACTGGTGGTAGCCAAGGGCGGGCATCTTCCCGGAGACAGGTGCCCCGATGCATTGGTTGGTCCCGAGGGATTGATCGCCAGTTTTGATGGGCAACGGCTGTCCACCAAAAACACCCACGGTACCGGTTGTACCCTGTCTAGCGCACTGGCCACACAGTATGCACTGCTCGGCGACTGGGCCACCGCACTGGGAGCAGCCAAAAACTACCTTCATGCGGCGATTGCCGCGGCCGATCAGCTCACCGTAGGCAGTGGGCACGGCCCGGTGAATCACTTCGCCGCGCTGCTGCCGCACCCCTCGCACAATCCCATGGCGCGGTGGTGGGAAGATCTCTCAGAGCTCCGTGCAGGAATTGATGAACTGGAATTCATTACCCAGCTATCGGCGGGGACCTTGGAGCGTGGGCGGTTTGAATATTATCTGGCACAAGACGCCCTCTACCTGCAGCGTTACGCGCAGGTTCTGACACAGGCGAGTACGCTCGCCCCCGGCATCGAGGCACAACGGTTCTGGGCTAAGGGTGCGCAGGGGATCTTGGAAGAAGAATTGCAGTTGCACCGCAGTCAGTTGCGTAATTTATCTCCCGAACCCAGTGCCACCACGTTGAACTACGTCAACCACCTAAGTTCCTGCGCAGGAAACTACGCGGAACTGATCGCCGCGATTCTGCCGTGCTATTGGATCTATCAGGACATTGGCCACCGGCTGAGTGCCGCGAACCATCCAGGTCATCGTTATGAGAGCTGGCTGTCCACCTATAGCTCGGTCGACTTTGATGAGGCCACGGCGCAGGCAATTAACCTGGTGGCTGAGGCGTGGCACCTGGCGGATCGTGATACCCGGGACCGGATGTGGAATGCGTTCAGGCGTTCGGCCGAACATGAGCTGTCATTCTTCGCGCAGGCGCACCTGCAGGGCGTAGACTTTTCTACGGCCTAAACGCGGGCCCGGATTCTGGAGGAACGCATGAAGTGGAGCATTCACGGCAACGGGAAGACCATCACCGAAGGTGAGGTTGTTGCCCCGGATGAGCGGCTGCATTGGCCGCAGACCATTTCCATCGGTGTTCAGCATATTCTGGCGATGTTTGGCGCCAGCATTCTGGTACCAACGTTGACCGGTTTCCCGGTGACTACGACCTTGCTGTTTACCGGTGTCGCAACCATTATCTTCTTGCTGATGACCAAGAATAAGGTGCCTAGCTATTTGGGTTCCTCCTTCGCACTCATTGCCCCGGTGACCGCCGCGACCGTCGGTGACGATTTCTCTGCGGCGCTGGGCGGCATCGTGATGACCGGCACAGCCCTCTTTATTGTCGGTGTGATCGTAGCGAAGACCGGTACCCGCTGGATTCACTCACTCATGCCCCCAGTGGTGATGGGAACCATCGTCGCGCTGATCGGGCTGAACCTGGCCAGCGCTACCCTCGCACCGATGCGCGACTTCCCGGCCACTACCTTCTTAACCGTGCTCGCGGTGGTGCTGGCTACCGTTGCATTTAAGGGTTTACTAGGCCGCTTGTCCATTTTGGTGGGACTGGTCATCGGCTACTTAATTGCATTGGTTCAAGGTCAGGTGGATTTCACCCCGGTAG
This sequence comes from Glutamicibacter sp., assembly GCF_035257265.1. Classification (GTDB taxonomy): domain Bacteria; phylum Actinomycetota; class Actinomycetes; order Actinomycetales; family Micrococcaceae; genus Glutamicibacter. The sequence continues at coordinate 58,169 of NZ_DATEXC010000071.1, forward strand.
GCCAGGCAGCGTGGCTGGGCCTGCCCGCATTCCACACTCCGAGTTTCGACTTTAATGTGGCACTGATGTTCCTGCCGGCGGTCTTTGTGTTGATTGCGGAGAATATCGGTCACGTGCGCACCGTGGGTCTGATGACCGGCAAGGATTTGTCGAAGTTCAACGGCCGCGCCTTGATGGCCGACGGCATCGGCACCGTGGTGGCAGGCGTTGGCGGCGGTTCTGCGACGACTACCTATGCGGAAAACATCGGCGTCATGGCAGCCTCGCGGGTCTATTCCACCGCTGCTTATTGGGTGGCCGCAATTGCCGCCATGGCATTGGCCTTCCTGCCGAAATTCGGCGCGTTGATCAACACCGTTCCGGTGGGAGTTATCGGCGGACTGGGAATCGTGCTGTACGGCATGATCGGTATCGTTGGTGCCCGCTTGTGGATCGAGGCGAAGGTTGATTTTGGCAACCCGATCAACCTGATGACCGCCGGTACCGGCCTGATCATTGCGATCGCAGTGACCAAGGACTTGGTCTTTGGGCAATTCCAGATGGGCGGCATTGCCTTGGGCACGATCGCTACACTGGTCGTTTTCCACCTGATGAGCACCGTGGCGAAACTTCGCGGGACCGATCCGGCAGAACTTGACGCGTAGCTGGAAAAGACTCGGCAAACCGGCACTGTGGCGAAGCTCACGGTGCCGGTTTGCTTTAATCTCAAACCCGCGCCGGGTTTTGCTCGCCTGACGGAATTTCGCATGAATTCGGGGTTGGTGTGCAGGGATTCGGAGCAGCGTCGATCCAAATTGTAAGGATTCTTTCCTATTTATGACGCGAGTCGCATTCAAGAGGTTTTATTGGAGGGAAAAACAAGCCAGAGTTCTTTGCGGCACTGCCTATTGGCGATAGCATGAATGCTTGTGACTGCGACTACATCTGACGGAAAGATCTCCGCGCGACTCATCTTCATAGCCCTCGGCGCTGCCCTTGGCGGTTTTGTTTTCGGCTATGACTCTTCAATTGTTAACGGCACGGTAGACGCCGTGGAACACGAATTCGGGCTCAACCCGGTGACCATTGGTTTCACCGTGTCTTGTGCCCTGCTCGGTGCGGCTATTGGTGCCTGGATCGCCGGAATGGTCTCCGAACGCGTCGGCCGAGTGCGCACCATGGTGATTGCCTCCGCGATGCTTTTGGTGTCCGCGCTGGGCTGCGGCCTCTGCTTCAGCGAGGTCGACCTGATCATCTGGCGCATCGTCGGCGGCATTGGCGTCGGCTTCGCCTCGGTTATCGCTCCGGCCTATATCGCCGAGATTTCTCCGGCACAGCACCGCGGACGCTTGGGCTCCATGCAGCAGATGGCCATCGTGCTAGGTATCTTCGTGGCCTTCTTGATCAGCGCGCTGCTGGTCTTTGTCATGGGTTCGGCAGACGCTATCGGCTGGCTCGGCTTGGCAGCCTGGCGCTGGATGTACCTGTCCTTGGCGATCCCGGCGATCATTTACGGGCTGCTCGCGCTGCGCCTGCCGGAATCCCCGCGTTATCTGGTTGAACGTGGCCGTTTTGTTGAAGCCGCTACCGTACTAACCCGCGATATGGGCATGGATCCGGGTCAAGCCACGGAAGCTAAAATCGAAGAAATTCGTACCACCGTGCACGTCGAACGCCGTCAGGTGTTCAAAGACCTCCTGGGCCGTTTCGGATTCCATCCACTGGTCTGGGTGGGCATCCTGCTCTCGGTTTTCCAGCAGTTTGTCGGCATCAACGTGATCTTCTATTACTCCACCACGCTGTGGAAGTCCGTCGGTTTCGCAGAGTCTGACTCGTTCACCATCTCGCTGATTACCTCGGTGACCAACGTGCTTGCCACCATTATTGCGGTGCTGCTGATCGACGTCTTGGGCCGCAAGCTGCTGCTGATGATCGGCTCCACGCTCATGACCTTGTCATTGGGCATGATGGCTATCGCATTCGCGCAGTCGGTCACCATTGACGGGGCAGTATCACTGCCTGGTAACTGGGGCATCATCGCACTGGTCTCCGCGAACCTGTTCGTAGTCGGCTTCGGAGCGACCTGGGGCCCTGCGGTTTGGGTCTTGCTTGGAGAAATCTTCCCGAACTCTATTCGCGCGTTGGCTCTCGGTGTGGCCGCCTCCGCTCAGTGGATCGCCAACTTCGTCGTGTCCACTACCTTCCCCTCCCTGGCCGAGGCCGGACTGGCGTTGGCCTACGGCATTTACGCCTTCTTCGCGTTACTCTCATTGATCTTCGTGTTCTTCATGGTCAAGGAGACCAAGGGCCGTCAGCTCGAAGAGATGACCCTGTAATACACGCATAACCCTCGAGGAGGAGAAGTCGGGCGAGCACCAAGCGGTGCCCACCCGGCTTTTTCTATTTCCACGGCTTGTGCGGCACATCCACTCCGGCATCACGCTGCAAGGAAAGCACATGTTCTAAGCTGGGACGCCCGGAAAGCTGCGGGCCTTGATCGGCCAGGGGCACCCGTTGGCTCTGGCCTGGCTCTAGCACAATCTCTTGTCCTCGTACCCAAACGCTTTGTTGCCGCGCTCCGGTCAGGGTGAACTCAATCCATGAGGATTTAACCTGCACCTTGATCACCGAACCGTTAAATATCAGTTGGAAACCAATGGATTTCCATACCCTTGGCAACCGTGGGTCGAATTCCAGCTTTTGATTATCGTCGCGTAGCCCAGCGAACCCGTTGACCAGCGCCGCCCACACTCCACCGGTGGAAGCCACATGCACCCCGTCAGCGGTATTTCCATGAAGGTTTTCCAGATCCACGTTTAGCGCATGCTCAAAGTAATCAAATGCCAACTCACGATAGCCGACCTCGGCCGCAAGAATTGACTGTACCGTCGCCGAAAGCGTCGAGTCCCCGGTAGTCAACGGGTCATAGTAGTTGAAGTCAGCGAGTTTCTGTTCTGCGGTGAAATCGCTAGAACGCAACCAGAGCGCAAGCACCGTATCGGCCTGCTTAATGACTTGGAAACGGTAAATAACCAGCGGGTGGTAATGCAGCAGCAACGGACGTTTATCGGCGCCGCTGGCAGCTAAATCCCAAACCTCGCGGTTCAGGAAATGGTCATCTTGCGGGTGGATTCCTACCGCATCCGAATAAGGAATATGAATTCGCTCGGCCGCCAGCTGCCAGGTATCGATCTCGGAATCTTCCAGTTCCAGGCGCTGCGTCAATTGCGCATAAAATTCCGGACGGCGACTAGCCAATTCGCCTAGCAGCTGGGCCGAACGCCGGAGGTTAAAGCGCGCCATGACGTTGGTGTAGGTATTGTCGTTGACCACCGCGGTGTACTCGTCCGGACCGGTCACCCCATGGATATGGAAACTACGCTGGTCACCCGAGCCGCGCCAGAACCCCAACGAGGCCCACATGCGCGCGGTGCCAATGAGAATCTCGGCCCCGCCTGCCTCGAGGAACTCGTCGTCACAGGCGGCGAAAAGGTAGCGGTTCAGCGAATACACCACGTCCGCGTTGATGTGATACTGCGCGGTACCCGCTGGGTAGTAGGCGCTGGCTTCTTCGCCGTTGATGGTGCGCCAAGGGAAAAGCAGCCCCTCCTCGTTCATGGTGCGCGCTCTACGAATCGATGCCGGGATCATCGAAATGCGGGCGCGCAGGGTATTACGCGCCCACTGCTGGTTCGTGTAGGTCAAGAATGGCAGCACATAAATTTCGGTGTCCCAGAAGTAATGGCCGGAGTACCCGTTACCGCTCACTCCCTTGGCGCTGATCCCCAGACCGTCGGCTCTGGCCGACGCCTGAGCCAATTGAAAGAGATTCCAACGGATCTTCCGCTGCAAGGCTGGGTCATCACTATCGACCAGCACGTCACTGCGCTGCCAGTACGACTTCATAAAGGCCCGCTGGGTGCGGAAGTGTTCATCGATTCCACGAGGCACCAGGTGATCCAGTGCGCGAGTGGAGCGTTGCAGCATTTCTTGGGCTGGGTGTCGGCGCGACGAATGATACACAGCAAATTTTGAGACGCGCAGCCCCTGTCCCGCATCGAGGTTTGCGCTTGAAACCTCATCCGCACGGTTCGGCTGCGCGGTACGTTCGGTGTGGACCTGTGCGCTGGCCCCACCGGTACTTTCTACCCGGTGTTCCATGACCGCCGCAACGGACATCTGGGAACCTGATACGTGGTAGGACAAACCGAGCTGAGCACCCTGAGAGATATGCCCCGCGGGATGCAACGGGTTATCCGAAGATTCATCTGATTTGCGTGGGTCCTTGCCAGAATCTACTTCGGCTGGCGACGACACCTCGGGTTCCGAACGATACCCAATCAGCGAAGACTGCACCAGCACATGTGCAGGTTCATCGAGCAGGCGCACATGCAGGTCAGTTACCGCCAGGTGCCGGTCGCTGAAGGAAATCATGGTTCGCTCGGTCACCGCGACCCGATGGCCCTCAGCCGTCCGCCAGAGGGTCTGGGAAATCAGCGTTCCTTCACGGAAATCAAGACGCAGGTCATCACGGATCATCTCGGTACGCCCCACCTCGAGCGCCTCATCGTTGATGAACACGCGCAGCGTGCGGAAATCCGGGGCGCTGATCATCGTCTGCCCGGTCTCGGCCAGCCCGAAAGCGCTTTCGGCGTGGCGGATCTGCCAGGTCTCATGCAGCCCGTTGATGAAGGTACCGGCCACTTGTTCCCCGAGTCCAACCTGCGCCGCTCTAGCTCCAAGGAAACCGTTGCCTAAGGCGAAGACGGTGTCTTGGGCCCCAGTATGGTCACGTTCGCTGTCTCGGGTGATTGACCAAGGGTCAAAGGTCCAGGCTTGAATCGCCAAGGATGAGACCAATTCGCTCAGGTCTTCGACGACGAAGTCTGCGCCGGCGGCTAAGAGCTGCTCGGCGTTATCTTCTCGGGCTACACCGACGACCATAAAGCCCCCGGCGCGGGCTGCTTTTACTCCGCTGCTGGCATCTTCGATCACCACACACTCTTCCGGACGCCAGCCAAGGTCTTTGGCGGTGGCTAGAAAGGTGTCCGGAGCCGGTTTACCGGCTAGCTGGCGGGCTTCCGCCTCGCGGCCGCCCATGACTGTTGAGAAGTACGGCGAAAGCCCGGCGGCTTCCAGCACCGCATTGGCGTTACGTGAGGAGGAAACCACCGCAACGTCCAGACCGACTTTCAGTGCCTGTTGCAGGTAGTCGCTGGAACCCGGGTAAGGTCCGATGCCATCTCGTTCCAGCACGGTGGTGAACACCGCATTTTTGAGATTACCCAGAGCGCAGACCGAATTGGTGCCCTGAAGGTCGGCCGGGTCACCATAGGGGAGCGAAATATTTCGGGAGGCAAGCACCGCGCTCACCCCTTCGTAGCGCGGTCTGCCGTCGAGCAGGTCGAAATAGTCTTGTTCCGTGTAGGACGGCACACCCGGATGTTCTTGGGTGAAAAATTCTGTGAAGAGTTCCCTCCAGGCGGCGCGGTGCAGCAGCGCGGTCGGAGTGAGTACACCATCCAAATCAAAAAGGACGGCCTTAAAATCACGGTGCCGGTAGGTCGGACGGGTAGCGTTCACGATCGAAATCCTTCGAAAGAGGGCAATGAATGGCCGTAGTCCCCACCGTAGCAAGTGATTGCACTTGCATCGACATACTACGATAAGGAATGTGGCTCAGTGGATAGATGTATGGAATAGCGAGCAATGGCGTGAAGAAGCCGCCGGCTGGATCGATGAGGCCTGCGCGGCTTACGGCATCGAGCGTGTTGCAGGACCGGACTTTTGGCCGGCTTCTCTGCATCAGATCTCGGCGTTGGTAGGTACCGACGCGGCAGATCTGGTGTTTAGCACAAACGCGCCTGGTTTGACGGCGGAGGCCGCCATTACGATTACCGCCGGTGAATTACTTCCGGACCGTGTGGTGATGCCTTTGGCAATCGACCGCGTGGCCGGTTATATGCTTTCCCCCGACTTCGGTCATACCTTGGCAGATCTCAAAGACAGTGTCGAAAATTGGCAGTTGGCGCTGGCCTCGCTCGGTTCTTTCCAGGTTGCACTGATGGGCAACGAAGAGGCCTTCTTTGACGTGGGCATGCCGGTGGTAGATCCGCAGTTCCTGCCAGAACAATTTGAGCAGGCCTTGAGCATGCATGTCTCGCTTGGTGTCCAACATCCATTACATCTGGATCCGCAGCAAGCCGATGAGCTGCACCGTCATATCACCACACTCTCCGACGCCTGTGCGGCCTTGCATCGGGGCCCGGTTCCGTTGAGCTTGGAACACGGAGCCTTCGACTTAGCCCAGGCAGTGGTTCCCGCCGAGCAAGGTCAGCAAGCACGGATCATTAACTTTGCAGCCGCACACTGGGCTCACCCTTTCTCTTCGTTGGCCGCCCCGCTGGCTGCCATGACCCAGACCTGGAATTGCCGAACCGATGACGAACGAGTCATGCGAGTACTAGGTGCCTACCTAGAGGAATTTGCTGCCTACGGTAACGCCGATGAGCTTTACGATCTGATTGCTCCGGCTTGTCTGGTTGCGCCACTATCCCAGCATGAAACCTGGTTGCGGTTACTCCTTGACGCAAGCGAGGAGCAGCTCCAAGAACACGCACCAGTGGTCTTAGATACTCTTTCGGTACGCTAAAAAGCATTAAACGGCCTGGCGCGGAATTTAATATTCCGCGCCAGACTTATATGCAGATCAGATCCTTATTTCTTAGCTAAAACCTGCAGCAGCAGTTCGGCGTCATCGCTCATAATGGCGTCAACTTTTTTCTCAATCAGCGCACGCATGGTCGACTCATCGTCGATAACCCAGACATGGACCTGCAAACCAGCGCGCTGTACCGCCTTGATAAACCTGAGTGTAACCACGGGTAATACCCCGTACTTCATTGGCACCTGGACCGCCCAAAACTCGTGGGCAAGGCTCCGGGGAATCCGCCCCAGAAGAGTCGCACATAGCCAGATTAGCGCCATCTGCCGCATGCCGGGGGAACGCCGGACTGGGGCGGAAATTAGGTGCTGCACCGCGGCACTGCGCGCGCTATCAAAAGAGGCCAGCGCGATCTGCCGGTGACATCCAAGTTCCTCGATGAGCTTGGCCAGTGGGGCGATTACCCGCTCGTCTTTGACATCGATGTTGAGCACAGCGTTGGGGAAGCTGCCAAGTAATTCGCGGAGTGTGCACAGCGGTTGATCTCCGGCTCGCACCATAGACAGCTCTTCGTCGGTACGCTCATGCAATGGCCCCTGAGCATTGGTCACCCTATCTAATGTTTCGTCGTGGAAGGCATAGACGGTTCCATCCTTGGAGACGCGTACATCCGTTTCCAAATGCGTGATTCCCAGATCCCAGGCCCGCTGAAAGGCGATGAGTGTATTCTCTTCATCGCCGAACCGAATGCCGCGATGCGTGAATGCATAGGTCATTTCAGCAGCTTCTCGATCACCTGCGCGACACCGTCTGCCTCAATGGTGTCCGCGGTGTGCTGCGCGGTGGCCAGGGCCAATGGATGGCCCGAGGCCATCGCGTAACCATGGCCGGCGTATTCGAGCATCTCCAAGTCGTTGGGCATATCCCCGAAGGCCATCACCTCATCGGCGCTGATCCCCAATTCACGGCAGTACACGTCTAAAGTGGTGGCCTTGTGGATGTCTACATGCGCCATCTCCAGCAACGAGACCCCGAAGGCCGAGTGGGTGACCGAGAGTAGCTGAGCTAATTCTGGAGCCACAGCGGCGTAGAAATCATCGATAGGCAGCGACTTGGACCTGGCCAAAAACTTGACGATACCCTCTTCATCAATGGCTTCCGAGTTCAGATCCAAGACAGATTGGCTTCCCAAAGTACGATTTTGTTCGGCAAAGTTCGCCCCAAGATGCAATCCACGCGTGGTTTCCGCGGCAAAAGCAGCGTTCGGTTCATGTTCCAGGATAATCTGCTCCGCCTGTTTGGCGGTAGCCGCGGAGAGAGTCCGCGACCAGATGACTCGGTCTTGTTCCAGATCGTAGAGTACGGCGCCGTTAGAGCAGATCACAGTGCCCATGCCTCCAAAGGCTTCGATAATGGGCGTAAGCCAGCGAAACGGCCTGCCGGTCACAAAAACGATGTGAATACCGGCATCCCGAGCGTCTAGAAACGCGCGGCGGGTACGTTCGCTGATATTCCCTTCGCGGTCCACAATGGTGCCATCTAGATCAGAGGCGATCAGTTTAATCATGAAAGTTCCCCGCGGTGCGGCGGGTTCGCCCCGGCGCGGCCAACCGTTACCGACGCCGCGTGAGCGGCAAAAATCAGTGCCTGCTCCAACTGGTGAGCTTCTAGGAGCGCAAGTTTTTCACGGTTTGCGGCTCCGATCATCCCGCGTTCGGCAAGCCAGCATAAGAGAGCAGCGGTAAACGTATCTCCGGCGCCAACAGTGTCGGTTACCTCTACCGATGGGGCACTGTATTCAGCCTCACCGGCACGCACCACACCCCAGGATCCACGTGATCCGGCGGTGGCCACAACGATGGCTGGGCCCATCGCCAACCAGGCCCGAGCAGACTCATGCACCGAACGCATCGGGTAGAGCCATTTCAAATCGATTCCGGAGACACGCACCACGTCGGCTTGGCCGACATAACGTTCGACTTCTGCGACGGTTTGCCCGTGGTTTGTCACCAGCGACGGGCGCAGGTTCGGATCGTAGCTGATGGTGGCGTGAGAGCGGGCCGCGGCCAGCAACGGGAGCAGTTCGGCCGGGCTGAAGAGTGTAGCTATGGAGCCGGTGTGCACTAGTTCGGTGTCTTGGGCGAGTTCTGGACCCACCGTTGGCATCTGCCAAAAAGCATTAAATGCGAAGGTTGCTCCGCCGGCTGGATCCAAAATGCCGTGGGCAATCACCGTCGGCTCATCGTCGGCACCGCCAAGGTATTTGACGTTATTTGCTGACAGGAAACGCTCGATACTCGCACCCTTATCATCGTGTCCCCAGCGGGTGATGAGCGTACCGGGGTACCCGAGCCGGGCCAACGCGACGGCAACGTTGAGCGGGCTTCCGCCCACAAATTCTTGCGCCGGGGCGATTCCTGAGGCCAATACGTCGACTAGTGCCTCGCCAATGACCGTCGGGTTCATCATGCTCCTTTGTAATGCAGCGGGTACAGCTGTTTAACGCATGCCTCCCACTGGTGGCTTGACGGATCGATCCAGCTGAAATGGTCGCCGTCAAAAATGCGCAGGGTGTGCTGCTGACCCAGCGCGGCGGCATGGTCTGCCGCACGCCGTGCAATTTTCACCGGAACATCTGTATCGGCCCGTCCATGAAAGATTACGACACGTGCTGGCATCGGCCATAATTCCACGGGGTTCACCGAGGACAAATCGGCGTCGCCGAGCATCTCATCTACCGCATCATTGCTCAACCGCAAGGTTTTAGCCAGCTGCAAATCCAATAGTCCGGCCTGCGAAATGACCTGCGTGACGCGATCTTCGTGCGCTGCAAGCAATGAGGCTAAATGCCCGCCGGCAGAATGACCAATGATCGTGATCGGGCCTTCTTCTTTGATCAGCGCGAGCGCGAGTCGGGCATCTGCCAGCATCTGCGCTGCGCTGCCCGGCCCACGCCGGTATTCAAGGTTATAACTGGGGATACCTCGAGCGGCCAGGTCCATGGCCAGTGCCTCACCGAGCTGCGCGGTGTATTTTTCGCGCCAATATCCGCCATGAATGATCATCACCGCGCCAAGCGCGGTGACCTGTTCCGGCGCATAAAAGCGCAGCCACTGATCATGATGCGCCCCGTAATGCATGGTTAGTTTCCGGGGAAATCTGCGGCGCGTTTCTCGACAAAGGCGGCGCGGCCTTCCACGGAATCAGCGGTGTTAAACGCTTCGGTAAAGCTCTGCGCCTCGATCTTCAGTCCATCATGAACGTTCAGTGCATCCATGGTGACCATCGCGCGCTTTGCGTTGGCTACGGCCATGGGGGAAACCTTCGTCAGCTCATCGATGGTGGCCACCGCCTGAGCAAGCAGTTCTTCCGGAGCCAGCACACGATTAACCAGACCAATACGCAGTGCCTCGGCCGCCTTGATACGGCGACCGGTGAAGATCAACTCACGCGCCATCGCGTTGCCTACTCGACGCGGTAGTCGAACCGATCCGCCAAAGCCTGGCACCAGGCCCAAGGTCACTTCTGGCTGGCCGAAGCTGGCACGCTCCGAGGCGTAAATGAAGTCACAGGCCAGGGCGAGTTCACAGCCGCCGCCGAGGGCAAAACCGTTAACCGCGGCGATTACCGGAATCTGCAGGGATTCTAGTCGTTCGGTGAGCACATGCATCCGGCGTCCGTAAGCCAAAGCCGCATCGGCGTCCATGGAGTTCATCTGGACAATATTTGCCCCCGCGACAAATGCTTTTTCTCCGGCTCCGGTGAGCACCACGCCGCGGTGCTTGAACTCGCTGGTTTCAAGGTAGTCCACCGCGCGCTCGAGATCCGCGACTACCTCCAAGGCCAGCGCGTTCATTGAGGCCGGCTGATTGACGGTCAGGATGAGGGCTGCGCCCTGCGTGGTCATGGTGAGGGTATCAAATTGCTCCATGCTGATCACTCTCTCATGTTGCACGCTTGCCTGACTAGGAAATTACCGGCGTTTGCCAGATTTTGCCCCGCCACTGCGGGCCTTAGCCTTGGCTTTCTTTTCCTGTTTGGCGCGCGCTTTCGCTTTATCCTTCGCCGCAGCGCGCAATTTATCGTTGCGTTCTTTAGCTACCTGCTGGGTGTTGCGCACCGAAGCTTGGCGTGAAGAGTTTGCCCCGCGTCCTCGCACAATGCCGATAAATTCATCAACCAGCTCAGAATCTTCAAGTCCGGTTGGCCACGCGATGCCGATATGTGTGGTGTTTCCACCCTCAATTTCCCGGTACACCACGTCTTTGCGCTGATAGAGCCTGGCGATGCTCTGCGGAACTCGCAAGACCTGCGCCCCGGAGGCAACAACCTCCATCGCGGTGGGCACCCCGCCGGCTTCCTCGGGGTATTCGCTTAAGTTCAGTTGTGGAAATTTCGCGGCGTCCGCTTCGGGAATCGACTCTTCGTAGTACTCAACATCGTGGTCTTTGGCCGCGCAGACGACCTCGAGCTCGTCATAGAGCGGAATCAAGTGACGTGTCTCGTCCTTGGGCGAGGATCCCTCATAGCGCACAAACACCGCGTCAGCCTGATCGTTGGCCAGAAGTTCAAGGATGCCGTCACCGTCGTAGCGGGTCGCTGCCAGGGCTACCTGCGGGTAGCGCTCGGTGAACCGATCCATCCATTTACCCGGGGTGACGCCTGCTACGTAGGAAATTCGAAGTGTGTGCACGGTTAAATCCTACTGGTCTTTGAGGCGTGATCGATCCGATTAACGCGGTACGGCGGGCTCGGATTACTCCGTGCCCGCCGCAGCTGAAAATTAAACTACTTGCCGTCGGTCTTGACTACAAGTACATCGCATGGAGCCGAGTGGGCTACCGAGGAAGCAACCGAGCCGAGCACGCGGCCCAGACCCTTCATGCCTACGTTGCCCACGACGATCATCGAGGCACCGCGCTCGGTGGCGTCGGAGATCAATACGTCACCTGGCTTACCGTGACCGGCAGCTGCGCTGATCTTCACGCCAGGTACGGCGTTGCGCACGTCGTTGGCCACACGCTGAGCCAGCTTGCGGGCCTGCTCTGCGTCGTCCAAGATCCAGGTGTCGCTACCGATGGAAACTACTTCGGTGTTATCCGAAGCGTGTGCGGTGAGCACGATCAATTCGGCGTCGATCTTCACTGCGAGCTCGGCTGCACGGCGGGCCGCACGCTGTGCGGTTTCGGAACCGTCAACACCAACGAGGATGATTTCTGACATTATTTCTCCTTGAATAGGGATTGCTTCGTAAGTATTTCGAGGCAGACACCAACTGTGATGCCTACCACTTTATGCGCTTAGTTGGCTTTTTGTCGCAAAAAGTCTACGGCGCGCTGCCAGGCGAGGGCGGCAAGCTGTGCGTCGTAGTTTCCCGCAGGATTTTCATCGTTGTGGAAAGCGTGCTTGCCGTCGTAGTAAAAGTACTGAACTTCGGCCCCGGATTCTAAGCGAATCTGTTCTTCCTGAGCCTTGGCATCCGCGACGGGGTATGAGTCGTCGAAGTTTGCGTAATGACCTTGAACCGCGGCGCGCACGCCACTGAAATCGTTGGGCACACCCTGCCCGACACCGTAAAACGGAACCGCGGCACTAATTTTTTCACCCTGCTGGGCTGCCAGCTGCAGGACAAAACCGCCACCCATGCAGAAACCAATAGTCCCTAGCTTGGTGCTGGTGACAGAATCGCTAGCCAAGAGGTAGTCGACCGCTCCGGAGAGTAATTCGGCACCTCGCTCTTCGGGCAGCTGCGACATCATCTGGCCGGCTTCTTCACCGTCATGCGCGATCGATCCGCCATAAAGGTCTGGCGCCAAGGCAACAAAACCCTGGGCGGCGAGGCGATCGGCGATATCGCGGATGTGGTCGGTCAGTCCCCACCATTCCTGAATGACGATCACGCCGGGGCCTTTACCGGATTCGGGAAGCGCAAGGTATCCGTGCGCCTGCGTTCCGGACGATTCAAAAGTTACGTTCTGGTGCGGGGTTTTGACTGCCACTTCGCCTCCTGAGCTGTATTTATCTCCAGTCTATGCATGCCGTAGATGCTTTGGCATTGACTACCATCACAATTTAAGACATTTTGCCTAGACTACGCTGTTAGATCGACCTCACCGATGCGCTCAAGTGAATCAACTACCAGATCCCAGAAACGTTCGTGGTCCAGATCAACTGCCACCGAAGTGTGGCAATCGTCGGCGGCCGGGGCGCGTAAATCGGCGACGGTCATGCCGAGGGTGAGCTCCCCACGCAGTTCAACACTGACCGGAGCACGCAGCGTGCGTACCACGGTTGGGTCAATGACATAGGCGACGGCGCAAGGGTCATGCACCGGAGGAGCGTCAAAGCCCTGATGATCCAGGTAGGCCTGCGCAAAGAAGTCCATCAATTCGCGAACGAATTTTGCCGGCCCCGTGCCGACCTTTTCGATGCGCTGCACCACTTCTTTGGTGGCAAGGGCCTGATGGGTGAGGTCCAGTCCGACCATGACCACCGGCCACTTTTCATTAAAGACGATATGGGCGGCTTCCGGGTCGATTTTGATGTTAAATTCGGCTACCGCGCTCCAGTTGCCCGTATGGTATCCGCCGCCCATCAGCACCACTTCGCGTACGCGCTCGACGATGCGCGGTTCGCGGCGGACCGCCAACGCGATATTTGTCAGCGCACCGGTGGGAACCAAGGTGATCTCCCCCGGCTCGTGAGTCATGATCAATTCAATAATCAGGTCTACCGCGTGGCGCTCATCAAGCACTATGCGTGAGGCCGGTTGAGCCGGACCATCCATGCCGGATTCGCCGTGGACCTCCGGGGCGTTTTCAATCTCGCGGACCAGCGGGCGGGGGCACCCGGCAGCGAAAGGTACACCGGTAATTCCGGCAATGGTTCCCACCACAAGCGCGTTATCGGTGACTTTCTCCAGGGTTTGATTACCTACCACGGTCGTTACCGCGAGCAATTCGATCTGCGGGTTGCCGTGCGCCAATAAGATAGCGACCGCGTCATCGTGCCCCGGATCGCAGTCAAGGATGATCTTGCGTGGTGTGCTCATGTACGCCCCTGGTCCCGTCCGATAACTAGATATCGGGAGTTAGATGGTTATTGAGCCTAATTCTTCCCGCTCAAACCCTAGCAGTCAAGCGCTTAACTAAAAGGCTTGCGCACACCCGCCCGCACACTAGGATGGAGCCATGAACAATGCTGATTCGCCGAACGAACCACGCCCAGCGCGCAAGGTCACCGCGGCTATGGTCGCAGCTCACGCAGGAGTTTCCACGGCGACAGTTTCTCTCGTGGCCAATGGAAAGTCCGCCGGCCGAGTCTCCAAGCGCAATGAGGAACGGGTTCGCGAAGCAATACGCGAGCTCGGATACTACGTAGATAGCATCGGTAGTTCGCTGGCCCGCGGGGTTAGTTCGCTGGTCATCTTGGTTGCCCCGGATATTTCAAACCCATTCTTTGCAAAGCTCATTGCAGGTGTGCGCGGAGTTCTTGGCGAGGATTATCAGCTGCTGCTTTCGGTCACCGACGCCGGCTTATCCCCCAGCGCTACGGAAATCAGACGGTTGCTCGGATTACGCCCCGCTGGCCTGCTGGTCCATGCACCCACACCGTTGTTCTTATCCGAACTTTCCAGTCCGTTACCGTTGATTGCACTGGACGCACCAGATGCCCCGGAACACATCCCGTCGGTTAACTTTGATGTACTCCAAGGTGCCCACGATGTGGCAGCGCACCTCGCCGCACAAGGGCATCGCAAGGTTGGCTATTTGGATGCAACTACCGGTACCGCCACACTGCGTATGCGACGTGAAGCATTCTTAAGCGCCGCCGCACAGCTCGGAATGCAGGTTCCGGCAGTAGCTATCAGCTCTTCAACCATTGAAATGGGAGATGCTGCGGCAGCGTTCGCCGCCCACTGGGATGAATGGAAAGAATCCGGAATCACCGCGTTGGCCTGTGCCACCGACACCCATGCCTATGGTGTCCTGCAAGCTGCCAGCACCGCAGGTGTTCGGGTTCCGCAGGATTTAGCTGTCACCGGATTTGATGACTTGCCGTTTTCTACCGCCTCGCACCCGTCATTGACCAGTGTTCGTCTCGACGCACACAGTGTCGGGGTGCAGGCCGCCCAGGCACTGCGCCAATTGATCGACGGCACACCTTTGAAGGAGTCAAAACTTCAACTCTCCAGCCAGCTTATGGTGCGTGCCTCAAGCGGCGGAACCCAGTAGCTACTGGATCAGCTTGCCGCTTTTGGCAACCTCCGGATCCGTGCATGAGGACAGATCAAAACAACACGGCCGGCGCTTTCCGTCACGAAGTTTGGAAATACTCACCTGCACTCGACGCTCCCGAGTGACCGGGTTTTGCGTAGATTTCACCCAGCGTGCCCACTCCCATCTGGCCATGGGCGTCAGCCCGAGCCAAGTTTCATGTAGATCATCGGCATCCGCCAATGCGCCGGCAAGGTCTTGGGGAACGTTAACTTCCGGCCACGACTCGGCAATGGCGGCCGAAAGGCTCACCTCCTGTCCGGGGTGAAGATCAAGTACTTCGCCCGGAATCCAATGCCCCCGCCGGCCATCGGGCTCTACGACGACCATCTCTGTGGAGTTGAGCAATTGGACGGCAACTTGTCCGCGGCTAGGCAGGCTTTTGCTGGATTCCTCATCCAAGCGCAGAATCAGCCTGTCGCCGATCTGGTCAGCCAAACCGGTGAGCTCCACGATCTTCAGATCCTTTGACATGTCATCCCACTTTCTTTCGTCTTTGATTCTATGTCCCGCGTGGGCGCTCGATTGGCCCGGGTTAAGAACGGCACCTAAATTACACTTTTTCTGTGCGTGGCACCGCTGAGTCGTCTGCTGACCCTTGCTTATTGACACGTCAACCACTACGGCATATGCTTGACGTGTCAACTAAAAATGAAGTCTGCTAGGGAGCCCGAACATGGATGGCATCGAAAACATCGAATTTGGTATCGACACCTTCGGCGACGTACCGCGTGGCAAGGACGGTCAGCTCGTATCCTACGCTCAGGCAATCCGCGCCACGGTGGAGGAAGCTGTCCTCGCAGACCAGGTAGGCATAGATGTCGTAGCGGTGGGTGAACACCACCGCCCAGAGTTCGCAATTAGCACCCCGGAAACAGTTCTCGCAGGGATTGCGACGGCAACGAGCAATATTCGTCTCGCCTCCGGCGTGACCGTCTTATCCTCAGACGATCCGGTACGCGTTTTCCAGCGCTTCGCCACAGTTGATGCGCTGTCCAGTGGCCGAGCCGAAGTGATTCTAGGCCGCGGCTCATTCACCGAGTCCTTCCCGCTCTTCGGCTATGACATGGCCGATTATGACTTACTCTTCGACGAGAAGATTGACCTTTTCCACAAGCTACTCGACGAGAAGCCAGTGACTTGGCAGGGCACTACGCGCGCCTCCCTCAACGAGGCTGATGTCTTCCCGAAGACCGAGTCGGGACGTCTGAAAACATGGGTTGGTGTCGGCGGCTCCCCACAATCTGTCATTCGAACCGCGAACTACGGTTTTCGAATGATGCTCGCCGTCATCGGCGGCGCCCCTGACCGCTTCGCTCCCTACATTGATCTTTACCACCGGGCGAACGCGCAGCTAGGTCAGAGCTCGCCCTCGGTAGGTCTGCACTCTCCTGGATTTATTGCAGACACCGACGAGCAGGCCAAGGAAATCATCTTCGAAGACTATAAGAAAATGCGTGATCAGATCGGCGCCGAACGTGGTTGGTCTCCGATGCGTCGCGAAGAATTCGAGGCCGAAGCTGCCCATGGTTCGCTCTACATTGGCTCGCCCGAAACGGTGGCGCGCAAGATTGCCAAGACCATCGGCACCCTGGACATCGGACGCTTTGACCTGATCTACAGCGGCGGAGCGGTGCCCGCCAGCGATCGCTTGCGGGCCGTGGAACTCTACGGCACCAAGGTGATTCCACTGGTACGCGAAATGCTCGCCGACCAACCGGCAAATCAGAAGGCCACACGATGAACAACTCAAACACCACGATAGGGATTCTCGGTGCAGGAAAGGTCGGCACAGCCCTGGCCCGCCTCGCGTTAGCCGCCGGCTATCGTGTACTTATCGCAGGTTCCGGGGACCCAGCGAAGATCGCCCTGACCGTCGAAATTCTGACCCCCGGCGCGCAGCCGATGTCGTCGGCCGACGCCGCGGGTAACGCAGACATTGTCATTCTGGCGCTTCCGCTGGGTAAGTACCACACACTGCCCGTGGCGCAGCTGGCTGACAAACTAGTTATCGACACAATGAACTATTGGTGGGAAACCGATGGAATCCGCGAGGACCTGCGTGACCCACTGACCTCCACCAGCGAAATTGTGCAGGAATTCCTGCCACGCTCCCGTGTGGTCAAGGCGCTTAATCACATGGGATATCACGACCTTGAAGAAGAGTCGAAGCCCGCTGGCAGCAGCGGCCGCAAGGCGATTGCCATCGCCGGAGAACATCAGCTCCCAGAGGTCACCTCCCTGATCGACGCCCTTGGTTTCGACCCATTACTCATTGGATCGCTGGCAAACGGTGCACTCCTACAGCCAGGAAACCCCGCCTTCGGCGCTAACCTTCCGCAGGCACAGCTGGCGCAGAAGATCGACGAAGCGAACGTGAATTGGGATGGAATCCGAGAGCCGGTAAAGGAAACAAGCTAACCGTGGAAATTCTGGACAGCATTGTCATCGGCGCCGGACAGGCCGGATTATCGGCTTCCTATCACCTGAAACGCTTAGGTCTACGACACATTGTGCTCGATGCAAACAAAGCGCCCGGTGGAGCATGGCAGCACCGGTGGGACGCATTGACCATGCAGGACGTCCACGGTGTCGCCGAGCTACCGGATGCCATGCCACCAAAGCGCGACCTGAGACGGGCCAATGCGGCGGTACCTAAGTCCTTTGCAGACTACGAAAAAGAACATGAACTACCAATTATTCGGCCGGTCAACGTAACTAGCGTTACCGACGACGCGGGTACCTTACTGGTTCACGCTGGAAAGGAAATCTGGCGCACTCGCACCCTGATTAACGCGACAGGAACCTGGACACGCCCGTTCCTCCCGCACTACCCCGGGGTGGAAACATTTATCGGTGAGCAATTCCACACGGTGGCATACCCTGGCCCCGAATACTTTAGAGACAAACGAGTCTTGGTCGTGGGCGGCGGCGCATCGGCCGTGCAGTTTCTTGGTGCATTACGTCCAATTACCGACACGCTATGGGTCACACGCACCGAGCCAAATTGGCGAGCAGATACATTCGATTCCGATGAAGCACGGATTGCCGCGGTTGCGCTGGTGGAACAACGCGTCGCGCAGGGTTTGGCTCCACAAAGCGTGGTGAGCGTAACCGGACTCGCGCTACGCGCCCAAGAGCAGGAAGCCAAATCCCTCGGCGCTTATGAACGTCACCCAATGTTCACGTCGGTGGAGACCGACGGCGTACGCTGGGCCGACGGTCGCTTTGAACGAGTTGACGCGATCCTCTGGGCCACGGGATTCAGGCCCGCCATAGCTCACCTTGCCCCGCTGAAACTACGCAGTACCCACGGTGGTATCCAGCTAGACCGCGCGGGAAAGGGTACCGGATCAGTCCAGGATCCCCGCGTGCAGCTGGTCGGCTACGGACCTTCGGCAAGCACCATTGGCGCAAATCGAGCCGGACGATCCGCCGCACGCGGCGTCAAGCGGAATCTCGATAGCTTTTCTCAACTCCGCGCATGACCCACTGTCGACGCAGTGAATAGTTAAGAACAAATGTCCCGGAACATCGATCAAACGATGTTCCGGGACATTTCCCATGTGCGCGAAGGGGGACTTGAACCCCCACGCCCTTGCGAGCACTGGCACCTGAAGCCAGCGCGTCTACCAATTCCGCCATTCGCGCATGATTCCCGCTCTCGCGGCAACAAGAAATAGCTTACACGTTGTTTTTATTGATCGCCTAATCGAATCAACCCCATGTGCTCAGCACCACATGAAACCTTTTGACCAGTTGGTACGTTGAATCAGTTGCCTGTCTTTTCTTCAAGGATATTTCCGGGAATTGCACAGCTGAAAACAGTAAGATCGAGAATGACGTTCTGTGTCACAAGGACATTGAACCGAAATACCGGGCCTAAAAACGCCACGGACTACAGGAAAGGAGCACACGTAATGAGCTTTCTCGATAATGTCGAACGAGGCTTAGAGAAGGTCGTCACCAGCTTCTTTCGTGGGAACAGCACCGCAGACATCAAGCCAGTCGAACTAACCACCGCGCTGCGCAATGAAATGGATCGCGGAATTCTAGCGATCAGTGAAGGTCGCAGCCTTGCTCCGAACGACTTCGTCGTGTCGTTGAGCACTAAAGATTTTGACACCGCCAAAGCGTGGGGATCCCCCGTAGTCAACGAGATGGCTAAGGTCACCGCGGAACACGCCGTCACCCAGGGATACTCGATTCAGGGAAAGATCATGATTCATTTCGTGAATTCTCAAGAACTCAAGGCCGGCGAAGTGGAGGTTGCAGGATCCGTCAAGGATTCAGGTGCAAATCCGGTCGCGGCTGCCCCTGTGAAGCCTCAGGCGCCGATGGCAGTACCAACGCGTGATGCCGCAACGCCAACACCGCAGACCACCGCACAACCTCGACCTACCGCGAAGCCAGCAGCCTCGGCCGCCGCGCCACTTGCCAAACAAGCGGTAGTTGAAGTTAATGGACAGCGCTTCGCGCTCAATCACCACTCGATCGTGCTTGGCCGTTCGGCCAGCACCGATATTCCGGTAGACGACACGGGAGTTTCCCGTCAGCATATTCGAGTAGAGCAGAAGTCTCCGGGCTCCTATGTGGTCACCGATCTCGGCTCAACCAACGGCACCTACGTTGACGGTAAGAAGATTTCCACACAGACGCGTATATTGGACGGTTCAATCATTACTATTGGACAGACCAAGATAGTTTTTCGCCTAATTACGCCTAGCAACGGAGGCCGTGCATGAATGATCTCGTTCTCAGCCTGTTCCGCCTTGGCTTCCTCGTCCTGATTTGGTTACTCGTTTTGAGCATTGTTGGCGCTATGCGCCGCGACCTAGTAATTGGTGCTCGGGCACGTACCGGCGCACCCAGTGCCAGGGCTTTGAAGAAGAATCCAGAACTTGCCGAACCTGAGGTCAGTACACGCAAGACAGCTAGCACCTTACACATTGTGGAGGGCCCGCTAGCCGGACGCAGCATACCTCTGCAGGGAGAACCTATTATGTTCGGTCGCGCGCAAGACGCCACCGTGGTTCTCGAAGATGACTATGCTTCGGGCCGTCACGCACGCCTTTTCCCTCAGGGGTCACGGTGGTTTATCGAGGATCTAGGCTCTACCAACGGCACCTTTGTTGGCGATAGTCAGCTCACTCGTGCACAGCCAGTTGAACCGGGACAGCGAATCCGCATCGGGAAGACTGTTCTGGAATTGAAGGCCTAGCCAATGGCTCTAAAGTTTAAATTTGCAGCCATGTCTGATGTCGGACGCATACGCAAAAAGAACGACGACTCTGCCTATGCCGGCGAATATCTCGCAGTTCTAGCTGATGGCATGGGAGGCCACGTCGGTGGCGATGTAGCATCTGCATCCACGGTGCTAGATCTGGTGCATCTGGACCGCCGCTACACGGTAGACCCACAAAATGCCCTGACCGATGAAATCCAGGCAGCAAATTTGGTGCTCAACGAACTTGTCGGTGCGAATCCGAAACTTTCAGGCATGGGCACTACCGTCACCTCGGTCCTTCTCTCCGGCGAGACCTTGCATCTGGCGCATATTGGTGACTCACGCGCCTATCGCCTGAAGAATAATGAATTTGAACAGATCAGCCGCGATCACACCTTTGTGCAACGACTCGTTGAAGAGGGTCGAATCCAGCCTCACGAGGCAGAAACTCACCCGCATAAAAACGTACTACTGCGTGTGCTGGGCGATTCTGATGCCTCCCCCGAAGTAGATGTTTTACAGCTCGAAGCGCAACCCGGAGAACGCTGGCTCCTATGCTCAGATGGTCTGACCGATGCGGTGGCAGTGCCCATCATCGAGCAAATTGTGCGTGGCACCGCAGATATGAATGCGGCGGTCAACGACCTCGTAGCAACTACTCTGCGTAACGGTGCGCCGGATAACGTCACCGTCGTGCTCTTTGACGTCGTCGAAGTAGATGACACCGAAGATGCGGGTCCGGCCAGCTTCGAACCGGCGCCAGATACCGGTCAGCTCACCATTGCCGCCGAAGGCGATGTTGAGGCCAGCGCGTCTGTGCTGCGCCACGAAATTTCTCAACGTCCACACCTTTTGGTCGGCGCCGCCCAACTGGCCACGCAGACCGGTCAAATTCCTGTGGTCACCCAGCACACCGGTGAACGTCGAGCCGCCGCGCTACTCACGCACCGTTCGCCAGCTGCCGGTGAAGTACTAGACCCATTGGAATCACGCCCCGTGCAGCGTCGCTGGTTTATGCCACTGCTGTTAACCATGGCCACGCTACTCATCATCGGACTGGGGGTCTGGGGTTATCTCTGGACACAAACCCAGTTCTACGTGGGAGCCGTTGGAGACAAGGTCGCTATCTATCGCGGTGTTCCACAAGAACTCGGGCCGATTTCCTTGTCTGAGGTCGACACCGTCAGCAGTATTCCGCTTGAAGCTCTGCCGGAATATTCACGCCAACGCGTGGAATCTGCGATTCTGGCCGACAGCCAGGAACATGCGGCAATGATGATTCAAGAACTTCTTGTCACGGCAAAACAAAATTGTCCGGTCCAAGCCCCGGGTACTAACGGCAGCAATCAGTCTTCCCCACTTCCGCCAGCCTATTGTCAGGAGATCATGCGATGAGCGAACTGCACACCGCGCCGGTTCCACGACGCAATTTGGAGCTGGTTTTACTACTGCTGGCGCTGAGTGTTGGTGCCGCAGCCTTCTTCCTCGTCGGGAGTAGCTCGGACGCAAACGACAACACCGACTTCTTCGTGCAAACCGGAATTCTGGCTGGGCTAGCCCTCCTTATGCACATCATGTTACGCATCTTCGCTAAATATGCTGATCCGGTAATACTTCCGATTACAGTAGCCTTGAATTCCCTTGGCTTAGCGATGATTCACCGGATTGACTTGGCAAAAACCACGGATCAATCCATGCGACAACTCCTGTGGACCGCGATCGCTGTCGTCATTGCTGCGGTGGTTCTGTGGGCAATCCGCGATCATCGCATGTTGCGCCGCTTCACCTACATCGCATTGCTGGCATCAATAATCTTGCTGCTTTTGCCGATGATTCCAGGGTTTGGAGTGACCATCAACGGTGCCCGCATTTGGGTCCGGCTAGGCCCGTTCTCGATGCAGCCCGGAGAGCTAGCCAAAATTACCTTGTCGATCTTCTTCGCTGGTTATCTTTCGTCCAACCGCGATCTGATCTTGATGGCCGGCCGCAAGCTTGGCCCACTGCAATTGCCGCGACTGCGCGATATGGCACCAATGGTGGTGGCCTGGGTGCTGTCCATTGGTGTACTCGTGGTGCAGCGCGATCTTGGTTCTTCGATTCTGTTCTTCGGCCTGTTTATCGTGATGATCTATGTGGCTACTGCACGAATCTCCTGGGTGCTCATAGGTCTGCTGATGGTTGCCGCCGGGGGCGTCTTTGCTGCGATGACGATGAGTCACGTAACTCGACGCATCGACGTTTGGCTCAATGCCTTCTCCCCGGAAATTTATCAGGCTCGTGGCGGCAGTATGCAGATCGTCGAAGGGCTGTTTGGGATGGCCGACGGCGGGCTCTTTGGCACCGGTCTGGGTGAAGGTTCTCCCTACCGTGTTCCGCTTGCAAACTCGGACATGATCATCGCTTCCTTTGGTGAAGAGATCGGTCTGATAGGACTAGCGGCGATCGTGCTGCTCTATATGTTGCTGATCAGTCGAGGACTCCGCGCGGCCTTGGGTTCACGAGATACTTTTGGCAAGCTTTTGGCAGCTGGGTTGTCTTTCACCCTTGGATTACAGTGCATCGTCATTATTGGTGGCGTATCGCGGCTGATTCCATTGACCGGTTTAGCTACTCCTTTCATGGCCGCCGGCGGTTCATCGTTGCTCGCGAACTGGATTATCGTCGCCTTACTCCTAATGATTTCGCATAATTCACGTCGTCCAATGCTCGGCGGCGTGGGACCAACCGACGAGGTTGCAACTCCGGGAGCTTTGACTACAAAGGCGGTGAAGAACGTATGAATCAAGCCATTAAGCGCGTCTGGGTCGCCTTGACCATGATGTTCATTGTCTGCCTTGCAGGCTTGAGCTATATCCAGTTCTTCAGTGCCGAAAAGCTTGCCGATAACTCGCTAAATAAGCGTCAGCTTTACCGCGAATTTGATCTACCGCGCGGGGCGATCTTGGTAGACGGTAAACCTATTGCGGAATCGGTTCCTACCGATGACGGTCAATTCACGTACCAGCGCAAGTACAACAATCCCGAGGAATACGCTCACCTCACCGGTTATTACTCACTGGCTAATGGCAGCACCCATCTGGAATCAGATCTGAATTCTTGGCTGACCGGCAGCAGTTCCGATCTAGTCTTTGATCGCTTGACCGCGATGTTCACCGGCAAGAAAGCCGAGGGCGCTTCGGTAGAGCTCACCATTGATGGTGAGCTGCAGAAGAAGGCTTACGAAATGATCCCGGATGGATTGCGAGCCACCATCGTGGTGACGGATCCAAAGACCGGTGACATTTTAGCTATGGCTTCCAAGCCGAGCTTTGACCCCAATGACCTTGCAGTCCACTCAACGGTTAAAGCAGCCGAAAATATGAAGAAGCTGACCAACGTCAAGGGATTGAGTCCTTACATTAATCCGGCGATCGGCAACCTCGTTGCGCCAGGCTCCTCATTCAAGATCTTGAGTACCGTGGCGGCGCTGGAATCCGGTGAATATGATTTGAATACGGTAATCGATAACCCGACCCGCATTACCTTGCCTGGGACGAATACCAAACTCGGAAACTTTGAAGCCGGCATTTGTGCCCGTCAACCGCAGGCAAAGCTCGAGTTCATCTTTACCCAGAGCTGCAATACGCCATTCGTGAATATCAGCGAGAAGCTCGGGGAAAAACCATATGAGGATGTCACCGAACGTTTCGGCTTTGGACAACAGCTGAACATTCCGCAGTCCGTAACTGCCAGTGTTTTCCCAACTGGAATGACAGCTTCACAGCTTGCCATGTCCACCATCGGACAGTTCGATACAAAAACGACTTCCTTGCAAATGAATATGGTCGCCATGGCTATCGCTAACGACGGGGTAATCATGCAACCAAATATGATTGATAAGGTCATCGCGCCGGATCTGCGAGTAATTGAAGATCCAAAGCCCAAGGCTTTCTCTACGGCAACTACCAAGGAAGTCGCTAACACAGTGGCGGAATTGATGAAGGGCCCCGTGAAGTCGGGCACGGCAATGAATGCCGCGGTGCCAGGTGTTGATCTTCGCGTCAAGACCGGTACTGCGCAGATTGGAACCTCGGGAATGGTGAATTCCTGGATCACCGGCTTCGCGCCGGGTGATGATCCCCAAGTCGCGATCACCGTGAACATTGAACAAGTAGATTACGACACTGGCCATAACACGGCCGGGTCACTGATGAAGAAGATGACAGAGGCGGTGTTCTACAAGTGAGGCCAGTAACCGGCACCACCTTGGGCGGTCGATACAAGCTGACTGACCGCATCGCGATCGGTGGCATGGGCGAGGTCTGGAAGGCCCGAGACCAGGTTCTTGGACGCTTAGTTGCGATCAAGATTCTCAAAGAGGAATACACGGATAACGAGAGCTTCCTGACTCGTTTCCGCGTTGAGGCGCGCCATACTGCGTTGCTCAATCACTCGGGTATCGCGGGCGTTTTCGACTACGGCGAGGAGCAGGGCTCCGCGTATCTGGTCATGGAACTTGTTCCTGGTCCGCCACTGTCGACCATTATCGAACGCGAGCGAAAGCTCGATGTTGATCGCACGCTGTCGTTGATTGCACAGACCGCTCGGGCATTGGCCGCAGCGCATGAACATGGTCTCGTACACCGCGACGTGAAGCCCGGCAATATTCTAGTGATGCCTACCGGCGTCGTGAAGATTACCGACTTTGGCATTGCCCGTTTGGCCGATCAGGTTCCGTTGACTGCGACCGGTCAGGTGATGGGCACCGCCCAGTACCTCGCGCCGGAACAGGCCACCGGGCAGATCGCCACCGGCAGTTCGGACATCTATGCACTGGGTGTCATCGGTTACGAATGTCTTGCCGGACGCCGGCCATTCACCGGTGAATCGCAAATCGCGATCGCGTTGGCTCAGGTCAACGACGCTCCCCCACCGCTTCCCGATTCGCTGCCCGCACCCGTTCGTCAGCTGATCATTTCGATGCTCGCCAAGAACCCGGCAGATCGTCCAGCTAACGCGAATGCTCTGGCAGATGCCGCAGAGGCGCTACGCAAGGGTGACACGAACACCGCCACCATCGCCGTACCAGGAATGCTCATCACCGGTGTGCACGATGACGCTACTCAGGCGCTTAACCTCGATGAGGACGCTACCCGAGCCGTTACCTCGGTAAATGCTGCTCCGCCGATGACTAACGCCATGCCTACGGTCTCGGCGCCAGCCGCCGTGGGTGCCGCGGCTGTAGGTGCTTCCGCCGCGAGCTACGATGACGAAGGCTTTGACGAACATCAGGCGGACAATCAGGAGGGTTATGAGGACGAGAAACGAAACCCTTGGATCATTCCACTGGTAGTAGTCATCGTCTTGGCAGCATTGATTGCCTTGGGTGCCTGGCTCATTCCGAAATTGGGTTCCTCGAACACCGAACCAACTAGCTCACCGGTCAGCACCAGTGCGTCGGTGGAAAGTTCCGAACCTAGTGCTGAAACTACCGCACCAAGCGACGAAACCAGCACACCAAGCGAAGAGACCACCGCTCCCACAAAAACGGTCGAGTCCGTCACCGTGCCTTCCAACTTAGTGGGCAAGGATATTGATACCGTCATCGCACAATTGCGGTCCCTAGGTCTAGAGGTAAGCGATTCTGCAACGGAAAGCTCGGAAGCGAATCCTGGCGAGGTGCTATCGGTTTCACCTACCGGAAGTGTTGAACCCGGTTCTACGGTCAAGGTGAGCTACGCGAAGGCCCCAGAAACCGTTGACGTTCCTGCGGTTACCGGTATGAGCTACGAAGCCGCCCAAAAGCTGTTGCAGGACTCTGGTCTTGCAGTATCCAAGGGTGGAGAAGAACATGATTCTTCGGTTGCAAATACCGTGCTGAAGCAAACCCCTGCGGAAGGCACCAAGGTCACCCCTGGTTCGCGAATTTCGTTGATCATCTCACTTGGCCCGGAGCCAAAAGAAACTCCTACCGAAACCCCGACTTCGACCCCAACACCAACTGCTACCCCGACCGAATCGGCAACACCTAAAGAAACCGGCGCAAGCGAAGCTCCATGAGTAATTTTGATGCATTGCCGCCCGGTTTGCCTCGGCTGATTGCCGACCGTTATGAAATACGGTCGCTGATCGGCCGTGGTGGCATGGCTGACGTTTATCTAGCGACAGATCATACTCTTGCCCGTCAGGTTGCGGTCAAAGTCCTGCGCCACGACACCGCAGATAATCCGATGGTGACCAACCGATTCCGCCGCGAGGCGAAGTCTGTCGCCGGACTCAGCCACCCAAATATCGTTGCTGTTTACGACACCGGCGAGCTTCCTGCCACCGAATATAGCAGGAGCACCTCGCCTTATATCGTCATGGAATATGTCTCTGGACGCACACTGAGGCAGGTGCTCAAGGATGAGCATGTCGATGAACAATACGCGGTAGAACTGATCCGTGGTGTGTGTGATGCGCTGGATCATTCTCATATGAAAAATGTCGTGCACCGCGACATCAAACCGGCCAACATTATGTTGACCGACCAAGGCCATGTAAAACTCATGGATTTCGGTATAGCCCGAGCCATGGATACCTCTTCCACCATGACTCAAACGGCCGCGGTGGTCGGCACCGCACAGTATTTTTCTCCTGAACAGGCACGAGGAGAACTGGTCGACTACCGTTCCGATATTTATTCGGCCGGTTGTCTTTTTTATGAGCTTGTCACTCATCAACCTCCATTTACCGGTGATTCTCCGGTATCTGTGGCTTACCAGCATGTTGGGGAGAACCCGGTTCCTCCCAGCGAAGTTAACAATTCACTTCCTGAGATCTATGACGCTGTGGTGCTCAAATCCTTAGCTAAGGAACGAGACCAGCGATTCCAGTCTGCTGGAGCGTTTGCAACGGCGTTGGAAGATGCTCAGAACGGTATTCCTTACCGGGATGAGGCGGCCACGATGGTGGCTGCTACGGTGCCCTTCTATGAGCATCAGGAGGAAACCACAGCATTTCGGCATCCGCGCACTAGCGAGCATCCGGTGTTCTCTTCCCGAGCCGATGAGCGCGACGAACGTCCACGGGAACACCGCTCGAACCGTGGCCTGATTTGGCTTTTGACGATTATCGCTTTGGTAGCGGTGGGTATCGCCAGCTTCCTGGTGATTAGGTCACTGCAGGCCGAGGCCGAACAGCGGGCACCCGTCGCGGTTCCCGAGGTCAAAAACCTCTCTGAAGTAGACGCCACCCGACTACTCAACGATGCGACCTTCAAGGTCGATGTTGAGCGTGAGTTCAGCGATGACGTAGATGAAAACAAGGCGACGCGCACCGATCCGAATAACGGGACACAGCTGTCCAAGGACTCAACTGTCAAGCTTTTTATCTCCGATGGTACCGAAGAGCGCGTTATTCCAGAATCTCTCGAAAATCAGTCCGAGGTCGCTGCACGCGAGGCAATTCGCGCAGCGGGTCTAGAAGTTGGTGAGGTCAGCAGAGAGAATCACGCAAGTATTCCTACCGATTGGGTTATCGGCACGAGTCCCGAGCTTGGGTCGAAGGTTAAAACCGGGTCTACCGTGGATCTTATTCTTTCCACCGGTATGGTCAAGGTGCCTGATATCAGTGGAATGACTCGTGATGAAGCAGAAAAGGCTCTCACCGCAGACGACGTGGGCTTGTTGGCGAAGTTTGTCGAAGTTCCCGACGAGTCTGAACCAGGGACGTTATTCCTGCAAGATCCAGCCGCTGGCGCCGAGGTAACCCAGGGCGCTTTTGTTACCGTATCGGTTTCAGTCGAGAAGCCAGAACCAAGCCAGAGCCCATCCGACCCGGAAACCTCACAGAGCTCTGACGAAACTGATGAGTCAACACCACCGGAGGAAAGTAAATCCTCTGGGACTGAGAAGTCGATGCCTCCACGGTCCACCAACGGCAATGGGAATAACGACGGCCGCGGCAATCGCGGCGATTAACTACTCGCCACTAAATAGTGGGCTCAGGGTGCCGGCCTTTTCGGCTGCCCCTTGCAGTCCAATAAATTCCAGCCAGTTGCCAAGCATCTGATAACCCTGTTCGGTGAGTACCGATTCTGGGTGATACTGCAAACCCCACAATGGGGCGGTGCGGTGAGCCAATCCCATGATGACTCCCCCAGCGGTCTCCGCGATAATCTCCAATTCCTGCGGGATGCTATCGCGAACCGCAGCCAGCGAGTGGTATCGAGTGGCGGTAAACGGATTCGCCACGTTCTTGAATACCGGATGATCTTCGTGACTGACTAACGAAGTTTTGCCGTGCATCAACTCTTCAGCATGCGTCACGACTCCGCCGAATGCTTCAGCAAGCGCCTGGTGGCCTAAACACACACCGAGCATCGGTTTGTCGTGTCCGGCGCACCACTTGATCAAGTCGACACTCACGCCTGCCCCTGCGGGATCACCTGGTCCCGGAGAAATAAGAACACCGTCGTATTCTGCTGCAAGCTCTTGTGCCTGCTCGAGACTTATCTGATCGTTACGGTGAACCGTAGTTTGGGCACCGAGCTCTTGGAGGTAACCAACGAGGGTGTAAACGAAGCTATCGTAGTTGTCGATTACGAGGATCTTGGTGGTGCTCACGGGTTACTCTGGCCAATCGTTGAGTCGGTAAATGGGCTGAACTGTGACAGCCACGGGAAGACGTACATCATTAGTAATAGCACGACAGCGGCCAGCAATATTAATGCCTCAATAATGCGTAACCAGATTGGTCCTGGCAGATTTCGAAAAATCCATGCGTACATTATTACTCCCTAGCTTGTGGCGTCGACAACGAGTTTCCGAATTTCCTTAGGCGGCCCAGCATCTAACGGCTGCCAATCGGTGAGTTCGGAGTAGGCAATGATGCGCTCCCGAGTGCTAAACGGCGGGTGGCAACTTGTCATCGTCAGAATCGATTTTTTGGGTTCCACACCCCATTTGTGCGGCGTTGGAAGCAACACGTCGCCATTAGATGGCGCGACAATTTCGGTATCAAACCAGGTGTAGGTGTAATACCCTTCCTTGGTTTGCAGGTAGATATGATCGCCATCGTCTAATTTGTCGATGTCCCAAAAAACTTGACCGTGCGTCTGTCGATGCGCCGCAACGGCAAAGTTTCCTTTTTCGCCGGGCAACTGGGTGTTCGGGTAGTAGCCGATCCCGAGATTGTCGATGACCGAGCTCTGCACGCCGTAGCTCACTGGGTGATGCGTGCCTTTTTTGCCGAATGTTGGGAAGTACATGATGCCGAAAGTTTCACCTGGCGAGGCTTCGCTGACCGGTGCCGGACCGTAATCTATGTCTTCTTCCACTTCTTCGTGGGGAATCACCACGTCGCCTAGATCCTGAACTAGATTCTGCGTCACTTCCTTCTGCGCGTTCGCGGAATCTATGTTCGTCCACCAAAGTTCCCAGACAACGTAAAGCATGAGGATAATGCCAAGGGTGATCAGCAATTCACCGAGGAAGCCGGTAACCCGGTTTCCAAATGTTTGCTTTTCCCGGGCCATCCTTCGCCCGGGCGCAGACGATACGCGGTTCACTTGGGTGGTGCTCCTTTGGGCGGTTTGGCATTCACTACGGACTCAATTTTCGAATTTTCCATGAATCCTAAATCAAGGACTAAGCACATTACCGCTAGTATGGAATCTACGCAGGAAAATAATGCGAACTTTCGTTCATTACCTGTCCTAACACTACCGGGAAGACCTGAGAGTCTCCCCCATTTACTACAACATGCGGATGAAGCCGAGGGAGAATTCTAGTGCCGGAGTCTAAGCCACGACGCAAGAACAAACCACAGACCCAGCAGGTCGCACCGGGCACACATGCCGCGGATAAGCCCATGCCAAGCTGGTACAAACCAGTGATGTTTGGATTGATGCTACTGGGTCTGGTCTGGATAATCGTTTATTACATTTCGCAGACCCTGTTCCCGATCCCAAATATTGGCGGATGGAACATTGTCATCGGCTTTGGTATTGCCATGGTTGGTTTTTTCATGACAACTGGCTGGAAATAGTAGTTATTCACTGACTGCTTTGAGCCCGATAACGCAACCAATCAGGCCCACAATGAATAGCATTTTCAGTACAGAAAACGCTTCTTGACCGGTCGCAATTGCGTAGATCACTGTGACAGAAGCACCAATCCCCACCCAGACCGCATATGCGGTTCCGGTGGGGATTTCTTTCATTGCGTATGCCAGGCCACCCATAGAAACGATAAGTGCGGCGAAAAATATGATGCTGGGAACGAGCTTCGTCAGCCCAGAACTCATACCTAGTGCGGTAGCCCAAACTGCTTCAAAAAGACCGGAAATTACGAGAATTAGCCAATACATGCCAGATACCTTACTGGCCGTCTTAGCGCTCGTTCCGGGTACGGCTCCCTCGTCCGGGAATCGACCTACCGCCGACTCCCCCTTAGGTTAGCAAACCAATACCGCTTTCTTGCGCTGCCGTGTACAAAATATTCCCCAGACGATCAAGTGCTGGAGAGTCAACGGACCAGCGTTGCCAGAACAACGGCACATCAATAAACCATTGCTCGTTGAGAACCGTGAGCTCGGGTGCTCTAGCTAATTGCTGTTCGGGAACCATACCCCACCCCATACCCGCACGAATCGCCTGTACAAAGAGCAGCGAGTCTGGAACATAAGAGATGGTGCCCACTGGTCGTGGCTTCGTGGGATCAATTCGCTCGAGCATTTGATGCTGTAACGGATCTTCTCTATCAAAAAGTACTATTGGCGCCGAGGAGAGCTCATCTTTACTTGCCTCGCTTACCACGCCCGGGGCTGCTACGGCGTAGTAACGCATACTCCCTAAACGTCGAATGGTGCACCCTTGCGCAGCTTCTTGGCTATTTGTCACCACCGCACTGACCCTGCCTGAACGAAGCAGTCCGACAGTGAGATTCTCATCCGTACGTAAAATCTCGCAATTGAGCTGAGGCCACTTCGCCAGAGCGGTGAAGACCGGAGCGAACCAGATAGCCAAAGAGTCGGCGTTAACGCCGATAGAGAGTGCTATTTTGCCTTCGAGGCCTTCGTGACGCATGAGTTCCTCACTGAATTCGGTGCCCAGTAGAGAAATCTGTCGCGCGTAGCGCAACACTCGCGCTCCTTGCTCAGTGGGCTTCACTGGCCGGCTTCGCACCAGCAAGATTGCTCCCAACCTGCTTTCCAAGGCTTTAATCCGTTGACTAATAGCCGACGGGCTCACCCCGAGATCAATGGAAGCATCATCAAAGCTCCCCGCGTCGATGACCGCAAGCAGGGTTTCGAGGTGTTCAAGATCTAAGTTCACATTAGCAAGACTAATGTAGCTTCAGTATTTTAAGTTAGACACCGGTTAGTGCCGTCTTTTACCGTTACCCTATGATCCCCGCACCAATATTCCTTGGATTCTCCACAGGACTTTCGCTCATCATCGCCATTGGATCCCAGAACGCGTTCCTGCTGCGTCAAGGGATTAGACGGGAACACGTGTTGCTCACCGTCGTAATTTGCGCGGCATCAGACGTAGTACTAATTTTGGCCGGGGTGATGGGTATCGGCACCCTCGTTGAGCACTCTCCGCGGATCCTCACTTATGCACGGATTGGTGGCTTTATTTTCCTGCTCTGCTACGCCGTCCTTGCGCTAAAGCGTGCGGTCTCCCCTGGCATTCTAAGCACTTCCAGTTCCCCAGCACCGACCGCGAAATGGACGGTTGCGCTGACCGCCTTGTCTCTGACTTGGCTTAATCCTCATGTTTACGTAGATACGGTGATTCTGCTCGGTTCCGTAGCAGTCGCACAGCACGACGGTAAATGGTATTTCGCACTTGGAGCGATTACTGCCAGCATTTGCTGGTTCACGGCACTTGGTTATGCTTCCAGATTCTTATCCCGAATCTTCGCAAGCGCCACGTCCTGGCGCATTCTGGATGCGATCATTTGCATGCTTATGACCATTTTTGCGGTGTTGCTGATACGGCCGCTCTTTCTGTAAAGAGTGCAAGATATCCACAGTATTAACAGGTTATCCACACGCCTTGTGGAGAACGTTCTTATTTACTTGTTCACAACTTTATCCACAGGTGGGGATAACCCGCGAAGGGGATGTATAAACCATGCATTACCCCAAGTCATCATCGATTACCTACTGCTGAATGACATGGTTGTAAGTTATTAACACTGTGGATTACGCGTGTGGATTACGCGTGTGGACATCTTCTTTATGGTGACCCAGTCGACAGATATCAAAGATTCGTTTAAAAATTCGAACAACTAAACCGCCCGATACAGAGCCTCGGAACAAGATTATCTACAGGGCCTGTTTAAAAGTTATCCACAATTGTGGGTAAAGCTGTGAGTATTCGATGCCGGAAGTGGCATATCCGCGGATTTTAGGGCATTCAAGGGGTGTCCTATCGCTACTGAGAAGAGAGTTACATGGCTGTAAGTTATTAACAGTGTGGATAATACTTGTGGATAACTGAGCGCAGAAGAGTTCGAATCAGCTTAGCGGCCACTTCACGGCCATAGCCGCAAGATATATCGCTACTGCCACAACTATCGTCAAGACACCCAACAAAGAGAATTGGGTCTTCGTACGTTGTGGATTACGTGGCACCAACACAATGCAAGCGGCTGCCAGTGCGCCAACGACAGCACCACCGAGGTGTCCCTGCCAGGAAATACCCGAGACCACAAATCCAAGCACCACATTGAGTACTAGAACAATGGCCATCTGACGTAGGACTTGCTTGTTGGTGCGGAAAACTACGAAGAGGGATAAGAAGAGCCCTGCTAGAGCGCCCGAGGCACCCAAAGTCGCGCTCAGTGGGGGACTAAACAGAAGAATACCCAAGGATCCACCCAAGGTGCTCAGTAGATATAGCCAGCTAAAACGTGCACGACCCAAGCGCGGCTCGAGGAAAACTCCACAGAGATAAATACCGTACATATTCATCGCGAGATGAAAGATAGAGCCCGTGGAGTGCGCGAACGCACTGGTGATCAAACGCCATGGTTCCCAAGCAGCCAGGGCAGGGACCAACACCATATTCTGGGTGACCACCGGGATTACCCATTGAAGTATGTAGGCGAGAACGTTTACCGCGATCAGTGAATAAGTAATTATCGGGACACCTTGGCGCGCCCGCGCACCAAATTCTGTCCGCTGAGAAGGGATCTTCTTATTCGCTGCGTGGACGCATTCGACGCACTGCACTCCCACCGGAGCCGGCACCTGACATTGAGGGCATACTGGACGGCCGCATCGATTACAGGACACATATGAGACCGTTCCTGAGTGTCTATAGCAGCTTGGAGCCGACTGCCCCGCGGGAGTGACTTGACCGTAAGACATCTGTTTCTACCTTGACCTCATCGTGGTGGTTTAAAAAACTGCGGCTCCGGCGACTTCCCAAGGGAATCACCGGAGCCGCAGTTATTACTACTGAAAGTTACAGCGTTTCGATATCTACCGAGGTGATAACAACATCTTCCAATGGCTTGTCACGGCCATCGGTTGCAACGGCGTTCAAGGCGTCAACAACCTTGCGTGATTCTGCATCGGTTACGTCACCGAAGATGGTGTGCTTGCCCTGCAACCATGAGGTTGCGACGGTGGTGATGAAGAACTGCGAACCGTTGGTTCCACGACCCATGCGGATGCCGGCATTTGCCATGGCAAGCTTGTATGGATCGTTGAAGTTCAGTTCTGGGTGGATCTCATCGTCGAACTGGTAGCCGGGGCCGCCAAAGCCCTGACCCAGTGGGTCGCCACCCTGAATCATGAAGTCTGAAATGATGCGGTGGAAGATGGTGCCGCTGTACAGCGGGGTGTTGGTCTTCTTGTCACCGGACTCTGGGTGTACCCATTCCTGCTCACCGGTCGACAAGCCAACGAAGTTCTTTACGGTCTTCGGGGCGTGGTTGCCGAAAAGATCGACGACAATGTCGCCCAAAGTAGTGTGAATCGTGGCTTTATGCGTTGCGTTTGCGGTCATGGCTTCATTCTCCCATGAGTAGGGCCAAGGCCGCCAAAGCTGAGGTACGCGCTGAGTGAAACAATTACGTCATCGACGGTGTCAGACTCGCGGACACTGGCCTCACATTGGCTAACTGCCTAGTCTGGAGGTATCTGGTAACAAAAATTGATTCACATGGGAGAAATCATGAGCAAGAAAAGTGCGGCAGGAAAATTTTTAGCATTCGGCGTGTTCGTAGGAATTGTGGCTCTAATTGTGGCCATGTGGAAAGCATCCCGTCCGGTGGAAGACCCTTGGGAAAATGAACCAAGGATTTCCGAACCACAGCAGCCTGTCGAATCTCGCGAAGCGGACATTGCTGAGGTTCGAACCTTGATCGAGGAAAGCTAAGCCCTAAGTTTTGGTGTTGCTTGGCCTCGTACGACAAATACGAGTCCAAGCAAGATGATTCCCAATCCTATGTATGTGCCCACCGGGACCACCTGTCCTAAGAGCAATGCGGCGAGCAACGCAGCACCAGGAATTTCAAGCAGGATCAGGGTGGACACGGTCAATGGCCCCAGCACGCTCAGCAGATGATTCATCGCAGTGTGTCCGAATAGTTGCGCGCAAACGGTCAGCAGAATGATTCCAGCCCAACCCCCGACATCAAATCCCCACAGGGGCTGCCTTGTAGCTAGGCAAATGATTAGCAACAGTACCGCGGTAACGGCATAGCAGATCGAGGTATATCGAGAGGTGCTCATGGTGCGCCGTGCCGCAGATCCTGCAAACGTATAGACCGCAGCGAGCACCCCACCGGCAAGTGCTAACAAGTCACCCATAAATGCCGTGAGCCCTTGGCCCAAATCAAAACCTGTAATGAGTACAACGCCAACGATAGCGGTGCTCATTCCGATTAACACGGGCGACCGGTATCTCACCCCGCGCAGGGTTTGAAACAATGCAATCCATACGCCTTGGATACAAACTAACGCGGTAGCCGCCGCAACGCTGGTCA
The DNA here is from genome assembly GCF_035257265.1 of Glutamicibacter sp. Taxonomy (GTDB): domain Bacteria; phylum Actinomycetota; class Actinomycetes; order Actinomycetales; family Micrococcaceae; genus Glutamicibacter. The sequence continues at coordinate 93,284 of NZ_DATEXC010000071.1, forward strand.
TTCGGACCGCAAACATGAAACATACGAAGTGCAAGGCGAGCGCCCCGCCGGCAACCAGAATGTAAAACCATTCTCGTCGAGTGAAGCGTAAGTACTGCCACGGGTTTTCCTTGATAGCCGGGCCGGCGAGGATCAGGGCCGCGGCGCCATTGCGCCAGAACGCCATGGACATCACCGGGACGGCGGGGAACGCCGCAATAATTGGTCCAGAAGCTGAAATGCCGAGTATTCCCAACGCGGCTAACAAGAACGTCACCGGCTAAGTTTACAAGCTCTTCGTGACTTGCCTGAACTGGGTCTCTGAGTGAGTAAGGTCAAGTTACTCATACACATGCTCGTATGGACATATATACTGTTCAAACTCATTTTTTATAAAATGCTCTATCTTGATTCCATGTCTGCTGAGGAAATAACGCTGTCCTCCCGAGAATCCTTCGTGAACAGAATATCTGACCCAGGTTCGATTCATTCTTCGACGGACTTGTCCATGCCGTTGTGAGAAGTTTACGAACGCAGTATGCCTTGTTAAGCTCGGCGTTACCCGCGGCACGCATCATGAAATTGTGAAGGTTGCCATCGTTGCTGAATCGTTCCTGCCCCACGTGAATGGGGTTACAAATTCGGTCCTAAGGACCCTTGATCATCTTGAGCTGACCGGTCATAGCGCCGTGGTCATCACTCCCGCAGCCTCGTTGGCCGGCGAGCTCAAGGGCCACAGCGTACCCCGCTCATATAAGGGATTTCCGATCATTACCGTTCCCTCTGTGGCAATGGTTAATTACCCGGAGGTTCGCTTGGCTGCCGGAGGGGTTGGCCGTCTCAAAAGAATCTTGGCCAGAGAGGCACCCGACGTGGTGCACCTGGCCAGCCCATTCTTACTGGGCTGGCGTGCCCTACGTGCGGCTCAAGAACTGAACATACCGTCCGTTGCCATGTATCAAACCGAGGTTCCGACCTATGCCGCGCGTTATAAAATGCCATGGCTCACCGAAAAGCTTTGGGATCATGTGAGAGCCATTCACACGACTGCAGACCTAACGTTGGTGCCAAGTACGTTTTCTCGCCGCCAGCTCGAATCTCTGGGCGTTACGCGCCTAGTTTTGAGCGGCCGGGGAGTGGACACCGTGCAATTCACCCCACAACGGCGTGATGAAAAGTTCCGTGAGACTATTGCCCCCAACAGGGAACGCATCATTGGATATGTTGGCCGGCTTGCTGCCGAAAAGCAGGTCGCTGACCTACGGGTTTTGAGCTCACTACCGAATACAAGACTCGTGATCGTCGGTTCGGGCCCGCTGGAAGACGAACTGCGCAGTATTTTGCCCACCGCACATTTCACCGGCTTCCTCTCCGGAACCCGGTTGGCGGAAGTCATTGCTTCCTTTGATGTTTTTGTTCATCCAGGCGCCTCGGAAACATTCTGCCAAACCATTCAGGAAGCCATGGCTTGCGCTGTGCCGGTCGTTGCGGTTGGCAGGGGAGGACCGCTAGATCTGGTGGATTCCTCGCGCACAGGCTGGCTGTATGCCCCGGGAGACCTCAACGAGCTTCGAGATCGGGTCAGTGACCTGATCTACGATGATGCCAAACGTCAAGCCTTTGCCTCCGCGGCACATGCTCAGGTTCAAGACCGATCATGGTATCGGATCGGCGAGGAACTACTGCAGAGCTACTCAACGGTGCATTCTGAACGCGTCCGCAGTGGCCATGAGGTTGGCGGCTGGCCGGGTGGGAAAATCTCCTCGTAATCGGAGCAAACTTTGAGGTCCACCGAGGCGACCTGATTAGGGACTATCTTTCCCAAAATTTGGTCGCGCAGTCTCTGCGGCAACAGACCGAGGATGCGATGGAGGATACCAACGCACCCAGGCACAGTAACCTCAAATCGCGGTCGGGCAATGATGCGAGCAGCAACTCGCGCGACGTCGTGAGTTAATAACATCGCTACTGATCCCGTGCCTGCGCCAACGGCCAGAGCCGTATCAACGACTGGCGGCATGATCACAGAGCTATGGATGCCGCGGATGACCGCAACAGATTTACCGCAAGCTGGCGCGCGGGGAATGGTTAGCTTGTCCCACGTCGGCGGGATCACCGAGGAAGCTAGTACAACGAGTACATGTTATTCAATCCGCGGGCTCGCAAGTACAACAATTTATTGACGACGCGACAGATGCGATCCCGCGGATTATGGGTGCAGCAGCGTAAACAAAAAGAGCGGCGATCTGACTCATTGAGTCGATCACCGCTCTTAGAACTACTTCAAATGTGGAGCCTAGGAGATTCGAACTCCTGACATCCTGCTTGCAAAGCAGGCGCTCTACCAACTGAGCTAAGGCCCCGTATTCAATTGTGGAAGATTTTTCACTTCCGAAAATGAGCAACGCTCACCCTTTGGAAAAGAATAGGCGGAAAGCTGCTGCTTTCCGCCAATCTATTCTGTGGAGCCTAGGAGATTCGAACTCCTGACATCCTGCTTGCAAAGCAGGCGCTCTACCAACTGAGCTAAGGCCCCGAAAAGCGTTAGGAAACTTTATCGGTAACCTGTTGCCAGGTTTCCTTGATTTCCGTTGAACCCTTTACCTTCTTGATCATGACTACCGCAGCAGCCACAACAGTCCCGAGAATCAGGAGCTTTTTCATTCTACCCTCTTTCTCAGCGGCAAGGATTCAGTGGGCGTACCTGGACTTGAACCAGGGACCTCTTCGTTATCAGCGAAGCGCTCTAACCGCCTGAGCTATACGCCCTTACCTTTTTTGTTCCCTTCGGAACGAAATAAAACTTTACCGGGGTTTGCAAGAAGATACAAATCGAGCCCGGGTGTCATGCATCACAGCATGAATCCCGGGCTCGACTAGCACGTTCTTAGTCGTCCGTGAGGGTCACTCCGACGCCTCCGACGAGCGAAGCGGCAATGTTATACAACACCGCTCCGAGCATCGAGAGCACCGAAATTACCACGACGTTGACTACCGCAATGATTGTCGCGTACGAGGCGACCTGACCCAGCGAGAGCACATCACGCAGGTCAAAAGTGCCTTCGGCACCAATCGCGTCACGCATCAGCTGGTTGAAGGAGTCAAAGGTGCCGGTCAGGTCCAGCAGGGCCCAGATAGCTACCGAGGCCACCACGGTAATGACACCAAAGGCGACCGACAGCAAGAAGGCAAGCTTCAAGACTGAGAACGGCTCTACCTTTGACGCGAGCAGTCGGGCTTTGCGGACCTTGGCCTTAGGCGCAGGGCGAACCAGACGATCCTGCGACTGCGGCGGCCGCTGTCCGGTGGGACGAGGTGCGCCTGTACCAGGTCGTGCAGGCCCGCCGGCAGGACGCGGCTGTCCGGTTGGCGCCGGGCGGGCACCGGTTGGGCGGTTACCATTCGAGGTTGGCGCTGGGCGCTTTACCTGGGTAGGTCGCGGCGCTGCGCTCTTCGGGGCGCTGCCACTTGGGCGAGGCGTCGAGGGCGTGCTCATGCGTTACCTCCGTTATCGGTGTCATCGTTTTGGACGTCCGAAGCGATTTCCGGCGCAGCAGATGACTCATCTGTCATGTTTTCTGCGTCCAACGTTACGCCATGTTCCTCCGAGTTCTCTTCGAGCTCGGTCTCCGAGTTCTTTGCAACCGCAATAATGTGGTCCTTCTTATCCGGTTTTGCGAAGATGACACCCATGGTGTCACGGCCCTTGGAAGGAACCTGCGAGACGGCAGAACGAACAACCTTGCCCGATGCCATCACCACGAGTACCTCATCGGTTTCATCAACGATCAGCGCACCCACAAGTTCGCCACGTTCCTCGTTGAGCTTGGCAACCTTAATACCCAAGCCACCACGGGATTGCACACGATATTCGTCGACCGTAGTGCGCTTCGCGTAGCCCTCGTTTGTCACGGTGAAAACGAACGCTTCGGGACGTACCGCCTCGGCGGCCAACAGTTCGTCGCCCTCGCGGAACTTCATGCCGGTCACGCCGCTGGTAGCGCGGCCCATCGGACGCAACGCGGTGTCGGTCGCGGTGAAGCGCACCGATTGCCCCTTGCGCGAGACCAGCATCACATCATCGGATTCACTCACCAGCTGCGCGGAGACTAGTTCGTCGTCTTCGCGCAGGTTGATCGCGATGACTCCGGCGGTGCGGTTGGTGTCGTAGTCTTCCAAGCGCGTTTTCTTGACCAGACCATTGCGCGTAGCAAGCATCAGGTACTGCGCGTCCTGGTAGGTGCGCAGATCAAGCACCTGCGCGATGTGCTCATCTGGCTGGAAAGCCATCACGTTGGCTACGTGCTGTCCCTTGGCGTCGCGTCCAGCCTCGGCCAGCTCGTAGCACTTGGTGCGGTACACCCGGCCGTGATTGGTGAAGAACAGCAGGTAGTTGTGTGTGGAGGTGACGAAGAAGTGTTCCACCACGTCATCTCCGCGAAGGTTGGCGCCCTTGATACCCTTACCGCCGCGCTGCTGCGAACGGTAGTTGTCGATACGGGTGCGCTTGACGTAGCCGCCACGGGTGATGGTGACGACCATTTCCTCTTCGGGAATGAGATCTTCGACGTTCATGTCGCCATCAAAGCCCATGAGGATATTGGTGCGACGGTCATCACCATGCTTTTCCACGATCTCGGCGAGTTCTTCCGAGACGATGGTGCGCTGGCGCTGCGGGTCGGCGATGATCTCCTTGAACTCGGCAATCATCACCGCCAATTCCGCGTGACGATCCTGAATCTTCTGGCGTTCCAAGGCGGCAAGCCGGCGTAGCTGCATATCGAGAATGGCACGTGCCTGATCCTCGTCTATATCTAGCAGTTCCATCAACCCGTCGCGGGCTGCTTCGGTGGTCGAAGAACGGCGGATCAACGCGATGACCTCGTCCAAAGCATCCAGGGCCTTGAGCAGGCCGCGCAGGATGTGAGCCTCGGCTTCGGCCTTCTTCAGGCGGTACTTGGTGCGTCGGACAATCACTTCGATCTGGTGGGTCACCCAGTGCCGGATGAAACCATCCAGTGGCAGGGTGCGCGGCACTCCGTCGACGATCGCGAGCATATTCGCGGAGAAGTTGGACTGCAGTTCGGTGTGCTTGTAGAGGTTGTTCAGTACCACCTTGGCCACGGCGTCGCGCTTGAGCACGATCACCAGACGCTGGCCGGTACGGCCCGAGGTCTCATCACGCATATCGGCGATGCCGGCGACCTTGCCATCGCGGACCAGCTCGGCGATCTTCACCGCGAGGTTATCCGGGTTGGCCATATATGGCAGTTCGGTGACTACCAGGCAGGAGCGGCCCTGAATTTCTTCCACATTCACTACCGCGCGCATGGTGATCGAGCCACGACCGGTGCGGTAGGCATCGGAAATGCCCTTGGTGCCAAGAATCATGGCGCCGGAAGGGAAATCCGGTCCCTTGACGCGCTGCATCAGCGCCGCAAGTAGTTCCTCGCGGGTAACTTCTGGGTTCTCCAGATACCACTGCACACCCTCGGCGACTTCGCGCAGGTTATGCGGCGGAATGTTGGTAGCCATACCCACCGCGATACCCGAGGAACCATTAACCAACAGGTTCGGGAAACGCGCCGGCAACACGGTTGGTTCTTGGTTTTTGCCGTCGTAGTTGTCCTTAAAATCAACGGTATCCTCGTTGATGTCACGGACCATTTCCATGGCCAGCGGGGCCATCTTGGTTTCCGTGTAACGCTGGGCGGCAGCGCCATCATTACCTGGGGAGCCGAAGTTACCCTGGCCCAGCGCCAGCGGATAACGCATGACCCAGTCCTGAATCAGGCGGACCAGCGCATCGTAGATCGCGGTATCACCGTGCGGGTGGTACTGACCCATCACTTCGCCGACCACGCGGGCACACTTATTGTAGGCGCGCTCCGGACGGTAGCCACCGTCGTACATCGCGTACAGCACGCGGCGGTGCACTGGCTTCAGTCCATCGCGTACATCGGGTAGTGCACGGCCCACGATGACCGCCATAGCGTAGTCAAGGTAGGACCGCTGCATTTCGGTCTGCAGATCGATCTGGTCGATCTTGTCGTGTCCCTCTAGTGCGGGCACGATCTCCCCGTCCAACGGTTCGTTCCCCGGGGTTTGCTCGTCGCTCATTTCGTCCCTTACAAGTCTAAAATTCGTTGCTGGTTATCGTTTCGCTGCGGTAGGCGCGTTAGATATCCAGGAAGCGCACGTCCTTGGCATTTTGCTGAATAAAGGTTCGGCGTGATTCGACGTCCTCACCCATCAGCACGGAGAAGACCTCATCGGCTGCGGCCGCGTCATCCATGGCCACCTGGCGCAGAATGCGGTGGGCCGGATCCATGGTGGTGTCCCACAGTTCCGAGTAGTCCATCTCGCCCAGACCCTTGTAGCGCTGGATGCCGTTTTCCTTAGGAATACGCTTGTTCGACGCGGCGCCCTTGACGAGCGCGTCGTCGCGTTCCTTGTCCGAGAAGACGTATTCGTGAGCGGCGTTGGACCACTTAATGCGGTACAGCGGTGGGCTTGCAAGATACACATAGCCCTGCTCGATCAGCGGACGCATGAAGCGGAAAATCAGCGTGAGCAGCAGCGTGGTGATGTGCTGGCCGTCCACGTCGGCGTCGGCCATCAACACGATCTTGTGATAGCGCAGCTTAGCCATGTCGAACTCTTCACCGATGCCGGTGCCGAAGGCGGTGATCATCGCCTGTACTTCGGCATTACCCAGCGCACGGTCCAAACGCGCACGTTCCACGTTCAGGATCTTTCCGCGCAGCGGCAGAATCGCCTGCGTGTGTGGGTCGCGTCCGCGCTTAGCCGAGCCGCCTGCAGAGTCACCCTCGACGATGAAAACCTCACACTCGGCAGGGTTCTTCGAGGAGCAGTCCGAAAGCTTGCCCGGCATGCCGAAGGATTCCATCGGCGACTTACGGCGCGCGTTGTCACGGGCCTTGCGGGCTGCCATACGGGCTTGGGAGGCAAGCATCGCCTTGCGGATAATGTCCTTAGCGACATTCGGGTTGCGCTCGAACCAGTCACCAAGTTCCTCGTTGACCACACCGTGCACGAAGCCACGGGCCATCGAATTACCCAGCTTGGTTTTAGTCTGGCCTTCAAACTGCGGTTCGGAGAGCTTGACCGAAAGAACTGCGGTCAGACCCTCGCGGACGTCATCACCGGAGAGGTTGTCATCCTTTTCGCGCAGGATCTTGTTATCGCGGGCATAGCGGTTGAGCAAGCCGGTCAAGGCAGCGCGGAAACCCTCTTCGTGGGTACCACCCTCGTGGGTGTTGATGGTGTTTGCGTAGGTGTGCACAGACTCGGAGTAGGCATTGGTCCACTGCATAGCAACTTCAACGCTGATACCGCGAGTGGTGTCCTCGGCCTCGAAGGCAATGACCTCGTCGTGCACCAATTCCACTTTTTTCGCGGAGTTCAGGTGCTTGACGTAATCGAGCAGTCCGTCCTTGTACAGGTAGTCGACCACGCGTGGTTTAACAACCTGGTTTTCGCGCTCGTCCTCGACTTCAGCCTCAACCTCTTCAACCACACGTTCATCGGTCAGACGGATGCGCAGGCCCTTGTTCAGGAAGGCCATCTGCTGGAAACGTGCACGGAGGGTTTCGAAATCAAATACCGTGGTTTCAAAGATACCGGCGTCCGGGTAGAACGTCTGGGTGGTGCCGGTTTCTTCGGTTTCTTCGCCACGTGTCAATGGGGAGGTAGTCATGCCGCCATTGCCGAAGGAGATCCGCCAGGCGTAACCCTTTTGCCGAACAATGGTGTCCACGCGGCTAGATAGCGCGTTAACTACCGAAATGCCTACGCCGTGCAGACCGCCGGAGACCGCGTACCCGCCGCCGCCGAACTTACCGCCAGCATGCAGGATCGTCATGACGACCTCTACCGCTGGCTTGCCCTCTGTAGGGTGCATATCTGTGGGGATGCCACGGCCGTTGTCCTGTACTCGAACAGCGCCATCATTCTGCAAGGTGACGTCGATAGTGTCGCAGTATCCGGCTAGAGCCTCATCGACGGAGTTATCAACAACTTCGTAGACCAGGTGGTGCAGGCCGCGCGGTCCGGTTGAACCGATATACATGCCCGGACGTTTGCGTACCGCTTCGAGTCCTTCGAGGACGGTAATGTCCTGGGCGCCATAGGTGTGTTCGACTTTTGAAGTCATCGATTCCGCGGGTACTTGGCTCTCGGCCGGCTCCTGCGGTGAAGCGTTTTCGGTAGACACTTGTGCTACGAACTCCTCGAATTTGGTGCGCGATTTCTTGCCGTCACTGCGTGCGGGACAACAAAAAACCATGGTCTGGTGCAACGTATGTGGGGGATACCCACGCGACGCGCACTCACTGCCTCTAATTCTACCGCGTTTAGCGAAATATATAGGGATCCTGAGCATCAAATCGGCCGTAGTAGGCACAGAATCATCACTTAGAGCGGTTACTGGCGGAGCAGTAAGGGGGGATCCAGCCAGCGGCTCCGTTAGAGCGCCATATGCCGTGCCAGCAATTCTATCCGTATGTATCTCGCGGGCCTCGTCCGGCAACCGAACGTAGACCGTGGCGCCATGAGGGTGCATTAGGGCCCAAAACCTTGATAACCGTGACGATTCCCGAACCTAATTCTGCATCAATTTTTTTCAAAATTTGATGGCTGAGTAGTCGTAATTGTGTAGCCCAGGAAGTTGAATCGCAGCGTACAACTACGACGGTGTCTTCAAAAGATTCGGGCTTGCAATGCGCTGCCACATCTTCGCCGACCAATTCTGTCCAGCGACCCAATACCGAGCCGACCGCAACTTGAGTATTCCAGCCACGAGATTTAGACATTCTCGATACGATCTCACCGATAGCATGTGGGTCGCGTGCGGATCCTTCAACGGGTTTACCCTGCGGCGCAGCAAATCCGCGACGCGTTGCCTGACGCTTTTTGACGCGCTCCATGCGGGCAGCGTCAATTCTAGTTTCACCACGCTCTTCGGCAATTTTGCGCATGCGATTGAGCAACGCCTTGGCCGAGTCGAGTTCTTCCTCAGACATCGCTGACCTGACCAGGGCTCACCATGAAAAAATGTCCTTTCAAGGCCTCGGGCACGTCGGCAGCCACCGCCGCGGTCACCAATACTTGTTCTGCACCGGCAACAATATGCGCCAATCGGTCCCGCCGGGTAGCGTCAAGTTCTGCAAAAACATCATCGAGGATCAAAATCGGGCCGGACCCAGTTCGCGGATCATCATCGCCAAAGACGCGGTAAGCAGCAAGGCGCAATGCAAGCGCAAAGGACCAGGTTTCTCCATGCGAAGCGTAGCCTTTTGCAGGAGTTGCCCCTAGTGTCAGGGTCAAATCATCGCGATGGGGACCAAATAGTGAAATTCCGCGATCTAGTTCCCGTGCCCGGTTTGCCTCGATGGCGCTCAGCAGCAAATCGCGAATTTCGTCTTGGTTCAACCCCTCAAGATTTTTCACCGGCAAAGAATTTTCGTCAATCTCACCTTCAAGCGATGAGCGATAAACCGCATCAGCATGTTTTTTACCATCGGCAAGATCTGCGTAGGCCGCTTCCATATAGGGTCGCAACAAGGCGAGTACCATCAATCGGCCACGAATGAGGCGGGCCCCGCAGGTGGCCAGTTGCATGTCCCATGCCTGCAAGGTGTTCTCTTGCGAAGAATTGAGTTTTGATTTGCCTCTGATCGATTTCAACAACGCATTTCGTTGTTTCACGATTCGCTCGTAGTCGTTTTTGGTGCCGGCTTCGATAGGCCTTAAGGAGATCAGCATTTCATCGAGGAAACGACGTCGATTAGATGGATCGCCTTTAATCAAGGACAGATCTTCGGGAGCGAAGAGTACCGTTCGCACGAGTCCAAGAATCTCTCGTGCGCGTACCGGATTAGCCCGGTTAATCCGCGCTCTGTTGATTTTGCCGCTGGTAATTTCCACTTCGAGGGAGGTGGACTGAGCGCCACGGTGTAACGTACCGCGGATTAGCGCGCGTTCGGAACCGAAATGAAGCAGCGGAGCATCGTTGCTGACCCGGTGCGAGGAGAGGTTCGCAAGATAACCGATGGCTTCAACGATGTTCGTTTTACCGACGCCGTTGGGTCCAACCAGTACGTTGATGCCCGGGGCTAGTTGCACGTCGGCCTGCACGTACGAGCGAAAGCTCGTGAGGGAAAGCTGCGAGATATACACCGAGAATCCTGAAAGCTACGAAGCGGTGGAACATTTAGCATTCCACCGCTAACTTGTGGCTAGTTCGAGTTTGGAAGTCGAACTGGCATAACGAGGTACCGGTATTGGTCCTGGTCGTCTTCATCAATCTTCTTCTGACCCGTGACCATTGCTGGTTTTGGAGCGCTAGTGAAGGAAAAACGAACAAAGTCAGTATTGAACGAGCTCAATCCTTCACTGAGGAAGGTTGGGTTGAATGCAACCGTAATGTCTTCTCCGCGCAATGAAGCAACAATTGATTCTTCGGCCTGGGCTTCCTCACCGGTGCCTGCGTCAAGGGTCAGCTGTCCGTCGGTGAACGCCATACGTACTGGCGTGTTTCGTTCAGCAACGACAGAAACGCGGCGTACCGCTTCAATTAGATCGCTAGAACGGACAGTAGCGTGAATTGGAGTGTTATCCGGGAACAACGAACGAATCTTTGGGTAATCGCCATTGATAAGCAACGAGGTTGTCCGACGGTTAGCGCTTTCGAAACCGATCATTTCCCCGGTAGGGCTGATTGCAAGCTTCAGGTCGCCAGCACTGGAAAGTGTTTTAGCTACTTCGTTTAAGGTTTTGGCCTTGACCAGGAAGGAAGTAGAAATTTCTGGCTGGTTTGGAGTCCAATTCAGTTCACGCATCGCTAAACGGTAGCGGTCCGTGGCAAGGAAAGTGATTAGGTCATTTTCAATTTCAACCTTGATACCAGTCAACACTGGCAGGGTGTCATCCTTCGACGCAGCAACAATGACCTGGGATACAGCTTCAGAGAAAGCCTGGCCATTGATGGTACCTGCAACTTCTGGAAGTGCTGGCAAGGAAGGGTATTCCTCAACTGGCATGGTCGCTAAGTGGAATCGTGAACGTCCGCAGGAGACGGTGATCTTTGTTCCATCAGTTTCGAGCGTCACCGTTGAATTTGGCAATGAACGTGTAATTTCCGCAAGCAGCTTGCCAGAAATTAAGACTTTGCCTTGTTCTGCAATATCGGCAGGGATTTCGATGTGGGATGAAATTTCGTAATCAAATCCCTCAAGGCGAACGATGCCTTCATGGGTAGTGATCAAAATGCCAGCAAGTACTGGAGATGGTGGACGCTGCGCTAGAGACCTTGCGGTCCAAGAAACGGCATCTGCCAATACATCCTTTTCAACGCTGAACTTCACGAAAAATCCGCCTTTCGGAACCCATAAGTCTTAAGTGAGGCCAAGAAGGTTGTTTCCCGCCAAGTTCTTAAGCATAGAGCAGGTAGCTACACGATATCTCCACTTAATCTTGCCACGGCTTCATGGAATAGCCCTCATAGAACTTTCCAAGTGTGTGTAACCACGAGCTTATGAACAAAAAGCAGTTCAATACCGGCGTTGGGGGAGAGGTCTCGTTATTTGGATGAATAAGTGTTTAAAGGAAGTAGTGTTAATAACCCCTGTGGATACTGTGGATAAGCCCCCCGAGCCCATAATTTGAACCAATTGTGCATGTGAACAAACTGTGACTGGCAGTGACACTGAGTTCCATGGTCCTGTTGATACTCAGTGCCACGCTTTTCGGAGTCCACACGCAAGGTGCTAGTTATGCGCAGGTTGTCATCATGTAATCCACAGTCTTATCCACAGCTGTGATTTACCGGTTTAATGCTCGCGTTGACTCTGTTTAATCCGGTTTGTCAGTTCTGTCACTTGGTTGAAGATTGCGCGCCGCTCGGCCATCAACTCACGAATCTTGCGATCAGCATGAATAACTGTGGTGTGGTCTCGCCCGCCAAGTTCTGCGCCGATCTTCGGCAATGACATATCAGTCAGCTCACGCAGCAGATACATCGCGATCTGACGTGCTGTCACCAGGGTCCGAGTGCGAGATTTACTGTTGAGCTCATCAATAGACAGCCCAAAGTACTCGGCGGTTTGTTTGATGATGGTTGAAGGAGTGATTTCCTGAGCACCGTCAGCACTGATCAAATCCTTGAGTACGGTTTCTGCCAGAGCCAGATCAACGTGTTGGTTGTTCAATGAAGCAAAAGCGGTCACTCGTATGAGTGCACCCTCAAGTTCACGGATATTCGTAGAGATTCGAGAGGCGATATATTCCATGACATCACCTGGAGCCGAAAGATTCTCGGCGTCAGCTTTCTTGCGCAGGATCGCAATACGGGTTTCCAATTCAGGGGGCTGAATGTCGGTGAGCAAACCCCACTCGAAGCGCGAACGCATGCGATCTTCAAATCCTTGCAGCTGTTTAGGCGGCAAGTCAGAGGTAATCACGACCTGCTTGTTGTGATTGTGCAACGCATTGAAGGTGTGGAAGAACTCTTCCTGAGTTGCATCTTTATTGGCCAAAAACTGAATATCGTCGATGAGCAAAATATCGACATTACGATAGGTCTGCTTGAAGCTGGCACCCTCGTCATCACGGATTGAGTTGATGAAGTCATTAGTGAACTCTTCGGAGTTCACATAACGTACTCGGATCCCCTTATAGAGATGACGCGCGTAATGCCCGATGGCGTGAAGCAGGTGAGTTTTACCTAGCCCGGAATCGCCGTAGATAAATAGCGGGTTGTAGGCTTTGGCCGGTGCTTCGGCGACAGCAACCGCGGCCGCGTGAGCGAATCGGTTCGATGACCCAATGACAAAAGTGTCAAAAATGTATTTTGGATTGAGCCGGCCAAACTCTTGGGAGTTTGATGGGGGCGTCGGTTGTGGAGCAGGCTGCGGTCGCGGTCCGGGGGTTTCTGGAACTGGAGCTGGCACCGGAGCTGGAGAAGTCTTTTGTTCGGATGGCTGTTCAACATCCTCAGCCAAAGAAAGATCGACACTGACGGCGCAGCGGATATCGTCTTGGAAGACCTCACGCAACGCCTGATCGAGAGGTTCGCGTAGCTGAGTTTGCAAGATATCGCGGGTGAGGTCGTTAGGTACGGCAACAAGCAGGGTACTGCCAATGAGTCCCTGGGGTTTAGCAAGGGACACGAATGGCCGATGACGGGCTTTGACTCGATCATCATCTTCGATCTTACGAATGACCTGACGCCAGGAGCTCCCAATACTATTGGTCTCGTCGCTGCTCACTAAGGGCGCCCCACTTCCATCATTTAATGCAATGTTGATCACATAAAGCCCGGTTTTAGGCCTCATTTTCGCCGTTTTGGCGAGGTTATCTCCACTGATTCTAACCACTATCCACATGGTTATGCACAGTCAGGTGGAAAAAGTTAGCTGTTTACCTGTGGAAAACGCCTTTCCCCTTGAGATATACCGTTTTCATGGGCGCAGTGACATGGATTTCCATCCCAGATTGTGAGTTGTCTTTCGTTAAATGATGAAGTAATCCACAACTTTGGGGTAGATTATTCACAGGTAAGGCTCTGATATGCACAGAGGTCCTTGAAAATCGCGCCAATTTGACCTATGGCGGAATTTTTCCTATCGTTATTCAGTCCTATGTGTACGTTTTGTGACCTGCTCAGTTTTTAGAAGAGCCCGCAAAATTACACATTTTTTAAAGAACGAGCGTCAGCCTGTTGTTATCCAGCTAGCTAGTAGCGGGTCCGGCGCATCACTTAAATTTCTTGGAGTGTCACCGTGAGCAAGCGGACTTTTCAGCCTAATAACCGTCGTCGTGCCAAGAAGCACGGTTTCCGTCTTCGTATGCGTACCCGTGCAGGTCGCGCAATCTTGTCCGCACGTCGCGGCAAGAGCCGTACCGAGCTTTCCGCATAAATTTGCGAAACAGCTTTTGGCTGCGTAGTTCTGGCGGAATCTACTAGATCTGGCTAGAACAAAAATGTTGCCAAAGAATCAGCGATTGCGCTTAGCGCAAGACCTTACAGTCACTGTACGTTCCGGCGCCCGAAGCGGACGCCGGAACGTCGTGCTATATGCACGTCCTCGTCCCGAAGGGGCCGCGGGGGACAGGTTTGGATTTATTGTCTCCAAGGCAGTGGGAATTGCAGTTAAACGAAATCTGACTAAACGCCGTATGCGCGAAGTTGCCCACGAGCTCAGGCGCGTGGATGGGAACCTGGACATCGTTGTTCGTGCTTTACCCGGAGCTGCAGAGCTCACTTGGGACGAACTGCGGACCCAGGTTACTGCCGCCTTTGCATCTGTACAGCGTAAAGCAGAGGTTCGCTGATGCGTAAGGACTTAACTCCGCGTACCGGGGTGCTTTGGTTCATCATTGATATTCCGCGCAACCTGCTTATTGGATTCCTTAAGACCTACCGCAAAATCATCTCGCCGATTTACGGCGATGTATGCCGATACTTTCCTAGCTGTTCTGCCTATGGGCTCGAAGCGGTGACTCAACACGGCGCTATCAAAGGCATCGTCTTGACCGCTTGGCGGGTTCTGAGGTGCAATCCATTTTCCCACGGCGGTGTAGACCAAGTGCCTGAAGGACCAAGGATTTGGCCTGAAGGTAAACTGCCGAGGATCATAGTTCTGAATCATCCTGTGATTCCCGACGATGAAGACGCCGCGGATAGCGGCCACAAGGAGCTTGACCGCTAATGAACTTTCTAGACACGATATTGACTCCGTTCACGTATGCCGTGTCGTGGGTCCTGTGGGCCTTCCACGAACTGTTCACAGTCCTTGGTATGGATGAAGGCTCGGGTGTGACCTGGACCTTGTCCATCATCTTCCTTGTGCTGCTTATTCGTACCTTGTTGATCCCGGTCTTCGTCAAGCAGATCAAGAGTCAGCGTGCGATGCAGGCACTGCAGCCTGACCTTCGTAAGCTCCAGGCAAAGTACAAGGGCAAGACCGACCAAATGTCGCGTCAGGCCATGGTGCAAGAGCAGCAGGCGCTGTTCAAAAAGCACAAGACCAACCCACTTTCTTCGTGCTTGCCACTGCTCGTGCAGATGCCATTCTTCTTTGCACTGTTCCGCGTGCTCAACGAAGCATCCCGTGCCAGCGATGACGGCCGTTCAATCGGCGCCCTGTCCGCTGATCACATCCGCAGCTTCGATCAGTCCTCGATTCTCGGAGCACCACTGTCTGAGACGTTCTTGGGCACTATTAACTCCGGCGCCATCAACTGGGCCGTAATCGTTGTTGCTGTCATCATGATCCTTGCAATGACCGCCTCGCAGTTCTTCACCCAGCGTCAGCTGATGACGAAGAACATGAGCGCAGAAGCTCTCCAGGGCCCATTCATGCAGCAGCAGAAGATGATGCTCTACATCCTGCCTTTGGTCTTCGGTATCGGTGGCATCAACTTCCCAATCGGTGTGCTGATCTACTGGACCGCATCGAACTTGTGGACCCTGGGACAGCAGTTCTGGGTTATTCGCAACAACCCAACCCCGGGCTCTCAGGCAGAACGCGAACTAAACGCTCGCCGCGCAGAGAAGGGTCTGCCTCCTGTGGGGCAGAAGAAGGTCGACGAATCCGAGACCCCAGCCATTGAAGAGCCTAAAGGCCAGCGTGAGCAGCCTAAGCGCAAGAACCGCAAGAAGAGGTAGTCATGACTGCAACTGAAAATCCTGAAGCAACAGAGCTCGAGGATCAGCATGAGCAAGCAGACGAGGTAATTGACGAAGGCGATGTTGCCGCGGATTACCTCGAAGAACTGCTCGATATTGCCGATCTTGATGGCGACATTGACATTGAAATTCGTGGTGGACGTACCTACATTTCGATCGTTGCCGAAGAAGCAACCACTGACCTCAACAGCCTGGTTGGCAAGGACGGTGAAGTCCTCGATGCACTTCAGGAACTTACCCGTTTGGCCGTACTGACCGCTACAGGAGAACGCTCACGGCTTGTTTTGGACATAGCTGGCTACCGCGCCAACCGTGCCGAGGAATTGCAGGAAATTGCTGTACAGGCCATCGAGCAAGCGCGCAAAAGTGGAGAAGCTGTTCATCTTGAACCGATGAGCGCATACGAGCGCAAGCTTGTTCACGATGTGATTGCCGATGCTGGGTTGCACTCGGAATCCGAGGGCGAGTCAGCTCGCCGCCACATCGTCGTCTCGACGCTAGCTAACTAAGTACATCGCTATTCGCGGTTTCGAACGTTCTAAGGACCAATGCAATGACTGAGGACCTCAGCCTGACAGCTGCGGAGACCGTAGCCGCCGAGAAGATTTTCGGCGACCGACTGGATCTTGCCAAGCGTTATGTAACGCACCTAGCGACCTCCGGAATTGAACGTGGCTTACTTGGCCCACGTGAAGTTCCACGCCTTTGGTCACGCCACGTATTGAACTGCGCGATCATCGAATCGCTTATGGAGCAGGACGCTGAAGTGGCCGACGTAGGCAGCGGAGCAGGGCTTCCCGGGCTTTGTCTTGCCATCGCACGTCCAGACTTGAAGCTAACTCTGATCGAGCCGCTAGAGCGTCGCTGCATCTGGCTGACAGAGGTCATTGATGATCTGGGGCTAGATAACGTTACCGTGATGCGTGGGCGCGCGGAACAGATGGTCGAGACGATCAACGCTCGATACGTTACTGCTCGTGCTGTATCTGCCCTGAGTAACTTGGCGGGCTTGACCATTCCGCTACTGCATGGCAAGGGTGACTTGATCGCGATCAAGGGCCGTTCGGCTGCAGAAGAAATCGACAAGGCCCAAAAAGTTATTCGTAAGCTCGGTGGCACCAAAACCGAAGTCTTGACTGTGGGTGAAGACATCCTTGAAGAAGTCACCACGGTGGTTCGAATCAAGGTTGGCTAAGGCTTAGGCGTTAGTCTTTAAGTAGCTTTCGATGCGGCATGACGCAAAATTCTGGAGCCTGTTGAGATCTAAATTGAATACACGCTAAGACGTTTGTTTTCGAATGTTTCACGTGAAACACGGTCAAAATATTCGTGAGAATTGCACGCATCAAATTACGAGGAGGAGTTTCACCTTTGTCCAAGGCTAAAGGTTCGTCGAGTAACGTTTTTGACTTCAATGACTCTTCTTCACCACTTGCCAGTCAATTGGCTAGCGAGCACCGCCGACGCGAAGCAATTTCTGAGCGTAAGGTCCCCACTCCTCCGAAGACTCGTTACTTCACGATTTCGAATCAAAAGGGTGGTGTCGGTAAAACGACGACTACGGTCAACTTGGCAGCTGCGCTGGCAAAGAGCGGTTTGAACGTTCTTGTGATCGACATTGATCCACAGGGAAATGCGTCAACTGCGCTCGGCATCGAGCATCATTCGGAAGTGGATAGCATCTACGATGTTCTAATCAATGATCTTCCGTTGGCTGACGTCATTGCGACGTGCCCCGAACTACCTTTATTGCAAGTTGCACCTGCAACTATTCACCTGGCTGGCGCTGAGATTGAGTTGGTTTCTCTGGTTGCCCGTGAACAGCGGTTGCAGCGAGCATTGGACGACTACGCGCGAACCCGGCAGCGTGAGGGACTCCCTCGGTTAGATTATGTTTTCATTGACTGTCCACCGAGCCTTGGTCTGTTGACGGTTAATGCGTTTGTTGCTGCCAGAGAGGTTCTGATTCCGATCCAGTGCGAATACTACGCATTGGAAGGTCTTAGCCAGTTGCTGAAGAACATTGAGATGATTCAGAAACACTTGAATTCAAAGTTGACTGTGTCAACGATTCTGCTGACTATGTATGACGGACGAACGAACCTTGCAGCTCAAGTTGCTAACGAAGTCCGAGAACATTTTCCTGAGCAAGTTCTAGGGGCCGTCATTCCACGCTCCGTGCGTATCTCTGAAGCACCTAGTTACCAACAAACGGTTATTACTTACGATCCAAGCTCTACGGGTGCTCTGTCTTACATGGAAGCAGCCATAGAGATTGCCGAAAGAGCCGTTAAAGTCTAACCGGAAGCCTTTGAGCCAACTTAAGCGGGAAATAACCCGCTTATTGTTGTTTAACAACTAAATTTTCAATTTTTGGTCTTCGGAACTTCTAGCAATTAAGGCAAGCAACATCCCGCTTGTTTGTCGAGTAAACAGTAGACTAGTCGTGGCTGAGTATTTGGATGAGAAGGAGTGCCGGCAAATGGCTGAGAAAAAGCGTGGCTTAGGCAGGGGACTAGGTGCACTGATTTCCAGTTCGCCAACAGGCGCTGTACCTGAGACTGTTGAGGATGTTTCACGTGAAACATCCTCTCCTGAACCGCAAACAAGCAAGACCAAATCTGCACGACCTGTGGATATGTTCTTTGAACCGGGACGAAAATCGTCGTCTTCTGCAGCTAAAGTTACCCCTGCAAAAAATAGTAAAAAGACTCGTGCGGCGATGCCAGGTTTAACTTCGTCTGTGGCTCCAAGAGAAACGGAACCAGCAGTCGTGACGAAGGCGACTACTCCTAATATTGAGGAATCTTGCTCAGGTCTAGTTGAGGTCCCTGGTGCAAGTTTTGCAGAGCTCAATGTTAACGACATTCATCCAAATCGTAAGCAGCCAAGAACTAACTTCGATCAGGAACAATTGGATGAACTCATCCATTCGATCCGTGAAATTGGATTGCTTCAGCCGATCGTTGTTCGTCCTTCGCGAGAAGAGAATGAGGCTCCGTACGAACTGGTTATGGGTGAGCGTCGTTGGCGCGCTACTCAAGCCGCCGGCTTGTCTACGATTCCAGCCATTATCCGCGACACTCAAGATAACGATCTTTTACGTGACGCACTGTTGGAGAACCTGCATCGCTCGGAACTTAACCCGCTAGAAGAAGCGGCTGCGTACCAGCAGTTACTCGAAGAGTTTAACTGCACACAAGAGGTTTTATCTGACCGAATCGGTCGTTCGCGGTCTCAGATTTCGAACACCATTCGGCTCATGAAGCTACCAGCTTTGGTTCAACGACGAGTTGCGGCGGGAGTGCTCTCCGCGGGTCACGCAAGAGCCTTGCTCGGCCTGTCCAATGGGGAAGCCATCGAACAGCTAGCTCAACGCATCGTCAATGAAGGCCTTTCGGTTCGTGCTACAGAGGAAGCTGTAGCACTTAGTGGGGACAAGCCGGTCAAGAAGAACGTCAAACCGCGAGAGACCCAGCGGAACGAACGGCTAGATTTCCTAGCTACTTCTCTAGCTGATCGACTGGACACCAGTGTGAAGATCCAGTTGGGCTCACGAAAAGGTAAAGTCAGCATTGAATTTGCCTCGGTTGAAGACCTCAATCGAATCATGGAAGTTCTAGATCCGGACCTTAAAAAATCTTAGGGTTCAACTAATAATGATGGTCATGTTTCATGTGAAACATGACCATCATTATTTAATGAGGACCTAGACATAAGCAGAGATGGCTGGAGTAAGTTCGAGACGGCACCAATAGCTCGCGAGATTACTAGAGGTCATAACGCACAGGAAAGCTCGTAGAAATGCCTCTAGAAGGACGCTGAGACCTTTCTAAGCTACGGAAGGCCTTTCACCTTCTCTGGCGGCCTGTAGGTCCGCTGTAGCGCGATATGGCAGCACTAATCCTTAATGTATGGGTCATGGAGGACTATAACTTGCGCGGTTTATCCGATGAGACCGCCTCTGGTAGCGCCTACTGACAGATTTACCGCTTCAGGGCTTTTCACTGAATATTCGAAGGTTTCAGAGCCACCCAATATTCTCGTTCAGAGCCAGGGACCATCTGTCCTTTCAGCCGGCGGCCCTGAATATGCATTTCACCTTGGTGATAATCCACCAGTCCTTTTTCGGAAGTCGCGCACTCAGCACGCAAACTGTTCCCAATCGGTATCTATTCAGGGCGCGTTGTGGTCGATTATGTCCATGCATATGTCGGCCATTGCAGGTGTCCCGTGTTTTCCAGTGCGTCTTTTCGGCTGGACTGCTGGCCGAGGCTTCAGGTTCGCGTTGGCTTTGACCTTTTCCTCTAGCACTTTGTTTCACAGCTCAGTTACCCCCGTACGGCCCTCGACGGCTTGCTTGATGGTGTCTGTGAACTCTGAACAGATTCTTCATTGAAGACTTGGAGATATTCTCAACTCGCTGAATAGGGTTGGAGCGTCCCGCAGAGGGCGAAGAGCAATGAGAGCTGCGCGTTCGTCCCGGTGAAGACGTCTCGCTTTGTCGTCATTTGAGTTCTGGCGTGCTGTGGGGAGTTCATACAAAGTGGCGCTGAACGAGAATATTGGGTGGCTCTCGGAGGCAATAACATCGTTTTTGTCCGATGGCTCTGAACCAAAACCTAAGTGGCTCCCGAAGAGTCACATATTCAAATTGTCAGAGCCCTTGATCATCGTAATGTAACAACCCGCACAATCGGAGTAGCTAACCCGCTCGTGGCAGTGACGATATAAGTGACGGGTACGCTCCATATCGCTGTGAACCAGATCTGCTACGGAACCTTCAGCGGACTAAACTCGTGAACATTCGGAGCAGGCGTTCTTACTTCTGAAGCGCTACCCCGGCAGAGTCCTGCCTAGAGCTACCGAACATCATATACGGGAGAACCGAAGGCTATAACTGTGAATATTGGGTGGCGTTCAATGCCGTACCAGGTGACTCTGAATCCTCAGACTAATCACCACTAAGGCGGTGCAGTCTTAGCTCCATCTTCGTTCTCGCGATCAAGTAGTTGAGGGATGATTCCAAAGCGAAGGGGAACGATCCCCACTGAGGATATGTTGAGCAAAGAACCACTGTGGATTTGATCGTTTGTATTCTCCATTTGCTCGCAACTGTTCAACCCGCACCGAGGATCAACAGGCAAGAGTACAGGAGGCAGGTTCACTGGGGGAGGAGAGTCATTCACATAAAAAATCACTGGGGGCTAGTTAGAGCGCCATCCGTAGGGTTCCTGTCATTCACGTAGTCATATACCGACTGTGCTGCTCTCTGTTTCACGTGAAACATATTTTCGACGTGGTGTCAGTCCTTTTGTGGGTGGCGGGAAATCTGTCCAATTGTGGAGCAGAACAGTTCTACACAGAACGTGAAATAGCCAGCACGAAAGCTCGGAGAATTTACTAAGTATTATGCAAGATCTTGCCTGGCCTGTAGAGGTGTAAGGGTGTATCGGTACTTGGCAGCAATATCCTTAGTTGATGTTCATTGAGGAACAGGTTGACGTACTGAATTACTTATAGTTGGTGGGATCCCTTCAAAATCAAACAATTTTGACCGGTGATATTAGAAACTGATTGACCTTCATGCAGACGGGGTTAACATAACCATGTCCATTCTTACTTACCATCCCGCGACGAATAACGTCTTGAAAGCCCTGAATGAATTTTCGACTCTTTGGGAGCCCGCAATATTGTGGTTCAGAGCCACCGGCCAGAAGCGACGTTTTTGACTCTGAGAGCCACTCAGTGCTCTCGTTCAGCGCCAAGTAATATGAACTCCTCCCAGCACCGCAGAACTCACGTGACGAAAGAAGCGAGATGCTTTTACCGGGACGAACGAGCTGCTCTCATTGTTCTTCACCCTCTGCGGGGCGCGCCAACCCTATCCAGCGAGGTGAGAATATCTCCAAGTCTTCAATGATGAGAAAGTGTAGAGTCCGGCGTTCACAGTCAAAAGCAAACCGTGGATCGTTGTACGGGGTATCTGAGCTGGCAACCAATATGCTAGACGAACAGGTCAAAACAAACACGGACCTGAAGCCTCGGCCGGCAGTCCGGCCGAAAAGATGCACTGGAAAACACGGGACACCTGCAATGGCCGACACATGCATAGAAATAATAATCGTCCATAACGTGTCCTGGATAGTCACCGTTGGGAATACTATGCGTGCTGAGTGCGTAACTTCCAAAAGGAAGAGCGGATTATCACCAAGGTGAAATGCATGTCCAGGGTCGCCAGCTGAAAGGACAGGTGACCCATGGCTCTGAACGAGAGTACTGGGTGGCTCTGAATCGGAATAGTGGTGGCCTTGTAACCACCGAATATTCAAGGCCGCCACAGGATCCTGTAACCCACCAGCAAAAGCCGTGCGCCGGAACTTGTTAGACGCAGAACGCAAAGTTGAGGCAACCTGAACATGCTCTGGATCGGTAATGACTTGATGCTTAGCCCAGCATCGTGGATGATCAGCGACGATCTGCTGGTCGCAAACACCAATCACACGGTCAAACGTGAGCGTGAAATCAACAAGACGCCCAATCATCGATGGATGCACGGAATAATCGTTGCGATCCAAACGCACGGAGTAATCCCTGCTGATCCGCACCCGATGTGCGAAGCCGGTCGCCTGCAATTCCACCGGTAGCCTGTCTATTGGCCGGCCCTGGATCGAACGGACCGTGCGGTAGTTTGCCCGGGGTAACCACTGCGTTAACTGGTCATTGCAATCCGCGGGCGAGGTGAACTTATGCCCTGGCAGGAACGACGTTTCTAGATACTGGTCATTACGTTCGGTCTGCCCTTTAAACTCGGGATCCCGCGGTGGCGCCAAAACGATCCTGGTGGCCAACGTACCTGTGAACGCAGCAGCTAGTTCGGTGACTTTGCCCTTGCCTCCGATCGTCGATTCACGATCCGAGATCAACGTCTTGGGAACCGCGCCAACATCGTTGATGAGCTGCCACATCCCTGCGGTGAGATCCGATCCTTGCCGGGTTGGAATCATCAGCGCTTTGAGCACCCTCGAATACGACAACTTCATAACTAGCACTGGCAGCATCATGGCTTGGCCATATCCGACGGGGTCCGTGGCTCGGGGAACCACAGATCCTTTTGCGCTGCTTTCACAGGATCGTGCACAAGGCGGTCTACTGGGTGCACGCTGGTGTATTCTGGCCGGATCTGCGCGATGCGGTTCTTCAGCGTGGAGATTGAATTCTGCCACCCGATAGGTTCTGCGACGACCGTTGCTGGCATGCGGGGGTATTCACACAATAGTTTCCGGATTTCCGGTTCGTAAGAACCCACGATGGACCCGCGACCCGTGCACTGGTATTTTGGTGGTTCCGCTGGGGCCAGCGCTGTCCGGATGGTGTTTCGTGCGATGCCAAGACGACGCGAGATCTCCTTGATAGGCACGCCTTCTGCGCGATGCAGCCGACGGATCTCTTCCCACTGTTTCACAATAATCACTCCCTCAGAATGACTGTTGAATGTCCCCGGTGGGGTCAGTTTTCAAAAGTCGTTCAAGGGTCAGTATTCAGTTAGCGCTGGCTGAAGCCGTCGAGGTCATCACAGGGGTGCAATTTACGTGTAGCAATAATTGGTACTCCGTCGCTTTCACCGTAGTGTCCTAGTGCAGTCAGTGAGGCATCAAGGATTGGCAAAGGGGTTCAGTGACGGAGAATAGTGAGTACTCGTAGGGCTGGGTACCACTGGATATTGGTTTTGGAGATCATCAAGATTGCCGTCGGGGATCAACGACTCCGGGCTTGGCAGCTTACCATTTGCCGTCAACGGTTCAATCACTGTTCAACGCCTTGGTATTTGCACTCAGGCGCTGGTTTTCGCTCTCGATACAGATCGTTTGTTAGTGGTTATGAGCTGATGTGGCGACTGGGACCAGTCCGCAGGGTTCCAGACCCCGGCGTGAATACTGCGAGCACGACTGTGTTGTCCGTCGATCCAAAGTGAAGTTCCGGGTGTTCCACGAACATCTGGTGGAGTTCGAAGATGGGCAGTGATTGGCAACTGCTATCAGGACGTGTGCCATGTACCTGGAAAGAAGAGTCGTTCACGGTTCTCACGAACGCTTCGCGTAGCTCTCAGCTACAACCATCCGGCTTCCAGGTGGTGCCGTACGAAGGTAATATCATTGGCTCCTGACCAGGAAAGTATCCAGGCTATTTTCTAAATACCCTTGGCAGTTGGTAAGAAGTTAGCAATCGAGGCTCGCTTGCCTGAGCACGAAGGACAGTTAGAGGAAGACTTTAAAGCGATGGCACCGGATGGCTGCAATGGGTTCAAATCTATTTTTTGTTGAAGGCTGGATCTTCCCATGTAGTTTTTGAATCCAATCCGCTGGTCGCAAATGATTCCGCGGCTTTTTCTAATCAAGTCCGTCAGTGAATTCAACGTGAGCAATATTGGGTGAAGCTTGAAGAATATGCTCGTTACAGATGCCAGTGATCGTTGATTGCGTAGCCATCACTAGATGTCTATAACCAGAAGAGTCGCCGTGAAGATCTGCTCGCTACGACCGACAACGAACTAACTAAGTTGGTCTTGAGCTAATCTCCGCAGTCAGGGGACGATCACCGGAAAGTCCGAAGCCAGCATCGAATTAGGGCCAAAGAATGACTGATTACGGAAATAGGGCTAAGGCATCTGCAAGATATAGTCTCCGAAGAGTCCATAGAGCCCCACGTAGACAAAAGGGGCACGGTTTCATTTACCTAGTTCCTCTTGGCCGCACATGTGGTTTACCGGAAGCCAACAGACGATTCATGACCTTCATCAAGAGATTATTGTAGCGTTCGAGCCTGTGTCCGCCTACATAGTCGAGGCGTTGTTATGGACTACTAGGTGGGGATACTCAGATAGCCGGAAGCCTGAAGGTCAAGATTTATTGGTCATTTTCATGCCTGGCCCTTATCGACTACTAGCCATGCCCATAAATGCGAAGGTATTTCGGTTCTGTCACGTTACTAGAGAAGCGTAATTTTCGAAGGATGTTGTAGCTGATTAATTGTTGCACTTTTCTTACTCTTTATACCTGTTGCACCTCGGGGGAGTGTTTCACGTGAAACAAACACCTGTCCGTTGGAGCGAGACGAAGCCTAGGGCGAATTCGATGCGGCTATCTCTTGCTAAGTTTCACGTGAAACATTTTGTGCGTATCTAATCGAGGAGAATTTCCCGGGTGACTATCTGGCGCTTGAGAACCTTCCAGTATTTACGAGCAGTGGCGCTGCCTCATTGTTCATTCATCATCGACATCCATACAACTCGATTCAGCGATGGTCCGAATTTTCTGACATCCGATTTATGGCAGGATAATCGCGGACATGGGGACTTCCATGTTGTCCATAAACACCGTTTCAAGGAGTAAATTATCTCCAAGTTTGAACTGGCAACCTCGGTCTGGACAGCCACGACCATTGAGATATCGGCATCCTCCAGATGGGTTTGCCGCAGCAAGGGTCGATTCAGGGATTAAGATGTGGAGCCGCATTCTGGTGGTCACCCTTCACCAGCTCATTGGGCCCGATAATCGCGGTAGTTTCACCAACAGGCATTTATTTTCGGTGGGTACGAAACTAGCAGAGAGGCTAAACGCCGACGCGCTTAAACCAGCAATCAATGAGTTGATTGCAGCGGGTATTTTAATTCCATAGACGGTGTTCTGAGAACGGGTCGAAGATGCCCATATAGACCCATGGCTCAACGTCTATTTGGAAGATGAGACTTTGCCAAAGAGAACCGTCGGCTTCTGTTCTGTAGAGCCAAAATTTGGGGAAGTCAGCACGTCTGCGAAAATGTCGCGTCCATCAAGTAATGCGTTGAAGGCAACTCCGGACGGGGACTACCTTTCCAATAGCGATCAATGGCGGATGGTTACGAGCCGAGTCTGACAGATTAAAATACAACTGAAACGCACATGTGGGAGGCATGAGCGCTGCGACCTGAGCAGACGAGGACTATTCTTCATAGCTTCACAATGTCCAGTGTCAGCGTGAAACAGTGATACCAGATTTCGGATTCTTAGGACCGCCTATTGCCGTCGGAGATCGGTACCTCCTTGCGTGGGCGCCAGCGGCCTCCCACTGGCCTAATCTGTTCCTGAACGGCGCCGATCTTCTTGCGTTACGTGTTCTTTGGGGTTCAGATCCGGATGGGGTGCCGGAGGGCCCGTCTGCGGACACTTCGTGTAGAACACGCAAGGCAGGCCGCAACATCGTTCCCTAGACGCGAGCCGCCTCCGGAGGGGATTCTCCACGGGGTCCCTGCCAGGCAAAAGCTCCGCTATCAACACCAGGATGGAGGCCGCCTTGCGCTTACCGTGGTTGGCAGTGCACGGAAGCCTGCAAGGGCGACCGGTCCAGACCAAACCTGCTCACGTCGCGACATCGCCCACCATCCTTCCGGTTGAGTGGCTCCCTGCAACGCCGATGGTGGCTCCCACGGAGAATGTTCTCGTTGTCCCGCGATGGTCCTCATACGCAATATTGTTGGATACCATACGAGCAAATATTCAGTTGTGGGGGATGAGATGCAAGGGGACTAAGTTGGGCTACTGAGAATTGACGATTTTACCTGGGGCCGAGAAGATGACTCTCGATATCAGGAAGATTATGGGTAACGAAATCAAAATCCATTGTTATCCTTCCAAAAGTACCAAATAGCGATTCCCTGAGCTCATGACCGTGGCCGTGACCATGTGTAGGGATGAAAATAGGCGTTGAACTCGAAAGTTCAACGCCTATTTTGAAACAACTAAGGATTTACAGGTATTCAGCAAAATCCTTCTCAATGACAGCCTTTGGCTTGGCACCGATTGAGGTCGCTACGTGCTCGCCACCCTTGAAAACGTATACAGCAGGAATACTAGTGATTCCGTACTTAGCAGCAATGCTCTGGTTCTCGTCAACGTTGATCTTTACGACATCAACCTTTGCAGCATGCTCTTCAGCAATCTGGTCCAGGATTGGACCAAGCTGACGGCAAGGACCGCACCACTCTGCCCAGAAGTCGACGATGACTGGCTTTTCGGCATCCAGAACTTCTGCCTGGAAGGTTGCTTCAGTTACTGCCTTAGCGTTACTCATTTGAGTGAACCCCTTTCTGAGAAATATTAGTTACTGGCCTTGGCCGGAGTTTTGATGTTTGCCAAGTAGTGTTCGACATCCTGAGCAGCAGCGCAACCGGAAGCCGCAGCGGTGATTGCCTGACGGTAGGTCGAATCGATGACATCGCCGGCGGCATAGACACCAGGTAATGAGGTGCGGGAAGAGCGTCCGTCGACGGCAATGGTTCCTTCGGAAGTCAGCTCTAGCTGATCCTTGACGAGGTCCACGCGTGGATCGTTACCGATTGCAACGAAAATACCGGTGACATCCAGAGTGGATTCTTCTCCGGAGTTACGGTTCTTGATTACAAGGCCACTGACCTTATCCTCACCGTTGATGCCGATGACCTCGGAGTCCCACACAAACTCAATCTTTTCGTGTGCGAGTGCTCGATCAGCCATGATCTTCGAGGCGCGCAGTTCGCTGCGACGGTGAACTACGATCACCTTTGCGGCGAACTTGGTCAAGAACAAAGCTTCTTCCATGGCGGAGTCGCCACCGCCAATGACGGCGATAGTCTGGTCGCGGAAGAAGAAACCGTCGCAGGTTGCGCACCATGAGACGCCGTGGCCCGAGAGGCGCTTCTCGTCAGAGAGCCCCAATTCGCGGTAAGCAGAGCCAGTAGAAACGATCACAGCGTGGGCGCGGTAAACAGTGCCATCGGCCAGTGACAGGGTCTTGATCTCGCCGTCGAGCTGCATCTCGGTAACATCATCAAAGAGAACCTCGGCGCCGAAACGCTCGGCCTGCTTCTGCATATTGTCCATCAAGTCCGGGCCCATGATTCCTTCAGGGAAGCCCGGGAAGTTTTCAACGTCCGTGGTGTTCATTAGTTCGCCACCGGCAGTGACCGATCCGGCGATAACCAATGGATTCAGATTCGCACGCGCGGTGTAAATCGCTGCGGTATAACCCGACGGGCCGGAACCGACGATGATTACGTCGCGGATTTCGTCGTTCTGTACTGAAGTCACGGGGATAGAACCCTTTCGTTCTAATAATGCGAGGTGGATAGTAAGGTCTAACCTCACTATCCACCTCAACGCATTGCTATGGTAAAAAATTCCGCCACTGTTACTTCGCGGAGAACTCGCCAATCTGTAGACCCCATGGACGGGATGCATTGGCACCCGAAGCACGGCGTGGAAGATCGGTGACGTTGAGGAACACGTGGGAACCGGCAAGATAGTCGGTTTCATCGCCCTTGACCGGGATGGAGATCGAAGGACCGGAGAACGAACCCTTCGCAACCGACTTAGCATCGCCAAGATCATCGGACTTGCCAACAAGGACTTCATAATCTCCACCGGTGGCGTTCAGGCCCTCGAGGTTGATTTCCTTGATTGCTGATTCTTCTTCGAGATCCAAGATGAAGACCATATTTGAAGCGAAGCCACCGAAATTGCTCGTGGTGTACGAGTAAGTCTTGTAGGTACTCGACGGATTGCCATCGGTCATATCCTTCAAGGTGTTATCAGTTTCGGCGTTGAGCTGCTGATTACCTGGCACTAAGCGGGATACACCATCAACCTTAGGAGCAGGTAGCGAAGGCTCTGCAGGGGTCTCTGAGGTTTCCTTGGAAGGTTCTGCTGCCGACTCGGTAGGTGTTGCGGGGGCATCAGCCGTATTATCCTTGCCAGCTCCACCGAGGAAGTTGAAGGCGAAGACGATACCAATAACTAAGACTGCAACCAATACTGCTCCGACAAGTAGACGAACTCCCTTTGAGGTGCCCTCGTCTTCTTCGTCTTCGACTGGCTCAGGAATATCTTGTGCCGGGACACCCTTGGCGGCCGCAGGGAAGGTCGAAGCTTTTGGTGCCGAGGCAACCGCAGCAGCGCCAGCAGCAGCACCGACACCAGCGGCGGCAGCCTTCTTCTGAGCGGGCTTCTTAGGTTCTTCCGTCTGTGGCTCAGCTTTTTTAGGTTCAGCCTTTTTCGGTGTATCGCCCTTGGACTGAGCAGCTGCCGCGAGGGCCGCGGTAGCAGTTACGTTGGGTTCCTTGTCGTCATCCAGACGTGTCACCTTAGGCTTTGGAGCCTCGGTGTTCTTGCTCGATGGAGTGACTGGGGTAGCAACAGTTGGTGTAGCGACCTGAGTATTAGGTGCTGTCTGGTCGCCGGTATTTTCTTCAACGTACGAATCTTCGTCATCGAAGGATTCCGCGGGGGCAGTGTTTTTGCGACTGAAACGATTCTTTAGTCCAGCAAACCCACTACTCAGCGCGTTTCCAACCTTGCCCTGTTCTTCTGGCTCATCCTCATAACGCAGCTGATCGTAGTACTCAGCGTCGTCCGCATAGGTTTCAGGGACCGACTGACGGGATTCACCGAAGATTTCGGTTCCCAGAGTGTCGGTGAAAAACGGCTCTACGTACGGTGCGTCCTGAGCTTCAAGAACCAAATCTAGGAGGTCCGCCGAACGTGCGACATTCGCTACCAAATAGCTTTGATTAGTTTCGGTAATTCCCAGATCCAGGACCTGGACGTTTGCCTGACGCTCACCCATGGCGATTTCTCGCGCACTGGTAGCGAGCTGGGAGGAGTTAGTCGCTGATGCGACCACGATGCTGACCGATCGGTTGAGCACCTGATCGATGCCACCCAGCACCAGATCTCCCTCGGCGGTGGTCAAAACGGATTCGGTGACCTGGTAACGACCGCTAAGGACGGAACCGACATCGATGGGCTGCGACACGTGCATCTCCAAGGTTTGATTGCTTCGAACGGCAGGCTGACCTACCATCTTTCATGTTACCTGCCCAAAGACGTCATTCGTTGGTCATTTGAGCAGAATCACCGCTTAGTGAGACCCGGAATTCTGCGCACCAGTGGTCCGAGGAACCCGGCGAGCTCAGGGACTTTAGTGCGGTGCAATAGGAACACGAAGGCGACTGCCATAACAAGCCCCACGATACAGATGGTGACGACGGCACTCAATAGTGAATCGTAGGCAAATCCGAAGTTAAAACCACCCAAAAGGGCTAACGGCACACAGCCGATGATGGCTGCTAGCGTGGCCATCCAGCCGATACGAATGTAGGTATCGATGACGGTGCCAACGCCGTAGTCACCATATCTGCGTTTGATCAGATAGTGCGTGATCAATGCGGAAATGACGTTAGTGATTCCGTAAATAAAGGCAATGGCCGCCGCGATATGAACTGGATTGATCAAGAAATACGCCAACACCGCGCCGATCAACCCAATGAGGGCAATGCTGCTTTGGATAAGCATCGGAGTCCGGGTGTCTTCGTCGGCAAAAAATACGCGCAGCATAAAGAACTGCAGGGATTTGAAGGGAAGGCCCAGAGCGGTCAGCACCAGAAGTTGACCGATCGCCGCGGCCGCTGCAATCGAATGTTCCGAGTTACCCGCGAAGAGCCGACCCAAAGGGCCAGCCAAAACGATGAAAACCAGGGTGCAGAAAATTATCGGGATCGCGGTGGAGCGCATGCCCTGGTTCAGTAGCGGACCGATATCTTTGCGACGTTTGTCGGCGAAGGCGCGCGTGAAGTCATTGAACAACACCGTGGCGACAGTCAGGGCGAAAAGCGAGTGGGGGAGTACCGTGATGAGCTGTGAGGTATTCAGTGCGTATTCGCCGGCTACCGAGGCTGCTTGCTCAGCACTGAGCTCGGTACGGGCGGCTGTCGCTCCGGAAACAATTTTTGAATAAATTAACGACGAGATATTGCCGATGACCATTGCAGCGAGCGTCCAAATAGCCAGTCGGCCGACGTGGCGTAAGCCCATACCGCGCCATGAAAAATCGAATTGAAGCTTGAGGTTGATTTTTTTCAGTGGCCACAACAACACCAGCGATTGCATCAAAATGCCAAGAGTTGCGCCACCGGCAAGCCAGACGGTTTTTCCGGTGCTCCAGGTGTCCATTGGATTACCCGTGGAGTAGGCGCCAAATACGATGATGAACGAGCCAATAACCAACAATTGAATGAGGTTGTTTACCGCTGGTGCCCACATAAACGCGGCGAACTTCCCGTGCGCATTGAGCACCTGGCCAAGTACCGCATACAGTCCGTAGAAAAACACTTGGGGCAAAGACCAATAAGCGAACGCGGTGCCCAGGGCAATCATCGGTTCGGTCCAGTTATTGGTTAACGCAACAATAATTGGACGTGCGCAGAGGGTGAGTACCAGAGTCAGTGCACCCATGACGACTACCGTGAGGGTGACCAGCTTCGAGGTATAGGCCGCACCGCGATCTTTGGCCTTGGAAGCCTTGATGAGCTGTGGGATGAGTACAACGTTGAAAATACCGCCGGCTAACAACATGAAGATGATCGTCGGAATGACGTTGGCCTTCTCGAAAATATCGGCCACCGAGGTGACCGAGCCGATAGCCATGGCAAGCATTGCGGTACGCACAAAGCCAAGAATTCGGGACACCAACGTGCCTGAAGCCATGAGAGCGTAGGTCGTTGATCGCCCGCCGGAGTCCGGCACTGGGGGAGCCGCTGGTTCCGTTACCTGCTCAAGGGCTCCAGTGTGTGGCTGATCGGAGCCTGGCTGTGGCTTAGGAACCTGAGACATACTTCGTTAGGACCTCACGTGCCAGGTCTGCGATCCGGCGTTCATTTGGGAAGGAAAGGCGTTTACCGAGCGAATTTAATGGAATCCACGCAACATCAACGGCTTCATGATCGGGATCATTCTCGATCGTGAGGTGGCCGCCGGTGGCTTCCAAAAGGAAATGGTGCACGGTTTTATGTACCCGGTAGTTAGTTACTGTGAACCAATAATCGACGGAGCCGAGCGGAGCAAGAATACGACCGGCAATGCCGGTTTCTTCTTCAATCTCCCGGATAGCCGCTTCTTCGTTCGTTTCTTCGCCCTCAGGATGCCCCTTAGGCAGGCACCATTCCAAGCGCCCACCACGGTTATATCGGGCGATGATTGCTACCGGAAAATCGGGGTTATCAAAGTCGATAACAATGCCACCGGAGGAGACTTCTTCGACCGTAGGAAGCGCCTGAGGACCGCCGGGTGCCTGCGCAGAAGCCATTGACGCAGTCAATGGGGTGCGCTTTGGGGCAGACGGGATCGGACGGTTCATGCAACCACTCTATCGAGTTTTTGGTGATCTATACCTTAGCGACTTGGACAAGAGAGCTATCTCGCAAGGAACTTCGGTGATTTTTCAAGCGAGATCACCAGAAATCTGGCACGCTTAAGGAACTATGCACGCACTTCCATCTCATGACGCCCTGCGCCAGATCCTGCCTTCGGTCATTTTTGAACTAGCCGACCGTTTTGTTCGCGCCGGATTTGAGATCTCTTTGGTGGGTGGTCCGGTACGCGATTTGTTTCTTGGACGTGTCTCGCCCGACCTGGATTTCACCACGAGCGCTACACCTGAGCAGACGGTCAAAGCAATCTCTGGCTGGGCCGACAATATCTGGGATGTGGGTCGCGAGTTTGGAACCATTGCCCTCAAGAAAGACGGATTCACCCTAGAAGTCACGACCTATCGCGCAGATGCCTATGACAAGGATTCGCGTAAGCCTATTGTCGCTTTTGGTGATAATCTCCGTGATGATCTCTTCCGCCGGGACTTCACCATGAATGCAATGGCCTTACGACTGCCAGATCTGGAATTAGTGGATCCTTTTGACGGAGTTGATTCACTACGTGAAGGACTCATCCGCACTCCAGGATCTCCTGATATCTCGTTTTCTGATGATCCCTTAAGAATGATGCGCGCCGCGCGCTTTGCATCTCAACTTCGCATCGAAGTTTCGCCAGAGGTACGCCAGGCCATGGCCGAGATGACCGAGCGTATCGATATTATTTCCGCCGAACGCGTCCGCGATGAATTGGTCAAGTTGATCAATGGCGCGGACCCTCGATCTGGCATTGATTTACTGGTCGACTCTGGTCTGGCCGACAAGGTACTGCCAGAGGTTTCGGCGTTGCGTTTAGAAATCGATGAACATCATCGACACAAGGATGTCTATCAGCATTCACTGACGGTGCTCGAACAAGCAATTGGGCATGAAACCGAGAGCGATGGCGCGGTCCCAGGGCCAGATTTCATATTGCGTTTTGCGGCTCTGATGCATGATGTCGGCAAGCCTGCAACGCGAAAATTTGAGCCCAATGGGGCGGTGTCTTTCCGTCACCATGACATGGTCGGCTCCAAGCTAGTGAAGCAGCGTATGCGCGCTCTTCGCTTCGACAAGGACACGACAAAATCAGTAGCGCGCCTAGTCGAGTTGCATATGCGCTTTTATGGATATGGTGAAGCCGGCTGGACCGACTCAGCGGTACGCCGCTACGTGACAGATGCTGGCGACTTACTAGAGCGTCTGCATCGGTTAACCCGCTCAGACGTCACGACTAGAAACCGTCGCAAGGCAGAACGCCTAGGTTTCGCATATGACGATTTAGAGACGCGTATCGCAGAAATCACGGAGCAGGAAGAGCTGAATGCTATTCGGCCAGACCTCAACGGGGAACAGATCATGTCCCTACTGGGGATAAAGGCAGGGCCAGTGGTGGGCCGGGCTTATAACTTCATGTTGAACTTGCGTTTGGATGATGGACCGCTGGGCGAAGAAATAGCTGGGCAGCGCCTGCAGGCTTGGTGGGCTGAGCAACCTGAATCTCAAGCAGGAGAACACGATAAGTAGTCCACACACTTTGGTGTTGGGGTCGTTTTGAGCATCGCTCGAAACGACCCCAACGCATTTAATGAAACTTACTTAAGAATTTTTCCCTTTCGCTGGCACTCACGGCATTCACCATGTATGCTAAATATTGTGATTGGGAAGTCTCAATGAGATTTGCGGATCAAAAAGAAAATACACAGAGAATCTCGTGCTTTTGCATGATCGATTCGGACAGATATTTAGGAGGTGGGAAACGTGATTACGAATTCAATTATTTGGAACGATGGCGGCAAGCGATCAGGCAATATGACCTTTACGCATCGCTGGTTCGGCTATGCCGCACGCCATGGCGTTTCCTCTGCCTCCGGAATAATGGATTCCTAGAACTTCTACGAATTCAATCAAAAGTTCCTGAGGCAGTCAGTCAGTAATCGACATTCTCCCTTAGGAACTTTTTCATGTCTGCTCCACTTTTTGACAGCACCACCCAACGGGCTGTTCGGACCTCGGAACTCATCTTCGCTGGTCCTGAAAGCCTCAAGGCTCGCGCAGTTTCAACCACGCGCCAAGACCTTCCCAGCCCTTCGATTCATTTGGAAGGGAGGGAAAAATAATGAGAAAGCGTTTAGGCAAAAACCCGAAGCCATTGGACAAGACTGAGTTCAACCGTCTACTGCGACAACGGGAATTGGTTAACCATGTGCCACCAGAAATGTACTTCCGCATCCGGTAGTTCCAAACGACGCCATTACCGTTGATTGGAATCACTGGAAAAGAGGTAGAAAATGAATTCGCAAGTAATTGCACAGAGGCCCGCCGGCCTTTCCGCCGGCGGGCTTCTCCGCGTCTTGAGACAGAAAACAAAAAGCAGGGTTCGGAAATCTAAAATTTCCAAACCCTGCTTTGGTTAGTGCAGAACTAACTCATAAAATTTAGCGCTCGACATCCCCGCGGATGAAGGCTTCAACCTTCTGGCGGGCAGTTTCGTCGTCGTACTGCTCCGGTGGCGACTTCATGAAGTAGCTCGAGGCCGAGAGGATCGGTCCACCGATACCGCGGTCAAGCGCGATCTTGGCTGCGCGGACAGCATCAATGATGACGCCAGCGGAGTTTGGTGAGTCCCATACTTCCAGCTTGTATTCCAAGTTCACTGGAGCGTCGCCGAAGTTGCGGCCCTCGAGGCGCACAAACGCCCACTTGCGGTCATCTAGCCACGCTACGTAGTCACTTGGGCCGATGTGAACATCGTCAGCGGTGAGCTTGGCAGAGGTATTTGAGGTGACGGCCTGAGTCTTGGAGATCTTCTTGGATTCAAGGCGCTCGCGCTCGAGCATGTTTTTGAAGTCCATGTTGCCACCGACGTTTAGCTGGTAGGTGCGGTCAAGCACTACGCCGCGGTCCTCGAAAAGTTTGGCCATCACGCGGTGCGTGATGGTGGCGCCAATCTGAGATTTGATGTCGTCACCAACAATAGGCACGCGTGCATCGGTGAATTTCTGAGCCCACTCTGGAGTGCCGGCAATGAAGACAGGCAAGGCGTTAACAAATCCAACGCCCGCGTCGATGGCGCACTGTGCGTAGAATTTTGCGGCGGCTTCGGAACCCACTGGCAGGTAGCAAACCATGACGTCTACCTTGTTGTCCTTCAACGTCTGGACGACATCGACAGGCTCGGCGGTGGACTCTTCAATGGTCTCGCGGTAGTACTTGCCCAAACCATCCAGGGTGTGGCCACGAAGCACGGTCACACCGGTGTTTGGCACGTCTGCGATTTTGATGGTGTTGTTCTCGCTGGCGAGGATTGCTTCAGATAGGTCGAGCCCGACCTTCTTAGCGTCAACATCGAATGCCGTTACGAACTCCACGTCACCAACGTGGTATTCGCCGAATCGGACGTGCATCAGACCCGGGATAGAGGCATTTTCGTCGGCACTTCGGTAGTACTCGACACCTTGGATAAGGGATGTAGCGCAGTTGCCCACGCCAACAATGGCAACGCGAATCGGGTTCGCCGACACATGAACTCCTAAAGAAATATACAAAGCTGTGGGCAAAATGGCCGCGCGAAAGCACAGTCTATTAATGGGCCCTTAATGATCTTAAGACCTTTTGGTCAAGAAACATTCCCAAAGTGCTAGTAATCACCGGAGAAGTCGCAGAGCACGAGGAGATATCTGTTCTTTAACGGATGCAATGCTAGACGGTGGGCTCACGCTAGTACGTAAATATGTACAGGTGTAAACTATGCGTAACACATTACAGGTCTTGTAGCTTGAGGATAAATCGTCAGTAAGTACTGAAAATGTGGTGACTCATGACGATGATCTAGTGCTCGACTGGTGGGATAAGCGCAGTTGTTTGCGAATTTTTAATAGAACCTTCAGCAAGGGTGTCGGAAGCGCCGTACGTACCCTCTGGCGAAGTGGCTGGTGCTTAATGAGCGCCAGTATTTCGGGATCTGTTTTTAGCTGACCGTCGCGCGCTCGCCGCGCAAGGATCATCAACGACTCATTAAAAGTGTTGTCCACGCGGTGAAAGTAGTTTTCGCGTAGCCATGGTTTATTCGCTGGAGAGAAGTTTAAGGTTTCGAGATCATCCAAGCTTCCAAGTATCCCAGAACTCTCAAAAACAACGTTGATCATTTCGGCGTTTACCCCAAAGTCCGAAAGAACCATGGTAGGTAGTCCGCGATCGAGAGACTCGAGAGCGGCGGTCGAAGAGACCGTCACCAGGGCGCTTTCTTTGCTCAGAGCTTCGGCCATACTGCCGGTAACAAATTGTAGATGTGTGACTTTACCTAGCGTGCCCGCGCGTACAAGTTGCTCAAAGAGTAAATCGTAGGGGTGTGCCTCGAGGTGTGTCTGTGGTTCTCCTGCTCGGGCGCGAAGTTTGACCAGTACCTCTAACCCGGGGTTAAGTCTGGCAGCGCGCTCGAGCGAGATGAGAATCTGTTCTCGTTCTTCTTTGCCAAAAGGAACCTTCGCCTGCGGTGCGAACACTAGGCGTTTGATGGGTCCTGAAATTTGAGCCGGGAAGCCCGTGGAGCGCAGAAAGGGAAGCTTGCTGACCATGATGGTGGGCTGATGTCCATCATCATCAAGATTCATAAAGGAAAAGTCACGAGCCTCTGCGTGTGAATGGCAGATAAATCCGTCGCCGGGGCGACGGTAGTTCCAACCCTTGCGTGTCGCCGGGAATGCAACTCCCGGAAGCGCAGAGATAAGCGCGGTTCGCCGATTATCAATCGGCTCCGTTCGCAGGATTCGAGCGTATAACTCGGCAACAACCGGACCCGTGGCGGCGGCGAAGACTAGATCTTCGCCAATAGTTTGCGAGTTGAACTGGTTTAACGCCAGCACTTCTAGATCTGCAGGGTCTAGATCGGTACCTTCAAAGGCAGCCAGGATCTGTTCGTCGGTAGGCATTACCGGGGTTCGGGCCAAAACAACACGACGATCCCAACCCGGACCAAGACGGTGCAGGAAGGTGGTGGCGAGCTTCAGATAAGAATCTGAATCCGCAACAGCTAAAACTGCTGGTTTCACGGTTCTGATCACACCTTCAGCGAACTGGACAGGTGATCGCGGAGATCTTGCGAGGTATCGGATGTCCACCAGTGATCTGGGACCGGCTGCGCGTAGAGGCTACGAGCTTCATTACCGAGCAATAAACGTAAGGAAGGAATAACTGTCGAAGGCAGAGCTCTGATCTCTTGTCCCGGGCGTAAATCCCGTAGACGCATCTCGATGGGAATGGTGTGTTGCTTCAGGATGACATTGGGTATTTGACGGAGTTCAGCGAGTATCTGTTCAGTTTCGCGGCGATGCGGAAAATAAGCGACGGGACCCTCCGCTGCAATGGAACGAATCCACTGGAGATAGGGTTCGGCATGAATAATTGAATCGGCGGCCATGGCCGAACCGATCAGCAACGTCGGCTCGGTGAAGCGTTCGGCGACGGGCTGGGTAGCCAGCCATTCAAAGCGATGCTGAGCAA
Source organism: Glutamicibacter sp. (assembly GCF_035257265.1). GTDB lineage: Bacteria > Actinomycetota > Actinomycetes > Actinomycetales > Micrococcaceae > Glutamicibacter. The sequence continues at coordinate 130,732 of NZ_DATEXC010000071.1, forward strand.
ACTTAATTCCCAACTCTTCCATACGATTTTTTAGCTGGGAGTCCACCTGCAAAGCAGAGACGATCAGTAGGCGCCCTTCTCTGGCCAAACCACGAAGTCGGTGCCACATAGCTAATCCCAGTGCGTGGCGTGCGGGAGTATTCTTGGCACGCGCGCGAACCAAAGGCGTCGGCTCCTCGCTCACCAACTGACGAATCAGTGCCAGGGTGGCCAGCCCGTCATCGATGATGACAACTTCCTTGGCTTTAACGCCGGTAAGCAGGGTGCGCTGGATCCGGCCCGAATAGGCATCGCCTGTTACGTAACGATCACGCGAAGAGTTCGGGTGTGGCGGACGTTTGGCTGCAGGCATGAAATGCAATCCGGCTGGCGAATTCTTTAGCAGTGCCCCGGTAGTTGCTTCTAAGGGCATGCCTCTCCTCGGAATGACGTAGACCTGGTCGCCAAGCAACCCTGCTGCATGTGTTTCCACGGCGGACAGCAATTGCAGGGGAGACTCAACCCATACATGGGCCGCGCCAAAGCGTGGCCGTGGCACCTCGTGAGTTTCGGGCTGGGAAATTTTCATCATCGTATCGTTCATTTTGCCAGTCGACTCAGGACCTTGGACATTCTGTCCAAGCCCCGCGAACCGCGACGCAATACGTGGCGGCCAGCCCCACGGACCTTTGCAGGTACCGACCGGCGCACCGGTAGGTGAGCCCAAGACGGTGGAAGTTCAAGTTTGGTGATGCGCCGACGTTTGAAGTGCGCTGAATACACACCATAATGTTCGGAGAGAAACTGTTCGGCACTCTCGCGCAACTGTGGAAGTTGTTTTGACTGCATGCAGTAGGAGACCGCAGCGAGCAGATTGCTGAGCATATCGATGTTTCCGGCTCGAGCGGGCACCGGAAGATCCTGCACAAAAAGACCGTGGATGATCGACAGCGGGATTCGGTTCGAATTCTCAAACGGAGCCAGTAACTGCAGCATTTTGGCGGTCCCCACCGCATGCACCTGAGTGTCGAGTACGTACTTTGCGGTCACTAGCGCGGTAGAGAAGCAAGAGATCACCAGCTGCGGTTGCGCGGCGAGAATGACAGTTTCTGCTAAATGATCAGTATCTAAGAGATGAAAGTCCAGTTGAAGATCCAACGCCCGTGCCCGCAACCGTGCCGCCGAGGTGGCACTGGCCGACGGGTGTGCCTTAAACAAAATCGTGTTCAAGCCACGGTCTTTGGCGGCCAAGAGCATCTGTTCGTGTAGATCAAGTTCTTCTTCTGCATCGACAAGACCCAGCGAGCCTAAGTACTGCCCAAGAATCAACGCTGCCCCCTGGGGAAGCTGCAACTCGGAACTCTCGGAAAGCTGTGCGAAGACTGCCTTCAGTGCGGTGCCCGGCAAAACTTGGCGCGGGGGTTGCTGCTCGGCGAGTAATTGCGGCTCGAGCCCCGGGACCAGATCCACGTGGATGGTTCCGGCTAGGCGCTGCGCGAGAGGGACCTGGAGCTTGTTACGGGTGGGACCGTAAGACATCAGGCCATCGGAGTGCACCCACAAGGCGGCGTCAAAGAAGATGCGCGCTAGGGCACGGGCCGGGTTGACCTGAATAGATTCAACGACCAGGGTGATTCGTTCATCGCCTAAGCCCCACGCATTGCGCAGCAAGCGTTCAAAAATCAGCAATTCATCTTCGCGCGGATTGAACTGGGCTGGGCGGCGCGGTGACACCAACGCCGCTAAGTCGACGACTCGGTCAAATCTTGCGGCGAGCTCTGCAAAGCCGGGTGTTTCGTCTAACGGTGTCGTCAGTTCGGGCAGCTGTGAACCATTGGCGAGTACCAGCACATATTCATCTGCCTGCGGCAGTAGTCCAGCATCGGCCATGGCGGCCAGGGAAGCTATTTGAAAATAGCTGCTGGCCTCGACTAAAGCGATCATTTAGCGGCCCCCACCTGAAGGAAGGAGAGAATATGACGACGGCGCGCAATATCCATTTCAAGTGCGACCTGTTGGGCCATATGAACGTCGATGGTGGTGAAGATCTTTCGTAGCTGCTGTTTCATTTCCAGCCGTACCTGAGGCGGATAGTTTTTGGCGCGTTTTTCGTGATGGCAGACGATCGCGAAGAACTGACGCATCGCCTTGGGAAGGTGCCGTTCCGCGTCCCGATGGGCACGCACCTCGTCGAGAATCCGCGCGTAGGCAGGAATGAAACCTAGTTGGCGTTCGTCAAAAACCTGGGTGAGCGAGCCGGGCAGCCCACGGCGGTAGAACACTCCAGGGTAGGAAACTACCGCATAACGGGTCGTGCGCAGGTGCAATTTCCACAGCCAGAGACGGTCCTCGGCGCTGTATAGATCTGCATCAAAGAAGTATGCGTCCACGGAGCGCATCAAATCGGTGCGGTACATGCCGGCCCAGACGAAGGCGTAGTCCACCATCGACGGCGAATCGATGGGTTCGATATCGTCTGCCGGGTTCAGCGGCAGGCCACGCACCGCCTGCGGGGCGCGGTGCAGCACCCGGTTGGTCCCTGTCACGCGCACATGGTCGGTGCGCACAAAGTCCACGTGCAGCTCTTCCAAGGCGGAGGCCAGGGTGGCTAGATGTTCCGGCGCATACCAATCGTCTGGATCAAGGAAGGTGAAAAATTCACCGGTGACCGCCTCAAGCCCGGCATTGCGGGCCGCGGAGACCCCAGAGTTTGCAGGCAGGCTGACAAGTTCGAGGCGCTCGAGCTTGTGCTGGTAGCCGAGCACCAGATTCGCGGTCTGATCGGTGGACGCATCGTCGACCACCAATACCTCTAATTCCCACTTGCCCAGTTTCTGTCTGGTCAGTGAGGTAAGGGCATCACAGATGTATTCCTCCTGGTTATAGGCGGGAATCACCACTGATATACGACCGGGGATCAAACTCATGGTTCCTTCTGGGCTAGGGGAGACAAAAAATAAACGGCGGTTGGACCCAATGGCGAGTCCAACCGCCGGATGTGCTCCGTGACTAGGCGTCGACGCGGCGCAGACGGCTTAGCGGTGCCAGCTCGCCTGGGAAGACCTTCTTGACGCCGTCACCCATGGCCTGCTCCAGGATGCGGATATCGCGGATCAGCGAGGCGAAGCCCTTTGGCTCCAGCGAGGAAGCCTGATCCGAACCCCACATGGTGCGGTCCAAGGTGATGTGGCGTTCTACGGTGACCGCACCCAGGGCAACGGCTGCCAGCGAGATCTGCAGGCCGCGCTCGTGGCCCGAGTAGCCTACTGGAACCTGGTAGCGCTCGCGCAAGGTCTCGACCATGCGCAGGTTTGCCTCTTCTGGAGGCAGCGGGTAGGTCGACGTAGCGTGCATCATGACCAGGTTTGAGGTACCGAGGGTCTCCACTGCCTTATCGATCTGCTCGATGGTGGACATGCCGGTGGACAAGATGATTGGCTTGCCAGTCTCGGCCAGGGCCTTGAGCAGCTCAATGTCGGTGACCGATGCGGAAGCAACCTTGTGGGTGACCGCGCCCTGTTCCTCCATGAAGTGCACCGACGGGATGTCCCATGGCGAAGCGAAAGCGTGCAGGCCCTTGGAGGCGGCGTAGGAGATGAGCTCCTTGTACTGTGCCTGGTCAAATTCGACGCGGTAGCGGTAGTCCAGGTAGGTCATGTCGCCCCATGGGGTGGAGCGGATCTTGTCACGCATATCCATCGGGGTGGAAATGTCTGGGGTGCGCTTCTGGAACTTCACGGCGTTGGCGCCGGCCTCGGCCGAGACATCGATCAGCTGCTTGGCGATTTCCATGTCGCCATTGTGGTTGATGCCGATCTCGCCGATGACGTAGACCTGCTGGCCGGAGCCGAGCAGGGAATCGCCGATAGCTACTGGCTTGATTTCGGTGTTCACGGAGGTCATTGACTTGCCTTTCATTGGGAAAACTTTGATTTTCAAACTTGGGGTGCGCAGCGGGCCGTGAGGACCAGCTCCGCGAGCTCACGGACCGCGCCGTTGCCGCCGGGACGGCTGAGGCGATGGCGTGCGGCTCGATGTACCTCGTCGCTGGCGTCGGCGACCGTAATCGGCCACCCCACCAGCGCCATCGGTGCCAGATCATTGATGTCATTGCCGACATAGGCCACGCGGGCCGGATTGATTTCTTCGTCGGCTAACCAGCGGTCCAAATATTCGGCCTTGTTGTCGATGCCGTGGGCGACCTCGACGTTCAGTTTTGCCGCGCGGGCGGCAACTACCGGGTTACGTTCCTTGGAGAGAATGAGGAACTTCACCCCGGCCGCTCGTAGCCGGGCTACGCCCATGCCATCGGAGCGTGAGACTCGCACGGTTTCTGTTCCGTGTTCGTCTACGTAGGCGGTATCCGGGGTATGTACCCCGTCGAAGTCGGTCACTACCGCGTCAACCAGGATGGGTTCGACCTGGCGTGGCACGCGCAATTGCGCCAACGCCAGATCTGCTTCGGTGTCGATGTCCATCCCGTGTTCTGCGGAGACTTCACAGATCCGCACTCGGCCGAAGAAGCGATGTTCTGCGGCCCGAAAACCTTCGGTATCCATCGCGTAGAACGCGCCGGTCTCTAACCAGCGGGCCTCGCGATCTTGGCGGCGCGGCCGGTTCGCCGCGTCATGTCCGCTGGAGACCGCTAGTCCTGCGGAGTCTGCGGTCCAGTGGAAACCGTGGTCGGCTACTGCGGCGAAGCTGACTTCGGCTTCCCCGTCGCGCACCGAGGCCACGGCAGCATCCAGATCCGCCGGATCGATCAGCGGGCTGGTGCACTGTATGAACAAGGTGATATCCGGAGTGTCGGAGACCTTGGACAAAACATCGAGAAGCACCGCTTCGCTGCTCGCCGTATCCCCGGCGATATCTGCCGGGCGGCTGATCACGGTGGCTCCGTAGGCGAGGGCCTCGGCCTTGATCTGTTCATGATCGGTGCTGACCACGACTTCGCTGACTGTCGTCGCAGAACGCGCCGCAAGGATGGCTCTGCCCACCAAGGAGATGCCCCCGATGGTGCGTAGATTCTTGAGCTTCACACCTTTGGATCCACCCCGTGCTGGGATGATCGCTAGGACGCTGGGCTTGTCGGTTTTACTCACATTCATGAGCTTAGGAAGCCGAGTTAGCCATCCGCCCTACAGCAGGTTAACGCAGGGTGAAGAGGAGATTTAGCTTGCTGAGAGAACCCTGAATGCCCATGTCATCGTATTTTTCTAGCGGTTTGTTTACCGGCGTGAGTCCAGTTCGGCGTATATCAGCGTCAAGTGCGCTGTAACTTTTTCGCGTTCGGCATCGCTGAAACGTCGTACCTGCATATCGAGAATGGCTCGAGCGCCCTCTTCGCTGACTCCTAGGAGCTTGTGCACTGCCGTAACCGCCGCATCGGTGGAAGGGGCATCCTTAATACATGCGAAGACGTCTTCACGATGGTCGATTCCTTGCACGAGTGCCCGGAGTATCCCTGCGCTTGCTTCCAAATTTTCTCGGCGTTGGCGATGCATAGTTGCATCCTGCCAGCTTCCGCCCGGCGGCGGTAGGGGGAGAATAACCGAACTAGCGGACTAAATGATGCAGTGCGGTGCCCGAGCAAACTAGGCTGGAGGTCATGAGTGCCCCGAAGAAACCGAGCCAACGCGGTCCGTTGCGAATTACCGTCCCCTCGAGGGCGGATGGATTCTTGCGTCAATTCACCGCGCTGATCGGCGGCCCCCTGGGCCGTCACAGTGATCCGGGACGAGTCAGTCCGGGATTCTTCACCGTAGAACGCGTGATGATCTTGCTGACCACCCTCGGGGCACTGCTCATGCTCTTGGCGAAGAACCCCTGCCGCGTCAATGGCTGGGGCGGTTCAAACCCCTATGTTTATGCCTGCTATTCCGACTGGGTGCCGTTATTCGGAGCGCGCGGTTTTGCAGACAACCCGTGGGTACCTTTTAGCAGTGGGGCAGAATTTGAATACCCGGTGCTGATGAGCGCCGTGGCCTCGGCGGTGGCGGCACTGGTTCCGCAGGGCCTTGAGAACCGGTCACTGCTTTACTTCGATATGAACCTGGCCATTGTGGCGGTTCTCTGGGTCATCACCGTGGTGTGTACGTTGCGCATGGGCGGACGCCGTCCCTGGGATGCGGCCATCGTGGCCATCGCGCCGGGCATTATCCTCACCGCCAGCATCAACTGGGATATGTGGGCGGTGGCCCTGCTTGCGATGGGCATGCTGGCCTTCGCACGCGGACATACGGTGCTCGCCGGCGTGCTCATCGGGTTGGGCGCGGCGATGAAGATCTACCCATTCTTTGTGCTTGGGGCGATCTTGGTCATTGCCATCCGAACCGGGAAGTTCAAAGTCTTCTGGACAACCGCGGGAGCCGCCGCCGGAACATGGGTGCTGGTCAATCTGCCCTACGCGCTGGCTTACCCGGACTCCTTTAAACACTTCTTCACTTTCTCCTCCGAACGCGGTGCGGGGTTATCAAGTTTCTGGCATGCATGGAACGCCGTCGCAGCGAAGACCGACTCCATGGGCACCTTTGAAGCCGAGCAAATCTCGCGTTACGGGTTGATCCTCTTCTTCTTATGCTGCATTGGCGTTGCGGTTCTTGGCCTGATGGCTAAACGCACCCCGCGTCTCGGCTCGCTGGCGTTTTTGATCATTGCCTCCTTTGTCATGGTCAATAAGGTTTACTCTCCACAGTTCATTGTCTGGCTGATCCCGTTGTTCGCGTTGGCGCTGCCGCGCTGGCGATTATTTGTGGTCTGGATGATGGTTGAGGTGGCACACTTCTACGGACTTTGGAACTATCTTGACTCCTTCTCCGCAGATAAAGATCCACATAAGGTATTTCCGGAAATCGGCTATGTTCTCTTAGTGCTCGCGCATATGGTGATGCTGGCCTACGTGATGTTCCAGGTAGTCCGTTCGATCCTTGATCCGCGGCGGGACCCGATTCGAGCCGTGGGGCAAGAAGATCCACTGGCAGGCCGCCTTGCCGGAGCCAAAGACGTATTCACCCTGCGCGGGCTTGGTAAGGGTGCAGACAAACCAGAGGAACAAAAAGTATGACCTCGGTAGCGGTAGTAGGGGCCGGACCTAATGGACTCGCGGCGGCTGCGGTAGCAGCTCGCGCCGGGCTCAGTGTCGATGTCTACGAAGCCAACGAGACTATCGGCGGCGCCGCACGCACTCAACCGTTAGAGGGCTCGAGCGCAAAGTTTGATCTAGGCAGCGCCGTGCACCCCATGGCGATGATTTCCACCGCGATGCACGAGCTCAACGTGCACCAACGGGTCGACTTTATCGTCCCGGAACTGTCTTTTGCTCATGTTCTCGACGAACGGACCGCCTACGCATGGCGCGACTTAGAACGCACCGGAGCGGAACTTGGTGCAGGCGATGGGCAGGCCTACACCCGGCTGCTCAGACCCTTGGTGCAACGTATCGAACAGCTGGGCGATACGCTGCTTAACCCACTGCTCAAAGTGCCCGCCCACCCGCTGACCTTGGGACTCTTTAGCGCCTCCACGCTGGCTGGAATGGCGTTAAAAGACATATTTTCAGCCAGATACCCGCGTGCCGCAGCGCTTTACGCGGGATGTGCCGCCCATGTGGCCGGGGGAGCGCGAGGCCCGGCCAACGCCGGGGCTGGACTCTTTCTGGCAGCAGCAGCGCACGGGCAGGGATGGGCCGTACCACGTGGCGGCTCACAGGCTATTGCCGATGCACTTGCCGCCGAGGTGATCAGTCACGGGGGCACCATTCATACCGGACATAAGGTGTCGCATGTTGCCGAACTCCAGTCAAAAACAATCCTGCTTGATACCTCCGCCGAGGATGCCGCTAAACTAACCAGCGGAAAAATTCCTGACAAACTGGCCGAAAAGTTGGTAAAAACCCGGCGCTCGCCGGGCAGCTGTTTGGTACATTTTGTGCTCAGCGAACCGATCCCCTGGAAAGATCCGGTGTTAAGCCAGACAAGCACCGTGCATCTGGGCGGTACCGCAGCACAAGTGGGCCGGGCCGAACGCGCAGCGAACCGCCGGACCAGCGAGCATCCGTTTCTGATTGTCGCCCAGCCTTCCCTTTTTGATGATTCGCGCGCACCTGCCGGCGAGCAAGTCATTTGGGCGTACTGTCACGTCCCGCTGGGATCAACAGCAGATATGAGCCGGCAGATCAGCGACCAAATCGAATCCGCAGCTCCAGGTTTCAGCGACATTATTAAAGAAAGACACGTGGTTCCTGCCAGCGGACTGGAACAGCAAAATGCCGCACTGGTCGGGGGAGATCTTTCGGGAGGGACTATGGACCTGATCGGAAGCGTGATGCGTCCGAGACTGTCTGCGGAGCCTTGGTATTTGCAATCCAAAGGGCTGTATCTAATTTCGTCGGCGACCCCTCCGGGACCATCGGTGCATGGGATGGCTGGATATCTCGGGGCCAAGGCGATGCTGCGACGCGAATATTCGATTTCTTCCTAGGTTTTAAGGGCTGGCAGATGAATTCTCTTTACTCCGGTTGGCTTCCTGGCTTAGTACTTGCGGGTTTCTGGTTGTTCTTCGTGCATTCTTACCGCAAGGATCCGCGTCGTTTAGGTAATGCGGTGCTACTTTTCCCTCTGGTATTGCTGAGCATCGCCTTCCTAGCTGATCTGGTGACCGACCTAGTGCCAGGTCTCGGACTGGTATTTGTGTTGGTCTTCGCTCTGGCCCCACTGATTTACCTGCTCTTTGCAGGTGCGCTGATTTATAACGGGGTAGTCATGTGGCGCCGGGAAGGCTCCCGCGTTTCGAACCTGCTTTCTTTTGCTTCCGGGGTCGCGGTTCTTGGACTGCCGGTGATAGCCATACTGCTGGTGGCACTGAACACCTGGTGGTCCTACACCTTAGCCTTTGTGCTGTTTATGTCCTCCGCTTTTACCGCTAGCCTTTTCGCAATGTTGCTGCTCTACGCCTGGGTGCACGGAAAGTTTCCTTCGATGGGTCACCCTGCCGCGGTGGTGGTCCTCGGTGCACGCACCATTAATGGCAAAGTCACCCCGCTATTGCGCGGTCGACTCGATCGTGGCCTGCAGTTATACCGCGCGGCGGCAGAACCTAAACCGCTGATGGTCCCCACCGGCGGGCAGGGCGCCGACGAGCTGGAGCCCGAAGGCGTCAGCATGGGCCGCTACCTGAGCGAACAGGGGATAGCCCAGGATCAGCTGTTGGTTGAAGACCGGGCGAAAGACACCATGGAGAACTTGAAGTTCTCTGACGCGCTGGTGCGAACCCACCGTCCGGACGGGCAATTATGGGTGGTGACCAGCGATTACCATGCGCTACGTGCAGGACTTGCAGCACGCAGCCTGGGGTTGGACGCGCGAGCATTCGGCGGCAAGACCGCCGCGTACTATCGGCCCAGTGCGTTTTTACGTGAATTTGTTGCCATTATGCGCGACCATCGAATGCTGGTTGCACTACTCGCTTTACCCTTTGCTGCCGTGATCGCCGCCGGTTTAATGGTTCTGACCAACACTGCGCTTTGGGCCTGAAGTCCACCACTTGTGCGCCTATAGGTGTACTTGCTGACGCATCGGCAGGGCTGGCTCCGCCTTTGGAGTGAGGGTCAAGATCAGCACTGGGGTCGGTGTTTTTACGGACCAAGTTTTTTATGCTGGACATATGATTCAGGCACAGCAGCTAACCAAGAGATACGGTGCAAAAACCGTAGTCGACAACGTGTCGTTCACGGTCCAGCCCGGAATGGTGACCGGATTCCTCGGCCCAAACGGCGCCGGCAAATCGACCACCATGCGCATGATCGTTGGATTGGCCAAGCCAACCGCCGGGCAGGTCGCAGTCAACGGCAATAATTTTCGCTCATCCCGGCATCCACTGACCGAGGTGGGGGCCTTACTTGAGGCCAAATCGGTGCATAAGTCGCTTACCGCCCGCACCCACCTGCGGGCTATGGCGGCCACCGGAGGTATCTCGCGATCCCGTGTGGACGAAGCCTTGGAACTGACCGGTTTGAGCCAGCTGAACCGCAAAAAGGTCGGCGGCTTCTCACTGGGTATGGGCCAACGTCTGGGCATTGCTTCGGCGTTGCTCGGGGACCCACAGGTGTTAATCCTTGACGAACCGGTCAACGGACTGGATCCCGAGGGAGTCGCCTGGGTGCGTAACCTAGCTCGCCAGCAGGCAGCCGAGGGGAAGACGGTTTTCATCTCCTCCCACCTGATGAGCGAGATGGCGCAGACCGCCGATCACCTGATTGTTATTGGTCGTGGACGGATCCTTGCTGATGCGCCGATCAGTGAATTTATTGATGATGGATTGCGTCAGACTATTGTGCGCTCCTCAAATCTGGATCCGTTGATGACGGTTCTCGCCGCCGAGGGTGTGCAATTAACCCGTCTGGATTCCACCACCTTGCGTGTGGCCGGACCGGACTCGGAATCGATTGGACGCCGGGCTTTGGAAAGTGGAATCGTGCTCAGTGAGCTGCGGCCGCTGCAGCGCACGCTCGAAGACGCTTATATGGAATTGACCCGCGACGAGGTCGAATACAAGTCCCAAGTTCAGCACGACGCAGTTGCCGGAGGCACCCACTAATGAGTACTCACCTCGCAACCCCAACCACTGGCAAGGTCACCTTTGGTGGCGTGCTTCGTTCGGAATCGATCCGATTCTTCTCGCTGAATTCCACCCGCGTCCTGATCCTGGTGGCGGTGGTACTCAATATGGGTATTGCCGTGCTCGGTGTCTGGGGCGTTGGTTCTTTCGCCAGTGAAGCCCCGCCGATGCCCGGGATGCCGGATATGACCAGTCCCGAATTCACCGCGGAACTCCTGGGATCGGGCCTGGCCTTCTCGCAGCTAATCCTCGGTGTTCTAGGCGTGCTGCTGATGAGCGGCGAATTCACCACCGGCTCCGCCGTCAGCACCTTCCTCGCAAGCCCGCAACGACTGCGTGTACTGGGAGCCAAAGCAGTACTCATCGCCATCCTCAGTGCGATCGTCCAGCTGATAAGTAGTGTTCTGACCTATTTAGTCTGCTTGCCGCTGGCGAATAACTACAACATGAAGTTGGACTTCTTTGGAAGCCATTTCCAAAATGTGCTCTGGTACGGTGCGCTTGCGGTAGTCATGGCCGCCCTGATTGGGTTGGCTCTCGGAGCAATCCTGCGTAACTCCGCAGGCGGCATCACCTCCTTGGTAGCCTTGTTCTTCGTACTTCCAATCGTCACCGGACTGCTGACTACGCTGGCGGATTGGGTACAGAATGTTGTCCAGTTCCTCCCGGACCAACTGGGCATGTCACTGGCCTTGCCGCAGTCCTATGCAAGCGATCTTGAACTGTGGCAACAGCTAGCCGGTGTAGCCGGTTGGACGCTGATCCCATTGATCTTAGGTGCCTGGCTGCTTAAGGCCCGCGACATCTAAAAATTGAAGCACCGGAGCAAACTAGACTGGATGATATGAGCCAAACATCGCTGCAGGAGCCGGTAGTCTCCTTCGACGAGCTGGCGGCCAAGCGGATGGGTCGGGTACGCAGATACCTGCGTACCCATCCGCGTGTGGTCGTTGTGGGAACCGTAGTCATTTACTTTTTCCTGGCGTTGCCCAACACCGTCATGATGGCATACCTGCCCAACGTGCCACCGGCCTTGTACTTGTTATTGACCGTCAGCATTGGTCTGGCATTGCTGTGGCGGCGCAAGGCTCCACTGACGGTGTTATGCGTCATCTTCGTCCTTGAGTTTGTTGGCATTTTGCTTGCCGGCCAAAGCGGTGGGATGGGTGGCGTGGGCATGGCCATCGCGTTGTATTCGGTAGGCACCAGTTACTCTGGACGACGTGCGGTTCCCATCGCCCTGCTTGCCGGTTGTTTCCAGCTGTTGATGATGGTGCTGATGGGCTACCCGGACCTGACGGATCTGAGGGTGGAATCGGACGCAGACAATATTGATGACGCGGCGGCCTCCGGGATCCTCATCGGTATTACCGGTGGATTCCTGATCGGTATTTATGCTGCTGCTGCGGCCATCGGTACAAATATCCGAAATGCTCGCATCCATGAGGCCGAATTGAACCATTGGGCCTCCCAAGTTTCACGCTTGGCCCAGGTTCAAGAACGAAACCGTATTGCCCGCGAAATGCATGACGTGGTGGCTCACTCACTGTCGGTGATGATCGCCCTGTCTGAGGGTGCCCGGGTGGTGGGGAGACGCGACCAAGAGCGTTCCGAGCAGGTGCTCAAGGAGCTATCTGGCACCGGACGTGCGGCCCTGTCTGATATGCGGCGCATGCTCGGGGTACTACGGCAAAGCGAAACCGAAGAACTCGAACTAAAACCTACCGGCGGCAGCTTGGATCAGATGCTCGAGGGTTTCCGGGTAGCCGGTTTGCCGCTGACCTATACGTATACCGGTGAGCCGCTTCCAGGAGATACAACTTTTCAGTTGACGGTCTTCCGTATCATCCAAGAATCTTTGACTAATTCATTGCGCTACGCTCACAACGTCAGCGATGTGCAGGTGCGTATGGAACGTTGTTCCAGCCAGGTGCGAATCGAAATTATCGATGACGGTGACGCTACCCGGGTACCGAGAGTGGGCACCGGCCAAGGATTACGCGGCATGCGTGAACGGGTTGCCCTCTTTGGCGGAACGGTGAACGCCGGCCCCGTGGCGCAAGGAGGCTGGATTGTGAAAGCTACCCTGAAAATGCCAGAACATTCCAACGAACATTTAGCCACCAAGGAGTAGCTCATGGAAGAAATTATCAAGGTGTTGCTGGTTGATGACCAGCCATTGCTGCGCATGGGCTTCCGGCTGATTCTTGAGGGCGAAAACGATATGCATATCGTGGGTGAGGCCGCTGATGGGTTAGAAGCACTCACGCAGACCGCGGCCTTAGTTCCAGATGTGGTGTTGATGGATGTGCGCATGCCAAAAATGGATGGGCTGGAGGCGACGGAGCGGATCGCTAAACAGTACCCGGATACAAAGATCATCATCCTGACCACCTTTGACCTGGATGAGTACGCCTTTTCTGGTTTGCAGGCAGGTGCCAGCGCCTTCCTGCTCAAAGACGTTGCACCCGAAGAACTTGTCTCCGCGGTGCGCCTAGTAGCCTCGGGTGACGCGGTGGTAGCACCGCGGGTGACAGCCCGACTGCTGGAAACCTATGTACGTCACGGTGCTAAGGGACATCCCGCGAAGACCGCCGAACCACCGGAACGGGATCCACTGCTTGATGACCTGACTCCGCGTGAACAGGAAGTCTTGCGGGCTTTGTCGGAGGGGCTTTCAAACGCCGAAATTGCGCATCGATTTTTCCTCTCCGAGGCAACTGTTAAAACGCATGTTCGCCGGATCCTGACAAAGCTGCACTTACGTGATCGAGTGCAGGCAGTGGTTTACGCCTACGAAACCGGTCTGGTCATCCCATCGCAGGGTCTGGACTTCTAGGTTTTAAACAAGAAACGCTGCTGACCGACCCTCAAGGGGTCCGGTCAGCAGCGTTAATACTTTAACGGCGCTTTTGTGCCTTGCGGTCTTTTCGTGCTGTGGCGCGTAACTGAATCACGCGGGCGGCACCTACTGCCGCGATCAACAGGCCGCCGGCAACCGCTGCGATAAACAGGGCCAGACCAAGATTTACCTGACCTTCATAGGTGAAGTAGCGCAGCGTCACCTGGTCCTGATTCTGAGCAATAAAAATGATGAGCAGCACCAGAACGATAAGACCCAAAACGGACGCGGTCCAGATCCGACCTAGTTTGGTCGCCGGTAACTTCGATTCTGGTTCCGGCGGTGGGATCTGAGACTTAGCTGGCTTCTCAAGCGGTGCGGTAACTGGCTTGACGCTGGCGACACCGTCCGAATCTGGCGTCGCTTCGTGTCCAACCGGGAGATCATCTGGTGCGTGAGGAGTCGATGTCATGATTTCACTCGTTTCCTAGTTGGCTACTTTCTGTCAGCATGCTTGTAAATGTCCTACTACGTCAAGCTCGACACTCAGAAGCTTCGTTGATGAGACATTTTTAGTTCAAGGCGGAGACGATTGCGCCCTTAAAAGGCTGAAAAATACTAAGCTGGGACAAGCTCGGCAGTTCAGGCCGACACAGTAACCTGATGAAAGAAGTGAGCACCCAGTTATGGCACAAGCCGCAGCAATGGCACACATTGCAGACCTGGCCGAGTACGTAGCGACCTCCCCTTCCAGCTTCCACGCGGTGGCTAGCGCCGCCAAGCGTTTGGACGGCGAGGGGTTCACCGCCTTGGATGAGAGGGCAGCATGGAATTTGAGCTCGGGCTCTTACTATGTTGTGCGAGATGGTGCGATCATCGCGTGGGTGCAGCCCGAAGCCGCGACAGCGATCAGTGGGTTCCATATTCTTGGAGCCCATACCGACTCACCTGGCTTCAAACTTAAGCCAAAACCGACAACCGGATCTAACGGCTGGTGGCAGGCAGGCGTGGAGGTGTACGGCGGCCCGCTACTCAACTCCTGGTTAGACCGAGAACTCGTGCTCGCAGGCCGTCTGGTGTTGCGTGACGGATCGGTTCACCTGGCTCAGACTGAACCGCTGCTGCGCATTCCGCAACTGGCCATTCACCTTGATCGTCAGGTTAACGACGGCCTGACCTTAGACAAGCAGACTCACACCAATCCAATCTTCGGAGCCGGCGATCTGGCTGATGCCGACATTTTGGGCATTTTGGCGGCCTCCGCTGGTGTTGATCCGGCAAAGGTCGCAGGCTACGACGTACTGACTGCCCCGGCCCAACGTGGTGAGGTCTTCGGCCATGGCAAGGACTTCTTTGCCAGCTCGCGATTGGATAACCTCACCAGCGTGCACGCGGGGCTGATTGCTTTGACTAATCATTCGCGCACCCCATCGGGTCAGCGCATCGCGATGCTCGCGGCCTTTGACCACGAAGAAATCGGTTCGGCTTCGCGCTCTGGCGCTAGTGGACCATTCTTGGAAGAGATTCTAGGTCGGATCCAGGAATCCTTCGGTGCTGGTACGGAGGACAATGCCCGCGCGATGGCCGCTTCCGTATGCCTCTCGGCTGATGCCGGGCACGCGGTACACCCGAATTACCCGGAACGTCATGATCCAGCTAACCGACCACAGCTCAACGCTGGACCGCTGCTGAAGATCAATGCGAACCAACGATACGCAACCGATGCAGTCGGTGCGGCCTTATTTGCTAATTGGTGCCAGAATGCCGGAGTTCCTTACCAAGAGTTTGTATCGAACAACCAGGTTCCTTGTGGTTCAACCATCGGCCCGCTGACCGCTACCCGTTTGGGTATACGCACATTGGATGTGGGCGTCGCGTTGCTATCGATGCACTCGGCTCGCGAAATGTGCGGCGTGGATGATCCTTGGTACCTCTCCAAGGTATCCCGCGAGTTCTTCGGAGAATAGGCGTCTCGAAAAGCACGAGGAGCCCAGCGCCGTACTGTGCGTCTGGGCTCCTTGATTTTCGAAATTTATGAACAGCTCTAGGGGTACTGCAGCTACGAGAGAATTACTCGGTCCGGCGGCTCCCTAGATGGCATAATCGCTTGCATGTCGATCTTCAATCAGGACGTTCTCGTCTTTCAGCAGACTAAGAATATTTCGAAAAACGATTTTTCCATCTTAGATGGCTCCGGGGGACAGATTGCCCATGTTGAAACCGGAGGAAGTGCGCTCGGACGTATGTTTGCTGGCGCGCGGCAACTGACGGTATTTGACGGACCGGGTAATCCGGTGATTCAGGTCAAGGACACCATGACTATGGGTCGCGACCGTTTTGAAATTCTAGACGGGCAGAGCGTTCCATTGGCGAGTTTGGTCAAACGGGTTACCTTCTTCAAGACACGAGTCACCATTTCCATGCAGGGTGAAGAGCTGGATTTGCTCGGCAGCATATGGGACTTTAATTTCCAGATCACCGGTTCCACCGGGGAGATGGCCCGCGTTACCCGTGAGTGGTCGGGGGTGGGCAACGCCTTATTAGGTAAGTCCACTTACGCGGCGCAGATCGCTTCGCATCTGAATGTTGGGCAGCGTCAGGCAGTCATCGGATCGGTACTCGCGTTGGACCTCATCCGAGAGAAACAAAACCGCAGCTCGTAGAGTCACTCCCGGAAAACGAAGAAACATGCCTTTGGAGGCATATATTTCTCTCGTCAGGAAAATAGACTGAAAAGCCCGGTAAAGTCAACGGTGTCGGCCTGTTGTCGGGTGAGTGTCGGGGTCATGTCGTGGTGCTTACGTGTCTGCCACCAGTAGTGTCACTTACATGAATGAATCACGGATTGCAGAACTTCGCCGCGCTAAAGGTTGGACGCAAGAACGTTTGGCTACGGAAAGCGGCATCACTGTTAGAACTGTCCAGCGGCTCGAAGCGGGCAGCGATGCCAGCTTGGAAACGATCTCGCTGATTGCCAAGGCGTTGGACGTGCAGGTTGGCGAACTTTTTATCAGCGTCCAGACCCCACACTTTTCAGAAGCCGTAGACGGATTAGAAACTCGTACGCGGGTTGACCAAGAGCGTCGAGACTCTGCCACTCAGGGAATAGTCCTAATTTTTCGAGGGCTGGGAATACTGGTCACTTTCGCGACCCTGATTCTCGCCACGGTTGGACAGTTCGGTTGGTACATCTGGTTACTCATACCCGCCTATTGGGGAGTGGGCAGGTTGCTGCTCGAAGCGGTCTTCCGATTGCGTATTGATCCCAAATTTGATGCCAAATACCCGCTCTCCTCGGCAAATAGAAAACTTTTGGGATAGTTTCATTTTGGTATTCCTCGTGTCGCATGTCAGATACCCACGACTTTCCCACTTGTAGTTTTGTTTGCGGATGCCCGGTGCTTACCTGCTGTTCACCAGGAACTGGTCTGATCAAAGAATATGAGTTCAGCACCGGTAAAAATCAAAAATTTCAGGCCTGAAATTCAGGCGCTACGCGCCTTAGCGGTCCTGTTGGTGGTTGCTTACCATTTAGAGCCAGGCGTGCTCCCTGGTGGGTATATCGGCGTGGATATCTTCTTCGTCATTTCCGGTTTTCTGATCACCTCACATTTACTGCGCGAAGCACAACGCACCGGAAAGGTGAATCTTGCCTCGTTCTTCGCCGGACGAGCACGCAGAATCTTGCCCGCCGCCATGCTGGTTATTGTTGTGGTGGTCGTTGCGGGTTTATTGATCCTCCCTAAGACGCTGTGGGGAACTTTGGGGATTCAGGCGCTCGCCTCCACCTTTTCCGTGCAGAACTGGGTGCTCGCAGCAGATTCGGTGGATTATCTGGCCGCGGAAGAAGCCGCCGGCCCACTGCAGCATTTCTGGTCTCTCGGAGTAGAGGAACAGTTTTATCTTTTCTGGCCATTGGTAGTACTTGCCGTCAGTCTGTTGGTTAAGCAAAACCTTCCGGGCCCACGAACTGACCGGTTTGCATCTAGACGGCGGGTCATATTTCTCAGCTTTATGCTTATCGCGCTGTTCTCCTTGGGCTACTCGATCTACACGGGATACTCCGGTGATGCTGCCGGATATTTCATCACCACCACCCGCATCTGGGAGTTAGCCGTTGGCGGACTGCTCGCTGTATTGATGGATGCGCACGCAAACGGATCCTTCACCCTTCCTCGGTGGACCGAGTCCTGGGCAGTCCGAAATGGGCTAGTACTCATTTCCTTGCTCTCGATTCTGGGTGCTGCGCTGACCTATGACGCGCAGACCGTGTTCCCCGGAATCGCCGCAGCCCTACCGGTGCTTAGCTGTGCAGCAATTATTATCGCGGGCAACACTCGGGGGCTTGGCTCTTTACACCTACTGGTTCAGTGGAAGCCGGTGCAATGGATCGGCTTAGCTTCCTACTCGCTCTATCTCTGGCATTGGCCACTGATCGTCTTTGTCACTCATCTTCTGGGTAATGATCCAAATCCGATTCAATCGCTCACCCTGTTAGCTGGGTCGTTGGTCTTGGCCTGGGCCAGCTTGAAATTTGTTGAGTCGCCGGCACGGCAATTTAAGCCGTTAGCCGACTCGGCGAAACTTTCGCTGGTTGCCGGTGCGGCGGCGGTGGCAGTGGTGGCAGGAACAGCACTCATCCCTGGTATCGCGCAACGAGAAAGCATCGAAAAGGATCAGCAGGCAGTCGCCCAGCTGATCCAAGATCCACCGGCGGGCTTTGGCGCCGCTTCGGTGGGCTCCGGAGCTCCGGCATACCTTCCGGAGACCACACAAATCATCCCGGTGCCTGCCACTGCCGAGGATGATCAACCAGATTTGGGGGAGTGTGTCCAGGATCCCCAATCGACGCAGATCAAAGAATGCGAATTCGGGAGTACAAATGCGAGCTTTACGGTGGCGCTGGTCGGTGACTCCCACGCGGCTCACTGGTTCGAAGCGTTAGCCGTACATGCCAAAGAGCGAGGCTGGAAGGTTGTCACGTATTTGAAGAACTCGTGCCCGTTTAGCGCAACGGAACGCACCGCAGAACGCGATGGGGGCATCAACTGCTCCGAAGCCAACAAGCAGACTTTGGAGAAGCTGAAAAGCAGGGGCGATATTAACGCGGTGGTTGCTGCGAACTGGGCTGGAGCCAGCTTTGTGGCAGATGCTGCGCAAGGTTATGCGCAGCAGTGGAGCAAGCTGGAAGATGCCGGTTTGCCGGTGTATGCGGTCGTTGATACCCCGCGGCCGCCCAAGGATGAATATGCCCGTGATTGCGTAGAAGAGCATTCGGCGGACCCCGAGGCCTGCAGCTTCGATAAATCGGTAGCATTCGAATCGGGGGACGTCACCAGGCAGGTGGCCAAACTCGAGCCGCGGGTGAAGGTCTTGGACTTCAGTGATCAATTTTGTATCGACGGACGGTGCCCGTCGGTGATAGGCAATGTGCTGGTCTACAGGGACAAGCACCACATCTCCGATACCTACATGCGTACTCTGGCCACAGTGTTTGGGGAACGTCTCGAATCGGCAATGAATGGTCAATGAAATTCGGTGCATGATCTAGGACACCTAGGGTTCTGTCATTGCACCTATCTCGGGTAGGATTGGAAGGTCTGTGCTACTGCACGCCCGAAACTTGGGTGCCGCGGAGCATGGATAACGCAAGAACCTCCTGTTGCGGAAATGCCGCGACCGTTTAGCCCAAAGGAGGTGGGTTCACATGCGTGCTTATGAACTTATGGTCCTCATCGATCCAGAGGTCGATGACCGCACCGTAGAGCCAACTCTCGAGAAGTACCTCGAAGTTGTTCGCTCAAACGGTGGAACGATCGACAAGGTCGATATCTGGGGACGTCGCAAGATGTCTTACGAGATCCAGAAGAAGGCAGAAGCCATCTACATCG
This sequence comes from Glutamicibacter sp., assembly GCF_035257265.1. Classification (GTDB taxonomy): domain Bacteria; phylum Actinomycetota; class Actinomycetes; order Actinomycetales; family Micrococcaceae; genus Glutamicibacter. The sequence goes on from NZ_DATEXC010000071.1 coordinate 150,058, forward strand.
TGGTGAACTACACCGCGGATCCAGCTACTTCGTCCGAGCTTGAGCGTCTGCTCAAGATCAACGAGCTGATCCTGCGTCACAAGGTCACCCGTCCGGAAGAGGCTCGCGTTTAATTACGCTTGCACTTTCGTTGTACGACAAACGTTCATTCTGACTAAGGAGGGTCAATGGCAGGCGAGACTGTTATTACCGTTATCGGAAACCTGACCGCCGATCCGGAGCTGCGTTTCACGCCGTCCGGTTCAGCCGTAGCGAACTTCACGATCGCTTCGACTCCTCGCACCTTTGATCGCCAGTCCAATGAGTGGAAGGACGGGGAAGCCCTGTTCTTGCGCGCATCGGTATGGCGTGAGGCTGCAGAGAACGTTGCGGAGACTTTCACCAAGGGCATGCGAGTCATCGCCCAGGGTCGTCTGCGCTCACGTTCGTATGACACCAAGGAAGGCGAACGTCGCACCGTCATGGAGCTCGAGGTCGATGAAATCGGCCCGTCGCTCCGCTTTGCGTCCGCCAAGGTAACCCGCACCCAGCGCTCCGGCGGTGGCCAGGGAGGCTTTGGCAACAACGGTGGCGGTGGAGGATTCTCCAACGCTCCGCAGCAAAATGCCCCACAAGCTCAGCCGCAGCAACAGCAGCAGCCACAGCAGGGCGGCGGATGGAATGCTCCATCCAACGACCCGTGGAGCACCGGCGGTAACAACGGCGGCGGTGGCGGCGGTGGCTGGGGCAACCCAGGCAGCGACGAACCACCTTTCTAAAAAACTATTTATTCACCATCCCGCAGATCTCTCTGCGGGCTCCAAACCTAAGGAGCTCCACGATGGCTAAGGCTGAAATCCGTAAGCCCAAACCAAAGTCCAATCCCTTGAAGGCCGCTGACATCACTGTCATCGACTACAAGGACGTAGCGTTGCTGCGCAAGTTCATTTCTGATCGCGGAAAGATCCGCGCTCGTCGCGTGACCGGTGTATCGGTTCAGGAACAGCGCAAGATCGCACAGGCTATCAAGAACGCACGTGAAGTAGCCCTGCTGCCTTACTCCGGCGCTGGCCGCGGCTAAGGAAGAGGGGATATAAAATGGCAAAGATCATTCTGACTCACGAAGTATCCGGTCTGGGTGCTGCAGGCGACATTGTTGAGGTAAAGAACGGCTACGCCCGTAACTACCTCCTTCCACGCGGGTTCGCACTCGTTTGGACCAAGGGTGGCGAGAAGCAGGTTGAGTCCATCAAGGCTGCTCGCGCTGCTCGCGCCGTAGCAAACCTTGAGGATGCTCAGGCACTTGCTTCGAAGCTGAAGTCCCAGCCGGTGAAAATCACCATGAAGGCTGGCACCAACGGCCGCCTGTTCGGCACCGTGAAGACCGCAGACATTGCTGCTGCGGTTGAAGCTGCTGGCCTAGGCAAGATCGACAAGCGCAACGTTGAGGTCAACGACCACATCAAGTCGACTGGCAACTACACCGCAACCGTTCGCGTACACGAGGACGTTGTTGCAAACCTGAAGCTTCAGGTTGTTGCTGCAGCCAAGAAGTAAGTCTTTTTAGACTCACCTCTGTTCAAAGGGTGATGCATTCTCCGCAAGGGGAGTGCATCACCCTTTGACGTTTAACGGCTCTTGCGGGAACGCGCGATAGCACGTGAGAAATCGATGATAATTCCCAGTGCTACGAATCCGAGCGCAGGTAGCCACGTGACTGCCCAATTACTCATGCTCCCGGCAGTTCGTTCGCGAAGGACAAGTTGCACCATTGGCCACAAGATTCCCAGGACCACTCCGATGATCATGAATGCTTGCTGACCCTTTGGAGCAGCCTCTTTGGGAAAAGAGTCCGCATATTCATTGGGGGTTCCGAAGCTAGCTGTAGCTTCGTCGTAGTTGCTGCTCTCTGTTTCAACCTCGCGCACGATGTCACGTATGACGGTGACATCCAGATTCCGAAGTGAAAGATTGAAGCGAAGCTCATCGAGATAGTCGGTAATGCTTTTCATCGTTTTCTCCTAAGATATCTGGCGCAGCCAGGTACGAACTTCTTGCAGAGTTGCTTGGCCTTGGGTGGTGATCCTGAAGGTCTTGCGTGCTGGGCCACGGTCGGTGATTTCCCACTCCGAGACGATATCTCCAGACTCTTCCATCACTCGCAGCAATGGGTAGAGGGTGCCGCTTTTGATCCCAGTGAGACCGTGATCTTCAAGTTTGGAGAGCAGTGAATAGCCGTGTGCTGGCTCATGCGTGAGCTGATTCAAGATGATCACCGGTAGCGTTGAGCGCTTCACCTGATGAGCTGTCTTATTCGCGTTCATGCCTTAAGTATGATTCATACATATGCAGGTTCCAATACTGCTTTCGGATGACATTTGAGGCTTTGCTCAAGTCACCGTTGCTTCTCAAATTTCTGCAGAGAGACGTAACTGGGCATTGGGCCATTGTTCATTCAAATGACCCCCACCAAGACCGTCACAATCATTGGGAAACGCCCCGATCACACCTAATCTCAGAGGGGAGAGTAACTAGTTTTGAACAATGAGAGAACGGTGGAACACGTGGGCTTTGCTTTTGCGGATCCGGATGTATTAACTGATGCCCAGCGTGAGGCTGTTGCCGAACATCGACGTTCGGTGAAGATTGAGTCTCGCAAACTTTCGCTGCGCGAAATGCGCGAGGATGCACAGCTGAGCCAGGTAGAACTTGCAGCCGCCCTGAAGGTCAGCGTAGACCGGGTTGCACGTATGGAAGCCGGAGATCTGGACCGTGTGCAGGTGACAACACTTCGGCGATATGTTGAAGCAATGGGTAGCAAGCTCAAAGTGAAGGCTGTCGGTGAAGCAATTCACGTGGACCTTGGATAAGTAAACGAGGCGGGTCAAATTACTGCATATTAGGTGTCAAGGCCAGACCGGTCAGCGCAAATTGAAGACAGCTTATCGCTAAAACTCTGAACTCTCGTGCAAAAGCCCTAGCCGCGGCGAAATCAACGGTGAATACCGGATAAAGTGTTCCGGTGAGATGCGGGTTACTGATCTGCATCACAAGGAAGTTTAGAAGGGGTTATTTTGCACGAGCGTATTCACCACCGGGCCTTTATCGATCGTTTGATGACTGCCGAACAGGCAGCAACTTTTATCAAACCCGGAATGACGGTGGCCATGAGTGGCTTCACCGGTGCGGGATACCCGAAAGCGGTTCCTGGCGCCTTGGCCGCGCAGATGGAAAGTCAGCACGCTCAGGGGCAAGATTTCAAGATCAACGTGCTGACCGGCGCTTCGACCGCACCAGAGCTTGATGGTGTACTCGCTAAAGCCGAGGGCATGAACCTGCGCCTGCCTTATATGTCTGACCCTGAGCTACGCCGTCGAATCAACGACGGCAACATGGAGTACATGGACATTCACCTGTCCCACGTCGCTCAGCACGCCTGGTTCGGCTTCTACGGCAAGATCGATGTAGCTATCGTCGAGGTAGTCGGCGTGACCGCAGAGGGGGATCTGATCCCGTCCAGCTCGGTGGGCAACAATAAGACTTGGCTGGAAATGGCAGACCAGATCATCATCGAGGTCAACACCCAGCAGTCGGCCGCGATGGATGGCATGCATGACATTTACTACGGCACCGCGCTGCCTCCGCACCGCAAACCAATTAACCTGACTACGGTGCGTGACCGCATCGGCCAGAAGTACATGGATATTGATGTCACCAAGGTGGTGGCGGTCGTTGAGACCGATGCACCAGACCGTTTGAGCCCCTTCGCTCCGGTAGACGAGACCAGCACACAGATTGCAGATCACCTACTGGATTTCTTGGACTATGAAATCCGCCAGGGACGACTGACCGAGAAACTACTGCCATTGCAGTCCGGCGTGGGAAATATTGCCAACGCCGTACTAGCCGGACTGGCTCGTGGCGGGTACAAGGGTCTAACCGCCTACACCGAGGTCATCCAGGACGGAATGCTGGAGCTGATCAAGGACGGCACCATCGAGTTTGCCTCCGCCACCAGCTTCTCGCTGTCTGCCGATGGTATCGACGAGTTCAACAAGCACGTGGATCATTACCGTGAGCGGATCTTGCTTCGTGCCCAGGAGATTTCTAATCACCCGGAAATCATTCGCCGGTTGGGCTGTATTGCGCTTAACGGCATGATTGAGGCTGATATCTACGGCAACGTCAACTCCACCAACGTGCTCGGATCCCATGTGATGAACGGTATTGGTGGCTCGGGCGACTTTGCCCGCAACGGTTACCTGTCGGTGTTTATGTCCCCATCGGTGGCTAAGGGCGGCAAGATTTCCGGTATCGTGCCGATGGCCAGCCACGTGGACCACACCGAACATGACACGATGATTCTGATTACCGAGCAGGGTCTAGCCGATCTGCGTGGACTTTCACCTAAGCAGCGCGCCCAGTTGATCATCGACAAGTGTGCACACCCCGAATACCGTCCGATGTTGCAGGACTACTTTGACCGCGCACGCAAGGAGAGCTACGGCAAGCACACCCCACATCTATTGGGTGAGGCGCTTGCCATGCATCAGCGCTTCTTCGAGACTGGCGATATGCGCTTGGCTAAGTAAACGAGAGCATTGGCGGCGGGAGGCGAACTCTAAACGAGTTGGTCTCCCGTCGTTGGTTTAAACGGACCAAGTAACCGTTACAAACCTCGGATTCAAGAGTCTAAACGTGGCGGATCTTATTGCGCCCGAGACGAACTGCCGACAGCGTCGAATGTGCAAAGATTTTTGAGGACTGCCGTTGGATATCTCATGATCCGCTGCCTGACGCTCTTAATGATGCAGGCTAGGACGATAAGTTAATTCTTGGATACGCCCATCAAGCAACCTTGAATCCACCAGTTCAAGGTCGAAGTCCTCGACACCGGCGAAGATTGGATCCTGACCCGTGAGCCCGGTCAGTGCAGGGAAAATGGTCAGCTGAATAAAATCAACGAGTCCTGCTGCCATAAGTGCCCTATTCATGGACAAGGAACCGTGCGAACGCAATGGAACCGTGGATTCAGCCTTTAACCGTGGCACCACCGCTAGTGCGTCACCACGCTCTAGCGTGGCATCGGGCCAGTCCAAGACATCTGTCAGCGTATTGGAAATAACGGTGGCAGGCTGCTTATGCATCGCCTCTCCCCACGGATCATCAACATCCGAATATTTATCGGCCTGCGCCCAAAACTGTGCGAACAGGTTGAAGGTGTTGGCGCCGAAAACCATGTGACAAGGGGAGGCATAGCGCTCCAAACGACGAGCTAGAAGTTCGGGTCCTTGCTTGCCCCAGTAGCCACCCCAATTTCCCGAGGCACCTCCAAATCCATCAAGACTCGAAAACACGTCAAAGGTATATGTCGCAGGCATGAGAACTCCCGGGGTAATCCGCTAAGTGCAACTCACCTTACGCCTGCCCGGACGTGCGCGAAACCCTGCGCGTTGACTCATCATGAATGCTCGCGAAATGAAGCCCATGCCTCATTTACTTTTGCTCGCGAAAACTCTGGTGTTCCAGCGAGCATAGCGGTGTGCTGGAGTGATGAAACAAGGACTCTCGATGAACACTCGTCATCAA
>NZ_DATEXC010000072.1:0-3086 GCF_035257265.1 Glutamicibacter sp.
GTCGCGCATGTCGCGCACGAAGACCGTGTCGTGCGTGAGGTCGAGCAGGTCGGCCCGCTCCCGCAACGTCTCTTCCACCCACTGGCGTTCAGCGATCTCGGACCGCAGCGTCTCATTGGTCTGGTTGAGGTCGGCGGTCCGCTCCTGGACTTTGGCCTCTTGTTCATCACGGGCCCGCCGGAGCAATGTCTCAGCGCGTTTGCGGGCGGCACTCCACGAACTGACAAGCACGGCCGACAGGAAAAAGACGAGCAGTTGCGGCACGTTGGCGGGGTCGAACTGCAGGCTATACAGCGGCGGCAGGAAGCAATAAGCGATGGCCAGAGTCGCCAGCAGAGCGGCCAGCAGTCCCGGTCCAATGCCGCCAAACCAGGCGCTCAGCATGATCGCCAGGAAGAAGACCGGCGTGACCAGCTCGTCGGGGCGCAACAGCAGCGTCACGAGCAATGCGACGGCAACCGACACACATGCCAGACTGTATGTTAACACCATCGCGCACGCACGCCGCGCGAGCATGTCAAGCTTCGACATACGCTTGCCCCCACTGTCGTGACGCCCTGAACCTTGACGACAATCACTCCTCCCGGCGAACCATGCTCAGATGATAGTCCCCTCAAGGGTGGTTTACAACCAACGCACTGTGCCTGTGGTGGCCCGATTCACGGTGCCGAGCGCTTCGCCCCGGGGAACCCGACAGCGCGCCCGTGACGCCAATATATCGACAGATGCCATCTGGTCGTCTTGGCCGTGGTGACTCGGGCCCGTCTGTCAGTACCGCGCCTTGGCATCATCGCACAGGCCCAGCCCCAAGGCAGACGTCGGCACACGAGGGGGGTACGAGCGCCTGTCCCTGACGCTAGCGGGGGTTTACGGCGCACTGCAGTGCAAAACCTCATAAGTCTCACAGCCACAAGGGGTTGATGGTTCCATGGATGTATTACCCTACTAATGGGTATTAAATTTTCAGTTTTGACAAAGTATACTGGACATAAACTGGTGTATGTATTACCCTACCAGTATGCCAAGTCTCATTACCAAGTGGAAAAAAGGCAGACCGTATCTCTACTGGGTCCGCTCCGCCCGTGTCAAGGGCCAATCGCGCATTGTCGAGCAGATCTATCTGGGGCCTCAGGAGCGAGTCATGGAGCACATCCGGGTCCACCGGACTGCCGCTGCCCCCCAAGGGGCAATGCCCACGCTCCACACCGTGCAGACCCGGGAGTTCGGGGCCTCGGCGCTGTTCTATACTGTGGCCCAAGAACTGGGGCTCCTTGAGCTGATTAATGCTTCCGTCCCGCCCGCCCCGCCAGGGCGACGCACCTCGCTGTCCGTGGGGCACTACCTCCTTCTGGCGGCCCGCAATCGTGCGACCTGGCCCAAAAGCAAGCGGGCCTTCGCCGAGTGGTACCAGAGCACGGTGCTGGCCCGTTTGGTGCCCGCTGCCGCCGAGGAGTTGAGCAGCCAACGCTTCTGGGATCATATGGATGTGTTTGAAGAGATCCACGTTGCCCCCCTCCAGGAGGCGTTGCTGGCGCGGATTCGCGAGCACTTCCCCTTGGGAGAGCGGTTTCTGGTCTATGACACCACGAACTACTATACCTTCATTCATACCTTCAACAGCCGGCCTAGCCTTCCACAGCGTGGCAGAAACAAGCAGAAGCGCGCTGACTTGCGTCAGATCTCCTTGGCCCTGGTGGTGGATGAGGAGCAGGGGCTCCCCCTGTACTACCGCTGCTATGAGGGCAATACCCCGGATGTCGTTGCCCTGGGTGCGAGCCTGAAGGGGATGCTTGGTCCATTCTGCCCTCAGCACACTTCTCCCCACCTCACGCTGATCCTGGACAAGGGCAACGTCTCCCGCGACAACTTCACGGCCCTCTCCAAGGCCCATTTCTCCTTCCTTGCGGCCATCCCGGCTGGTTGGGTCCGTCAACTCTCCCAGGGGGCCTTGAAGGGGTATCAGCCCTTGTCCCTGCCCGATGGGCGGCGGGTCAAGGTGTACGCCCAGCCCCAGGCGAGGCTGTTGGGCATCGCGGGCAAACTCCTGGTGAGCTTTAGCCCCCGCTTTTATCGCCGGCAGGTGCGCACGCTGGATCTGCTCCAGCGCAAAGCCGACCAGAAACTGCGCACCCTCCAGGCGACCATCCAGGAGGCCGTGGCGCGCAACCGGCCCCGCACAGAGCAGGCCGTCAGACGCGAGATGAGCCGGGCGCTGCGCCATGATCGGCTCAAGGACTTTTGCTCTCCGACGCTCCGGCTGCATCACGGGGCTGTCGAGGCGCTGAGCTGGGAGTGGGATAGGCGCAAGAAACGCGCAATCAAACATGGCACCTTTGGGAGAACAGTCCTGTTTACCGATCGTCGGGAGCTGAGCGATCAACGCATCGTGGTGGCCTACCGGAGCCAGGCGAAAGTGGAAGCGATGTTCCGCATCAGCAAGAGCCGGCGTCCCGGCTTGTGGTGGCCGGCGTATCACTGGACGGATAGCAAACTGTCGGTTCATGCCCTCTACTGCTTTCTGGCTCTGCTGTTGATTCGGATCGTCGTGCTTCGACTCCAAGAGCGCCACCTGGCTCTCGGCGTCGACCTCCTGCTGGAGCGCCTCCGGGGTATGCAGGAAGCCCTCGTCGTGTATGCCAATGGTACAGCACAACGGGTGCTCACCCAGCGCAGCCCGGAGCAGGAAGAACTGTTTGTTGCCCTCAACTTAAGGCCCTTGGCAGAGCAGTTGGGTAATACAGTGCTCAGTCTCTAAACTTCTTGAGAGACAAGGGGTTGCCCCTCTTATGATCCCTTCTCACCGTAAACTCCCGCTAGCACGCGGCTAGCCTTTTACAGCGTGTTTAAAAAGTGGTTTTAGGGTGCTTTACGAGGGAATGATCCATCTGTGAAGCCATTGATTTTCCTCAACAAACAGTCTGCTGCAGATGGTCCTCATTCGAGGGATCAGGCACTTTTTTGACACGCTCTTAGCTCCTGTGCATCGAGGACGACCGCGAGCGGATTGCCGGCGAAGCGCCGGCTCGTGCATACGTTGAGGGTCAGAAAACGTCGGCGCATTGCTTCCTCACGACATCGAAGCGCTC
>NZ_DATEXC010000073.1:0-1850 GCF_035257265.1 Glutamicibacter sp.
TTCTTTGAACTGCTGCACTCTGTCCGCTATCTGTTCTTTCGCATGTGGCAGTTGCATCACCACTTCTTCCAAATGTTGGAAAGCAGCCCTTTCGTCATACTTGGAAGCGAACATCGAACGCAGTTCCTCGAGGTACGGGTAGAGCTTGGCGAAGACGTTAACCGGCTCCCTAGGGTTAAGACCCAATTAACCATGTTGAGATTCAACGGGTTGGTCAACCGAATCGGGGGGCCAACAGATGCGGGCGAACTTGTTTTGGTTTAGCGACGGGCAATGGGCGAGGATTGAGCCGTTTATTCCAAGCAATCGCCGTGGCGTGAAGCCGAAGAACAATCGGCGCATTTTGAGCGGGATCATGCATGTGCTCAAGAGCGGATGTCGATGGGTCGATTGTCCGCCGGAATATGGGCCGGCCAAGACGGTCTACAATCGCTTCAACCGCTGGAGTGCGCAGGGAATTTGGCAGAGCATCTTCGAGGCGGCGGCCGAACCTGCTGAACCGCCGGAACGAATGGCTCTCGACAGCACGCATGTCAAAGCGCATCGCTGCGCTGGCGGCGGAAAAGGGGGGGCGTCGGAACAGGCGATTGGCATCACCAAGGGCGGGCGCAACAGCAAGATTCACGGCCTTGTCGATAAGCTGTGTCGCCCGTGGGTCTTGATCCTCACGCCTGGCAACACCGCCGACTGCACAGTCGGGCCGGCATGTGTCAGTCTGCTCGACGGCATCGCCGAGTTGCTCGGTGACAAGGCTTATGACAGCAACTCGTTCCGCAAGTCTCTGCGCAAGGACGGCATCAAACCGGTGATCCCAGGCCGATCAAATCGGAAGAAACGCATACGTCACGACAAGCAAGCCTATAAGGATCGCAACGTCATCGAGCGCTGCTACTGCAGGCTCAAGGACTTCAGGCGCATCGCAACGCGCTACGACAAACTCGCTCGGAACTACTTCTCAGCCCTGTGCCTCGTTGCCGCCGTGGCATTCTGGCTTTAGTCGTGCGCGGTTTCCGCTTTTGGATAACATGGCGAGCGTGTCGGCACCCGGATGACGACGGGAAACCATGAAGGGGAGCTTTGAATGAGCTCGCAGCGAGTGTCGGGAACCGCCGTGCAACGAACCATTGCCGTCCTGGGCTCGGCGGTTTTCTTCGTGGTCGCCCCATTTACGCTGGCGGGGCTCGTTCCATGGTCGATCACGGGTTGGCAACTCCGGCCGCCGTTCCTTGGTCTGGAGCTGACGCGCGGCATCGGCGCGATAATGATTCTCGCAGGCGTGCCTGGGCTCGTTGACGCATTTGCGCGTTTCGCGCTGCAGGGTCTCGGCACCCCCGCGCCCATCGCGCCGCCCCGGAATCTCGTGGTGACCGGTCTCTACCGTTATGTGCGTAATCCAATATACGTCGCGCTCGTTGCCATCATCCTGGGTCAAGCGGTGCTGATGGGCGATTGGCGCCTCATCGTCTACGGCGCGCTGTGGTGGCTCGTCTTCCACGTCGCCGTCGTGGCGTACGAAGAACCCACGCTCGAGCAGACGTTTGGGAAAGAGTACGAGGCGTTCCGCGCCGCAGTCCCGCGCTGGATACCGCGGATGACCCCATGGCGGTCGAAATGATCGGTGGCCCGCGGTTGTGCGAGCCGCTGCTCGCGACCGGTCTCGGACGCTTCACCGGCGCCGCGAGCAGGCACGCTAACGGCCCTCGGAAAAGAACATCTCCCCATTGGCGAAGCGGTTGGGTTTCAGGCGCATCGCAACGCGCTACGACAAACTCGCTCGGAACTACTTCTCAGCCCTGTGCCTCGTTGCCGCCGTGGCATTCTGGCTTTAATCAATTGAGTCTGGACCCTTA
>NZ_DATEXC010000074.1:0-3511 GCF_035257265.1 Glutamicibacter sp.
AGTAACTGGACAAAAGCCAGAGATCGGGCGAAGTCACGCTGGACAGCACTGACAAAGGCAGCGCGAGAATCGCGAGGGTAGTCGACAGACGGCAGCACATCGACCCCCTGTTGACGCAAGAACACAGCCACCGCGTCCCGGTGATCGAGGAGGTCCTCAGTCGTCTCTGCCAACAGGATGGCGGCGCGAGATTCCGGTGGCCTGGCAGCATGCTGCCTCAGGTATTCTGCGATCAGGTGGGCAAGTTCGTTCACGTTGCGCCAGTAGGGGTTATCCTCATCTGGTTTTGGCACGGGGAAACCGAGAGGCCGCGGCGCCTGATCGGTAAACCCTCTCTCCCAGAACCGTAGGCTCGTCAGTACTTGCAGCGCACTGTGCCATGCCTCACGAGGCACTGGTTCGAAGTCAACGACGAAGACGTTGTCCTTGTGTTTCTCAGCTGCAGACTGCGCCAGGAAATTCCCCAGTTCCCGCTGACACCATACGGACTGGTGGTAACCGGGCGACATAACGAGCAACAAAATTCTGCTGCCCCTGAGGGTCGCAAGGAGCGTGTCCAGGACGTTGGCGTTGGCGGCCAACTGGTGGTCCATCCAGATCCTTGCGCCGCTGCCACCGAGCTTGCGCCGCAGCACTTTGTTGAGTTCTTCGACCAGCGTTGTTACCCAACCGGTCCTGGCCCCGGCGGGGATTTCGTCATCAGCGTGCGCATAACTGACGAACATATCATAGGCGGGTCGTGTACCCGACCACTGCGGATAATTATTTTGCCCCCAAACCGGGTACAATGCCCCCAACTCAACCCGTTTTGGAGGGGGCAAGGCCATGGTCTCACACCTGTTTTACTACCAACTCGCTCTGTTAGCCATCATATGGCTCTTCGTCATGTTGCATGTCACCTGGTCTAAGCCGGGTCTGACCACCCCAGCCGTGCCAGCGCAGCCCAAGCGCAAACGCTCCACCGAGCCTAAACCGTTTGCGGGCCTGACGCAAAAGCCTCACTGTGCGTTGTGTGACCAAGAGACCCTGCATACGGCTCCAGCGTCTCTGCGACGGCCCGATCCCATGCCGCCCACCAACCGTCGCCCCCGGACGGTGGATACGTCCATGCACTTCTGTCCCCATCTGGGCTGTGACTACTGCGGCTGGCCGGGGCTGAACAACCTGCGGGCCAATGGCCATCCCAGTGGCGGCCCCTGGCGTCAGTTGCACTGCACCGCATGCGACGGCTATTTTCCCGAGCACCACGGCACGATTTTTCATGGCAAGCAAGCAGCGGTGGAGCTCATTGTCCACGTGCTGGCGTGCTTGGCGGAGGGCCTGGGCATTCGCGCCACCGCCCGCGTGTTCGAGGTGGACCCCAATACCGTCTTGCACTGGTTGGTGGAAGCAGCGGAGCAGCTCAAGGCCTTTTCCGCCTATTTTCTCTGCAATGTGCACGTGAACCAGTTGCAACTTGACGAGTTGTATGCGGTGTTGCGCGGCGTCATCAACGGCGAGATCAGTGAAGACAACGCCATCAAGCGCCTGGAGCGTTCTCGCCACTGGGTGTGGACGGTGATCGACCCGGAGAGCAAACTGCTCTTGGCGACTGAGATCGGACCCCGCACCCTGGCGATGGCCCAACGCGTGGTGCATCAGGTGGTCCAGGTGTTAGCACCGGGCTGTGTACCGCTCTGTTTGACCGATGGCCTTAAGGAGTATGGAACCGCCTTGCTGAGGCACTTTGGCTCTTGGAGTCAACCGGAACGGCGCCAAGCCACAGGCCCGAGGCCCAAACCCCGCTGGATGCCCCTGCCCCAGCTGCTCTATGCGCAGGGGGTGAAGTCGTACCGGCGCAGACGCCTTGTGAGAGTCAAACACCGGGTGGTCTTCGGGACGATAGACCGGGTCACGCAGGTGCTGTCGGCATGCGGTTGGCAGATCAATACGGCTTTTGTCGAGAGGCTCAATCTGGACCTGCGCCAGCGGGTGGCTGCAGTCAGCCGTCGGGCCAACACGCTCTGCAAGGGCGAGGACAGCTTGGGACAACATCTGGTGTTGTTTCAAAGCTACCACAACTTTTGCCTGCCGCATGCCAGCATACGCTTGCCTCTGGCTGCGCCTGAGTCGACCAAGGGCAGTGGCTCAGCGAAGCGGTGGCAGCCGTGTACACCGGCGATGGCGGCCGGATTGACCGATCATGTGTGGACGCTGAAAGAAGTGCTGCTCTATCGCGTGCCACCGTGGCCCCAGCCAGCAGGGGTGTGAGCAAGCCGGGTGGTGGGAAGCGGCAAGGGAAGAGAGCCTGAGGTGGCGACGTGCGTCCGTATGGTCTGCGTCGAGGGCGGCATCAGGGCTCGGGGGCCGCTGGGAGGCCATGAAAGCCCTCTCTCATAGGCCTTTTTGCTCCTGTGACAGTCGACGGGTGAGCCTGTGGGATTTATCCGCAGGGCTCAGGTACACAACCCGTTAGTATGCTGAGCTATCCTATCTCCATATTAGATACGTCAAACAAAAAGCAACGCGAATGATGACGGCATAGTAACCGATGGTGTTAGTCTCTGCCAAACCAATAACCCAATAGTCCTTGCCGGCCTTATTGTCATGGGCATGTACTTCCTCCACGCTGGTAGAAAGCGCGCAACCCTGCCAGGAACGGAGGAGTCTATGACCACCACCATCGATTTTATCACCGCCTTATTCTACGAGGTCGATGAGCAGATGCGCACCATCCCCAAACACCCTGAGGCGCATCTCTGGCCCAGTGAGGTGGTCACCTTGGGACTGCTCCATGCCCTCAAAGGCGTGGGCAACCGTCCCTTCTATCGCTGGTTGACGCGCGACTATCGGCCGTTGTTTCCCCGCCTGCCCGAGCGCACGCGGCTCTTTCGTCTGTTGAAGACCCATCAGGACTGGACGCAGGCTTTCTTGGCCGCTCCGACCGTGCTCGGCGTCATCGACACCTACGGCATCGAGCTGATCCACCCCATGCGCGAGGGCCGCAGTCCCCAGCAGATTGGTCGCAAAGGCCTCTCCAACCATCGCTGGATTGTCGGCGGCAAACTCTGTCTGCTGTTAAACCAGTATGGCCTGGTGGTAGGGTGGGACTGTGCAGCGGCCAATGTCGCCGATAACACCTTCCAGTGGCTGATTCGACAGGTTGACGGACGCATGATCGTCTTGAGTGATACCGCCTTCCATGCCGCCGAGGGGGATCCTGCCAACCTCAAATTGTGTCAGCGCGGCGCGTGGGAGGATCGCATGCTCGTCGAGACAGTCTTGTCGATGCTGACTGTCGTGTGCCACTTGAAGAAGGTGATGCACCGGGGCTGGGCCTATTTCCACGCTCGTCTCGCCTTCACCATGGCGCTCTTCAATGTGCTGGTCCAGTGGCATGGTTTCCAGCCCTACGCGTCGGGCTTCGTGCCGCTCTCGATCGCTGAATGGAGTTTGTACAATACTAGCATGATTTCATAGTATGTCAGAGACTAACACCATTGGTTACTACGCCCTGCCCTGCTCTCTCGAC